>CABIZZ010000001.1 GCA_902363395.1 Streptococcaceae bacterium
CCGTTCGCAACTCATCCGCTCGGTGCAAGCACCAAGCTTCAGCGTTCTACTTGCATGTATTAGGCACGCCGCCAGCGTTCATCCTGAGCCAGGATCAAACTCTCATTAAAATAATTGTTTGTCTTAAACTCATTCTGTCACTGACAGATTTATTGTTTTTTCATTGTTCAGTACTATAACCTTAGTTATAGTGCCCTGCACATTGGTTCGTCTTGTTCAGTTTTCAAAGGTCTTTGTCGCTCTCGCGCGACAACTATATTAGTATATCACGTCCACTTCGCCTTGTCAATATCTTTTTTCTATTTTTTAAAATTTTTATTTTTTATGAAAAAAGGATGCTTCTTTACATCCTTTTTCATAAATGATGATCCTTGAAATCTTTCAAGTATTCTTGGAGTTTTCTCCGCATTTTTGCTCTTCCTGAAAAACGTTGATTCATCAGAAGTTTATCATAGTCCTCTTTTTCTTGATCGGTTAGGTTTTCTCGGAATTCCTTTAGTGCTCCTCTTAACAGGACTAGTTCATCCAAAAAGAGTTCTTTTGATCGAAGTCGATGACTAATTTCTCCAATCTCTGTATAAGGTACCTTATTTAACTTCCTTTTATCACTCTCTTGTTTTCTAACTTTATCTTTTATATGATTGCGAAACTTTGTTTTGAAGTAGGTTAATAAAATTTCTTCATTTTCTTCTACTTCAGGATTACTTATTTGTAGCTCGTATAAGACCAGTCTACCTTCTTGCTCCCAATCTGCGTGATCCCAAAGATGAATATAAAATTCCTTTTCACATTTCCATACAATCCATTTTACTTTTTCATATGATTTTTTAAAGTTCATTGGACCTCCTTTCTAACTTGTCTTCATTTTAAAGGAGGTTTGGATTTATTTGGGCTTATTTTCTATTTGGGATCTTTTCTAACCCTAATCGGTCATTATTTTGCTAAAAATGTCAGAATAATGGTTTTATTAAACAAAAAAAGTTGCCACGAATGTAACAACTTTTTGCGATAGTCCGTACGGGATTCGAACCCGTGTTACCGCCGTGAAAAGGCGGTGTCTTAACCCCTTGACCAACGGACCATTTTTACAACGTAATCTATTATATCAGTTCATTTTCATCTGTCAACACTTTTTTGAAAAAAAGAGCCGAAATTTTCGGCTCCCTTGAATGTAGACAAACTATTGTTTTACATAAAAAGCAAGATGTTTTTCAAAAAATTACTTTTATTTTTAGTCATTTAGGAAGATTAGAAACTTTTCCGCCGTGAGAAAAGTGCCTGAAACGTAATAGTTTCAGGCACTCGGAATTATTGAGCCTAAGGAAAGTTTTTAGAAGACTTTATATTCAATCTGAGAAGCCGAAATTTTCGGATTCCTTCTAAATACTTTAGAAGACTATAGAGTTTATTACTTATTTTCTTCCATTTTAGATTTAATTTCTTCATAAGATAATGGTTTAGATTCTTTTTCTAATTCTAAATCAGTATCTTCTGGCATTTTACCTGTTTCATACAATGACTTGATTTGAACACTATCCAAAGTTTCGTATTTCAACAAGGCTTCTGCAATCAACTTGTGGGTCTCACGATTGTTTTGGATGATTTCAGCTGCTTTATTGCGAGCTTCATTCAAAAGACTTCTTACTTCTTCATCAATTTCATATGCTGTTTGCTCTGAAATGAATTTTTGAGTCGTTTGAGCTCCAAACATAGCATGGTTGCCTTCGTATTGAACTGGACCAAGTTTTTCACTCATTCCATATTCCGTTACCATAGCACGCGCCATTTGGGTCGCTTGCTCAAAGTCATTAGAAGCTCCTGTGGTTTGAACGTTGAAGATAATTTCTTCTGCAACACGTCCCCCCATCAATCCAGCCAATTGTTCTTTCATATCTTCTTTAGAAAGAAGCATTTGGTCTTCTTTTGGAAGAGCAATCATATATCCACCAGCACGTCCACGCGGAACGATGGTCACCTTGTGAACAACACGAGCATTAGATAGGACTAATCCAACAATGGTATGTCCTGCCTCATGATAAGCAACCAATTCGCGTTCCTTTTGAGAAACTGTTCGGTCTTTCTTAGAAGGACCAGCAATCACACGATCTTCCGCTTCATCAATATCAGAAGCATCAATAACCTTCTTATTGCGACGAGCTGCTACCAGAGCTGCTTCGTTTAAGACATTTTCAAGATCCGCACCAACAAATCCTGGTGTTTGTTGGGCAACTAGTTTCAAGTCAACATCTTTTGCTAATGGTTTGTTTTTAGCATGGACACGCAAGATAGCTTCGCGTCCTTTTACATCAGGACGACCAACTAAAACCTTACGGTCAAAACGCCCAGGACGAAGGAGGGCTGGGTCCAAAACATCTGAACGGTTAGTGGCTGCAATCACGATGATTCCTTCGTTTCCTTCAAAACCATCCATCTCAATCAAGAGCTGGTTGAGGGTTTGTTCCCGTTCATCATTTCCCCCACCAAGGCCAACTCCCCGTTGACGTCCAACAGCATCGATTTCATCGATAAAGATAATGGCTGGAGCTGCTTTTTTAGCATCTTCAAATAGAGAACGAACCCGGCTTGCACCGACACCGACGAACATTTCTACGAAGTCAGACCCTGAAATACTAAAGAATGGTACACCGGCTTCACCTGCAACTGCTTTTGCTAGAAGAGTTTTACCAGTTCCTGGAGGGCCTTCAAGAAGAACACCTGCTGGGATACGAGCACCCAATTTTGTAAAGCGTTTTGGATCTTTTAAGAATTCAACCACTTCAACAAGTTCTTGTTTTTCTTCTTCAGCCCCTGCTACATCTGAAAAACGAACCTTGATATCTTCTTTATTGGTAGCACGCGCTTTGTTACGACCGAAGTTCATAGCACCGCGGGCGCCACCGCCTCCTCCTTGATTCATCATGGAGAAGAAGAAGAACATAACAATCACAAAGGGAACGATAGAAGTCAGAATGGTAATCCACATTCCACTTGAGCTTTCCCGTTTAATAGTGATGTCAGCCTTATGTTCGGATGCTAAGTTTTGTAATTCTTGAACAGTCAAATCAGACGGTAAGATCACACTCGTGAAGCGAGTCACCTTACTTGGACTTGGAGTGAAGAATTGAACCCCTGTATCATCCTTGCTGGTTTTTGCTTTGTTATAGGTACCAGAAATTTCAATGACACTACCGTTTGGCTGATAGCTAATTTCCTTGACGTTGTCTGATTTAAGCTCTTTTACCAATTCTGTATAATTGATTTGCTGACTTTGTCCGATACTATTTCCAGCAAAGAAATACTGAAAACCTGTAACAGCAGCTACAATAATCAATAAGTACAGAAAAGGATTTCGAACAAAACCATTGTTTTTGTTATTTTTCATCTAGTTTCCTCTATTTTGAATACACTTCTTCTTTTAATACTCCGATATAAGGAAGGTTTCGATAGTTTTCATCGTAGTCTAAACCATAGCCCACAACAAACTCGTTTGGAATGGTAAAGCAAGTGTAATCTGCTTCAATCTCAACCAAGCGTCCTTCAGGTTTATCCAACAAGGTAGCAATTTTAACAGATGCTGGTTGACGTCCTTCAAACAATTCTTTCAAATTCTTAAGAGTTTTACCAGTATCAATGATATCTTCAACAAAGAGAATATCTCGACCCTTAATGTCTTGGTCCATATCTTTGATGATATTAATCACGCCTGAGCTTGATGTTCCACCATGATAGCTAGACACTAGCATAAAATCCAACTCAATATGCGTATCAATATGTTTGATCAATTCCGCCATAAATGGGACTGACCCTTTTAAAATCCCTACTAAAATCGGATTTTTCCCTTGGTAATCTTCTGTCAGTTTTTGACCAAGTTCACGTGCTGCAGTCACGATTTCATCGTGGGAAATGAGTATCTTTTTGATATCTTGTTCTAACATCTTTTTTACCTATCTATTTTCTGGATATAAATTGTATCCTTCATTATACCATTTTTTAATTCCTTACTCAAATCACTGATCGCAATTTCAGGAATAGCCAATATTTGTTTATCTTGTTCTAAAACCACCAGATTATTTCGTTGATCTAAAGGGATTTTTTGGTTAATCAACAATCTGCTAATTTTTCTATGGTGACCATTCATCAGAATACGATCTCCCCTTTTACGGGGTCGAAGAGAAACTGGATGGTTGTTTGGAAGTGGGATAGCCTCCATATATGAATCGCTTGGTTCCACTCCAAATAAAAAGCGATAAGCACCTACTGTCTTTATGGTTCCAAATTGTAACAAATCTTCTGACATTCGGTCATCCGTCCTACGACTGATTTTCCGAATTTCAAAATAGTGATAGTCTTTGTAAAGTTCATAACCATTCTTTAGAACTTGTTGCGTATTGGATTTGGTCACTACTATTCTGTGTAATTGTTCAAATTGTGCACGACTCAATTGCAAATCTGGAAAACTAGCTAGATACTCTTCCAGTAAATAAATCTGGACAGCTGGTGATTGCTTTTGAAACTGTGTCACATCTTGTGGATTCAAATCTTTGGTCAACTCTTTTAAAGCCTGGTGCCAATGACTGAGATCCTCTCCTAAATTGACCAAAGCACTCGTTACTTGAGGATTTTCTTTTTCAAAGAGTGGGAGAAAACGATGGCGGATACGGTTACGGAAATAGTCCAAAGACCGGTTGCTCTTATCCTCAAAATGAAAAATTTCTGGAAAATCCTTTTTTTTGAAATGTAAGAGGGGACGAATCAACACACCCTGTCCAAATGATTGTTTTAAAGGAATGCCTTTTAAATGCCGTGGACGACTTCCACGAATCAGACGCATCAAAATCGTTTCTGCCTGATCATCCATATGATGAGCGGTGACGAGAGCGCTACAAGCTTCTTCTTTCATAACTTTTTCAAAGAAGTCATAGCGGAATTGTCTAGCTCGGCTTTCAGAAAAAGGACCAGAGAAATGGGCAACCTTCAGCGGTAGATGTTTTGCTTCAGCTATTGCTCGAATTCCTCTTTCTTCTTGGTCAGCTTCAATGCGTTGGTGATGATTGATATGAGCAAGAACGAGGTCAATTCCTAATTGGTGCCGATAATGATAGAGCCAATCCAGTAAGGTCATGGAGTCCACCCCTCCTGATAAAGCCAAAAGGACTTTTTGATGAGATTCAAAAAGCCCCTCCTTTAGACAGAACTGAAGAAATTTATCTTTCATTACTGTAAGACCTCATAAATATCTTTGGCAATTGCTGAGATAGTCTCGTAATCAGAGTGATCCGTAAAAACAGCTAAAATAAATGGTGAATCTGTATAAACAATGGCGACATCATGACGAAAATCATAGGCATCTCCAATCTTGTGAGCAACCTTGACTGGGATATCTTTTGAAATTCGTTGATCATCAAAGCGAGTCTCTGACAGAGCATC
This sequence comes from Streptococcaceae bacterium, assembly GCA_902363395.1. GTDB lineage: Bacteria > Bacillota > Bacilli > Lactobacillales > Streptococcaceae > Streptococcus. Next base: position 5,428 of record CABIZZ010000001.1, read on the forward strand.
AATGATTCCACCATTTTGTTGGTAGATAGCTTCCATGACATTCCCCGCCATTTTTGGAGATGCCATTCTAGTTTCTACATTCCACGTTTTTCCTGCAATCTTATTGGTCACCTTTTGAAATTCTTTGTCTGATTGGTGCGTTACATAATAGCCTAAAATGTTTTGCGCAACATTATCAGATTCTTTGGCCACCCGGTTAATCAAATCAGCGACGGTGTATTCCTTATCATCCGGTGTTTTTGAAATACTTCCACTGCCTTCCGGTTCATAAGCTCCCTGATAATCATTGACTTCTTTTGTATATTTTAAAGGAGTCTGCAAATCTAAACGGTTCTCGTTTATCTCTTTTTGAGTATAGTACAAATACAAGAGCTTGGCTATACTAGCAGAATACATTTCCTGGTCTTCATGTATCCCAGCAGTCTTTCCAGTATCCACCTGCTTCACGTAAACTGCAATTCCGTCTTTGTTGTACTTCTGATTGAGAATCGCTTGGACTTTTTCTATCCGATTGTCTGTAGCAGAAAGTTCATCTTTTGCAATCCACCCCTGGCCAGAAATTTCTAGGTAGGTCCCTTTTAAAGTTTTGGCAGTCTTGGTGATTTCAACCTTACTATAGGGAGTCAGACTTGTATTTTTGCTTTTTGCACCATTTACCAAAGGTTGATCATAAACTGTAAAAGAGGACGTCAGCCACATGGTCTTTTTTTCTTCTGTTAATTCCAAAATCGAATCTTCGTAAATTTGATCCTGATCAGCTAAAATATACTGTTTATTCGATAATTTAAAAACAGATTTCCCTTGATCATTCACAAACAATTGATCAACAGTAAAGGGAGTATCAGGCTTGATTTCCCCAATTTTTTGACTCAATTCTGGATCCGAATAGGTCACGATTGGCTGATAAACATTCGGATTGGATGGGATGGAGACAAAGAAGTGATCCTGAGTCCCTATTTGACTAGCGTAAGAAGAATCAGCAGTCAATGGAACTTGGACTTGGGATGAATCAGATAGGGGTTGGGTGACTAAGAAAGTAGGAAAAATCATCCAATAAACTAACTTATTCATCCTTGCTCCTTTCCTGAGTTTCTTCTTGCAATTTTAAGGCTTGATTTTTTTTAGCTAACTCTTCTAATTTTGTATCAGAATATTCTAGAAATTGTTGAACGGTTTTTACAATATTTTCCATTATTTTGGTAATAAATTAGGTATCGTATAAATATATTCGCCATCTTTAGAGAAGGAATATTTTGCGCGTGCATATTTTGCAGCGTATTCGTCATCCTTCAATTTCTCTACGATATCCTTTTGATATTCTTCTTCCTCAAGGGTTTGCTGATATTGTTCTTGCAATTGAACGTATTGTTGTTTGCGTTTTTGAAGCGTCTGGTAACTCTGAGCCAGATTATAGGTTGGAAGGATAAACAATAAAATAATTAAAATGAGAACCCAACCCATAAAACGGTTCTGTTTTTTTCGCTCCTCATTCTGGTATTTCCGACGCTGATGTTCGTCTTGAATATACCGATTATTCATTTGTACAATATTTTTAGGCATCTTCTTCTATCCTTGTTTCACGAATGATTTCATACATTTTAGACGCATCTTCTTTTTTAGTACTATCTAACATTTCCAACACTTTTACTGTCAAGAGCTTATTTCCAAAGCGAACTTCAACTTCGTCATTTACCTTCAAGTCGGTTGAACTTTTTGCTAGGACCCCATTGACTTTGATCCGCCCCTTATCGGCTACTTCTTTAGCTACAGGGCGTCTTTTGATAATGCGGGAAACTTTTAAATATTTATCTAATCTCATCGTATCACCTCTAATGTATTATTGTACCATTTTTTTAGAAAGAGCCCAGTAAAATCTTTCTTTCTAGTCTTGTTTTTCCATTTTTTCCTGCTTGATGGCCAGTAATTTTTCCCCAAATTGTCGTAAGCCTTCTAAAATTTCGAAGTCTTTTTTATTTCGCACATCAAAGATTAATTCAATCAATCCTTGGCTTTCTGCAATACGAGCTTTTAAATTAGTTGCTGATAAGGCAGCAAAATAATCTTGAGTCAAGAAAAGTTGCTTAGTAATTGGCTCAAATTTTACCATTAGTTGATTGTCTTTTCGATCAACCACTTTAACAAAAACCTGATCCAGATAAGATTTGATAAACCCTATTTCTAGGAGATAGGCTACCACATCAGGATATTCTCCGAATCGATCAATCAATTCGTCTTGCAAGAGTTCATAATCTTCTTGAACTTGTATTTCTCGAATACGTTTGTAAATTTCAATTTTTTGACGTTCATCGGAGATATAATCACTTGGAATGTAGGCATCAATTTGGAGATTGAGCTCCGCATTTCCTTTTTGGCGTTTTTTCTCTTTTCCTTGTTTCTTCTCAATAGCAGCTTCGAGTAACTGTGAATACATTTCAAATCCGACGGAATCGATAAAACCAGATTGAGACGCCCCTAAAATATTCCCGGCACCACGAATAGACAAATCTCGCATAGCAATCTTAAAACCAGACCCCAATTCAGTGAATCCTTTAATGGCTTCAAGACGCTTTTCAGAAACTTCTGTCAAGGTTTTGTCCGGCCGGTACATCAAATAAGCATAGGCAATGCGATTGCTTCGTCCAACCCGGCCTCGCAATTGGTAAAGGGTTGACAAGCCCATATGATCAGCATTCTCAATAAAGAGGGTATTGGCATTTGGGATATCCACCCCTGTTTCAATGATGGTGGTCGTAACTAAAATATCATACTCACCTTCAATGAAGTCCATCAAGGTGTTTTCCAACCGCACTTCACTCATCTGTCCATGGACAAACCCAATAGAGGCTTCCGGTACCAATTCTTGTAACTCTGAAACCTTTTGCTCAATGGTGTCTACCTTGTTGTAGAGATAATAAACCTGACCTCCCCGATCCATCTCCCGACGAATAGCATCTCGAATGATGGTTGGATTGGTTTCTAAGACATAAGTTTGGACGGGATAGCGATTGGTCGGCGGGGTTTCAATAACGGACAAATCCCGAATCCCCAACATAGACATGTGAAGGGTCCGAGGAATGGGCGTTGCCGTTAAGGTTAAAACATCGACCTTTTTCTTTAACTCCTTGAGAGTTTCCTTGTGTTTGACACCGAACCGTTGCTCCTCATCAATCACGATAAGACCGAGATCCGCAAATTCCACATCCTTAGATAAGAGACGGTGGGTTCCAATCAAAATATCGACCTGGCCTTTTTTTAGTTTTTCCAAGGTTTCTTTTTGCTCAGCACGACTCCGGAAACGACTCAAGACATCGACTTCTACTGGAAAGGCCTCGAAGCGTTCTTTGAAATTGGCATAATGCTGTTGAGCTAGGACCGTTGTCGGAACTAATACGGCTACTTGTTTATGGTCTTTGACAGCTTTAAAGGCCGCTCGCATAGCAACTTCTGTCTTCCCAAATCCCACGTCTCCGACCAAGAGGCGATCCATAGGGCTTGAAGATTCCATATCCTTCTTGATTTCTTGGATAGAGCGAATCTGATCATCAGTTTCAACATAGGGAAAGGCCTGGTCAAAAGCTTCTTGGTTCTCGTCGTCTGGAGTAAAGGCAAAGCCTTGCAATTGGCTTCGCTCCGCATAAAGTTGAATCAGATCATCTGCAATATCCTCTACTTCCTGACGGACCTTTTGTTTGGCCTTTTGAAAGCGACCATCGTTGAGTTTGTTGATTTTAGGAGGTTTGCCATCACTCGCCACATACTTGGACAGCATTTGGATTTGATCCACAGGGATGGAAATCCGGTCCCCATTTTGATATTGGATGGAGACATAGTCTCGGTGGACACCAGAAATTTCAATGGTTTCTAGTCCCAAATACTGACCAATTCCATGAACCTGGTGAACAACGTAGTCTCCCTTTTCCAACTCATTGTAGTTTTTTAACCGCTCCGCATTGGAAATGGTTTGCCGACGAATTTTTCGTTTAACCTTTTTCTGGAAAATTTCTGTCTCTGTAATCAGGACAATCTTCTCATCCACAAAGTGAAAACCACGCGCCAACCCACCGATGACCAACTGGCTCTGTCCTGGATGAAGCTGATCAGGTGCAAGATAATCCAGGTCAATTCCATAGTCTCTTAAGTGCTCTTGTAACTGGCGGAAGCCTTGTTTACTCGTCACCTGAAGAATGACTGTGTAGTCTTGCTTACGGAAACGATCAATTTCATCTTTTAAGAGAGGAAACTGACTGAAGAATTCCTGCATGGGGTATTGGTTAAAAGAATAGAGGGCATCAAATCGCAGATTTCCCAAGCCTTTTTGAAAATTTGAAAAATAAGAAGCTGGTTTATAAGTGCGTAAGAGTGCGCTATTGTCCGCAAAATACTGGGCTTCAGCGAAAGAGCGACTCTTTTGTAGGTCCTCCGTCAAAAGGTTAGCAACTTCTACATCAAACCGCGCCTCCTGATCCATGATTTTGTGGTAATCATCCAAAAAAAGAGGATCATGTTTGGGGAGGTAATCAAAGAGAGTGTAGGTTTGCTGATAAAAAAGAGAGAGAAATTTGCGACTATCTGCATGCAGACGCTGGTGATGCGCTTCTGTGAGAATTTCAGTCAAATAGGATTTTAGCTCTGGATGAGGACTTTTTTGAATCAGATTTTCTAGATTCTTCTGTCCTCTTAAAAAATCATCTTTAGTTAGTAACATATCACTAACTGGATGAACTGTTACCGCATCTAGATTTTCTAGTGAACGTTGAGTCTCTGGAGAAAAAGTCCGAATGCCATCAATCTCATCTCCAAAAAATTCCAGGCGATAAGGGAAATCTTGACTGGCTTCAAAAAGATCTAAAATATCCCCTCGAAGACTAAACTCTCCCTGTTGGCTTACCTGTGAAACCTTTTGATAGCCCATGGCCAGGAGGGTATCTTTCAACTCTGTCAGATTTTTTTCTTCTCCAACAGAGAAAGATTGAATCATAGAGCTGACAGTCTTTGGATTAGGTAAGAGCAAACGACTACCACTTACATTGGCAATGACGATCCCTTCTTTTTCTGGAGCTAAAAGAAAATCCAGAGCTTCCAGACGAGAAAAGATCCGTTCCTGGGAAGCAAAGACAAACTCTGCCAAAGGATTGTCATCTCCGAGGAAAAGATAGACCTTTTCTTCGCCTAATAATCCCAATAAATCACTGGCGAGCCGTTCTGCTTCATTTTGGGAAGAGGTCAAGACCAAGACCTTGTGTCCGTCTTCGACAACTGTCGCCATGGTAATGGCTTTTGTAGATGAAGACAGTCCTAGTAGAAGAGAGCGACTTCTTTTTTGTTGGTCTTGTTGCCATTTTCTAATATTTTTATTTTGTTGAAATAGATCAACCAGTGTCTTATATTTATCCATTGTATTGTTGCATTGTTTTCTCAAACTGACCTTCTTTTAAATAAAAACGAAGGGCTTCTTCTGATTTGTCGATAGCAAGGAGGATGGTGGCATAATCATCCTGATCGAATTTTCCTAAGACGTGGTGGACTACTGACATGCCATGCTTGGGTCTTCCGATTCCAATCTTGATGCGATTAAAGGTCTGAGTTCCAATATGGTTGATAATTGATTTGATTCCGTTGTGGCCTCCAGCTGATCCTTTAGCCCGAAGGCGAATCTTGCCGACTTCCATATCCAGGTCATCATAAATAACGACCAAATCTTCCACCTCTAAACCATAATAGGTCAAAAGCGCGTGCACGGCCTTGCCACTCTCATTCATAAAAGTGGTTGGCTTGACCAAAAAGACCTTTTCTCCATCTATAAAGGTGGAGGTCACATCTGCTTGAAAAATCTTATCATGTGAGAAGGTCAGGTTGAGAGACTTCGCCAACTGATCCACTAACATAAAGCCTACATTGTGTTTGGTTTCCACATATTTATCTCCAGGATTTCCCAATCCGACGATTAATTTTGTCATTTACTTTCCCTTTCAAAAGCCAAAAGGGTTGGAATTTTTTTCCAACCTTTTGGTTATTTACTTGTTTTCTTTATACATTGAAGCGGAATTCCATGATGTCGCCATCTTGAACGACATATTCTTTTCCTTCTTCTCGCAAACGTCCTGCTTCTTTTACAGCCTTTTCAGATCCATATTTGACCAAATCATCATAAGACATGGTCACAGCACGGATAAATCCTTTTTCAAAATCTGAGTGGATAATTCCAGCTGCTTGAGGAGCTTTCATACCACGTTTGAAAGTCCAAGCGCGAACTTCTTTTTCCCCAGCTGTAAAATAAGTACCAAGTCCGAGCAAGTGATAAGCTGCACGCGTCAACTTATCCACACCTGATTCTGTCAAACCAATGGCTTCAAGAAACTCTTTTTTATCTTCATCGTCTAACTCTGAGATTTCTTCCTCCGCACGCGCAGAAATCACTACTACTTCTGCATTTTCTGTTTCTGCGAATTCACGAATTTGCTTCACATAATCAATAGAGTCTGGGTCTCCAACCACATCCTCATCCACATTTGCTACATACAGAACTGGTTTAGTGGTCAAGAGGAAGAGACCTTTGACAACTTTTTGTTCTTCGTCTGTGAATTCAATAGTACGAGCTGACTTCCCATCTTCCAGAACTGGCTTAATCTTTTGGAGGACATTAAATTCTGCAACGGAATCCTTGTCCTTTTGCGTACGGGCCATCTTTTCCACACGCGCATAGCGTTTATTCACAGATTCTAGGTCAGCCAAAATCAACTCTAGGTTGATGGTATCAATATCTGCTAGTGGATCGACAAAGGCATCTTCACGACCTTGCTCCCGCATGACATTTTCATCATCAAAAGCACGAACTACATGGACGATGGCATCTACTTCACGGATGTTGGCCAAGAATTTATTACCGAGACCTTCTCCTTTTGACGCACCTTTTACAATCCCTGCAATATCTGTGAATTCAAAGGTTGTTGGCACTGTTTTCTTAGGAGTAATCATTTCCGTCAATTTTTGGAGGCGTTCATCTGGAACTTCTACCATCCCGACGTTTGGATCAATAGTTGCAAAGGGATAATTTGCAGCCTCTGCTCCTGCTTTTGTAATTGCGTTAAATAGGGTTGATTTACCAACGTTTGGCAAACCAACGATACCTGCTGTTAAAGCCATTTTTCTTCTTCTCCGTTCACATTTCAATCCCTTTTATTATAACATAATTCAAAGCACAAGATGATGAAAAAATGCTCTCTCTTAAAACTAACAGTCACCTGTCCAATTCCATCAGAATATGGTATAATCAAACCAACAATAATAAAGGAGTTTTCGTCATGAAAAAACTATCAATTAAATCAATCCTTCTGCCTCTTTTAGCTATCTTTACTCTCTTTCTTCTGGGAGCTTGTGGACAAAGTACAAAAAAAGGTTACCTTCAATTAATTAACCAAGATAAGAAAACTGATATTCGTGTCATTGTTGAATATCAGGGGGATAAAATTCTAAGTACAGATTCTACAAGTGTTATCTACTACGAAGGTACAGGATTGCCAAAAGAACAATTAAAAAAAGTTATTGATGAATACGATAAAAAATTCAAAGATGTCAAAGGATTCTCACACTCTGCAGAATATAAGGATGACTATGTTGTTGAGAAAACAAAGATCGATTATACCAAGGCAGATTTAAAAGAATTACAAGAAAATCAGTTAATTGCTGCACAAGAAAATCAAAATGTTGATTACATTGGCTACAAGACAACACTTAAAACCTTTAAATCTAATGGCTTCAAAGAAGTAAAAGATGGAAAATTTGAAGAATTAAAATAATACAAAAGGTTCAGTCACTTAGATGACTGAACCTTTTACAATACTTTTTTTAATTTTTGATCGAAATCATGACGGCTCATCATGACCATATGATCACAATTGCTACAACGAATTTTGATATCTGCCCCTACTCGCCGAATTTCCCAACGATTGGCTTTTTTCCCTGTTGCTTTGATGATACAAGCATGGGGTTTTTTCATTTCTACAAAATCACCGACCTGATACATGGATTTTCCTTTCATCAACATAGAAGACGAAAAGCTAGCCTGTTCAATGCTAGCTTTTGGCCCTTAATTGGTCCGAACTGGTGTAATTAATTGAATGAAGCGTTCAGATTCCTCTGCTGGTACCAAAGTAAAGGGACGAACTGCAGAGATGAAGCGAATGACGACTTTTTCACTTTCAATGGCTTTCAAAGCGTCGATCAAATAAGTTGGATTAAAGCTGATGTTTAAATCATCTCCCGAAACTGATTCTGTATCAATTTCTTCATTCACGCGCCCTACCTCAGGAGAATTTACGTGGGCAGAAACAACCCCACTAGCGATTTCTAATTTAACAGTACCGTTTTGAGTAGCATTAGACAACAGGCGGGCCCGTTCCATGGCTTGGCGAAGATGAGCAACTTTAAAGGTTACTTCCGAACTAAACTCTGTTGGAATCAAGCGATCCGTATCTGGATAGTTTCCTTCCAACAGACGTGTATAGAAACTGATATTGTCACTTCTAAATAAAATCTGGTTATTGGCAAAGAAGACTTCAACCTGTTCAATCTCATCTGAAAAGACAGCCGTTAATTCGCGTAAAGAACGGCTTGGAATCACAACATCAAAGTTATCCCCATTTTTTTCAAGGGTAATATTTTTTTGACTCATTCGATGAGAATCCGTTGCCACCGTTTTTAATTCCTTGTGATCAGAAAGAACAAAATGAACTCCTGTCAAAATCGGACGACTTTCTTGGGTACTTGCTGCAAAAGCTGTCTCAGAAATGATTTTCTTCAAGGTTTGAATTGGGAGCGTTAGAGGGTTGCTGGCTGAAATTTCTTGAATGCGAGGATATTGTTCTGCATCTTTTCCTTTAAGGGTAATTTCTGATTTTCCACTAACTAATACAATTTGTTTTTGTTCGATTTCTTTCACATCTAAAACGACATCTGGTAGACTGGACACAACATTGATAAAGAAAGTTGCTTCTAAAAGAATAGCACCTGGTGTCGTTACTAGAAGGCCTGCATTTTCATCTTTAACAGAAATAAAGTATTCGATTGAAATTTGTCCATTTGATCCAATGAGAGTAATCCCTTCAGAAGTGACATCAATCTTAATAGTGGATAAGATTGGAATTGCATTTTTTGAACTAATGGCTCTTTTTGTCGTATTTAAAGCTTGTAGAAAATAAGCCTTGTTAATAGAAAAATTGATCATGAGATCTCCTTTTATTATTTTAGTATTAGTAAGTTAATAGTAATAGTAGAGTGTGTGGAACATGTGGAAAACTCGTCTAAAGACAGACAGGAATTGAAAAGTGCCTTGTTCACAACATGTGGAAAAATAAGCAAGTTTTTCTAGGATTGTCCACATGGGATTACTTTAATTTTTTCTTGATGGTTTGAATCTCGAGTCTGAGATTGTCATCAATTTCGATCATCCCTTTGATTTTTTCATAAGCATGCATGACCGTTGTGTGGTCTTTTCCTCCAAATTCACGACCGATACGAGGAAGACTATTGTCGGTCATCTCGCGGGCGAGGTACATAGCTACTTGTCGAGCTAGGACAATATTTTGAACCCGTCGAGAGCCTTTCATTTCATTGACGCTGACATTGTAAAATTTTCCAACTTCCGTTTGAATCTTTTCAATAGGAATCACTGTAATTTGTAAGGCTTCATTCTTACGAGCTCGAATGGCTTCAGCTGCGACATCAATTGTAATATCTTTGATTTTTTTAACTCTTGCCACAAGAGAGATATCATTCAATGCACCCTCTAAATCTCGGACGTTAGAATCAAATTGACCTGCTAGGTATTCGAGTGTATCATCCGGGAAAGTAAAGTCCAGGTCTTCGATTTTATTTCTCAAAATAGCGATTCGAGTTTCAAAATCTGGTGGTGTAATATTTTGCGTCAAGCCCCACTTAAAGCGCGTGACTAGACGTTCTTCTAAGCTATCTAAATGATCAGGACTACGATCGCTGGTTAGGACAATCTGCTTATTATCCCCATAAAGAGCATTAAAGGTATTAAAGAACTCTTCTTGAGTTGTAACCTTTTTTCCTCCAAGCGATTGAATATCATCAATTAAGAGCAGATCCAAGTTTCGATAGGTTTTTTTAAAGGTATCCATATCATTGAGGCGAAGACGCTCTAAAAATTCATTGATAAAGGATTCTGCTGGGATGTATTTTACTCGAGCATTTGGGTAGTTTTCCATAATCTGATTCCCAATTGCGTTGAGCAAATGTGTTTTACCTAAACCGGGTCCTCCATAGATAAATAAAGGATTATAAGTGGTAGCAAGGTTTTCAGAAACTGCTAAAGCGGCAGCCAAAGCCCATTGATTTCCGTCTCCACTTACAAAATTATCAAAGGTGTATTTCTTTCTTAATCCTGTTTGGATAGGAGGCAAATCTACTATTGGAGCATGGCTAACTGCATAGTCTCTGGTTGTTTCTGAAAGGGGAATAAACTCTTTTTCTTCTTCCTCTTCTTCAAGATTGAATTGATAGGAAATGGTTAATTCTACTGCATAAATTTCAAATCCAGCAGTCAAAATCACCTTTGTCATATTCTCTTCCCAGAATAATTTTTTTACTTCCGCATCTAAATAAATAACGGCTTCTTGTTGATTGACTTTGATGAGTCTTGAAGTAAGGACAAAATAGTCAAAGATTTCTTTTTTAAATGTCTTTTTACTTAATTCAATCACACGATTCCAGAATGTTTCTTCTCTTGACACTTATCGCCCTCCTATTCATTTTTACTTGCTATGTTTTTCTTATTTTATCATAAAAGGAGGGAGTTTTCCACAACTTGTTCTAAGGGAATAAAAAAGAGTTTTTTCCACAATATGTGAATAGTTATCCCCAATGTGTGTAGAAGTTTTCCACAAGTTGGGGATAAGAAAGAAGAAAGTAGGAATATCAAGTAAGAAGGAGTTTTAAAGAAGTGGATAAATCTGTTAATTGTTCTATAAAAAATAACAGCCTTATTTGAGACTGTTAATAATTCGTTGGTATTCATCAAGGTTGTTAAATGAAATATGAATACTACCTTTTTCTTGTTTTGTCAGACGGATTTCTACTTCGGTTCCTAATATCTTTTTTAATCTGTTTTCTTCCTGTGCTAAAAAGAGTTCTTTCTCTTTTTTACTTGGCCTTTTCTTTTTTTGACCAACCTTTTCTTCCAAACTACGAACGCTTAGCCCTTCTTTCAGAGTTCGTTCCAACCAATAGATTTGTAGATCTTCTTTTAAAGGAACTAAAATGCGGGCATGTCCTTGTGAAATTTGATCATTTTTGATGGCTTCTTTGACAGCTGGTGAGAGATGAAGCAAACGGACCATGTTGCTGATGTAAGGACGAGATTTGCCCATAAATTGTGCAATTTCTTCATGGGTAGCCCCTTTATCAATAAGATGTTGGTAGGATTCGGCCTCTTCAATTGGATTCAAATCTTCCCTTTGTAAATTCTCGATAATGGCTTGTTTGATCATGTCATCATCTGATAATTCTCTTATAATCGCAGGGATTTCTTTGAAACCAGCTATTTGAGCTGCTCGGTAGCGTCTTTCTCCAGCAAGTAGTTCATAACCAACAATCGGAGATTTTCGAACAATAATGGGCTGGATTATTCCATTTTCTTTGATTGAAGCTGCGAGTTCTTCTAATTTTTCTTGTACAAAGGTTTGACGAGGTTGAAAAGGATTGGTTCGTATTTGCCTTACGTCAATAATATCAATTTTTTCCATGATGTATATAGCATAACACACCTTTACAATTTCGTAAAGGTGTGTTGACACTGTTGTAAATTTACTTAATTTCCAAGATTTTCTGTAGATTTTGTCAGCTCAATGGTCGCTGTTTTTTGCTTACCATCTCTATAGAAAATGACTTTAATTTTATCACCAATTTGATGAGAATAGAGGGCAGATTGTAAATCCGCAGTTGATTCAATGGTTGTATCATCGATTTTTGTAATGATATCTAATCGACGCAAATATTTGGATGCCGGCATATCATTTTCAACTGAGCGGACAAGAACCCCACCTTTGAGTTTGCTTGGAATGTCTAATTGGCTAAGATCAGAAGAGGATAGGTTAGCTAGGTCCATCATGGTAATTCCAAGAGCTGGACGAATGACTTTACCATCTTTTTCTAAATGTTCAATAATATTTTGAACATCATTTACAGGAATAGCAAATCCCATTCCTTCAACCGCAGTTTGACCATTTGAAGAGATTTTACTTGAGGTAATTCCGATGACTTGTCCCTGAATATTGATAAGGGGACCACCAGAATTCCCTGGGTTGATTGCAGCGTCTGTTTGCAAGGCTTTTGTAGACACATTTTGACCGTCTTCTGATTTGAGCTTCACAGTACGTCCGAGACTAGAAACAATCCCTTGGGTAACGGAATTGGCAAATTTTGTTCCTAAAGGACTACCAATAGCGATTGCGGTCTCTCCAACCGTCAACTTAGATGAATCTCCAAATTCAGCCACAGTCGTAACATTATCTGAACTGATTTTAACAACCGCAATATCTGAGAAAGTATCAGAACCGACAACTTCACCGGAAACTTTATTTCCGTCTGCAAAGAGAATATCGGCTTCTGTTGCTCCCATCAACACGTGAGCATTGGTTACTAGATAAGCGTCTTTACCATCTTTTTTATAGATAACTCCTGAACCTTCACTAGCCACTTCTGGATCAGAGTCTGTTTCTCCATTGATAAAGCCTTTTTCAGAAGTTTCAGCGTAGGTAATAACGGAAACAACAGCATTTTTAACCTTATCAACGGCTTCACTAGTTGATGTTGTATTCTTATAAGCACGATTGACTTTGGTAGATTTTATTTCTTGGCTAGAATTTGTAGAATTCCCTTTAGTAAACTGGAATGAGGTTAAGGTCCCTAAGATTCCTCCAGTAAAACCAATGACAAGAACAAGCAAAAGTTGCAAAGCTTTTTTTAGAAAATTTGATGGTTGTTTCATAGTTTTCTCCTATTTGTTCCAATTATGGAAAAGTATAGATCTGGTTTCTTAATTATAACTTAAAATGGAAATTTTTTCCACAACTTGTGGAAAACTGTGTATAAGTGTGAAAAACGTGAGAATAGAGGCATTTTTTGAAAGATAGATTCAGGCTTATTTGTTGAAGACTTGTGTATAAGTTCATTTGTGTTAGAATATGAATATGAAAATTAAGATTGTAACAGTTGGAAAATTAAAAGAAAAGTATTTAAAAGATGGAATCGCTGAATATACGAAACGCTTGGGGCGGTTTACGAAGCTAGAAATGATAGAATTGCCGGATGAAAAAACTCCTGATCGAGCCAGTGATTTAGAAAACCAGCAAATCCTTGAAAAAGAAGGAGATCGTATACTAGCTAAAGTTGGAGATCGTGAGTATGTGATTGCCTTAGCGATTGAAGGGGAACAATTTCCATCTGAGAAGTTTAGTAAAACCATAGAAGAGGTCACTGTACGAGGGTATTCTGAAATTACCTTCTTGATTGGAGGGAGCCTAGGCTTGTCTCCAGCAGTTAAAAAACGAGCGAATTTACTTATGAGTTTTGGGAAGTTAACCCTTCCCCATCAATTGATGAAGCTTGTTTTAATCGAACAAATCTACCGGGCATTTATGATTCAACAAGGAAGTCCTTACCATAAATGAATCTTGACGCTCCTCCTATTTTCTGATAGAATAAAAAGCATCTGGTCTCATAGCTCAGCTGGATAGAGCATTCGCCTTCTAAGCGAACGGTCGCAGGTTCGAATCCTGCTGGGATCAAAATAAAAACGTGATTTTTACAGAAATCACGTTTTTTTATTACTTAGTTTTTTTAAAAAAACTAAACAGATAGGATAAAAAAATTGTAAAAACTAGATTTTTTGTTCCAAATAGCTGTAAAAATGAACCAAATAGCGGAAATGTTAAAAAAGCTTTTGATTTTGTAATAAAATTTGTGTATATTAAATTTAATAATTTAATGGTCAAATAAATTATAAGGAGATTTTTTTATGAAAAACAATCCATCAACAGTTTCTAAGGCATTTAAAGTTCTTACAGAAAAAGAATTGCAGAAAATTTGTGGAGGGGATAAACGCAAAAAAAATAATTTTTCTGATCTTATAGGGCTTATTTTTGGTAGAGGAGGAAACTGATGTTTCTAAATACCCTATTTTCAATTTTAACTATTTTTACAATTTTTTTATCTTTTTTAAAAATTGATCAAAAACTTAATAAATATAGTAAACAATTGATTTTAGGATCCGGTGTTGTTGCTGTATTTGTCATCACAGTGGTCTTAGATTACTTTGATTTACATATTGATTATCTAATGTTATGTCTATGGCCACTATTTCTTTATCTTTATTACTATTTTATTTGTAATCTTCAACGTCAGATAGCGGGTCTTTACTCATTCATCATTTATCTAGCAGTTGAAAGTACAGATACATTTTTATCTGTAATCACTTCTTCTATTTTTGGTGATAGTATAATTAACCAATACTCTGATTATTACTTTTTAACTATTCGAATTATCTCACTTATTTTAATTATGAAGGTATTAACGATTCTCGAAGTGAATCTTCTCTATTTTAAAGAGCGGGTTTTTAAGAAATTTGTCCAGCAATTGATCGTTAGTTATCTTATTTTAACATTAGTATTGAATGCTTCTCATTGGATAAGTGATATTGCTCATTTCAATAGTTTTGGTAGCATGGTAGCAACGATTTGTTTCTTGATGTTTATCGGAACCTTAGTTCAAATGAAGACGGTTCGAGATCGTTATGAAAAGAAAATGGAGTTGAAGCAAAAGAGGTTCGAACAGCGCCAAATGGAGCAGTATATGAATAAAATTCAAGGCCTCTATTTAGAATTAAAAGGTTTTCGTCATGATTTTGGCAATATTATCACTTCCTTAAATTTAGCGATTGAGGAAGAAAATATTGAGGATATTAAACGAATTCAAAGAGATGTTCTTGAGGAATGCTATGGCCAACTCCAAAAAGAAGAATATACAGGGTTTGATCTAGGAAATATTCGAGATTCTGCTTTGAGAAGTATCTTAAGTAGGGGATGGATCTATGCGGAGGAAATGGGTGTCAAACTAACCTTTGAAACAGAAGACGTTATTGAAAAGGTTCCCATGAGATTGTTGGATCTCGTACGAACTGTTGGAATTTTAGTCAATAATGCTATTGAAGCAGCTAAAATGAGTCAAGAAAAAGAAGTTCAAATAGCGGTTTTTAATATGCCAAATGGAGTGCATCTGATTATAAAAAACTCTATTTCTGATGAACCGATTAATTGGAATAAGCTCTATGAAAAGGGATTTTCAACTAAAGGGGATCGTAGAGGAATGGGCCTTGCGATTGTAAAAGAGCTTATTGGAGAATATGCTGCTATTTTTCTAGAGACAGAGTTGATCAATGGAAGATTTACGCAAAGCTTAGTTATTGGAGAGAAAGGAAGATAGATGAATATTGTATTACTAGAGGACGAAATTTCTCAACAAGTTCGAGTAGAGAAACATGTGAAAGCTATCGCTGAGGAGGAAGGTCTACGATTAAATATTGTTTCCACCAGTAAAATAACTGAACTAAAGGAATATCTAACCAATGGTGATTTTCATCAGCTTTTCTTTCTTGACATTGATATCAAAGGGGATGAAAAAGCTGGCATCAAGGCAGCTCAAATGATTCGTGAGGTCAATCCTTTTGCCATTATTGCTTTTATCACGACGAAATCAGAATTTGCTACCATTACCTATCGTTACAAGGTATCAGCTCTTGAATTTATTGAAAAAACCTTGAATGAAAACTTATTTAAAGAAAAAATTCGAGAATGCATTCTTTACTTGAAGAAGAATGTGATTGAAAATAAAAATATCGTTGATTTCTTTGAGTATAGTTTCAAAAATATGGAAATTCGAGTTCCATATCGAGATATATTGTACATTGAAACAACTGGAGTTTCCCACAAATTGCGACTTGTTGGAAAGAATTTTCAAAAGGAATTTTTAGGGACTATCAAGGATATACTTGAAAAAGATGTAGACAATCATTTCTTCAGTCCTAATCAGTCTTATCTAGTGAATCAAAGAATGATTGTCAATTTTGATCGTCGCAAGAGACTCTTGATGTTAGAAGAGGAGACGACTTGCCCTGTTTCTCGTACACAGGTGAAAAGGGTCGAAGAATTATTAAATAAAATACAGAAAAAGGCTTGACAATTTTTGAATCGATGGTATAATGGGATATGTTCTGTTAATGACATGGTCCGTTGGTCAAGGGGTTAAGACACCGCCTTTTCACGGCGGTAACACGGGTTCGAATCCCGTACGGACTATATCTCATTCCGCCATAGCTCAGTTGGTAGTAGCGCATGACTGTTAATCATGATGTCGTAGGTTCGAGTCCTACTGGCGGAGCTAAACTAGCATCCTAAGGGATGCTTTTTTTGCATCATAAAGAGCCCCTTCCAACTGAAGGGGCTCTTTATGATGCAAATTTACTGATTTTTTGAGGATTGAGATTTATTTCGAATAGCATTGTAGCAAGCGAAGGAAAGAATTCCGAGTAGGAAAGCGATGGTTCCTTCTTTTAACCCATGTGGAACGAACTGTAGAACAACTTGTCCTTTTCCTTTAGGGACATCAACAGCCATAAATCCTTTTTGAGCCCTTCGAATAGGGACAGGTTGATTATTGATCGTCGCTGTCCATCCTTTATCATAAGGAAGGGTGAAAAATAGACTTGTATGGTGGTCTGCTGAAAAATCTGCAGTAACGGTATTTCCTTTGGTTTGCACATGAACTTCTTGTTGGTGCAACCTTTCAAAGGCTTCCTGGTAGGCTTGAAGGTTCAAAGCAAAAAATTCTGGAGTTTGGAAGGTTACTGTAGAATTTTCAGGGAAGGCAATTCGAACCTTAACAGTTTCTCCTGCTGTAAAGTGACCAATGGTGAAGAATGGAAAGACATTGTCTGTTGTATAGCGGTTGACTTGGCCATTCGTAATGATCTCCACATCGGTATAATCTTCATTCTCAAATTCTAAAGAAGGAAGGTTTACATAAAGTTGACTATCGTTTTGAACATAGAGCTCATATTCGATGCTGGCATAAGTCAGAAAACTATCTGCTTCAACTTTAGCCTTTTGAGGTCCTTGAGAAGGATCGTCTGCACCAGTTTTCAGTGGATGTAATCGCTGATAGTAAGTCAACGATTGACCCGTTAGATGATTGAGAAAGTTCTTTTGGTTATCTAAGGTTAGATTAGAAAATGGGATATCCTTGTAGGGACTTGCTGTTAGAAATGCTAGTGAAAGAGCTTTTTCATTTTGATACAAGGTCTGATTTCCTTGCGTTTCCAATTTATGAAAAGCAAACTTTTGGGGATTCCTATCTGAAATATTGTATTTGATCCCGAACAGACTATCCATTAGTAATGTATTGTTTTGATAGCGCAAGTTCAAGTTGGTTCCATCTGATTTAAAACCTAGTTTGTCTAGGGTCGAACTGGTATCTGTATTTCTGACAGATGAAAATTGGGAGATCCCTCTAAAATTGTATTTCATACTATCATTACCTGTTTGAGGTTGGAGAATCTCTGTTCGGTAAAAATTTTGATCATTCTGTAAACTTGATGTCAATTTATCAATTGCTGGAATCTTTCCTTGGTAAGAAGAACGAGCTGCAAATACCCATTCATTTGCAATCCCATCCATTTGATAATAGCTATTTATACCAATTTCAAATAGACAGAAGAAAAGAATAACAGCAGAAAAAATTGGATAAGAAAGTTTACGAACTGTAAAGGCAAGTGTCACAGTAAAGAATACAAGAAGGAATTCTAGTGTCAAGACAAAATGACTGCTTGTCAAGAAAGGATAGTGCTTGCGATAGAGAAAGGTAAGGATAAATCCAATGCTAAGCAAACTGAAAGCTAGGCAGAGTCGTTGCCAATTAATTTCTTTTAACCGATTGAGGACTTCTGCTGCAATGAACAAAATAGTCAATGAAAAGAGCCAGGCATAACGGTGAAGAAACATATTAGGAGCATGCATGCCCTGCCAGAATAAATCCAAAGCTTGTAAATAGAAACTTGCAATAAGAATGACTAATAAGGTCAAATATGCTAGTTTCACGTGAAACCGAATCGATTTGACAAAGAAAAATAGAAAGGCAAGTAAAAATGGGAACAGACCAACATAGATCATAGGGATAGCCCCATATTTTGTTGTATCAAAGCTACCAATCAAGTTCTTTGCAAAAACGTCTAAGTACCAACTATTTTCTGTAAAGGTTCTTGTAATCTTGGTAAAGTTTTCCCCATGAGTTCGTAAATCCAATATGGTGGGGTAAATCATGATCAAGCTAGTGACCCCTGCTAAAATTGACACAATTGTAAAGTCAAAGAAAGAAGATTTTCTTTCTTTAAAGTCCCAGGAAAGCTGAGTAAAATACCATAAAGTTAAGAAGAGAGCCATCATAAAACCAAAATAATAATTTTGGATGAAGAGGATGGTCAGATTTATAAAGTAGAGAACTCGCTTCTTTTGAGTCATTAAACGGTGTAAACCTAAGAGAATGAGCGGAGCCAAAATGAAGACATCGAGCCAGGTTTTGATTTCAATCTGACTTATGGAGAAACTCATTAACGCAAATAAAGTTGACAGTGAAAGAATTAAGAATTGTTGGAGTTTAGGATAGATTTCCTTAATGGAATAATAAGTTGACAACCCAATCAAGCCTATTTTTATTAGTGTAAAGAGATAGACGGAATCAACCATGGATAAACTGTCAAAAAAGAAGACAAAGGGAGATAGAAAGCTTCCTAAGTAATAGCTGGAAAGAGCGTAGAAATTTAAGCCGAGCCCACTTGTAAAACTGTAAAGGAAGCTGTCGGTTCCGTGTAAAATATTTCGTAAGGTAACGTCGAAAATAACGTATTGATGAAAGCCATCACCTAATAAAGGAGAAGTTTCACTCCCCCAGTAAATGCCCTGACTGAGGTAGACGAAAAATAAGATTGTAAAGGGAAGTAAAAAAGCTGTAAAGTAAACAATGATGGGGTGTGATAGATATTTTTTAAATTTCATATAGTCTATTGAAAGACCCTGAAACAAAGGTTCCAGGTTTTTTGATCATTTGGAGTGATTTTTAGTCTTTCCAAAGTTCTTTAACTTTTGCTTGAACTTCTTGGTTTTCTAAGAATTCATCATAGGTTTCATCAATCCGGTCAATGACACCATTTTTTGAAAGAACAATGATATGGTTGGCAAGAGTTTGAATAAACTCATGGTCGTGACTGGCAAAGATGATCGATTCTTTGAAGTTTTTCAATCCATCGTTCAAGCTTGAAATTGATTCCAAGTCCAAGTGATTTGTAGGATCGTCAAGTACAAGAACGTTTGACTTCAAAAGCATGAGTTTTGAAAGCATCACGCGCACTTTTTCTCCCCCTGACAAGACGTTGACAGGCTTGTTAACCTCATCTCCAGAGAAGAGCATGCGTCCGAGGAATCCACGAAGGAAGGTATTGTCATCTTCTTCTTTACTTGCGAATTGACGGAGCCAGTCAAGAATTGACTCGCCACCTGCAAAGTCAGCTGAATTGTCTTTTGGTAAGTAAGAGCGGCTAGTTGTAACTCCCCACTTGACAGTTCCTTCATATTCGATTTCACCCATAATAGCGCGGATCAAGGCAGTTGTTTGGATGTCGTTTTGTCCGATAAGAGCTGTCTTATCACCTGGTCGTAAGATGAAGCTGATGTTGTCAAGAATAGTTTCACCATCAATCTTTACAGATAAGTTCTCTACTGTCAACAGATCATTCCCAATTTCTCGTTCCGCTTTAAAGCTGATAAATGGGTATTTACGACTAGATGGGACAATTTCTTCTAACTGAATCTTGTCAAGCATCTTTTTACGTGACGTTGCCTGTTTCGATTTTGACGCATTGGCAGAGAAACGAGCCACAAATTCTTGTAATTGTTTGATTTTTTCTTCTGCTTTAGCATTACGGTCTGCTAACAACTTGGCAGCCAGTTCAGATGATTCTTTCCAGAAATCATAGTTACCAACATAGAGTTTGATTTTTCCAAAGTCTAGGTCGGCCATGTGGGTACAGACTTTATTCAAGAAGTGACGGTCGTGGGATACAACGATAACGGTATTCTCGAAATCAATCAAGAAGTCTTCTAACCAGGTAATGGATTGAATATCAAGACCGTTGGTTGGCTCGTCCAAAAGAAGGACGTCTGGTTTACCAAAGAGAGCTTTTGCTAGGAGGACTTTTACTTTATCCCCATTTGCTAGTTCACTCATATTTTGGTAGTGGAGCTCTTCTGGAATATTCAGATTTTGGAGGAGTTGTGAAGCTTCACTTTCCGCTTCCCAACCACCTAGTTCAGCGAATTCTCCTTCGAGTTCTGCTGCGCGTACACCGTCTTCATCTGAAAAATCTTCCTTCATATAGATAGCATCTTTTTCCTTCATGATGCTATAAAGTTTTTCATTTCCCATGATAACGACATCAATGGCACGCTCATCTTCGTAGTCAAAGTGATTTTGACGAAGAACAGAAAGACGTTCGTCTGGTCCAAGAGAAATATGACCAGTTGTCGGTTCAATATCCCCAGCTAAGATTTTTAAAAAGGTTGATTTTCCAGCACCATTGGCCCCAATCAAACCATATGTATTTCCTTCTGTAAATTTGATGTTGACATCATCAAAAAGTTTACGATCACTAAAACGTAGTGAGACGTCTGTAACTGTTAGCACGTATAGTTCTCCTCTTTTTCTGTCTATATAAGCCTATTTTACTAGAAAATGCTTGATTTTTCAATGAATACCCTTATGCATTGGAGGAAGTCATTTAGTCTATAGAAAAGGGTGAAGAACTTGACTTTCCTTTGATGTCATTATATAATGAAAAGCAATCAGAAGAGTAATCTGTATTCGTTTTTTAGAGAGCTTATGGTTGCTGAAAATAAGCAACGAAACAGAATGAAATGGACTGATGTTCAAATAGAATCTTAACCAATAGAGATTCGGCTAGCAGGCCTTATGTGCAGCTCATTTGTGATGAGTCAGAGAGAACAGCATATGCTGTTCTAAGTGAGGTGGCACCGTGTCTCAGACGCCCTCGCATAGTTTTTGCTATGCGTGGGCTTTTATTTTGTACTTCAGGGAGGAAGAAAAATGACCAAGCCGATTATTTTAACTGGAGATCGCCCGACTGGGAAGCTCCATATTGGACACTATGTCGGTTCGTTGAAGAATCGAGTTCTTATGCAAAATGAAGACAAGTATCAGATGTTTGTCTTTTTAGCCGATCAGCAAGCCCTAACGGATCATGCTAAAGATCCGCAAACCATTGTTGAATCTATTGGAAATGTTGCTCTAGATTATTTAGCAGCTGGCTTAGATCCAAAGAAATCAACTATTTTTATTCAAAGTCAAATCCCTGAGCTAGCGGAATTGACCATGTATTATATGAATTTGGTCTCTGTTTCACGTTTGGAACGAAACCCAACCGTTAAGACAGAAATTTCCCAAAAAGGGTTCGGTGAGTCTATTCCATCTGGTTTTTTGGTTTATCCTGTTTCCCAAGCTGCAGACATTACCGCTTTTAAAGCCAATCTCGTGCCTGTTGGAACTGACCAAAAGCCCATGATTGAACAAACTCGTGAAATTGTTCGTTCCTTTAATCATGCGTATCATTGCGATGTCTTGGTTGAACCGGAAGGAATTTTCCCAGAAAATGAGGCCGCGGGTCGTTTGCCTGGCTTGGATGGGAATGCCAAAATGTCCAAATCTCTTGGCAATGGTATCTATTTAGCGGATGATATGGACACCTTGAAGAAAAAGGTCATGAGTATGTATACAGATCCTGAGCATATTCGTGTCGAAGATCCAGGGAAAATTGAAGGAAATATGGTTTTCCATTATTTGGATGTTTTTGGCAAAGAAGAAGATCAGGCGACCATTCAAAACATGAAAGACCATTACCAACGGGGTGGTTTAGGTGATGTTAAAACCAAACGCTATTTGTTAGAAATTCTTGAGAGAGAGTTGGGTCCTATTCGCGAACGGCGGATTGAATTTGCTAAAGATATGGGTCAAGTTTATGATATGCTTCAAAAGGGTAGTGAAGTAGCCCGTTCGGTTGCAGCAGAAACGCTTGATCAAGTCAAGTCTGCCATGGGATTAAACTATTTCAAGTAAGTGCTTGATATTGAGATGATTCAATAAAATAAATGATTCAAAAGAGGTACCAACACCTCTTTTTGAAATATTGTACAAATGATTGACAAATTATCTTAGAATGGTATGATATTATCAATCAAAAAAGACGAGCTTGGCTCAAAAAGAAAGAAAAGAGGAAAATGGGAATGTCAAATTGGGACACTAAATTTTTGAAAAAAGGTTATACCTTCGATGATGTATTGCTCATTCCAGCTGAAAGTCATGTATTACCAAACGATGCAGATCTTCGTACAAAATTGGCGGATAACCTTGTGTTGAATATCCCAATCATCACAGCTGCGATGGATACAGTCACTGAAAGCCAAATGGCTATTGCCATTGCCCGTGCTGGAGGACTTGGGGTTATTCATAAAAATATGTCCATTGCCCAACAAGCAGATGAAGTTCGTAAAGTAAAACGCTCTGAAAACGGCGTTATCATTGACCCATTTTTCTTAACACCTGAGCATACCATTGCTGAAGCCGATGAACTCATGGGACGGTACCGTATCAGTGGTGTTCCTGTGGTTGAAACCTTGGAAAATCGTAAACTAGTTGGGATTTTGACCAACCGCGACTTACGTTTTATTTCTGATTATGATCAACCAATTTCAAATCATATGACTAGCGAGAATCTAGTAACTGCACCAGTCGGTACTGATTTAGAGACCGCTGAACGGATTCTCCAAGAACACCGCATTGAAAAATTGCCGTTGGTAGATGAGAATGGTCGTTTGTCAGGTTTGATTACCATTAAAGATATCGAAAAAGTTATTGAGTTTCCAAATGCAGCGAAAGATGAATTTGGTCGTCTTTTAGTAGCAGGTGCTGTCGGAGTTACATCTGACACTTTTGAGCGTGCGGAAGCATTATTTGAAGCTGGTGCGGATGCCATTGTCATCGATACAGCCCATGGTCATTCTGCAGGGGTTCTTCGTAAAATTGCTGAAATTCGTGCTCATTTCCCAGATCGCACCTTGATTGCAGGTAATATTGCTACAGCTGAGGGAGCGCGTGCTCTCTATGATGCAGGTGTTGATGTTGTTAAGGTTGGGATTGGGCCAGGTTCTATCTGTACAACTCGTGTGATTGCAGGTGTTGGGGTTCCTCAAGTTACAGCGATCTATGACGCAGCAGCTGTTGCGCGTGAATATGGAAAAACAATCATTGCTGACGGTGGGATCAAGTATTCTGGAGATATTGTAAAAGCCCTTGCAGCTGGTGGTCATGCAGTCATGCTTGGATCTATGTTTGCAGGAACAGATGAAGCACCAGGTGAAACTGAAATCTTCCAAGGACGTAAGTTCAAGACTTATCGTGGTATGGGGTCTATTGCAGCAATGAAGAAAGGTTCAAGCGACCGCTACTTCCAAGGTTCTGTTAATGAAGCCAACAAATTGGTTCCAGAAGGAATCGAAGGTCGGGTTGCTTATAAGGGTTCAGCAGCCGATATCGTCTTCCAAATGATTGGTGGTATCCGTTCTGGTATGGGCTATGTTGGAGCTGCCAACCTTCAAGAATTGCACGAAAATGCACAATTTGTTGAAATGTCTGGGGCAGGTTTGAAAGAAAGCCACCCACACGATGTTCAAATTACCAATGAAGCACCAAACTACTCAGTTCAATAAAAAATAAAAGTGTGAAATCTTATGATTTCACACTTTTATTGTGTCAAAATGTTGTCAATCAAGATTGACAACATTGTTAATTATTCGTCAACTTGACCTGATTGAATATTGAAGATTTTTAAGTCTTCTGGCAAGTCTTTTAGGTGATCTAGGGTTGTAGTTGTAATAAACGTTTGGATGTCACGAGAGATAACTTCTAGCAAATGTAGTTGACGATTGTTGTCAAGTTCACTCATGACATCGTCTAAGAGTAAAATCGGCTTTTCATTTGTCAAGGATTCAATTAATGAAATCTCTGCTAATTTTAAGGAAAGAACAACACTGCGGTGCTGCCCTTGGCTACCAAAAGTCGCATTCATATCATTGATGTAAAAGCTAATGTCATCTCGGTGAGGACCAACACTGGTTGTTTTTTTGATGAGATCTCTTGTCCGATTTTCTCGAAGCAAGGTGATAAAGGTTTGGCGAAGTGTCTCCTCATCTTGAAAAGGAATGGAGGAATCATACCGAATAGATAGTTTTTCAGTTTGATTCGAAATTTCAAAATGTTTCTCTTGTCCAAAGTCTTCTAATTTTTTAAGAAAATCTTTCCGATGGATACAGACCCGGCTACCATAATCTGCTAATTGCTCATCCAAAACATCTAAAAAGGTTGGGTCTACGGTAGTTGCCGTTTTTAAGTAACTGTTTCTCTGCTTTAAAACATGATGATAGGCTGTTAAATCCGATAGATAGACAGGTTTCATCTGGCCTAAATCAATATCAATAAACTTGCGGCGAAGAGCGGGTGAGCCTTTAACAAGTTGTAAATCCTCTGGAGCAAAGAGAACCACATTCATGTTACCGATATAGGTTGATAACTTGCTTTGTTTTAAGTGGTTTACTTTAGTGACTCGTCCTTTTGAGGATAAGGAAATTTCTAAAGGGATTGAGCCGGTCTTTTTTTCTAGGACCCCTGAAACAGTAAATTGTTCCTCTTGAAAATGAATTAGATCTTTATCGGAACGGGTCCGATGGCTGCGGGTCAAGGCTAAAAAGTAGATGGATTCGAGGAGATTGGTTTTTCCTTGAGCATTTTGGCCTAAGAAAATATTCAAACGAGAGTGGAATTGAAGATCTACTTCTTTATAATTTCGAAATTTCTGAATGTGTATGGATTTAAGCCACATATTATGTTCCTGGGAAACGAACAGGCTTCCGCTTATTCTCTTCTTTTTTAGGTTTAGAATCTTTTTTTTGTTTTTGTTCTTTGTTTAATTTCTTTACCAATTGAGCAACGCGTTCTTTTTCCAGCTTGTCCGCTTGATAGTCTTCAATCTCTTCTGGACTAGGTTCTGTCAGTGTTATGACTTCCTTCTCACCAATTACTTCGATTGTATCTCCGACTCGTAACTTACGTCCTCTTCTGGTTTCCACTTCTCCATTGACCTCTACTTGATTTTCGTGTAAAAAGGCTTTGATAGCTCCACCGCTTTGGATGATACCCAGTTCTTTAAATAGGGCTTGTAGTGTGATAAATTCATCAAAAAGTTTATAGTTCATAGTTCACCTCAATGATAGTTATTATACCACAAAAGGATGAAAAACCTAAAATAGGGCGAGTCAGTGTAAACGTTTTTTAATCTGTCTGGGAAAGATTTTACTGGGATTTCATGATATAATGAAGAGTAATATTTGTTAGAACGAGGATGACGATGGAATTAGTTACTGGTGTTCGAATCCATTTTATGAAATCAGAAAAATTTAAGACCAATGAGATAAAAGTGCGGTTCTCAGCCCCTCTTTCTGAAGAAACAATAGCAGGACGGGTTCTAGCCTCACGCATGATCGAAACAGCCAATCAACTTTACCCAACTTCACAGCAATTTAGAGAGCAGTTGGCGAACTTGTATGGGGCCAATTTCTCTACTTCTGTTTCAAAACGCGGTCAAATGCACTACATTGATATTAATTTATCTTATGTCCGTGATTCTTTTTTGAGCAAGAAAAATGTCCTGACAGACCAGATGTTGGATTTATTAAAGGTATCTCTTAATGCTCCTCTTGCCGAAAACGGGTGCTTTCATTCAGAAACTTTTTCAGTAGAGAAAAAAAATCTCATTACAGAACTAGAAGCAGAAATTGAAAATCATTATTATTATGCCCACCAACAATTGAATCGGTTGTATTATGATCAAGCTGATATGAAACTGAGCAAGTATGGAAGTGTCCAGCAGATTCAGAATGAGGATGAAGGGTCAACTTATCAAGCATTTCAAGAAATGCTTCAAACAAATCTGATTGACTTTTTCTTTATGGGTGATTTCAATGAACTAGCGGTCATTGAAAAGATTAGTGAATTTGGTTTACAACCTCGTAAATCTCATGTCAATCTATTTTATGCCCAATCTTTTTCAAATGTTGTCAGAGAAGGACTTGAGCAAAGAGAAACTCATCAATCTATTTTAGAGTTAGGTTATCATTTTCCTGTTCAGTATGGAGAAAAAGAGCATTTTGCTTTGATTGTTTTAAATGGTTTACTGGGTGCTTTCTCTCACTCAAAATTGTTTACAGTCATTCGAGAAAAAGAAGGATTGGCTTATACTATCTCTAGCCATTTTGATATTTTTTCTCATTTTATGCGGATCTATGCAGGGATTGATCGAAAAAATAGAACCCGGACCATGACTCTAATGAGTCGTCAAGTAAGTGACTTGAAGAGAGGGAAGTTTACAAGTGAAGAGCTGCGCTTGACAAAAGAAATGATTATAAATGCTGCAAAATTGTCGCAGGATCGACCTGGCACCTTGATTGAAAGAGCTTATCTACAATCTACTTTAGGAAAACAGTTCTTGTCAATTGATGATTGGATCCAAGCCATTCAACTGGTGACGAAAGAAGAAATTATGGCTGTTGCCAAATCACTCAAATTACAAGCGGTCTATTTTATGGAAGGAAGAGAATGATAAAGAAAGATTTGGAGAAAATAGATTATCCAGCTGTTGGAGAATGTGTTTATCAGACAAGTCTCCAAAATGGATTGAAGTTATATTTAATTCCAAAAGCGGATTTTAATGAAAGCTATGCAATCATTTCTACTAAATTCGGTTCTGTTGATACAAGATTTACAGTGGATGGAGTGGAGGGAATAAAAGAATTTCCAGCAGGGATTGCACATTTTCTTGAACATAAATTATTTGAAGATCAAGACGGTCAAGATTATTTACAGCATTTTGTAAAGCTGGGAGCTGAAAGTAATGCCTTTACTAGCTTTACACAAACTAGCTATCTCTTTTCGACCACCTCGAATGTCAATGAAAATCTGAGATTGTTACTGGAGATGACACAATCTCTTCATCTCTCAAAGGATTCTCTAAAGAAGGAACAATTGATTATTCAACAAGAAATCGAAATGTACCAAGATAGTCCTGACTACCAATTATTCTTTAGGGCGTTGGCAAATCTTTATCCAGAAACACCTTTAGCCCAAGATATTGCAGGTACTGTATCTTCTCTTTCTCAAATTGATGAAGAAAGTTTACAGGAAAATTTCGATTATTTCTACCAACCATCCAATATGCATCTAGTGGTTGTCGGAAATTTTGATCTTGACAGCCTTGTTAACCTTGTTTCTGAATTTGAGATGAAGACCTCTTCAAGTCCTCTTCCTCATATCTCACCCGTGGACTTAAATCCAGTTGTTCAAAATGAGACAAGTCGGATGGAAGTTGCTTCACCGAAGTTAGCAATTGGAATTCGTGGAAGAAATCAGATTCCTCCTCTTTACCAGTATCGCTATAAGATTATCCTCAAATTATTGTTTGCAATGATGTTTGGATGGACATCTAAACGATTTCAGTCACTTTATGAAGTTGGTAAACTTGACAACTCCTTGACACTAGAAATTGAAGTAGAGTCTTCGTTTCACTTTGTGATGTTAACGATGGACACCTCGGAACCTGTTAGTATATCCCATCAGTTCAGAACGGCCATTAAGAATTTTGAGAAAGATCCTGATGTGACTCAAGAGCATTTGGATACGATTAAAAGTGAAATGTTTGGAGATTTTCTACACGGTTTGAATTCCTTGGATTATATTGCGACTCAATTTAATCCAATTGAGACAGGTGAAAATCTATTTGATCTTCCAAAAATTTTACAGAGTATTTCTTTACAAGATGTTGTAAAGGTTGGGCGAGATTTTATCAACGCTTGTGATATGACGGACTTTATCATTTTCCCTAAATAGCGGGATAATAGTGGAATGATGTTTTTGTCGAATTAAATCGACGTTGATTTTGTCAATTAGATGTAAATGATCATGTAAACTAGTAAGGAGACTAGAATGAAAAAAGAAAATATCCCAAATGCCTTAACACTGATTCGAATTGTGTTTATTCCTATTTTTATTTTGATGCTAATATTTGGTAAAGGTTATGGTTGGCATGTAGCAGCAGCTATTGTCTTTGCGGTTGCTAGTATCACCGATTATTTGGATGGTTATTTAGCTCGTAAATGGAAAGTTGTTAGTAACTTTGGAAAATTTGCGGATCCTATGGCTGATAAGCTCCTTGTCATGTCTGCCTTTATCATGATGATTGAATTAAAGATGGTTCCGGCTTGGATTACTGCAGTTATAATTTGCCGTGAATTAGCCGTAACTGGCCTCCGTCTGTTATTGGTTGAAACAGGAGGAGTTGTTTTGCCAGCAGCTATGCCTGGAAAAATTAAAACCTTCTCACAAATGTTTGCTATTATCTTCCTTCTCTTCCATTGGGACTTATTGGGTCAAATTACGCTTTATGTTGCGCTAATCTTTACAGTCTACTCTGGATATGAATACTTTAAAGGCAGTGCCTACCTCTTTAAAGATACCTTTAGATAAATGAATAATATTATAGAAGTTCGAAATCTTACATTTAAATACCAAAAAACAGATGAGAACCATCAGTTAAATGATATTTCGTTTCACGTGAAACATGGTGAATGGTTATCCATTATTGGACATAACGGAAGTGGTAAATCAACAGTGGTTCGCCTGATTGATGGCTTGTTGTTACCGGAATCTGGTCAAATCTATATTTCCGGAGATTTGTTAACTCCTGAAAATGTTTGGGATAAACGTAGTGAGATTGGCATGGTTTTCCAGAATCCAGATAACCAGTTTGTTGGGGCTACAGTTGAAGATGATGTGGCGTTTGGGTTGGAGAACCAAGGAATTCCAAGAGACGAAATGGTGCAACGAGTAGACGAAGCTTTGAAGATGGTCCGCATGGATGAGTTCAAAGACCGTGAACCCGCTAGGTTATCCGGTGGACAAAAGCAACGAGTGGCCATTGCCGGAATTATTGCTTTACGACCTAAAATCATCATTTTAGATGAAGCAACCAGTATGTTGGATCCGGAAGGGCGTCTAGAACTAATTCGGACAGTTCGAGAAGTCAAAGAACGATATGGGTTAACGGTTATTTCTATTACCCATGATTTAGAGGAAGTTTCCCTAAGTGATCGGGTTATTCTTTTTGAAAAAGGAAAAGCGACCTTGGATCTGACTCCAAGAGAACTCTTTTCTCGAGATGATTTAGATGAAATTGGACTAGAAGAACCTTTCGCCAATCGATTGCGCAGCATGTTACATCAAAAAGGTTTTCCAGTTGGAGAAACCTATCAGACTGAAGGAGAGCTAGAGAAACTATTATGGGAATTGCTTTAAAACAGCTTAGTTATACCTATCAAGAAGGTACTCCTTTTGAAGGAGCGGCTCTTTTTGATGTGAACATGGAAATCCCAAGCGGTTCTTATACAGCTCTAATTGGGCATACTGGAAGTGGAAAATCGACCATCCTCCAATTATTAAATGGTTTGCTTTTGCCCAGTCAAGGGGAAGTGCAAATGAATGATATGCGCATTAGTTCTGAGTCTTCTCAAAAAGAGCTAAAGGATCTTCGGAAAAAAGTGGGTCTCGTCTTTCAATTTCCAGAAAGTCAACTCTTTGCTGAGACTGTTGTAAAGGATGTCGCATTTGGGCCTCAAAATTTTGGAGTAGACCAAGAGTCAGCTGAGAACATTGCCAAGGAAAAATTATGCTTAGTCGGTCTTTCTGAAGAGTTGTTTGAACGGAGTCCCTTTGAATTGTCTGGAGGGCAAATGAGACGGGTTGCTATTGCAGGCATTTTAGCGATGGAACCTGAAATTTTGGTCTTGGATGAGCCAACAGCTGGTTTGGATCCGTCAGGCAGACGGGAATTAATGAAGCTATTTGCTTCACTGCATCAAGCTGGGATGACCATCGTTCTTGTCAGTCATTCTATGGAAGATGTGGCTGAATACGCAAATCTTGTTTATGTTTTAGAAAAAGGTCGAATTGTGAGGTCTGGGCATCCAAGGGATGTATTTCAGGATGTAGAAGGACTAGAAAACATACATTTAGGTGTACCGAAAGTGACGAAATTTGCTTGGCGCTTACGTCAAAAAGGACTATCTTTACCAAATTTACCAATCACTTTACAGGAGTTTAAGGAGTTAATTGGACATGAATAGTATGATTTTAGGACGATATGTACCAGGTAACTCCATTCTCCATCGTATGGATCCAAGAGCAAAGTTACTAGGACTTTTCTTGTTAATTGTTATTTTGTTTTGGGCCAATAATGTGATGACGAATGTCCTGTTATTTTTATTGGCCTTTGCGTTGATTTTGAGTGCCAAGATCCCCTTCCGTTTTTTTATTAATGGCCTGAAATCTATGGTCTTTATCATTGCTTTCACCACACTCTTTCAGTTGTTTGCGACGACTGGCGGTAAGACCTTATTTCAATTTTATTTTTTGACTGTAACGGATAAAGGACTTGCGCAAGCTGGTGTGATCTTTTGTCGTTTTATTCTCATTGTTGTATTTTCAACGATTTTAACACTGACAACAACGCCCTTAAGCTTAGCAGATGCCGTAGAAAAGTTGTTAACTCCATTTAAAATCATCAAAGTTCCTGCTCATGAAATTGGACTCATGTTGTCTATGAGCCTTCGTTTCGTTCCCACTCTAATGGATGATACGATTCGCATTATGAATGCACAGAGAGCCCGAGGGGTTGATTTTGGAGAAGGGAATCTCCTTCAGAAGATCCGCTCTTTTATACCGATTTTAATTCCCTTGTTTGCATCAAGTTTTAAACGTGCAGATGCTCTTGCAATTGCCATGGAGGCAAGAGGTTATAAAAGTGGAGAGGGAAGAAGCCGATATAGGCAGTTAAAATGGCAAGCCCTAGATAGTATAGCTATTCTGTCTGTAGTAGCAGTTGGTGCTATCATTTTTTGGTTGAAATATTAGAATACCACCACTACATGTAGGGGAATTTTTCTAAAAAAATGAAGAAAAACGCTATTTATAGCGTTTTTTGCATGAAAAATACATGATTTTGTAACCTTTGTAACATAAATTATAACTAACTGTAACATTTAATGTGTAAGATAGTATTATGTTCGAAAGGAGAATGTATTGATGAACACAAAAAAAGTCCAATGGACATTAACTTCTATTATCTCAGCTCTTTCACTTTTTGTTTCTGGTGTGGTAGTGAATGCTGAAACATACGAAGTGAAAAATGGTGATACTTTATCAGAAATCGCGATTAAGAATAACACTACTATCGAAAAGCTTGTTGAATTGAATCAAATCAGCAATCAAGATTTAATCCACGCAGGTCAAATTATTGAGTTGGGTGAACGTTCAAACTCATTGATCAACAAAGTGAATACTGCTACAGCAAGTCAGGAACCAGGAGTTGAAGCTTCTACAAATCAAGTAGCGGCTGAAACATCAACAACTACTGCTAATGCTACTTATAATGCAGCACCAGTTGTTACAAATTCAGGAAATGGGATTGTACTTGCTAATGGGAATACTGCTGGAGAAACTGGATCCTATGCAGCGGCTCGAATGGCTGAAATGACAGGTGTTCCTGCATCAACTTGGGAAGCCATTATTGCCCGCGAATCAAATGGTCAAGTGAACGCAGCAAATCCATCTGGAGCTAGTGGTCTTTTCCAAACAATGCCAGGTTGGGGTTCAACTGCTACAGTTGATGATCAAATCCAATCAGCTTATAATGCCTATTCAAACCAAGGACTTTCAGCTTGGGGATACTAAAAAAGAGGGGAAACCCTCTTTTTATTTTGTTTCTTACCTTGATAAGGATTGTAAAGACTTGTAAAGAAAAATGACTGTGTCAGTCAACCTTGGTGAACCATGGATACTCTTACCCATGAGTGATTTCATACATAAAAGAGGTTTACAAAATTGTAAACCTCTTTTATGAATTTAAATAAGCGATTAACTCTAGAGGAGAGTCTAGGATGGTATCAGGCAATTGTTCTTTTAATTGGTCTAAAGGTGCAAATCCCCAACTGACTGCAATTGTGTGAATACCAATGGTTTTTCCCCCAATGATATCAAATTTAGTATCCCCAACGATGCAAGCTTCCTCTTTTGGAATTTGATGGTCCACTAGTACACGCTGAATGATATCAGCTTTGTGCATAGATCCTGGGATAGAACCATAAATCCCTTCAAAGCAATCACTTATTCCTAGTGAATGGGCTATTTCGAGACTCACTTCCTGATTCTTAGAGGTGGTGATGAATAAGTGATAACCCAATTCCTTCAATTGTTGAAGGAGTTCTTTGATACCTGGGTAGAGATAGGTTTGTTGTTGGCCAGTTTCTTTGTAATAAGTGCGATAGATTTCTACAGCTTTTGTGACAAGTTCTTTTGGAAGATGGTTTGTAAATGTAACTTCGAGTGGTGGGCCCATAAAGGTTCGAATAGTCTCTTTATCAGGAGCAGGAACTCCTAGCACCTTGAAAGTGTGTAGAAAGGTGGTTTCAATTCCTTCGGAACTATCGACTAAAGTCCCATCCAAGTCGAAAAATATGTACTTCATAGGTTAGTCTCCAAATATTTCTTGCTGTAGTCGTTTTCCAGTTGGAGTCGCTGCTAGACCACCTTCAGCCGTTTCTCTAAAGGCAGTTGGTAGGCTAGATCCAACTTGATACATGGCGTCAATGACCTCATCGACAGGGATTTTGGATTCAATTCCTGCTAGAGCCATATCCGCTGCAATATAGGCATAGCTTGCACCCATAGCATTTCGTTTGACACATGGGACCTCTACCAGTCCTGCAACGGGATCACAAATTAAGCCTAACATATTTTTGATGACGAAACAAATGGCTTGGCTAGCTTGGTAAGGACTTCCCCCAGCAGCCAACGTCAAGGCAGCTGCACTCATGGCTGCCGCGGAACCCACCTCGGCTTGACAGCCTCCCTCAGCTCCTGAAATCGATGCATTGTTGGCAATAACCAGGCCAAAGGCTCCTGCGGCCAATAAGAACTCCAATTGTTGGTGCTCATCTAAATGGAGTTTCTCGATGGCTGAAGTAAGAACAGCAGGTAAGCAACCAGCCGATCCAGCAGTGGGAGTAGCACAGACTAAGCCCATTTTTGCATTGTGTTCGTTGACAGCGATAGCATTTTTGGCTGCGGTTAGGACAGTATAGTCGGAGAGGGCTTTTCCAGATCGAATATAGCGATCCAATTTTGCAGCATCTCCTCCGGTCAAGCCACTTCTAGAAAGTTGGTCATTGAGTCCAAGATGAACGGATTCTTTCATGACCTCAAGGTTTCGTGTCATAAGAGTCAGAACTTCTTCGCGCTCGCGACCAGTTAGTTCAAACTCAGTTGCAATCATTAATTCTGCGACATTTCCTTCATAGTGGAGGGTCGCTTGTTCAACTAGTTCGGTAATGGAATAAAACATGGGGTCTCCTTATTGAAAGAAATTCACATTGTGTAAATGGGGAATTTGACGGATTAACTCAATAGCTTCGTCACAATTACGAGAATCCACTTCAATAATCATAATAGCCTTTTCACCGGCTTTTTCACGGGTTACGTTCATTTGGGCGATATTGATATCATACCGGGAAAGGGCTTCTGTCACATGGGCAATCATCCCAGGAACGTCTTGGTGAACAATAATAATAGTTGGGGTGTTCATGTTTAGAGAAATTGCAAAGCCATTTAACTCGGTAACTTGTATGTTTCCCCCACCAATGGAAATTCCTGTGACGGAGATGGTTTTGTGATCATTTTTCACCGTGATGGTCGTCGTATTTGGATGAGGAGCATTGCTCTCCTTTTGAATAGACCAGACGATTCGAATTCCTCTTTCATGGGCAATTTCAAGACTATTGG
This sequence comes from Streptococcaceae bacterium, assembly GCA_902363395.1. GTDB lineage: Bacteria > Bacillota > Bacilli > Lactobacillales > Streptococcaceae > Streptococcus. The sequence continues at coordinate 39,562 of CABIZZ010000001.1, forward strand.
GGATTCTTGGATCATCTGTGTCCATACCCAAAATACCAGCTACAAGGGCCAAGTCTGTCCCGTGACCGCGATAGGTTTTGGCAAAGGAATTAAACAACTGAAATTCAACTTCTGTCGGATCCTCTCCAAAAATAGAAGAGACAATTTTTCCAATACGAACAGCTCCAGCAGTATGGCTACTAGAAGGTCCAATCATAACCGGTCCAATAATATCAAATACAGATTGGAATTTAAGCGAATTCATCAGTCAGCTCCTTAGGGTTTCTTTTCTTTCATTATAACAAATCTAGGGCATGTTTTCTTCTATTTAAGAGGGAAATTTTGTTTTAACCTTAAAAGATACTTAAAACAAGTTTATTTGAGGTGTTTTTTATTCTTGCTAACATATTATTGAAACATTTGACGTGATTTCATAAAGTTTCTGAAACATTTCTTCTGTAAGATAAAGAACATATAGAAAAGGAGTGTAAAACCATGAATAAAAAAATCTTTGTAAAACGTGTAATCGGATTGAGCTTATTATCAGGAATGTTTATTCCCGTCCTTGCCAGTGCAGAATCTTACACTGTAAAGTCGGGTGATACCTTATCAGCTATTGCTAAAGAGAAGAATACAACGGTTGATTCGATTGCTAAGAAAAATAAGATTAGCAATGTCAACCTCATTACAGTCGGTCAAGTTTTAGAGATTGAAGATGAGAAGTCAACAACTAATACAACAGAGCAAGCTACCACTACACAAGCAACAACTACTGTCTCTGCTTCAGATGGCTTGAGTGCGGAAGATGCAGCTGCTAAGGAATGGATTGCCCAGAAAGAGTCAAGTGGTAGTTATACAGCACAAAATGGCCAATATTATGGTCGTTACCAATTGACTATCACTTATTTGAATGGTGATTTATCACCTGCAAACCAAGAAAAAGTAGCCAATCAATATGTTGTCAACCGATATGGATCATGGTCGGCAGCTAAAAACTTCTGGCTGGCCAATGGCTGGTATTAAAGTAGATGAAAGAGTTCAGCAATTGGACTCTTTTTTGATTTACAGACTTGTAAACATATAGATACAATAGCCAATAAATAGGATAGCAAGATGCTTGTTTTCTACTATAAAGCGTGTTACAATTGATAATGCTCAAAACGACCTTCAATCGTTGAAGCAAACCACGACCTTCAATCGTGAGAAACGAAAAGATGGGAGAAATCTATGAGTGATAACTCGAAAACACGTGTTGTTGTTGGTATGAGTGGCGGTGTCGATTCATCTGTAACGGCTTTGTTGTTAAAACAACAGGGTTACGATGTCATTGGCATCTTCATGAAAAACTGGGACGACACAGACGAAAATGGCGTCTGTACAGCTACGGAAGATTACAAGGATGTAGCAGCGGTTGCTGACCAAATTGGCATACCTTACTATTCTGTCAACTTTGAGAAAGAATACTGGGATCGCGTCTTTGAATACTTCCTTGCAGAATACCGTGCAGGCCGCACACCAAATCCGGATGTCATGTGTAATAAGGAAATCAAATTTAAGGCCTTCTTAGATTATGCCATGACACTCGGTGCCGATTATGTAGCCACGGGTCACTATGCACGTGTGGCGCGTGATGAGGATGGTATTGTCCATATGCTACGCGGAGTTGACAATGGGAAGGATCAAACTTATTTCCTAAGCCAGTTGTCACAAGAACAACTTCAGAAAACCATGTTCCCGTTGGGGCATTTGGAAAAGCCTGAGGTTCGCCGGTTGGCAGAAGAGGCTGGATTGGCAACGGCTAAAAAGAAAGACTCCACTGGGATCTGCTTTATCGGAGAAAAGAACTTCAAAGAGTTTCTAGGGAACTACCTTCCTGCCCAACCAGGCCGAATGATGACCGTAGATGGACGGGATATGGGTGAGCATGCCGGTTTGATGTATTACACAATCGGTCAGCGAGGTGGTCTTGGAATTGGTGGCCAACAAGGTGGAGACAATGCTCCTTGGTTTGTCGTTGGTAAAGATCTGAGTCAAAATATTCTGTATGTCGGTCAAGGATTCTATCATGAAGCACTCATGTCAACAAGTTTACAAGCTAGTCAAGTTCACTTTACACGGGATATGCCGGAAGAGTTTACACTAGAGTGTACAGCTAAGTTCCGCTATCGCCAGCCAGATTCCAAAGTGACGGTTCATGTCAAGGGTGACAAGGCTGAGGTAATTTTTGCAGAACCTCAACGTGCTATTACGCCAGGTCAGGCTGTTGTCTTTTACGATGGTGAAGAGTGTCTCGGTGGCGGCTTAATTGACAATGCTTACCGAGATGGTAAAGTTTGTCAGTATATTTAAATTGACAAATTTTCTCAATTTGCTACAATAATAAAAGCAATAGAAGTGATGGTCAAAGCTCATGGATGTTGCAGGCTTTTTTGTCCTGCACTTCTCAGAGTTTTGACTATTTTTGTGTCGTTTCGAAAGGAAGTTACATGCAAGAACAGGATTTTCGGACCAAGTCAAACCAAACGGTTTTTGGTGTGAGAGCGACTGCTTTGATTGTAAAAGACAATCGCTTGTTAGTCGTAGAAGATGAGGATGGTTTTTATACAATCGGAGGTGCTATTCAAGTGGATGAAGCTACTGAAGATGCCGTAGTTCGAGAAGTAAAAGAGGAACTTGGGGTCGCATCTAGAGCGGTTCAGTTAGCTTTCATTGTTGAAAATCGCTTTGAACAAGCTGAGGTCCACTATCATAATATCGAGTTCCATTATTTAGTAGACTTACTAGAAGATGCACCGTTAACCATGCAAGAAGATGCGAAGCCATTACCTTGCCGGTGGCTTGCTTTAGATGAACTACATACTGTAAATCTGAAGCCGGCATTTTTAAAAACCGCCTTACCAGATTGGGACGGACAGTTACGACACATCCATCTTAAAGAATAGGAGAAAAAATGACTTATAATTTTATAGAAGAATACGATATTATTGTAATTGGAGCGGGGCATGCAGGTGTAGAAGCCTCCCTTGCTGCGAGCCGAATGGGTTGTAAAGTTTTACTTGCAACCATCAATATAGAAATGTTGGCGTTTTTGCCATGTAATCCTTCGATTGGTGGTTCTGCAAAAGGGATTGTGGTTCGTGAGGTAGATGCTCTCGGTGGAGAGATGGCCAAGAATATTGACAAATCCTATATTCAGATGAAGATGTTGAATACAGGAAAGGGACCAGCGGTTCGTGCGCTTCGTGCTCAAGCAGATAAAGAGCTCTACTCTAAGGAAATGCGTAAGACAGTTGAGAACCAAGAAAACTTGACCCTTCGCCAAACCATGATCGATGAAATTTTGGTAGAAGATGGGAAGGTTATTGGTGTTCGAACTGCAACTCACCAAGAATATGGGGCCAAGGCTGTTATTGTCACGACTGGAACAGCTTTACGTGGAGAAATCATCATTGGGGATCTCAAGTATTCATCAGGCCCTAACCATAGCCTTGCTTCCATCAATTTGGCTGATAATCTCAAAAAATTAGGACTAGAAATTGGACGGTTCAAAACAGGTACGCCACCACGTGTAAAGGCATCGTCAATCAATTATGAAGAAACGGAAATTCAACCAGGTGATGAGAATCCAAATCACTTTTCTTACAATTCGCGTGACGAGGATTATTTAAAGGATCAAATCCCTTGTTGGTTAACCTATACAAATAGTCAAAGCCACGAAATCATCAACAGCAATTTACACCGGGCCCCTATGTTTACAGGTGTTGTAAAGGGAGTTGGACCTCGCTATTGTCCATCTATTGAAGATAAGATTGTGCGCTTTGCGGACAAGGAACGCCACCAGCTCTTCCTAGAACCAGAAGGACGCAATACAGAAGAAGTCTATGTCCAAGGCTTGTCAACCAGTTTACCAGAGGATGTGCAACGAGATCTTGTTCATTCTATTAAGGGATTGGAGAATGCTGAGATGATGCGAACGGGTTATGCAATTGAGTATGATATGGTCCTTCCACATCAATTGCGGGCAACTTTAGAAACCAAGAAAATCTCAGGTCTCTTTACCGCAGGCCAAACCAACGGAACATCTGGTTATGAAGAAGCTGCTGGCCAAGGAATTGTTGCAGGGATTAATGCGACGCTGAAAATCCAAGGAAAACCAGAGCTCATCTTGAAGCGGAGTGATGGTTATATTGGGGTCATGATCGATGACTTGGTAACCAAAGGGACAGTTGAACCCTATCGTCTGTTGACTAGTCGTGCTGAGTATCGTTTGATTCTTCGTCATGATAATGCAGATATGCGCTTGACAGAAATCGGGCGTAAAGTGGGTCTAGTGGATGACGAACGTTGGGCACGTTTTGAAACCAAGAAGTATCAGTTTGAAAATGAAATGAAGCGCCTTGACAGTATCAAGCTAAAACCTGTAAAGGAAACGAACGAGAAGGTGGCAGCGCTAGGCTTTAAACCATTGACAGATGCTGTCACAGCCAAAGAATTCTTGAGAAGACCAGAAGTATCTTATCAAGATGTTGTCAACTTTATCGGACCAGCTGCTGAAGAACTAGATGATAAGATTATCGAGCTGATTGAAACGGAAATTAAGTACGAGGGTTATATCTCAAAAGCTTTAGATCAGGTTGAAAAAATGAAGCGAATGGAAGAAAAACGAATTCCTGCCAATATTGACTGGGATGATATTGACTCCATCGCAACAGAAGCTCGTCAAAAATTCAAATTGATTAATCCAGAAACGATTGGTCAAGCTAGCCGGATTTCAGGTGTCAACCCAGCTGACATTTCTATCTTGATGGTGTATCTTGAAGGCAAGAGTCGGAGCATTTCTAAGAATCAAGAAAAAGAATCCTAACTTATTAGGATGTAAATATGTGGAAGAAGTAGCCAAATAGCTACTTCTTTTCTTGTTTTACTGTATATTTACAATAGTGTAAATATACTTTACGCCGTTTGACAAATGAGCGACCGGACCTTTATCCCTGTCAGCTTTTTCTTTGGTGGAAAGGCTTGACGGACCTCGCTTTTTCTTATGTTTTATGGTATAATGGCCCAACAGAGGTTTATGATGAAAAAATTTCGTATGACTCCTATCCATTATTGTATGGTAGGTTTGTTAGCATTTATTATATTAGCCATCAGTTCCAGATTATTGGGTGGCACAATTGCAAATTTATTTGTGATTCTGTTGATTCTTTCCGGTGTCATCTATCTCTTTCTTCATCAATTAAAGCAAGTAGAATTGGATGAGCTAGAACAAATTCAATATGTCAATCATCAGGCTGAAAATGGATTGGCCTCGCTACTGGATAAAATGCCAGTTGGTGTAATCAAGGTAAACGGTGAAACCAATGAAGTTGAATGGTTCAATCCTTATGCGGAGTTGATTTTCTCTACTGAGGATGGGCAATTCGATGTGGAATACCTCCAACAAGTGTTGGCGATTCCTTTTGAAGGGAAAGGCCATTATGCAACCATTGGAGATAAGAAATATTCTGTTTATCTAGATTCCCAGGCCAGTGTCGTTTATTTTTTTGATGCGTCTAGTGAGTATGAGGCCAACGTTGGTCTTGTAACGACTAGGCCAGTCATCGGGATTATGTCCGTAGACAACTATGATGATTTAGAAGATGTTGTATCTGATTCAGATATCAGTAGCATCAATGGCTTTATTGCAAACTTTGTTGAAGAATTCTCGGAAAAATACCATATGTTTTACCGAAGAGTTGGGATGGATCGCTTTTATCTTTTTACCGACTATACCGTTCTTGAACAATTAATCGAATCTAAATTTTCTATTATTGACCAATTCCGTGAGGAAGCGAAAAATCGTGAATTACCCATTACGGTAAGTATGGGATTCTCATACGGAGATGGCAATCATGATGAAATTGGTAGAGTTGCTTTATCGAATCTAAACTTAGCTGAAGTCCGAGGGGGCGACCAAGCGGTTGTAAAAGAAAAAGATGAAGGCAAGGATCCTATTTTCTTTGGAGGTGGGACTGCTTCTGCTATTAAGCGCACCCGTACACGAACGCGTGCGATGATGACAGCTATTTCCGAAAAAATTAAATCGGTTGATCAGGTATTTGTTGTTGGCCACAAAAAATTAGACATGGATGCTTTGGGGGCATCGATTGGGATGCAATTATTTGCAAACAATATCAACGAACGCTCTTATGCAGTTTATGATGATACGTCTATGGCTCAGGATATCGAACGAGCGGTTGAAAAAATTCAATCAGATGGAGCGACTAAACTCGTAACGGTTTCAGATGCTCTACGGATGGTAACCGATCAATCCCTTTTGATTATGGTAGACCATTCGAAGACAGCTCTCACGCTTTCAAATGATTTGTATGAGAAGTTTCACCAAGTCATTGTCATTGATCACCATAGACGGGATGAAGACTTTCCTGAAAATGCCATGATCACTTATATTGAAAGTGGCGCAAGTAGTGCAAGTGAGTTGGTTACGGAATTGCTTCAGTTCCAGAATTCTAAGAAGAACCGCTTGAATAAGATACAAGCCAGTGTTTTGATGGCTGGAATTATGTTGGACACCAAAAATTTCTCTGTTCGCGTAACAAGCCGTACATTTGATGTAGCTAGTTATTTACGAAGCCGAGGTAGTGATAGTGTCCTCATCCAGGAAATTTCAGCTATTAACTTCGATGAGTACCGAGAAGTTAATGAGTTGATCCTAAATGGTCAAATGGTATTCCCACATATTATTGTGGCAACAGGAGCACCAGATGTCCCTTATGGAACGGTTACTATTAGTAAAGCAGCCGATAGTATGTTGGCTATGTCTAAAATTGAAGCGACCTTTGTTATTGCTCTAAATGAACAAGGAAGCATTTCCATTTCAGCTCGAAGCAGAAGCAAAGTCAACGTGCAAAAAATTATGGAGCAAATGGGAGGCGGAGGCCACTTTAATTCGGCGGCTTCTCAATTGACAGATGTAACCATCGATCAGGTTCGTACCCAGTTGATTGACTGTATTCAAGAAGAGGTCCAAAAGGATAAGGAGGAAAAAGAATGAAAGTTATCTTTTTAGCAGATGTAAAAGGAAAAGGAAAAAAAGGGGAAATTAAAGAAGTCCCAACAGGTTATGCTCAAAACTTTTTGATTAAAAAGAATTTAGCCAAAGAAGCCAATGCCCAAGCGATTGGGGAGCTTCGCGGTAAGCAAAAATCTGAAGAAAAAGCCCATGCGGAACTAGTTGCAGAAGCGAAAAACATTCAAGCAAAATTAGCAGAAGAAACAACCGTTGTCCAATTTACAGAAAAAATTGGCCCTGATGGACGCACATTTGGTTCTATTACCAATAAAAAAATTGCAGAAGAACTACAAAAGCAATTTGGGATCAAAATCGACAAGCGTCACATTCAAGTGGCTTCTCCAATTCGCTCTGTCGGCCTGATTGATGTGCCTGTTAAAATTTATCAGGATATTACAGGTATTATCCAAATTCGGGTAAACGAAGGTTAAGTAAATCGTTAGAAAGGAATGACTATGGCTGAGATAGGAGAATTAAGAACCCAGCCTCAAGATATCCAAGCAGAGCAATCTGTCTTAGGAGCCATCTTTATTGATGAGGGAAAACTGGTTTTTGTTCGTGAGTTTATTGAGCCAGCAGATTTCTTTAAATATGCCCATCGGTTAATTTTTAAGGCGATGATTGACCTTGCAGATAGGGGAGATGCTATCGATGCGACGACCGTTCGCAATATTTTAGATAGCCAAGGGGACTTGCAAAATATCGGTGGTCTCTCTTATCTAGCTGAAGTTATCAACTCTGTTCCGACCTCAGCCAATGCGGAATATTACGCAAAGATTGTTTCCGAAAAAGCGGTTCTAAGACGCTTGATTGCCCGTTTAACGGAGAGTATCAATCAAGCATATGATGGAGCAAGTCCGTCGGATGAGATTATTGCAGGTGCAGAAAAAGCCCTGATTGATGTCAGTGAAAATGCCAATCGAAGTGGTTTCAAGAATATCAAGGATGTCCTAAATATCAACTTTGGAAGTCTTGAAACTCGGTCATTACAGACAACGGATATTACGGGGATTGCAACAGGTTATCGAGATCTTGACCATATGACAACAGGTCTTCATGAAGAAGAGTTGATTATTCTTGCGGCTCGTCCAGCGGTTGGTAAGACTGCCTTCGCTCTAAACATTGCCCAAAATATCGGAACCAAGTTGGATAAAACAGTCGCTATTTTCTCACTGGAAATGGGGGCTGAAAGTTTGGTGGACCGGATGTTGGCAGCAGAGGGCTTGATTGAGTCTCATTCTATTCGTACCGGTCAGTTGACAGATGATGAATGGCGGAAGTATGCTATTGCCCAAGGAAATCTAGCCAATGCCAGCATTTATATAGATGATACTCCTGGTATTCGGATTACGGAAATTCGATCTCGTTCTAGAAAGTTAGCACAAGAAACAGGTAATCTTGGCTTGATCCTTATCGACTACTTGCAGTTGATTACAGGGACTGGACGTGAAAACCGGCAACAGGAGGTCTCAGAAATCTCTCGTCAATTAAAAATTTTGGCGAAAGAATTGAAGGTTCCTGTGATTGCCCTTAGTCAGCTATCTCGGGGAGTCGAACAACGACAAGATAAGCGTCCGGTTCTATCTGATATCCGTGAATCAGGATCCATCGAGCAGGATGCAGATATTGTTGCCTTTCTATACCGTGATGACTATTATGAACGTGCAGGTGAGGAAGAAGAAGGCTTGCCGAATAACAAGGTTGAAGTCATTATTGAAAAAAACCGTTCAGGAGCGCGTGGAACAGTGGAGTTAATCTTCCAGAAAGAATATAATAAGTTCTCCAGCATATCAAAGAGAGTAGAGGAATAATGGATGAGTGATGCATTTACAGATGTAGCAAAAATGAAAAAAATCAAAGAAGAAATCAAGGCTCATGAAGGCCAAATCGTGGAAATGACCTTGGAAAATGGTCGTAAACGTCAAAAAAATAAGTTTGGTCGATTAATTGAAGTCTATCCTTCTTTGTTTATTATTGAATACACTAATGAAAACAGTTTACCTGGTGAACCAGCAACAACTTATGTCGAATCATATACTTACTCAGATATTTTAACTGAGAAAAATCTGATTCATTACTTAGACTAATCTAGCTAGGGTGAGCTAGAACTTCCAACCGTCTCTTCTTGGAGATGGTTTTTTTGATATCCTGAACATATTATAAAGATTTGTTGTGTAAATTAATTGACAAAGATGTCAATTTAACAATCATATCTGTCAATATTAGACAGGGGGATCTTTTGAAGAGAAGTCTCATCATTCTTTATATCACTAAAATAGAGGGGAACTTAGGAGGTTTTTAAAACAATCATGATTGACAAGTTGTAAAAAATGTGTAAATATTCCTGTAAACAGATAGGATAGGGAAGTGAATACATGTATATCTAAGTCAAAATATGTGATTTAGAAAGTTCTTAGCTAGAAAACCTCATTTTGCTTTTCATTTATAGAAAGAAATCAAAAAAATGAGAAAGCAACTTTACAAGGGCTAGTATTAGTGGTATAATAGAATTTGTGCGAAATGACAGCAGGACAAAATGAAGCTCGTCAACAGGAAGCCGGCTAGAAAAGTAACCTTTGCTGTTTGGGCGAAGGCTTTCTGAACGAATCAGGTTTGTCTAAAACGTTATTTCCTACAAAAAATTATTTTTATAGGAGGACATTTCAAATGTCACGTTATACAGGACCATCTTGGAAACAATCTCGCCGTCTTGGCTTGTCACTTACAGGTACAGGTAAAGAATTGGCACGTCGTAACTACGTACCAGGTCAACACGGACCAAACAACCGTTCAAAATTGTCAGAATACGGTTTGCAATTAGCTGAAAAACAAAAACTTCGTTTCTCTTACGGACTTGGTGAAAAACAATTCCGTAACTTGTTCGTACAAGCTACTAAGATCAAAGAAGGAACTGTCGGTTTCAACTTCATGCTTCTTTTGGAACGTCGTTTGGATAACGTTGTTTACCGTCTTGGACTTGCGACTACTCGTCGTCAAGCTCGTCAATTCGTTAACCACGGTCATATCCTTGTTGACGGAAAACGCGTTGATATCCCTTCATACCGCGTAACTCCAGGTCAAGTGATCTCAGTTCGTGAAAAATCAGCTAAAGTTCCAGCTATCCTTGAAGCTGTTGAAGCAACTCTTGGACGTCCAGCATTCGTATCATTCGATGCTGAAAAATTGGAAGGTTCATTGACTCGCTTGCCAGAACGCGATGAAATCAACCCAGAAATCAACGAAGCACTTGTCGTTGAATTCTACAACAAAATGCTTTAATTTCAAGAAAAAACTTGCAGAAAGCCTACAACAGTGGGCTTTTTGTTTTGTCTTCAATCCTCGATTTCTGGGTTTGTTCCCTTATTTGCTCCCTAAGTTTACTTCATAGAAAGAAATGTCCGCCTGTAAAAATAGGCGGTTTTTCTTTTACAAAATAAATAACAACTCTCCTAATTTGGAGATTTTTGTGACCAAATACCTAAAATAATAAACCAAATAGCGATTTTTTCTTCTCAGATAGTCCTTTTTGTTAAGATGAAACAAACGATTGGAAAGGGTTCTTATGGGATTTAAGAAAAAACATTATCGCCAACAAGTTGATATGAGAGACTGCGGTGTTGCAGCTTTGGCCATGGTCTTTGGCTACTATGGCTCATACTATTCTTTAGCTAGTCTGCGGGAGAAGGCAAAAACGACTGCAGATGGAACGACCGCCTTAGGTCTGGTCAAGGTGGCTGAGGAGTTGGGTTTTGAGACACGCGCCTTCCGAGCAGATCGCACACTTTTTGACTTGGAAGGAGTGAGCTATCCCTTGATTGTTCACGTGATCAAGGATGGGCGTCTCCCTCATTATTACGTAGTCTATAAGAAAGATAAAAAGCATCTTTACATAGCCGATCCAGATCCAAAGGTAAAGATGACCAAATTGACGATCGAGGAGTTTGAAAAGGAATGGACAGGGATTGTCATCGCCTTGGCTCCGACTCCAGCCTATCAACCGAGTAAAGAAAAGAAAAATGGACTCCTAGATTTTGTCCCTCTTTTGTTTAAACAGCGGCAATTGGTTCTGCATATTGTTCTTGCAACGTTATTGGTAACCCTCATCAATATTGTGGGTTCTTACTACTTACAATCGATTATTGATACCTATGTGCCTGATCAGATGAAGCAGACGCTGAGTGTGATTTCACTAGGGTTGATTGTAGTTTACATCTTACAGCAGGTCCTGACCTATGCGCAAGATTACTTGCTTCTTGTTTTAGGCCAACGCTTGTCTATTGATGTCATTCTGTCCTATATTAAGCATGTTTTTCAGTTGCCTATGAGTTTCTTTGCGACTCGACGGACAGGAGAAGTTGTGTCACGTTTTACAGATGCCAACCGCATTATCGATGCTCTGGCTAGTACACTGCTTTCAATCTTTTTGGATCTGTCTATTGTTTTGATTTTATCAGTAGTCCTGTTTAGCCAAAACGCTCACCTCTTTTTCTTGACCATTCTCTTGCTACCGATTTATGCGGTCATTATTTTTGCCTTTATGAAGCCTTTTGAGCGCTTAAATAATGAAACCATGGAAGCCAATAGTGTCTTGTCTTCTTCTATCATCGAAGATATCAACGGGATTGAAACTATCAAGTCTCTTACCAGTGAGCGGAGTCGCTATCAAAAGATTGACTCAGAATTTGTAGACTATCTCAAGAAGTCCTTTGCCATGAGCAAGGCGGAGAGTCTACAAAAGGGGCTCAAACACTTGGCCCAATTGATTTTGAATGTCTTGGTCTTGTGGTTGGGAGCTCATTTGGTCATGAAGCAAGAATTGAGCTTGGGGCAGTTGATCACCTACAATACTCTCCTTGTTTATTTCACAGGCCCTTTAGAGAACTTGATCAACCTCCAAACCAAACTTCAAGCAGCCCGAGTGGCCAATACCCGTCTGAATGAAGTCTATTTGATAGACTCTGAGTTCGCAGAGAAGAAGCCTCTTCAAGATCGTGATGCTCTCGATGGTGATCTGGTTTTTGAAGGAGTAGACTACAAATACGGTTTTGGGGCTAACGTTCTTACTGATATCAGTCTCACAATCAAAAAAGGGAGCAAGGTAAGTTTTGTTGGTATTTCAGGTTCTGGAAAAACCACGCTAGCAAAGATGATGGTGAATTTCTACCAACCCAATAAAGGGACGATTCGCCTGGGAGGAACGGATATCCAGCAAGTGGATAAGACCTTGCTCCGCCAGCAAATCAATTATTTACCCCAGCAGCCCTATGTCTTTAATGGTACGATTTTAGAGAACTTGTTACTGGGAGCGCGGGAAGGAACTAGTCAGGAAGATATCTTGCGCGCTGTTGAAATCGCAGGAATTCGAGAAGACATTGAGCGTATGCCCCTCAATTACCAAACAGAATTGACTACGGATGGCATGGGAATCTCTGGTGGTCAACGGCAGCGGATTGCCTTGGCGCGTGCCTTATTAACGGACGCTCCGATTCTGATCTTGGATGAAGCGACCAGCAGCCTGGATATCTTGACGGAGAAGAAAATTGTGGACCGCTTGATGGCCTTAGACAAAACGATTATCTTTATCGCCCATCGGTTAACGATTGCAGAACGGTCTGAAAAAGTCTTCCTCATGGACCAAGGTCGTCTGAAGGAAGAAGGAAGCCATGAAGAATTACTGAAAAAGAATGGCTATTACAGCCATTTGGTTACTTGTTAAGAGAGGACTAGGAGAAAAAAAGAAAGTATGATGAACGAAAAATATTTTGAAAGTGCAGAATTCTATCAGAAACGTTTCCACAATTTTGCTAGTTTATGGGTGGTCCCTTGTTTTCTTTTACTACTATTTGTTGTCGGTTTCTCTGTATTTGCCAAGAAGGAAGTGACCTTGTCTAGTCGTGGGACGATTGAAGCTACACGCGTGGTGGACCAAATCCAGTCAACGAGTAATTCTCCCATTCAAGTCAACCATTTGAAGGAAAATAAAGAGATTAAGAAGGGAGAAATCTTGGTAGAATACCAAGAGGATCAGGAAAAACAACAAGGAATGAGCTTAACGCAACAGCTCGACCTCTTAAAGAAACAGGAGGAACAATTAAAATTGTTGAAAACGAGCATTGAGACCGGGGAGAGCCAGTTTACAGGAACTGAGCATTTTGGGTATGACCAGCTGTTTAAGGATTATCAGCAACAAATAGCGATTCTCCAAGCGCAAGCCCATCAACAAAATGCAACCATTGCTTCTCAAAATGCCAGTGCAAGTTCCAGTCAAGCGGAAATTGGCCAAGCAATCCAAGACCAAGAGAAGCGATTAGCTGATTACCATAGTCTAAAATCAGCTCTACTAGAAGGAAGAAGTTTGGATGCGACTCATCCACTTTATTCTCTCTACCAGAGTTATGCTCAGCAACCACATGGAGAAGAAAACGCTCAAGCACAAGCTTCTTTTATCAGTCAGCTAGATAGTCAAATCCAGCAGTTAGAGGCGAGTATTTCTAATTATCGCATCCAATATGCGGGATCTGGAAGCCAACAAGCTTTTTCGACCAGCTTAGATAGTCAAATAGCCTCCCTGAAAGCTCAACAGCTAAGTAAGGTTGGACAAGATTTACTGCTTCTTTCTCAGCAAATTGCAGATTTAGACAGTAAGTTAAAAACACAAGAAAATCTTCTTCAGAAGACTCGGATTCTAGCCAAGGATGAAGGGGTGATTCATTTGAATGATGAAACAAAAGGAGCGAGTATTGTAGCGGAAGGTACTCCTTTGGCTCAAGTTTATCCACTCATTCAGAAAGAAAAAGAAGTCAAGATTGTCACCTATATTCCTTCAAAAGATATAGCAACGATTCATGTAGGCGATCGGATTCGCTTTAGCACACAGGGAAGTAAACAAAAACCAATTACGCTAGAGGCCCGTATTAGCTCAATTGCTTCGAGTGCCACTCGGACAGAACAGGGGAACTTTTTCAAAATAGAGGGAGTTCTTCGTCTCAAGGATCAGGAGGCCAAACTCCTACGATACGGTTTGGAAGGGAAGTGTGTCCTAATCACAGGAGAAAAATCATACTTCAGTTTCTTTGTGGATCAATTTTTAGGAGCAGGGAACTAAAGAAACATAACATAAAAGAGGCTGGGACAAAAGTCCTAGCCTCTCAATTATTTTGGGATTGTTGAGCAAGACGCAGTGGTTGAGTGGGCTCTACCACGCTGATTTCATCAGCTTTTACAGCCCTACTCAACTGTGCGGAGGTGGGACGACGAAATCGAATTCTAACGAATTACCGATTTCTGTCCCACTCTCTTTTATTCCAGCATTTTTAATAGGAAGTCCGCCATTTGTTGGGGGCTTTCTTTTTGCCCACGGGCCACCCACATTTGACAGACTCCAAAGAAGGCATTGGTGAGGTAGACGGAACTATAGTCTCTTTCGATTTCGGTCAAAGATCGATGGCCGTAACGCTCTTGCAAGCTATCGACTAGTAGAACTTGTAGCTTGTGCCGCAAGAAGGATTGAATTTCTTTTGTCCCATTCTCGGTTAGAAGGACAGCAAAGAGGGGCTCCTTGGTGAGAAATTCGAAAACTTCGGTAACAGCTTGGTGTTTATCATCTTGTTGTTTGTCGAAGATGTATTCGACTTTGTGGAAAAATTCCTGTTGGTAGCGCTCGATCATATCGTACTTATCACGGTAGTGGGTATAGAAGCTACTCCGGCTGATACCAGCCTCTTTTGCCAACTGAACAGTTGAAATCTCATCAAAGGACTCCCTATGAAGCAGGTCAACCATAGCTTCCTGGATGATCCGTTTTGTTTTTATTCGCTTGTTGCTTTCGGTAACCATTCTAGTCTCCCTCTTTTATATACAAAATTATACACAGTGTCCAAAAATGATTTTTTTAACTTGCGGTTTTTAAAAAGAACTGTATAATCAATTATATTAAAAAATTAGACAATGTGTATAAAAAGGAGACAAAAAATGTTTAAGGAATGGAAAGCGATTTTTAGGAAACCGACCTTTATCGTTGTGATGATCGGGGTTGCCTTGATACCAGCTCTCTACAATGTGATCTTTCTATCCTCTATGTGGGATCCTTATGGCAAGGTTTCCGACCTGCCAGTAGCAGTTGTCAATCAAGACCAGCCAGCTCGTTATCAGGAAGAAGAATTGACAATCGGAAAAGACATGGTGTCCAATTTTGAGAAAAGTGACGCCCTAGATTTTCATATTGTCGATGAAAAAGCAGCTAAAGAGGGGTTGGAAAAGGGTGATTACTATATGGTGGTGACCTTGCCTAAGGATCTATCTGCTAAAGCTGCTTCTATCTTAACCAATCACCCAGAACAGATGACCATTGCCTACCAAACATCTAGTGGACATAGCTTTATTGCTGGTAAGATGAGTGATTCAGCCATGATAAAAATCCAGCAAACCGTTGCTAGTAATGTCACTCAAACCTATACCAGCGCTCTTTTCGAAAAGATGGGAAGTTTGAAGACAGGGATGGGAACAGCAGCGGAAGGAAGCCAGAAATTAGCGACCGGTGCTGGTCAGCTAAAAGAGGGTGGACAGACCCTGACAGACCATTTGACCACCTTGTCCAATTCGAGTCTGACTTTTTCAAATGGGGCACAGACTCTTAGCACTGGTCTCTTGGCCTACACCAATGGAGTTGGCCAATTAGGAACTGGTCTTCATCAAATGCAGGAAAAAGTTCCGACTCTCGTGTCGGGAGTTGGGCGACTTCATGATGGCTTTACAACCTTTAGTAGTGGTTTGACGACCTATACGTCGGGAGTTGGACAACTGGGAAATGGTTTAAACCAAATGGCTAGTCAAACGCCTCAGTTGGCCTCTGGAATTGGCCAATTGCATACAGGGATGACGACTCTCTCAACGGGGCTTACTACCTATACAAAGGGAGTCAGTCAGTTGAATGTTGGCGCTAGTAATTTGATGGCTGGCCTCACCAGCTATAGCTCAGGGCTTGCTACTCTCAGTGGTGGAGCTAGTCAATTAAGCGGCCAATCGGAAGCATTAAGAAATGGAGTGTCTCAGTTAGAGACAGGTATTCAAACCTTATCCACACAACTCACTCCGCAACCAAATCAGCAAGAGCAACTTGCCCAATTAACAGCAGGCCTCACCCAATTAAATGAAGCTATTCAGAACACGAGCGGGGATACCAGTCAATTCAGCACAGCTTTGGCAACCATCGCCACCTCTGCTCAAGGGATTTCAGCAGCAGCACAGGCTGACCGCAATTCGGTGCTAGCAAATCTTCAAGCTACTGCTGCCTATCAATCGATGACAGCTGAGCAACAGGCAGAAATGACGGCTGCTGTCTCTGCTACTTCAAGTAGCACGGAGACTGCTGCTCAAGCGATTTTAACCACTGTTCAAGGCTTGCAAGAAAGCTTAACAACCGAGAGTCCCTTGGCCACAGTAAAAGAAAGTGCCAACCAGATCTTGCCAACAGCTTCGTCTACCTTGAATACACTTTCAACTAGCTTGAGCTCCGTGCAGACAGCAGTGACAGAGCAACTTCTCCCAGCTAGCCAAACCCTTAGCCAGGGAGTTCAACTCTATACAACAGGGGTGGATCAGTTAGCCGGTGGAGCTAGTCAGCTTACGGGCAATAGCAATAGCTTGATTGCAGGAGCTACTCAATTGAGTGCGGGGACAAATCAGCTGGAGCAGAAATCTGGTGACTTGGTAACGGGAAGTAATCAACTAGCAGTAGGATTGGGAGACCTAAATGGGAAAATGCCAACTCTGACTGCTGGAATGAATCAATTAGCTTCAGGAGCCAACCAATTGACTAGTAAGTCTAGTGAATTAACAACAGGCGCTGGATTGCTAGCTAGCGGGATCGGTCAATTAAATGGTCAAACACCGGTTTTGGCTAGCGGTGTTGATCAACTGGTATCAGGAGTCGATCAGTTATCGGATAAATCAGGTCAGTTACTATCAGGTTCTCAGAAATTGGCGGATGGTGCAGCTAAGATAGCTGATGGCTCTGGTCAATTAGCGGCAGGAGGTCAGGTTCTTGTCGGAGGCTTGGGTAATCTCCAAACAGGTAGTCAGAATCTTAGTCAAGGCTTGAGTTCAGCTAAGGACCAACTAAATAGCGCTAGCACTGAAAAAGAAAATGCAAGCGTATTGTCAGATCCAATCACTCTTTCGAAGGCAGACCATGACAATGTTTCAGTGAATGGAGTGGGTATGGCGCCTTATATGATATCCGTTGCCCTTTTCGTCGCGGCTCTTTCTACCAATATGATTTTCGCAAAATTGCCATCTGGGCGTCATCCAGAAAGTCGTTGGGCTTGGTTTAAAGCGAGATTGGAAGTGAACGGGATGATTGCGGCCTTGGCTGGTGTTCTGGTCTATGGAGCAGTTCACTTGCTAGGACTGGCAGCAAATCATGAAGGCTTGACCCTCTTCCTCTGTGTGCTAGGAAGTGTGACCTTCATGTCCGTGGTAACCGCCTTAACGACATGGAACAACAAGGTCGGAGCATTTATATCTTTGATTCTCTTGCTCCTTCAACTGGCTTCTAGTGCAGGGACTTATCCGCTTGCCCTCACCAATCGTTTCTTCCAAACTATTCATCCACTGTTGCCAATGAGTTATACCGTATCGGGATTAAGGGAAACCATTTCCTTATCTGGTCAGATAGGTGGGCAAGTCACCTTCCTTACCCTAGTTTTGGGCTTGTGTATTGGTCTAGGAATGATGGCCTATCAACCTCAAAAGATGGAAGAAGACTAAGCTTCCTCTATCTAAAGTTTCATGTGAAACAAAGCCCTCTTCTCAATAGAGAAGAGGGCTTTTTCTTAGTTAAAATAAAGCACTTCTGGATTTGGAGTGATGTAGATAAGGTTATCTTCTTTGAAGACCAGCTGTACTTGGCCCTGTTTGTAGATATAAACCGTATAGGTTTGACCGAACTTAGTGGCTTGAGCGATATCGATCGCACCAGCCCAAAAAGCACGAAGCTGTTCATCTGTTAAGTGTCCCTCTTGATAGAGTTTCACGAGGTTTTCCCGTTCCTTTTCTGAGAAGGTTTCGACCAGATACTTTGGGTCGTTAAGGACATTTTCAGGTTCCCCAAGAATTTTTTGCACAAAATTTTTGGTATAGCCTTCGTAATCCGGTGTTGCTGCTTCTAATGTATCACCATCTTTTCTATAGTAAACGACAGAATCGCCTGTTGCATAGATCTTGTCTGTTGGGGCTTCGCTAGCATTGGCAGGGAGATCCTCCATTTTTTTGCTAGAGCTGGTTTCCGTCTTAGACTCTTTCTTTTCTTTGTTCGAAGAGCTAGTTTTAGATGATTTTTTAGACGATGAGCCTTCTTTTTCACTTTTCTCTTGTTTTTTAGAAGAGGCACGAGAGCTCGTTTCTTCCGGTTTGAAATGTGATTGAAAATCAGACATACAGGCTGTCAAGAAGAAAAGGCTCAAAAGGAGCGTTGCAAGGAGAGTGATTTTTTTAGACATCATATAAATCCCTTTCTAATCATAGAGCGCTATTTCTTCTATTGTACACTATAAAAGCTTGGAAAGCACGAAAAAACAGGAGAGA
Source organism: Streptococcaceae bacterium (assembly GCA_902363395.1). Taxonomy (GTDB): domain Bacteria; phylum Bacillota; class Bacilli; order Lactobacillales; family Streptococcaceae; genus Streptococcus. The sequence goes on from CABIZZ010000001.1 coordinate 58,196, forward strand.
GCTTGTACGAAGTAGGTATTCATACAAATTTTCTCTCCTGTAAGGGTCAGCTCCTTGTGATCTCATTTGAAGCGAGGGAGTCGTCTTTTAATAACTCTGGTGTGCTTCAGTTAGTGGCCTTGGAAGAAGGGTTTAGCGTCCACCAGGCCCACCAGGTCCACCGCCTTGAGGTCCGCCACCTCCGGGAGCACCACCGCCTCCAGGCATGGAGTTGACAATTTCTGTTTGTTTTTCACCGTTGATATAGATGTCTCCGCTAGTGTAGGTAGCTGTTCCATCAAAGTCGAATCCAGATTGACCCGTTAATTTAATGGTTCCTCCAGTAATAGTGATATTTCCATTCGAATCAATTGGATCGGTATCACCTTGGCCGACTTCAACGTTTAGGGTTCCGCCATTCATGGTGAAGAAAATTTCATCTTGGTTGGCATTGGCGTTGGCAGCATTGACACCGTCATCGGTTGCATAGATGGTGATATCCCCTCCGTTGATGGTGATCGATTTTCCTTCAAGCCCTTCGACAGACTCGGTTACCTCATAGGTTCCGCTATCGATGACCAGATCACCAGAAGCATGGATGCCATCATCCCCAGCTGAAATGGTCATGGTATTGTCAGACAGATACATGGTTCCGACAGAAGTATCTTCATCATTGTCCACCTTGACTGCATCTTCATCTGCATCGATAGTCATGATCGTGCCAGTGATATTGAGTTCATCATTGACGTTGAAGGCATCTCCAACAGCCGTGATCTTATAGGTTCCACCTGTGATGTGGAGGGTATCATTGGCCTTAATCCCGTTGTTCTTCTTGGCATCAATGTTGAGTGTACCTGAACCATTGATGGTAAGGTCGCCTTTAGAGAAAATGACCGCATCGGCATCTTCATCATTGTTTGAACTTGAATCAGATAGGGTATTGGTCGTGCCCTCCGCTAGAGTCAGGTAAACATGTCCTGCTTTCGTAGCAGAGATTGGGGCGTTGGTGTTGGTCATGGTAACGCCTTTCAAGATGATGTGGACATCATCTGAGTCACCTGCTTCAACCTTGATTTGAACCCCATCGGATTCACCAGAGATGACATAGGTTCCGCCCTTCGAGATGGTCACGGTGGATCCAGAAACGGCTACGCCGTCACCTGATACAGTTGCAGAAGATCCAGACAGTTTTACAGTAGAGGCTGTACTTTCATCATAAGAAGTGTCCTTGTCCTTATCTGTAAAATAGTTGGCGTTGGTTGCTTTATTAGTAGTAGCGGTTGTTTGGGCGGTATTGTTTGTTGTAGCTGATTGAGATGACGCTTGGGTACAAGCTGTCAGTAAGGTGAGGGTCGCGGCCCCCGTTAATAAGAATTTCCATTTGTTTGATTTCATGAGCTTTTCCTCTCGTTCCATTGATATGCTCCTAGTCTAAAGTTGCTAGCTGAAAGTTTCCTAAAGTTTTTCTGAAAGGAACCTTAACTTTAGTTTTCTTTAAGTTTGGCTTAATGAAAGCTTAAGAAAAGGCCACTAAACTAAGGAACAAGTAAAGCGACTCGTGGCTTTGCAACAAAAACGATAAAGAAAATGACCGACTTTTTATAGAACAAAAGGAGAAAAACATGAAAAAAACGGTAGAGACAAGCTTCAAGCGGATTGAAACCAAATATGTGGTGAATAAAGAAGACTTGGATGATTTATTGAAAGATTTGAAGAAATATGTGGTTGAAGACGATTATCCAGTCTCCACGATTTCGAATGTCTATTTTGATACCGAAGACTTCGATGTGATCCAAGATGCCCTTGCTAAACAGAACCGTCGTGAAAAGATCCGGATGCGGACCTATGTAGAGCATCCAACAGTGGAGAGTACGGCCTTTCTAGAAGTAAAATCAAAGGATGAAGAAGGTATTGGTCACAAGTTCCGCCTGGTCTCGAACCCCTCCTCCATTACCCGCCTCATGACAGATGGATTAGTGGATCAGACCATTCAGGATCTGGACTTGGTTCAAGAAATCCAAGCTTTACGCCAGCGCTATGATAACCGACTACAGCCCCAGATGTACATCTATTATGATCGTTTGTCCTTAAAAGAAAAGAAGAGCATCCAAGGCTATCCTTACAATAAGATTCGGGTCACCCTGGATCAAAATCTAGTCTATCGTGATCAGCAGGTCAGTCTCCTCCGTGGGAAAGCTGGAGAGCCTTTATTAGAAGAAAATACCATCGTTATGGAAATCAAGGCCCCAGGTGAAGAACCTCAGTGGCTGAAGGACATTCTGGATAAGTACGGACTGGTCAAACAGAAATTTTCGAAATACAGTTGTGCCTACCATAAGTCACAAGGCTTAGACTACGCACCAACGCCAATTCAAGAAAGGACAGGTGCTGCTTATGTCTAATCTATTTGATTCTATTTTTAATAACGCTACGGCAACCGTAGATCCAGTGCGCCTGATGCTAGCCTTGCTGGTCAGCCTCTTTCTAGGTATGGCCCTGTCTTGGACCTACAAATACCGTACTCTCTATACGCGTGAATTTATCGTCAGTCTCACCTTGCTTCCCTGCATGATGACCCTGGTGATTTTCCTGGTGAACGGGAGTCTGGGGACCTCGATTGCAGTAGCAGGAACCTTTAGCTTGATTCGTTTTCGGTCTGCTACCAGTGGCTCGAGAGAATTGATCGCGATTTTCCTAGCCATGATTATTGGTTTAGCAGCGGGGTCGGGCTACCTCTTATTGGCAGTTTTGTTTACAGCCTTTCTGTTAGCTATCTGGCTCTTGCTCGAAACCAAGCAAAGTAAGACCGACCACCAACGGCGCCGTCACCTGATGATTGAGCTAGAAAATCAGGCTAGGATTGCAGATAAGATCAGCCGTTTGCTGGATCGCAATTGTACAGAAGTCGACTTGATTTCGGTTAATACAAGCCAAAATGGGGAAAAGATTACCTTGGATTATGAAGTGGATCTGAGACCAGAAGTTGACGATTTTGCAATGACGACCCTTCTAACAGAAGAAATTTATCATTGCGATGTATCCTTGACCAAGAAGGCCAAGAAAAGAAAGAATTTATAGACGCTATCCTCCTTTAGGATAGCTTCAGATTGAAGATAAAGTCTTTGAAAAACTTTCCTTAGGTGAGTACGGACGTCAGCGAACTTCTTCAAAGTTCCATGACTAATTATTGAGCCTAAGGTCTCAATAATTCCGAGTGCCTGAAACACAAATGTTTCAGGCACTTTTCTCACAGCGGAAAGTTTTTGATCTTCTTAAATAGCTAAAAAATAAAAGTCATTTTTTGGTAATCATCTAACTGTTTTATGTAAAACAATAGTTTGTTTCCATTCTAACACTATCCTCCTTTAGGATAGCTTTTTAGGCTTTTAAGAACTTTTTAAGGAAAAGTGGTATACTGTTTCTAAAAAATTGAAGGGATCCTTTATGAAAAAGACTGCTATTTTTGAAGATGTCGTCTCTATTATGACTCACGATTCATCTACCATCAAAGATAGAAAAGGATGCGATCCAGAGCCTTTTCGAGAAAAAATTACAGATGATATGACGGATGATGCCTTTCTTTATCAAGTCAGGTCCTACCTAGCTAGTTTTGGAGTGATCGGCCATGTTTCTTTTGGAAAGAAAAAGGCCCCTAACAAAGGTTTTTTATTGCGCTCGACAGACGGCGGTCTCTTTGTAGAAGGGGCAAATGAAGATACGGGACTTCAAGTAGGAGATCAGATCTTAGCTTTGGATGGAAGTGACTTGGAGCAGGTAGCGTCTCTTCAAAAGGACTATTTTATCAGTAAGACCCCTGAAAGACACTACCGAGAATGGGCGGATTTGGTCTCTCAGTCCACAAGGGTCACCCTGCTTCGAAAAGGGGTAGAAAAGACCATTGAAGTAGCACCCAGTCGAGAACCAATCCAAGATCAGATTTTTTGGAAACGATTAGACGATGAGATTCTTTATCTTCGTCTGGATAATTTTATGGATGAAGGAGCCATTAGTCGGGTATATGAAAAGTGTTTACCCATGATGACGGAGGTCAAGTTTCTTCTCATTGATGTCCGACAGAACGGCGGAGGGACAGATTCTTTATATCTTCCTCTGTTACATCTAGGCTTAGAGAAGGATCAGGGTTATGATTCGCTTGACTGGGACGATGATGGCATGGAAATTCTCTACACGGAACGTAATGTTGATCTGCGCTTGAAAGACTTTGAGGACTGGATGCAACAGGAAGAAATTAGTCCTGAAACAGTTAAGCTACTTGAAGATATGAAAGAGGAGTTGATCCACCATCGGGGGAAAGGCTATGTACCGTATCAGCAAGAAAGCGAGGAATTCTTCCCAGAGGTTAGAGGTGGCCAATATCCCGAACAGATCTATATCTTATCAGATATTTATTGTGGATCATCTGGTGATAATTTTGTCCAGATGATGAAGCAGTTTAAGAAGGTAACGGTGGTAGGTAGACCAACTCTAGGAATTTTAGACTATTCCAATTGTTGTACTGTTGATTATGGCGATTATCAATTGATGTTTCCTACCTCTCGCTGTCTAAGCTTGGATCAAGGAAAAGGAATGACGGATCAAGGTGTGGAGCCGGATATAGAGGTTCCCTGGAGTCCCGACCATTTTGAAAGAGATGTAGATCTAGACAAGTGTTTGGAGTTGATTCGTCAGAGTTGCGAAACGGCAAGATAAGGCTTAGATAGCGGTTGGCTTAAATCAGGAGAGTAATCGTCTCTTGTGGTAACGTTTTCTAGTATTTTTTCCTTGTGTTTGGATTGCTATGACTGAACAAAAAATGGTAAAATAGTCAGTGAAAATCAAAATGAAGAGTGAAAAAGATGAAACATAAAACACTTTATAAATTTATCGGGCAGACGGTCTTGTATTTCGCCATTTTCCTAGCCCTACTTTATTTCTTTAGTTACCTTGGTCAAGGTCAGGGTGGCTTTATCTACAATGAATTTTAAAGGAGATCCCTACCGTGTCAAACCAACCAATTACTGATATGATCGAAGCGATTGAGCGCTTCGCGCAACTACAACCAGACTATCCTGTCTACAATGTCCTTGGTGAGGAGCATACCTATGGCCAATTGAAGGCTGATTCAGATAGCTTGGCTGCCCACATCGACCAAATGGGACTTCCTGAAAAGTCACCTGTAGTGGTCTTTGGTGGTCAAGAATATGAAATGTTAGCAACCTTTGTGGCCTTGACAAAATCTGGCCATGCCTATATCCCAATTGATAGCCACTCTGCCTTGGAGCGCGTGTCTGCCATTGTTGAAGTAGCAGAGCCAAGTCTAATCATCGCCATCAATAAGTTCCCAATTGAAAACCCAGCTGCTCCAATCATGTCCTTGGAGCAAGTGCGTGAAGCCTATGCGGCGCAGAATGCGTATGACTTGCAACATCCGGTCAAAGGGGATGATAACTACTACATCATCTTTACCTCTGGAACAACTGGAAAACCAAAAGGGGTGCAAATTTCGCATGATAACTTGCTCAGCTTTACCAACTGGATGATTACGGACAAGGAATTTGCAACGCCAGAGCGTCCGCAAATGTTGGCGCAACCGCCCTATTCTTTTGACTTGTCTGTCATGTATTGGGCACCGACCTTGGCTCTTGGTGGAACCCTTTTTGCCCTTCCATCAGCCATCACTCAAGACTTCAAACAACTCTTTGCAACCATCTTTTCTCTTCCGATTGCGATCTGGACTTCAACACCATCTTTCGCAGATATGGCTATGCTGTCTGAAGATTTCAATGCTGAAAAGATGCCAGGCATCACCCATTTCTACTTTGATGGGGAAGAGTTGACCGTGAAAACAGCTCAGAAATTGCGCGAGCGTTTCCCAAATGCACGCATCATCAATGCTTATGGGCCAACGGAAGCAACTGTTGCTTTGTCGGCAGTCGCTATTACAGACGAGATGTTAGCGACTCTTAAACGCTTGCCAATTGGTTACACAAAAGAAGATTCTCCAACCTTCATCATTGATGAGGCAGGCAATAAATTGCCAAATGGAGAGCAAGGGGAGATCATCGTGTCTGGACCAGCCGTTTCAAAAGGCTACATGAACAATCCAGAGAAGACAGCAGAAGCCTTCTTTGAATTTGAAGGTCTTCCAGCCTACCATACAGGAGATGTCGGAACCATGACAGATGAAGGTCTCCTTCTCTACGGTGGACGGATGGACTTCCAGATCAAGTTTAACGGTTACCGTATTGAGCTAGAAGATGTTTCTCAAAACTTGAACAAATCTCAGTACATTGACTCGGCTGTTGCAGTACCGCGCTATAACAAAGATCACAAGGTCCAAAATCTCTTGGCCTATGTCATCTTAAAAGATGGCGTCAAAGAACAATTTGAGCGCGAGATTGATATTACCAAAGCCATTAAGGAAGATTTGGAGCACATCATGATGTCTTATATGATGCCTTCAAAATTCCTTTACCGTGATAGCTTGCCGCTAACTCCAAACGGGAAAATCGACATCAAAGGGTTGATTAGCGAGGTTAACAACCGATGATCGAGTTTTTGAAACAGCTCCCTCATTTAGAACCCTATGGGACCCCGGTCTACTTTATTTATCTGATTGGGGCATTACTGCCTATCTTTGTTGGCCTCTTCTTTAAAAAGCGTTTCCCAGTCTATGAAGCCTTGGTCAGCCTAGCCTTTATTGTTTTGATGTTGACAGGGACGGATTTGAAACAAATCTATGCGGTTCTTTTCTATCTCTTTTGGCAAATCCTCTGGGTCTACTCCTATAAATTCTATCGAAGCCAGCGTGATAACAAGTGGGTCTTTTATCTTCACTCTTTCTTGGTCGTTTTGCCCTTGGTTTTTGTGAAGGTGCAACCAGCCATTGATGGGACCCAGTCTTGGATGGGCTTCCTTGGGATCTCCTATCTGACCTTCCGAGCGGTAGGGATGATTATCGAGATGCGAGATGGGACCCTCAAAGAATTTAGTCTCTGGGAATTCTTGCGTTTCTTGCTCTTTATGCCGACTTTTTCAAGTGGGCCGATCGACCGCTTCAAACGCTTCAATGAAGATTACCTAACGATTCCAGATCGGGATGAGCTCCTTGATATGCTGGAACAGAGCGTCAAGTATATCATGCTTGGCTTCCTCTATAAGTTCATTCTAGCTCATATCTTTGGTCATCTCTTGCTAGGTCATGTTAAGACTTATGCCCTTCTTCAAGGAGGCGTCTTTAACCTAGGAACCTTAGGAGTGATGTACGTCTTTGGTTTGGATCTCTTCTTTGACTTTGCAGGCTATTCCATGTTTGCCCTTGCGGCATCCAACCTGATGGGGATTAAGAGCCCAATCAACTTTAATCTCCCCTTCAAATCGCGTGATTTAAAGGAATTTTGGAATCGTTGGCACATGAGCTTGTCTTTCTGGTTCCGTGACTTTGTCTTTATGCGTCTGGTCATGGTCTTGATGCGCAACAAGGTTTTTCAGAGTCGGATTACAACGTCAAACGTTGCCTATATTATCAACATGTTGGTCATGGGCTTCTGGCATGGAGTGACCTGGTATTATGTTGCTTATGGTCTTTTCCACGGTCTAGGTCTCGTGATCAATGATGCCTGGCTTCGGAAGAAGAAGACACTGAATAAAGAGCGAAAAGCAAAAGGACTTGAGCCACTGCCAGATAATCGCTGGACTCAGGCTCTTGGAATCTTTATTACCTTCAACACCGTTATGCTGTCCTTCCTGATCTTCTCAGGTTTCTTGGATCAGCAATGGTTTCCAAAAATGAAATAAGAAAAGGAAAAATGAAAAATGGATGTAAAATCACAAGTAATTGAAATTATTGACGAATTGTTTATGGAAGATGTCTCAGACATGATGGATGAGGATCTCTTTGATGCGGGTGTTCTTGATAGCATGGGAACCGTTGAGTTGATTGTTGAATTGGAAAACCGCTTCGATATTCGGGTTCCAGTATCTGAATTTGGTCGTGATGACTGGAATACTGCCAACAAAATCGTAGAAGGTGTAACGGAGCTTCAGAATGCTTAAACGATTGTGGCTGATTCTGGGTCCAGTCTTTTGCGCCATGGCTCTTGTCGCTGCTCTTCTCTTTTTCTATCCGATTAACCACAAACATAATCTGACAGAGGAGAAGAAGGCCGCAGTGAGCTTGACGGCAGAAGGCTTTAAAAGTCGTGCCCGTAAGGAAGAAGCGCTCGGGGATCCCAACTATCGTTTTGTACCCTTCTTTGGTTCCAGCGAATGGTTGCGATTTGACATCGTCCACCCAGCAGTACTAGCAGAGAAGTATGATCGCTCTTATCGTCCATATTTTCTAGGACAACGAGGGGCGGCATCCTTGAACCAATATTTTGGGATGCAGCAGATTCTTCCTCAACTAGAAGGGAAAACGGCTGTCTATGTGGTATCGCCCCAGTGGTTTACGAAGGACGGTTATGATTCATCGGCCTTCCAGCAATACTTTAACAGTGACCAATTAACGAGCTTTTTGGCCAACCAGGAAGCTGGACCAGCAAGCCAGTATGCGGCATCTCGTCTCTTGCAGCAGTACCCTAATGTTGCTATGCAGGGAGGAGTTCAGAAGCTAGCCAAAGGTCAAAATCTATCTAGTTTTGAAAAAGGTCTCAATCAGACCCTCATGCGCTTTGTTCGTCGGGAGGATGCCTTCTTTAGCACCTTTACGGCAATGAACAATAGCAACTATGAGAAGAAGGTTCTCTCTCGCTTGAATGATTTGCCAGACACATTTTCTTACGAAGCCTTGGAAGAGGTGGCGACGGCGGAAGCCAAAAAGAAAACCAATAATAATAAACTAGGCATTAGTAATAGTTTTTATACTCATCGTCTTGCGAGTAAGCTCAAGAAACTCAAAGGATTCCAAAAGAATGAATCCTATGAACAATCCCCAGAATACAATGATTTACAACTGGTCTTGGATCAGTTTGCTCAATCTAAAACCAATGTCATCTTTGTCATCCCTCCAGTGAACTCGAAATGGATGGCTTATACAGGTTTGAGTAAAGAAATGTATCAACGGACAGTTGAAAAAATCCGTTACCAACTAGAAAGTCAAGGCTTTACGCATATTGCTGATTTTTCTAAAGATGGTGATAAACCTTACTTTATGCAGGACACCATTCATATGGGCTGGAATGGATGGTTGGCCTTTGACAAGGCAGTTGATCCTTTTGTCTCCAACCCTCAACCGGCACCTGAATACAAGATTAACAATCGTTTCTTAAGTCAGGACTGGGCTAACTATAAAGGCCAGCCGGATCAATTTAAGTAAGATGCGAAGAGGTTGAGAATACCCAGTCTCAACCTTTTTTCCTATAGTTTTGAAGAAACTTATCCCCATATTCACAGACTTATCCACAGACTTGTGGATAAGTCTGTCTACTAGAAAGAGAGGAACTGGTACAAGATGAAAACAATGAAGAAAATAGCTGTTTATGCGATTCTTCAAGGAGTCGTGATCTTTCTCATTACGGGCCTCATCACTCAATTAATCAGAGGAGACTTCTTTTTCCGTAACTTGGCTCCAATATTTGGAGTCTTGGCAGCTATCATGCGTTTTGGAACAGCTAGTCTGATGAAAATCTTGGCTCCAACCCTATACGATGAAGAGGCCAAACACGAGAATGCTCCTACCGGGAAAGAAGCTGAATAAAAGAACTGTTTTTTCTGGAAAAATCTCTGGAAAAGCACTTATCTGACAGGCTTTATGGTAAAATAGAAGGAAGAATATTAGTTTGGAGAGTAAAAATACAATGAAACGTTCCATGTATGCTGGACGTGTTCGCGAGGAACACATTGGACAAGAACTAACCCTCAAAGGATGGGTGAGTCGACGCCGTGATTTGGGTGGCTTGATTTTTATTGATTTGCGAGATCGTGAAGGGATTATGCAATTGGTCATCAATCCAGAGACGGTCAATTCGGAAGTAATGGCAACGGCTGAGAGTCTTCGTAGCGAGTATGTGATTGAAGTGACAGGTCAAGTTGCTGCCAGACAGCAAGCTAATGATAAGATTGCAACAGGTCAGGTTGAAATGCATGTTTCTTCCTTGACTGTCCTTAATACGGCAAAAACCACACCATTTGAGATCAAGGATGGCATTGAAGCTAATGACGATACCCGTCTACGCTATCGATATTTGGACTTGCGTCGCCCAGAGATGTTGGAAAACTTGAAATTGCGTGCCAAGGTGACCCACTCTATTCGGAATTACTTGGATGAGTTGGAATTTATTGATGTGGAAACACCTTTTCTTTCTAAGTCAACTCCAGAAGGGGCGCGTGACTATCTCGTTCCATCTCGTGTTAACAAGGGTCAATTTTATGCCTTGCCTCAAAGTCCTCAAATCACCAAGCAGTTATTGATGAATGCTGGCTTTGACCGCTATTATCAAATCGTCAAGTGTTTCCGTGACGAAGATTTACGTGGAGACCGTCAACCTGAGTTTACACAGGTCGATTTAGAAACCTCTTTCCTGACAGAGCAAGAAATTCAAGATATTACGGAAGGTTTAATCGCGCGTGTCATGAAAGAAACCAAGGGAATTGAAGTCACCCTTCCTTTCCCACGGATGAAGTACGATGATGCGATGGCTCTTTACGGTTCGGACAAACCAGATACTCGTTTTGAGATGCTCTTGACAGACTTGACAGAAGTTGTAAAGGGTGTAGACTTCAAGGTCTTCTCAGAAGCTCCAGCAGTGAAAGCCATTGTGGTCAAAGGAGCAGCAGACAACTACTCACGTAAAGATATCGATAAGATGACCGAAGTAGCTAAACAATATGGGGCTAAAGGTCTTGCATGGGTCAAGGTAGCTGAGGGTGCTTTAAACGGCCCAGTTGCTAAGTTCTTGACAGATGTGGCAACAGAGTTGACAAGTGCTTTACAGCTGGAAGAAAAAGATTTGGTCCTCTTTGTAGCGGATACACTAGAAGTAGCCAATGCAACCCTAGGTGCCCTTCGTTGCAGAATAGCCAAGGAATTAGACCTCATCGACAACAGTCAATTCAACTTCCTTTGGGTGGTCGATTGGCCAATGTTTGAGTGGTCTGAAGAAGAAGGCCGTTACATGAGCGCCCACCATCCCTTTACACTTCCACAAGCAGATACAGCTCATGAATTAGAGGGTGATCTTGCCAAGGTGCGTGCTATTGCCTATGACATTGTGCTCAATGGTTACGAACTTGGAGGAGGAAGTCTCCGGATCAACCAAAAAGAATTGCAAGAACGGATGTTTACGGCTCTCGGATTCTCAAAAGAAGATGCGACAGAGCAATTTGGTTTCTTGCTAGAAGCTATGGATTATGGTTTCCCTCCACATGGTGGATTGGCTCTTGGTTTGGATCGTTTTGTCATGTTGTTAGCTGGTGAGGAGAATATCCGTGAAGTGATTGCCTTCCCTAAGAACAACAAGGCAACAGATCCAATGACCCAAGCCCCTTCTACAGTAGCCACCAAACAACTGGAAGAGTTGAGTCTACAAGTAGAAGTCAAAACTGAGGAGTAAGAATAAAAGCGGAAAATCCGCAGAAGTAGCTTCTGGGATTTTCCCTTTGTTTGTATAACGAGAGATAATCATGAAAAAAACTCGCTTAGGTAAAATCTTACGTTTTTATGTGAGAAGAATTGCTTATAATTTTAAATTATTACGGGTCTTAAAAAGTATTTCCCGAGAAAAGTATGATGAAAAGATTTCGGCCTCATTGGTCTATGGATTTTTATCTGCGATTGCTGTGAACTTCTTTTTCCAGCCGGGACGTGTGTATTCGAGTGGAGCGACAGGGTTAGCACAGATTGTTTCAGCTCTTAGTGATCGATTTTTGGGCTTTACCATTCCTGTTTCCTTGTCATTTTATGCCATCAATCTGCCCTTAATGATCATCGCCTGGTATCAAATTGGTCATAAGTTTACCATTTTCACCTTTATCACGGTGTCCATGAGTTCCTTCTTTATCCAATTTGTCCCAGTAGTTACGCTCACCAATGACCCTATCATGAACGCCTTGTTTGGGGGTGTGGTCATGGGGACAGGGATTGGTTTTGCCCTTCGGAATAATATCTCCAGCGGGGGAACCGATATTGTCAGTTTGACCATTCGAAAGCGAACGGGCAAGAACGTCGGCAAAATTTCTCTCATCGTCAATGGGACCATCATGTTGATAGCAGGGATGACCTTTGGTTGGAAGTATGCCCTCTATTCGATGATTACCATTTTTGTTTCTAGTCGAGTGACAGATGCTGTCTTTACCAAGCAGAAGCGGATGCAAGCCATGATTGTCACCAGTCAACCGGATAAGATTATTGAGAAAATCCATAAGCGATTGCACCGCGGTGCAACCATTATCCACAATGCTGAAGGGACCTATAATCATCAGGAAAAAGCTGTCTTACTCACGGTTATTACTCGAGCAGAGTTTAATGAGTTTAAATTTTTAATGAAAAAAGCAGATCCTCAAGCTTTTATAACAATTTCAGACAATGTTCATATTATTGGACGCTTTGTCGAAGTAGAAGACTAAAAAATTCCTGCAAGAAGTTCTTGCAGGAATTTTTTTATGCTTGTTCTACCAAGATCCAACCATGGCCTGGAACGGTAAATTCTTCTTGAGAAAGTCCTTGCTCTCTTCCATACACATGAGGGTAGGCAATCGCTAATCTTGCAGATTGTTTGAGTCGATAAGTCCATTCTTGGTCCCCTAGGTTGACCAAGATAAGCAACTTACGACCGTCTTTCTCAATACTGTAAGAGAAGGTCCTCTCTGAGATCCAAGTGACTTGGCAGTAATCCCGTATATCTTGAGCCTTGTAAAAGCGAAGGAGCTCTTCCTCTTTTCGATAGGCAATCAATTCACGAAGGAACTGAATATCTGTTTCATAAGCTGTAGAAGAAACCCAGTCTAGTTGATTTAGAGCATCTGGAAGATTGTAAGTATTCTCTTCTAAGCCCTTGCTGCGATAGAATTCTTGGCCAGCATGTAGGAAAGGAACTCCTTGAGCCAAGAGGACGAGATGCAAGCCAAGTCGAGCTTTAGCCTGACGCTGCTCCTCTGAAATGTTTGGATCTTCAACCTTGAGATAGTCAAAGAAGGTCGCATTGTCGTGGCATTCCACATAGTTGATTGCCTGTTGAGGACGTACAAAGTGGGGGGCTCCTTTGAGTCCGACGTTACCAGTCAAAATATTGGCCAGATCATTGGCCTGATAGCGGCTGTCTATACGTCCTTCGTTTAGGATGCTTCGTTTAACGGTATCACGGAAGTTGTCACTAAAGAAGCCATACGGACGAAGTTGACTAGCATTGTATTGATGGGCCAGGAGTTCAGGATCCAGTCCAGTATCCATCTTCCAGCCTTCCCCATAAAGGTAAATGTTGGGGTAAATGGCTACTAATTCTTCTTGAATTTCCATCATGGTTTGTCGGTCAAGAATGCCCATCAAGTCAAAGCGGAAACCATCAAAGCCGTAGAGTTGAACCCACTGCTTGACTGACTGCTTGATGTAGTTGCGAACCATGGCTCTCTCGCTAGCTACATCGTTTCCACAGAAGGTTCCGTTGGTTCGTTGGCGGTCTTGGTCATAGCGATAGAAATAGCCTGGGACAATCCGCTCAAAAGCAAATTCATCAGAGAGGTAAACATGGTTATAGACAACGTCCATGATGAGGCTGAGATCTGCCTTATGATAGGCATCAATCACCTGCTGTAGCTCGAGAATCCGTTGGTATGGATCATTTGGCTGGCTACTAAAACTTCCTTCAGGAACATTGTATTGCACAGGGTCATAGCCCCAATTATAACCAGCAGTAGGATTTGTTTCATCCACGCTTCCGAAATCATAGAGGGGCAAAAGCTGAATATGAGTAATGCCCAGGGATTTCAAATAGTCAAAGCCAAAGGTCTGTTCTCCATGCTTAGGAGATTCTAAGAGGGCTGGGAAGGTTCCAGGATGATGGAAACCAGCTTCTTTTTGCATAGAGAAGTCCCGGACGCTCAATTCATAAATAATGGCCTGAGTCGGATCTAGTTGGGTTGTTGCTCTCTGAATAGGGCGTTCGATCTTGTGTCGGTCGACGACATAGCTAGCTCCTGAATTGGCTTCAGAAGAAAGAGCATAAGGATCATGGACGATATGGGTTACACCGTTGACTTGATGCTGGTAGTAATAAGAGGCTTTTTCCCAGTCTCCTTCGAGTTCTATACGCCATACACCTTTTTCTGTCCGCTCCATCGGGTAGACAGTTTGGTTGATCAAGAGTTGAACCTCTTGAGAAATAGGAGCCCAGAAGGCAAAGGTTGTTTTTTCTCTTGAGTAGTGAGCCCCTAAATCCTCTCCATCATATGCATATAGCTGATCAAAGATGGGTTGGCGGACGATGTCGCGATAGTGTAGGAGGCAGGTTTCTCCTTTAGCGTTGGAGAGGGTATAGCTTTGACTTAAGTCGATGGGAAGAGGGCTTCGAAGAGTTTTTTCTTCCTCAGTTGGCAGAAGTTCAATCGTTTTCGAACCAGACATCAATGTAAAAGGAAGAGAGGCCATTACGCTCTCTCCTCCTTCCATGCGAATCAAGTCTTGGTCGTCTAAATAAGCTGCAAAGTTGGTGGTCATAGGTTCTCCTAAAGTTCAATAATCGAGTGTTCAATGAGCTGTCTGTAGCAAACAGTTTTGTTTTCCTTGTTGTCCTTAATAATTTGGAGTAAGGTTCTGACAGATTCGCGTCCCAATTCGACTGTATTGATATCAATATAGGCATCAATAGGGATTCGTGGTTGAATGGAGTCGAAGGAAATAATTGGAAGATCGACTTCTTTGTCTCTCAGGTATCTCCGAACCCCTTCAGCAACCAAAATATCCGTTGTCATGAGTGCTTCGAGTTCATCAAAAGGCAGGGTATCCATAATTTGGTAAGAATTTTCTTCTAGCATGAAACCAAAGGAGAACTTGACCATTTCCTCACGGAGAGGAATCTGGTGACTGGCAAGAGCTTCTTGGTAGCCCTTGTAGCGGTCTTGAGAAACGGCCAATTCCTTATTTCCTCCAACAAAGGCGATGTGTTGGTATCCTTTCTTGATGAAATATTCGGTCGCATCAAAGGCGGCCTTAACATTGTCGTTATCGACTAAGGATACAAAAGGAGAAGTTGCTTTTCCTAAAATCAAGAAAGGAAATTTATCTTGAATACAGAAGTCAACCAAAGGATCATTCAATTTGGAATAGAGGAAGATGAGTCCATCTACCCGCTTACCATAAATCATTTGTTTGAGTTGATCGAGGCGGTGGGTTTCATTAGCCCCTGTACAAATCTGAATGGCATAGCCATAATCAGAAGCAACCTGACTAATCCCACGGAGGACCGTAGGGAAGAAGGGATTTTGGAAGAACACATCACTCTCATCAGGCAAGACAAGGGCAATCACCTGACTGGACTGGCTCACTAAGCTACGAGCATTGAGGTTTGGATGGTAATCTAGTTCTTTCATGGCAGAACGAACCCGTTCTTTAGTGGCTTCACTGATGGTAGATTTATTTTGAATCACTCGTGTAACGGTAGATGGTGCAACGCCAGCAAGTTTGGCTACATCTTTGATGGTGACACGCATAAAGGACCTCCCTAAGGTTTGTAATCTGGATCCCGGAAATGAGTCTTATAGAAAGCAAGTGCGAGGAACAAGACAAATAGGATATTTTGGATCAAGATGGTTGTCGTAAAGACTTGGTGGAATACTAAACTGATTAGGACGCTCACAAGAATAGGCAATCCTAGACAGTTGAGGGTGAAATTGAAGCATTCTTTGAAGGTCTTGAGAGAGAAGAGACGTGACTTCCGTGTCAAGAAAAGGAAGAAGGAAGCTCCAAATACTAAAATGGCAAAATTCACAGCAGATAAGAAACCTGAGAAGAGGACGAGAAAGAGGCTGACAGCCAATCGATTGGCCTGGAACCAATCTTTGGAAATGGCCTTAGTGAGTTCCTTTTTGTCCTGAATGCTCTCTTGATTGATGGCTTGGTAAGGAATCGTAGCTAGTTCTTTCTTTTCTTTGAGAATGATTAAGGCTTTCTTATCAAAGTGAAGCGTCAGTGCTGCTCCGTATTCAGCATCCTCGTGTTGGCCAAGAATGACTTGACCAGATTTGTTTTCAAATACTTTTGAATTGTTTTGATAGGTGAATTCTCCTTGAGAGAAGGCCCCGTTTTCCTTCAAGTCCACCATGACTTCATCTGACAGGGGATCAAAGACATCACTGACGAAGGTGGTTAAGGGGTAGGTCTGTAATTCCGCATTTTGAACGGCAACAGGGATCAGGGTCAAGGATAGAAGAAAGAGTGAGGTAAAGATCATTTGGAACCAATTGAGTTGTTTGCGGTTGGCAAATGCTTTTCTTACCTGAAAAAGGCTGGAAAAATAATTAAATGGATAGGGCATGAAGTGACCTTTCTAATCTCCGGGATGGATTTCCCCTGTATGGAGAGCATAACATGATTTTATCCTTAACCAAAGATGGGAGAGAGACTGGTAGCAAATCAATCAACTTGCTACCCTTGTCCCACTCCCATCCTTTCCTTAAAGATAAAATTTATGTGACTGGGAGAAAAGCACGAGAGAAGATCTCATCCTTTTCATCATTGCTGGAAGGTTATAGAAAAGTTTATTTTATCCTTTATCCCCACCAGCTGTCAAGCCTGAAACAAAGTTCTTTTGGAGGAAGAAGAACAGAACACAGATTGGGACTGCAATCAGAATCGCACCTGCCGCAAAGAAGGCAATCTTTTGATTTTTTTGGTCGCTGATAAAGGTTTGAAGACCAACAGCTACCGTGTAATTGATTTCATCGCGAAGCAAGAATTTAGATAAGATGTAGTCTCCAAAAGGTCCCATGAAGGCCCAAAGTGCTTGGACCGCAATCATTGGGCGAACCAATGGAAGGACGATTTGCCAGAAGCGACGGAAGTGTCCAGCACCATCCAATTTTGCAGATTCATCAAGTGAAATTGGGACTGTATCGAAGTAACCCTTCATCAACCAAGCGTTCATCGGGATTCCCCCGCCGACATAGAGGAAGATGAGGAACCAGCTGTGGTTCAAGGCGTTCAACATCAAGGCCATAACGAAGAAGGCAGTCAAAGCAGCCATGGTAGGGACCATTTGGATAATCAAGAAGAAGACCAAACTTTGCTTACGAGCCAAGAAGTTATAGCGGCTGTAGGCATATCCTGCCAAGGTAATGATGGATGTTTGAGCAACCATGGTAATAATGGCGATAATCAAGGTGTTGAGATACCAGGTACCATATAAGGTGTCCGTAAAGAGTTTTTGGAAGTTATCAAAGCTGAGACTGCCACTGAAATCAAGTGTAAAGGCACTGACGTTACCCGTTTTGAAGGCTGAAAGAACCGTGATCA
The DNA here is from genome assembly GCA_902363395.1 of Streptococcaceae bacterium. Lineage (GTDB taxonomy): Bacteria > Bacillota > Bacilli > Lactobacillales > Streptococcaceae > Streptococcus. The sequence goes on from CABIZZ010000001.1 coordinate 75,618, forward strand.
ACAATGGATAGATGATGATGATGGAAAGGACAACCAAGTAGAGGTAAGTCAAGAAATGATTAAGGCGGCGTTTAAATTGAACTGAATTTTTCATTTTACACATCCTCCATATCAAATGCGTGCAGTTTCTTGAAGGCAATCATCGAGATCGAGATGACAATCAGAGAGATGATCAACGTAACCGCAGCAGCCATTGAGTATTGAGGTGATGAGTTCGTTGTCAATTTATAGATCCAAGAAATCAAGATATCTGTCGAACCAGCATTACCACCAACAGATCCAGGTCCACCATCGTTAAAGAGGTAGATAATGGAGAAATTGTTAAAGTTGAAGGTGTATTGGCTGATGAGCGTTGGTGCCGCAACCGCCAAAATCATTGGGAAGGTAATGTTGCGGAATTTTTGCCAAGCGTTGGCCCCATCAATATAGGCTGCTTCGTAAAGGTCGTTTGGAATAGATTGCAAGATTCCGAGTGTCAAGACGTAAATGTAAGGGAAGCCGAGCCAACCTTGCATCATAATCAAAGCAATTTTTGTCCAAGTAGGATCCGTTTTCCAAGGAATGAGAACCCCATCCAAGAATGGGAAAATCTTCGCAAAGAGCGGAAGGACTTGCGCATTGATGGCCCCGATACTATCGTTGAACATGTTTGAGAATGTCAAGATCGTAATGAAGGCAGGAACCGCCCAAGGAAGAAGGAAGATAACACCGAAGATGCGTTTTCCTTTAATGAATGGTTGGTTGGCAATAATAGCCGTTAGGATACCAAGAACGATTTGAAGTGTTGAAGCTGCCAAGGCCCAGATCAAGGTCCAGCCCAATACAGATGTAAAGGCAGAACGGAAGGTACTCAAAGTCCACATGTTGGTGAAGTTTTGAAGTCCGATCCAATCAAGGAGCGTAAAACGAGCTGTATGCTTAAAGTCGTAGTTGGTAAAGGCAATCATCAAGGTAACCAAAACAGGGAAGATGATTGCAAAGGTCATGGCAATATAAGAAGGGATGATCAAGAGATATGGGAAGCCATTTTCATAGATAGCATTCACCATTTCTTTTAGGGTCTTCGGCACTCGAATACCGTTATTAATCCGCTTAGCTACAGTACCCGCATCTTTGATATTCAAGGCGTAGAACATCAAATAAACGACGGTGATAATTAAGTGGAAGGCACCACGAATCAAGATAAAAAGAGAATTATCTTTTCCACGGACAGTACCTAGGGTAATTAGTTTAGACAATTCCTCCAAACCAATACCGAAAAAGTATGCGAGAAAGACAAGTGTTACACCGAGGAAGATGTATCCTTTTGCTTTCTGTTTGTTATAGATTTGTCCCAAGCCAGGAATGAGGGATAGCCACATTGCTTTTTTGGGATTTTGTTGTGTTTCCATATCGACTCCTTATAAGTGAGCGACCAAAGGCCACATCACAGCGAAAGGCTGGGAAACATTCCCAGCCCCTTGGGAACTGTATTACTTGCCACCGAATTTTTGTTCGATAGTTTCTTTGATTAATTTAACAGCATCGTCAGCAGCATCTTTAGAAGATTTCTTACCACTTACAGCGTCGAAGAGCATAGTTGCAGCTGGATCCCAAACAGTACTCATTTCAGAGATGTTTGGCATTGGTTGTGCATTTTCAAACTGTTTAACAACGGCAGTTGTCAACTCATCTTTTTTACCAACAGCGTACTCACGAGCTTCTGTGTTAGCTGGCACTTCGTTTGTCTTATCGTAGAAAGCTTTTTGTTGATCAGTTGAAGTCAAGAAGTCTACGAATTTTTGAGCTGCTTCAGGGTGGTTAGCACCTGCAGGGATAACCCAAGCTTTACCACCACCGAAGGCAGAGTATGCTTTTCCATTTGGAAGAGTAGGGATTGTTGCTACACCGTAGTTTACTTTTGCTTCTTTCAATGAAGATGCTTTCCATGGACCATCGATGATGGCAGCTGTCTTACCTTCTTGGAATTGAGTTTGGATGAAGTTTGCAGCACCTTTAGTGTCTTGCAATCCTTTAGGCCATTTAGCGTACCAAGTTTTCGCGTATTCGATACCGTCGATTGCACCTTGGTTGTTCAAACCAACGTCTTTTGGATCTGTACCATCTTTGCCGAAGACATAGCCACCGTTACCTGAAAGGAGTCCGTATGCATAGTAGAAGTTTGTCCAGTCAGCAAGGAAGGCAGTGTTTTTACCAGCTTCGCCAGCGAAGTCGTACTTGCTATCTTTTGACAATTCTTCAAGTTCACCAAATGTTTTTGGAGCTTCTTGCAAGAGGTCTTTGTTGTAGTAAAGAACCAATGTTTCGATAACTGCTGGTGCACCGTATACTTTACCACCGTTTGTTACAAGTGATTCAGTTGTTTTGTCAGTCTTGCTGTCTTTGTTCAATGTCACTTCAGCTAATTGACCGTCGTTACCAAGACCACCAACGCGGTCGTATGGTGCCATCATAACGTCTGGAGCTTTACCAGATTGGTTGTCAAGAGACAATTTGTCCAATCCACCAAGAGCGTCACCTGTCTTGATCGTTACTTTTGTTCCACTTTCTTTTTCAAAAGCTTTCGCAGCTTCTTCCATGTAGGCTTTGTAGCCATTGTCAACGTATACTGTCAACTCGTTTTCAGAAGCAGCAGAGTCATCTTTTTTGCCTCCACAAGCTACCAAAAGAAGTGATGCGAACCCAACTGTACCAAGTACAGCAGCGCTTCGAAGAATTGTGCGTTTCATGATTTATTCCTCCTAAAGAATAAAAATAAGATTATTAGTTGAAAACGTTTTAGACAAACGTTTTCCTTAACACGAATAGTATATCACAGGGAGAAAACGTTTGCAAGCTCTTTGTGCAAAATTTTTTAAAAAATTTTTATCTTCTATTAAATACACACAAATAGTTGACATGAAAATGAGAAAGGGATAAACTAGGCGTGGGGTGAACCTGCAGAAAAAATCATAAAAGTTTAGGAAACCTCTTGCATAAACCACAAGAATATTTTATAATGGACACGTAACGCAAACGTTTTCCTTGAACGTTGCATAAAGATGATCTAGGGTCATTTATAAATAGGTTAAATTTTTTCTATGTCTGACAATTAGTCTTCTTCTATTCTATCTAAGAGTCGGAGTGAAAACGGGAACAGAATAGAAAGTTGGTCTATTTTTCTTTGAAACAAAAAATATTAAACTAAAGGTGGTACCCTCAATGAAAAAACGCCAAAGTGGTGTCTTGATGCACATTTCATCCTTGCCTGGGAAGTATGGAATCGGTTCGTTTGGTCAAGCAGCTTACGATTTTGTAGATTTCCTCGTTCGGACCAAGCAACGGTATTGGCAAATTTTGCCTCTTGGAACAACCAGTTATGGAGATTCTCCATATCAATCCTTCTCAGCTTTTGCAGGGAATACCCACTTTATTGACTTCGATCTCTTGATCGAGCAAGGGCTCTTGGATGAATCTGATGTCGAGGGTGTTGATTTTGGTCAAGACCCAACAGAAGTAGACTATGCGAAGATCTTCGAACAACGTCGTCCTCTTCTAGAAAAAGCAGTTAAAGCTTTTATCGAAAACGGTGATTGGAATGACTTCAGCCGTTTTGCTGAAGAAAATGCAGCTTGGTTGGAATTATTTGCTGAATACATGGCTATTAAAGAGCACTTTGAATTAAAAGCATGGACAGAATGGCCAGACGCTGCGATTCGTGCACGTCAACCGGAGGCCCTTGCTTCATACCGCGCTCAATTGGAAGACAAATTGACTTACCATCGAGTAACACAGTATTTCTTCTTCAAACAATGGTTGAAATTGAAAGCATACGCTAACGACAACCATATTGAGATCGTAGGTGATATGCCAATCTACGTAGCAGAAGATTCAAGCGACATGTGGGCTAATCCTCATCTCTTCAAAACAGATGAAAATGGAAAAGCAACCTGCATCGCAGGATGCCCGCCAGATGAGTTCTCAGCAACTGGTCAGCTTTGGGGCAACCCAATCTATGATTGGGAAGCAATGGACAAAGATGGTTACAAATGGTGGATTGAACGCTTGCGTGAGAGCTTCAAAATCTACGACATCGTGCGGATTGACCACTTCCGTGGCTTCGAGTCTTACTGGGAAATCCCAGCTGGTTCTGATACAGCGGCACCAGGTAAATGGGTCAAAGGACCTGGCTACAAACTCTTTGCAGCAGTGAAAGAAGAGCTGGGTGACTTGAACATCATCGCAGAAGACCTTGGCTTCATGACGGACGAAGTCATTGAGCTTCGTGAGCGCACAGGCTTCCCAGGCATGAAGATTCTTCAATTTGCCTTCAATCCTGACGATGAAAGTATCGACAGCCCTCACTTAGCACCAAATAACTCTGTTATGTACACTGGAACACATGATAACAACACGGTTCTTGGTTGGTACCGCAATGAAATCGACGATCCAACTCGCGAGTACCTTGCTCGTTACACAAACCGTAAAGAATACGAATCTGTTCCACATGCGATGCTTCGTACCGTCTTTGCTTCAGTCAGCTTTATGGCCATCGCTACCATGCAAGATTTGTTAGAGTTGGATGGCTCAGCTCGTATGAACTTCCCATCTACCCTTGGTGGCAACTGGGCATGGCGGATGACAGCGGATCAATTGACTCCTGCTGTCGAGCAAGAATTGCTTGATTTCACAACGATCTATCGTCGTGAAAATACTGACTTGGTGAAAGAAGAAAAAGCGAAAAAAGCAGAAAAATAATCTTTCCCCCTATCTAATCAAAACACAAGGAGACACTTAATCATGGAATCATTACAAAAATATGTGATTGATCATTATCAAAAAACAATTGCAGAATGTTCAAACGAAGAATTGTACATTGCTTTGCTTAATTACACCAAGCAAGCAAGTGCCCAAAAGAAATTAAATACTGGTAAGAAAAAAGTTTACTATATCTCAGCTGAGTTCTTGATTGGTAAACTCTTGTCAAACAACTTGATCAACTTGGGTCTGTACGATGATGTCAAAAAAGAATTGGCTGATGCTGGCAAAGACTTGATCGAAGTTGAAGAAGTGGAATTGGAACCATCACTTGGTAACGGTGGTTTGGGACGCTTGGCAGCCTGCTTTATCGACTCCATCTCTACTCTTGGATTAAACGGAGACGGGATCGGTTTGAACTACCACTTTGGTTTGTTCCAACAAGTCCTTAAAAACAACCAACAAGAAACCATTCCAAATGCATGGTTGACTGATCAAAGCTGGCTCGTTCGTTCAAGTCGTAGCTACCAAGTGCCTTTCGCACACTTTACATTGACTTCAACACTTTATGATATCGACGTACCTGGTTACAAGATCGATACCAAGAACCGTTTGCGCTTGTTTGACTTGGAATCAGTTGATTCATCTATCATTGAAGAGGGTATCAACTTTGACAAGACAGATATCGCTCGCAACTTGACTCTTTTCCTTTACCCAGACGATAGTGACAAACAAGGTGAATTGCTCCGTATCTTCCAACAATACTTCATGGTTTCAAACGGTGCGCAATTGATCATCGACGAAGCGATCGAAAAAGGAAGTAACTTGCATGACCTTGCTGACTACGCAGTTGTACAAATCAACGATACTCACCCATCAATGGTGATTCCTGAGTTGATCCGTCTCTTGACAGCGCGTGGTATCGAACTTGATGAAGCTATCTCTATCGTTCGTAGCATGACTGCTTACACTAACCACACAATCCTTGCAGAAGCCCTTGAAAAATGGCCACTTGAATTCTTGCAAGAAGTGGTTCCTCACTTAGTACCAATCATTGAAGAATTGGACCGTCGTGTTCGTGCTGAACACAAAGATCCAGCTGTTCAAATCATTGATGAACACGATCGTGTCCACATGGCGCACATGGATATCCACTACGGATACAGTGTAAACGGGGTTGCAGCTCTCCATACAGAAATCTTGAAAAACTCTGAGTTGAAGGCCTTCTACGACCTTTACCCAGAAAAATTCAACAACAAAACAAACGGGATTACCTTCCGTCGTTGGCTCATGCATGCCAACCCAAGCTTGTCTCACTACTTAGATGAGATCCTTGGACGTGACTGGCACCATGATGCTTCTAAGTTGGAAGACCTTCTCTCATACGAAGATAAAGCTGCTGTCAAAGAAAAATTGGAAAACATCAAAGCCCACAACAAACGTAAATTGGCTCGTCACTTGAAAGATCACCAAGGTGTGGAAATCAATCCAAATTCTATCTTTGATATCCAAATCAAACGTCTTCACGAGTACAAACGTCAACAAATGAACGCTTTGTATGTGATCCACAAATATCTTGACATCAAGGCTGGAAACATCCCTGCTCGTCCAATCACAGTATTCTTTGGTGGTAAAGCAGCTCCTGCCTACACAATCGCTCAAGACATCATCCACTTGATTCTTTGCTTGTCAGAAGTCATCGCAAACGACCCAGCAGTGGCTCCACACTTGCAAGTAGTGATGGTTGAAAACTACAACGTAACAGCCGCAAGCTTCTTGATCCCAGCATGTGATATCTCAGAACAAATCTCATTGGCTTCTAAAGAAGCTTCAGGTACTGGTAACATGAAATTCATGTTGAACGGAGCTTTGACTCTTGGTACGATGGACGGGGCTAACGTGGAAATCGCTGAGTTGGTTGGCGACGAAAACATCTACATCTTCGGTGAAGATTCAGAAACTGTTATCGACCTTTATGCAAAATCTGCTTACAAATCAAGTGAATTCTACGCACGTGAAGCTATCAAACCATTGGTTGACTTCATCGTCAGCGACGCTGTTCTTGCAGTTGGTAACCAAGAACGTTTGGAACGCCTTCACAATGAGTTGATCAACAAAGACTGGTTCATGACTCTTCTTGACTTGGAAGACTACATTAAAGTCAAAGAGCAAATGTTGGCTGACTACGAAGATCGTGATGCATGGTTGGATAAAGTCATCGTCAACATTGCCAAAGCAGGATTCTTCTCATCTGACCGTACCATCGCTCAGTACAACGAAGATATCTGGCACTTGAACTAATTTGTTTTCAACATTCTAGAAGCAATATACTTAGAAAGAAGAGCTCCTTTTGAATCATTTCCTGATTTAGAGGGAGCTTTTTTAGCACAGGATCTCTGGGAAAATCTAAACTTGCGCTTCCCTAAGGTTCACGTTATAATAAATACTATGGATATTAGAAATGAGGAAATACAATGAAGAAAAATCCAATTTATATGTATGTCTTGCTAGCTCTGTCAGCGATGGGAACTCTACTAACTGCTCAGTCCTTCTTTGGATTGGCTAAAGTGGAGCTCACAGATGAAATGGCAGCTTCTTTGAACTTAACCACTGCTCTTGAACGGGAAGAATACAAAGCCTTCCTTGAGAAATTAATCGTAGCCTTACGCGGACCGATTGCTTGGTTGTTGCTATCTCTTTTAATTGGGGGCTTGATTGCAGTTGGCTATTTCTTCCTGTCTAAAAAGGATATTGTCAAGGCAACCTATGCCTATATGGGTCAAATTGGTGCTTTTGTCTTAATGAGCTTGCATAATTTCTTGTCTTATCGTTCTTCCATGTCTGTAATCACGTCAGACAAATTGCGGACCTTGTTACAGGCTTCTAGCTTATATGCACTTGTCTTGAGTGTGGTTGTAGCCCTTGTTTACTTGGGAATCCTCCTCTACAAATTGAAAAATAGACCAGCTAGCGACCTTCAAGCTTAGATTATAGCATTAAAAAACTCCTCAAGTCTTGGACAAAGAAGAGGAACTGGTCTGATTGGAGAAGAAAATGAAAGTATGTTTTGTCTATATCAGTTTAAGTGGCAATACTGAAAGTTTTGTTCGTCGCCTCAGTGATTATCTATGGGAGCAGTACCCTGACTTGGACATTGAAAAAATCCATGTCAAAGACCTAGTCAAAGAAGGGAAGCCCTTCTTTGAAGTCGAAACACCTTTTATCGCCTTTTTGCCGACCTACCTAGAAGGAGGAAATGGTGTTGATAATGGGGATGTGGAGATTTTAACGACCGATGTAGCAGACTTTATTGCCTATGGAGACAATGCCTCTAAATGTTTAGGAGTTGTAGGATCAGGAAATCGCAACTTCAACAATCAATATTGCCTAACGGCCAAGCAGTACAGCCAACGCTTTGGTTTCCCTATGCTAGCAGACTTTGAGATGCGAGGAATGCTAGGGGATATCAAAAAAGTAGCGGCCATTGTAGAAGATTTGTATCACTTTTAAAATAAAAGAACCAAGCAAAGGCTTGGTTCTTTTATTACGGTTGAAGAGAGAGGGGGCATACTTTGTATGACTCCTCCTTTTTGTTGCTTATTTTAATTGATCTGTGATTTCTTTCGAGAGCAAGAGGCCGAGGCGATAGTCCTTATTGATGGCGTGGATGACATCGTTGATGTTTTCCGTCGTTTGGATTTGTTCCTTGATGCTTGCTTTGAATGCTTCATCTTTTAAGAGTTGCTCTTGTAAAATCTTTTGCAGTTTTTCTCTCTCGTATTTATTGATTAAAAAGAGAATAAGCAGACTAACTAAAATAAGAATATAAACAGTTTGATTCATAGGGTTCTCCAGAAGATAAGATAATGGATAAAGGGAAGCGATAATCCCTAAAAATATAGGTGTATTTAGCATGAGAAAAGGAGTGAGATGGAACTAAATAAGGTTTATTTAGCGATTCCTCTCACCCCTAAAAGAGATGGTTTCCTATCAAAAAGTAAGGAAGATATTACATTTTATCAGGTGCTTCAACACCCAATAGACGAAGCGCTTCTTTCAAGACTACTGCTGTTGAGTAGCTAAGTGCAAGACGACTATCACGTTCTGGGCTTTCATCCAAGATACGTGTGTGAGCATAGTACTTGTTGAAGGCTTGAGCCAAGTTGATGGCATATTTAGCGATCAAAGATGGGTCATAGTTTTCAGCAGCACGTTTCACGACACGAGCAAAGTCTTGGAGAAGTTTGATGATTTCCCAGCTTTCTGGGTCGTTCAAGCTGTATGTTGCATCTGCAGATGGAGTGAAGTTGGCTTTGCGAAGGATGGATTGGATACGTGCGTATGCGTATTGAACGTACGGTCCAGTTTCTCCTTCGAAGGATACCATGGCTTCAAGGTCAAAGTCATACCCGTTGCGACGGTCTGTCTTCAAGTCGTAGAACTTAACGGCACCAACACCGACTGCATGTGCCACTTCTTCCTTGTTTTCCAATTCAGGATTCTTTTCTTCGATCTGAGCTTTGGCACGAGAGATGGCTTCTTGAAGAGTTGGTTCGAGCAGGATGATATTTCCTTTACGAGTTGACAATTTTTGGCGGTTCTTTGTAACCAAACCAAAGTCAACGTGGATCATATCGTCGCTCCAGTCAAATCCCATTTTCTTCAAAACAGCTTTCAACTGACGGAAGTGGTTGGATTGTTCTTGACCTACAGCATAGATGTTTTTCACAAAGTTGTAAGTCCGTGCACGATAGATAGCAGTGGCGATATCACGCGTGATATAAAGAGTGGCACCGTCTGATTTCTTAATCATAGCTGGTGGAAGGTTGACGTCATCCAACTCAACGATGCTAGCTCCCTTAGACTCTTTCAACAAGCCTTTTTCTTCAAGGATTTGGACAGCTTCATCCATCTTGTCATTGTAGAAAGCTTCTCCGTTTAAGCTATCAAATTCAACACCGAGGAGTTTGTAGATACGGTTGAATTCAACCAAGCTTTCGTCACGGAACCATTGCCACAATTCAGTCGCTTCTGGATCTCCATCTTCCAATTTCTTGAACCAGAGACGTCCTTCCTCATCCAAAGCAGGATCATTTTCGATTTCGGCATTGATGCGGACATAGAGTTTCAACAATTCATCGATTGGATTGGCTTCGACGGCTTCCTTGCTACCCCATTTTTTGTAAGCGACCATCAAGAGACCGAACTGTTTGCCCCAGTCTCCCAAGTGGTTGATTTTAATGGTATTGTAGCCCATTTTTTTATAGATGTTTGAAATAGCATCCCCGATAACGGTTGAACGTAGGTGACCAACTGAGAAAGGTTTTGCGATGTTTGGACTAGAAAGGTCGATAGTCACGTTCGCTCCTTGACCTTCTACTTGTTGTCCATAGGCTGCACCCGCTTGGATAACCGCTTTGATGACTTGATCAGAGATTTGTGATTTATCTAAGAAGAAATTTACGTAAGGACCAGTAGCAACGACTTTTTCAAAGTGAGAGGCATCGATTTTTTCCGCAATATCAGCAGCAATCGCTTGAGGAGCTTTGCGTTCGATTTTAGCCAAAGAAAAGGCAGGAAAGGCGATATCTCCGAGGTCTGAAGATTTTGGTTGCTCTAGTAAATTTAAGATAGTTTCTTGGTCTAAGCCTTCAATGACTTTTGCCAATTCACTTGCAATAAGTTCTTTATGATTCATAGTAGCTCCTTTGGTCTTTTGTTACTATTCTATCACAAAATTCGGCCTTTCTTCAAACTTTTTGGTATAATCAAAGTATAATTATTCAAAAGTGGAGCAAAAATGAAAAAAGATGAACGTCAGCTTTTGATTCGAGAAATTATTCAACATGAGAAGTTATCGACGCAAAAAGACATTCAAGACCGCCTAGATCAAAGAGGGGCGGGAGTGACCCAGACCACCTTATCCAGGGACCTACGAGAAATCGGTCTGATCAAGGTAAAAGAAAAGGGTGGCCTCTATTATAAATTAGCAGACGAACCAGATCGAACAGATATTTTTAGACTGATTGCTCAATATGCACAAGTGGTCTCGATAGCGGAGTTTACATTGGTTGTTCGGACGGAGCTGGGAGAAGCGGCTATTTTAGCCAACGCAGTCGATGAGATTTTGGATGATCAAATCCTTGGTACCGTAGCAGGTGCCAATACCCTCTTAATTGTTTGCAAGGACCAAGAAGTAGCACAAACAGTCCAGCAGACCATTCTCCAACATTCTAGTCACTAGTCAAGTGCGAGGGACCAGTCCAGAAAGGGATCGGCCCTCCTTTTATGTCAGTTTAGAGTTGGAGTAAGCACTCAGAATAAATGCAATGATATAGAAAAGGAACGATATGGCAGCAGAAAAAATATCACCTGGCATGCAGCAATACCTAGATATCAAAAAAGACTATCCGGATGCTTTTTTGCTCTTTCGGATGGGGGATTTTTACGAGCTCTTTTATGAAGATGCCGTCAATGCAGCACAGATTTTAGAGATTTCTTTGACCTCTCGGAATAAAAATGCAGAAAATCCAATTCCCATGGCTGGAGTTCCCTATCATTCGGCCCAGCAGTACATCGATGTCTTGATCGAAAAAGGCTACAAGGTAGCTATTGCAGAGCAGATGGAAGATCCCAAGCAAGCCGTCGGTGTGGTCAAACGGGAAGTGGTCCAAGTCATTACTCCGGGGACCGTTGTCGATTCGACCAAGCCAGACAGCGCCAACAACTTCCTGGTAGCCTTGTCTCATGATGAGACGGCCTATGGCCTTGCCTATATGGACCTAGTGACCGGAGAGTTTCAGGTAACCAGTCTGAATGATTTTGCCATGGTCTGTGGGGAGATCCGCAACCTGCGGGCACGGGAGATTGTCCTGACCTACTCCTTGTCAGAAATGGAAGAAAGAGTCCTTCTTGGCCAAATGAACCTCTTGCTCTCCCCTATTTCAGAAGTGGCGGAGGATGTCCAACTTTTAGGGGCTGAATTGACTCATTTGGAGAGAATAGCGGCAGGAGGCCTGCTCCAATACGTCCAGGAAACCCAGAAGCGGGAACTCCACCATATCAAGCCTGCCCATCACTATGAAGTCCGCGATTTCTTGCAGATGGATTATGCGACCAAGGCGAGTTTGGACTTGACAGAAAATGCTCGGACTGGCAAAAAACATGGTAGCCTCTACTGGCTCCTAGATGAAAGCAAGACAGCTATGGGAGGGCGTCTCTTGCGGGCTTGGATCCAGAAGCCTTTGATGGACCGCCATCGGATCGAGGAGCGCCAAGAGATTATCCAGGTCTTCTTGGACCATTTCTTTGAGCGAAGCGATCTGGCAGATCGTCTCAAGGGTGTCTATGACATCGAGCGCTTGGCCAGTCGGGTTTCCTTTGGTAAGACCACTCCCAAGGACCTCTTGCAGTTGGGCGAAACCCTGCGTCATGTTCCCTTGATCAAATCGCTCTTGGTCGAGATGGGCGAGCCGGTGCTAGACCTTCTCATTGATCAGTTAGATGAGCTACCAGAGCTTTGCCGTCTCATCGAAGCTGCCATTGATCCGGATGCCCCGATTGTTCTAACAGAAGGCAATATCATCCGTACCGGCTTTGACCCAACTCTGGACCAGTACCGTGTCGTCCTTCGAGAAGGGACTGGCTGGATTGCAGAGATTGAAGCTAAAGAACGGGAGGCCAGTGGCATTACTGGACTTAAAATTGACTACAATAAAAAAGATGGCTACTATTTCCATGTGACCAATTCCCAATTATCCCGTGTGCCAGCTCATTTCTTCCGCAAGGCAACCTTAAAAAATTCTGAGCGCTTTGGGACAGAAGAACTGGCTCGGATCGAAGGAGAGATGCTAGAAGCTCGGGAACAGTCGACTAGTCTAGAGTATGCGATTTTCCTACGGATCAGAGAGGAAGTTGGCAAGTACATTCAACGCTTGCAGTCCCTAGCCCAAGCTCTAGCAACGGTGGACGTCTTGCAAGGCTTGGCCTGTGTGGCTGAAAGACAACAACTGACCCGGCCAGTCTTCCAAGAGGCGCGTGATATCCGGATTGAGAAGGGTCGTCATCCAGTTGTTGAAAAGGTGATGGGAGCTCAAAGCTACATCCCCAACAGCATTTCCATGGATGAGACCTGTGATATCCAGTTGATTACGGGACCTAATATGAGCGGGAAGTCCACCTATATGCGCCAGTTGGCCATCATTGTCATTATGGCTCAGATTGGTTCATTTGTACCGGCTCAAGCGGCGACCCTCCCTCTCTTTGATGCCATTTACACCCGGATTGGGGCTGCAGATGACTTGGTGTCCGGCCAATCGACCTTTATGGTTGAGATGATGGAGGCTAACAATGCCATTCGCCAAGCGACTCCGGCTTCTCTCATCTTGTTTGATGAGTTGGGACGGGGGACGGCGACCTATGATGGGATGGCCTTGGCTCAAGCCATCATCGAATACATCCATGACCGGACAGGGGCCAAGACGCTCTTTGCCACCCACTATCATGAGTTGACCGACTTGGAGCAGACCCTATCTCGCTTGCGCAATGTCCACGTCGCCACCTTGGAGAAGGATGGCCAAGTGACCTTCTTACACCGGATCGAAGAGGGTCCAGCGGATAAATCCTATGGGATCCATGTGGCCAAGATTGCAGGTCTGCCAAGCGATCTCTTGAAGCGAGCGGATGCAATCTTGAGTCAACTAGAAGGCCAAAGCCAAGAAGTGCCAATGGCGACTCCAACACAGCAATCCTCTCCAGAGCTTGGAGAACAGCTATCTCTGTTTGCAGCAGATGCTACTCACCCAGTACTAGAAGAATTGAAGAATCTTGATATCTACAACATGACCCCGATGGAAGTCATGATGGCAGTTGCTGAGATGAAAAAGATAATTTAAAAAACAGTTCATTTGAACTGTTTTTTTATTCCTCAGGCTTTCCCTTGTAATTGACGGTTGATCTCGTCTACTTTCTTTTTGTTGAGGTAGTAAGAGACAGCCCAGACGATGAGATAAACCAGGCTAAACTCTATAATGACGGAGATGTAGAAGCTGATTTGGAATGGGAACCAGCCTCCCAAGGTTGCTAAGGGTAGGAAGCCAAAGAGCATCAAGAGGTAGTGGCTGACGGTTGCACGAAGCAAGCTCCAATCCTTGGTGAACAGGCTGCTTCCCAAGCTAAAGAGCAGGCCGATACCAGCCCAAATGAGGGTACAATAGAGCATGACGAGGGATCCATGAACTTCATGGGCTTGCATCCATTGGCCAACAGCTGAGCTAGGACTGAGGGGCATATAAGTGGAAGGTGAGTATAGGAAAGAAAAGAGGATGGAGAGGATGAGACCGATTAAGATCCCTTTTAGAGCGTTGGTAAAATGGTTTTTCATCATGAGAGTTTCTCCTTAATAGCTTTTAAATAGCGACGAGATGAGTAAGTCATCTGTCCGTTTTTGAGATAGATTTGAACCGATCCGCTGCTGGTAAAATGCAGGTGATCGATTTCTTTGGTATTGATAATTTCAGATTGGGAAATTTTTAAAAAGTAGATGGGCAAGTCTTGAGAGAGTTGGTAGAGGGGACCGGTGAGGATGAAGTGGTCATCCTTTGTTTCCCCAACGACTTGACGGCTTTCAATATAGAACCGATGAAACAAGTGAGTCTCTACAAGATAGGTTTCGCCCTCCTTTTTCGCTCGCAAGCGTTCCTTTTGGTCCAATTCCTCAATGAACTGTTGGACTTTCTGGATGCGTTCGCTAGGTTTTGGCCCTGTGATGGCTACGCCTTCTTCTTGAAAATGGGGGTCAATGGTAACTGTTACTTTCATACATATCCCTTCTAACATATTGACGTCAGGTAAGCGATCCGCTAGCAGGACTTCTTGCTTACAAGTCTATTAAACACTTTTTCAGGTCTCAAGACAAGGCTTTTCGCATATTCGGTCAGTTTGTCTGTTTATCTGGTCAAAGGGTAGTGTCTCTAGTGGAGCTAGGGCACAAGGTTTTATAAAGGGAGGCCTTCCTTGGAGATATGGTATAATAGTTCTACCTATGCGCGTATAAAACATAAGAGGGGAAGCTATGTCACAGATTATTGAATTACCAGAAATTCTAGCCAATCAGATTGCTGCCGGTGAAGTCATCGAGCGCCCTGCTAGTGTGGTCAAGGAACTGGTTGAAAACTCCATCGATGCGGGGGCCAGTCAGATTGTCGTAGAGATCGAAGAAGCCGGCTTAAAGACCATTCAAATCACGGATAATGGACAAGGGATTGCCCATGAGGAAGTGGAATTAGCTCTTCGTCGCCATGCGACTAGTAAGATCAAGAGTCAAGCCGACCTCTTTCGTATTCGGACCCTAGGCTTCCGTGGCGAGGCCTTGCCGTCTATTGCCTCTGTCAGTGTCATGACCATCCTGACAGCTCAGGAAGGAGCTAGTCATGGGACCAAGCTAGAGGCTAAAGGGGGCGAAATTACTTCTCTTGAGCCGGCGACTAGCCCTGTGGGGACTAAAATTACAGTTGAGGACCTCTTTTTCAATACACCAGCTCGCCTCAAATATATGAAGAGCCAACAGGCAGAGTTGTCCCATATCGTCGACATTCTCAACCGCTTGAGTCTGGCCCATCCAGAGATTGCCTTTACCTTGATCAATGACGGCCATGAAATGACACGGACAGCAGGGACGGGGAATCTCCGCCAAGCCATCGCAGGAGTCTACGGGCTCGCTACCGCTAAGAAAATGGTTGCCATCGAGACAGGTGATTTGGACTTTGAAGTGTCGGGGTTCGTCTCTTTGCCAGAATTGACCCGGGCCAATCGCAATTACATTAGTCTCTTTATCAACGGCCGTTACATCAAGAATTTCTTGCTCAATCGGGCCATCTTGGACGGCTACGGCAGTAAACTCATGGTCGGACGCTTCCCGATAGCGGTCCTCAATATTCAGATTGACCCCTATCTAGCGGATGTCAATGTCCACCCGACCAAGCAAGAGGTGCGCATTTCCAAAGAACGAGAACTAATGGCCTTGATCTCCCAGGCCATTGTCTCCGCTTTGAAAGAGCAGGATCTGATTCCAGATGCCCTAGAAAATCTAGCCAAGTCAACGCTTCGTCGAACAGAAAAGCCAGTCCAGACCAGCCTCCCTCTAAAAGAAAATAGCCTCTATTACGACCGAGACAAAGGAGACTTCTTTGTCCGTCCAGAGGTTGCAGAATCCCAACCAAGTGGTGAATTGACCCCAGAGCAAACGGTTCTCTTTGCCCCAGAAGAGGAAAAGCAGGAGGCCAAATCACCAGCCATCAAATTCGCGGAGCGAAAGGCGCCTCAGTATGATCAACTGGACCACCCAGAGTTGGATCTAGCTAGTCTAGATAAGGCTTATGACAAGTTGGAAGGGGAAGAACATTCGACCTTCCCAGAGTTGGAATATTTTGGTCAGATGCATGGCACCTATCTCTTTGCCCAAGGCAATGGGGGCCTCTACATCATTGACCAGCATGCGGCCCAAGAGCGGGTCAAATACGAAGAATACCGGGAGAGCATCGGGGACGTGGACGGCAGTCAGCAACAGCTGCTGGTACCTTATATCTTTGAGTTCCCTGCAGATGATCTGATCCGCCTGCAACAGCGCAAGCACCTCCTAGAAGAAGTGGGTGTCTACTTAGAAGAATACGGAGTCAACCAGTTGATCTTACGGGAGCATCCGATCTGGATGAAGGAAGAAGAGATCGAGTCGGGTATCTACGAAATGTGTGACATGCTCCTCTTGACCAAAGAAGTGTCCATCAAGAAATACCGGGCTGAGTTGGCCATCATGATGTCCTGCAAACGCTCCATCAAGGCCAACCATACACTGGACGATTACTCTGCACGCGATCTGATCTACCAACTGTCCCAATGTGACAACCCTTATAACTGCCCTCATGGCCGTCCGGTTTTGGTTAACTTTACCAAGTCAGATATGGAAAAGATGTTCCGACGCATTCAGGAAAATCACACCAGTTTACGGGAATTGGGCAAATATTAAACAAACAATAAAGGAATCTTATGTACGAATACATTAAAGGAATTTTAACGAAAATCACCGCTAAATACATCGTGGTGGAAACGGCTGGGATCGGCTATCTCTTGCATGTGGCCAACCCCTATGCCTACTCTGGTAAAATGAACCAAGAGGTGCAAGTTTATCTGCACCAAGTGGTCCGTGAAGATGCTCACCTTCTCTATGGCTTTGCGACTGAAGAAGAGAAACAGCTCTTTTTAAACTTGATCTCAGTCTCTGGGATTGGACCTGTCTCAGCTCTGGCTATCATTGCTGCAGATGACAATGCAGGCCTTGTCCAAGCCATCGAAAGCAAGAACATCACCTACTTGACCAAGTTTCCAAAGATCGGCAAGAAAACAGCCCAACAGATGGTGCTGGACTTGGAAGGTAAGATCAATCTCGATCTAGAAGATGCACCGGCTCAGACAAAAGCTAAGGCGACAGAAGAGAACCAAGCCTTGGAAGAAGCCATGGAAGCCATGTTGGCATTGGGCTACAAGGCTACGGAACTAAAGAAAATCAAGAAATTCTTTGAAGGAACTTCAGATACTGCTGAAAACTACATCAAATCTGCCCTGAAGATGTTGGTCAAATAGGAGATTTCTATGCCAAAACGCTGTGGTTGGGTCAAAATGACCAATCCATTATATATAGCTTACCATGATGAAGAATGGGGGCGGCCCCTACATGATGACCAGGCCCTTTTTGAGTTGCTCTGTATGGAGACCTATCAGGCTGGACTATCTTGGGAAACGGTACTCAATAAACGGCAGGCTTTCCGTGAAGCTTTTCATGGTTACTGCATTCATCGTGTCGCAGATATGACGGATGAAGAACTGGAATCCTTGTTAGACAATCCAGCCATCATCCGCAATCGAGCCAAGATCTTTGCGACACGAGCTAATGCTCAAGCCTTTTTACAAGTCCAGGCAGAGTTTGGCACCTTTGATGCCTATCTCTGGTCTTTTGTCGATGGGAAAACCATCGTCAATGATGTTTCAGATTACAGTCAAGCACCAGCTAAGACGACTTTATCTGAGATATTATCTAAGGACCTCAAAAAACGTGGTTTTAAATTCACAGGACCAGTCGCAGTTTTATCTTTTCTACAGGCTGCAGGCCTGGTCAATGACCATGAGAATGATTGTGAATGGAAAAATCCGAATAGCTAACCCATCGTAGAAAATTTTTCTACGATTTTTCTATTTTTGTGTTACAATGAAGAAAAATTACGAATAGTATAAGTGGAGGCGTTATGAAAGCAGAGATCATTGCAGTGGGAACTGAAATTCTCACAGGACAGATTGTCAATACTAATGCGCAATTCTTATCAGAAAAGTTGGCCGGTCTAGGAATCGACGTTTATTTCCAAACTGCAGTTGGAGATAATGCCGATCGTCTCTTGTCTGTTCTTGCGATTGCGCGTGATCGAAGTGATCTCGTCATCCTTACGGGAGGCCTCGGACCGACCGAAGACGACCTGACCAAGCAGACTCTAGCCCAGTTTTTAGGTAAAGACCTGACCTTTGATCCAGAAGCAATGGCCAAGTTGGATCGCTTCTTTGCCAGTCGACCAGACCATGTCCGAACTCCCAACAATCTGAGACAAGCTCAAATAGTGGCAGGTTCAAAAACGCTCCAAAACCTGACCGGTTTGGCAGTGGGAGGGCTGATTGAAGTAGAGGGCGTTAGCTATGTGGTCTTGCCTGGTCCCCCTAGTGAATTGAAACCCATGGTTAATGATGAGTTAGTGCCCTTGCTAGCCACAGGCGAGAAGCTCTACTCACGTGTCTTGCGCTTCTTTGGGATCGGGGAAAGCCAGTTGGTAACCGTTCTAGCCGATGTGATTGATGGCCAGACTGACCCGACGGTGGCTCCTTATGCCAAGACCGGAGAAGTGACCTTGCGCTTGTCGACCAAGGCTGCGTCACAAGAGCAGGCTGATCAGAAATTGGATCAGTTGGAGCAAGTAATCCTTCGTCATGAGACTTTAGATGGTCAAGCCTTGAGCCAGCTCTTCTATGGCTATGGAGATGACAATTCCCTAGCTAAGGTTGCTTTTGAACTCTTGCGAGAGAGAGGCTTGACTCTGACCGCAGCAGAGAGCTTGACAGCCGGGATGTTCCAATCGACTCTGGCTAATTTCTCAGGAGCCTCAGCGGTCTTACCGGGAGGTTTCGTCACCTACAGCATAGAGGAAAAGAGCAAAATGCTCCAAATCCCCCTAGCTGAGTTGCAAGAACATGGAGTGGTCTCTGCCCATACAGCTGAGCGGATGGCAGCGCAAGCCCGTCTCTTAACAGGGGCTGACTATGGAGTCAGTCTGACAGGTGTTGCAGGTCCAGACAGTCTAGAAGGCCACCCAGCAGGGACCGTTTTTATTGGAATTGCAGGTCCTAAAGGAGTCCAATCGATCAAGGTCAATATCGCTGGCCGGAGTCGTATGGATGTTCGGAAAGTTGCAGTCCTTCATGCCTTTAATTTGGTGCGCCTGGCTGTATTAAATGGTGAAAATTTGGTATAATGAAATTTGTGCCAAATGAAGAATAATTCTAAAAATGGATAGGAAATATGCCTTTCAAATGGTGGAAACCGTTTGTGAGTTGCATGCATTTCCTGTATAGCAAAAACATAGGAGAAAAGAATGGCGAAAAAACAGAAAAAATTAGATGATATCTCTAAGAAATTTGGAGATGAGCGTGAAAAAGCGCTTAATGATGCCCTAAAGTTGATCGAAAAAGACTTTGGTAAAGGATCGATCATGCGTCTGGGCGAACGCGCAGAGCAAAAAGTTCAAGTCATGAGCTCTGGTTCCTTGGCGCTTGATATTGCCTTGGGTGCTGGTGGCTATCCAAAAGGTCGGATCATCGAAATCTATGGTCCAGAATCATCAGGTAAAACAACCGTTGCCCTCCATGCAGTAGCGCAAGCACAGAAAGAAGGAGGCATTGCCGCCTTTATCGATGCCGAGCATGCCTTGGACCCATCCTATGCTGCAGCTCTTGGTGTTAACATTGATGAACTCCTCTTGTCTCAACCAGACTCAGGGGAACAAGGACTTGAAATTGCTGGTAAATTGATTGACTCTGGTGCCGTTGACTTGGTTGTTATCGACTCTGTTGCGGCCTTGGTCCCACGCGCAGAAATCGATGGAGATATCGGCGACAGCCACGTTGGTTTGCAAGCGCGGATGATGAGTCAGGCTATGCGTAAGCTTGGAGCTTCTATCAACAAGACCAAGACCATTGCCATCTTTATCAACCAATTGCGTGAAAAAGTTGGTGTCATGTTTGGGAACCCTGAAACCACACCTGGTGGTCGTGCCCTGAAATTCTACGCTTCTGTTCGTCTAGATGTTCGTGGAAACACTCAAATCAAGGGTACTGGGGACCAAAAAGATACCAACGTTGGTAAGGAAACCAAGATCAAGGTTGTGAAGAACAAGGTAGCTCCACCGTTCAAAGAAGCCATGGTCGAAATCATGTACGGAGAAGGAATTTCACGTACAGGCGAATTGCTAAAAATCGCGACAGATCTTGATTTGATTCAGAAAGCTGGCGCTTGGTATTCTTATAATGGTGAGAAAATTGGTCAAGGTTCTGAAAATGCTAAGAAGTACTTGGCAGACCATCCAGAAATTTTTGATGAGATTGATCACCAAGTGCGCGTGCGTTTTGGCTTGATCGATGATGACACTGCTGTAGTTGCACAAGATGAAGTAGCTGAAAGCCCACTTGTTGAAGAAGTAACACTAGATCTTGATGATGCCATTGAGATTGAAGAGTAATTTTTTTCAAAATAGGTCGAAAGACTGATGCTTTTTATGGTATAATATACTACAATGTTATTATCGTGTGGCGAAAGGAGTGCATGCATGATTAAAATTTACACAGTTTCAAGTTGCACGAGTTGTAAAAAAGCCAAAACTTGGCTAAATGCTCATCAGTTGATCTATAAAGAACAAAACCTTGGTAAAGAAGGAATTACAAAAGAAGAATTACTCGATATTTTGACAAAAACAGAAAATGGGATTGCAAGTATCGTTTCTTCAAAAAACCGATACGCTAAGAATCTAGGTGTCGATATTGAAGACCTCAGTATGAATGAAGTCATCGATATCATCTTAGAAACACCACGAATCTTGAAAAGTCCTATCCTAGTGGATAACAAGCGGCTTCAAGTTGGTTATAAGGAAGATGATATTCGCGCCTTTTTACCACGTTCTGTACGAAATGTTGAAAATGCGGAGGCTCGCTTAAGAGCAGCCCTATAAGAACAAGTAGCCAAACATTGAGCTACTGAGAAGAGTCGAGATGTCAGGATCTCGACTTTTTCTTTTGTATCTGGCCAAAGAATCCACGAAAAAATGGTTGTAAGAATGTTTTTGCGGGGGATTCTATGGTACAATACTTCTGTGGGGGAAATCCCTTTATAGAAGCTTATCAAAGGAGAAAACATGAAAAAGAAGCTTATTTGTCTAGGAGTCTTGCTCCTGACGCTGACAGCTTGTGGACAGAAGAAACATGGGAAAACCGATTCTTCCAGTGTTCAAAAATCCAACAGTGCTAAAATAGAATCGTTCAATAAAGAAAATCGAAATCTGTTAGACAAGGCAGAAGAGCAGCAAGTCTTTACCAAACACTTTGTCCTTCCAACAGATGAGAAAGGTATTCGCCAAGAGCAGACCATCACCTATCAAGGGGAACAATTACAAAAATTGGTCATGACCAATACCACTCCTGCCAGTGATGAATTGAAAAATGCCATTCAAGAAGTTGGCCTCGAAGAAGCCCAACGATTGATGGTGGAGTCGATGGACAAGGACGAACAACTCCAACAAGCACGGACTCTTCCAGGCTTTACCATTGAACTGACCGTCCCAAATGAAAATGAATACAAAACGGTCATCACCTATGATTTCACCCAGTTGGATACTAAAAAAGCGGTTGAGTTAGAGTACTTCAAATCAGCCAATATTGCAGATTTGTTGAAGTTGACACCAACAGAATATATGAATAATCTACTCCGTAATGGAGCAAAAGAAGAATAAGGAGAAAAAAACATGAAAAAATTTCTATTACTAGTCGTTTCTGGATTGCTTTTCTTGGCAGGTTGTGGGAACTCTCAATCAAAAGGGGGCAAGTCCTTATCGAAAGATAGCGTCGTTACTCGGACCTTTAAGATTAACAGAGATGTCAATGAGGCTGACGAGGTAGCCAAACAGGAAATTACAGTAACCGTATCCTACCAAGGTAAGAAATACAAAAAAGTTTCCATCAAACTAGCGACTCATGTGTCGGACGAATTCAAAGATGAAGTCAAGAAATTGATCGATGCTGAGGATGATAAAGAAGGTGCCAAACAAGCCTTGATCGAAGGTTACGAAGGTGAAGGTGGCATTGATGAATTGAGAGACTACGATGGAATCACCGTGACATCAGATTGGACAGGTGAAGCAATGATCTCTGAGATTGAGATTGATCCTGATAAAGTAGACTTCGATGACATTAAAAACAGCGAAGACTTGGGAGAAATTTGCAAGATGATCAAGACCTACTCTCCAACGCTCTTCATCAAAAACTTGGAAAAGAATGGCTTTAAAGAAGTCAAATAAAGTCATTGAAAAAATGTAGCAGATTGCTTTCGAAAATAAGTGATGAAAAGTCCAAGAAAGCCCGTAAAATCAATAATTTTCGTTTGAGAAAGTACGGAAATTATGATATAATAGTATGAATATAAAGAAAGAGGGTGGTATTGTGGGATTTACAGACGAAACAGTACGTTTTAATCTTGACGATTCAAACCGTAAAGAAATTAGTGATACATTAAAGGATGTCTACTTATCTTTGGATGAGAAGGGCTACAATCCAATCAATCAAATCGTTGGTTATGTACTCAGTGGTGATCCTGCTTATGTACCTCGTTATAACAACGCTCGCAACCAAATTCGTAAGTACGAACGAGATGAAATTGTTGAAGAATTGGTTCGTTACTACTTGAAAGGGCAAGGGATCGATCTCTAATGAGAATTATGGGACTAGACGTTGGCTCGAAGACAGTCGGAGTAGCCATCAGTGATCCATTAGGTTTTACCGCTCAAGGTCTAGAAATTATTCAGATTGATGAGGAGAAAGGAGAGTTTGGTTTTGACCGTCTCTCTGAACTGGTGAAGGAGTACCGGGTTGATCGCTTTGTTGTTGGTTTACCGAAAAATATGAACAACACAAGCGGTCCTCGAGTGGAAGCGAGTCAAGCTTATGGAAAGCGCCTTGAAGAGTTATTCAACTTGCCGGTTGAGTATCAGGACGAGCGTTTGACGACCGTTGCCGCAGAGCGAATGCTGATTGAACAAGCAGATATCAGCCGAAATAAGCGAAAAAAAGTAATTGATAAATTGGCTGCCCAGTTGATTTTGCAAAATTATTTAGATCGAAAATTTTAGAAAAAGAGGAAATAAGATGGCACACAATCATGATCATGACCACAACCATGACGAACGCGAATTGATTACATTGGTAGATGAGCAAGGAAACGAAACCTTGTTTGAAATCCTTTTGACCATTGATGGAAAAGAAGAATTTGGTAAAAACTATGTTCTTTTGATTCCTGCAAATGCAGAAGAAGATGAAAACGGTGAAGTAGAAATCCAAGCTTACTCATTTACTGAAAACGAAGACGGAACAGAAGGCGACCTTCAACCAATCCCAGAAGATTCAGATGATGAATGGAACATGATTGAAGAAGTCTTCAACAGCTTTATGGAGGAGTGATACAGTCTGGGAGACTGTATCACCCTAACTCCAAGAGATTGGAAAGAGTTGGTAAGTCCAGTGGATGTTTTTAGCCCTGCTTCAAGAAACAAGAAAAAGCAGGAAGTCCGGGGGATGTTTTTAGCCCAACTTCTAAAAATATTGGAAGTGAAATAAGAAACCAAAGAAATAGCAGAGCGTGAGCCAGCAACAAGGCTTGATCGCTCTTTTCTTTTAGGAGAAAGGTATGAATCAAATTGAAGAATGGATGAATAGCCGAATTGGACTCAATTTTCGTTCAGGCTTGGGGCGGATGCAACAGGCTGTAAAGCTCTTAGGGGACCCTCATGAAGCTGTTCCGATGATCCATGTGACGGGGACCAACGGTAAGGGCTCGACTATTGCGTTTATGCGCCAGCTATTCCAACAACATGGCCTAAAAGTCGGGACCTTTACTTCTCCGCATATTGTTAGTATGCATGATCGGATTTGTATCAATGGGCAACCAATTTCGGATCAAGATCTGATTCGCTTGGGTCAGAGCATCCAAGCGATGGAGTCTCAGCTTCTTGAGACTCACGACCAACTCTCTTACTTTGAGATTATCACCCTCTTGGCCTTTTTGTATTTCCATGAACAAAAAGTAGACCTGGCCTTGATCGAGGTTGGGATCGGAGGGCTCCTTGATACGACCAACGTCATCACAGGAGAGGTAGCAGTGATCACCTCAGTAGGGCTGGATCACCAGGAGACCTTGGGAGGAAGCCTAGAGGCCATTGCTAGGCAAAAAGCTGGGATCTTTAAAACCGGGAAGCCGGCTGTTATCGGTCCACTGGCTAAAGAGGCTGAGCAAGTCTGCATAGAAAAGGCCCAGGTAATAGGCTGTCCACTGGCTCGCTATGGAGAAAATTTCCAACTGGTAAAGGGCGTCTTTCAAGATGCGCAGCATCGGTTTGACTCACTGAAAATTGGGCTCAATGGAGCTTATCAGGAAGAGAATGCTGCGGTGGCTCTCGAAGCCTTTCTCCTCTTCATGGAGCAGAGAGGTCTGGCGGTCGATGAAAACGGTGTTCGGGAGGCTTTGCAAGCGACTAGCTGGCCGGGTCGTCTGGAGAACTTTGACCAAGGCGTCTATCTAGATGGCGCTCATAACCCCCATGCCATCCATCGCTTGGTCGAATATGCCCGCACCTTTTCAGATAAGCGCGTGAAGATCCTCTTTGGCGCTTTAAAACGCAAGGATTACCAGGGGATGTTGGAGATCTTTGCAAGCGACTTGCCGGAGGCGGACTTGACGGTGACGACCTTTGCTTATGGGGAAGTGGTCCAAGAGGCGGATGGCTTAGGCTATCCTTATGTGGCGGATTTCAGAGATTATTTGCAAGATTTTTATAGCCGACAAGATGGTCAAGAGGTGCTTTTTGTCACTGGTTCTCTCTACTTTATTTCCGAAGTTCGCGCATATCTATTAGAGCAAGGAAAGAATCCTTTATAGGTAGCAACTCTCATCGGCCAGTCATAAAGATTGACCAAAAACAGGCTCTAACGTATACTAAAGGTGAGCCACAAATGAACGGGGAAGTCCGTTGAAAAGTTGGCGCGAAAGGAGACCATCCATGGCAAAGAAAGTAACTGCTTTATTAGCAACAGCTACAGTCCTCCTACTTGGAGCGTGTTCGAACCAGCAAACACCATCGCAAACGAACACGTCATCAAGTGCGACGACCACAACGGCAACTTCTTCTCAACAGACAACGACTAGTCCGCAGGTTAACCAAACAGGTCTGGACGGAACCTATATGGGAATGGATGAAAGCGATCAAGTGACGCTCGTCATCGCTGGTGATTCAGGGACTTGGACGGCTGTAGAGGCAGATGGAGAGCAAGAGCTGAAACAAGTCAAGCTAGATGCTGCCAACCAGATCCTTTTTATCGGAGATGATGGCTACCGCTATCAACTGGAGGGGCAACAATTGACCCTGAAGGAAGCGGATCAAGACTTGGGTGATCAGGATACGATTGTTCTGACCAAGCAATAAACTAGCAGAAGTGAGAGTGGGACAGAAATCGGTAATTCGTTAGCATTCGATTTCGTCGTCCCACCTCCGCACAGTTGAGTAGGGTTGTAAAAGCTGATGAAATCAGCGCAGTAGAGCCCACTCAACCACTGCGTCTTGCTCGATAATCCAAAGACAATTGAGAGGCTAGGACTTTTGTCCCAGCCTCTTTTTTCATTTTATCGGGTTTGCGCTCCCTTCTTAGAACTGGTATACTAGTAGGGATTATAAAAGAAGGAGAATGAGGGTGAGTTTTCGAAAGATTCGATTGTTAATGTCCAAATATGGGTTCAGTATCCTCTTTATGGGGTTTGAACTCTGGCTGTCCTTTGCGGCCTTCTTTTGGTTAAATGAATGGTTCCCCAACTGGATGTCTGTCACCATCATGGTCCTTTTGTATATCTCGACCATTTTGGCGATCGTCAACCGAAATATGCCTCCAGAGAGCAAGGTGACCTGGCTCTTAATCGCCGTCATCCCTGTCTTTGGTTCCCTTCTTTACCTCATGTTTGGGGAACGGCGTCTGTCCAAAAAAGAAATGGTCCAGTTGGAAAATATGGAATCCATGAATTTCCGTGAGGACAACAGCCGTGAGCTTCGCCTGCAATTGAAAGAAGAGAGTAAGAGTGTCTATGGGATGGTCAAGTCTATTCTGTCCATGGACCACAACGCAGACCTCTACAATGGGACGGCTTCGACCTTTTTCCCACTAGGGGACCAGATGCTCCCACAATTGTTGGAGGATTTGCGCTCAGCCAAGAAATTTATCTTTCTCGAATTCTATATCATCGAGGAAGGTCTCATGTGGAACAGCATCCTAGAGATTCTACTTGAGAAAGTCAAAGAAGGGGTCGAAGTGAAGCTGCTCTACGATGATATTGGCTGTATGGCGACCCTGAAGGGAAACTACACCAGACGCTTGCGCAAGTTAGGCATTGATGCCCATAAGTTTAACAAGGTGGTGCCACGATTGACGGTGGCTTATAACAATCGAGACCACCGCAAGATCCTGGTCATTGATGGCCAGATTGGCTATACAGGTGGCGTTAACCTAGCGGATGAGTATATCAACCAGAGAGAACGCTTCGGTCATTGGAAGGATAGTGCAGTGCGCTTGGACGGTCGAGCTGTCAAGGCCTTGACGCGACTCTTTCTCATGAACTGGTACATCAACCAGGGAGAGATTGAAGATTTCGATAAATACCATATGGAAAACCAAGCGGTAGATGGAGAAGGCTTCTATATCCCCTTTGGGAGTGGACCGAAACCCATCTACAAGTCCCAGGTTGGTAAGTCTGTGTATCAGAATATCATCAATCAGGCAACAGACTATGTCTACATTACGACCCCTTATTTAATCATTGATTATGATTTGACGGAAGATATTCGAAATGCGGCTCTCCGTGGTGTCGATGTACGCATCGTGACCCCTTTCATTCCGGATAAAAAATTGATCCAAATCGTTATACGAGGGGCTTATCCAGACCTGATGGAAGCAGGGGTGAAAATCTATGAATACACCCCAGGCTTTATCCATAGCAAGCAAGTATTGGCCGACGATGAAGTCGCAGTAGTCGGGACCATTAACTTTGACTATCGGAGCCTAGTTCATCACTATGAGAATGCTGTCTGGATGTATCGAAGCCCAGAATTGACCAAGATCCGAGCAGATTTTGAAGAGATATTCTCCGTATCTCAGCAGATCCAGTTGGACACTTTCCGGATCACCTGGTACCAGCATTTGATCAAAGAAATTATGCAGTTATTTGCGCCCATGCTATAGGCGATAGGCGATTAGATCCCTTCTCAAGAGAAGGGATTTTTTTATTACGAAGGAGAGACAAAATATTACAATTTCCTTACATACGCTTGTCTAAGAATGTTCCAGGGGGCTAATTTTGGTATAATGGACATAATCTATAAAAAATAAGGAGAACTTATGAAAAAGCTCGTAAAATATGGTGTCTTACCAGCCTGCTTGTTGTTGTTGGCAGCTTGTTCGTCAAAACCAGCTACTGAGAAAAAACCAGCCAAAGAGGACAAGGTAGAACAATCTAGCGAATCAAAAGAAGAAAAAACAAAAAAACAAATTGAGAAAGATGGAGATATCATTCTTCGTGCCATCTTCACTGACCATTCTTCTGGTTTCACAACTTTAATGGGAACATCAGTTGACAAATGGAAAAAACAAATTACTGAAAAATTTGTTGATGAAAATGCATCAAAATATCTACCTGCAGAAGACTTTACACTTGAACTGACAACTGAAACATTTACTCCAGAAAAAATCTTGGAATTGTTTGACCAAGCTCGTTTCAAAGTGCTAGCAACGATTGGTGATGACTATGAAATCACTAAGGTTGAAGACGAAGGAGATACTGCGACAGTTACCTTCAAATCTCGTGCCATTGCAACACGTGACTTGGCTAACTTAATCAACCGTGCAAAATCTAGTCTGTTTGAAAACGGAATTGAAGATGTTAAAAAATTAGAAGACAACACAGATCCAGATCTAGAAAAACGCTTGTCTCTATTGAATAACTTCTTGTTCTACTATGCTTTTGACCGTTTGAATGAAGACTTTGGTTACATCGAACCACGCGAGTACACGTTGGAATTGACGAAAACCAAAGAAGGACGTTACATCCTTAGTGATGAAAGCTTCCTTGAATTGCGTAAGGAAATCTTTGTAAACGAATACTCTGCTGATGGAGCTGAAACTCGTAAAGGAAGCAATTCTTCACAGAATGATTCTTCAACTAGCAAGGATTCAGA
Source organism: Streptococcaceae bacterium (assembly GCA_902363395.1). Lineage (GTDB taxonomy): Bacteria > Bacillota > Bacilli > Lactobacillales > Streptococcaceae > Streptococcus. Next base: position 103,976 of record CABIZZ010000001.1, read on the forward strand.
CACAAGCTCAACCTCAAAAGATAAAGTATAAACCCATAAAAAGAGAGTGGGACAGAAATCGGTAATTCGTTAGAATTCGATTTCGTCATCCCACCTCCGCACAGTTGAGTAGGGCTGTAAAAGCTGATAAAATCAGCGTAGTAGAGCCCACTCAACCACTGCGTCTTGCTCGATAATCCAAAGACAATTGAGAGGCTAGGACTTTTGTCCCAGCCTCTTTTTATTTGCTCTTTTCTTTTTCCCATATTGCTGTACAGAGAGCTCAGAATAGTATAAAATTAATAGTGGAGAATTGGGCATAGATTCCGATTTTTAGGATGATTTTATGTTATAATATTTAAGAAAATAGTATGGGGGATAAAATGAATCGAAGCAGAAAAAACAAACGTTCAACCAGAACTAGCAGTTGGGATCAGCTACGTATTGTCAATAGTGCTCTCTGGGTCTTAACGCTACTTGTGGCTGGACTCTTTCTTTATAATATCTTTAGCTACAATATCCTAGCTTTTCGTTATTTGAATATCCTTATGACGGCCTTGCTAGTTGGCGGACTTTTTTTAACCTTGGGTTTGATCCTTGCAGGCAAGGCTAAAAAGACGACGCTATTTTTATTGGTCCTAGGCTTGCTAGGGACTTCCGTGGGGACCTATGTTACCCAACAATTGGTCGATGTCGCTGGAAATGTGAACCGAAATGCCAATTATACGGAATTTGAAATGGCTGTCTATGTCAAAGCGGATAGTCCAATCCAAGATATCAAAGAAATTAGCAGTGTAGCGGCACCTACGGGAAATAACAATGCAGACGATCTTCTAGCCTTGGTAGAGGAAGTGAAGAAAACGCGCCAGCATGACTTGACCATTGAAGATGTGAAATCTTATGCGGCAGCCTACCAGGCCCTACAAGAAGACAAGACAAAAGCCATTGCCTTGAATAGTACCTTTGAAGATACCATTGCAAGTGTGGATGCTGACTATGCGAAAAAATTAAAGAAAATTTACTCTTACAAGATTCGACGTCAAGTTGAAACCAAGGCAAAGGCAGATGCCAATGCGGACACCTTTAACATCTATGTTAGTGGGATTGATACTTATGGTCCAGTCACTTCGGTTTCTCGGTCTGATGTCAACATTATCATGACGGTCAACCGAAAGACCAAGCAAGTCTTGCTGACGACGACTCCGCGTGATGCCTATGTACCGATCGCCGATGGCGGAAACAACCAAGGGGATAAATTGACCCACGCTGGGATTTATGGAGTAGATGCGTCTATTCATACCTTAGAAAATCTGTATGGCATCAAGATCGACTACTATGTCCGATTGAACTTCACATCTTTCTTGAAACTTGTCGACCTGGTCGGAGGGATTGATGTAGAAAATGATCAAGAATTTACAAGTCTACACGGCAACTACCACTTCCCTGTAGGAAAAGTCCACTTGGATTCGGAACAAGCCCTTGGCTTTGTCCGTGAACGCTACTCTCTCGAAGGTGGAGACAACGATCGTGGGAAGAACCAAGAAAAAGTAATCGCAGCCATTATCCATAAATTAACATCAACCAAAGCATTGAGCAATTACAATGAAATCGTTTCTGGTTTACAAGATTCCTTGCAAACCAATATGCCCTTGCCAACGATTATGAATTTGGTGAATACACAGTTGGAAACTGGCGGAAGCTACAAGGTGACTTCTCAAGCTGTCACTGGACAAGGACGAAATGATTTGCCTTCATATGCTATGCCAGGATCTGCCCTCTACATGATGGAGCTGAATGCTGATAGTGTGGCCCAAGCCAAAGAAAAGATAAACCAAACCATGGAAGGAAAAAACAATGATTGATATTCATTCACACATTGTCTTTGATGTGGATGATGGACCAAAGACGATTGAGGATAGCAAGCTCCTCATCGAGGAAAGCTACCGTCAAGGGGTTCGTACCATCGTTTCGACATCTCATCGTCGAAAAGGGATGTTTGAAACCCCAGAAGAAAAGATCTATCAAAACTACTTGGCAGTAAAAGAGATGGTGGAGACCTATCTGCCTGACATGACCTTGCATTTCGGAGCAGAAATCTACTATACGCGAGACATCTTAGAAAAGCTAGAAGCTGGGACCATTCCAACACTTGCTGAGACCAGTTTTGCCTTGATTGAATTTAGTATGGCGACGCCCTACAAGGAGATTCACCAAGCCTTAAGTGCGGTCTTGCGCTTAGGAGTGACTCCGGTGGTTGCCCATATTGAACGGTACCACTGTTTGGAAAAGAATGAAAAAAGAGTGCAGGAATTGATCCGAATGGGATGCTATACCCAGATCAATAGTTCGAGTGTCCTCAAGCCTAAACTGTTTGGTGATCGCTACAAGTTCATGAAACATCGTGCCCAATATTTCTTGGACAAGGACTTGGTCCATTTTGTTGCCAGCGATATGCACAATGTCGATCAGCGCCCTCCATACATGGAAAAAGCTTATCAGTTGATTGAAAAACGCTACGGCAGTGACCGGGCGCGTGCCCTCTTTGTTGAAAATCAACAAACATTATTGGATGACGAATTATTTTAATCATCAAGTTCCATCACGGGGATTGAAAAGGAGAAAGTGAATATGAAAAACCAAGAGAGCAAAGAGATCGAATTGGATGTGGTCTCCCTCTTTAAAACCTTATGGCGTCGTAAATTCTCAATTATCATTACGGCCTTGTTGTTTGCGATTGGAGCCCTAGGTTACAGCGCTTTTGTAGCGAAAAAGATCTATCAAAGTACCAGCCGTATCTACGTGGTCAGCCGTCAGAACCAAGAAAACAATGCCTTGACCAACCAAGATTTGCAAGCGGGATCCTACTTGGTTAAGGACTATCGCGAGATTATCCTCTCTCAAAACGTTTTGAACCAAGCCATTGAAGAGTTGAAGTTGGAAATGACGCCAACAGAGCTTGCTAAGAAAGTCTCAGTGGCAGTACCGACAGATACTCGGATTTTGTCCATCACAGCATCAGACCCAGATCCAAAAGAAGCAGCTCGCATCGCGAATGGCTTGAAAGATGTAGCGGCAGAAAAAATTATTGCTGTAACCAAGGTGTCTGACGTAACGACTTTGGATGAGGCTGTTGTCCCGCAAAATCCTTCTTCACCAAATATCAAACGAAATGTTGTCATTGGCTTTGTCCTTGGTGGTGTCTTGATTTCCATTCTGGTGATCTTGTCAGAGGTATTGGATGACCGTGTGAAGAAACCAGAAGATATCGAAGAAGTGATGGGCATCACACTATTAGGTGTGATCCCTAGTGTGAAGAAACTGTAAGAGGGAGAATTCATGGCAACCTTAGAAATTGTAAAAAGCAAATTAGCAGCGATGACTCAGGCTGAAGAGTATTTCAATGCCTTGAGTACCAATATTCAGTTGAGTGGGACCAATATTAAGGTCGTTGCCATCTCATCTGTGCAACCAAACGAAGGAAAATCAACCATTTCTACGAATTTGGCGACCGCCTTTGCGCGTGCGGGCTATCGTACCTTGTTGATCGATGCGGATATCCGTAACTCGGTCATGACAGGTGTCTTCAAGAGCCAAGGTCGTGTCGCAGGATTGACAGAAGTACTTTCTGGGAAGAGTGAGATCTCTCAAGCGATTGCGACGACAGATTATCCAAAACTGGATGTGCTCCTGGCAGGGCAGGTTTCTCCAAATCCAACGGGTCTCTTGCAAAGCAAAAACTTCGAGGTCATCATTGAGGCACTTCGCAATCACTATGACTATATCATTGTCGACACCCCACCAATTGGGATGGTGATTGATGCGGCGATTATTGCTCAACGCTGTGATGGTAGCTTGATTGTGACAGCAGCAGGAGCTGTTAGTCGCAAGGCTGTTCAAAAGGCCAAAGAGCAACTGGAGCAGACAGGGACACCATTCCTAGGAGTGGTCCTCAATAAATTTGATATTCAATTAGAAAAATATGGTTCCTATGGTAATTACGGGAACTATGGCAATTACGGGAAAAAGAGATAAGGAATAGGATAGGGATATTATGACAGAAGGAAGGGGATTTCACAAATTTGCTTTGGCCTTTGTTCAAAGCTTACCAGTCTTAGTTGTGGCTTATTTGTTTAGTTTTGTGACAGAGACAGAAATCCACTCTAATACAATTTTCTATCTGTATTTGTTGCATTACGTAGCCTTTTACGTCAGCGATTACAACCAAGATTACTTCAAGCGGGGGCATCTAGTCGATTTCTTACAAACCTTGAAATACAGCTTGTGCTTCGCGCTTGCCATCAGTTTTTCGAGCTTCTTTTTGGAGGAGAAGTTCTCCCTCTCCCGTCGCGGGATGGTTTATTTTCTATTTCTGCTAACACTTGTCCTTTATTTGATGAACTACCTCATCAAACGCTACTGGCGACGCTTCTATTATAGTCTCAAAGGAAGCCACAAGATTCTCTTGATTACGGCTCATTCTCGTATGGATAAAGTCCTGGATCGACTCCTTTCGTCCAATGATAGCGGTGGGGAAGTGGTTGCGGTGACAGTATTAGACCGGCCAGACTTTCAACACCCCTCTGTTCGGGTTGTTCCAAAGGAAGACCTGTTGAATTTTGCGACCTATGAAGTGGTAGACGAAGTCTTTCTCAATCTTCCAAGTGAAGAGTATGATATTGGGGAGTATGTCTCACAATTTGAGACCATGGGGATCGACGTTACCGTCAACCTCAATGCTTTTGATTTGAACTTTGCCGGCAACAAACGGATTCGCGAAGTGGCTGGGCTTAATGTCGTCACCTTCTCGACCAACTTCTACAAGCCTAGCCATGTGACGGCAAAACGTGTGATTGATATCTGTGGTTCTTTGGTGGGCCTGGTTATCTGTGGCTTGGTGGGTATCGTGTTGGTGCCCTTGATTCGCAAGGATGGAGGTCCAGCTATTTTCGCTCAGAAGCGGGTCGGGAAAAATGGCCGCTATTTCAAGTTTTATAAGTTCCGTTCTATGTATGTCGATGCAGAAGAACGGAAAAAAGAATTGATGGATCAAAACACCATGACCGGTGGCATGTTCAAAATGGACAATGACCCTCGGATTACGCCGATTGGACGCTTTATCCGCAAGACCAGTCTGGATGAGCTGCCCCAATTCTTTAATGTCCTAAAAGGAGACATGAGTCTGGTTGGGACCCGTCCGCCAACAGTGGATGAGTATGAGAAGTACACTCCAGAACAAAAACGCCGCTTGAGCTTTAAGCCTGGTATTACAGGACTCTGGCAGGTGAGTGGACGCAGCGAAATTACAGACTTTGATGAAGTGGTTCGCTTAGATGTATCTTATATTGATGATTGGACCATTTGGTCAGATATTAAAATCTTGCTGAAAACGATCAAAGTTGTATTTAAACGAGATGGAGCGAAGTAGGAAATTCCTGCTTCGTCCTTTCCATGTAAGGAGAAAAATGAAACAGTCAGTTTATATCGTGGGTTCTAAGGGAATTCCAGCGAAATATGGTGGTTTTGAGACCTTTGTTGAGAAGTTAACCGAATTCCAACAAGACAAGGATATCCAGTATTATGTAGCTTGTATGAGGGAGAATTCAGCAAAATCAGGAATTACTGCAGATACTTTCGAGCATAACGGCGCAATCTGTTACAACATTGATGTCCCTAATATCGGTCCTGCACGTGCCATTGCTTATGATATTGCAGCACTTAACAAGGCGATTGAGATCGCAAAGGAAAACAAGGACCAGGCACCAATCTTCTATGTATTGGCATGTCGGATTGGCCCTTTCATTGCTGGGATCAAAAAGAAAATCAAGGCTATCGGAGGAACTCTGATGGTTAACCCAGATGGTCATGAGTGGCTTCGTGCCAAGTGGAGTCTTCCAGTTCGTAAATACTGGAAATTTTCTGAACAACTCATGGTCAAACATGCCGACCTTTTGATCTGTGACAGCAAGAATATCGAAGCCTATATTCAGAAGGATTATGCTAAGTATCAGCCACAGACGACCTATATTGCTTATGGAACCGATACAAGTAAGTCTATCCTGAGTAAAGAAGACGAGAAAGTACGGACTTGGTTTGCAGATAAGCAAGTTACTGAAGGGGATTACTACCTTGTTGTGGGACGTTTTGTACCTGAAAACAACTATGAGGCCATGATTCGTGGTTTTATGCAGTCCAATTCACAAAAAGATTTTGTACTGATTACCAACGTAGAGCAAAACAAGTTCTATGAACAGTTGCGTAAAGATACTGGATTTGATCAAGATCCTCGAGTGAAGTTTGTAGGAACTGTCTATGATCAAGAATTGCTCAAATACATCCGTGAGAATGCCTTTGCATACTTCCATGGTCATGAAGTAGGTGGTACCAATCCATCTCTTCTTGAGGCACTAGAGTCTACTAAGCTCAATCTCTTGTTGGACGTCGGTTTTAACCGTGAAGTTGGTGAAGATGGGGCACTTTACTGGAAGAAAGATCAATTGGCAAGTGTCATTGATCAAGCTGAACAATTAGACGCTCAAGCAATCGAAGATCTCAATCAGAAATCAAGTCAACGGATTGCTGAAGCCTTTACTTGGGAAAAAATTGTTACAGATTACGAAAAAGTATTTAAAGGATAGAAATGCAGAAAATTTTATATCTCCATGCTGGTGCAGAAATGTATGGTGCTGACAAGGTTTTGTTGGAGCTTATTAAAGGCTTGGATAAAGATGCCTTTGAAGCACACGTTATTTTACCCAACGACGGTGTCTTAGTGGGTGCTTTAGAAGAGGTCGGTGCAAAGGTTAAAGTTATTGATTACCCAATTTTGCGCCGGAAATATTTTAATCCAAAAGGGATTCTTGAGTACTTTGGCTCCTATAACCGTTACTCCAAACAAATTGCTCAGTATGCTAGGGAGAATGGTATTACTCTCATTCACAACAACACTACAGCGGTTCTTGAAGGAATTTACCTCAAACGGAAGTTGAAACTTCCTCTGATTTGGCATGTGCATGAAATCATCGTTAAACCAAAAGCAATCTCTGATTTCATCAACTTTTTAATGGGCCGCTATGCGGATAAGATTGTGACAGTTTCAAATGCGGTAGCCAATCATGTCAAGCAGTCTCGTTTTGTAAAAGATAACCAGGTTCAAGTCATCTATAATGGTGTTGACAATGCTGTCTATCAGGTGATGGATGCTAGCGCTGTTCGTGACCAGTTTGGAATTGCGCAGGATGCCTTGGTGATTGGTATGGTTGGTCGTGTGAATGCCTGGAAAGGGCAAGGCGACTTCCTAGAAGCTGTGACGCCAATCTTAAAAGCCAATCCAAAGGCGGTTGCTTTCCTTGCAGGTAGTGCATTTGAAGGTGAAGAGTGGCGCGTAGATGAATTGGAAAAGGCCATTGCAGACTCGCCTGTAGCTGGACAAATCAAGCGAATTGATTATTATAGCAAGACGACAGAGCTCTATAATATGTTTGATATCTTTGTCTTGCCAAGTACCAATCCAGATCCATTACCAACAGTCGTACTAGAAGCCATGGCTTGTGGTAAACCTGTAGTGGGTTACCGTCATGGCGGTGTCTGTGAGATGGTCAAGGAAGGCGAAAACGGTCTTCTTGCTACACCGAATCAGTCTGGAGAATTGTCTAAAGCTATTCTAGAATTAGTTGACAATACTGAGAAGAGAAAACAATTTGGTGAGGCGTCTGTCAAACGTCAAAAAGAACTCTTCTCATTACAAAGTTATATTCGGAATTTTTCGGACTTGTATAAGAAATATTAAATAATCAAATTCGCTGAAAAAAGGATTATATCCGAGCTGATTTAAAGATTTACCATATATTATTGAATGTTGTAAGTCAGTTAGATCAGAGAGGAGAAGATTTAGAGTAGAATAAAATTTAGGTAAAGAATCTATGAAGCCACTATTAACTGTCGTTATTCCAGTATATAATGTTGAAAGATATATAAAACGTTGCATTGAAAGTATTCTTGTCCAAGAATGGAAGGACTATGAGATTCTACTAGTTGATGACGGAAGTACTGATCATTCTCCTCAAATCTGTGATGAATATGCTAAAGATTATGACTTTATCTCAGTGATTCATAAAGAAAATGGAGGGCTTTCTGAAGCTCGCAATACTGGTATTTTACATGCTAAGGGTGAATATGTTTATTTTCCTGATTCTGATGACTGGCTTGAACCAGATACCTTTATAGCCTTGGCAGAAGCGTTAGAATCTCAAGAGTTTGATATTATTTCTTTTAATCGTGAGTTTGTAAAGAGTGAAGAAGATGCTATAGTTTCGGAACCAGAAGTGACTCAAGTGTTTGAAGGTAAAGATGCTTTTGTGCAAATGCTGAATCATAGTTATATTACTGGTTTCGCTAACGACAAACTCTATCGGAAATCCTTATTCTCTGATCATAACATCCAGTTTCCAATTGGTAAATACTATGAGGATCTTGGAACCAATTACAAACTGTTTCTTTCAGCTAAGAAGGTCTATGCAACTAACCAAAAGTATTATCATTACTTGATCGATAACCCAGATTCTATTACACAGTCTTGGACTGAGAAAAAGTTTCGAGATATGTTTGGGTTTTATAAAGAGATATTTTATTCAGATTTTGTACGTTCGCACTTAAATCGAGAAGAGTTGTATATCTCGCAACTTTATTATGTAAATGGATTGATTCATTTGTTAGCTAGTTTGTATAAATCTAAATTAGATCGTCAATATGCTGAAATAAGAAATGATGTCAATCAGGAATTAAGAAAAAATAAAATAATGTATAGTGAAATAAAATACCTGCCAAATAGGATGAAATATTTGTTATACCGTTTGAACTTGTTGAAGATGGCTTTTACTATACAAGGAATGAAGTAAGAGATTTAGGGGATTATTTTGAAGTACTCAGTCATTATACCGGTGTACAATGTAGAGAACTATCTTCATCGTTGCATCAATAGTATACTTGTCCAAGAATATACTGATTTAGAAATTTTATTGATTGACAATGGATCTACTGATAGTAGTGGTAGTATTTGCGATACTTATGCTAGTGAGTACTCGAATATCTCAGTCTATCATATTGAAAACCACGGTGTCAGTTCAGCTCGAAATTTTGGTTTAGCAAAAGCTCAAGGTGAATTTATTTGTTTTGTAGATGCAGATGATTATTTAGTAGGAAACCTATTTTCCGATATGGAAAATAAGCTGGATTCTGAATTGGATATGTTGGTATTTAGCTACTATAACTCTATTGAAAAGAATTTTTCTGAAACAGCTAGATCAGCAAAAATTCTTCCTATTGAAGGAAAAAAAGACAGGAATCAGTTCATTGCTCTTTTTACAGAATTATTTTTATCAGACATGATGTATACTGTTTGGAATAAAATTTATCGTAGAGAGTTCTTGGAAGAGCATCGAATAATGTTTGAGCAGTATGAATTAGGAGAAGATGTTCGATTCAATTTAAAAGTATACGAGCGTGTTAATAGCATTTCCTTTTCACAAACTTGTTATTATGTTTATATCTCGGGTAGAGTAGGCTCTGCGATGGGACAGTACAATCCCAAACGAATGAGCTGTCAATTGGAAGAACTAGGTAAAATTGATCAGCTGATGATGAGATGGAATATTCATAATGATCAATTTATTGATCAAATAAAAGCTCGTATTTTGATGAGTAACATACAGAATATTTCGATTCAAAACATATCGTTGTTTTTGAAACGGAGATATGTTGAGACATTGTGCAAAAATTCAGAGATGACTGCTTTATTAAATCAAGTGGATTCTTTCCTTAATCCGCTTGTTAGATTTTTATTGTATTGGAGAATGTACATTGCAGTGATTTTTCTCAAAAGGTTGCAAATGTTGTTGAAGTGGAGGCACCCATCATTTCATAATGGTGTGCCATATAAATATTAATCTTATTCTAATGAATGAAAGGTTTGGAAGACTATAGTGGTGAACAATCGTTTTATCTCTGAAAAAATTTATTTATTTACCTTATTTATATGGGTTGTTGTCGCATCATTAGTCACAACTACCTATTTTATTCGATTAGAAGGTTTTCTATCCCTGTATAGGATGCTCCTCTATTTTACAATTGTCATGATTTTGATAAAAGAGTTCATCACTCTTCCCAAGACCTTGTATTACTTTAGATTTCATTGGAAATCGCTGTTGATAGCACTTGCATTCCTCTTTTCGATGTTGATAGTTTCAAAAAATCGTGATGGTTTACTTGACATAAACGTGTTATTATTAGTTTTTTCTGCTAGAGATATAGATTTTAGGAAGTTATTGGGAACTTTCTCTTTTGCCACATTTCTAGTCCTTGTTTTGACAATTTTTGCTAGCAACAAGGGCGTGATTTCCAATATGTTTATGAGGGCAGATGGTGGCTATCGTTTTAGTCTAGGGTTTAACTATGTTTCATTTGCTTCACAGAGATTGTTTTTTGCATTGTGTAGCTATCTGATGTTTCGTGGTAAAAAAATTTCTTATATGGAATTGCTAGCCTTACTTTCGGCTACGATATATTTGTATCAACAAACTTCGACAACTAGTCCATTTTACTTAAGTATTTTGCTACTTTCCTATACTTTGTTTAGTGTCAAAATCTTTAAGAAAGATTTTATTATAGAAAACTTCGGGATGAAGATAATCGCAAATTATGGTTTTATAATTGCTTTAATTATCTTATTATATTTTTGTTTTTATTCATCTGGAAATCTCTTCCACCTCGTGGATAAATTCACTCACAATCGACTACGGCTTAGTGTAGAAGGTTTTCAAAATTTTGGAGTCCTTTTGTTTGGGCAAAGAATATCTTTTTCTACATTAGATTTATTTGGGAATTTTACAAGTAATTATAATTTCATTGATAGCTCATTTGTTCAGTTGTTGGTTATTGATGGTTTAATCGTCAGTGCCTTTATGTTGTTTGCTCTTACAAAAGTTATGAAATATTTTGTATCCATTCGAAAAGATATCGTACTTGCCTGTTTAGGAATTATGATTATCCATGGTATGTTTGATCCTCAGATGTTGGTTCTTCGCTACTCCCCATTAATTTTGTTTATAAGTCGATTATTTATTATGAATCCAGATAATAAAATTGAATAAAATGAGTTAAGTCCAGTTAAAAAGAAAGATTAAGACGAGTTACATCCTTATGAAAGTTCTTAAAAATTACGCCTATAATCTCTCCTACCAGTTACTGGTGATTATCTTGCCGATTATCACCACCCCTTATGTGACGAGGGTTTTTAGTTCAAATGACTTGGGGACCTATGGCTATTTCAACTCCGTTGTTACCTATTTTATCCTTTTGGCGACCTTGGGAGTGGCCAATTATGGAACTAAGGAGATTTCGGGACACCGGAAAGATATCCAAAAGAATTTCTGGGGGATTTATACCCTCCAATTGGGGGCTACGATTTTATCCCTTACCCTCTATGTTCTTTTATGTGTGGCCCTACCTTCCATGCAAAATCCTGTCGCTTATATCCTAGGACTTAGCTTGGTTTCTAAGGGACTCGATATCTCCTGGCTTTTTCAGGGATTAGAGGACTTCCGCAAGATTACGGTTCGGAATATCACGGTCAAACTGGTTGGAGTCATCTCCATCTTCTTGTTTGTCAAATCTGCCAATGATCTGTATCTCTATGTATTCTTACTAACCATCTTTGAGCTCTTAGGTCAGCTGAGCATGTGGCTACCCGCTCGTGAATTTATTGGGAAAGCCCATTTTGATATGGCTTATGCACGGGTACATTTAAAGCCAGTCATTCTGCTCTTTTTACCGCAGATTGCTATTTCCCTCTATGTCACCTTGGATCGGACTATGCTGGGAGCTCTTGCCTCTACAAAGGATGTGGGGATTTATGACCAGGCCTTAAAACTGGTCAATATTTTGTTGACTTTAGTGACCTCACTGGGCAGCGTCATGTTGCCTCGGGTATCGAGCCTCTTATCCTCAGGGGACCATAAGGCGGTTAATAAGATGCACCAAATGTCCTTTTTGATTTATAATTTGGTCATTTTTCCCATCATTGCCGGTATGTTAATCGTCAATGATGACTTTGTTCAATTCTTCCTAGGGAAGGACTTCCAGGATGCGCGTTATGCCATTGCCATCATGATTTTTAGAATGTTCTTTATCGGATGGACCAATATCATGGGGATTCAAATTCTAATCCCTCATAATAAAAATAAAGAATTTATGATTTCGACCACTGTACCTGCCATTGTCAGTGTCGGATTGAACCTCATCTTCCTACCAAAAATGGGCTTTATTGGAGCAGCGATTGTATCAGTGTTGACAGAAGCCTTGGTATGGGGGATTCAACTCTACTTCACACGAACTTATCTTAAAGAAGTGCCGATTCTGGGTCCAATGATGAAGATTTTTTTGGCTTCAGCTGTTATGTATGCTTTATTATTACTTATAAAACCGATATTACATTTGACACCAACTTTAAATGTTTTAGTCTATGCGGTGCTTGGCGGATTGATTTATCTTATCACAGTAGTATGTCTTAGAGTAGTAAATATGGGTGAAATAAAACAAATAATAGGGAAACAATCGAAATGAAGAAAATACGAAATTTAAACTTAGATTTCCTTAAAATTGTGGCTTGTATAGGAGTTATAATACTCCATACTACAATGCCAGGATTTAAAGAAGCCGAATCTTGGAATTATTTAACATATTTATATTACTTAGGTACCTATTCAATTCCACTATTTTTTATGGTAAATGGCTATTTATTATTGGGAAAAAATGAAATAAGCTATTCATACATCCTACAAAAAATAAAATGGATTCTTGTAACAGTATCAGTATGGACATTAATCATTTGGATTTATAAGAGGGATTTTTCACAAAACCCAATAAAAAAAGTTTTGGGTTCTTTATTACAAAGAGGTTATTTTTTCCAGTTTTGGTTTTTTGGTGCTTTAGTTCTTATTTACTTGTGTCTACCAATTTTGAAAAAATTTTTAAAATCAAAAAATCGGTATTTGTTGGCTCTATCTCTCTTAGTAATTATCGGTTTTGTACTTGAGCTGACAAATTATTTACTTCAAAAGCCAGTGCAAGTTTATGTTATACAGACATTTAGATTATGGACCTGGTTTTTCTACTATATTTTAGGTGGTTTTATAGCGCAATTTAACTTAGCAACTCTAAGAAATTGCTTTAAGAATTGGATGAAAGTAGTAACTTTAGTTTTACTATTTATTTCACCATTTATCTTATATGTGCTAGCGAAGGGTATTCACCATAATCTTTATGCTGAATATTTTTATGATAGTATTTTTGTGAAAATTGTAAGTTTAGGAATTTTTTTGACCGTACTAACATTTGATTTAAATACAGATAAGAATAGATGGATAATTTATCTTTCTAATCAAATTATGGGTGTTTTTATTATACATACATATGTTATGAAAGTATGGGAGAAATTAGTAGGATTTAGTTTTGTAGGAGCATATTTGCTTTTTCTCATCTTCACATTAAGTGTCAGTTTCATTGTGATTGGAATACTAATAAAAATTCCTTTTTTCAATCGAATTGTTAAATTATAAATAGGAGCTCAAAATGTACGATTATCTGATTGTTGGTGCTGGTTTGTCGGGGGCAATTTTTGCTCATGAGGCGACCAAGCGTGGTAAAAAAGTAAAAGTCATTGATAAGAGGGACCACATTGGTGGCAATATCTACTGTGAAGAAGTTGAAGGGATCAATGTTCACAAGTATGGTGCCCACATTTTCCATACCTCAAACAAAAAAGTGTGGGATTATGTCAATCAGTTCGCTGAATTCAACAACTATATCAACTCACCAATTGCTAACTACAAGGGCAGTCTTTACAATCTTCCATTTAACATGAACACTTTCTATGCTATGTGGGGCACTAAGACTCCTCAAGAAGTTAAGGACAAGATTGCTGAGCAAACGGCTGATATGAAAGATGTTGAGCCTAAAAACTTGGAAGAACAAGCCATCAAGTTGATTGGTCCAGATATCTATGAAAAATTGATCAAGGGCTATACAGAAAAACAATGGGGACGCTCTGCAACAGACCTTCCACCATTTATCATCAAGCGCCTTCCAGTTCGTTTGACCTTTGATAATAATTACTTTAATGACCGTTACCAAGGGATTCCAATCGGTGGTTACAACGTCATCATTGAAAACATGCTAGGCGATGTTGAAGTAGAACTTGGAGTTGATTTCTTTGCTAATCGTGAAGGGCTTGAAGCATCAGCTGATAAAGTTGTCTTTACAGGAATGATTGACCAGTACTTTGACTACAAACATGGGGAACTGGAATATCGTAGCTTGCGCTTCGAACACGAAGTCTTGGATGAGGAAAACCATCAAGGGAATGCCGTGGTTAACTATACCGAGCGTGAGATTCCTTACACTCGGATCATCGAGCATAAGCACTTTGAGTATGGAACTCAACCAAAGACAGTCATCACCCGTGAATACCCAGCTGACTGGAAACGGGGGGATGAACCCTATTACCCAATCAATGATGAAAAGAATAACGCTGTGTTTGCCAAGTACCAAGAAGAAGCAGCTAAAAATGACAAGGTCATCTTCTGTGGACGCCTGGCAGACTATAAATACTACGACATGCACGTGGTTATTGAGCGTGCTCTAGAAGTCGTTGAGAAAGAATTTACTAAATGACACAAGAAAAAATTGATATCGTAGCTCTTTGGGTCGACGGAAGTGATCCTGAGTTTATCTGCGAGAAACAAGCCATGACAGGTCAAATGTCAGAAATAGACCAAGAAATCGACGGAGAGCAACGTTATCGTGATTACGGCATTTTTAATTATTGGTTTCGAATGATTGAAAAGCATGCTCCTTGGGTCAATCATGTTTACTTAGTCACCAATGGACAAAAACCGGAATGGTTGAACTTGGAGCATCCAAAGCTCAAGTTGGTCACTCATAAAGAATTTATGCCAAAAGAGTATCTGCCTACTTATAATTCAGCGGCGATTGAACTTAATCTCCATCGGATTGAAGGCTTGTCGGAAAACTATCTCTATTTCAATGATGATATGTACTTGATTAGAGACAGTCAACCTTCCGATTTTTATAAGAATGGACAACCCAAGCTTTTAGCAGTATACGATGCTTTGGTTCCTTGGTCGCCGTTTACGAACACTTATCACAATAATGTTGAATTAATTTATCGCCATTTTCCTAATAAAAAGGCTTTGAAATCTTCGCCTTGGAAATTCTTTAATTTCCGTTATGGTTCCCTAGTTTTGAAAAACTTGTTACTCCTGCCTTGGGGTCCGACGGGATACGTGAATCAACATTTACCTGTTCCAATGAAGAAAAGCACTTTGGCACATTTATGGGAAATTGAAGGGGAAACTTTAGATAAAACATCACGTAATCAACTTAGAGATTATGGAGTAGATGTTAATCAATATATCTGTCAGCATTGGCAAATTGAAAGTAATCAGTTTTATCCTATGCCAAAGAATTTTGGAGTGTCGATAGATTTAAATCAAGTAGATAGGTTAGAAAGTATCTTTAAAGATAAGCGTAAAAAACTGCTTTGTGTGAATGATGATATTGACTTTAAAGAGGAGTATATCATTCGTTTCAAGGAAATCTTGAATGAATACTATCCTGAAAAATCAGCTTTTGAAAAATGAGAAATAAGAGATGAAATACTATTTAAAAGAAGAATTTTTACACGATAACAATGTAAAAAATGCGGGTAACAAGGCTCGTAATGACGTTGAAGAAATTGTAAAGAGAGAGGGCTATCAGGCCTTGGTTCTTTCAGTTGACAATTGGTACGAGATGAGCACTGTTAAAGCACAGCTTCATAAATCAAAGGCTTTTGGTCAGGCTTTGGATCAATTGCAACAAGGAGATGAATTGCTTATTCAATTCCCAATGCTTCACCATAGCTTTTTTACGACACATCATGTCAAGAAAGCGCAGAAAAAAGGGGTAAAAGTTAATTTTATTATCCACGATTTAGAAGCTCTTCGTTATGTCAATGTTGAAAATTTCCCTTTAAAGCATAAGATTCGTATTCAGATTCAAGAATCAGGTCTTCTTGGTGCAGCTGATGGTATCATCGCCCACAATCCAATTATGAAATCTGTTTTGGTGGATAAAGGGATTGCGGAAGATAAGATTGTTAGCCTTGGCATTTTCGACTATTTGATTCCAAATTTCCAAGAGAAGACAGGTCTAAGTAAGAATCAGCCAATTATTGTGGCTGGTAATCTGGCACAAGAAAAAGCTGGTTATCTTTACTCACTTCCTGCAGAACCTGCTTATAACCTTTATGGTGTTGGTTTCGATGAGAGCAGAGCTCTTGCGAATGAGACATACTTTGGATCATTTCTACCTGATGAGCTTCCTGCAGCCCTCGAGGGTGGTTTTGGGCTTGTCTGGGATGGTGATAGTGCTGAGACATGTAGTGGTGTCTTTGGCGAGTACCTTCGCTATAACAACTCTCATAAGGCGTCACTTTACCTAGCATCGGGTTTCCCACTTGTAGTATGGAAACAGTCAGCTCTGTCTCACTTTGTGCTTGAGAAGAGCTGTGGGATTGCAGTAGAGTCGCTACACGATTTGAAGGTGACAATCGACAAACTCTCTGATACTGATTACCAAAACTTGGTGGATAATGCCAAGCGTGTTGGAAAAGGGATTAGAGGGGGACAATATTTAATAGATGCCTTGAATAAAATTGTAAAATAGAAGTCTGAAAAGGCTTCCTTTTTATATTCCGTAGAAAAAACGCCTAGAAACCTTTTCGAATCCCTCTCGGTATGCTAAAATAGGAAAAGTATAAAATATGATTAAAGGAATGGAAATGAGAAAAAAGGATTTCATTTATTTTGCCAGTGCAGCTGTATTGCTAGCTGCATCTGTCCAAGTTGCCAATGCCGATGAAGTGGGAGTGAAAGAATCGGCAGTCACTGAAAGTGAAGCAGTTACGACACAAGCTAGCCCAGCACCGGTTGTTGAGGCTAAACAAGAAGTAGGGGCTCATCAATATGTGGCGCCAGCCTCAGTAACAGAGCTTCCAGTCACTAGCTCAGAAGTTACGAAGGCAGACGAACCAAAGGAAGAAACACAGCCTATCTCAGAAGGACAAACTGCCCCATCTTCTGAGTCAGCTACGAAACCTGTAACTGGAACTACTACTTTCTATAGTGCGGGTTCCAAGGCCCCATCTGGCCGGACAGTTAGTACTCTAAATCGTCCTCAAGGAGATTTAAGTATAGAAAATAATAACGAAGTCACAGGAACTTTTGATGCAGTTGTTCGTAATGTAGTATCACCTTCTGGCTTAAAGGAAGTCTTGATTCCGTCTTGGAGTGTAGCAGGGTGGCAGGATGATTTAATCTGGCATAAAGCAAGTCTTCAGTCAGATGGTTCCTACCGAGCAACAATCAAGGCAAGTGATCATAAGAACTCAGTTGGTCAGTACCAAGTTCATGTTCATTACCTTGATCAGGAAAATAGACGCCGTTATGTTACAGAAACGGTTGTAGAAGTGCGTCAATCTAAGCCAAGTGGAACGCTCTCGATTGAAAATAATAATTCAAGTACAGGAACCTTTGACGCTGTTATTCGTGATGTTGTGGCTCCAAATGGTTTGAAAGAAGTTTTAGTTCCAACATGGTCTGATAAGAACTGGCAAGATGATTTAATTTGGCATAAGGCTGTCCGTCAAAGTGATGGAAGCTACCGTGCGACAATTAAAGCAAGTGATCATAAGAACGACATAGGTAAATACCATGTTCACGTATATTTTATAGATGCTAAAAATCATCGAAATTATGTGACAGAAACAATTACAGAAGTACGTCAGGTTAAACCAAGTGGAACACTCTCGATCGAGAATAATAATTCAAGTACAGGAACCTTTGACGCGGTTGTTCGTAATGTAGTTGCGCCAACAGGTCTCAAGGAAGTACTAATTCCATCATGGAGTGTAGAAGGAGGTCAAGATGATTTGATCTGGCATAAGGCTGTCCGTCAAAGTGATGGTTCCTATCGAGCGACTATAAAGGCCAGTGATCATAAGAATACTTTAGGTCAGTACCAAGTACACGTTCATTATCTGGATCAAAATAATAGACGTCGTTATGCTACAGAGACTGTTGTGGAAGTTCAGAAAACAACTCCAACTGGTACAATCACAATCCAAAACAATAACAAGGATAATGGGACTTTCGATGTCATTATCAGCAATGTTTATAGTCCAAAAGGTGTTCGTGCCGTACAGGTTCCTACCTGGTCTGATGTGAATGGTCAAGATGATTTGGCTTGGTATGAAGCGATTCGTCAATCGGATGGGACTTACAAGTTAAGCGTGAAGGCTTCTGACCACAAGTTCTCGACAGGTACATACCATGTTCATCTGTACTATATCCAGGGGGACGATAGTCGTGTTG
The DNA here is from genome assembly GCA_902363395.1 of Streptococcaceae bacterium. Taxonomy (GTDB): domain Bacteria; phylum Bacillota; class Bacilli; order Lactobacillales; family Streptococcaceae; genus Streptococcus. Next base: position 122,440 of record CABIZZ010000001.1, read on the forward strand.
GTATTGGAGCGACAACTGTACAGGTAGAGAACAAGAGCTTTGTAACTAGAAATCAGCTTTATCTGAAGCATATTTCTGCAAGAGAGGCTGACGGTCAGTTAGGTCGAGTTCTAAAAGCTGCAACAAGCCTGATTGGCGTTGAGACTGGAACTCCTGAGCACCTAAAATTGGTTAAAGATTACAATAGCGTTTATCCGTTGCCAGTTGGATATCCGGTGAAGAGTACGGATGACTGGTGCGATGTGTTTGTCACAACCGTCTTCCAACGCGAAGGGCTTAGCCATTTGATTGGTCGTGAGTGTGGAGTAGAACGCCACATCCAAATCTTTAAAAACCTTGGTATTTGGAATGAAGACGGGGCTTCTACACCGAAGTCAGGTGATATTATCACCTTTAACTGGGACCAAGACTATCAACAAAATGATGGTTGGGCGGATCATATTGGGATTGTTGAATATGTTGAAAATGGATTGATTCATACAATCGAAGGAAATTCAGGTGAAGCTGGAACTGTAAAACGCAATGTTTACCGTATCGGACACGGTAATATCCGCGGATTTGCGACACCACGTTATAATTAACCTACATGGTTTTCAGCATTTTTGCCTAAAGACTTTTCTAGGATAGAAAGACAACCAGCTCTATGAAGGGGCTGGTTTTTTGCATCCCTTTGATGATAGGAGGAGTCGTTAGACAAGAAATCAATATTAAAACTCAGAAACACCCTAAATATATCTATGCAACTATTTAAAGGTAACTGAGAAGGGTATAAAAAAGCTATGAAAACAAGGGCTGGAGCCATATAATAGATCTTTGCAAACATATTTTTGGAGGACTTAACCTAAATTGGCTGGTTGATGCAGAAATCAAGAAAACTTAAAAAAACAAAAACATTAGATGGTTCATTTGTTCATTTAGCGACACTTTTTATATAATCGTTGGCTTAATTGACTTATATGTGATAAAAATGGAGAGAGGAACTTTTGCGGTTCAAAATGATAAAAAGGAGATGAAAGAATGAACAGGAGATCATCCTTATGGAAAACCTTTTTGAAAAAAGGGTTTGCCCTCTTCACCATTTTGATGATGCTGGGTCAAATGGGTCAAGGTGCTGTAACAGCCCTGGCGCAAGAGCTAGCAGTCGGAGATAATGGTGCCTTAGATGTTAGCCTCTTGTATGGAGATAAGCAAGAACATCCAGGTGGTATGGCCTATAACACATCTGATACCATGTCTGGCTACATTCAGATTACCCCTAAGAATCTGACAACAGATCTCAATGACGTGGTTGTAAATCTAGTCCTTCCAGGGAAGTACTTGGATGAGGTCAATGTTCCTGAGTTCAATAGTAGCTCGCAACATGACGCACCAACAGTGACAAAGGTGGGAGATGACTACCATGTCAGCCTACATTTTACGAACTACCAAAAATCGGAAGTCTTGACCCTACCCTTCATCGCCAAGTTTAAGTTAGGATTCCCTCCTACCAACTACTCGATGGATATCACAGGTACTCTCAATATCAACGGTGCTGAGACTGCTTTAAATAGTATTACTTGGAAACCTCAATACAAGGACTATACCTTGACCAAGTTTGTCAATCAGAACTATGATGCGACCATGTCCAGAGACTATGCGGAAGCCTCTCCAGGGATTGTAACTGGAGCAGATGGCAAAAAGTACATCGAAAAAGCTACTTCCGTTCCGTTTGCCTTCTTGTTAGATGGGATGCGTGGCCAGTACAATGGTAGCTATCGTCAGTTGGAATCTGCAACGATCACAGATAAGCTGCCAACCTATACGGACAAAGATGGAAAAACTCGTACAGCGGTTCTAGATACAGAAAAATCAGAAGGTTGGGTCGATAATGGAGATGGTACTGTATCAAAAACTTTTGTAGCTGATGAAAATAAAAATGTTCAAAGTTACCACTCAGATTTGATGCAAAAAATTCAAGACAAGAGTTTCTTGTACTTGAAATTCCCTGATTTGGTCATGGAAAAAGACCAAACCTTAGAAGATGTCTTAGTGAAAGATTTGACCAATACTGCGTCTGTCGTGGGGATTCCTGCGGAACGTGGTGAGGGAGAGCCGGATGTAACGGCTGAAGATTCTCTCATCTTCCGACTCACTTCACGTGACTTGGAAGGTAAAGGAGCCTTTGCTAAGCAAGCAGAAGGAAATGTCTACGATTCGACAGACTACAAGGCGGCTAACTACAAGTGGCTCTTGAAATACAATAACGTCACTCCATTTGCTCAAAAGAATGTTGTCTTTTATGATGAGCAAGTAGACTCGCGTTTGAAGTTTACTAAGATTGAATATGCTCGTATGATGATTGGGATCTATGGGAATGGACCTCTGATCAGTCAATATGTGAAACGCATCATCTTAACCATGGAAGATGGTTCAACTAAAGAAATCCAACCAGAGGCAGACAAGGATGGATTTGGAAGCATTGATTTGACCAAATATGGAACGGTCGTCGGCTGGAGACTGGAGATGAAAGATGACTTCGAGCTTCCATCTGGTCAAGGGATTTATATTTCTACCTATACTGCCTTCAAGGATCCAGAAAAGACTCATATTGATGAGAACGATGATAGCAAGAATGCCTATGAAAATACTGGTCGCATTACTTACAAAACTCAATCAGGAGCAGACAGAGACCAATCTGCTAAATGGCAGTTCAAACTTCTTCCATTGACAGAAAATGTTAATCTGACTAAGAATACAGATTATAACAATGTCCAATTCACAGATGGAAAAACCATTCGTTTCTCCCTATCTGCTGAAAATGTTCGCTTGGATCCAGGTAAGGATTACAAGGACTTGCGTGTTATTGATCTCTTTGATCCAAATACCTTGGACATTGACTTCAATTACCTAAATCAATATTTTGATAAAAATAACACTCGTTTTTATGCCCCTTGGAACAAGTCCTATGAGGTCATTGAAAACTACCACAACTCTGGACGTTCTGCCTTGATTATCCATTTGGATCAAAAGGAATTTATCAAACGTGCTCTAGAGACTGGTGGTCAAGTTCGTTTGCCGTTTATTTATACCAAGCTGAAAGGCAAGGCTGATGGCGGAACCTTTACCAACCATATCTATCTGGCAGGAGAAGGCCTTTGGGATCTAGAAACTGCTAACCCGAATACAGTTGCAGTAGATAGCTATGATTTAAACAACAATGGTTCGACAACGGATAAGATTCCTCATGCGGAATCCAACTATACCATTGTCGCAGCTGAAGGAGTTTATTCTCGTAAGTTCATCGCCAAGAACGATGACTTGTCTGATGCTTCAACAGTAACTCGTACCTTTAAACCAGGGGAAACCTTTAATTACAAGTTAACGATTAAAAACAATACAGATAACCCTGTTGAAAATACAGTTATCTATGATGTTCTTCCTAAAGTTGGGGACGTCAATACTCTGGATGCTTCAGCCCGTAAGACAGAATACACAGTTAGTCTCCGTGGACCAGTGACGGCTCCAGAAGGTTGGACAGTATACTACACAACAGATGCCACAGTCACAGCTAAGACCATGGCTCAAGCTGTCGATAAAGATATTTGGTCAACAGATGTCACAGACTATAGTAAGGTAACAGGAATTAAGGTCGTTGCGAATGAGGGAACCACTATCGGTGCACGTAGCCAAGTAGATGTTGCGGTGCCAGTGGTCAACCCAAGCGAATTGACTGACCAAGTCAAGCAGTTGATGCTAGAACGGACAGAAGATAACAAGGACAATGGTGGCCGTTCAGGTGTCGTTCAAGCCCATAACCAATTCGGATATAGAGCCAAAGGACATGATGGAAACCGCGAATCCAACACTGTAACGTCTCAAATCTTTGCGGCGAGCTTCCATGTGAAGAAAGTAGACAAGGATGATACTAGCAAAGGCTTAGCAGGTGCGGAATTCACCTTGTCAGATGCGACTGGTGCTGTCCTTGCAACTCAAGTTTCTGATAAGGATGGCGACCTTGCTTTCACCACTCTAACAGAAGGAACTTACACTCTTAAAGAAACGAAAGCTCCAAACAACTACAAGTTGGATGAGACAGAGCATACAGTCGTTGTCACTTACGATGCAGATCAGCAAATCTATCATGTCACGATTGATGGCGAAGCGACTGGTTCAAAAGCTTCACCAAAAGTGATCACCAATGAGAAAGATATCCATTATATCGATCTAGAAGCTTCAAAAGTCTGGGATGACCAAGACAACGTCGAAGGTCTTCGTCCAGAAAAGATTGAATTCCAATTGTACAAGAATGGAACAGCAGAAGGCAAACCAGTAGCCCTTTCAGCAGGAAATGACTGGAAAGTAACCTTCAGCGCTCTTCCGGACAAAGACAATGACGGCAACGTGATTACCTATACTGTAAAAGAAGTCAAGGTACCGACTCACTATACAGCTGATAGTCAAGAAGCTCAGTTCGTCGATGGAAAAGCAACTATTACCAACAAGCGCACTCCTGAAACTACAGAAGTAAGCGTGAAAAAAGTTTGGGACGATGCTCAGAACCAAGACGGTCTCCGTCCATCAACCATCACGGTCCATCTCCTAGCCAACGGAGAAGAAGTACAGACGGCTACTCTGTCTGGTGAGGGAGATACATGGAGCCATAGCTTCACAGACCTACCAGTCTACAAGAATGGTCAAAAACTAGTCTATACGGTAACAGAAGATACAGTTGCCAACTACTCGACAGCTATCGAAGGATCAACCATCACCAACACCTACAAACCAGGTAAAACTAGCTTGACAATAACCAAGAAGTGGGCTGATGCAGAAAACCAAGATGGGCTTCGTCCGAACAGCATCAAGGTTCAACTCTATGCGAATGACCAAAAATCAGGTAAAGAGGTAGAACTTTCTGCAGACAACGACTGGACCTATACCTTCTCTGATTTGGATGAGAAAAAAGCTGGTCAAGCTGTTCAGTATACCGTGAAAGAAACAGAAGTTCCAGAAGGCTATACTCAAACGGTAGAAGCGACCAATCCTGGTCAGGTAGTGATTAGCAATACGCACACTCCTTCTAAGACGACAGTTCAAGTAACCAAGAAATGGGAAGATGGTAATAACCAAGATGGTCTTCGCCCAGCGACAATTACAGTCAAACTCTATAAAGATGGAGTTGCTACAGACCAGACCCTTGAATTGTCAGAAGCGAATCAATGGCAAGGAACGTTTGAAAATCTTGATGAAAAAGCAGCCGGTAAGGCCATTCACTACACTGTGAAAGAAGAGAATGTCCCAGAAGGCTACACCCTTTCAATTGATGACAAGGATCCAGCACATCCTGTCTTGACCAATAAGCATGAACCAGCTGTCACTCAGGTTAAGGTCACTAAGAAATGGGATGACGCTAATAACCAAGATGGCCTACGTCCAAAAGAAATTCGCGTCCAATTGTATGCGGGTGATGAAAAGCTAGGCAAGGAAGTTGTCTTGTCTGCTGACAATAAATGGACTCATACCTTTGAGAAACTTGCTGAAAAAGTAAACGGACAAGAGATTCATTATTCTGTGAAAGAAGTGGCTGTCCCAGAAGGTTACGCCGTAACAGAAGAGAGCAAGGAGAAGGGCGATATCGTCTTGACCAATACGCACACTCCAAGTACGGTGGATATTCCAGTCACTAAGATCTGGGTGGACAATGACAACCAAGATGGTCTACGTCCGGCTAAGATCACTGTGAAGCTTCTAGCCAATGGTGGAGAAGTGGCTCACAAAGATATTACAAGCGAGACTGATTGGAAAGAAACCTTTACTGGCCTTTCTAAGTTTAAGGATGGCAAGGAAATCGTCTACACCCTTCAAGAAGTAGAGGTTAATAACTATTCACCAAGCATTGACCAAGAAAGCTATACTATTACCAATACGCACACTCCAGGTAAGAAAACCCTCTCTGTAACCAAACAGTGGGATGACCAAGAGGACAAAGATGGCCTTCGTCCGAAGAGTGTGAAAGTGCAGCTATATGCGGACGGTAAGAAGTCTGGTGACGTCATTGAGTTGTCCGCTGAGAACAAGTGGACTCATACCTTTGCGGATCTAGACAAGAATGTCAAGGGCAAAGCTGTCACCTATACGGTGGAAGAGGTAGATGTTCCAACCGGTTACCAAGTGACGAAAACAGATGACGGTCAAGGTAATGTTGTTCTGACCAATAAACATGAACCAACAGAGCCAGTGACACCAGAACCTAAAAAACCAGGTAAGAAGGTTGGTATCTTGCCAAGCACTGGAACCACCATCTCCTTGATTAGCTTGGTATTAGCCTTTGTAGTCGCAAGCGGTGCAGCTTATCTCCTTAAAAAGAAGAAAAAATAAGCGCATGGTTAAATCAAGATACAAAGGGCGTTCGCGGATAAAGTCAAAATAGGAAGTTTGACGCTGAATCTTTGGATTCTAGGAAGACTTATCTTTTTGACACGATCCGCAGCCCGTGTTCAATTCTTTTTGAACCCCTTGCATCCCATTTTTTAGGCTCAGGCTAAAACAGTTTCCTGAACTGTTTTACTATCAAAACTCCCGAGTGCTAGAAACACAATTGTTTCTAGCACTTTTCTCACAGTGGAAAGTTTTTAAGATTGCTTTGTCTTCAATCTGAGAGGCTCCTAAGGGGGCCTCTTTTTTCTGTGTGATAAAAAATACAAAAAAATTCTTGACAAACTAAAAAATTAGCGTTATCATTAACTAGTTAATTAACTGTTTAATAAACCAATTAAGGAAAAGAAGGGATTTATACATGTTTGGGAGGAAACTAAGGGTCTTAGGAATAGGTTTCATCTGCCTTTTGCTGCTAGTGGCTTGTGGGAGCCAGAGGAGTTCGGGAGCTGGCTCTACTAAAAAGGGGCTTAAAATTGTGACGAGTTTTTACCCTGTCTATTCCCTGGTGAAGGAAATTTCAGGCGATCGAAACGAGGTCTGGATGGTTCAGTCAGGTGCTGGGATTCATGATTACGAACCTTCGGCCAAGGAGACAGCCCAGATCTATGATGCGGATGTCTTCGTCTACCATTCTCAAACACTCGAATCTTGGGCTGGACGTCTAGATCCTAGCTTGCAAGACTCGAAACTGCGGGTCATCGAAGCCAGCAAAGGAATGGAATTGGATAAGGTCTCTGGCTTAGAAGATATTGAGGATACGGAAGGGAAGGATGCAAAGCACTTGTATGACCCTCATACTTGGATGGATCCACTAAAAGTTGCCGAGGAAGGAAAGATCATCGCCAAAGAGTTGGGAGACATCGATCCAGAGAACAGAAGTTATTATGAGGCCAATGCCAAAAAGCTTGAAAAACGTTGTGAGGCTTTGGTTGCTAAATACCAGCCTCTCTTTGAAAAAGCGACACAAAAGACCTTCGTGACTCAGCATACAGCCTTCTCTTATCTAGCCAAGCGCTTTGGCTTGAAACAATTAGGAATCGCAGGGATCTCGCCTGAGCAGGAACCAACAGCCCGTCAATTGGCTGAGATTCAGCAGTTTGTCAAGGATTATCAAGTTCAAACTATCTTTGTTGAGAAGCATACCTCGTCTAAGGTGGCCGATAGCATTGCCAAGGCGACAGGGGCAAAAGTGAAGGTCTTGGATCCTCTCGAAGCAGATCCAGAAAATAACAAAGATTTCTTGGAGAACCTAGAAGAAAATATGGCGAGTTTAGCGAAAGAATTACAGGAGTAAGTAGAAGAATGAAGAAAAAAGGAACAATTGGATTAGTAGCAACCCTAGGTTTGGGTTTATGTGCCTATGCCTTAAGTCAACAAGCACCAGTCAAGGAAGACAAAAAGAGTCAGAATCAGGTGCAGTATTTACAAGGAGACAAGAAAAAGTCAGCTAGCCACTCAAACAAACAGGAAGAAAGCATTGAATCCGTCAACTCGAAGGAAAAGACTCAGGCAGAGCAGATTGTGGTCAAGATTTCTGACGAGGGCTTTGTGACTTCCCACGGAGATCATTTCCATTACTACAATGGCAAGGTCCCTTATGATGCGATTTTTAGTGAGGAGCTGATTTTACGGGATCCTTCTTACCAACTGCAGCAATCGGACATTGTCACACAGGTGCGAGATGGCTATATTATCAAGAAGGATGGAACCTACTACCTTTATCTAACTGATCCGCAACATACGCTGAATGTCCGTTCAGTGGAGGAAATTGCCCAACAGAAAAAAGGAGAGCTAGTTTCAGGTTCGAAAGAGGGTGCCCAAAAAGCTGGGCAAACTCGTGACTTCAGTCAGCCGAGTCAGGCCCTACGAGAAGGTAAAACAGTCGCTAGTCTAACAGCCGGAGTCAAGCCAAGTCAAGCTGGCTACCGGACAGATGACGGCTATGTCTTCCATCCTGGGGATGTGATTTCTGATACCGGGGATGGCTTTATCGTGCCTCATGGTGGGCATTACCACTTTATTCCGAAGAGCGCCTTATCAGCTGGAGAATTAGCGGCTGCCTTATCTATCTTAAATGGTAGAGGTGGAAAAAATGAGGTGAAACCTGTATTGCCTCCTTCTATCCAGCTGACTGCACCGGTTAATCCGAATCAGCCAATTCCAGCACCTGTCACTCCAGCGCTCTCCACTCCTCTTACCCACCCAACAGTGACGACAGACGGACGTAGTCTGGAAAGTCTTCAGGAAGAGTTACAGCATACTCCGCTTTCAGAGCGCCATGTTGAGTCAGATGGTTCTGTCTTTGATCCAAGCAAAATTACCAAATGGACAGAGCAAGGAGTGGTGTATCCGCATGGAGATCACTTCCATTTCATCCCTTATAGTGTGCTTTCGCCTTTAGAGCGGGAATTGGCACGCCAGTATCAAGTCCTCCGTTCTCAAACTGGGGCTGTCGCAACTGAAGAAAAGCCAACTCAACCTTCAAGTCCAGACACAAAGCCAGTCGATCAGGACCACGACCATGAGAAGGAAGATCCTAACCACAAGCATGACCATGAGGACCATGAAGCCGATCATGACCATCATCATGAAGGCGAACATGATCATGGTTTCCATGCAGATCATGTCATCAGCAAGGATGACGAGGGTTATATGGTCGCTCACGGAGACCATGCCCATTACTTCTACAAGAAGGATCTCTCACCTCAAGAAATCGCTGCTGCAGAGGCAGTGCTAGCTGGTAAGAAGGAAGAGGACAAGGGGCAACCACTGACAGATGATGTGGCGACCTATTCGCGCGATGCTTCGGATGAAGAAAAAATCCAATATATTAGCCAAACTTACGGCGTCCCTCGGGAAGCTATCAAGATTTCCAATGGTTTCTTTGTCTTTAACAATCCAGACCAAGAATACGATCCAACCCATATCCACCCTTATGCAGTTCGGAAGGAGCATGTCCGGATTCCACTTGAAACAGGAAATCCTGAGCTAGACTTTATTAATGAGCTCTATGCAACAGCGCTTCGCTCTGGTATTTCCCCTTATACGATGCAAATCGAGAATGGTCAGTTTGTCATTCCACACGGGGACCATAACCACTATATCAAGGTGCGCTCAGCAGGCTTGGCGGACTACCTGGCTCATCGTCTACCGACCATCCAATCAGCTTACCAGAAAGGTGACTTGGACCAGAAAGCTGTAGAGGACAAGGTCAACCAACTCCTCGCAGAAAGTCGGACTTTATACGCATCCGATCCTCTGCAACAAAGACGGATTGAGTTGAACTTGGGTCAATTCTTAGAAACTGTTAAAAACTTCCCAAGCAATTCGACAGCAGGATACTTGGCTAGTCTTGAGCAAGTTGACAAGGAATATATCCACGCGACCCAGGAAGTCAAACCGAAAGAAGAAACGGCCTTGGACCGTCGCTACCAGGAATTATTGGAACAGGTTCGCTTGCTAGATACCGAAGCCTTCCAACTCAAAAAAGAAAGCCTCGTGGCTCAGTTGCAGGAAGCCTATACGGCCAAGGATAGCCAACGATTGGAGCAAGAAGGAAAATTGCTTCAGGCCATTCAGGAGATGCAAGATCGGACTGGTGTGACTTCGGTAGACTACCTCAAGTATTTCTACCAAAGTTTAAGCGATGCGCGCTTGACGCCAGAATTACGGGCGACAGCAGCAGACCTTGCTTTGAAGCTTTACCGAGCTCAGGCCTTTGAAGAAGCTTGGGACTCAAAAGCCCATTTCATGGAGCTTTACCAAGCCAAGCAAGCCATTGACCAAGTAGTGTCTCAGGAAAATGCTCCTACCTATCCAATTGAAAAAACAGTTCTGGATCAAAAGGGGGCAGATGCTCCATCCTATAACCTAGCTGTTTACGACTTCCTCAAGGGGGTCTACGGTGACCTGGATGAAAAGACAGAGTCTCGTCAACGCTCTAATCTCTTAACAGCGCTTTTCGACCAAATCACTTCTCTTTTGCCACAGGTAGAAGAAAGTAAGCGTCCTGCTTTTGAAGAGCGTTTGGAACAGGTGCGCCAAGAGCCAGATGCTGACAAGGCTTTAACAACTGGGAAAACTCTTTTGCGTGAAGTTGGTGAAACGATTGAACAACAAAAGCAAAAGAAAACAGAAGAACCTCAACTGGGAGACGTAGCCCTCTATCAAGAGATTTATAACCAGTTGATTGCTCTCCACCAACAATTGGTTGAAAAAGGGGCCAGTGATGCTCAGTTTGAACGCTTGGAAGCCCTCTTTGATCAACTAGCTGATCCGAAGAGCGACAAGAAAGCCTTGTTACAGGCGATTCAAGCTCTTCGAGATGATTTGCTAGCGGCGCCATCGACAGCAGTGGCGGAAGCAGACAAAGCAGCCCCAGCCCCTCAAAGTCCTGCCACAAGCGATCCTAGTCTTAATAAGGAAGAAGCTTCAGACCCTGCACAGACTCCATCTCCAGAGTCAGAAAACACAGAAACCAGTCCAGTCGCAAGTGAAGAAACGACGGAATAGGACCGATGCAGAAATAACAGAAAGAGGCTGGGACAAAAGTCCTAGCCTCTCAATTGTTTTTGGATTGTCGAGCAAGACGCAGTGGTTGAGTGGGCTCTACTACGCTGATTTCATCAGCTTTTACAGCCCTACTCAACTGTGCGGAGGTGGGACGACGAAATCGAATTCTAACGAATGACCGATTTCTGTCCCACTCTCTTTTAAGCCTTTCTCAAAACTTGGAGAAGGGGCCTCAACTTGAATTTTCTCTAAGGTAAAGGGATGGGTGAGTCGCAAGCGGTGGGCGTGGAGCATGAGGCGAGGAGCTCTTTCGGGGTTATAGAGCGGATCCCCCACGATTGGATGGCCATGGTGAGAGAGGTGGACGCGGATCTGGTGGGTGCGACCTGTCTGGAGCTGGCAGTTGACCAAACTGGTGCGTTTGAAAGTCTTTAAGCTAGTCACATGGGTCTCTGCATAGAGGCCCTTTCGAGGATCAACAATGCGTTTGCGTCGATCGTGGCGATCTCGTCCCAATTTGTCCTTATAAACCAGTTGCTTTTTGGGTAAGCTGCCTAGGATTAAGGCCCAATAGTCTCGTTGGATTTTCTTGTCTTCTAACAGCCGATTCAGGACGGGTAAAACAAAGGGATTCTTGGCAAAGACCAGAGCCCCACTGGTTTCCTTATCTAAGCGATGGACTACATAACAGGTCTTCCCGACATAAGTGGAGACGTGGTTGAGGAGGGCGATTTCATCTGGTTGATTGGCGTGCGTTTTCATGCCTTCCGGTTTGTTCACGATGATGAGATGCTCATCTTCATAGAGGGCTTGGACTAGGTTAGCATCCCCTGCTAGGATCTCCTTTTCTTCATAATCTTCCGGATCAAAGGTGAGGGTCAGTTGGTCACCAGCCTTAAGCATGGATTGCCAATGGACAGTCTCCCCATTGACTTGGACATGTTTTTTGGTTCGCAAAAAATGACGAATCTTTCGTGGGATGAGAAAGTAATCTTCTAGGGCCTCTTTGACCGTCATGGCGGGCAAGGCGTTTGGTATCGTTATAGTATAATGCATAGTGTTATTGTATCAGAAAGCGGGTGGAAAGAAAAGGCGAGAATGAGGAGGAAGGGGGAGGGAGGAACAAGATGCTGAAACCCTATATAGAGTGGACTTGACGGTAACCTTAAAGAAAGCTAAAAGCATCCTTTCTTGCGAAGGTCTTTCTTGTCTAGACGTTAGGAAGGTGATAAAATAGGGACTATGAACAAATTAAAAGAATTAATGGAGGGAATGATTCGTCATTTCCAACGAGAAAAAAAACCAACGAAAATTGCGGAAGAGGTTGAGTTATCAACGGACGGGGAGGAGCAAGCTCCAACCTATAGCCGCTCTGAGAAGTCACGGAGAAAATCTCACTCCCAACATCCGATCAGACGTTTTTGGCGCAAGTATCACTTGACCAAGATCTTCCTACTGATTGGCTTGACCTTTAGTCTCGTCGTCGGAGGTTATCTTTTCTACATAGCCAAGACGACCAATGTAGCAGATCTGCAAAATGCCCTCAAGGCAACCACGATCATCTATGATAAAGATGGGAACCAAGCAGGAAGCCTAACAGGACAAAAAGGGACTTACGTTGAGTTAGATGCCATTAGCGAAAATTTACAAAATGCGGTTGTTGCGACGGAAGACCGGAGTTTCTACAAAAATAGTGGGATTAACTATGGTCGTTTCTTCCTGGCGATTTTGACTGCTGGTCGCTCAGGTGGGGGATCGACGATCACCCAACAGTTGGCTAAAAATGCCTATCTTTCTCAGGATCAGACGGTTGAGCGGAAGGCTAAGGAGTTCTTCCTAGCCCTTGAGATTAACAAAAAGTATAGTAAGAAAGAAATCCTGACCATGTACCTCAATAATGCCTATTTTGGAAATGGGATTTGGGGGATTGAAGATGCTTCTAAGAAGTATTTTGGTGTATCCGCTAGTGAGTTGACTCTGGATCAGTCGGCTGTCCTCGCTGGTATGCTCAAGGGGCCAGAAATTTATAACCCCCTTTATTCTGTCGAGAACGCAACCAATCGTCGCAATACGGTCCTACAAAATATGGTCGCAGCTGGCTATATCGACCAAGCCACAGCAGATCAATCCGCTGCAGTCGATATTCATGGCCAACTGGTGGATGCCTATGAAGGCAAGTCAGAAGATTATCGCTACCCGTCCTATTTCGATGCGGTTATCAACGAGGCTGTCAACGAATATGGTCTAACAGAAGAAGATATCATCAAGAATGGGTACCGGATCTATACAGAGATGGACCAGAATTACCAAGCCAGCATGCAGGTCATCTACGACAATGTAGATCTCTTCCCTGTTGCTGAAGATGGTACACGGGCAGAATCTGGTAGTGTAGCCCTGGATCCTAAGACCGGAGGAGTGCGGGCGATCGTTGGACGCGTGGCTAGTGACCAAGATGCTGGCTTCCGAAGCTACAACTATGCGACTCAATCTGCGAGAAGTCCGGGTTCTACCATTAAACCTCTCGTCGTGTATAGTCCAGCTGTTGCCAACGGCTGGTCGACCAACAAAGAATTGGACAATACGACTAAAGTCTACGGCAGTTATACAGTCGATAACTACGGTGGCATTCAAGGTAGCCCGACCGTTCCTATGTACCAAGCCTTGGCAGAATCTCTCAACCTTCCAGCTGTAGCGACAGCCAATGAGTTAGGGCTCAATACTGTCTTTGATTATGGGAAAAAATTTGGTCTCAACATGGACAATGTGGACAAATCTCTCGGAGTAGCCCTGGGATCAGGCGTGACGACCAACCCTCTTCAAATGGCTCAGGCTTATGGAACCTTTGCCAACGATGGAGTAATGAACGATGCCCATCTCATTACCAAGATTGAAAATGCTAGCGGTCAGGTCGTGAAAAGCCACAGTCAGAAATCAAAACGAGTGCTCAGCAGCTCAGCCAATAAGAAGATGACCAATATGATGTTGGGAACCTTTACCAACGGAACGGGTGTCAACGCAGCACCGTATGGTTATACCATGGCTGGTAAAACAGGAACGACTGAAACAGACTTCAACCCCGACCTCTCTGGCGACCAGTGGGTCATCGGCTACACGCCAGATGTGGTCATTAGTCAGTGGCTAGGATTCCCTAAGACGGATGAAACCCACTATTTGACAGGGACCAGTGCAGAGACGGCCTCTGTGATCTTCCAAAATGTAGCCAATAGCGTCCTTCCATATACAGAAGGAACCAGCTTTGACCATGTAGAAAATTCCTACGAGGAAAATGGCATTGCTCCTGTCGGCCAAGAAACAGAAACAGAGACTCCAGAAGAAGACAAGGGCTTCTTTGATACGGTCAAAGAACGCGCTGCAGGTATCGTAGATGATGCCAAGAAAGCCATCGATGAAGCAGATATTCCTGGAAAAGCAAAAAATGCCTGGGATACTTTCAAAGGTTGGTTTGGTTTTTAAAGAATAGACGTTTAAAAGATGGGAAGGTTCTTTCCATCTTTTAGATTGTAGACAAACTATATTTACATAAAATAACGTGGAGATCCTTCAATAAAAAAAGATGACTTCTATTATATGAAATTATTCAATTCAATCTCGAAAATTTTCTCACGGCGGAAAGTTTCTGAGAAGATGTTGAATGCAAAAAATTATTTCAATAATTTTCGTTTCTTAGTTAACTGTCGATAGGGTAACAAAAAAGCCTTCAGATGATGATCTGAAAGGCTTTTGTTTTTAATTTCATTATAAGTCTTCGTCAGAGACGCTGAAGGTATCTCCGTGTTCAAAGTCCCCGTATTGGTAACCACGTTTGAACCAGCGCATGCGTTGTTCAGAAGTCCCGTGGGTGAAGCTGTCAGGGACGGAGTAGCCATAGGCTTGTTCTTGAAGGGTATCATCTCCCACGGCATGGGCCGCATTGAGCGCTTCTTCGATATCGCCTGTCTCCATGAGGCCTTGCTCTTCAATGTAGCGCGCCCACATCCCCGCATAGTAGTCAGCTTGAAGTTCCAAACGGACATTGAGGGCATTTTTTTCTGTCTCGCTTTTCCCTCGGATGGCTTTTTGGTAACTCTGAAGAGTCCCCAATTCGTTTTGGATGTGGTGGCCGACTTCGTGAGCGATGACATAAGCCATGGCAAAATCTCCGCTAGCCTTGTATTTGGTGGTCAACTCTTTGTAGAAGCTGATGTCTAAATAGATCTTTTGGTCTGTCGGACAATAGAAGGGGCCGGCAGATGCTTGCCCCACACCACAGCCAGTTCGAGTTTGACCCGTATAGAAAACCAAGGTTGGCTTGTGGTAGGTTCGGCCTTCATTTTGGAAGGTTTGCCCCCAGAAATCCTCAGTAGTTCCAAGGACTTGACTGACAAATTTACTATCTCCGTCACTTACCTGGGTGTTGCTCTGGCGCGTGACTTGTCCTGAGTTATAGTTCTGCGTGGTCTGTCCTTGATCAAAGAGCCCGCTTAATCCAGCTCCCCCGCTCAAAAAGATGAGGACCAGGATCAAGATGAGTTTGCTCTTAAAGCTTCCAGGAGAGAGGAGAATCTGTAAAATACCACCCCCTAAATTCCCACCAGACCGGCCTGATGAGTAGCTTCCGCCGCTTTGTCCGCGACGGTCTTCGATATTTTTACTTTCTTTCAGATGATCGCTTTTCATAATTTCTCCTTTATCTTCTATATTGTACCAAATCGTAGAGAAAAGCCAAACAAAATGCGCTTCCAGAGAGCAGAAGAACTTGTCAAATAGTAGAAAACTTGCTATAATGGTGTGAATGGAGGCGTTATGGCATTAAAAAAAGCAAGTCTAGCGTGTACGGTTTGTGGGTCACGCAACTACTCAATCAAGTTGAGTGCGACGCCAAAACCAAAACGTCTAGAAGTTAACAAGTTTTGTAAACATTGTAGCAAATATACAATTCATAAAGAAACCAGATAGGAGATTGTTGTGAAATTTTTTAAAGATATTTTTGTCTTGCTGAAAAACACGACTTGGCCTACTCGTAAAGAAAGATGGAAAAACTTTATCTCTGTGATTGAGTACACAGCTTTCTTCGTGGTCTTGATTTATTTGTTTGACCAAGTAGTGGCTAAAGGTATTTTGAAGCTGATCGATATGTTCTAAAAAGAAACAAATCTGCGTCCCATGTGGATGCTTTTTTTTCTTGCCTTAAGGAAGAAAAATGATAGAAACTTCTTTGCTTTCTCCGGTTTTATGTTATAATGGAGCTAGGAAAACAAGAGCCAGAAGGCTTTTTTTAGTATCGTGATGAAACGATTACCTTCTGGTAGATAAGAAAGGAAACAAAAATGGATAGTTTTGACAAAGGCTGGTTTGTCCTACAGACCTACTCAGGATATGAAAACAAAGTGAAGGAAAACCTTCTTCAACGCGCACAAACATATAACATGTTGGAAAACATCTTGCGTGTGGAAATCCCTACTCAAACTGTGCAAATCGAGAAGAATGGGAAGACAAAAGAAATCGAAGAAAATCGCTTCCCGGGTTATGTCTTGGTCGAAATGGTCATGACCGATGAAGCTTGGTTTGTCGTTCGGAATACACCAAACGTTACTGGATTTGTTGGATCACACGGGAACCGTTCAAAACCAACTCCACTTTTGGAAGACGAAATCCGCAACATCTTGATTTCGATGGGACAAACAGTTCAAGATTTCAACATTGATGTGAAGGTTGGAGATACTGTACGCATTATCGATGGGGCCTTTGCAGACTACACTGGTAAGATCACAGAAATCGATAACAACAAGGTGAAAATGATCATCACCATGTTTGGAAATGACACTGTGGCAGAAGTTAACCTCAATCAAATCGCAGAATTGTAATAGAGGAAAAAAGGGGCCTTCCCCTTGATAGAAAGAAATCCTCCAAGACGCTGGTCTTGGAGGATTTTTGTTTGTTGAGAAGGGATTCTTATGCAGGTTCAGAGACTTGGAAGACTGTTTCTTTGTCAAAACCGACAGAGTAGTCCTTCCCGTCTTCCCCTTTCCAAGTAAAGATAGTCGCGTAACCAAAGACGAAAACAGTTTCTGGACGACCGTGTTTTTCAATGACTTCTTTAGCTGTCATCCCTGGTTGAATATCCTTGAGATTCGCAACCTTTTTAGAGTTAGGCAAGGTGGCAATTTTGTTAGTAGCTTGGCCTTTTTCATTAAAACTAATCATGATACCACTGCCCTCCCCATGCCAGTAACCACTATTATCAGAAGTGGAATCAGTAGGACCTAACTTGCTGATGGCTTCATCTTTTGTGGTAGGGGCAAGGGCTTCATTCCCAACGAGAATTTCCACTTTAATCTCTTTGAAGGCAGCCCATTTTGGCATTTCAGGGATATCCCCGATAGCCTCAAGCGATTCCCCTTGGTCCATCAAGCTCATTGTATAGTTAGGATCCTCGCGGGTGTTAGAGTCTGAAGAGCTATAAGAATCATCCTTATCTAAGCCTGATGAAAAATCCTTTTTGCTACTTGATTTTTTAGAATAAGAACTTTTAGAACTCTTAGAGCTTTTTTTAGAACTGCTCACAAGAGGTTTTCTTTGGTGAGTCTCTGGTGCAGCCGGTTGGCAGGCAGCCAGCATGGCCAATGAGAGGATGCTGAGAGCATATAAGGTAACTTTTTTCATTATCATCTTTTCCTTTCATGAGTGGAGAACAGGATCGATCGCAAAGGAGCGCAGATGCAGTCCAATCAAGTGATGGTATCAAAAAAGCCCATTGCTGGGCTCATTGATACTGGTTTGTGAAGGCGGTAGACGGATTTGAACCGACGATCAAGCTTTTGCAGAGCCGTGCCTTACCACTTGGCTATACCGCCACAACATATTCTATTTTATCTTAAAAATCAGATAAGGTCAAGAAAAAATTTCGGACAAAAGGCTTATAAAAGGGAAAGAATGAGAATCGTGCAGAAAAAAAGAAAAGAAGGAGGGAGAGCTCTGAAGAAAAGCAGGAAAGTCTAGGAATTTCTCTCAAATGGCTTGCAAAAAGCTTCTAATTCTGCTATACTGATAAAGTTGCGTAAAGCAATAAATACTCATCCCGGAACCATTGTGGCACCGTTGCCCTTGTGGTCGTGTTGCAAGCTGACGTCTGGGAGAGGAGAAAAAAACAAAAAGGAGAATTTACTCATGGCAGTAATTTCAATGAAACAACTTCTTGAGGCTGGTGTACACTTCGGTCACCAAACTCGTCGCTGGAACCCTAAGATGGCTAAGTACATCTTCACTGAGCGTAACGGAATCCACGTTATCGACTTGCAACAAACTGTAAAATACGCTGACCAAGCATATGACTTCATGCGTGAAGCTGCTGCAAACGACGCAGTTGTATTGTTTGTTGGTACTAAGAAACAAGCTGCTGAAGCTGTTGCTGAAGAAGCTGTTCGTTCAGGTCAATACTACATCAACCACCGTTGGTTGGGTGGTACCCTTACTAACTGGGGAACAATCCAAAAACGTATCGCTCGTTTGAAAGAAATCAAACGTATGGAAGAAGAAGGAATCTTCGACGTTCTTCCTAAGAAAGAAGTTGCACTTCTTAACAAACAACGCGCTCGTCTTGAAAAATTCTTGGGTGGTATCGAAGATATGCCTCGTATCCCAGACGTAATGTACGTTGTTGACCCACACAAAGAGCAAATCGCTGTTAAAGAAGCTAAGAAATTGGGTATCCCAGTTGTAGCGATGGTCGACACAAACACTGACCCAGACGATATCGATGTAATCATCCCAGCTAACGATGACGCTATCCGCGCTGTTAAATTGATCACTGCGAAAATGGCTGACGCTGTTATCGAAGGACGTCAAGGTGAAGATGCAGTTGCATCAGTTGAAGCTGAATTGGCAGCAACTGAAACTCAAGCAGATTCAATCGAAGAAATCGTTGAAGTTGTAGAAGGCGACAACGCTTAATTATCACAATCGTAATTACCTAGGAGGGCGGGGCTTAGCCCGGCTCTCCTATTTTTAAAAAAATATAGGAGAATCAAAATGGCAGAAATTACAGCTAAACTTGTTAAAGAGTTGCGTGAAAAATCTGGTGCTGGTGTCATGGACGCTAAGAAAGCCTTGGTTGAGGTTGAAGGTGACATCGAAAAAGCAATCGAATTGCTTCGCGAAAAAGGTATGGCTAAGGCAGCTAAGAAAGCTGACCGTGTTGCCGCTGAAGGTTTGACTGGTGTTTATGTGAACGGTAACGTTGCAGCAGTAGTTGAAGTAAATGCTGAAACTGACTTCGTTGCGAAAAACGCTCAATTCGTTGAATTGGTAAACGCAACAGCGAAAGTCATCGCTGAAGGTAAACCAGCTAACAACGAAGAAGCTCTTGCTTTGACAATGCCTTCAGGTGAAACTCTTGAAGCAGCATACGTATCTGCAACTGCTACAATCGGAGAAAAAATCTCATTCCGTCGTTTTGCTTTGCTTGAAAAAACAGATGCACAACACTTCGGTGCATACCAACACAACGGTGGACGTATCGGTGTTATCTCTGTTGTCGAAGGTGGAGACGAAGCACTTGCAAAACAAATCTCAATGCACATCGCTGCAATGAAACCAACTGTTCTTTCATACAAAGAATTGGATGAGCAATTCGTGAAAGATGAGTTGGCACAATTGAACCACGTGATCGACCAAGACAACGAAAGCCGTGCAATGGTTGGTAAACCAGCTCTTCCACACTTGAAGTATGGTTCTAAAGCTCAATTGACTGACGAAGTGGTTGCTCAAGCTGAAGAAGATATCAAAGCTGAATTGGCAGCTGAAGGTAAACCAGAAAAAATCTGGGATAAAATCATCCCAGGTAAAATGGACCGCTTCTTCTTGGACAACACAAAAGTTGACCAAGCCTACACTCTTCTTGCACAAGTTTACATCATGGATGACAGCAAGACAGTGGAAGCTTACCTTGAATCAGTAAATGCTTCAGTTGTTGAATTCGTTCGCTTTGAAGTTGGTGAAGGTATTGAAAAAGCTTCAAATGACTTTGAAGCAGAAGTTGCAGCTACAATGGCAGCAGCTCTTAACAACTAAGAATAAAAAAAAGAGGTTTCGATGGAAACCTCTTTTTTTGTAAGGAAGGTACCTAAGACATTTGTTTAAGGCATTTTCTAACTATTAGAAATTTATAATTCATAAAATAACGGAGATATTCTGATTGAAAATTAATTAAAATACATACTGAGGCTTTCAGCCGTGAGGAAAGTTTTTTAATCTGTTTCAGTGAACCAAAATAATAGAAGTTATATTTCTGAAAAGTCATCTAGCTATTTTATGTAAAAACTAGTTTGTCTACATTCTAAAAGGACTGAAACAGCTGTTTCAGTCCTTTTTGTGATTAATGCGCAAAGGTATCCAGTCCAAAGAGGAGCGAGAGAGAGCCCATAATGAGACCTGCTAGGACAACCCCCAGCATGACAGCAAGGACACTCCGTTTGAAGTCCCAATCTAGAATAGAGGCGGCGAGGGTTCCAGTCCAGGCTCCAGTTCCTGGTAAGGGAATGCCGACGAATAGGAGTAGGGCCCAAAAGATTCCCTTATCTCCTGCAGCTTCTTCTAGTTTTTGTCCTCCACGATGGCCCTTGTTGAGACACCAAGTAAAGAAATTCCCGATAACAGGCTTTTCTTTTCCCCATTCCAGGATATGGCGAGCGAAAAAGAAAATAATAGGAACAGGAAGCATATTGCCAATGACCCCAATCAGGAGGGCTTGCCAAAGAGGAATTCCGCTAGAGATAGCGTAGGGAACGGCTCCACGAAGTTCTACCAGAGGAATCATGGAGATTAAAAAAGTAATAATGTAGTTCATGTGTCATCCTTTCAATTCATCCTTTTCATTCTACCTTATCTCCGCTGGAATGACAACTATTTCAAACAGGAGAATTTCTTTTGAAGGCATGGAAATAGGGGGAACTCGAGTCCTTTATATTGAATGAGGAGCACACTCACGATTTCTTTCTCAAGTTCTCGTATATGAAAGAACTGTTAGTATAGATTAATTCTCCAGAAAAGGCTATTTTTGCTAATAAAAATCAGTTCGACAAAGTATAGTTCTTTCAGTACAAACTATATATTCTTAGCCAGCTCTCTTGTTTAAGCCTCAACTTTTGGTATAGTTAAAATGTAGAGTTTTTTTAGCAAACGCATTTTAGAAAGCGCTTACATTGTTAAAAATCCCAAGAGGAGGTTAAATATGGGAAAGTCTTTTTTTGAAAAGCGCAGTGTATTTAGTATTCGCAAGCTCGCGGTTGGAGCTTGTTCTGTATTAATCGGTGTCTCTTTTTTTGGAGCTCCATCTGTCTTAGCTGAAGAAGAAGGAAGAGCTGTAACAGAAGAGGAGATGACAGCCACAAGGGAAACGTCAGAGGTGACGAATGGAGAAGTTGGGACAAGTGATAAAGCTTCAACAACTTTAGAGGCACCTGCTGTGATTACTCCTGAAAGAAATGAGAGCGAAATCGAAAAGCCACAGGTGGAACCTCAAACAAGTGAACGTTCTGCTGGGGTTACTGAAGAGGCTACCAAGGATCAAAAACAAGTAGCGGAGGACATGGTGCAAGATCGCGAACGAGACTTTAACAAGGACTGGTATTTCAAGTTAAACGCAGCTCCTGGTGCAGAAGGGCGTCAAGTGGATGTCAAGGATTGGAAAAAATTAGATCTTCCTCATGACTGGTCTATTTTCTTTGATTTCGATCACAACTCTCCTGCTCAAAATGAAGGGGGGCAATTAAATGGAGGGGATGCTTGGTATCGTAAGACCTTCCGTTTGGACGATAAAGATCTAGATAAGAAGGTCCGCTTGGAATTTGGCGGGGTTTATATGGATTCAAAAGTCTATGTAAACGGACAATTCGTAGGTCATTATCCAAATGGCTACAATGCCTTTTCTTATGATATTACCCCTTATTTGAATGCGGATGGAAGTGAAAACACCATCGCGGTTCATGTGGTCAACCAACAACCAAGTAGTCGTTGGTATTCTGGAAGTGGGATTTATCGTGATGTCAAACTCAGTGTGACGGATAAGGTCCATGTAGCTAAGTATGGGACCACCATCACGAGTCCAAAATTAGAAGAACAACAGAATGGGGCAGTCGATACTCTTGTGAAGAGTCGTATTGTCAACCAAGATGATCAAGCCCACAGTGTGTATGCGGAATACGAAATCGTCGATCAAAATGGTCAAGTGGTCAGTGAAAAGGTGCGCAGTGAAGTGCAATCCGTTTTGGCTGGTCAAGAGATCAACCTGTCTCATACCCTTCATGTTGAAAACCCAACCCTCTGGGATGTTAAAACCAATAACCCAGCCCTTTATACTCTGTATACACGAGTCTATCGGGATTCGCAATTGGTCGATGTGCAAAAGGAACGCTTTGGTTATCGCTATCTCAACTGGACACCAGAAGGTGGCTTCTTCCTTAACGGAGCGGCTACGAAATTCCATGGTGTTTCCCTTCACCATGATCATGGGGCCCTCGGAGCTGAGGAAAATTACAAGGCTGAATATCGCCGTCTCAAACAGATGAAGGACATGGGGGTCAATGCCATCCGGACGACCCACAACCCAGCGAGTGAACAAACCCTGCAAATTGCGTCTGAGTTGGGCTTGATGGTCCAAGAAGAAGCCTTTGATACCTGGTATGGTGGCAAGAAGCAATACGATTATGGTCGATTCTTTGAAAAGGATGCAACGCATCCAGAAGCTCGAAAAGGGGATAAGTGGTCCGACTATGACCTTCGGACCATGGTAGAGCGAGGCAAGAACAATCCTTCTATTGTGATGTGGTCAATCGGTAACGAAGTCGGTGAAGCAGATGGATCGGATAAGTCTGTCGCAACCGTTCGTCGTCTGGTCAAGACCATCAAGGAAGTGGATGCAACCCGCTATGTCACCATGGGAGCTGATAAATTCCGCTTTGGTGATGGTTCAGGAGGCCATGAAAAGGTAGCCGCAGAGCTCGATGCGGTTGGATTTAACTATTCAGAGGCCAACTATGAAAGCCTACGCGCTAAACATCCAAACTGGCTCATTTATGGTTCTGAAACCTCTTCCGCAACGCGGACACGGGGCTCTTACTACCACCCTGAAAGAGAATGGGTCGGAAGCAACCAAGAAGACCGCCATTATGAACAATCAGATTACGGCAATGACCGGGTTGGTTGGGGTCGGACAGCGACAGCCTCTTGGACCTTTGACCGTGATCATGCCGGCTATGCAGGGCAATTTATCTGGACAGGTACCGATTATATCGGTGAGCCAACACCATGGCACAACCAAAATGACACACCTGTGAAAAGTTCTTATTTCGGTATTGTCGATACTGCCGGCCTTCCAAAGAATGATTTTTATCTCTACCAAAGTCAATGGGTGTCAGCTGAGAAACATCCAATGGTCCATCTCTTACCACATTGGAACTGGGACAATCCAGAATTAGCCAATCGTGTCATGGATGAAGAAGGTCGGATTCCTGTTCGTGCCTTCTCCAATGCCCACAGTGTGGAATTGATTGTCAATGGGGAATCACAAGGGGTCAAGACCTTTACTAAGAAGACCACAGCAGATGGCCGAACCTACCAAGAAGGGGCAAATCAGGATGAACTCTATCTAGAGTGGTTGGTCCCTTATGTGCCAGGTAAGGTGGAAGCTATTGCCCGCAACGAAGCAGGAGAAGTGATTGCTCGCGATCAAATCGAAACAGCTGGGAAGCCAGCCGGTGTTCGCCTGCTGAAAGAAGAACACGCCATTGCTGCAGACGGCAAGGATTTGACCTATATTACCTATGAAATCGTCGATGAAGCAGGTCGTGTGGTCCCAACTGCCAATAACTTGGTGCATTTCCATTTGCATGGACAAGGCCAAATTGTCGGTGTCGACAATGGGGAACAGGCTAGCCGTGAACGCTACAAAGCACAGGAAGATGGCTCATGGCAACGTCGTGCCTTTAACGGCAAAGGGGTGGTCATTGTCAAATCAACGGAGCAAGCAGGCGCCTTTACCCTGTATGCAGACTCAGACCGCTTGCAATCAGACCAAGTCAGCCTCTTTACTGGTAAGAAGGACCAAGCAGAACGCTCTATCTTGGGAGTCGAACCGGTTCGGACACATGTTTACTTAGGTGAAGTACCTGAACTTCCAAGTCACGTATCTGTTGTTTATAGTGATGGCAAGGCCCAAGAAGAAGCCGTTGAATGGGATGCGGCAGACTATAGCCGTGCTGGCCAAGTCCATGTGACAGGTCATGTTCAAGGACGGACGGTCGAAGCTCTGGTCGATGTGATCGGTGTGGAGCAAGTCCTTCCAGTTATCAAACAAATCTCACAGGGAGCAGATCTAGCGACAGTGGATAAGACTGTGCAATTGGTCTTTACAGATGGCCGGACAGTTAGCTATGAAGTTGATCAATGGACCTTGGAAGCTGGTCAAGAAGATCAGTTGTCCACACCAGGTGCTCGCTTGAAGGCGACAGGTCTCCTAGGCAATGGGGAAACGGTCCAAGCGACGCTAGTGGTTGCAGGAGGAGATGTAGCCAAGGCTAAGAAACCAACGGTTCAGCTAGATGGAGTAGCCCTTCCAAAATTTGGTAGTGGCAACCATACCATTTTCCGTTCCCTCGCTTATGGGCAAGAGCCAGGTCAAGTCACAGCAAGTGCAGAAAATGCTCAAGTGACGGTCCTACAAGCTAATCGTGAAAATGGTTTGAAGGCTCAAATCTATGTTACCGCTAAGGATACGGGAGCTGTCCAGACCTATGTGGTCCAATTCCAAGAAGAAAGTCCACAGATCCAGCGCCTAGAATTGCGTCTGCCAGAAGGGCAAGAACTCAAGGAAGACCAAACGGTACCACTTGAAGTCATTGCCCATTATCAAGATGGTAGCCAGGCAAGTCTCAAAGCAGATCAAATCGATGTGAAGACAAGAGCTGGTAGCCAAGGAAAAGCCGTCGCAACCAATAAAGGTTTGGAATTGCGAGAAGCAGGATTGGTTCATTTAGAAGCTAACTTCCAAGGACAAACAGGGGAATTAACCTTTACCATCACGCCAAATCCTGAAGAAAAGACGGTTGTCAAGGTGCGTCCTGTACGGATTAGTACGGATCGAAATGTTTTGCCAGCTCTTCCAGAGACAGTCCTGGTCGAGTATGACAAGGGATTCCCGAAAGAAAAACGTGTGACCTGGGATGCCGTGACAGCAGATCAAGTCAAGGATTACCATAGCTTTACAGTCACAGGTCATGTAGAGGGTGTGGAAAAAGAAGCCCAAGCTCAAGTCACCGTTGAAGGCATTATCGCTGTAGAAGAAGTCAGCACGACAACGCCAGTTGGTGAAAAACCAGCCCTTCCAGAAAGCGTGCGGACTTATCACTCCAATGGCAAGACCTATGCTGCCAAGGTGGCCTGGGATGCAGTCGATCCGCAACTCTTGGCCCAAGAAGGAGAAGTTGTCATAGCAGGCCGTGTAGAAGGAACCAACCTTCCAACCCGTCTTCATATTCGTGTTTCTAGCACCACAGTCAAGGGAGCCAATGTAGCAGAGCAATGGACAGGATCAGTCTTGCCACTCGCCTTTGCAAGTGACTCTAACGATGCGGATCCAGTTGCTAAGGTCAATGATAAGGTCATCTCCTTTACCGATGCTCCAGCTAACCGTTGGACCAACTGGGGCCGTGACAATGCGGAAGATTCTGTTGGTATCTTGTTTGGGGATTCTGGTATCTTGACCAAGCGAGCAGTGGACAACCTCCATGTTGGTTTCCACGAAGACCACGGCGTTGGCGCTCCAAGTGAATATGTGATTGAGTACTATACAGGGGAACAAATCCCAACTGTTCCAAGCAATCCAAATCGCGTCAAAGACGAAACAGACCATCCATTTAACAATCCAGCCAACTGGAAAGAAGTCAGCAACCTAACCGTTGAAGAACCGGTAGCAGCTGGCAAGATGAATCATTTCAGTTTTGATAAAGTCGACACCTATGCCGTTCGGATCCGCATGAAGACACCAGAAGGCAAACGTGGAAGCTCTATTTCAGAGATTCAGGTATTTGCCAATAAGGTTGCGGCAGAAGAAAAGAGCCAGGTGACCATTCGTGTCAACGGTGAGGTTTTACCAGGAGTAAATCCAAGTGTGACAGATTACTACATCGATGCGCGTGATCGGGCTTATCCACAAGTGGAAGCGACAGCTAGCCATCACGGTCTTGCAACGGTTGTGCCAAGCGTCCATGAAGGTGAGCCAATCCGTGTCATCCATAAAGCAGAAGATGGTACTATCTTACAAGAATACCGCCTCCATCTCACAAGTGATGCAGAAAAACTGAAACAAGCTGCTCCAGTAGCAGTAGAAGCAGGCAGACGTTTTGTGAAAGTCGGTCAAGATCTAGTTCTACCATCTACAGTAGGTGTCTACTTCAAAGGGGACACAGGTTACGAACGCAAGGAACTTACGGTGGACTGGCAGGCTATCCCAGCTGGTGCGCTGTCTCATGAAGGCAGCTTCACGTTAGAAGGAAAAGTCCTCGGCTATGATCTGACAGCTCAGCTGACCGTCCGGGTGTCCGAAAAGACAGGAGAAATCCTCTCTGTGAACCGTGACTACAATGCAGAGGATACCAGAGCATTTGCTAGTGAAACCAACGATCTCGATCCAAATCAAATCGACTATATCGATTACATCAATGATGGTGGCTACAACGAATACTATCGCTGGACCAACTGGAAGAGAGAACCGGATCAAACTGAAGTGTTTGCTGGTCTCATCTTCAAGAAAAATGGTCAAGTAACAGAGCGTTTGGTCAATAAAGTAGCGGTCGACTTCTTTGCAGATCAGGAAACAGGCCTGCCAACGAAAACTGTTCTTGAACGCTATATTGGTCCAGACTTTGATGTCCCAGATGATTACGGCAATTTGAAAAATCTTCCAGATCATCCATTTAACCAAGCCTCAAACTGGGAAGAAATTCCTTATAGCTTGGATTATGCCTTTGAGCCTGGTTATATCTCTAACCTCAGCTTCAACGAAACCAGAACGAAAGCCATCCGTTTAAGAATGGTCCGTGATGAAAATCTTAAAGGAATTGGAATCATTGAATTGAGCGCCTATGCCCCAACAGAAGAGGCCCAGGCAACAACTGATGTTACGATCCAAGTGAATGGCAAAGACCTAGAAGGTTTTAAACCAGATGTGACAGATTATCATCTAGAGTATGAGGGAGAACGTCCAATCGTTTCAGCACAAGGCAAGAATGGAACAGCCGTTACGGTCATCGATGCTAAAAGTGCCAATGCTCCGGTTCTTGTCAAGGTTGTCTCAGAAGATGGCAAGCTCGAAAAAGTATATCAACTTTCTCTATCCGGAAAAGCACCTACAGGCTCAGCCATTCCTGAAGAAGGGGTTAAGAATCTGGTCCATACCAAACCAGAGTTGGTGATTGAGCCAGAAGAGATGGACTTTGAACGCTTAGAACGTCCAAATGCGGATCTTCCAAAAGGTGAGAAACGTGTGGTTCAAGAAGGTCAAAAAGGGCGCAAATTGCGCTTGGTGGAAGTCTCTCAAGAAAATGGTGTGGAAAGCCAGAAGGAACTAGATGCCTTTGTAGAGCTAGATCCAGTGGCAGAAATCACGGAGGTGGGCACGAAAGAAGTGCTTCCAGACACTCCACAACCAGAGCCACAGCCTCAGCCACAACCAGAACCACAACCGCTTCCGAACCCAGAACATCCTCATGGCTCAGAAGGACCAGTAGCTACCTCAACTCCTCAAGCATCTCTTGAGGTCAAAGCAGTGCGTCAGGAAGGGACAGATGCAGCAGGGAAGGAAGTCGAGAAAACAGTTCAAGCGCCAGCAGTTTCAGCTGCTCCAGTTTCCGAAGGGACTTTACCAAATACAGGATCAGACGAAAGCGTCGCAAGCCTCGTTGCTGGAATCTTAGCAGCGGGCCTTGCCAGTGCTGTGCTGGACGATCAGAAAAAAAGAGCCAATAAGGCCAAGTAAAACAGCTAGAGAAACTAGCAAAAAACGGTGAAAAGTTCACAGGTAAAAAAAGGAGGATGGGGAAGTCCCACCCTCTTTACCTGGTGACATAAAGGAATAGAATATGGGAAAAAGATTATTTGAAAAGAGAAATCGATTTGGCATACGTAAACTCTCAGTAGGCGTCTGCTCGGTAGTTGTAGCGACCTGTTTTTTAGGAGTGACTACCAGTTACGCAGAGGAACAAGTTGAGAATAGTGAACCACGTGAAGAACGGGTTGAAACGAGCAATGCAGGGGATCAAGGAAAGGAGGAAAAAGCTGTGAAAGAGCACCAAGAAGAATCAGAGAATTCCTCACCCGTAACGAGTGAGAAAGAAAACCGCGCAGTCAGTCAAGGGACAGAAACAAGCCAACCAGCCACTTCTCCAGATGAGGAGCCTGAGATTGCAGACTATGGTCCGCTTCCAAGCAAGGCCCAAATGCAATACCACCGCGAAGAACTAGCAGCTTTCATCCACTTTGGGATGAATACCTACTACGATCGTGAGTGGGGAGATGGACAAGAAGACCCTTATTATTTCTATCCAGAGCATCTGGATACCGATCAGTGGATCAAAACTCTGAAAGACGCGGGCTTCAAACGGACGATCATGGTCGTCAAGCACCACGATGGCTTCCTCTTGTACCCTTCTAAATACACCGACCATACCATTGCTAAAAGCGGTTGGAAGGAAGGAAAAGGCGATATCCTAGCCGAGGTTTCTGCTTCTGCCAGCAAGTATGACATGGATATGGGGGTCTACCTCTCGCCTTGGGATGCTCACAGCCCACTCTACCATGTGGATACAGAGGACCAATACAACGAATACTATCTCAACCAGCTCAAAGAAATCCTTGAAGATCCAAAATATGGAAACAAGGGCAAGTTCGTAGAAGTCTGGATGGATGGAGCGCGTGGCGATGGGGCTCAAAAAGTCACCTATACCTTCGACAAGTGGTTTGATGCCATTCGTAAGGCCCAAGGGGATATTGCCATCTTCTCAGCTGAGCCCACCAATGTTCGTTGGATCGGAAATGAAAAGGGAATTGCTGGAGATCCAGTTTGGCATAAGGTCAATCCAGATAAGATTCGCAACAATCCATCCAATAGTTACCTCAATCACGGGGATCCAGAAGGGAAGCAATACTCAGTGGGAGAAGCGGATGTTTCTATTCGCTCCGGCTGGTTCTACCATGAGAACCAAGAGCCTAAGTCCTTGCGCGAATTGATGGACATTTACTTCAAATCGGTCGGCCGTGGAACCCCGCTTTTGCTCAATATTCCACCCAATCAAGACGGAAAATTTGCGGATGCCGATGTGGCCCGTTTGAAAGAATTCCGTCAGACCTTGGACCAACTCTACAGTGTGGACTATGCGGCAGGAGCTTTGGTCGAAGCTGACTCGACACGGCGCAATGCTCATTATTCAGCCAGCCATTTGACAGATGGCGATGAAAAGACCAGTTGGGCACCTGCCGATGATGCCAAGACCGGATCTTTTGTCCTGGATCTTGGAAAAGAGCAGCATTTTGATGTGGTAGAGCTCAAGGAAACGATCGAGAAAGGCCAACGGATTTCCGGTTTTACCATCGATGTGGCTGTGAATGGCCAATGGGTTCCTTTTGGGGCTGGTTCAACCGTAGGATACCGCCGTTTGATCAAAGGGCAACCGGTTGATAGTCGCTATATCCGGGTGTCCATCACCGATGCCCAAGCCACTCCAATCTTGAACGGTGTCTCTGTCTATAAGACCCCAGCTAGCATCGAAGAAACCGATGGCTATCCGCTTGGTTTGACTTATCATTCTGACCGGACAGCTGACCGGGCCAATAGCCAATGGAATGAAGAGGGAGAAGGCGTCCGAGGCACCTCTATGTGGACCAAGGAAAAGGGAGCTTCTGTGACCTATCAGTTTGAAGGCACCAAGGCCTATGTGGTCGCAACTGTCGACCCTGGTCATGGGGAAATGGATGTCTATGTCGATGGCCAAAAGCTAGCGACGGTCAATACCCAAAGCCCAAGCCGCAAACGCAGCCAAAAGGTCTATGAAACACCGGACTTGGCAGCAGGATCCCACACCTTGACCTTGGTCAATAGCAAGGGAGATGCGATCGCAACGGAAGGGATTTATGCCCTCAATAACCAAGAAAAGGGGCTCTTTGAGTTTGCTCAGCCAACCCTAGCTGTTAAGAAAGGCGACCCAGCGCAAGTCGTTGTCAAGAGAAAAGGTGGCTCTAAAGGAAGTGCCAGTCTTAAATTGATCACAGAACCAGGAACAGGGGTTCATGGCAAGGTCTACAAAGATACCAACGTCACCCTTGAGTTCGCAGATGGCGAGACAGAAAAAACAGTCCAAGTTCCAACTCTTGATTTTGCAGGAAAAGCAACCGATGTCTATGACTTTAAGGTCAAATTGTTGCATCCGGATCAAGGAAGTCTGGTCGGCTTTATTCCAGAACTGACAGTCCAAGTAATGAACGAGGACCTGCTTCCAGAAAATCGCAAAGAAGTAGATGACCAAGATCCAAAACTGCATTACAGTGAGGGTTGGCAGCACGAGACGGACAACAAAGACTTCTCAAATGGCACAGAATCTTGGTCCAGCTTTAACCAAGTGACCGATGAAGAAGGCAAGAAACACATTGAAGTGACCATTACCTTTAAGGGCACCGGCGTGGAGGTCCGAGGAGTGGTTGATCCAAGTCATGGTCTCTACAGCGTCACCCTAGATGGAAAGGAAGTAGCCTTCGAAGAAGGGCGTGGCCATGTCTATGAGATTGAAGGCGATCATTACTTCAGTGGCTACGGAGACCAACGCAAGCTCGATCAGAGTTTGGTCAATCTGCAAGGTCTAGCAAAAGGCTACCACCAGCTACGCCTGCATCTGGATCCAGCCCTCAATGATCCTCAGTCGTCCAGAACTATCCAGGTAGACCGATTTGTCCTCTCAGGGAAAGATAGTCAGCTACTCAGTCAAGAAGAGCTGCAACAGATCATCAGAGAAGGAGTTGAAAAGATCAAGGCTACTTCTCTCGATCGCTTGAAAGCAGAGCTCAAACCGACTGTTCAAGGACAATTGACGGACTTGACTCAGTTGTTGGATCAAGAGCGACCAGATTTGGTTGCTGCAGCTAATCAAGTCGAAGCCCTTGAAACCATCTTAGAAGATACTCACAATTATGAACCGCTGACGCAGACACGCCCAGATCAAGGTGTTCGGGATTTGATTCTTGAAAAACCAGAACTTCTCATCGAAGCGGAGGAGATTCCATTTGAGAGTCAAACACGTGAGAACAAGGACTTGGCTAAGGGCGAAAGCCGAATCTTTCAAGCAGGGAAGGTGGGACGCCGATTGAAATTGATCGAGGTTCGACAAGAAGGAGGCAAAGAAACTCGGACAGAAGTCGATGCCTTTGTCGAAGTGGATGCCCAGGACCAGATTACGGAAGTCGGGACGAAGGAAGTGGAAGAAGATCCTATTATTCCCGAAGTGCCGCTACCAACAAAACCAAGTGAAGACTCACAAGAAACGAAACCGCTCCTTCCTCCAGAAGACAAAAAAGAAAGTGGAATTGCTCCAATTTTGAAACCGACGGCTTCGAAAGAGAATCCTCTTTCTCCTGAGGTAGAAGCAGTAACTCCGGACCCTGTGCAGTCCCAAGAAAAACTGCCACAGACAGGATCAGAGAAGGCAAGTTTCTTAGCTTGGATCGGACTACTCGGCTTAGGCTTCTTAGGCGGAAGAGTGAAATACGCTCGTCGGAAATCCTAAAGTCCCTTCTACAAGAGGTTAGCAATAGCTAGCCTCTTTTTTGGCCTCCTTCTGGCTACCAACAAAGGGTCTTCAGATTCTATCTCGACGTAGTCTTTGCTTTATTTACAGGCACAAAAATTGTATAATAGTCAGATAAGGTCAATAATGACATCATGAATGATGAGACCATTTTTGATCCTCTGAAAAGCAGAGAGCTTATCTAGAATGAAAAGGTTAGAAAGGAGCATCATGGCAAGTAAAAATACATCAGATAGCATTGAGGCCTATATCAAGTCGCTACTGGCCCAAGCAGGCATCGCAGAGCTCAAGAGAAGCGAATTAGCGGATGTCTTCCAAGTTGTTCCTAGTCAAATCAATTATGTGATCAAGACCCGTTTCACCGAAAGTCGAGGCTATATCGTAGAGAGCAAGCGTGGAGGTGGCGGTTACATCCGGATTGGCAAGGTCCAATTTTCAGACCAACACCAGATGCTAAAAGAGCTTGGCGCAAGCATCGGGGAACAAATCAGTCAGACTGTTTTTAGTGATATTCTCCAGATGCTATTTGAAGAAAAACTCCTTACAAAGAGAGAGGCAGAGCTTTTGTCAGTGACGACGACAGACGAGGTTCTGGGAAGCGAAGCCCATCGCTCACGAGCCAATATCCTACGAAAAATTATCCAACAAGTCGATAGAAAGGGAATGTAATCTCCTTATGAACTATTCAAAAGCCCTATTAGAAACGATTGAAGCCGCTCAAATATTGGCGGGTCATTTTGAGTCTCAAACGCTAGATACTTGGCATATCCTAGTAGCCCTAGCCAATAATCCCTATAGTGTAGCTGGTTCTGTCTTAAGTGACTATCCTATGCAGATTGATGATTTTCAAGATGCAGCGGAGCACATTACGGGTCAAGTCTACCAACGGGATGGCCGCTATGAGGTATTTCCTTTTTCTTTCCGTGTCGAAGAAATCATGAAACGTTCTCAAGAGATTGCCCAGGCAGTCCATGCCAAAAGTCTTGGAAC
The DNA here is from genome assembly GCA_902363395.1 of Streptococcaceae bacterium. Lineage (GTDB taxonomy): Bacteria > Bacillota > Bacilli > Lactobacillales > Streptococcaceae > Streptococcus. The sequence goes on from CABIZZ010000001.1 coordinate 155,199, forward strand.
AGAGCATGTCCTCTTGGCGCTTCTTTTAGAACGGGGAACCTTGGCTTCTCAAGTATTGGAGTATGTTGGCTTCCGCTATGATGATCAGGAAGAGGGTATTAAAATCGTGGAGCTTCGTAAGAGCTTGGAACAACGATCAGGTTGGGACAAGGAAGCTGTGAAAGCTATCCGTTCGCTCTATCGAGCCCAGCAACCCAATCGTCAAACCATGGGAAATATGATGGGCATGCCAGCCTCTACCAGCGGTGGTTTGGAAGACTACACCCGAGATCTGACAGAAATGGCTCGCAATGGCAGCTTGGAACCGGTGATTGGCCGGGGTCAAGAAATCTCGCGGATGATTCAGATTTTGAGCCGCAAAACGAAAAATAATCCGGTACTTGTAGGTGATGCCGGTGTCGGCAAGACTGCTCTGGCTTTGGGCTTGGCCCAACGGATTGCCAGCGGAGATGTCCCGACGGAACTGGCTAAGATGCGGGTCTTAGAGTTGGACTTGATGAATGTTGTCGCAGGGACGCGGTTCCGTGGAGATTTTGAAGAGCGGATGAACAACATCATCAATGATATTGAAGAAGATGGCCATGTCATCCTCTTCATCGATGAGCTCCATACTATAATGGGCTCTGGCTCTGGGATTGACTCTACCTTGGATGCGGCCAATATCTTGAAGCCAGCCTTGGCTCGCGGGACCCTACGGACCGTAGGAGCCACTACGCAAGAAGAATACCAAAAACACATTGAAAAAGATGCCGCTCTGTCACGCCGCTTTGCTAAGGTCTTGATTGAGCAACCCTCTGTTGCAGATAGCATTGCAATTTTGCAAGGACTCAGGAAGACCTATGAACGTCACCACCGTGTCCATATTACGGATGCGGCTATTGAGACAGCTGTTGTCTATGCCAATCGTTATTTGACCAGTCGCCTCTTGCCTGACTCCGCCATTGATCTCTTAGATGAGGCGGCAGCGACCGTGCAAAACAAGGGGCCTCAAGCCGGTCTTCAGTCTGATCTGACAGCTGCCGATCAAGCCTTACTCAAGGGGCAGTGGAAAAAAGTTGCTCAGTTGCTAAAAGAAGATGCCAGTCCAAAAGGCTACCAGCTAGAAGTCAAGGAAGAGGATATCCTGAAGACGCTCAGTCAATTGTCAGGCATTCCTGTGGAGAAACTAACCCAAACAGCAGCTAAGAAATACCTTGAATTAGAAGCAGAACTTCATAAGCGCGTGATCGGTCAGGATCAGGCTGTCTCAAGTATTAGCCGAGCGATTCGCCGCAATCAGTCGGGAATTCGGTCTCACAAACGGCCAATTGGTTCCTTCCTCTTCCTCGGTCCCACTGGGGTCGGGAAGACTGAGCTGGCGAAGGCGCTGGCTGAGGTCCTCTTTGATGATGAGTCCGCTTTGATCCGCTTTGATATGAGTGAATACATGGAGAAATTTGCGGCCAGTCGTCTCAACGGAGCTCCTCCAGGCTATGTCGGTTATGAAGAAGGGGGCGAGTTGACGGAAAAAGTCCGCAACAAACCTTATTCAGTCCTCTTGTTTGATGAGGTGGAAAAAGCCCATCCAGATATCTTTAACGTTCTCTTGCAAGTATTGGATGACGGTGTCTTGACCGACAGCAAGGGACGCAAGGTAGATTTCTCCAATACGATTATTATCATGACCTCAAACTTGGGAGCTACCGCTTTACGAGATGATAAGACAGTTGGCTTTGGCGCTAAGGATATTCGCTTTGACCAAGCCAATATGGAGAAACGCATCTTCGAAGAGTTGAAGAAGACTTATCGACCAGAGTTTATCAATCGAATCGATGAGAAGGTTGTCTTCCATAGCTTGACCAGTGACCAAATGCATGAGATTGTCAAGATTATGGTGAAACCCTTGGTTCAATCTCTAGCAGAGAAGGGCATTACTCTGAAATTCCAAGCGTCTGCCCTTAAATGGCTGGCGACTCACGGATATGATCCAGAGATGGGAGCACGTCCTTTGCGCCGAACCATTCAGACCCAGGTGGAAGACTACTTGGCAGAGATCCTCTTGAGAGGAGAAGTGGCTGAAGGGCAAACCCTCAAGGTAGGTGTCAAGTCTGGTCAGCTTAACTTCACGATTGACTAGGAGGATATGCAGTGCCTCTCAAACGCTTGACCCGAATCACCCTCTTAGCAGCCCTCTGTGTGGTACTGAGACAAGCCTTTGCCTTCTTGCCCAATATCCAACCCATTAGTGCCATTTTCTTTTTACTGGTGCTATTTGAAGACTGGCAATTTGCCTGTTTGGTGATGGCGGTCACCATGTTTACCTCGGCTTTTCTCTTGGGGATGAGCCCAGTGGTGCTCGCTCAGATATTGGCCTTTGGCCTCCTCTTGACTCTTTGGCGAGGGCTTTACCGCCACTTGTCTTTGCAAGTCCAAACCCTGATGGTCGGCATCTTATCCTTTCTCTACGGGGTGCTGATTGACAGTCTTTATGCTGTTCTCTACCACATGCCCTGGTGGACCTATGCCCTGGTGAATGGCTTTAGCTTTAACCTAGCCCACGCTCTTTCCACCGCCTGTTTTTACCCTCTACTTTATGTAGTATTTAGGAGATTGTATCATGAAAAAAACACTTTATAGTTTCTTTGCTGTCCTAGCAGCTCTTGTATTGGTCAGTTGCGGACAAAGCACATCATCGACTACGGAAAGCTCAGCTTCAAGCTCACAAGTAGCGAAAGAAAAACAAATTACCATTACGGTCAGTATCGCCCCTGAAGGGAAAGAAGCTCATAGCAAGACCTTGAAGGTTGCTGAAAAAGCCAACCTGATGGAAGTCCTGAAAGCTAACTACAAGATTGAGGAAAAGAGTGGCCTCATCACCTCAATCGATGGCGTAGCCCAGGACGAAAGCAAGGGACTTTATTGGATGTACAAGATCAATGGAGAGATGGCACCAAAAGGGGCAGCAGAAACGACTGTCCAAGATGGAGATACCATCGAATTTTATCAAGAAGTTTATCAATAAGAAAAAGAGTGAATGCTTGGAGTAGGGCTCCATTTGTTCACTCTTTTTTGAAACTAGTTTCTATTTTTTATAAGAAATGCAAATCCTCTTGACTTCCCTATAGGTGAATGTTACAATTATATTACAAAATGTAACAAATGTTACAAAAGAGAGGTATTGCCATGAAAATGAAAGGAACCTTCTTTAGTCTATCTACCCTTGCTCTAACAGCTACTCTTCTCTTAAGCGGCTGTGGATCAGAAAAGAAAAAGGAAACCAGTCCATCTTCAACTAGTAAAATTGCGCAAGTGAAACAAAGCTCTACAAGTAAAAAAGAAGAGAAAAAGACCACAAGCAAAACGACACAAAGTCAACAAAGCACAGAAGTAACACAATCTCCTGCCATCGCTTCGAGCGAAACACAAGCGAGCCAAGAAAATCCATCAACTCCAGTGACACCAAGACTTCCAGAAGTCAGTCAAGGCCTGGTTCCAACTCCTTCCAAAGAAACAAAACCAGCAGTGAACTCAGCACCAGAAAAACAAAAACGTCCTAGCTTGGAGGAAGGTCGCACGACTGCCAAAGAACAAGCCTCTAAGACAGAGAACCCACGCTATAAAGGTGTCTTGAGCTATGCCTCAGGGGATTATTCAGGAGCAGCAGGTAGTTGGACCGACGGTCGCGATACAGGCGTAACGATCGGTCAAGGAGGACAAGTAACCATTCAAACTCCTGGTGGCGATGCAGTAGGCTATACGATTGGAAACTATGAATACAACTTGGATCAAGGTCATTACCATGCTGGCTTGATTTCCACCCAAGATGGATCTGTAGCTAGCCTGGATATAGTTGTCGGTCAAGATGGTCAAGTGGCAAGTGTTCAAGTGACAGAAAATGGCCATGCGCATGCCTTGGTTCGGGAATAATGGCTCGCCGCTGAGAAAATTAAAAAAATGATTGAAATCAGAGATTCAATTCTGTATAATAACATACAGAGTTGAATCTTTTTAATTTTTGTTTTATAAAAATATATTTTTTTATAAAAAGGTATTGACAGATTGAAATTATAGTTTATAATAAAATCATAAGCAAAACATGTTTTGACATTATGATAAAGGAGCCAGTTAGATGAAAGAAAAAGTGGCAGTAGTATTTGGAACGTTTGCCCCCCTTCATCAAGGGCATATTGATTTAATTCAACGGGCAAAACGCCAATGCGACCGCGTTTGTGTGATTGTCTCTGGTTACAAAGGTGACCGAGGAGAAGAAGTTGGCCTTCCTTTGCAGAAACGTTTTCGCTATATTCGAGAAGGTTTTTCAAATGATGAACTCACCCAAATTTATAAATTAGATGAGACAGACCTTCCCCGCTATCCCTTAGGATGGGATCCTTGGTTGAAAACAGCCTTAGAAACCATTCAATATGATGCTGAGAGAGAAGAGCTCATCTTCTATGTTGGGGAAAAAACGTATCAAGAGGAACTTGAAGCGAGAGGCTTTCAAGCGCACTTACAGGAGCGTCAGTTTGGCATCTCAGGAACCCTCATCCGGGAAAATCCCAGCAAGTATTGGAAATACATTGCGCAACCCTTCCGTCGTCAGTTTACCAAAAAGGTCCTCATTATGGGGAGTGCTAGTAATGGGAAGACGACTTTGGCAAAAGATTTGGCCCGCTTCTATGATGCGCCAGTGAGTTTGGAGTATGCTCGCGAGTACCAGATCAGAAACAATGTACGGGATGATGAGCTGACCCCCAAGGACTATTATTATCTCCTACTCGGACAATACGATCAAACCTCAAAATTAATCGATAGTAGTGCCAATCGTGGACTGGTCATTGCGGATACCAATTCGCTAGTGACCAAGGGCTACTACGACTACTATATGGAAGTAGAAGGCCAAGAGACCAGTATGACGGATACCTTTGACAATCTCTTTGTCAGTATCCTCGCTAAGGAAAAATGGGATTTGATCTTATTTGTCCAACCCATTGGATCCTATGTCAATGATGGCTTCCGTGATATGACCATGGCAGATGATGAAATTCGCACCAGTTTTTCAAATCACCTGGATCACCTCCGCCACCAATACCTCGCAGATATCCCTACAGCCTATCTCGGGCGAGACTACTTGGGGAATTACGAAGAAGCAAAGCGTGTCATCGATACGATTTATCAAGCTGATTAAAGGAGAAACAGCATGAAACGACTAGAAGAAAAAATTCAAACATTTGGGGAGCATTTAAAAAATGTCCATCGAGAAGCTGGCAAACGTGGCTTCGTAGGAATTATGAAACTCCTTTGGCAAGATCTATTTGCAGGTCGTACTCTGACACAATGGCTGTATCTGATTGCTTTGTCTAGCGTGCCCTTTGTCCTAGAGTTTACTAATCAGGAAGCAAGTCACGATTGGTTAGGACTCTTTGCCTCCTGGACAGGAATCGTTTGTGTGATACTAGTAGCAGAAGGTAGGGCTAGTAACTATCTCTTTGGAGCAGTGAACTCAGCGATTTACCTCATCCTAGCCTTGAACAAAAACTTCTATGGAGAAGTTCTGACAACCCTGTACTTCTTTGTGATGCAACCAATCGGTCTCTATGTCTGGTTGTCGAATCGGATCAATGACCAAGGAGGGGCAGAAGAATCTCACTTTGAAGCCAAGAAATTAACCATAATGGAATGGATCAAGTATTTGGTTCTAACAGCTCTGATTTGGATCGGGATGGGCTATGCCTATAAAAGCATCCACAGTGCACGACCTTTCCGTGATAGTGTGACAGATGCGACCAATGGAGTCGGTCAACTTCTCATGACAGGTCTTTATCGTGAACAGTGGATTTTCTGGATTGCGACCAACCTCTTCAGTATCTACCTCTGGTGGGGAGAAAGCATCCATATTCAGGGAATGTATTGGGTCTACACCCTCAATAGCTTGGTTGGTTGGTACCAATGGAGCAAAGCTGTGAAAAAGGAGGCTATTTAGATGGCAACAAGCAGCATTCCGGAAGGGATGAATGAAAAGGAATACTACGAGACGGTCGTCAGCGAGGAAGAATTCCTCCGTTGGTATAAGGAGCAAGATCATCCCACCTATGAAAATCCAAGTGTAACTACCGATATGGTGGCCTACTGCTTTGTGGAGGGGCGTTTGAAGCTCTTGGTGATTCGCCGGAAAACCCACCCTTGTCAGCATCGGGTCGCCTTGGTTGGAGGATTCTTGCAAAAGCACGAGGATGCTATCCAGGCTTGTATCCGCGAAGTTCAAGAAGAAGTTGGACTAGAGTTGACCCCTCAAAAGGTCGAGCAGTTAATGACCGTTTCGACTCCTGGTCGGGACCCACGGGGCTGGGTCATCACCATCGCCCACCTGGTCTATTTGCCTGCGGAGGCCGTCAATCTGGTCCGAGCTGGAGATGATGCCAAAGAAGTTCTTTTCCTTGATGTGGACTTCAAACAAGGGGAATGTTCTCTAGATGGCCGTGTTTTGACAGCTGAAGATTTCGCCTTTGACCACTATGAGATTGTCCAAGAATCGATCAAGCGTATCCAAGGGCGCTTGGCTTGGAATCCAACCTTCCTCCATCTCCTAGAAGAGCCTTTCACCGTATACGAAGCAACCGAGTTGGTGAATCTGATCCATCCAGATAAAGAAATTTTGACCAATAATTTCCTTGTGACCTATGGATCTTACGTTGAAGAAGTGGGGGTTAAGCGGGTACCTAAGAAAAAACCACGCAAGACCTATCGCTGGAAAGAAAGCGAATCTCAAGCGGATCAATAAGATATAAAAGAGGCTGGGACAAAAGTCCTAGCCTCTCAATTGTTTTTGGATTGTCGAGCAAGACGCAGTGGTTGAGTGGGCTCTAGCACGCTGAATTCATCAGCTTTTACAGCCCTACTCAACTGTGCGGAGGTGGGACGACGAAATCGAATTCTAACGAATTACCGATTTCTGTCCCACTCTCTTTTTGTCATTAAGCTTTTTCTAATTGAAGAAGTTCTTCAATCTCAGCTAGAGTGCTAGCTTGCGAGATGGCTCCGCGGAGTTTGGCTGCGCCTGAGGTACCACGGAGGTAGTGAGGGGCAAGCCCGCGGAATTCGCGGACGGCAATGTGCTCGCCCTTGAGATTGATCAAGCGCTTCAAGTGCTCATAAGCAATCTTCATCTTGTCTTCGAAGGTCAAATCAGGCAGGATTTCTCCTGTTTCAAAATAGTGATTGATTTGGTTGAAGAGATAAGGATTGCCCATAGCAGCACGGCCGATCATGACCGCATCGGCACCGACTTCTTCGATCCGTTGTTTGGCATCTTGAACCGTCCGAATATCTCCGTTGGCGATAAATGGAATCTTGGTCAGAGCTTGTGCAACCTTGTGAAGGGTCTCGAGGTCAGCGTGGCCCGTATACATTTGCTCCCGAGTCCGTCCGTGCATGGCAAGGGCAGAGACACCTGCAGCTTCGGCGGCGAGGGCATTTTCAACTGCTAGTGAAGGGTCCGACCAACCTGTCCGCATTTTGACCGTCAAGGGAATATCAAGGATAGATTGAACCTTGTTAATGATAGAGTAGATCTTGTCTGGATCTTTAAGCCACATGGCACCCGCCTCGTTTTTCACGATTTTATTGACTGGGCAGCCCATGTTGATATCCACGATATCGGTCTTGGTATTTTCTTGGATAAATTCTGCTGCGCGTGCCAGGCTATCTTCGTCGCTTCCGAAAAGTTGGATCGATACAGGATTTTCTCCCTCATCGATATGGAGCATATGCAGGGTCTTTTCATTGTTGTATTGGATCCCTTTGTCAGAGACCATTTCCATGACCACAAGTCCGGCTCCGAGTTCTTTAGCAATGGTTCGGAAAGCTGAGTTGGTCACACCGGCCATAGGTGCAAGGACCGTCCGGTTTGGGATCTCGACGTTCCCAATCATAAAAGGTGTATTAAGATTTGTCACGAATGAGTTCCTCCAAGTCGTTTTCATCAAAGTGGTAAGTTGTCTGACAGAATTGGCAAGTGATTTCCGCGCCATGGTCTTCGTCCTTCATTTCTTGAAGGTCTTTGGCTGGTAAGCTTGCCAAGGCATTCATGAAGCGTTCCTTGCTACAGTCACACTGGAAGCGGATCTCTTCTTCAGAGAGACGTTTGTATGGTTCCTCGCCATAGATGGCAGCAAGAAGAGCTTCAATATGGTCTTCAGATTCCAAAAGTGTGGAGATGGCAGGCATTTCTTGGATGCGTTTTTCAAATCGCGCGATTTCTTCTTCCTTGGCATTTGGCAAGACTTGGAGCAAGAAGCCACCAGCCACTTTGACCTTGTCTTCGTCATCCAACAGAACATTGAGTCCGACTGCAGAAGGTGTTTGTTGGCTTTCCGTCAGATAAAAGGCCAGGTCTTCTCCGATTTCACCTGTCACAAGAGGGGTCATGGAGTGATAAGGATTTCCCGTACCATAATCAGTGATGACCAGGAATTCCCCGTTTCCGACAAATGGTCCGACCACGACTTCACCGGTCGCTGTTTTCTTGATATCCACACCAGGATTTTGCACGTAGCCTTTGACGTTTCCTTGAGTATCTGCCACAGTGATGATAGCACCAAGTGAGCTAGTACCGAGGATTTTCACCGTTATCTTGGTGTTGCCCTTTTCATTGGCGGCGAGAATTTGACTTGCGATCAGGGTCCGACCGAGGGCCACAGTTGAGCTTGCTTGTGTCTGATGGTATTCTTGGGCTGCTCGCACGGTCTCTGTACTGTCTAGTACAAAGGCACGGAAGGAGCCACTTTCTGAGATAGTTTTAATAATTTTGTCCATAGCTTCTATTTTAGCATAAAATAGAAAAACAAGCGCGGGCCTGCGCTTGTTTTTGGGGATTAGGAAGAATTTTAAGACCAAAAATAGTATAATAAAACAAAGGAGGCTAGCATGAACCAATCTTTGAAAACGGCAGTCTATGGTTTGGCGGTAGCTGATGCATTAGGGGTTCCGTATGAATTTTTAACCCGAGGCAGTTTTAAAGCGGTTGAGATGGTGGGCTATGGAAGCCAACAGTAACTGGCTGGAACTTGTTCAGATGATACTAGCCTTGTATTCGCGACCTATGATTCTTTTTAGGAAAAAGGGAAGATTTCCTCTGCTATATGCAGGAGAGGTTTGAAATTTGCTTGTTAGAGGATGATTTTACAGCAAATGACTTGCTATTTTAAACTTGTAGGAGGACCATGCTTAATCTTTTTAGGTTATCATCTAAAACTCTACCTCGGTTACAAAACAAAAACGCAGAGACATCTTCTGCGTTTTCTTACTTTATAGGTCCATTTCTGGGAAAAGTTTAGCTAGTATTTTCGGAGTAATGCTTTGTCCCGGCCCCTCAGCACAATAGGTGTGCATATACATAGAAGGATTGAAGTTGAGCTCGATGCAGGTACAGTTGGGATTTTCCTTTGTGGAAATAGCAGAGCTGTCAGGGATGATGAGATCAACGCCACAGGCCCAGGCTCCCATAGCCTTTGCCATGTCCGCAGCGAGTTCCCTATAAGATGGGTGCATGCTGTCTGTGACATCAATCGAGTCTCCGCCAGTAGAAATGTTGGAATTGCGCCGCAAGTCAACCTTGACTCCAGCAGGCAGGATATCATCTGCTCCATAGCCTTGCTGGTCCAGCATGAGCAGTTCAATGTCCCCCAGTTCAATGATTTCAAGCGGTGAACGATGATCTCGGCCCCGCAGAGGATTGTCATTTTTGATGGCAATCAATTCTCTCACGGTATGCTGACCGTCTCCGACGACATTGGCCGCCACTCGCAAGAGGACTGCTTGGCATTGTCCGTCTAAGACAAAGAAGCGGTACTCCGTTCCAGCGATAAATTCCTCCACTAAGACGGCAACATCTTCTGAAAAAGCAATCTCCAGAGCCTTGTGATAAGCTTCCAGGCTAGCTGGCTCTTGGAAGATAGAGATGCCCAGTCCGAAGTTGGTTGACTTGGGTTTGACAACAATTTCTCGGTTCTTAATCAAAGGGTAGTAGGCCAGTCCCTCTTCTAAAGAAGAAAATTCTGCTCCAGCCGGAACGGGAAAGTCAGCTGCTGCCAAAATCTTTTTGGTGACTGTTTTATTGGCCATGGCCAAAGGGATGACATAGTTATCCTTGGAGGTCATATTGCCGTTCTTGACATATTCTACATGACTACCATGCCAAAGCTTGAGAAATTGGTCCGTTTCATCTAAAATTTCGACATTCAGCCCCTTTTGAATAGCATCAAAGAGCAACATCTGGGTGGACAGCTCCATATTTTCGTAGCCTTTGAGGGCATAAGGAGCAGTCCAGGCATAGCGGTGGTATTCTTCTGCTTTTTCTAGACCAAAAGCTGTTAAGGAATCTTGCTGGATATGGGGCAGGAGCTGTCCTGACAGTGTCAGCTGAGGATGTAAGAGAGCCTCTCTCATCTGGTCCAGCAAAGTTTGATAGTAAGTTGGCAGTTCAAAATGCTGGATGAGCTCTTCCATGGCTTGGAGAAGGGCTGAGCTGTCTGCCTCATCTGGCAGGGCAGTCAGCGGGTGGCTACAAGCAATTTTCTGGTTCAAATCATGGGCAGCTTTTAATACTGCATCAACATTTTCTACATCATCTAGCCAGAGCAGGCCCAGTAAAAAGAGATGGACAGTATCTAAGGTCTCTTGGCTAATGCCCGAATGGTCAAAAGGATTGAGATCGAAGCAGCGGAATTCCAGATAGGTGATACCCTGCTCCAGATAGGCGCGATTGTGCTTCTGTCCACGGAAGCGAACGGCTGAGTAAAATTCTTTTTCAGCACTGAGCTCGCCAGACTGAACGTAGTTTTCAATATCGGTTACATATTGCTCCAAAGAAGTGTAGGACACCTGAATATTCTCGTCATTGACATAGCCATAGTCGCTGTTGCGAAAAGAGCGGATAGGCTGCGGGTATTCCTGACTGTAGAAACCGGCTTCTGCCAGAGGAGCAGCACCGTAGAGATAGGTTAAGAGCCATCGGAAACGCAGAAAGTTTCGAGCCAGTTTGAGATAGAGGTCATTTTTAAAGTCCTTTAGTAAATGATAGGAGCTGACTTGAAAGAGAGCAGCGACCAGATCTTTCCCTAGCTCCATGTTGTAGTGGATGCCAGAGATGGCCTGTAGTTTTTTGCCATATTTTTTCGCTAAACCCTCTCGGTAGTGGCGTTCGTATTCGTTTTCCAGACGGGCGATGATAATATCTTCTTCAGTCAGCTGCGGTGGCATGGACAGAGGCCACAGGCATTCACTCTGGTCAATTGAGCGGCCTGCCACATCGCTGATAGCTCCCAGTAAGCGCCGCGCTTCCTTAGTCGAGTGAGCAATAGGTGTAATTAGTTCCAGTTGTTGTTCGCTGAAGTCTGTTTGGATGGTCGGGTGGAAATTGCGGGAACCAAGCTGACTCGGATGAGCAGTTTGAGCTAAGTGTCCATCAGTTGTCACTCGCAGATTTTCCCTCTCCAGACCAAAGGTCGCTTGGAGAATAGGGCTTGATGTATCCAGTTTCTGCAGTAATTGATTAATCGTCATCGTTTCACCGTCCTATGGTAGTAATTTTAGTCTATTACAAACGGAAAAAGAAAACAAATTTCCGCTACGATTTTACAAAAATTCCGAACTTTTATTTTTAATTAAGTACTAAAATTCAGAAAATACAGATTTTGTAAAAATGTAATTCGTCTACATAAGAGAAAAAACAAATGAAATGATGAACCCTCCTTGAAAAATTGTCAAATTTTTCATATAATGAGGTATAAAACATAATCGCAGGTGAGATTCCTGCCTGCTTTTCAAGAAAGGACGAGCTATATAGCTCAGACAAAGATATGACATCAGTAGTTGTTGTAGGAACCCAGTGGGGAGATGAAGGAAAAGGGAAGATTACAGACTTCCTATCAGCCAATGCAGAAGTCATTGCTCGTTACCAAGGTGGGGACAATGCTGGTCACACCATCGTGATCGACGGCAAAAAGTTCAAGTTGCACTTGATTCCTTCTGGTATCTTCTTCCCTGAAAAGATTTCTGTCATCGGAAACGGCGTGGTAGTCAATCCTAAGTCATTAGTCAAAGAGTTGGCGTATCTTCATGAAGAAGGTGTGACAACAGACAGTTTGCGCATTTCAGATCGCGCCCATGTCATCCTTCCTTACCATATCGAATTGGACCGTCTCCAAGAAGAGTCTAAAGGCGAAAACAAGATCGGAACGACGATTAAAGGGATTGGCCCAGCCTACATGGATAAGGCTGCGCGTGTGGGAATCCGGATTGCGGACCTTTTGGACCGCGACGTCTTCGCAGAACGCCTTCGCATCAACTTGGAAGAAAAGAACCGTCAATTTACCAAACTCTATGATGCAGAGCCTCTTTCATTTGACGATATCTTCGAAGAATACTATGAATATGGTCAACAAATCAAGCAATATGTAACCGATACTTCTGTCATCTTGAACGATGCTTTGGATAACGGCAAGCGCGTGCTCTTTGAAGGAGCCCAAGGGGTTATGTTGGATATCGACCAAGGAACTTATCCATTTGTTACTTCATCAAACCCTGTTGCAGGTGGGGTGACCATCGGATCAGGTGTCGGCCCAAGCAAGATCGACAAGGTTGTCGGTGTATGTAAAGCCTATACCAGCCGTGTCGGTGACGGACCATTCCCTACGGAGCTCTTTGATGAAGTGGGTGATCGGATTCGTGAAGTCGGTCATGAGTATGGGACAACAACCGGTCGTCCACGTCGTGTCGGTTGGTTTGACTCAGTTGTCATGCGCCATAGCCGTCGTGTCTCAGGAATTACCAACCTTAGCTTGAACTCGATCGACGTTCTATCAGGCTTGGATACGGTGAAAATCTGTGTAGCCTACGACTTGGATGGGGAACGCATCGACCACTACCCAGCAAGCTTGGAGCAACTCAAACGTTGCAAACCAATCTATGAAGAATTACCAGGCTGGTCAGAAGACATCACAAGTGTCCGCCACTTGGATGAGCTTCCAGAAAATGCCCGCAACTATGTCCGCCGTGTCGGTGAATTAGTTGGTGTGCGCATTTCAACCTTCTCAGTCGGACCAGACCGTGACCAAACCAATATCCTTGAAAGCGTCTGGTCAAGTAAATAATTCAATAAAAGTTGGGAGTCTCTCTCAACTTTTTTGAGTCTTAAGAATACTTTAAGCCCTGTGGTCTATACTAAGACCATAAACAAAGACCTCCCAACTTTGTTTAGAATCCAAACTTTTTTTCATAATATCTCCCTATAAGAAGTCACCCATTGGTGGCTTTTTTTCTGGCTTCATCATATAATAGAACAAGAACATAAAAAGTAAGTGAGTGTACAAGTGAGAGACTATACCCTAGAAGAGAAAGAAGCTTTTATGCGAGAGGCTTTAAAAGAGGCAGAGATCGCCTTGGCCCATGAGGAAATTCCTATTGGCTGTGTCATTGTCAAAGACGGCGAGATCATTGGACGGGGCCACAATGCGCGAGAAGAATTGCAGCGAGCGGTCATGCATGCGGAGGTAATGGCGATTGAAGAAGCCAATCAGCAGGAAGAGAGTTGGCGTTTGCTGGAAACCACCCTATTTGTGACCATTGAACCCTGTGTCATGTGCAGTGGCGCCATCGGGCTGGCCCGGATCCCTCAGGTAGTCTACGGAGCGACCAATCAGAAGTTCGGTGGAGCAGGGAGTCTCTACGACATTTTGACAGACGAACGTCTCAACCACCGGGTAGAAGTAGAAACAGGAATCTTGGAAGCAGAATGTGCAGCCATCATGCAGACCTTTTTCCGCCAAGGTCGGGAACGAAAAAAACAAGCTAAGCTCGCAGCCAAGGCCGAAACACAAGAATAAAAACCGGACCTTTGCAAAATCCACAAATTATGATATAATACCTATCGGAGCAACAGTTCTGCGTGAAGCGGGTCAGGGGAGGAATCCAGCAGCCCTAAGCGAAGTGAACTGTGTGCTCTTTTCTATTGCTCTTGATGAAACAAGCCTGCAAGGCGTAGATGAATCCTAGAGCAATGGATGGGAGTGGAACAGAACGTTTGTTCGTAGTTCCACCCCCGCAAAGCTGATTATGTTTTCTTCTGAGCTTAAAAATCGAAAGAAGACGAAGGGAACTTGCTGTGTAAGTCTTATCCGCCACCTCAAAGCAGTACTTTGAGCAAACAGCTACTGCGTTAAACTGCGTAACTAAAATTCATTAGTAGATTCAAAGAATAATAGCGTAAAAATAGAGCTTCGTAAGAGGCCTCTTTTTTTGTCTGTTCCGTTCAATATAAGGCCCTATATGCAAACGATTGCTATTGCGTCGTTGCTTGATTTGTGAAAATAAAAAAATTAGCAAATGAAAACGTTTTACAGGATGGTTTCCCTTGATTAAATCCCGGTAAAGCGATATCATAGAGAAGAACAAAATTTGGAGGAATAACATGTCTCATATTAAATTTGACTACTCAAAAGTTTTGGGTAAATTTGTTGCCCCACATGAAGTGGAATACATGCAACCACAAGTGACTGCAGCTGATGAATTGATCCGTAAAGGAACTGGTGCTGGTAGCGACTTCTTGGGTTGGTTGGACCTTCCTGAAAACTATGACCGTGAAGAATTTGACCGCATCTTGAAAGCTGCTGAGCAAATCAAAGCAGACAGTGATGTTTTGGTCGTGATCGGTATCGGTGGATCATACCTTGGTGCGAAAGCGGCTATTGACTTCTTGAACCACCACTTTGCAAACTTGCAAACAAAAGAAGAACGCAAAGCGCCACAAATCCTTTACGCTGGAAACTCAATCTCATCAACTTACCTTGCTGACTTGGTAGAGTACGTAGCAGACAAAGACTTCTCAGTAAACGTGATTTCTAAATCAGGTACAACAACTGAACCAGCCATCGCTTTCCGTGTCTTCAAAGAACTCTTGGTGAAGAAATACGGTCAAGAAGAAGCTAACAAACGGATCTACGCAACTACTGACCGCCAAAAAGGTGCTGTGAAAGTTGAAGCAGATGCGAACGGTTGGGAAACATTTGTAGTTCCAGATGACATCGGTGGACGTTTCTCAGTATTGACAGCAGTTGGATTGCTTCCAATCGCTGCATCAGGTGCAGATATCAAAGCCCTTATGGAAGGTGCGAACGCAGCTCGTAAAGATTACACTTCAGACAAACTTTCTGAAAACGAAGCTTACCAATACGCAGCTGTTCGTAACATCCTTTACCGTAAAGGATATGCTACTGAAATCTTGGTAAACTACGAGCCATCTCTTCAATACTTCTCAGAATGGTGGAAACAATTGGCTGGTGAGTCAGAAGGGAAGGACCAAAAAGGTATTTACCCAACTTCAGCAAACTTCTCAACAGACTTGCACTCATTGGGTCAATTTATCCAAGAAGGAACTCGTATCATGTTTGAAACAGTTGTCCGTGTGGACAAACCACGTAAGAATGTGATCATCCCTACTTTGGAAGAAGACCTTGACGGACTTGGTTACCTCCAAGGAAAAGACGTTGACTTCGTTAACAAAAAAGCAACTGACGGTGTTCTTCTTGCCCACACTGACGGTGACGTACCAAACATGTACGTGACTCTTCCTGAGCAAGATGCCTTCACTCTTGGATACACTATCTACTTCTTCGAATTGGCAATTGCCCTTTCAGGTTACTTGAACGCTATCAACCCATTTGACCAACCAGGTGTTGAAGCCTACAAGAAAAATATGTTTGCCCTTCTTGGTAAACCAGGATTTGAAGAACTTGGAGCAGAACTCAACGCTCGTCTTTAATCAATAGACAAAACGATCTCGCAAGAGGTCGTTTTTAATCGCTTTCAATATCTCAGAATGAGGTGGAAAAAAAGACTGTTTTATGATATAGTAGAACTACTATATTTATACTTTGCACGTCAAACTATGGTCACAAAAAGTGGGGAGGATGACGGGCGCAGGTTGTTAATAAAGGAGAGATTATGACAACAGAAGACAAGACACCTTTTGGAACACAAGAGGGACAAACTGTTCAAGAACCTTTTGGAACACAAGAGGGACAAACTGTTCAAGAACCTTTTGGGACACAAGAGGGGCAAGCTGTTCAAGAACCTTTTGGAACACAAGAGGGACAAACTGTTCAAGAACCTTTTGGAACACAAGAGGGACAAACTGTTCAAGAACCTTTTGGGACACAAGAGGGGCAAGCTGTTCAAGAACCTTTTGGAACACAAGAGGGACAAACTGTTCAAGAACCTTTTGGGACACAAGAGGGGCAAGCTGTTCAAGAACCTTTTGGAGCGCAAGTAGAACAAACTGTTCAACCACCTCTTGAAGCCCAAACTGGTCAAACTGTCCAAGAACCTTTTGGAGCACAAGGAGGGCAGACTGTTCAAGAACCTTTTGGAGCACAAAATGGCCAAACAGCTTATGAGCCATTTGGAGCACCAGGAGCGCAAGGCTTTCAACAGGCTTCTCCAGTAGAAGGACCACAAGCTGGAGGACAGGAACAATATTTCCAAAATCAAGCTCCTCAGGTAGAAAACAATCCTTTCTACCAAAAAGGGAATCCTCAAGACTTCCAATCCCAATGGAATGTTCAGCCAAAACCGAAGCGTGGATGGACTAAATTTATCGTCTTTTCTATTCTTGCCCTCTTCCTTGGTGGCTTGATCGGTGGCGGAGCTGGCTATTTCTGGGGACATTCAGCTAAACCTCAAGAAGATGCCAAACGTACCAAACGATTAGATCGTGCCAGCGAAGAAGCTAAGAAGACAAAGACCGGCTTCATTACAGAAAAAGAAGAGGTTGTCTTTACTTGGACCCTTAAAGACCTTGCTGCATTAAGTTACAGCAACAAGGACGGTTACGGCTTGACTGCTGATCAGATTGTTGATACATATGGATTGGCTACCAGTGTCGATTATGAAAAGAAAGGCATGACTCTTACTTGGGATCGTGCAAAGAACGCCTCTCACCAAAATATTTATTTCCGATTTGAAAAAGTGGATGGCAACTATTATTTGAAATCTGTAGAAGCCTTTAACTTGGAAGAAGTCTACGCCAACGAAGACGATGAAGACGATGAGGACGAAGACACTTCTGCAGATCGTGAGATGAGTTCTAAAGAATTCAAGGATCTGAAAAAAGGGGATAAGGAAACTGGTAAAGGTGGAACCTCTCTGTTAGAAGTTTTGAAGAAACATAAAACAAATGTTCAAATCGGTACTGAGACAAAAATCACTGCTGATGGAGAAGAGTATGACTCTACTCGAGTGGTTGCAAAGATTAACCTTAAAGTGGATGACGATTATAAGACATTGCGTTTCTTAGCACAACCAGATGGGGACTTCTTATACATTGGTCCAGAACGTTTTTAATATAGAGGAGATAGATGAAAGATGAATACGAATCAATCACAGGCACCATTTGGTGTGCCAGAAACTGGTGATCAAAAGAAGCCAGGGAAAGGTCTGTTAATTGCTTGTATTAGTGGCTTTGCGGTCTTAGGAGTCATTATCGGTCTCTTCCTCGGTCATTCTATGGGTGCAGCTAATAGTGCTAAAAGTTCCTCTCCTGCCCTTCATCCGAAAGCTGATGCAGGGACATCAAAGCGTGATCAGTCTGGAAAATATATTGATCCAGAGGATACGGATTTTTCTTGGAACATTACAGATTTGGCTGACCTCGACTTTGGTACATACGAAACTCCAGATTTGGGAACATCCATTGAAGATGTTGTAGATGGACACGGAAAAGCTTTGCAAGGTTCATTTAGAAGAGATCTCATTGATTTAGAGTGGGGCGAGTTAGAAGAAGATCAGGATGATACCTATTCTCAATACCATACCGTTCGTGATATGAGATTGACCTTTAAGAAAGAGGGAGATACCTATTATTTAAAGGATCTCTATTATACAGGAAATTATAAAGAAGCTGAGGACGATTTTATGACCTCATCTTACTATGACAAGCTCAAAGTTGGAGATTCCAAAACTGGTAAGGATGGCGTTTCTTACAAGGAAGTGTTGAAAGATAATACCATTTATAATCTCTCTTTGTCTGCAGATGAAGACTACAAAACACATGATATTGTGACTACCATGACAATTTATTTTAAATCTTCAACGACAGACCAATATAAGTTGACGTTTGTGAAACAATCAGACGGCGATTTCCTTCTTGCTAAAAAAGGTGACGACTAAGATTGGTCACTTTCCTGCCTCGCAATGGTAGGAGGAAGAGAGAAGTTCAACTTTCCTAAAGCTAGAAAAAGAGGCTGGGACAAAAGTCCTAGCCTCTCAATTATTTTTGGATTGTCGAGCAATACGCAGTGGTTGAGTGGGCTCTACCACGCTGATTTCATCAGCTTTTACAGCCCTACTCAACTGTGCGGAGGTGGGACGACGAAATCGAATTCTAACGAATTACCGATTTCTGTCCCACTCTCTTCTCTATTCTAGCGAGGACTGGCTATTTATGGTATAGTAGGATATGTTGCTAAAGGAAACAGGTGTGAATAGTTGGACGGAAAGGGATACAGATACGATCGCAGAATGGATAATGTAAAGGAAATAACAAGAAAATATCTGAAGCCCCTCCTCGCTTTCATCAAAAAAAGAGGGATTATTTTCGGAATCCTCGCAATGCTGGGCTTAGGCTATGGTCTTGCTACTTTTGGGAGGCCACAAGAACAGCTAAATCCAGACCAGCAAGTGACCTTTCATCAGGAAGAAGCTTATCTGCAAGACTTCCTGGCGAAATCAGATCACCCAGAAGTTGGGGTGCATTTGGAGGAATTGCTGGAGTTTAAAATAGGTGATGCGACTGGTGAGCCAAACACCAAGGGGACGACACCAGAGACCCTGGTCAAAAAATTAGGAGGAGCCAAGCAAGCTCGGCTTGAGTCAAAAGCTACAACGCAGCTCCTTCGTCTAAGCTATGGAACGACGCAAGATGGTCGAGATAGATACCAATTTGAATTTACCCATATGAAGGACGGCTACTATCTAACAGCTATTCAGGGCTATCAACCAACTTCTAAGGACCATCTGGAAAGTAAAGAGCTGAAAAAGGCAACTCTGACCAGTCTTACGAATGGGAAAGAGAAAACAGGCATGAAACTAGAAGACATTCTACAAAAGGTAGGCTTGCCACAATCATTGCTTTTGAATTATAAGGACGGCAAGACAGTTTTGGTCCTGACCTACCGTGCACAAGAGGGGCTCGTCTTTCTCACTTTGCAAGCCCAAAAAGATGCGCGCTATCATCTAGTCAAGGTCGAATAAGGAGGAGTAAATGGATATAGTCATCAAGAAGTTAACAATTCCTGGTCTCCTGCTGCTAGCGCTCCTCCTAGGGATGGGGTTAGAGGTCCTTAGTCATCCACCGAAAAGTTCTACAGCCAGAAATGAAATAAAGAATTTATCAACTTTTAAAGCAAAAGAATTTCAAGGGGAGCGACTCTTAAAAGAAACGAATGGAAAAAAGGATTCGCTATGGACCTTGGAACAAATTAAGCATTTTTCTCTATCGATAAAGAACCAAAACGGTAGCCTGAAGCAGACTGGAAGTCGCCTGGAGACCCTTCTGAAGGAGATGGGGCATCCCCAAGAAAAAGTCCTCTTTCAATCTACAGCAAGCAAGCAACCCAGTCTCTCCCTGCTCTATCGATGGGACGATAGGGGAAAGGGAGCCTCCATCCGTTTGCTTTTTAGCAAGGGGGCTGATGGGAGGTATCTGCTAGAAGAAATCGACGCCAGTCTAGCCAATCTAGACCGGGAGGGGAAAAAAGCTTTTTCAGAAAAAGTTTACCAGAGCTTAGAACCTGGAGAAAAGATAGATCTGAAGAAACTGTTAGGCAGTTATCAGGGCTTACAATCCTTCGTCCGACGCCAGATTGGGCCTGATCAGGAAGGTTTTCAACTATCCTATCAGGATGAGAAGGGAAAAACGTATTTATTGGAGCTGGAACAGGTAGACGGTTCCTATTCCTTGTTGCGTAAGAGTCAACTAGATCCTAAGAAACAAAGTTAAGTAAAAAGAAGGGAAAATGGAATGGAAAAAGGTAGACAGATTCAAAGAGAATGGTCTAGGTTCCCAAGTAGGAATCGGGAAGTGTCTGAAGTCTTTTCAGATCGTGGGCCTGAAGGAGAAGCTTTTGAAAGTCCCAGTCTTAGGAGCTATCAAAAAGGAGTGAAGAGGAGTGTCCGTGAGGATGCTTTTCGCGGAGCGGGCTTGCCCCGTTTTGGTTCTCTTTTTGCAGTTGCTGTGGGGATGGTTCTCATCTTTAGTCTCTTCATTATAGCGCTTGGTTATGTAAGCAGTTCTCTCAATAAAACAGATCAGGATAGCCCAGTAAGTAAGAAACAGGACCGTCATTCGTTAAGTTCGACATCCTCTAAACAGTCATCTGCCTCCTCTAGCCAAGCATCAGAATCTTCTAGCTCAACAAAGGAAGAGAAGAGTGAGTCAGAAAAGAAATCGAAGAAGCTGACAGCCGAAAATTCTCCTTATGTGGATGAAAATAATGGAGTTCACTCTTTTAGTTTGGACGAGTTGCTGAACTTGATCCACCATAAGAAATTAGAGTTTGTAACGCCGGAGGAAACTGTTGAACACTTTGGGAAAGCTTGGAATGGTAATTATTCCTATTTTAGCCCAGAACAACAAGGTACACATTTAACCTATAAACAGCCAGATCAATTTGGTTTCGTTTATATTGGTTTTAAGAAGGTTGATGATACAGAAAAAATAACTAGCTTTAGTGTGGCCTATAATAAAGCTAAGTTAGGCGGACCTGCTAAAACCCCAGAAGAATATCAAGGTCTGATGCCTCAAGATGGACAAGAAGGGATGGAGGTTCGAGAAGCAGTTTCTCAATTAGGAAATCCAGATTTCATGCATTTTGTTATTCCCAATCCTGGGGAAGTGAATACCATCGCTTTAGTCTATCCAACTACAGATAGCAAACGAGTCTATTTGTTTTTTGACGAAAATTCGGATCAATACCGATTGAAAAGAATGATGGTTAAATAAAAACAAAAATGGCAGGAACCAACTGGAACCATTTGATTAGGTCGCGATTTAGTGTGTCCGTTAAATTATGCTATAATAGTACAATCAAAGAGTTCAAAAGGAGCTTGTCTTCCTAGAGGACTGACTACAAAGAACAAGAGGTACTGACATGACTGCACAAAAAATGACTGCACAAGAGATTATCGCCTTTATCGGCAATGCAGAAAAGAAAACAAATGTAAAAGTAACCTTCGAAGGGGAATTGGTAGGAGATCTTCCGGCATCCGTTGTAAAACTAGGCAATGTCCTATTTGGAGACTGGAAAGAGATTGAGCCCCTTCTTGCCAACTTGACAGAAAATAAAGACTATATTGTAGAGCAAGATGGTCGTAATTCAGCGGTGCCTTTGCTGGACAAGCGTTATTTGAATGCCCGGATTGAACCAGGTGCAATTATTCGAGACCAGGTGACCATTGAAGACAATGCGGTGATCATGATGGGGGCTGTCATCAATATCGGTGCTGAAATCGGTGCGGGGACCATGATCGATATGGGAGCTATTCTTGGTGGCCGTGCAACGGTTGGTAAAAACAGCCACATCGGAGCAGGAGCAGTCCTTGCAGGTGTCATTGAGCCAGCCTCTGCAGAACCAGTTCGTATCGGGGATAACGTCTTGGTGGGTGCCAATGCCGTCGTCATCGAGGGGGTTCAAGTTGGCAATGGCTCTGTCGTAGCAGCGGGTGCGATTGTTACCCAAGATGTGCCTGAAAATGTAGTGGTAGCAGGTGTGCCTGCGCGCGTGATCAAGACGATTGACGAACAGACGCAACAGAAAACAGCACTTGAGGATGCCTTGCGTAACCTATAATAGAGAAATAAGAAAAGGAAGCTGGGGGATACCTCGGCTTCTTCTCAAAAGAGGAAGATGGATATGACACTTGATTTAGTAAAAATTCGGCGAGACCTGCATCAAATCCCGGAAATTGGACTAGAAGAATTCAAAACACAAGCCTATCTCTTGGAGCGCATCGCAGAAATCACCGAGGGAAAAGAGTTTGTCGAGCAGCGGACCTGGCGGACAGGGATCTTAGTCTTTTTGAAGGGATCCAATCCAGAAAGGACCATTGGCTGGCGGACGGATATCGATGGACTGCCCATTATCGAGCAAACTGGCCTTGACTTTGCCTCTCGTCACGAAGGTCGGATGCATGCCTGTGGCCATGATGTTCATATGACCTTAGCTTTGGGTTTGCTGGAGCAACTGGTTCAAGAACAGCCTAAGAACAATCTCTTGTTCCTCTTTCAACCAGCCGAGGAAAATGAAGCTGGAGGGATGCTCATGTATGAGGATGGGGCCTTTGGGGACTGGTTGCCTGATCAATTCTACGGTCTTCATGTCCGTCCAGACTTAAAGGTAGGCGAGATCGCGACCAATCGGGGGACGCTCTTTGCAGGGACCTGTGAAGTGAAGCTGACCTTTAAAGGAAAAGGTGGACACGCTGCTTTTCCGCATGAAGCTAAGGATGCCCTGGTCGCTGCTAGCTATTTTGTCACTCAGGTTCAAACCATTGTCAGCCGCAATGTCGATCCTATCGAGGGAGCGGTTGTGACCTTCGGTTCCATGCATGCGGGGACGACCAATAACGTCATTGCAGAGACGGCCTTTCTGCATGGGACCATCCGGACCCTGACCATGGAAATGAACCTCTTGACCCAGAAACGACTCGAGACGATTGCGAGAGGAGTTGCGGATGCTTTTGATATGGACCTAGAGTTGGAACTCAAGCAAGGGGGCTATTTGCCGGTGGAAAACAATCCAGACTTGGCAGATGAACTGATGACCTTCTTTGATCAAGCAGAAGATGTCACCTTGATGGATATCCTACCCGCCATGACTGGAGAGGATTTTGGTTATCTCTTGTCAAAAGTGGATGGAGTCATGTTCTGGTTGGGAGTGGACAGTCCTTATGCCCTTCATCACCCTCAGATGAGTCCCAAGGAAGAAGCCCTGCACTTTGGTGTCAAAGCCATTAGTCCTTTCTTAAAAATGAAAGCCAACCAATAAAGAGAGATGGAAATGAAAGCAAGTATTCGAAAAAGTGTATTGAAGAAGATGAAAGGCTTGGAGGCGGAGAACAAGCGAAAGGCTGATCAAGCCTTGATCCAGCGGTTGCGCTCTTTGCCAGCTTATCAAGCAGCAAGCGTTATAGCGACCTATTTGTCCTTCCCGCATGAGGTGGATACAAGTTTTCTCATTGATGCAGCTCTAGAAGATGGCAAACAGGTCGTCATCCCAAAGACCTATCCAAAAGGGCGCATGGAATTTGCAACCTACGATCCGCAGAACTTGAAACCAACAGCCTTTGGTCTCTTGGAACCAGAGGATGGGGTTCAAGCAATAGATCAGTCGGAGATTGATTTGATCCATGTTCCTGGAGTGGCCTTTCAAAAGGATGGCTACCGCCTTGGTTATGGTGGTGGTTATTACGATCGCTATTTGGCAGATTTCGACGGAGCGACCGTCAGCACCATCTATGCCTGCCAGGAAGTAGACTTTGCACCTGCTCCTCATGATATTCCAGTACAGGAGGTTCTTGTGGATGAATCAACTATTTGATAAGAAATACCCAGTGACCAGTAGCTTACTCTTATTAACAACCGGCGTTTTTCTATCCATGTTATTGCTTCGTGGCTTTGATTATGAATCGGTTCAATCTGTTTACGACTTTGGGGGTGTCTTAGGATATGAAATCCAAATGGACCCGAGCCAGAGCTGGCGTTTGCTTGCTGCCATGTTTGTTCATGTTGGCTTGCAACACTTTGTTTTGAACATGGTTACCCTTTATTTTATCGGTAGAATCGCAGAAGATCTATTTGGCTCGAAGGCTTTTTTAGCCCTCTACCTCTTATCCGGCTTAATGGGCAATCTTTTTGTCTTGGTCCTTTCTCCAGAAGTCGTCGCAGCAGGAGCCTCGACAGCCCTGTTTGGTATCTTTGCTGCCATTGCCAGTTTACGCTTTATTGCTCGAAGTCCCTATATTCGCTATCTGAGCCAACGTTATACTTCCTTAATTCTGATCAATATCCTCTTTAGCTTCATGCCGAGGATCAGTCTAGCCGGTCACCTAGGAGGCCTGGTGGGAGGAGGGATTCTAGCCTTTGTCTTTCCCGTCTATGGTGAGCGAGATAGTGTGAAAAAAAGCTGGCGCTGGGGAGCCTTGGCCCTTTATACAGCTGGTGCCATCCTTCTTTATGCTTGGCCTTTTATCTTTCATCCCTTTTTTTGATTTGTAGCACATTTGTAAATTATCTGAAAACTGAGTGAAGTCTCAGTTTTTTTGTATATATTTCTCAAAAACGATAGAGAAAGCTAAAAATATCACAAATAAATGAATAAAAATGTGAAAAGAAAGCGCTTGCAATGTTGATTGAAAAGGAGTAGACTGATGGTATATAAAACCTACTTGTGTCCCAAAACCGCTTGAGGACATAAAATAAGCAAAAAGGAGATTTGCGATGAAGAAATGGTTGTTTAAACTAGCTTTGGTAGCGATGACGTTCTTACTCCTACCAATTCAAGCCGTTAAGGCCTGCTGTGGATTTATCATTGGTCGCCAGTTGACCAAGGATGGAACGACCCTGTTTGGCCGGACTGAGGACTATCCTTATTATCCAAATGGTGGAAAACACAACAAAAACTATGTTGTTGTCGATGCCAAGACCTATAATGAGGGAGATCAAATCGAGGATGAATCCAACGGATTCACCTACCCGCATGCAGCCAATGAAATGAAATACACAGCTACTTATGACTCTGCTCGTGGTGACGGTAGCAATGGGGCTTTCGGGGAACACGGTTTTAATGAAGCCGGTGTATCC
The DNA here is from genome assembly GCA_902363395.1 of Streptococcaceae bacterium. GTDB lineage: Bacteria > Bacillota > Bacilli > Lactobacillales > Streptococcaceae > Streptococcus. Next base: position 180,091 of record CABIZZ010000001.1, read on the forward strand.
ATGACTGCGACAGTAACGGCGATCCCAAATAAGAAGGTCTTGTCAACAGATCCTTTGAAAGAGAATGGCTTACCAGAAGCTGCAATGCTAGATGTCATCTTGCCACGTGTGAAAACTGCCCGTGAAGGGGTTGAATTACTGGCTAAAGTCATCGAAGAAAAAGGATCAGCAGAAGGGAATGTGGTCGTCTTTGCAGACCAAAATGAAACTTGGTACATGGAAATTCTTTCTGGTCACCAATATGTAGCGGTGAAGGTGCCAGAAGATAAATACGCAGTCTTTGCAAATACCTACTACCTAGGTCATGTTGATTTGAATGACACTGAAAATGTCATCGCCTCTAAAGATGTAGAAAAAGTAGCCAAGGAATCTGGCAACTACAAGACCGATAAAGATGGCAATTTCCATATTGCTAAATCTTATGGACCAGAAAAATATGCTGAAGGAGACCGCTCACGGACCTATGCGGGCATCACCTTACTAGATCCAGACTCTAAAGTCACTTATGAGGATGATGAGTATGAGCTCTTCCGTTCACCAACTGATCCAAACAAAAAATACACCTTGGAAGATGCTTTTGCCTTGCAACGGAACCGTTTTGAACACTTGAATGGACGCTTTGTACCAGATGATCAAATCGGTGTTAAGAAACAAGGTGACGATGGTAGCAACGATACTGTTCGTAAAGACCAATACAAGTATGCCTTAGGAAATGAAAATGTGATTGATGCCCATGTCTATCAAATCAATCCAAATCTTCCAAAATCATTTGGTGGAACTGTATGGCTCGGCATGGGACCTTCGCGGAATACCCCTTATGTTCCATTCTATGGAAATGTAAAAGATACTTACGAAGCTTTTAAACCTCAAACAGCTACTTATGATCCAAATTCATGGTATTGGACAGTTTGGCACATTGACCAAATGGCCATCAATAACCAAGATCTCTTTGGAAAATCGATCCAAAATCACTGGAAAGCACTAGAAGAACAGCTCATTATCGAACAAAAAGTGAGTGATGCAAAATACGCTGCCTTGAAAGCTGATGAAGCAGCTGCAAAAGGGGCAGAAGATCAAGTAACTGCTGAATCAATTGCGCGTTCTGAGCGTCTTTTCAAACAATTCAAACAATACGAAGCAGAGCTTTCAGCAACCTTGAAAGAAGCAGGTAGAACAGATGATCCGTATCGGGCATCTCTTCCAGATAATTACAAGGAACCAACGGACGCAACTACAACAACTGCTCCAAGTACTGAGCCAAGCACTGACGCAACTACAACAACAGCTCCAAGTACTGAGCCAAGCACAGACGTAACTACAACAACAGCTCCAAGTACCGAGCCAAGCACAGATGCAACTACAACAACAGCTTCAAGTACCGAGCCAAGCACAGATGCAACTACAACAACAGCTCCAAGTACTGAGCCAAGCAAGGATGAGACTCAACCAACTGAGCCAAGTACCGAGCTGAGCAAGGATGAAACCACAACTACAACGACTGAACCAAGCAAGGATGCAACTCAACCAACAGCTCCAAGTACTGAGCCAAGCAAGAACGAAACCAAGCCAACTCAACCAAGTACTGAGCCAAGCAAGAACGAAACCAAGCCAACTCAACCAAGTACTGAGCCAAACAAGGATGTAAACACATCAACTACGATTGTCCCTGCTCCAACTACAAACAATCGTCCAGTTCTTCCTACGAATTCCTACATTTTAGTAGATCCTGTTACTGGAATCACCCTACAAAACCCAGACTTTGCCCAAGGTGGCTTTAATTTGGCAGCTTCTGTATTGAAAGATGTCCAAGCCCTCAAAGGTAAAGACTATCAGATTTACGACATTCAGTTGTCAAATCAAAATGGCCCTGTTCATCAATTCAGCCCAACTGTGGTGACCATGCCAGTGGATCCTAAGAAAGAAGTAGAATCTGTTGTAGGTATTGGAGAAGATGGCAAGGTTGAAACCTACCAGTTCAGCTTGAATGAAGACAAGAGCAAGGTAACCTTCACAACCAATCACTTCTCATCTTATGGAGTTGTTTACAAAACAGCAGCTAAGGTAGAAGAAAAAACAGAAAGCAAGAAATTGCCATCAACTGGACAAACCATTTCAATGGTTGGTATCATCGGCGGTGTCTTGATTAGTGCACTTGGATTTGCCTTCTATGTAGAAAAACGCAAACAGAACAAAGCTTAAAAAATAACTTTTTAAGAAAGAAAAAGAGGCCGGACATTTAGTCCGGTCTCTTTGCTTTATAGTCGAAAAGTCAGGGTGAGTATTTTTTACTCCTCAGTCACTTTCCCTGTTTCTTCTAATTGTTTTCCAAGGTTGATGATGTATTGTTTGAGATCATCTTTAACCTGTGGGTGTTTCAAGGCATAATCGATAGATGTTTTCATGAAACCAAACTTGTCCCCTACATCGTAGCGTCTGCCCTTAAATTCGCGGGCAAATACTCGTTGGGTCTTGTTCAAGGTATCAATGGCATCAGTCAATTGGATTTCATTTCCAGCGCCTGGTTTTTGGTTTTCCAAGATTTGGAAGATTTCTGGAGTCAGCAAGTAACGACCGATAATGGCAAGGTCACTTGGTGCTTCTTCAGGTGCCGGTTTTTCGACAAAGGTTTCAACGCTATACAGTCCGTTGATGCCTTCCCCTTGAGGAGCAATGACTCCATAGGCAGAAACCTCTTCATGGGGAACTTTCATGACAGCAATAGTAGAAGCATGTGTCTCGTCATAGTCATTCATCAATTGCTTGGTGAGAGTGGTAGCCGTATCATCTGTGATATCCATGAGGTCATCCCCTAGCATCACGACGAAAGGTTCATTCCCAACGAAGGCCTTGGCCTGAAGGACAGCATCTCCAAGGCCACGCGGATGTTTTTGACGAATGAAGTGGAGGCGCATCCCAGTAGTTTCATCGACCAGTTTCAATAGGTCATTTTTCCCTTTTTCCTTGAGGTTGTACTCGAGTTCGAAGTTTGAGTCGAAGTGGTCTTCGATCGAACGTTTGGACTTACCAGTGACAACGAGAATATCCTCGATACCAGCCTTTAGGGCTTCCTCAACGATGAATTGGATCGTTGGCTTATCCACGATTGGCAACATTTCTTTGGCCAAGGCTTTGGTTGCAGGTAGGAAACGAGTTCCAAGTCCGGCCGCAGGAATGACTGCTTTCCTAACTTTTGTCATAATAATTCCTTTCTAACTAAAGAATGATTGGTTGTTAATCTGATTGGCAAGGAAATATTCCTTAGTTCCACTCGTTTTCTTCTTTAAATTCGTTGTTCATCATGAAGTTAATGGCTTCGCGAATGTCTTGCCCTTCATAAATCACTTGGTAGATGGCTTGTGTGATCGGCATGTAGACATCCAGCTCTTGGGCCAGTTCGTAGGCAGCCTTAGTGGTTGAAATCCCTTCGATGATCATGCCCATGTTGGCTTCGATATCTTCTAGTTTTTCACCGCGACCAAGGGCATCCCCAGCTCGCCAGTTCCGAGAGTGGATCGAAGTCCCTGTCACGATCAGGTCTCCAACTCCAGATAGTCCGCTATAGGTCAAGGGGCTAGCCCCAAGTTTCACTCCTAGACGGGTAATTTCAGCTAGTCCGCGCGTGATGATGGCAGCCTTGGCGTTGTCTCCGAATCCAAGTCCGTGGAGGGCTCCAGCTCCGACTGCGATAATGTTTTTAAGAGCTCCAGCCGTTTCTACCCCAATCACATCTGTATTGGTATAGAGTCGGAAGTAGTGATTGCTGAAGAGTTCTTGAACGTAACGAGCTGTTTCTAAATCCTTAGAAGCTGCTGTTATCAGAGTAATATCGCGGACGATGGTTTCTTCAGCGTGACTTGGACCAGACACGACCACAATCTCGCTACGTAGAGAAGCAGGGATTTCCTCTTCTAAGATTTGAGAAATCCGTTTGTGACTGTTTGGTTCTAATCCTTTGGACGCGTGCATGACCTTGACAGGATGGTCCAAGAGTTCAGCTACTTGCTTGGCAACGAGTCGTGTCACCTTGGTTGGGACGACAAAGAGGACCGCATCAGCTCCAGAAAGAGCTTCATCCAAGTTGTGGTAAGCCTTAATCCCTGGATCCAGAACGACATCCTTAAAGTAGCGTTTGTTGGTATGTTCTTGATTGATTTCGTCGATTTGTTCTGGGACGTTTCCCCAGATCCGTACTTCATGGCCATTGTCGTGGAGGACTTGAGAAAGGGCAGTTCCCCAAGAACCAGGACCGATGACCGCAACGGTTTGTTTATCCATAGTATTCTCCTTCGTGAAGATTTCATTTCTATTTTACCATACTATAGAGAAAAAAGCTTTGGAATCTAGCTGAATTTCATAGGAAAAGCAAATAATATGATAACTGAAAAAATGTTGGGAATTTTAGTAAATTATTCTTGCATTTATATGTTAAATATGGTAAAATTCCTTTCGTATATTACTCTAGCTAGTGATATATAGGAGAAACAAAAAAGAAAAAGGAGTTTATGATGAAAAAGAGCTTAAAAATAATACTGACCTTAGTATTAGTTTTAGCTAGTGTCTTTGGTTTGTCCAAAATTCGGTCGGCCCATGCTGATGGCGCAACAGGAAAGATCCAAATTACAAGTAAAACGATCACACCTGCTAAGTCACCCGTGGACCAGTACACGGACATTAAAGTTGATCTAACTTTCAATGTTCCGCAGGAGGTCAAATCTGGGGATCAAGCGGTCATTACCCTCCCTCAGAATTTAAAATTTATCTCGGATCAGACATTTGACGTCATGAGTCCGGATGGTAAGTCTGTGGTTGCGAAAGCAGTCATTAATGCTGCCAACAAAACCATCACCCTGACTTATGAAAATTATGTGGAAACGAAATCAAATATTTCAGGAAGCATGTTCTTTGCAGTTCGGGTAGAGCCTGCAACCGAATCTCCAAGCAAGGTGCCAATCACCTTGAATGTGGATAACAATCCTGTCCCTGTAGGAAAAGTTGACTTTGTAGTTGACCCAGGGAATGCTGAAAAGACCTTGGACAAGGTTAGCTGGGGAACAGAAACCTTAGCAGATGGCAGCATCACACGTCAATATGAAGTGCGTGTCAATGCAGCGAATGCGGCTTTAACAGAAGCAGTTGTATCTGACCAATTGCAAACAGAAGGAATGAGCTATGTAGAAGATTCCTTTGTGATTAAAAAAGGGAATTGGGTCGTTAACAGTTCGCATAAATTAGATTTGAAAAATGGGCAGGTTGCCTCTTTGCCAGTTGAGTTTGGAGCAGATAAGAAGAGTTTCAAAGTCAGCTTGGGAAATGTAGCCCAAGGCGAAGGTTACTCGATTGTCTATAAGGTGAAGATTCCTTATACCCCTGCAAATGGTGAGAAGTTCCTCAACAATGTAACCTTAAATGCTCAAAAAGTTGTTGAAACTAAGAGCAACCCATTCGTTTATCAAACTGCTGGTGGGGAAGCACAAGGTTATACCTTCTCCATCAACCTCAAAAAAGTTGATAGTCAGGATGAAAACACTGCTCTAGCAGGTGCTGAATTTAACGTTATCCGTGTTGCAACAGGTGCCGTTGTCGGTAAGTTGACGACCAACGCAAACGGAGAAGCAAGCATTGGTGGCTTGTTGAATACAGCTTACCAATTGGTTGAAACAAAAGCTCCAGAAGGATATGAATTGGATGCAACTCCAATTGAAGTCAAAGCAGAAGATTTTGGAACAACGAAAACAGCTCTTAAAAAAGTTACAAACAAGAAAATTGTTAAAGAACCGACACCAACCAGTGCGGTGATTGAATTAAATAAGGCCCTTACAGGTCGTGACTTGGTAGACGGTGAGTTTAGCTTTGAATTGTACGAAGGTACTAACAAACTTCAAACTGTCACCAACAAATCTGGTAAAGTAACCTTTGAATCTATTTCTTACACAGCAGAAGGTGAACACACTTATACTGTGAAGGAAGTCAAGGGGACTACCCCAGGTATCACATACGATACAGCCGAAAAACAAGTAACCGTTAAGGTAACAAAAGATGGAGACAATCTAAAAGCAACAGTTGTCTATCCAGAAAGCAAGGTCTTTGCAAATACATACTCAGCTCCAAGTCCAGCAAAAGCTCAGATTTCAGCCAGCAAGATTTTGGAAGGCCGTGCCTTGAAGGATGGCGAATTCAGCTTTACCTTGTTGGATGAAGCTGGAAAAGTCCTTCAAACAAAACAAAATGCAGCAGATGGTTCCGTAGCCTTTGATGAAATTTCTTATTCACAAGAAGATGCAGGAAAAACTTTCCACTACACGATTAAAGAAGTGATCCCTACATCTCAAGAAAAAGGAATGACTTACGACAAAGCCAGCATCGAAGTGACAGTAACGGTTACGAAAGATGAAGCAAGCAATACCATCAATGCTACAGTGGCATATGGTGAAAAGAAATCATTTATCAATACTTTTGTGACAAGTGAAATCCCACCAACACCACCGACTGTTGACAAACCAGAAGCTAAGCTTTATACCATCCAACTTCACAAGGTCAATGGTGAAGGTCAAGCTCTAGCAGGAGCTGTCTTCGGCCTCTTTGAAGCAGATGGTGTGACAGCAGTTGCCAACCCTTACGGTGAAGGCCAAGCGACAGCAACCTCAGATGCGAGCGGTCTTGTCAGCTTTGTAGGTTTTGCAGCGAAGGATTATGTAGTGAAAGAATTGACAGCACCAGAAGGTTACCAACTTTCTACTGCTTCAATCACCGTTTCTGAAGCTGAATTAACAGCTGCGACAGAATTGGTAGTGGATAAAGGAAATGTGGTGAACAAACCATTTGCCGAAATCCCACCAACACCACCAGTTGTTGAAAAACCAGAAGTAACTGTTTACAGCATTCAATTGCACAAAGTCAACAATGAAGGTCAAGTCTTGGCAGGAGCTGTCTTTGGACTCTTTGAAGCAGATGGTACAACTCCAGTTGCCAACCCATATGGCGAAGGTCAAGCGACAGCGACCTCAGATGCTAATGGTCTCGTTACCTTTACAGGACTTGTAGCCAAAGATTATGTAGTGAAAGAAATCACTGCTCCAGAAGGCTACCAACTTTCTGAAGAAGCAATTACTGTTTCATCTAGTCAATTGATTGCTTCAACTGATCAAGTGCTTGATCAAGGTAAAGTAGTCAATAAACCATTCACTGCCATCCCACCAACACCACCAGTTGTTGAGAAGCCAGAAGTGAAACTCTACACCATCCAACTTCATAAGGTCAATGCAGAAAACCGAGCACTAGCAGGAGCTGTCTTCGGCCTCTTTGAAGCAGATGGTGTGACACCAGTTGCTAATCCATATGGCGAAGGTCAAGCGACAGCAACCTCAGATGCCAACGGTCTTGTAAGCTTTGTAGGCTTTACAGCGAAGGACTATGTGGTGAAAGAGTTGACAGCACCAGAAGGTTACCAATTGTCAACGATTTCAATCACAGTTTCTGCGTCAGAATTGAATGCTGCTGCAGACTTGGTAGTTGATAAGGGTAGTGTGGTGAATAAACCATTTACGGCTATCCCACCAACACCACCAGTTAATGACATGCCAGAAGCTAAACTTTACACTATCCAACTTCACAAGGTTGATGGTGAAGGCAAAGCTTTGGAAGGAGCTGTTTTCGGCCTATTCGAAAAGGATGGTACAACTCCAGTTGCCAACCCTTACGGCGAAGGTCAAGCGACAGCAACTTCAGATGCTAATGGTCTTGTCAGCTTTGTAGGCTTTGAAGCTAAGGACTATGTAGTGAAAGAATTGACAGCACCGAAAGGTTACCAACTTTTAGATGCTCCAATCAAGATCTCAGCAGCAGATTTTGAAGCAGCGAAGGATTTGGTTCTAGACAAAGGAAATGTTGTCAATGAGAAAACTCCAAACAACCCTCCTAAGGGAGAAGGCAAGAAATCTCTTCCTTCTACTGGTCAATCAATGAGTGAAGGACTAGTAGCTGCAGGACTTGCTTTGGCAGTAGCTGGAAGCGCCTTGGTTTACAAAAAGCGTGAAAATTAATCATTAAAACAGGTTTTGTTCTAGCCTCGCTAGACAAGCCTGTTTTTTTGTCTATAGGTGATAAAAAATATTTATCAAGCCCTTTAAAAATACATATTAGACGCTCTTGAAGTGGGATGATAAAATAGGGAATAGAAATATCAAAGGAGGGAAGGTCATGTGTAGAACGATTGTTGGAGTGTCTGCCAATCTATGTGCAGTGGATCCAGATGGGAAAAATATCCATTCGTCTGTATCTTGTAAGTTTGCGGAAACCATTAAGCAAGTAGGTGGCCTTCCTATGGTTATCCCAGTGGGAGATCCGTCTTTTGCCAAAGATTATATCGAGACAGTGGACAAGCTTATCCTCAGCGGGGGGCAGAATGTCCATCCTAGCTTTTATGGAGAAGAGATCGCTATCGAGAGTGATGACTACAATCTCGAGCGCGATCAATTTGAGTTGGCCTTGCTAAAAGAAGCAGTCCGTCAAAACAAGCCTGTCCTAGCTATCTGCCGAGGAGTTCAGCTCGTCAATGTTGCCTTCGGTGGGACTCTCCATCAAGAAGTGGAAGGGCACTGGCAAGGGCTTCCTTTTGGCACTTCTCATTCGATTGAGACCAAAAAAGGTAGTGTGGTGGAGCGTCTCTTTGGACAAGCCAGCCAGATCAATTCTGTTCATCGCCAAAGTATCAAGGACTTGGCGCCTAACTTTCGAGTGACAGCCATTGACCCTCGCGACCAGACCATAGAAGCCATCGAAGCAGTAGATGGTCATCGCATCATCGGCTTGCAGTGGCATCCAGAGTTCCTAGTCAAAGAAGAAAAAGGCAATCTCGAACTCTTTCGCTATCTGTTACAAGAATTGTAAAGTCTTTAGGATTTTTTTAAGGAGAAAGAGGTAAACTAGTCTCATCAACAAAGACCTCCTAACTTTGTTTGATACAGTTTACTTTTTTCATATAATCTCCTGCAAAAGTCTCCTCGGTTGAGGGGGCTTTTGTGCGTTTGTCAGAAAAAATACGAATAGTAGTATAGGGGAGACGCTAGGGCGAAGTGATGGTATAATAGAAGAGATAGAAACTATTTAGAATGAAAGAGGAATCATGATGACAAAAATTCGTGGATTTGAACTTGTATCAAGCTATACCAATCAGGACTTGCTGCCAAAACGGGAGACGGCTCATGCGGCTGGCTATGATTTGAAGGTAGCCGAGCGCACAGTGATTGCGCCAGGAGAAATCGTCCTCGTGCCAACTGGGGTCAAGGCCTATATGCAAGCGGGTGAAGTGCTCTATCTCTATGACCGCTCGTCTAATCCTCGCAAGAAGGGATTGGTCTTGATCAACTCTGTTGGTGTTATTGATGGAGACTACTATGGCAATCCAGGGAATGAAGGCCATATCTTTGCACAGATGAAGAATATCACAGATCAAGAAGTTGTTCTTGAAGTTGGGGAACGTGTGGTTCAGGCTGTCTTTGCTCCTTTCTTAATTGCAGATGGAGATGAGGCGGATGGAGTACGGACCGGTGGATTTGGGTCAACAGGGCACTAAGATGAAGATTATATTTGTCCGTCATGGGGAGCCAGATTATAGTATGCTTGATAAACTTGAAAATCCGCGACTCTATAGTGGTTTTGGTCGTGATTTAGCACCATTGACAGAAAAAGGTCGTAGTCTGGCAAAAGAAGTTGCTAAAACTGCATGTTTTGGAAAGGCAGAGATTATTATTTCATCGTCTGTGACGAGGGCTTTAGAAACAGCACATTATATAGCAGTTGAAACAGGATTGGACTTATTTGTGGAGCCGTTTTTTCATGAGTGGCGTCCAGACTTAGATGGTACTAACTCTGATTTAACTAGTGTATTGGTAGCTCATGAATATTATCTAAAACATCAAGGAGTTTTATCTGAAGATTCTCCTTATCGCTATGAAACTGATCTAGAGATGCGTCATCGTTTTTTAAGAGCTTTGGAAAAATATAAAGATTATAAAACTATTATCATTGTAACTCACGGAATGCTCATGCGCCAATTTGTACCAGACGAGAAGATTGATTTTTGCCAAGTGATTGAATGTGAGATAGAGATGTAGAAAGAGCTTTATTATCGCAAAGAAAAAGGCGACATTTGTGTGTCAAAATTGTGAATATAATTCCCCCAAGTATTTAGGGCGCTGTCCAAACTGTGGGTCTTGGTCTTCTTTTGTTGAGGAGGTTGAGGTTGCAGAGGTCAAGAATGCGCGTGTGTCCTTGACGGGGGAGAAAAGACAGAAAGAAGAAATTTGCGACCGGCTTGCTGCTTGTATCTTCTCGTATCTTTGAGAAGCGTCGGGCTTCTTGCTTTACTAATCCAGATTTAAAAGATTTTTTAGAGGAAAACGGTGCTAAAAGCATAGAGTTTATAGGGGTAGATGGCAAAGGCTGTGTTAAGGCTTCCGTTTTGTCAGCTACCAAGGAGAATTAATAGTTTTATGGGGATCTTAATATGAAAATTATTTTTATCCGTCATGGAGAGCCAGATTACCGTGAGTTAGAGGAGCGTTCTTATACGGGATTTGGGATAGATTTGGCGCCCTTATCTGAGAAGGGAAGGAAACAGGCTCAGGACCTTTGCCAAAACCCCTTGTTCCAATCAGCTGATCTGCTAGTAGCTTCAGCAGTGACGCGAGCTTTAGAAACGGCTTCTTATGTGGCTTGTGCTACGGGACTTCCTTTTAGAGTGGAGCCATTATTGCATGAATGGCAGGTCTATGAAAGTGGCATAGATAGATTTGAAGAAGCTAGAAGACTATTTTTAGAAAATAATGGGGAGTTGCTCCCAAATTCTCCTGTTCAATATGAGACAGCTGTAGAAATGAAGTCTCGTTTTCTAGAATGCATGGCTAAGTATCGGGAACATCAAACCGTGGTAGTTGTAGCCCATCGCATGTTCATGCGTCAATTTGTACCGAATGAAACCATTGATTTTTGCCAAGTGATTGAGTGTGAGATAGAGATTTAGAAAGAGGTTTATCATCGCAAAGAAAAAAACGACATTTATTTGTCAAAATTGTGCCTATAATTCACCCAAATACCTAGGGCGCTGTCCCAACTGTGGTTCTTGGTCTTCCTTTGTGGAGGAAGTTGAGGTCGCAGAGGTCAAGAATGCACGAGTGTCCTTGACGGGTGAAAAGACCAAACCCATGAAACTGGCGGATGTGACCTCTATCAATGTTCACCGGACCAAGACGGAGATGGAGGAATTCAACCGCGTCCTTGGTGGAGGAGTGGTCCCAGGGAGTCTCGTTCTCATCGGTGGAGATCCAGGGATTGGGAAATCGACCCTGCTCCTCCAAGTATCGACCCAGTTGTCTCAAGTAGGAACGGTTCTCTATGTCAGTGGAGAGGAGTCGGCCCAGCAGATCAAACTCCGTGCAGAGCGATTGGGAGATATCGATAGCGAGTTTTACCTCTATGCCGAGACCAATATGCAGAGCGTACGAGCAGAAGTAGAGCGCCTCCAACCTGACTTTCTTATCATCGACTCGATCCAGACCATTATGTCTCCGGAGATTTCAGGGGTCCAAGGATCGGTTTCTCAGGTGCGCGAGGTGACGGCTGAACTCATGCAGCTGGCTAAGACCAATAACATTGCCATCTTTATCGTTGGACACGTAACAAAGGAAGGAACCTTGGCTGGACCTCGTATGTTGGAGCATATGGTGGATACGGTCCTCTACTTTGAGGGCGAACGCCACCATACCTTCCGAATTCTGAGAGCAGTCAAAAATCGTTTTGGTTCCACTAATGAAATCGGGATTTTCGAGATGCAATCAGGTGGACTGGTTGAGGTTCTCAATCCGAGTCAAGTTTTCCTAGAAGAGCGTTTAGACGGTGCGACTGGTTCGTCCATCGTAGTGACCATGGAAGGGACACGTCCAATTCTTGCAGAAGTACAGGCCCTGGTGACTCCGACTATGTTTGGAAATGCCAAGCGGACGACAACGGGGCTTGATTTTAACCGAGCTAGTCTCATCATGGCGGTGCTAGAAAAACGCGCAGGCCTCTTGCTCCAAAATCAGGATGCCTACCTCAAGTCTGCTGGAGGAGTCAAGTTGGATGAGCCAGCTATCGACCTAGCCGTAGCCGTAGCCATTGCTTCCAGCTACAAGGATAAGCCAACCAACCCGCAAGAGTGTTTCGTTGGAGAGTTGGGCTTGACTGGAGAAGTCCGCCGAGTCAATCGGATCGAGCAACGGATCAATGAAGCTGCTAAACTCGGTTTTACCAAGATTTATGTACCTAAAAATTCTCTGACGGGGATCGCGATCCCAGACGGTATTCAAGTGATAGCAGTCTCCACAGTAGGGGAAGTTTTGAAAAAAGTCTTTTCTTAACCAGGTCTTGGAATCGTTTGCAAAAAGGTTTTTCCTGTGCTATACTTTTTCTATACTTACTAAACATAGGGGGTTACTTATTTTGCAATTTTTTACAGATAACAATGTGCAGTTTCCTTTGGTCGAGCTATCTCTCAATCAGGGTGAAACTGTCTATATTCAACGGGGGAGTATGGTCTACCATACACCTAATGTGACCCTCAACACCAAATTGAATGCGAGTGGCTCTGGTGTGGGACGCTTTGTGAAAGCTGTTGGACGGTCAATGGTTTCGGGTGAAAGTACCTTTATCACTCAGGTATTTGCTCAGTCTAATAATGCTTACCTAGCATTGGCACCCGACTCACCAGGTCAGGTGGTGCCTCTCTACTTGGGCGAAAAGCAGTATCGATTGAACGACGGTGCCTTCCTTGCACTGGATGGTACAGCTTACTATACAATGGAAACCCAATCGATCGGTAAGGCTCTCTTTGGTGGTCAGGGTGGATTCTTCGTCATGACGACCCAAGGGCAAGGGACCCTCTTGGTGAATGCCTACGGTTCTATTAAAAAAATCGAGCTAAACAATCAAGAAATCACCATCGATAATGCCCATGTCGTTGCTTGGAGCCAATCTTTGGATTATAATATCCATTTGGAAAATGGTTTCTGGCAATCCATCGGAACGGGTGAAGGTGTTGTTAATACCTTTAGAGGGACTGGTGAGGTCTATGTTCAAAGTCTCAACCTTCAGACCTTTGCTGGCTTGCTGAATCGCTATTTACCAAGACGATCATAATACATAAAGGAGGCTGGGACAAAAGTCCTAGCCTCTCAATTGTCTTTGGATTGTCGAGCAAGACGCAGTGGTTGAGTGGGCTCTACTACGCTGATTTCATCAGCTTTTACAGCCCTACTCAACTGTGCGGAGGTGGGACGACGAAATCGAATTCTAACGAATTACCGATTTCTGTCCCACTCTCTTTTTCATGTAGGCTGGCAACTGACAATCTGGGAAAAAGATGGTAAGATAGAGTGTAAATAATTTGGCGTTCAAACTATTTTACCAACCAGAAAGGAAGTTCCTAATGTCCTATTTTGAGAATTTTTTAAAAGCCAATCAAGCCTATGTTGAATTGCACGGAGACCTCCATCTTCCGATCAAACCGAAAACGCAAGTGGCCATTGTGACCTGTATGGACTCTCGTCTTCACGTGGCACCAGCACTGGGGCTTGCTCTGGGGGATGCCCATATTTTGCGGAATGCAGGAGGGCGCGTGACAGAGGACATGATTCGTTCCTTGGTCATTTCCCAGCAACAGATGGGGACTCGAGAAATCGTCGTCTTGCACCATACAGACTGTGGAGCGCAAACCTTTGAGAATGAAGGCTTCCGTCAGCATCTGAAGAAGGAACTGGGAGTTGATGTTGGAGACCAAGACTTCCTACCCTTTCAAGATATCTACGAGAGCGTCCGTGAGGATGTCGCTCTCTTAAAAGCATCGCCACTGATTCCAGACGACGTCATTATCTCAGGAGCTGTCTATGATGTCGATACAGGCTTGATCACTGAGGTGACAGATTGACTTAAACTTATACCGTTAGCTTTTTGGCTAACGGTTTTTGTATGCAAAGACAAAACTATGAAACTAGATCAGACGGAGTGAAAATCGAGGTACTAAATGAATGGATAGATTCCAAAAATATTAGTCCAAACTAGGTTTGAAGTATAAAATTATGATAAAATATCAGTTGGAGGAATTTTATGATGAAAAAAGTTATTAGCGATTTGTTTGTGAAAACGGATTATGCTATCATGTGCGGTATCAGTGCCTATTTGACAATGCTATTGGTAGACTTGTTGAGCGCGACCTCACAAGATCTGTTTTTGACACTCGCCCCCTTGTCCATATTAAAAGTAGGAATCTTTTTTATTGTGGGAGGTGCCTTAATTTGTTTACATGACAAGTTGACAAACTCAGATATACGAAGTATCACCATCATTCTTTCTTGTGTGACTCTCCTCGTAGCTATTTATAAGAGTATGTCCTTCTTTTTATCGCTGGGCTTGATTCTTTTGGCTCTGATTTTGTTTATAGGAGGGATGCTTAATAAAGAAAAGTCATCCTATTTGTATTTATTGACTATCTTACTAGCCATACCGCGTTTACTAACCTTGGGAAGCTCGAATTTTCAAGATCAAGCACTTGGATTCCATGCTGTTGATCTTTCCAGTACCAGATTTCTTTCAATCATCTGGCCGGTCGCTATTGCCTCCATTATCTCAGTTGCGTTTATAATTCTTTATTTCAAATTTCCAATCTTTAACTATTTAGAGAGACATAAAAAAATAGTTCGAATTATCGTGTTTTCGCTTGTTCTGGTCTACGTCCTTTATCTTTCTGTTGTAGTGGTTTACAAAGTGAAGACAAACGAGCTGTCATCGTTTGATATTGGGATTTTTTCTCAAATGTTTGAACGGATGAATCACGATTTGACTCCGATAACGACCTTAGAAAGAGATAGAGTACTCTCGCATTTCGCTGTCCATATTTCACCTATCTTTTATCTAATGTTGCCGTTCTATAAACTCTTCCCATATGTAGAGACTTTAGAAATTTTACAGCTAGTCGTAGTCTTTTCAGGGATTATCCCTTTGAGATTGATCCTTCGTAAATTGAAGTTTTCTGCTCTCACAAATACCTTGACCCTCCTATGGTTTGTGTTGTTGCCTGTGATGACAACGGCAGGGGGATTCCATCTACATGAAAATTGCTTTTTAGTCCCACTGGTCTTTTGGGTATTCTATTTCATTGTTTCGGAACAAAAATGGAAGATCCTACTAGCTACCATCTTGCTATTGTTGGTAAAAGAAGATGCCTTCATCTATGTCCTGAGCATGGGCTTGTACTTCCTTTTCCAAAAACGATTTGATTTATCCAAACAGACAAAAAGATGGCTTCTCTTTACAGAGATTGTCTTGCCTATCGCTTATTTTGTTTTTGCCATGTACCTTCTGAGCGCCTATGGTGAGGGGGGAATGGTATCACGATTCGACGCATTCTTGCTCAATGGGGAAAGCGGGATGTTAATGGTGATTAAGAATCTATTCTTCCATCCAGGATATGTCATTAGTACGCTACTGACTGCCAAAAGATTAGGGTATCTATTTCTAATGTTTGCTCCGGTAGGTTTCTTAGGCTTGCTCCAACGTCGTTGGTCGACTTATTTCCTCTTGATTCCACTGATAGTGATTAACCTATTGCCCAATTGGCCCTATCAGTATGATATTGGTTTTCAATATAGCTATGGAAGTGGTGCTTTGGTTTTCATCATGGCGCTTCTAGCATTGGAGGATCTTAAGGAAAATAACGTCCTACAGGAAAAAATGACGGTAGCTATTGTGATCGTAGGACTTATTTTTTCTGGTAGCCTTCTGCACCACTTTACCCATAATTGGTCCTTTAATATCGGCTATTACCGTCAAAATAAAGACATGTTTGATGAAATCCAAAAGACTTTAGGAAGTTTGCCAAAGGATGCATCTGTCTTAGCTGAGGGAGCCTATACGCCATCTCTTAGAAGCCATAAAAACCTCTTTGATATTTTCTATCACAATGATAAGAAGGCGGATCCGACAATTGATTATATTGTGATTCCTCAATCTCAAAAGGATCAAAACGAAGAATACAATCAATTGTTGGCGAGTTATGAAGCTTTAGGATACCGAAAGAGTCAGTATTCGTCCGCTCATGTTTATATTTTAGAGAAGGCGAAGTAAAAGAAGTGGTTCCCTTGTCTGTTTGATCAGCAGCAATAAACATATGCTGTGTGATATTTTTTCATAATGATCAATTATAGAGGCAGTAGTACATAGTAGCTACTGCCTTTTTATATAGGTTGCTTCCTTTTATTCTCAAGCGATGATAACAACATCTGAGAAACTAGGAAAAAATTGTAAAAATTTAATAAAAAGATGGACATCAAGATGATTTTCGTTGTGAATTGAAAGGCTGTCGATGGGCTTTATTTCAGTGTTTGAGAGGCTTTGAGTCTCCTTTAAAATCGGATTGACAAAAAACTGAACAATTAGTGAAAAATAATTAAAAAATCTTGCATTTATAAACAGATATGTTACAATAATAATCAAATAATTTATAAAGGAGCATAATATGCAGACCACAAAAGCACGCGTGAAGCGAGTTTTAGCATTTATGAGTCTTTTAGTTTTATCCTTGACAGTTTTTACGACAGTCTTTGCGACTGAAGTAACCAGTTATACGATAAAAACTGAAATTAAGGTTGACAACCAACCGTTAACTGCCGACACGAAGATCACTACTGGTCAATCGATGGAGGCGACCAACGAGATTAGTTTCCCTGACTCACAGCAGATCAATGCAGGTGACACATTGGTTCTAGATCTACCAAAAGAACTAGGCCTGGTGACCAAGCTAGAGTTTCCAATTGTACACGAAAATGGTGAAGTAATTGCGAATGCAGTGACAGATCCAAGTACGCAAAAGGTGACCATTACCTTTACAGACTATTTCACTGAGAATTACAAAGATAAGGTAATGACCTTGAAGTACAACGTCCGTCCAAATGCAGCAAATCTGCCAAAGACGGGAACTTACTACTTTACATTTGGTAGCACTGACTTCACATTGAACTACAACAAGGATGATGGTGAAGCTGGTGACTATGAAATGAAATATGGTTACCAAGATCCAGAAAATCCTAACCGGATTAAATGGCGCATTGTCTTGAATGCGGTTCAAGACAAGTTAAACAACATGGTCATCAAGGATGACTTCAGCGACAGCGGGCAAGTCTTAGTAGAAGGTTCTCTACGTGCTGTTCGTTATGCAACTCAGCCAGAGAAGATTCCAAATGAAGCGGCTCTTCTTAAGTTGGAACCGATTGATAACTTTACCAAAAAAGCCGAGTTTACCAGAAATGCTGATGGCGATATTACAGGATTCACGATTAATTTTGGGGATAACTGGAACTGGGCTATGTACATTGAGTACACAACAGAGTTGAAGTCACCACTTCCTGAAGGAAGTAAAGTGGCCAATGTCCTAGAATGGTCAGCTAGCAACTTTGACAAGTCTCGCTCAGTCAACGCCTTGACACGTTTGGAAACTGCTTCAGGTAGCGGTAGTGGGGATCGAACAACCACTACAACGACAACTACCACAACAAGCACAACCACTACAACGACGACTGAGGAACCTTCAACTACGTCAACGACGACAACTGTGGCACCAACGACCACGTCAACCACGACAACGGAGGAGCCTTCAACTACGTCAACGACAACAGAGGATTCAACAACCACCTCAACCACAACGACAACTGAAGACTCAACCACTACAACAACTCCTGGTGGGCCAACCACTGGTGACACGACTGAGTCAACACCAGGTGGCGGTACGGGTGGAGGTCGTAAGAAACTTCTTCCAAGTACAGGTGAAGTCGTGGCAACTGGTCTTGTAATTTCAGGAGTCATTGTCCTCATCGGTGCGATCGTGTTAAAACGTAAAATTTCTAATAAATAAACAAAGAGTTTCCGTATGATGGAGAGAGCGAAAGCTCTCTCTTTTTTGGGAGATATCTAGATGGAGAAAAGGGATGAAATTATCAATACTCATTACACTACTCAATGAGGAATTAGTACTAGCTCAGACGCATGCATCTATTTCGGCCCAGCTGGAAGACATGCTTGGGAAAGATCTTTCGGATTATGAAATCCTTTATATTGATGATGGGAGCAATGACAGGACCTTTGAGCTGATCGAAGGGATTGCAAGAGATAATGATCGGGTCAAATATATTCGCTTTAGTCGAAACTTCGGCCGGGAGAGCGGTATCTTGGCTGGTTTTAAGTATGCGACGGGAGATGCGGTCATGGTCATGGATGGTGATTTGCAACATCCGCCCTATCTCATCCCTCTCTTTCTTGAAGCTTACAAGGAAGGCTACGACATCGTCAGTGGCCAGCGGACTCGTGACGGTGAGTCCTTTGTGGGTAGCACCTTTGCTCGTCTCTTTTACTTCCTATCCAACCGATCAATGGATGTCCATTTGACGGATGGGAAATCCGAGCTCAGACTTCTTAGTCGCAAGGCTATCAACGCCTTTATCTCCATGCCGGAGTACAACCGATTTAATAAAGGTCTGTACGAATGGATTGGCTTCAAGGAGAAAGTCATCCCCTACAAAAATGAACTTCGCAAGGCTGGAAAGAGTAAGTTTGGCTTCAAGAAATCCATGAACTATGCCATTCAAGGGATTATTTCCTTTAACGACCGCCCTCTTCGCGTTTGTATCCAGTTTGGCTTTATCTGTCTGGGCTTGGCTATTCTTTACTTGGCTTTTGAGTTGATGAAGTATATCTTTGCTCCGGGGGATTATGTGAGTGGGTATTTCACCACCATTGCGGCCATCATCCTCTTTAGTGGGGTGCAGCTAATCTTTATCGGAATTCTTGGAGAATATATCGGGAAGATTTATTACGAAGTGAAACATCGCCCTCATTTCATTATTGAAGACACCAATATTGAGAAGGCGAAAGAAGATAGTATCGGATAAGGAAGATAGGAGATAGAAGAATGTTTGTCTGGACCAAGCCTTGGCAAGAACTTTGGAAGAGAAAACCGAAGGGCTTGCTGTATGCTTTTAGCGCCATGCTCCCAATGGCCATCATGCTGGTCGTTTGGGCTTTTATGGGGACTTTTCCATTTGGAGACAAAAGCTTGATGGCTGTTGACTTTGGTCAACAATACATCAGCTTCTTTGGCTTGTTAAAACATGCCGTGCTCTCCGGAGATTTATCTAGTTTGAGCTATTCCTTTACCAAGTCTCTGGGGGGAGATATGATAGGGGTGCTCGGCTACTATTTGATGAGTCCTTTTAATATCATCTATATTTTAACGCCCCTCAAGTACTTTGGTTTTGCGGTCTTCTTGACCATTTGGCTTCGTTACGGAGCTATTGGGATGGCCTTTGCCTTCCTCTTGATCAAGCGGTATAAGGGCTTGGAGAATAGGAAATGGCTGGTGACCCTCTTTGCGACGGCTTATGCCTTGTCTGGGATGCTGGTGTCGTATCAGATGAATGTCATTTTCTATGATGCCATGATCATGCTTCCCATCGTCATCGTCTACCTAGAAGAATTGTTGGATGGAGGTGCTCCTTATCGCTATGCCTTTGCCTTAGGCTTGACGGTCTTGCTCCAATTCTATATGGGCTATATGATCTCCATTTTCATCGCCTTGTATGCTTGTTATTATGTATCGCCAAGGTTGATGGTCAAAGGAGATTGGAAGAAGAAAATTAGAAATGCCAGTCTTCCCCTCTTGCAGGCAGTGATCTATTCGATTATCGGTATTGCGCTAGCTTCTGTCATCCTATTGCCGGTCTTCTTCAACCTCATTGAAAGTAAGGGCCAGGTCGGAGGCGGGATGACCTTCTCATTGGCCTTTCAAATTAACCCCTTGGATATGTTTGCTAAGCTAGTTGTGGGTGGCTTTGATAACACCTCAGGCTGGTCTGCAGGGCCAAATCTTCCCAATATCTATATTGGAGCCTTGGGGCTACTAGGCTTTGTCTCCTATTTCTTGTCGAAAAAAGTTGTCAGAGTTAAGAAGTGGGCTGCTGGTCTGGTCACCCTTGTCTTCTTTATTTCCTTTGTCAATGAATTTGTCAGCAAGATTTGGCATATGGGGCAAAACCCAGCTGGTTTCTTTTTCCGCTTCTCTTGGCTATTCTCTTTCTTTATGCTCATTCTAGCCTATCAAGCGATGAAAGAAAAAATTGTGCTTTCACGTATCGCCAACCTAGTGATTGGTCTGGTGTTAGCGTTGGCAGTTGTCTATGTCTATTCGCAGAACTATAGCTTCATTGCCAAGCTTCAACCGTCTGGTGTATCCCGTTACATCACCCGCTTTACCGCCCTTCATTTGTTGGCCCTTCTGGTTGTTGCCTCCTATGGCTTTTATAGCTATTGGGACAAGTCCAAGAAGAGCCAGAAAGAAAAGCTTACTCGGATTGGCTGGACGGCCGGTTTCCTTGTCCTTGCCCTCATCCTTTTAAAAGCAGGCTATTTGTTGTCTCAAGTTGGGATCACCGTTTTGATGTACTTGCTTGTCCTTCTGGTCTTGAACCAAAAATGGTCTCGCTTGTCCGTCGTGATCTTATCAGCCTTGACCTTCTTTGAGCTGGGCTACAATGCCTATCTTTCTCAGGTGACCTTAGGCTATGACAGTGTCCATAAGTTTGCAGATGCTGCTGTATCGGTCAAGCGTGTGACGGACAAAGTCCAGGCTGATGCAGATGAGAAATTTTACCGGATTGCGACCGACTTTGCCTATTCTCGAACAGTTCCATCCTTGGTATCTTATCCGGGCTTAAGCACCTTCAGCTCGAGCTTAGAACGGTCGACCATGGACCACTTTGCCTACATGGGGGATCTGGGGGTCAATGCAGCCACAGAGTATACCAATGGGACGCCTTTGACGGATGCTTTGTACGGTGTTCGCTATTACATGCATGCCAAGGAGTTC
This sequence comes from Streptococcaceae bacterium, assembly GCA_902363395.1. Classification (GTDB taxonomy): domain Bacteria; phylum Bacillota; class Bacilli; order Lactobacillales; family Streptococcaceae; genus Streptococcus. The sequence continues at coordinate 201,035 of CABIZZ010000001.1, forward strand.
GATCCGAAAGAGATGGAAGCTCATCCAGAAAAGATGTATTTCTATCGCTTTACCAACCGCTTTGACATGGGGCGTTACTACACAGAGAAGGTCTACGAAGACAACCGCTTTGTCGTCTATAAAAACCCTCATTCCTTCCCTTTGGCCTATGGGACTAATTCCCTCGTGAAGAACATTCAGTTTGGGGCCAATAATGCTTTTGCCAACCAAAACATTATCCTCAACTCGATGGAAGGCTATCAAAAGAATACGGGCGATTATGTAGAGTATTTCAAACCCTTGGCCTTTACTGGGATTGAAACAGAGAATTTGATAGAAGAAAAGGTCAACAAGGAGACAGGAGAGGCCATCTATCGACGGGCAGATTCTTCTAAGGAAGGTATTATCCGCTATAAGGTCATTCCACGTTCCAACAATACCTATTACTTCTTTGTGCCAGCGTCTTTGATTCCTAAGCAAGATTACTCAGTCCTGGTCAACAACAAATGGTTGCCAAACACCAAGACCTTTACTCAAAGACAAATCTGGCAATTGACGGACATGACCGAAAATCAAGAGTCGGTGATTGAGTTCCGCTTTAGAACAGATACCATCGACATGAGCCAGGCGGGTGTCTATCGAGCCGAGCTGGATCAGATCCAAGAAGTACTTGAGAAGCGCAAGGAACAAGGTCTGAAGGTGACCAAGTTCAGCAATACTCATATCGAGGGGGATGTCACCATTACAGATGATAGTAATGTTATGATGACCTCCATCCCATACAGTGCCGGCTGGCAGGTAAAAGTGGATGGTCAAGCTGTCACGACCGAAAGAGCCTGGAATAGCTTCCTATCTTTCCCAATCACCAAAGGGAAACATCAGGTCGAGTTTGTCTTCAAAACCAGAGGAAGTTTTATCGGTGCCCTACTGTCTATTGTCGCAGTTGTGAGTCTCGTCGTTATTAGAAAAAGATGGAAAGAGGAGCATTCTTAAGCTTCCCCAGTGAGTAAATGATTTGTTAAAAAAGTTGAGACTTCAGTCTCAACTTTTTTCTATATTATTAAGAACAAAAAGTGTCAAAAAACGTATGATAAAAAAATGGACTAAATGGGAAAAAAAGTAAAAAAATGTTAAAAAATAGAGGGAATCCTCGTCTGAATATTCAGAAAGTTTGAGGATAAGTAACAACTCTGATATATTTAGTTGACGGTGGTCAACAAGTCTGGTAATATTTGTTATGTATCAAAGAATATAAATATGAAAAAGGAGATACAAATAAATGAAGGAAATGTTTAATAGACGTCAGCGCTTTTCTTTGCGAAAGTATAGCGTTGGCGTTTGTTCTGTGTTACTTGGGACAGCGCTTTTTGCTGTCGGAGCTCCGACAGTAGCTGCGGAGGAAGCTAGTGCGTCTACTGACACAAGCAAGGAAGCAGCAAGCGTTCAACCTGAGTCGACTCAAGCGGCGCAAGATACTGCGACTACAGCTCCAACTGGGACATATGCTGAGGGAGCAACAGCACCTAAAGTGGATCTCTCAAACTCTACTTTAGCAACTGAAGCTAAAGCAGCAACGGAAACTCCAGCTGCAACTTCAGAAAAAGCTGAGGAAGCAAAACCAGCAACAGCTGAAGCAGGCGTTGCTGCTGAAGAAGCTGCTAAACCAGCAGAAAAAGCTGAAGAAGCAAAACCAGCAACTGAAGCAAAACCAGCAACAGCTGAATCAAATAAACCACGCGTACGTGGACGTCGTGCTGCTACAGACCACAATAGCGAGCCAGTTTCTGTAGAAACTTACCTTAAAGATGGTGAAACAGCGACTCCAGACATGACAGATCCGAATGGAGCAACTGTTCGTTCACAAACAGTCCCATCTGGTTACGCTGCTAAAGAAGGCGATTGGTACACATACAGTATCGTCGATCTTACTCGCTTCAACGAACGTTATGGTACAAAATACTACACACGTGCGTATAAGAGATTTGATGAATCTACAGATACTACTGTAGAATTAATCGATAAAACTACTGGTAATGTCGTAGAAACTAGAACTATTACTGCAACAAGTGGTATTCAAAAATTCACAACTACTAAAGCTGCATCTAATGGAGAATTAACTTGGCAAGTTGACTTCGACAAAGGTTTAGGTGCTGGGCCTGGTAAAACCGACCAACCATTTATCCAATTTGGATATGAAGTTGGGGCAAGTATCCAAGCTTTAGTAAATCCAAAGAACGAAGCTGAACAAAAATTATATCAAGATGTTTATAACGCTCGAACATCAACAGATATCATTAACGTTGTAGAACCAGCTTATAACGGTCGTACAATTACTGATACGAATGCTAAAATTCCATTATTCGTTGATAAAACAACTTACTACAGAGTAGTTGATAAAAATAATGCGACCTTCAACGCCAATAAGACAGATAAAACGGTTCAAGATTATGTACCAAATGGCAATGAAGTAGATTTAGCTAAATATACAACTAAAGCTATGGAAGGGCAACACTTCACAGCATCTGGTGAGCGCCAATTTGATGGCTATAAGTTGTACCAAACTGCTAATCCAGATGATAAATCAGGTTATGTCAGCCGTCCTTACAAAGTTGGAACTAAATTCATGGACGCTGAGCGTGCAGGAATTAAACGGATTAAAGAAATCGTGGGTGAAGATGGATCTGTAGTGGTTCGTGTTTACTTACTAGATCCAAAACAACAAAGCAAACGTTCTGATGGTACCTTGAGCACTGATGGCTACATGTTGCTGGCAGAAACCAAGCCGATTAAACCAGGTGAATACAATACACAAGATTTAGTAGTTAAGAAATCACCTCTTAACACCATTGCTTTCACTGATAATAAAGGTGTAAACCATCCTAATGGAGTAGAAGTTCCATTTGACTTCCAAACTGCTGCTGGATATACACCTAAGAAAACAGTATTCGTACCATTCTTAGGAGACGGTATCGGACACCTTTCACCAAATAGTCAATTAGCAAATGGCGCGTACGTACAAATCGGTACCAACGTTGACTTGCTCAACTCATTGACACCATACAAACAACCTATTTACTACTACGTTAAACAAGAACCAGTTGAAGTCACTCCAGAAGTTGAAAAACAATTGGATGGACGTGTCTTAACAGATGGTGAGTTCACATTCAAGTTAACAGAAGATAGTAGCAGTCCTGATAAACACGAAGAAACTGTTACTAACAAGGACGGCAAAGCGACATTCAGCAAGCTTACTTTTAACAAAGCTGGTACTTATAAATACAAGATCACTGAACAAAAGGGTTCTGATACAAACGTTGACTACGATGCAATGACTGTTACCATGACAGTTACTGTAACTGAGAATTCTAAAGGTGACTTGCAAGCAACTGTTAAATACAGTGCTGAAGGCGGATTTAGCGCAAGTGCTGATGATAAGATCTTCAACAACTATGTTGTAGCTCCTGTTAAAGTGAAATTTGACTTCACTAAGAAATTGGCTGGACGTGAGCTTAAAGATGGCGAATTCAAGTTCATCCTTAAAGATGCAAACGGTCAAGAAGTTGAAACTGTTGCCAACAAAAAAGATGGAACTGTAACCTTTACAGAAATTTCATTTGACAACACTAAAGTAGGTACTCATACTTATACTGTAGAAGAAGTAATCCCTGCAACCAAAGAAGTAGGTATGACGTATGACACGATGAAAGCAACGATCACTGTTGAAGTTGCTAAGAACGGTCATGCTCTTACAACTGTAACCAACGTATCATCAACAGGTGGGGTAGATGCGAACGGTAACGCTACTGATGGAACAGAGGATAAAGAGTTCAACAACAAGATCACTCCTCCAGAGACTCCTGAGTTCCAACCAGAAAAATTCGTTCTTAATAAAGAAAAATTTGACATCACTGGTACAAAACTCGTTGACGACGATGATGAGTTGACAGATGAGTATGCAGATACAAATGCAAACCCATATGCTGACAAAACTGCTAACAACGAAGCAGAAAACATCAATACCAAGACTGTTGAACGCGGTGAAAAATTAGTTTACCAAGTATGGTTGGATACTAAGAACTTCACTGACAAGAACAACATCCAATCTGTAGGTATCTCTGATACATACGATGCAGAGAAATTGACTGTTAACGTTGGTGACATCAAAGCTTATGACAGCGTAACTGGTGAAGATGTGACAGCTAAATTCGACATTAAGGTTGAAAATGGTGTCATTACTGCAACATCTAAAGCATCAATGAACAAATCTTTAGGTGATGCAGAAAATACTCAAGTTATCGACACAACTAAATTTGCATTTGGTCGCTACTACAAATTCGATATCCCAGCAACTGTTAAAGATTCAGTAGCAGGTGGAGTAGACATCGAAAACAAAGCTAACCAAATCGTTCACGTATACAACCCAGTAAGCAAATCTGTAGAAACTCCAGAAAAACCAACTCAAAAACGTGTGAACAGTGTCCCAATCACTGTAGAATTCAACTTCACAAAACGTTTGGAAGGTCGTGAGCTTAAAGCTGGCGAATTTACATTCGAGTTGAAAGACAGTGATAATGTTGCGATTGCGACTGCAACCAACGATGCAGCTGGTAAGATTAAATTCTCTCCAGTAGAGTACACAAATAAAGCTGGTGAAAAAGTTACAGCCCTTAAGTACAAGAAGGGTCAAGAAGGTACTTACACTTACTCTGTAACAGAGGTGAAAGGTACAGACGCAACTGTCACTTACGATACAATGAAGGCAGAAGTAACTGTAACAGTATCACACGACGGTACAGCGAAAGCATTGATTGCTAACCTAACTGAACCAGCTGATAAAGAGTTCAACAATACAGTAACTCCTCCAACAGAACCTAAGTTCCAACCAGAGAAGTATGTATTGAATGAAGCGAAATACTCAATCACTGATAACAAACTTCTTGATGATGATGCTGAGTTGACTGATAAATATGGTGAAACAAATACGGATCCATATGTTGATAAAACAAACAACAACGAAGCAGCAAACATCAATACCAAGACTGTTAACCGTGGAGATAAGATCTACTATCAAGTATGGTTGGATACAACTAAATTCTCAGCAACTAACAAAGAAAACGTGCAATCAGTAGGAATCACTGATGACTTCGATGAAACAAAAGTTGATGTCGTTGCTTCTGAAATTAAAGCCTACGATTCAGTAACTGGTGAGGATGTAACAAACAAATTCGACATTAAAGTTGAAAATGGTGTGATGACTGCAACTCTTAAGGCTGGCTTCACGAAGTCATTGGGTGATGCAGAAAACACTCAAATCATTGACACAACTAAATTTGCATTTGAACGTTACTACAAATTTGATATCCCAGCAACTGTTAAAGCAGATGTACCTGGTGGTGTAGACATTGAAAATACTGCGGCTCAAGTAGTGAACTACTACAACCCAGTAAGCAAAACTGTTGAAAAACCAAGTAAACCAACTGAAAAACGTGTCAACAACGTACCAGTTGAAGTAGAATTCAACTTCACTAAACGTCTAGAAGGACGCGAATTGAAAGCTAACGAATTCAGCTTTGTATTGAAAGATTCAGAAGGAAAAACTCTTGAAACTGTAACCAACGATAAAGATGGTAATGTGAAATTCTCAGCTCTTACATTCAAGAAGGGTGAAGAAGGCGTTCACAACTACACTGTTGAAGAGGTTGCGGGTACAGATGCTACTGTGACATACGACACAATGAAAGCAACTGTAACTATCACTGTTGAACACAAAGGTACAGCTAAAATTTTAGTAGCTAAGCTTGGCGAAATCGCTGATAAAGAGTTCAACAACGTGGTAACACCACCAACTGAACCTAAGTTCCAACCAGAGAAATTCGTTCTTAACAAAGAACAATTCGATATCACTGGTTCGAAACTCGTTGATGACGATGATGAGTTGACAGATGAGTATGCAGATACAAATGCAAACCCATATGCTGACAAAGATACCAACAACGAAGCAGAAAACATCAATACCAAGACTGTTAACCGTGGAGATAAGTTGGTTTACCAAGTATGGTTGGATACAACTAAATTCTCAGCAACTAACAAAGAAAACATCCAATCTGTAGGAATCTCAGATGACTACGATGAAGCGAAGTTGGAACTTGATGCTTCTGCAATCAAAGCTTACGATTCAGTAACAGGTGCAGATGTAACGGATAAATTCGACATCACAGTTGAAGGTGGAGTGATCACTGCAACTCTTAAAGCTGGCTTCACTAAGTCTCTAGGAGATTCAGAAAATACTCAAGTTATCGACACAACTAAATTTGAATTTGGACGTTACTACAAGTTCGACATTCCAACAACAGTGAAAGCTGATGTTGCGGCTGGTGTAGATATTGAAAATACTGCAGCGCAAGTAGTCAACTACTACAACCCAACAACTAAGAAGGTTGAAACTCCAGAAAAACCTACTCAAAAACGTGTCAACAACGTTCCAGTACCAGTAGAGTTCAACTTCACTAAACGTTTGGAAGGTCGTGAGCTTAAAGCCAACGAATTCAGCTTCGTACTTAAAGATTCAGAAGGTAATACTCTTGAAACTGTAAGCAACGATGCAGCAGGAAACGTTAAGTTCTCAGCTCTTACATTCAAGAAAGGTCAAGAAGGCGTTCACAAATATACAGTTGAAGAAGTCGCAGGAACAGATGCAACAGTATCATACGATACAATGAAAGCAGAAGTAACTGTAACAGTATCACACGACGGAACAGCTAAAGTATTGGTTGTAAACGTTACTGATGCTCCAGATAAAGAATTCAACAACCGTGTAACTCCTCCAGAAGAGCCTAAGTTCCAACCAGAGAAGTATGTATTGAATACAGAGAAATTCTCTATCACTGATAACAAACTTCTTGATGATGATGCTGAGTTGACTGATAAATATGGTGAAACAAATACTAATCCATATGTTGATGGAACTTCAAACAACGAAGCAGAAAACATCAATACCAAGACTGTTAAACGTGGCGATAAGTTGGTTTACCAAGTATGGTTGGATACAACTCAATTCGACGCAGCTAACAAGGACAATATCCAATCAGTAGGAATCTCAGATGACTACGATGAAGCGAAATTGGAACTTGATGCTACTAAGATCAAAGCTTACGATTCAGTAACTGGCGCTGATGTAACAGATAAATTCGACATCACAGTTGAAGGTGGAGTGATCACTGCAACTCTTAAAGCTGGCTTCACTAAGTCACTTGGCGATGCAGAAAACACTCAAATCATCGATACAACTAAGTTCGCATTTGGACGTTACTACAAGTTCGACATCCCAACAACAGTGAAAGCTGATGTTCCTGGTGGTGTAGATATCGAAAATACTGCGGCGCAAGTAGTCAACTACTACAACCCAACGACTAAGAAAGTTGAAAAACCAAGCAAACCAACTGAAAAACGTGTGAACAACGTTCCAGTTGAAGTGGAATTCAACTTCACAAAACGTTTGGAAGGTCGTGAACTTCAAGCCAACGAATTCAGCTTCGTTCTTAAAAATGAAGCAGGTGAAGTCGTTGAAACTGTAACGAACGATGCAGAAGGAAACGTTAAGTTCTCAGCTCTTGAATTCAAGAAAGGCCAAGAAGGCGTTTACAACTACACTGTTGAAGAAGTGAAAGGAACAGACGCAACAGTTACTTACGATACGATGAAGGCTGCAGTGAAAGTCACAGTATCACATGATGGAACAGCTAAAGTTCTTGTGGCAACTGTTGGCGAAATCGCTGATAAAGAGTTCAACAACCGTGTAACTCCTCCAGAAGAGCCTAAGTTCCAACCAGAGAAATATGTTGTTTCTGAAGAGAAATACGATATCACTGGTGACAAGCTTGTTGATGATGACAAAGAATTGGCAGACAAGTACGCTGATACAAATGCCAACCCATATGCGGACGATGCATCAAACAACGAAGCAGAAAACTTGAATACGAAGACTGTTAAACCTGGTGCTAAATTGGTTTACCAAGTATGGCTTGATACAACTAAATTTGATGCAAACAACAAGGACAATATCCAATCAGTAGGAATCTCAGATGACTACGATGAAGCGAAATTGGAACTTGATGCTTCTGCAATCAAAGCTTACGATTCAGTAACAGGTGCAGATGTAACGGATAAATTCGACATCACAGTTGAAGGTGGAGTGATCACTGCAACTCTTAAAGCTGGCTTCACTAAGTCACTTGGCGATGCGGACAACACTCAAATCATCGATACAACTAAGTTCGAATTCGGTCGTTACTACAAGTTCGATATTCCAACAACAGTGAAAGCTGATGTCGCAGCTGGTGTAGATATCGAAAATACTGCAGCGCAAGTAGTCAACTACTACAACCCAACAACTAAGAAAGTTGAAAAACCAACTAAACCAACTGAAAAACGTGTCAACAACGTACCGGTTTCAATTGAGTTCAACTTTACTAAGAAGTTGGAAGGTCGTGAGCTTAAAGCCAACGAATTCAGCTTTGTTCTTAAAGATTCAGAAGGTAATACTCTTGAAACTGTAAGCAACGATGCAGAAGGAAACGTTAAGTTCTCAGCTCTTGAATTCAAGAAAGGCCAAGAAGGCGTTCACAACTACACTGTTGAAGAAGTGAAAGGTACTGACGGAACCGTTACATACGACACAATGAAAGCGAATGTAACAGTTACGGTATCACACGACGGAACAGCTAAAGTTCTTGTGGCAACTGTTGGCGAAATCGCTGATAAAGAGTTCAACAACGTGGTAACTCCTCCAGAAGAGCCTAAGTTCCAACCAGAGAAATACGTTGTCTCTGAAGAGAAATACGATATCACTGGTGACAAGCTCGTTGATGATGATAAAGAGTTGGCAGACAAGTACGCAGATACAAATGCGAACCCATATGCAGACGATGCATCTAACAACGAAAAAGAAAACTTGAATACTAAGTCAGTTAACCGTGGCGATAAGTTGGTTTACCAAGTATGGTTAGACACAACTAAATTTGATGCAAACAACAAGGACAATATCCAATCTGTAGCTATCTCTGATGACTACGATGAAGCGAAATTGGAACTTGATGCTTCTGCAATCAAAGCCTATGACTCAGTAACAGGTGAAGATGTCACTGCTAAGTTCGATATCGTTGTAAACAATGGTGTCATCACTGCAACCCTTAAAGCTGGCTTCACTAAGTCACTTGGCGATGCAGATAACACTCAAATCATCGATACAACTAAATTCGCATTTGGACGCTACTACAAGTTCGATATTCCAACAACAGTGAAAGCTGATGTCCTTGGTGGAGTAGATATCGAAAACACTGCAGCGCAAGTAGTTAACTACTACAACCCAACTACGAAGAAAGTTGAAAAACCTGAAAAACCAACTGAAAAACGTGTGAACAGCGTACCAGTCTCTGTAAACTTCAACCTTACTAAGAGACTTGAAGGTCGTGAACTTAAAGCCAACGAATTCAGCTTTACTCTTAAAGATGAATCAGGCAAGGTTCTTGAAACTGTAAGCAACGATGCAGAAGGAAACGTTAAGTTCTCAGCTCTTGAGTTCAAGAAAGGTCAAGAAGGCGTTCACAAGTATACAGTTGAAGAAGTGAAAGGTACTGATGGTACTGTCGCTTACGATACAATGAAAGCTGTTGTAACTGTTGAAGTGAAACATGACGCAGCTACGAAAGCTCTTGTAACAGTTGTGACTGAACCAGAAGATAAAGAATTCAACAACAAGGTAACTCCTCCTGAAACTCCTGAGTTCCAACCAGAGAAGTATATCTTGAATGCAGAGAAATTCGATATCACTGGTACGAAACTTCTTGATGATGACAAAGAATTGGCTGATAAGGTTGCGGATACAAACGTAGATCCTTACGCTGATAAGACTGATAACAACGAAGCAGAAAACATCAATACTAAGACTGTTAAACGTGGCGATAAAGTTGTTTACCAAGTATGGTTGGATACTACTAAGTTCACAGAAGCTCACAATATCCAATCAGTAGGAATCTCTGATGACTACGAAGAAGACAAGGTAGACATCGACGTTGCGAACATCAAAGCTTACGACTCTGTAACAGGAGAAGATGTCACTGCTAAGTTCGATATCAAGGTTGAAGGTGGAGTAATCACTGCAACTTCTAAGGCAGACTTGACTAAGTCACTTGGAGATGCGGAAAATACACCAGTCATCGATACAACTAAATTCGCCTTCGGACGTTACTACAAGTTCGATATCCCAGCAACTGTTAAAGCAGACGTTGCAGGTGGAGTAGACATCGAAAATACTGCTGCTCAAATCGTTCACCAATACGATCCAACTAGCAAGTCAGTGAACAAGCCAAACAAACCAACTGAAAAACGTGTCGTCAACGTTCCAATCTCAGTAGAGTTCAACTTTACTAAGAGACTTGAAGGCCGTGAATTGAAAGCTGGTGAGTTCAGCTTCACCTTGAAGGATCAAAATGGTAACGTGATTGAAACAGTTACAAACGATGCTTCTGGTAACGTTAAGTTCTCAGCAATTGAGTACAAGAAGGGTGAAGAAGGCACTTACACTTACACAGTTGAAGAAGTTAAAGGTACTGATGCTACAGTTATCTATGACACAATGAAAGCTGTTGTAACTGTTGAAGTGAAACGTGATGGTAGCGCGAAAGCTCTTGTTACTAACGTAACAGATCCAGTGGACAAAGAGTTCAACAACAAAGTTGTTCCTCCAGTACCACCGGTAACACCTCCAACGCCACCAACACCACCAGTTACACCACCAACACCACCAACAACACCTCAACTTCCTGCTACAGGTGAAGAACAATCAGCTTCTGCTGCATTGTTAGGTGCTGCTCTTGGTTTGGTAGGACTTGCTGGTCTTGCAAGACGCAAGAAAAACGAAGACTAAACAAGTGGTAGAAACCAACGATTCGCACTAGGATCGGAAATGGATTAGTTTTCCACAAGGAGGCCCCGCTCTAAGGAGTGGGGCCTTTTTGTTATTTCCTGAAAGCATTGAAATCACGTCTCGCAATATGATACAATAGAGGATATTTACAATAGTTAGGACAAAGGTATGCTTATTTCGATTATTTCACAAGGCTTAATCTGGGCTATTTTGGGGCTAGGGATCTTTATGACCTTCCGTATCTTGGATTTCCCAGATATGACCACAGAGGGGTCCTTTCCATTAGGAGGAGCCGTTGCGGTAACGCTGATCACTAAAGGGGTTCATCCTTTACTGGCTACTATAGTGGCCGTAGGCGCAGGGTGTTTGGCTGGATTGGCTACAGGTCTTCTTTATACCAAAGGAAAGATTCCGACGCTGTTATCGGGGATTTTGGTGATGACTTCCTGTAACTCAGTCATTCTCTTTGTGATGCAACGGGCCAACCTGGGTTTACTCGGATACTCAAAAATTCAAGATATGATTCCTATCGCGAGTGGCGTAAACGAGATTATCATCGGGATCATCTTTGTAACCCTGGTGATTGCCGCTATGCTCTTCTTTTTAGATACTAAATTGGGGCAAGCCTATATTGCAACGGGGGACAATCCTGAGATGGCTAAAAGTTTTGGGATCCATACCAGCCGGATGGAGTTGATGGGGCTAGTGGTTTCTAATGGGATTATTGCCTTGTCAGGTGCCTTGATGGCCCAGCAAGAAGGCTATGCAGATGCTTCTCGAGGGATCGGGGTCATCGTCGTTGGCCTGGCCAGCTTGATTATCGGAGAGGTCCTTTTCTCAAAACTAACCTTAGCAGAACGTTTGCTCAGTATTGTTATTGGATCAATCATTTATCAATTCTTGATTTGGGCTGTGATTGCCATCGGTGTCAATACTAGCTACATCCGTATCTTTAGTGCTATCATCTTGGCGATCTGTCTCATGATTCCAACCTTTAAAGAGAAACTGCTGAAAGGAGTCAAACTCAGCAAATGACCGCAATTGTAGAATTAAAAAATGCCACGATCGTGGTGAATAATGGCTTGAATGAAGAAAAAGTCATTTTGGACAATGTCTCTTTGGAGATTCATGAGCATGACTTTATCACAATTCTTGGGGGCAATGGTGCTGGGAAGTCAACCCTCTTCAACACCCTGGCTGGAACCCTGCCTCTGACCAGTGGTCAAGTCTTGATTAAGGGAGAGGACGTGACTCACTATGGTCCGGAAAAACGGGCCAAATACCTATCCCGGGTCTTCCAAGATCCAAAGATGGGGACAGCCCCTCGTATGACAGTGGCCGAAAATCTCCTGATTGCAAAATTCCGAGGAGAAAAGCGTGGCTTGGTTCCTCGTCGCCTTGCCCAGTACAAAGACGAGTTTAAAGAGGTTTTAAGCCAGATTGGCAATGGTTTAGAGAAGCATGTCGATACAGCGGTAGAATTCTTGTCTGGTGGGCAACGTCAAGCTCTGAGCCTGTTGATGGCTACCCTGAAGCGTCCTGAACTCTTGCTCTTGGATGAGCATACAGCTGCTCTCGATCCCAAGACGAGTCAGGCCTTGATGGAGCTGACGGATCGATTTGTCAAAACGGATCGACTGACTGCCTTGATGATTACCCACCATATGGAAGATGCGCTCAAGTACGGGAATCGCTTGATTGTCATGAAGGATGGAAAGATTATCCAGGACTTGAACCAAGAGGAAAAGGCCAAGATGGATCTGTCTGATTACTACCGTTTCTTTGAGTAAATTTAGAAACTAGTTTCAGTATGTAATCGCTTGCAATACCAATATTAAAGGAGTATACTATAGGTGAAGATAAGGGAGAAGGGGTTGATACCAATGCCTTATAGATTCATACATTAGGTTACTTCGTTTTAGGTTTGCCTCGCTGACACTTGATTGTGCTTTTTATAAAAAAAGCCAGAACGTCGGAAATGTTAAATCGGTTGAGCCGTCAAGTAAGTCTGCTTAACTTACTAAATGACATTGAAATACGTGGAAATAGTAGTGGAAGCTTTAGATGGTTTTCGAACTTCGGTATGCTCAACTGAGTACTTTGTAACAAAACTGAAAGAGAAATTGCAAAGAAAACCACTGGTATGTGAAAACGTACCATGAAAAGAAATGAAAATCATAACAGTTGTTTTCGTTAGCCTAAATGGTTAATCGCCTCTTGTCAGTGAAGTAGACCAGACCTCTAGTCCCGTAAGACTGGAGGTCTTTTTGTCTGTCGTGGTGGAAAGTTGAGGTGAGGTCAGTGGGATTGCCATACGCACATGAATATAGCTGTCGAGATCACTTTAAAGAAAGAGCAATGGAACGATTTGGGGTCGATGAAGAGCAGTTGAGACGTTGGGTCAATCAACACGTGCCCTCGCTTCATCATTTTGACAGCAGTTTTGATCAACGGCCCGATACGGAAGCCTATGTAGCAGAGGACGGTATCGTCTTTGTGTGTGATCTGAAGAATCGGGAATTTATTACTTGCTTCCAAGCGGTCAATTTGACGGTGGATGAAGAACAGAAGGAAGTCTGTCAAGACATTCATCGTGAGAATGTGCTCGCCTATAAACATAGCCAGAGCAAGCTCTTGAATCGCTACCGGTTGAAAGAAGCCAAAGAATTGCTGGCCAATATTGATGAGCATGTTGATCGGTTTTATAGCTTGTCTCAAACCCTTAAGAAAGGGGCTCTCAGCGATCGGAATTACCACCACCTAGAAGAACTGCTAAATGAGTTTCATGTGATCAAGGCGGCGATACGGGTGATTGAGAATAAGAAAAATGACTATCATACGGACTAGGGTCTCTTTTTGACAAAGTTGACAATCTAGGCTATCGTCTTTGGTCTTAGTAAAGGTTCCTCCATCAGATGGTGGAGGGCTTTTTGTTTGATCTGACTTTTGAAAAAATCGTGAAAAAATAGTATAATGTTCTAGATATGCAAGAAATTTGCAAAACTGTAATTCGACTTGGTGAGCCAAGGACCGTAAGTATGAACCATCACATAAAGGAGAAAACATGAGTAACATTAAGTTGATTACTTTAGGTGGAGTCCGTGAAAACGGAAAAAACCTCTACATAGCTGAAGTAAATGACTCTATTTTTGTTTTGGATGCTGGTCTCAAGTATCCAGAAAATGAACAACTAGGGGTCGATGTCGTTATTCCCAACATGGACTACCTCTTTGAGAATAGCGATCGTATCGCAGGAGTCTTTTTAACGCACGGGCATGCGGATGCCATTGGAGCCCTTCCCTATCTTTTAGCGGAGGCTAAAGTTCCCGTATTTGGGTCAGAGTTGACCATCGAGTTGGCCAAACTCTTTGTTAAGAGCAATGACAGTGTCAAGAAGTTCAACGACTTCCATGTAATCGATGCCAACTCAGAGATTGATTTTGGAGGAACCGTTGTTTCCTTCTTCCAGACAACTCACTCTATTCCAGAAAGTTTAGGAATTGTCATCAAGACTTCTGAAGGCAATATCGTTTATACCGGAGACTTCAAGTTTGACCAGACAGCGAGTGAGTTTTATGCGACTGACTTTGCTCGTTTGGCAGAGATTGGACAAGAAGGCGTCCTCGCTCTCTTGAGTGACTCTGCCAATGCCGATAGTAAGATTCAAGTCGCTAGTGAGCAAGAGGTTGGGGATGAAATCCTAGATACCATTGCTGACTGGGATGGCCGTATCATTGTAGCCGCTGTTGCAAGTAACCTATCACGGATCCAGCAAGTCTTTGACGCAGCTGCAGAGACAGGGCGCCGGGTTGTTTTGACTGGATTTGACGTAGAAAATATTGTCCGGACAGGGATTCGTTTAAATAAACTGTCTTTGGCCAACGAAAAAATATTGATCAAGCCAAAAGAAATGTCTCGTTTTGAGGATCATGAATTGATTATTCTTGAAACGGGGCGGATGGGTGAACCCATCAATGGACTTCGTAAAATGTCCATTGGCCGTCACCGCTATGTTGAAATCAAGGATGGCGACTTGGTCTATATCGTAACAACTCCATCTATCGCCAAAGAAGCGGTTATGGCACGTGTAGAAAACATGGTCTACCAAGCAGGCGGAGTCGTAAAAGCGATTACTCAAAGCTTGCGTGTATCAGGACACGGAAATGCGCGTGATCTTCAATTGATGATCAACCTCCTTCGTCCCAACTATCTCTTCCCAATCCAAGGGGAATACCGCGAATTAGATGCCCATGCACGGCTTGCGATGGAAGTGGGGATTTTGCCTGAAAATATCTTCATTCCGAAAAAAGGCACCATCATGGAATATGACAATGGTGACTTCGTTCCTGCTGGTAGCGTCTCTGCTGGAGATGTCCTTATCGATGGGAATGCCATCGGAGACGTTGGGAATGTCGTGCTCCGTGACCGGAAAGTCCTTTCAGAAGATGGTATCTTTATTGTGGCTATTACGGTTAACCGTCGTGAAAAACGCATTATCTCGAAGGCAAAAGTTCACACCCGTGGCTTTATCTATGTGAAGAAGAGTCGCGATATCTTGCGCGAAAGTGCAGAGATTGTCAACCAAAGTGTAGAAGAATATTTAGCCCAAGACAGCTTCGATTGGGGCGAGCTCAAGGGTGCTGTTCGTGATAGTTTGGCCAAGTACCTCTTTGACCAGACCAAACGTCGACCAGCTATCTTGCCAGTCGTCATGGAAGTACGCTAGGATTAAGAGTAAGAGGAAAAGTCGATTGTCGGCTTTTTCTTGTCAAGGAAAAGAAGAAATAGTGAGGAAAGATAGATGGCAGTAATGCAGATTGAATACTATTCAGAAGCGCTCGCAATGGAGTGGGGGATCAACGTCCTCTACCCAGATGCGTCTCGGGTGGAAAATCCAGATGATCAAGATATCCCGGTCCTCTATCTCCTTCATGGGATGAATGGCAATCAGTACTCTTGGTTGAAACGGACCAATGTGGAACGGATCCTACGCTCGACCAATCTGATTGTTGTCTTGCCTAATACCAATAATGGTTGGTATACGGATACCCAGTATGGCTATCCCTACTACACAGCCATCGCAGAGGAATTGCCTAAGACCTTGGCGCGCTTCTTCCCCAATATGACTAAGAAGCGGGAGAAGACCTTTATTGCTGGCCTATCGATGGGGGGCTATGGATCTTTCAAACTGGCCCTTCAAACCAATCGCTTCTCGCATGCTGCTAGTTTTTCTGGTGCTCTTAGCTTTGAGGGGCGTCAACTAGCAGATACCGACCTTGGCAGTAAGGCTTATTGGCAAGGGGTCTTTGGAGAACTAGAAGATTGGACGACGAGTCCTTACTCCTTGGAAAGCATTGCTGAAAAGTACTCAGATAAAAAGACGGTCTTATGGGCGTGGTGTGGCGAGCAGGATGCTCTGTATGAGGCCAACAATACAGCTGTGGATCATCTGAAGGACCTCGGTTTTGATATCACCTACAACCATGGACCAGGAAAACATGAATGGTTTTATTGGGAGCGGGAGTTGGAGCATTTCTTAGCAACCCTGCCAATCGATTTTGAACTAGAAGAACGACTCGATTAGGAAGCTACTCCTTTGGAGATGTGCTATAATAGAGTGAAAAGTGCCTGGGCCAGTTAGACGAGAAGCCCAGAATCAATGAACAATTAGGAGAAACATACGTGACTAAAGATATTCGTGTGCGTTATGCACCAAGTCCAACAGGACTACTACACATCGGAAATGCCCGTACAGCATTGTTTAACTACTTGTATGCGCGCCACCATGGTGGAACTTTTATCATCCGTATCGAAGATACGGACCGTAAGCGCCACGTCGAAGACGGCGAACGTTCCCAGCTGGAAAACCTTCGTTGGTTGGGCATGGACTGGGATGAAAGTCCAGAGACTCATGAAAATTACCGCCAATCTGAGCGTTTGGAACTCTACCAAAAATACATCGACCAACTCTTGGCCGAAGAAAAAGCCTACAAGTCTTACGTTACAGAAGAAGAGTTGGCAGCTGAACGTGAACGCCAAGAAGCTGCTGGTGAAACACCTCGCTACATTAACGAATACCTTGGCATGAGCGAAGTGGAAAAAGCAGCTTACATTGCAGAACGTGAAGCAGCAGGGATTATTCCAACAGTTCGTTTGGCAGTCAATGAGTCAGGTATCTACAAGTGGCATGATATGGTCAAAGGTGATATCGAATTTGAAGGTGGCAATATCGGTGGAGACTGGGTTATCCAAAAGAAAGATGGCTACCCAACTTACAACTTTGCCGTTGTGATCGATGACCACGACATGCAAATCTCTCACGTTATCCGTGGAGATGACCATATCGCCAACACCCCAAAACAGCTCATGGTTTATGAAGCGCTCGGATGGGAAGCGCCAGAGTTTGGTCACATGACCTTGATCATCAACTCTGAAACAGGTAAGAAGTTATCTAAACGTGACACCAATACCCTTCAGTTCATCGAAGATTACCGGAAGAAAGGTTACCTTCCAGAAGCAGTCTTTAACTTTATCGCTCTTCTTGGTTGGAACCCTGGTGGGGAAGACGAGATCTTCTCTCGCGAAGAACTCATCCAGCTCTTTGATGAAAACCGCCTCAGCAAGTCCCCAGCAGCCTTCGACCAGAAGAAAATGGACTGGATGAGCAATGACTACATCAAGAATGCAGATCTTGCGACCATCTTTGAAATGGCCAAACCATTCCTTGAAGCAGCAGGCCGTTTGACAGACAAGGCTGAGAAATTGGTGGAACTCTACAAACCACAAATGAAATCAGTGGACGAAATCGTACCATTGACAGACCTTTTCTTCTCAGACTTCCCAGAATTAACTGAAGCTGAGCGAGAAGTCATGGCTGGTGAAACAGTGCCAACGGTACTTGAAGCCTTCAAAGCAAAACTTGAAGCTATGTCAGACGAAGAGTTTGTGGTAGAAAATATCTTCCCACAAATCAAAGCGGTCCAAAAAGAAACGGGTATCAAAGGAAAAAATCTCTTCATGCCAATCCGTATCGCCGTTTCAGGAGAAATGCATGGTCCTGAATTGCCAGATACCATCTACTTGCTTGGACGTGAGAAATCCATCCAACACATTGAAAAAATGTTGGAAGAAATTGCAAAATAGGAACCAGCTTTTAAAAACATGCTGTTCATTTTTAAAAAGTCATCGATTCGATGGCTTTTTTGCTGAGATCGAGCATAGATTTAGCCAAAATGATTGAAAATAGGATTCAATCATGTATAATCAAGAGAGAATAATTTTTGAGGAGAGAGGGGCATCCTTACCTTGCTGAAAAAAACATGGAATAGAGTGACGAGGTTTAAATTAATAAAATCGGGGAAACATTGGATTCGAGTAGCCTGCTCGAATGCTTCTTTTTTGCGTGTTAAAAAAGGAAAAGATGTTTCCAATCATTCTAGTATGGATGCTCCAAGCTCCATAGCCTTAAAAGGCTTGATTGCTGCTGGATCCATTATGGGTGCGACGTCAATTGCGCATCCAACGGATGCTGACGAGCTAGCAGGTCCAACTTTACAGTCAGAAGTGGATTCGGAAGTGGGCGTAGTAGGTAAGGATAGCTTGGTGTTGAGCAGTGTGGAACAGTTGTCCACGACCAGTCTGTCTACGAGCGAGTGGTCTCCATCAGAGTTACAGAGTGATTCGCTTTCTACTACATTATCTACGACGAGTTCAGCAGTGCCCTCTACTTCAATAGCGGAAGCTAGCGTCCTTTCAAATGGGGACCAAGAGTCTGTAGTCGTCTCAGATCCTGCTCAGGATAAACAGCTTCAAAGTATTGCTCGAGATCTTTATTTGTATATAGAACAAGCGAAAGAATTGAAGGATGGAGAGGGACTGGTGTCGGAAGCGGAAGAAGCTCTGGAAGCCATCCGTAACCAATTAGCCAAACCGGATCAAGATGCAGAGGTGACGCTTCTTCAGGCCAAGTCTGTTCGGAATCGCTTGGTCAATGCTGTGTTAAGAGAACAATCAGGGAAGAGAGATCCGCGTACAGGTAGTACCATAGAGGTGGACAGTGCTTTTCGTGCTCCTTTTGTCATGAGTGGTCCAGCAAATAATCATCTGATCACAGCTTATAATTCAGATCCGATTCGGTTGCAGTACATTGTTAGAGAGCAGAATGGTGGGGTCATTCTCACCTATATGGGTTATGCTCCCAACAGTGAACGGGTTGAGGGGGTTCTCGTTCCCAATGCAACCTTGAAATCACCTTTTGCTCCTATGTTGATCGAAGGAAAAGTCGGAGGCACAGAGGTTGTCGAACCCGGGAAGACGTATACGATAACCGTTCGTTTTACCAATGCTAGAAATCAGTTTCTCGATCGTTCTTTCCGCATTAAGGTCTTGCCTCAAAATGATGGTATCCGAAATCCGATTGCTCCAGTGACTTCTAATACTCAGGTGACTGATTTGACCAATCTGACTGAGTCTGAAAAAGCGCAAGTTTGGGAAAAGTTCAAAGCGGCCAATCCACGTCTGTTAGCGTCTAAAGACTTTAAGAGCTATTCAGTCTCTGCAACTGGAGAAATTACGGTTGTCTTCAAGGATTTGACGTCTAATACTGTGAAGGTACCTTTGACAGAGGATCCTCGTACGCAGTCGCTCTCAGTGAGTTATTCCCAGAGCGTATCTGAAGAGCAAAGTACTTCTCAAATGCGGTCAAAATCGGCTGAGCTATCAGAGTCTCTGTCTGAGAGCTATTCAGAATCGGAGAGTGCATCAACCTCAATCGTCGCTTCTCAAAGCAGCTCGCTCTCTACAAGTCTCTCGGTATCAACAGCAGCATCTCAATCTTTGAGTGTTCTAGAATCAGAGAGCCTTTCGGAATCTGCTTCGGTTTCTGTTAGTGAGTCTAAATCAGTCAGTGAGGTGGTATCGGAGAGTCAGTCTTCCTCGGCAAGTGTTTCCGAGTCAGTTTCAGAATCTTTAAGTACCTCTGAGTCAGTCTCAGAATCTTTGAGTATCTCAGTTTCGACAAGTGAGTCTTTCTCGACCTCTGAATCCGAATCAGTCCGTCAGTCGACCTCGGCGAGTGTTTCCGAATCCGTCTCCGAATCATTAAGCGCCTCTGTATCCGCCAGTAAATCTCTTTCGACCTCTGAATCCGAGTCGCTCAGCCAGTCTACCTCGGCAAGTGTTTCGGAATCAGTTTCTGACTCCTTGAGTACCTCGGTTTCCGCAAGTGAGTCTGTTTCAACCTTTCAATCCGAGTCTATTAGTCAGTCTACCTCGGCAAGTGTCTCTGAGTCAGTTTCGGAATCTTTAAGTACTTCGGTTTCAGCCAGTGAGTCCGTTTCGATATCTGAGTCAGAGTCGTTCAGTCAGTCAGTATCGGCAAGTGTTTCGGAGTCAATTTCAGCATCGTTGAGTAGCTCGGTTTCAGCCAGTGAGTCCATTTCGATATCTGAGTCAGAGTCGGTTAGTCAGTCTGTATCAGCAAGTTTCTCCAAGTCTGTCTCAGAATCGTTGAGCACTTCGGTTTCCGCCAGTGAGTCCGTTTCGAGGTCTCAATCCGAGTCGCTTAGTCAGTCTGTATCGGTAAGCGTCTCCGAGTCTGTTTCAGAATCTTTGAGTACTTCGGTTTCCTCAAGCGAGTCCGTTTCGAGGTCTCAATCCGAATCTGTCAGCCAGTCAGTATCGGAAAGTGTTTCAGAGTCAGTTTCTGACTCCTTGAGTACTTCGGTTTCCGCCAGTGAGTCTGTTTCAACCTCTCAATCCGAATCTATTAGTCAGTCAGTATCGGAAAGTTTTTCCGAGTCAGTTTCTGACTCTTTGAGTGCTTCGGTTTCCGCAAGCGACTCCATTTCTACCTCTGAGTCCAAGTCGTTAAGTCAGTCTGCATCAGAAAGTGTTTCTGAATCTGTCTCAGAATCGTTGAGTGCTTCAGTTTCCGCCAGTGAGTCCGTTTCGAGGTCTCGATCCGAATCTGTCAGCCAGTCGGTGTCGGAAAGCACTTCCGAGTCAATCTCAGAATCGTTAAGCACATCGGTTTTCGTAAGTGAGTCCGTTTCTACCTCTGAATCTGAGTCGTTAAGTCAGTTGGTATCGGCAAGTGTCTCCGAGTTTGTCTCAGAATCGTTGAGCACTTCGGTTTTCACCAGTGAATCTCTTTCGACCTCTGAATCCGATTCGCTTAGTCAGTCTACATCGGCGAGTGTTTCGGAGATAATTTCAGCATCTTCGAGTACCTCGGTTTTCGCCAGTGAGTCTATCTCAACCTCAGAATCAGTCAGTCACTCGACATCGCAAAGTATCTCCGAGTCAGTCTCAGAATCTTTGAGTACATCTGTTTCCACAAGTGACTCAGCTTTGACTTCTGAGTTGGAATCAGAGTCAATCACTTTGAGTATCTCGGATTCTACAAGAGGGTCGGTTTCAGCTTCCCAATTTTCTTCAACTAGCCAGTTGACATCAGCCGTGTTATTCAAGTCAGTCTCAGAATTAATGAGTGCCTCCATTTCCGCAAGAGAATCTATGTCAACTTCTCAATCCGAGTCGGTAAGAAATTCAGTTTCTATCTCAAGTTCTTTGAGTCAATCTGCTCCAACAAGCGAGTCAGTCTCGACACCGGAGTCTAGCTCTGAGAGTCAGTCTGATTCAGTCAGTCTAACCGAGTCGTCATCGGAATCCCTGAATGGTTCAATCTCAACAAGTGAAACCCGCTCTGAGTCCTCATTTGACTCGCAAAGTCACTCAGAGTCAATCCGTCATTCTCAGTCTCTTTCAGGTCTGGATTCAACAAGCGAAGTTCAATCTGATGGGACTTCAGGATTACTCATCCAATCCCTGTCCAACAGCGAAAACTCAGCGGAAGCCGTTCTTCCAGCAACTGGTGAAAAGGGCTCTGCAGGTTTAACCGTATTAGGTGCTCTAGCATCTTTTATAGGCTTAACTGCATTGGGGCACCGTAAAAAAGAAAAGGAAGAATAATGACGTTTCTCTATGAGAAAACAGCCATCTAATTTTCAGCGTGTTTACAAAAGAATCTCATTTTGAGATTCTTTTTTTTGTTTTACCCTACTAGATTTTACGAATTTTACTAAAAGACAAAGGGAATCCTTTTGGGGAGGAAATTTTTTGAAAATGGAATTATTATCTACATCAAATTACTTGAATATGTATAGTAATAATGTATAATATTTAATGACTATAATGTTGAGGGGATATTCATGTTTTTTAAACGTTTGAATGGAAAAGTTAGGGAGATGGACCGAACGACTCGTTTTAAATTAATCAAGTCTGGGAAGCACTGGGTTCGTTCTGAAAATTCTACCTTAGGTTTATTTAAAATTGTTCGTGGAGAAGTAGAAACAACAGTCATAACGAAGTCAGAGAAGGAGCGGGATGGGATCCGTTCTACAAGTCAATTCGTACTGAAAGGCTTATTGGCGACGGGAGCAGCTGTTGGCGCCACCGCTATTATCAATACAGCTTATGCGGATGAAGCAAGTGCTGATGTGGTGACAACCTCTGAATTACAGAAAGAAACCTTAGCAGAGGCCCATAGCTTAGTGATTGGTTCTGTCTCTGAAGCTGGATCAATGTCAGAAGAAAGTCTAGAATCGACAAGTGCTTCTGTCTCTTTAAGCGAGCACGGTTCTGAGAGCCTTGCTGTGTCTCTGAGCGAATCTACCTCAGAAGCTGCTACGACATCAGAGTCAAGCGTGGAAACGACCGAAAGGGTGCTAGGAGCAACGGATAAAGTTGGTCTGGAACAGAATCTGTCAGAGGCGACCTTATTGACCCAGATGGCCGAGAACTATGCCTCAAACCTTACAGATGCGGATCAGAAAGCAGCTCTCTCGGTTGCGATCGCTAAGGTGCAAACAGAATTGTCAACCAGTACTCAGTTGCTTCATGAAAATGTTGCGACGCAAGCATATGTGGAGCAGCGTCAACGGTTAAATGAGTCTGTTGATGAAATGATGCTTGCTCTGAAAGCATCGGGTTTTGTGGGGAATAGCAGTGTAAACGGCAAACCTGCCATTGCAGCTCAGTTGGCACCGATTTATGAAATCGTTACGGATTCTAAAGAGTTGTCCAATATCACTCCTAATTTGGATGATCGAAATGGGGCTAGCGTAAAAGATCCTGCTTTGGAATATGAAGACATCGAAAAGGATCCGCATTTAGATAAATCTGTAATAAATCTCGATCCTGCGACTCTTAAGTCTCTGTCTGAAACCCATGATGTGACGCGTTATACCTTTGCTATTTGGGATTTCGTTAATCGAGTGAAGCCGGATCCTCTGGATTATTATGCAACCTTATCCGTCGATCGTAGCTCGATTGGTTCAACGACTCCTAAAGGTGTCGACGTATACTTCCGCTTGGTTAAAAAGTCTAGTGGTACGGAGGTTTATGCTCAAACAGTTAAAGCAAATAGTGTAGTTGAATTTGATTTACCAAAGGAATTAGTTGGTTCAGATACAAACCGCCAATACAGGGTCTTTTACTCAATTTATGATGATGGGAAACCTGGAGTTATACGGATGCAAAGTGTGAGCTACCAGACTCCTAAATTTATGATTCAACAGCTTTATGATGTGGTAGAACCTAAAAATGTAGGTCTTTATGCACCATCGATAGTATCAGCCATTGTTCCATCACGAAGTGCTGAACATGTCACCTATTACAAGCTCATTCGCGACAAGGGTGAGTTCCGGCAAGGAGCTTACGTCCCGAATGGTAGGGAAACTGTTTTGGCCTCTTATGCCCAGGTTGGTATTGAAGGTCAGGAGTACACAGCTTCAGCTACTCGACAATTGGATGGTTTTGTTCAAGTTCCGCTAGTAGACTATCATCAGAATAAAATGTCTGGCGTCTTTGATCTTAGTGAAGTTGGGAAACAGACTGTCGAATCCTATAGAGGAGGGGCAAGGGACCACTATATTAAGCTTGTCCGAGAAGTGACGAGCCCAAATGGTGATTACACCTTAAAATATTATGTCTTAGATCCTTCTAAACAATGGTATTACCGGAAAAGTGATAACGGAACTGTATTCGACCTTGCAAATTATACCTTAGTGTATGAAAAGGCCTTTAGACATGACCATTGGAATGAAACCTTTGAACATCTTGAGACGCGAGAGGTAAAAAGTAAGAAAGAAGATTATTCTCTTACAGTTACTCCTGAGTTTTCGGATGGAAAAAACTTTAAGTTAAAGATCTCAGGTTGGTTCTCCTTGAAAGAAAAGGTAAGCTATACGGATGAAAAAACGGGTAAAGAATATTCTTTCCGAAAACCGTATACTTCCGCCCCAGAAGCTCAAGGGCAGTCGAGTGGTAGCCATATTGTGGGAGATGATGCATCTCTGCAAGGCGCTGATGGATTTTCTAAGTTTTATCATACAGTTTCGACCGGGGTTAGTTACTCTCCATCGAAGAGTGTGAATTACTATTACCGAAGAATGAATGCTTCTGAACTGGCATCTCAATCACTCAATTATTCCTCTTCTCATTCGATGTCAGCACAAGATAGTCGTTCGTACTCAGAAAGTAACTCATCAGTAGTTGCTTCAGAGTCTCAATCTCTGTCTGCAGCTGTTTCTCTATCGGATCGTCAATCAAGGTCATTATCTGAGTCTATGTCAAGTAGCGATTCAGTATCAGATAGTCTATCGGTTTCACAGGTACTTGAATCTCAATCGTTATCTTCTTCTCAGTCTGATTTGCAGAATGATTCAGAGGTCTCAGCTTCAGCGTCGGTAAGTGCATCCTTGTCTGTATCAGAATCGATTGTTTCTACTTCGGTAAGTAGCTCTCTATCAGCTTCAGAGAAGTCCGCTTCCGAATCATTGAGCGGCTCCTTGTCTGTATCGGAGTCGATCTCATCAGCATCGACAAGCGCATCGTTATCAGCCTCAGAAGTAGTCGTTTCAGAATCAGCGAGTAGCTCTCTATCTGCTTCAGAGAAGTCTGCATCTGAATCCTTGAGTGGCTCCTTGTCTGTATCGGAGTCGATTTCTTCTGCATCGACAAGCGCATCGTTATCAGCATCAGAAGTAGTCGTTTCAGAATCGTTAAGTGTTTCTCTGTCAGCTTCAGAGAAGTCTGCATCTGAATCCTTGAGCGGCTCCTTGTCTGTATCAGAGTCAATTACTTCAGCATCGACAAGTGCTTCGTTATCAGCCTCAGAAGTATCAGTTTCAGCTTCAGCAAGCAACTCGTTGTCAGTCTCAACTAGAACTTCAGAATCTGTAGCTCGTATGGAATCTTCTGAACTTCAATCTGCCTCAGTGTCTGAGTTGACATCGAAATCAACAAGCGTTTCCACTTCGGCTTCGACAAGTGTATCAGAAGCAAGTGTATCGATTTCAGCCAGCGCATCCGAATCGGAATTGAATTCTAAGTCTGTTTCAATCAGTACATCTAATTCTGTCTTGAGTTCAGCATCCGTTTCAACAAGTGCCTCTGAGTCAACCTCAAGCAAGCTAGCATCTGAGTTGGAGTCTGTTTCCATCTCGGTAAGTAGTTCGTTATCAGCCTCAGAGGTAGCCGTTTCAGAATCAGCAAGTAGCTCTCTATCTGTTTCAGAGAAATCTGCATCCGAATCATTGAGTGAATCCTTGTCTGTATCAGAGTCGCTTACTTCAGCTTCGACAAGTGCTTCAGTATCAGCCTCAGAAGTATCCGTTTCTGCTTCAGCAAGCAGTTCATTGTCAGCATCAGAGAAGTTAGCATCTGAATCCTTGAGTGGATCGTTGTCTGTATCAGAGTCGATTGCATCAACGTCGGCAAGTACTTCAGAATCTGTAGCTCAAATGAAATCTTCTGAACTTCAATCCGCTTCAGTATCTGAGTTGATTTCGGAATCAATTAGCGTGTCAACTTCATCATCGATAAGTGCTTCAGAAGCAAGTGCGTCGATTTCGGCAAGCGTATCAGAATCAGTCTTAGCTTCTGCATCAGTTTCAAGTAGCGCATCAGAATCGGTTCTGAATTCCGAGTCCGTGTCAATCAGTACCTCAGAATCAACCTCAAGCAAACAAGCATCTGAGTTGGCGTCCGCTTCGGTCTCTGAGTCAGTTTCAGCAAGCGTGTCAGAATCAGTTTTGAATTCCGAGTATGTTTCAAACAGTGTCTCTGAGTCGACCTCACGCACGCAAGTTTCTGAATTGGCGTCTGCTTCAACATCCGAGTCAGTCTCAACCTCTGTATCAGTTTCAAGTAGCGCATCAGAATCAGCTTCAAGCAAGCAAGTTTCTGAGTTAGAGTCAACATCAACATCTGATTCAGTGTCAACTAGTGAGTCTGTATCAGTAAGTAGTTCAGAGTCTGTTTTGAATTCTGCATCTGTTTCAGCAAGTGCATCTGAATCTGCTTCTCGCAAGCAAGCCTCTGAGTTAGAGTCGACATCAACATCAGAGTCAGTTTCAACCAGCATATCAGAATCTGTAGCTCAAATGGAATCTACTGAGCTTCAGTCTGCATCAGTGTCTGAGTTGACTTCGGCATCCGTTTCCGCGTCAGCAAGTGCATCAGAATCAGTCTTGAATTCAGCGTCAGTTTCAATCAGTGCATCTGAATCTGTTTCTCGCAAGCAAGCTTCTGAATTAGAGTCAACATCAACATCTGATTCAGTGTTAACTAGTGAGTCGGTATCAGTAAGTAGTTCAGAACCAGTCTTGAATTCAGCGTCAGTTTCAGCAAGCGCATCAGAATCAGTCTTGAATTCCGAGTCTGTTTCAATCCGTGCATCTGAATCTGCTTCTCGCAAGCAAGCCTCTGAGTTAGAGTCGACATCAACATCAGAGTCAGTTTCAACCAGCGTATCAGAATCTGTAGCTCAAATGGAATCTTCTGAGCTTCAGTCTGCATCAGTGTCTGAGTTGACTTCGGCATCCGTTTCCGCGTCAGCAAGTGCATCAGAATCAGTCTTGAATTCAGCGTCAGTTTCAACAAGCGTATCCGCTTCGGCTTTGACAAGTGTATCAGTTTCAACCAGCGCATCCGAATCGGAATTGAATTCGGCGTCAGTTTCAGAAAGTGCATCAGAATCTATCTTGAGTTCTGAGTCTGTTTCAATCAGTGTATCTGAGTCTGATTCAAGCAAGCAAGTTTCTGAGTTAGAGTCAACATCAACATCTGATGCAGTGTCAACTAGTGAGTCTGTATCAGTAAGTAGTTCCGAGTCCGTTTCAGTAAGTACATCTGAATCAACCTCAGGCGAACAAGCTTCTGAGTTGGCGTCCGCTTCGGCGTCTGAATCTGCCTTAACAAGTATTTCAGAATCAGTCTTAACTTCTGCATCAATTTCAAGTAGCGCATCAGAATCGGTTTTGAATTCCGAGTCCGTGTCAATCAGTACCTCAGAATCAACTTCAAACAAGCAAGCATCTGAATTGGTGTCTGCTTCAATCTCTGAGTCAGTTTCAGCAAGAGCTTCAGAATCTATTTTGAGTTCTGAGTCTGCTTCAAGCAAGCAAGTATCTGAGTTAGAGTCGACATCAACATCAGAGTCAGTTTCAACCAGCATATCAGAATCTGTAGCTCAAATGGAATCTTCTGAGCTTCAGTCTACATCTGTATCTGAGTTGAGTTCGGAATCCGTTTCGGCTTCAGCAAGCGCATCAGAATCTGCTTCAAACAAACAAGCCTCTGAATTGGCTTCGGCCTCAGAGTCAGTTTCAGCCAGCGCATCAGAATCAGTCTTGAATTCCGAGTCTGTTTCAATCCGTGCATCTGAATCTGCTTCTCGCAAGCAAGCCTCTGAGTTTGAGTCAACATCAACATCTGATTCAGTGTCAACTAGTAAGTCTGTATCAGTAAGTAGTTCAGAGTCTGTTTTGAATTCTGCATCTGTTTCAGCAAGTGCATCCGAATCTGCTTCTCGCAAGCAAGCCTCTGAGTTAGAGTCGACATCGACATCAGAGTCAGTTTCAACCAGCGTATCAGAATCTGTAGCTCAAATGGAATCTTCTGAGCTTCAGTCTGCATCAGTGTCTGAGTTGACTTCGGCCTCCGTTTCCGCGTCAGCAAGTGCATCAGAATCAGTTTTGAATTCAGCATCCGTTTCAATAAGTGCCTCCGAGTCCATCTCAACCAGCACTTCAGAGTCTGTAGCTCAAATGGAATCATCTGAACTTCAATCCGCTTCAGTGTCTGAGTTGGCTTCGGAATCCACTAGCGTGTCAACTTCATCATCGATAAGTACTTCAGAAGCAAGTACGTCGGTTTCAGCCAGCGCATCAGAATCAGTCTTGAATTCAACATCCGTTTCAATTAGTGCCTCTGAATCTGCTTCTCGCAAGCAAGCTTCTGAGTTAGAGTCAACATCTGATTCAGTGTCAACTAGTGAGTCTGTATCAGTAAGTAGCTCTGAATCAGTATTGAATTCAGCATCTGTTTCAGCAAGCCCATCCGAATCTGCTTCAAACAAACAAACCTCTGAATTGACTTCAGCATCGCATCAAACGAGTACTTCTGATCAGTCTTCGACTTCGACAGATAGATCGACTTCGTCTACTCATTCTATGTCACAGGCATCAAATTGGTCATCCGCTTCTGCCTTGGCTTCAAATGCAGTAAACGAATCTACAGTGGTGTACGGGTCTGCTTCGGCGAGTCTTCAGGAGTCAGCGAGCACACTTGTTTCATTAAAAGCAAGCCAGCTCTCATCAGAATCGACTTCTCTTTCAACGAGTCGTTCTACCTCTAGCTCGGCAAGCCAATCCCATTCACAAAGTCAAGCGACTCCTCAGATGAGCTCTTCTGGCGAGAAATCGGCTGCTTCTGTCTCTGAAGCAAAATCGACGTCGGACTCTCTAGGAGTGACGTCACGTGAGCTGTTCATCACGCTTGTAGTAGCTTTCTTTGCAGGCTTGGCCTCATTTTTCCATCGTAAAAAGTAAATACAATCATCTTTCTTAAATTGAAAATTTGCTTCTTTCGATTCTTCTGATATACCGGCAGATCCATGGGAGGATTTGTCGGTTTTCTTTGAGAATGTCGGGTGAAAAGCCTAGTGAAATATGGTATAATGAATGGAGAAAAGCTAGATGAATAGTGGTTCTTCAGATCATCTTCTGAAGAACTTTTTTTCTCTTATAGATCAGAGATCGTTTAGGTGAAATGGTCAAATTTGATGAGAGGACTTAGTTAGGATAAGCATTTGAAAGAAGGGGGAGTAGAAGAGCAGGATATGATGAAACAATCTGGAGTTAGGAAACGATTATTTTGGACAATCCTATTCGTTTTTGTTTATGTTTTAGGAAGTAAAATTACCTTACCCTTTGTAGACCTAGCAAAGGTATTAAATGTGAATGAAAGTGCTGCAAGGGGTCTGGAGTTGACGAGTGCTATCATGGGTGGGAATCTTCGTGGCATGTCCATCTTCGCTCTTGGACTTTCTCCTTGGATGTCTTCCATGATTTTGTGGCGCTTGTTTACAGTATCTAAACGGTATAACCTGGAGAGGACCAGTTCGGAGCTTGTGGAGCGACGGAAGATGTACCTGACACTTGCTCTGGCTCTTGTTCAATCTCTGGCCATCTCTCTTTATCTCCCCTTACAAACAGATTTGAGCCCCCTTCTAGTTGTCTCGCTCAATGCCTTGATAATGATTGCAGGAACCTTTTTCTTGGTCTGGTTAGCTGATTTAAATACAGCACTAGGATTGGGGAATTCTATTGTGATCATGATGGCGGGGATGCTCCTGTACTTGCCAGAGGATGTCCTTGGAACCTTGTCAAAGAGTGGGGGTTCAGCATACAGCCTCCTGTTTCTAGTGCCTCTCTTGTTAGCCTTTATTTTCATGGTCGTATGCATTGAGTATGCTCGCTATCGGATCCCTGTGAATAAATTGGGGATTCATAATAGTTTGAAACCTCACACCTTTTTAGAGGTCAAGCTCAATCCAGCTGGGGGGATGCCCTTTATGTATGCCATGACCTTGGTTTCTATCCCGCAGTATATCTTTTTGCTAGTCCAAGCCATCAATCCCCGTGCGTCATGGGCTGCCAGTATCGCAAAGGAGTTGGTAATAGGAGCGCCAGCTTGGATCCTGCTCTACGGTCTGATGATAGCAATTTTGTCCTTTGCTTTTGCCTTTGTGACGGTCAATGGGGAAGAAATTGCAGACAAGATGATGAAAAACTCAGAGTATATTGATTTCGTTTATCCTGGCGAAGAGACACGTCGGTACATCAATCGAATTGTCTTTCGCTTAACGGTCTTTGGGACACTTTATTTAATTCTGTTTACAGCATTGCCTTTCCTTCTTCTGCTCTGGGATAGAGGACTTTTGCGTTTGGCCATGATTCCAGGGAGTTTTCTCATGTTTGTGGGGATGATGTCGACCATCCGAGAGGAAGTTCGAGCCCTTCGCGTGAACCAAGGCTATACAAGATTGTTTTAGGAGTTGTTATGTATTACTTTATACCAGCCTGGTATGGCAGTGAGCGGATTTGGCACAGTAGGGTGACGCCTTGGTACTGGACGCAAGCTACGATAGAATTTGATGAGACTATTCACCAGCTTCGAGTCTTCCAGGAAGCGGGAGTGGAGCGGAAATTAGTGCTTCCTCACTATTGCCCGCAATTGCGTTACGACCTCCATCGGCAAGATTTGTTAGAAACAGACTATCTGTCGATTTTTGATCACATTCAGGGGATTTCCCCTCAACAAGAGATGCTTCCGATTCAGGTCGAGGATTTCGAATGGCCTGCTCAGACAAGCTTTACTTATACGCCCTTTCAAATAGTGGCGTTCTGTCGTGGCCAGGAGATTGCTAATATCGATCTGGGGGTAGACGGGAATATCCTCTCAGTGAGACGGGTAAAGGATAAGGAAACGATTTATGTACAGTATCTGGATGACCGAGGTTTTATTTCCAGTGTTATTTACTACAAAGAGGGAAGTCCTTATTTCCAAGACTATCTAACCCCCGAAGGAGACTGGGTCTTGAGAGAGCTGTTGGCAGATGCGAACCACATGGTCTTTGTCAATGAAGCTTTTCAGAAGCAGTTTAAACGAGAAACCTATCCGGACATGGGAGAAGTGGTTGCTGAAAAAATGGAAGCCAACCTAGGAGAACTGGTTCCGGGTCAAGATCGTCTGGTGATTGCAGCCCATCCAGCCAATCTACCCTTTGTCCAACAAGTGGGACTAGGTGTTTCAAAGGTTCTTTCTTTTTATGGGCAACGCCAGCCCTTATCTCAAGAAGATTCGTCACTTCATTTTTCTTTAAAAGAGGTTGACTTGGTGCTGACAGATAGTGAAAAAACGAAACAGGACTTGCTTGGTCTTGCTCCAAGTCTTACTTCTAAGATCCATCGCCTGACGTCCTTTGATTCACGGCTGAGGTTGGGAAGCAGTCAGGAGAGGAAGGAGTCGAAAATCTTTTTCCACCTGGATGAAAAGGATCTCCCCTCTCAATCCGTTTTACAGAAAATGTTTGAAATCTTAGCGAAAAATCCCTTGTTTGAGGTCATTTTCGCGATCTACAATGCTTCTGATGAAGCCGTAGCGACACTAGATCATCAGCTAGAAGACTTGGCTAGCAAGATGGGGATAGCTTCTCTAGGGGGGCAGGTTGATTCTCGAGAACTGGGAGAAAACCACCTCCTCGAAGATGCCTCTCTCTTTGAAAAGAAGCTAGATCGTTATAAGGTTCGAAATTTCTTTAACGAGAATGATATCATCAAAGAATTAGAACAGACTCGCTTAATAGTAGACGTAAGTGAGGAACCCGATCTGTATACACAAATTGCAGGCATTTCGGCAGGAATCCCTCAGATCAATCGTACCCATACGGAGTATGTAGACCATTTAAAAAATGGATATGTCTTGGGTGAGATGGAGGAAGAGCTAGAAAAAGCGATAGACTATTTCCTTAGAGATCTGAAACCGTGGAATGAAGCGCTGATTTATTCTGTCGAAAAGATCCAAGAATACACAGGCCAGCGCTTGATCGCCAAATGGGAAGGATGGATAAAAAACTAGGATGGACAGGAAGTTGGAAACAGGCCATATTCTTCAAATTGGACCTACAAATTGGCAGGAAGAAGTGACAATTCCAGAAGGTCTGAACTGGCATTATTTTTCTATCCAAACCCCTCTACAGATAGAGGACTACATGGAGGAGCAAGGTATTAAGGAGTTTCAGGCCTTGGTGCTGGATCATCCTGAGAGGTTATTGAGCTTCAAAGAAGAGCTGGGTCTCTTTCAGCCCTACACTGTTTTTTATGATCAAGTATATGACCAAGAGTCATTTACAGAAGAACTGGATCATTTGATGCAACTGGTTCAGGCTAAGGCTTGGGATTTTTCCGATAAGGCTCCCTTTCTCTATCAACTTCATCGTTTCCTTTATGACGGCCAGTATGGGGATGCCTTTAGTGTCAGAGAGTTACGAGTTAGAGCTGACTTTGCAGGCAGTCAAACGGTCAGAGGGAAACACTTTTTGGAGTTAGAGGGCTCATATGGAGAAGAATATACTCCCATCGCCCAGTGGGTCAACACCTATTCGTATGATGGGGTCCTTCCTAGGGATCTATGGCTAGAGTACGAGAAAACGCCAGACTGCCAGATCCAGTTGCGGGTCCAATTTTTCCAGAGTGGGACCTTGGGTTCTTTAGTGAAGGAGCTTGTTTATTCAGAAGCAGATTTGGAAAGGCCGGTTCTGATTGACGAGCCCGATCGTTATTACCTATCCTTTTCACTAGAAGCGAAGGGCCAGGGGCGACTCATAATCGGTGCTTTGCACAAGCGCTTCTCTCATGGTCCTTTTGGAGAAATTGCTCTTGGTTCACAGACTCTCAGAGACAGCAAGCGTCAGGAAATTTTTGCTTATTTCCATCCAGGAGACCTGAAGCCACCTCTGAATGTCTATTTCTCCGGTTATCGTCCTGCAGAGGGTTTTGAAGGCTTTGCCATGATGAAAAATATGGGAGCGCCCTTTATTCTCTTTTCGGATCCACGTCTAGAGGGGGGATGCTTCTATCTAGGCTCTCCGGAGTTGGAAAAGAAGATTCAGGATTTTATCGATCACCATCTTCAATCCTTAGGATTTGGTCCCAAAGAATTGAACTTTTCAGGTCTATCGATGGGCACTTATGGAGCTCTCTACTATGGAGCCTCTTACTCACCTCATGCGATCTTGGTTGGGAAACCGATTGTCAACCTTGGGGATGTAGCTGCCAATCTGAAGTTTAAACGGCCAGATGAATTTGGAACCTCGCTCGATATGATGCAATTGCTTCTCGGTCGAGTGTCAAGTGAAGGGATAGAGGCCTTGAACAAGCGTTTTTGGGATCGATTTCATCAGACAGAGTTAAAGGATACCCTCTTAGCCTTGGCTTATATGAGAGACGATGATTACGACCATAAGGCTTATTCGGATATTTTAGAAGCTCTTTATCACCAGCCTATTCGGATCATTAGTTCAAGTCGCCCGGGTCGCCACAATGATGCAACGGAGTCTATCATTGAGTGGTTCTTGACCCAATACAAAGAAATCATGGAAAGAGATTTTGGAAGAAGTGGATGATTAGGATGAGAAAGCAAAAAGATCGTCACCTTTATTGGGGGCCGATCTCTTCAGTTGATTATTTGTGGGGGTCTGTGATAGAAAGACTAGCAGAAAATCAGATTCGATTTACGAATCCTTTGATGCCTTCTGGTCAAGTCTTAAAAAGTTGGAAATCCCTCACAAGCTATGGGGAGGATCGGATGGCACCCAGTCTGCCACTTTTACAGAGAGGCCGGACCTATGTAGTTGAAGTTCAGATGACTTCTAGGCCTGCTCATACGGTTATGCTAGAAGTTGTTTGCCAGGATCGTTTTGGCAAGATAGTGGACCGGCAGGTCAGTACAGAAGGGCAAGTTAAGTTGGTATATCCAGAGCAAGCTTATTCTTACCAAGTGCGTCTCCTCAGTGCAGGGATGCAAGAGTTTACCTTTCGCTATTTCACAATTTCACCGATTTCGTCTGAATAATGAGGTATTCTGATATAGATCAAGCAGATGGATAGTAAATGAGGACCCAGTGGATTCTGTAAAATTGAAAAAAATAAAAAAGATCTTAAATGAGGTGAATAGCTGGAAAGATCGGATGTCCCAGTTGACAGACCAGCAGTTACAAGAAAAGACAGAGGAATTCCGCCGCCGTTTCCGACAAGGAGAGTCACTAGACGATTTGCTAGCAGAAGCTTATGCAGTCGTGAGAGAAGTCTCTCAGAGAGTCTTGGGGATGTTTCCTTACGATGTCCAAGTTATGGGAGCCATCGTCCTCCACCAAGGAAATATTGCAGAGATGGAAACCGGGGAAGGAAAGACCCTAACGGCAACCATGCCCGCCTACCTGAATGCAATAGAAGGGAAGGGGGTTATGGTGATTACCCCCAATACTTACCTGGCAACTCGTGATGCGGAAGAAATGGGTAAGATTTATCGTTTTCTAGGTTTGACAGTCGGAGTTCCACTTCAAGATACTGAGGGCGAACTCTCCCCAGCTAAGAAGCGGTCGCTCTATCAATCTGACATTGTTTATACAACCAATAGTAGCTTGGGGTTTGATTATCTTTCAGAAAATTTAACCGCCTCTGTTGATGGCCAATTCCTGGCAAATTTAAACTATGCGATTGTAGATGAAATCGATTCTATCTTATTGGATAGTGCTCAGACACCCTTAGTGATTTCGGGCTCTCCTCGCGTGCAGTCCAATCTATATGGGATTGTAGACACCTTGATCCGAACCTTCAAAGAAGGTGAAGAGTACAAGGCCGACGGGGACAAGAAACAGGTGTGGTTGACCCCAAAAGGTGTAAAAGCAGCTGAGGCTTTTCTATCCTTGAAGCATTTGTATGATCCTGAGCACCGTGATCTTGTCCGCCATATTAGTCTGGCTTTACAAGCGCATCAACACTATAAAAGGGACAAGGACTATGTCGTCCGTTCGAATGAAAAAGGAGAACAGGAGCTTGTCCTTTTGGATCAAGCAACGGGGCGTCTTATGGAATTGACTCGCCTTCAAGGGGGACTTCATCAGGCTCTTGAAGCCAAGGAAGGACTTTCCTTGACACCAGAGACACGGGCCATGGCTTCGATTACTTACCAAAATTTGTTCAAGATGTTTCAAAAACTCGGCGGTATGACGGGAACCGGGAAGGTTGCAGAAGCTGAATTTTTGGAGACTTATGCCATGTCAGTAGTTCAGATCCCAACCAATCGAAAACGGATCCGCCAGGATCTCCCAGATGAGATATACCAGACCTTGCCAGAAAAAGTCTATGCTTCTATGGCCTACATCAAAGAAGTCCATGCAAAGGGAAACCCGATTTTGATCTTTGCCGGTTCGGTTGAGATGTCTGTCTTGTATTCAAACCTTCTCCTTCGTGAAGGAATTCCCCATAATCTGTTGAATGCCAATAAGGCTTCTCGTGAAGCGCAGATTATTGCTGAATCTGGTCAAAGAGGCGCAGTGACCGTTGCGACCTCGATGGCAGGTCGGGGGACAGATATCAAATTAGGGCAGGGTGTAGCTGCCTTAGGTGGTTTGGTTGTCGTTGGGACGGAGCGGATGATGAATCGCCGGATAGATCTCCAGATTCGAGGACGATCAGGACGTCAAGGAGATCCTGGAAAAACCAAGTTTTTTGTCTCTCTGGAGGATGATTTAATCAAACACTGGGGGCCAAACTGGATCCAAGATAGGTATCAAGATTACGACGTAGAGGATCGACTTCGAAAAGCCAAACCTCTAACCCAGAGGAAATACCAACGCATCGTCGCTCAAGCTCAGGATGCGAGTGAAAGTGCTGCGCAAGCTAGTCGTCGCTTGACCTTGGAGTTCGCAGAGAGTATGAACATTCAACGCGATTTGGTTTATAAGGAACGGGATCGGTTGATCAGGCTGGACAGACGTTTGGATGGATTAATCGAGAAAATTGCTCGGGAAGTGTTTGCCCAAGTGGCTAAAAATAAAAAGTATCAAGACACGATTGCCTTCTATCACTATATTTTAGGTCATATCAGTTATCAGGTTAATCCTGCTCAGATCCATCAAGCCTTTCCTTCCAAGCAAGCAAAAGAGGATTTCCTCTGGGAGCTAGCCCGCTCGGAGTTGCTTGCTAAATATCAAAGGCTGGAATCCGATGAGGTAATTGCTCAGTTTCAACGGATGGTGCTATTAAAAGCTATTGACGAAAATTGGGTGGAACAAGTGGATTATTTGCAACAATTACGTGTGGCCTTGTCTGGTCAGTACGCCAGTCAAAAGAATCCACTGGTCGAATTTTACCAAGAAGCCTCTTTATCTTTTGATCGGATGAAGGCTTTGGCAAAAGAGCAGATGGTTCGCAATCTCTTACTCAGTCGAGTAGAAATCAATACAAAAGGGGAAATTGTCCTGTATTTCCCATAAAAGAGGATTTATGACAGTATACAATATCAATCTTGGGATTGGATGGGCCAGTAGTGGCGTCGAGTATGCACAAGCCTATCGGGCCAAGTTGCTCCGACAGATCCAAGAACCTGCAAAATTTATTTTTATGGATATGATATTAGCAGACAATATTCAACACCTAACAGAGAATATTGGATTTAAAGACCATGAAATCATATGGATCTACACCCATTTTACGGATATCAAAATTGCGCCAACCACTTATACGGTGGATCAAGTCCTGGCTGGGTTCGCTGGGAAGCCAACGCGAGAAGAGACCACAGGGAAGGTGAAGCGCTATTTCTATGAAGACCAAGACAGTTTTTTGACCTGCTATCTTCGGGACGAAAAGAGTTCTTATGTAGAGCGCTGTGAGTATGTTTCCAGAGGAATCCTAGTCAGAAAAGACTACTTTTCCTATACTCGCTACTGTACAGAGTACTTTGTCCCCCAAAATAATCAAGCTAACTTGATTGAACGGCGTTTCTACAATGAAGATGGAAGTGTGGCCTATCGGATGCAGTTGGCAGATGGTCAGGAGATATACCGTTTTCCAGATCGTTATCTCTTCGGTCGGCAGGAATTGATCCGCTACTTCATGCAAAGCCTCAACTTGACCAAACAAGATCTGGTGATTTTGGATCGGGAGACTGACATCGGCCAACCTATTTTTGAAGAGGCCCAAAAAGCTCGTCTAGGAGTCGTGGTCCATGCGGAGCACTATAGTGTCAATCATACTGATGATCAATATATTTTGTGGAACAATTATTACGATTACCAATTTACCAATGCGGACAAGGTGGACTTCTTTATTGTCGCAACCGATCGCCAAAAGGAAGTTTTAGCAGAGCAATTCGACAAATATACCCCTCATGCTCCTGTTATTTACACCATTCCGGTAGGAAGTCTTGCAACTCTTCCTCAAAACGACTCTCGTAAACCTTTTTCTCTGGTGACTGCTTCGCGTCTGGCGACAGAAAAACACATCGACTGGTTAGTTCGAGCAGTTGTCGAAGCAAAAAAAGAGCTACCGTCCCTTTCTTTTGATATTTATGGAAAAGGTGGAGAGGAAGGTAAGTTGCAATCACTGATTGAAGAGTTAGGAGCGACGGACTATATCCAGCTCAAAGGCCATATGGACTTGACCGATATTTACAAAGATTATGAAGTCTACCTTTCGGCTTCTACCAGTGAAGGCTTTGGGCTGACCCTGATGGAGGCCATTGGTTCTGGTCTTCCAATCATTGGCTTTGATGTGCCTTATGGCAATCAGAACTTTGTTAGAGATGGGGAGAATGGCTACCTGCTTCCGACTGAACCAGACCAGGTTGTGGACAGGATAGCGAGGTCCTTTGCTGAAATGATCTGCTTGCTATACCAGAGTCAAAAGATGCCATCCATGCGTCAAGCATCTTATGCGCGTGCAGAAGATTTTCTAACCAGTAAGGTTGAAAAAGCTTGGTCTCAATTGATTGAGGAGGTGACCCATGCTGAACGTATTTGATCGGTTTTCGCGTGAGAGCCAAGATCTGCTCTATTCTTTACAAAGAGCAGGTTATACACATCCAACGATCGTCTTGGAACCGAATGGTTTTTTACCTGATGGAGTGGAGTCGCCTTTTCTTTACTTTTTAGGTCGACCTACAGGTGAAAAACGGGGGCGCTTCTTTAACGAAATTTTAGTCCCTGATTTTTGGGAAATCACTGGTGATGCATCTGGTGGACGGATTTCCTACTACGGCCAAGAAAAAGCACGCATCTATTACCAAGATGCTACTCATAAACGAATCGTCGAACGGGTAGAGTGGTTCCATCAAGAGGGACAAGTAAGCACAGTGGATCACTATGATCAATACGGTCGAAAAATAGCGGTGACTACTTGTGATGGCCAGGGCAATCCCTTGTTAACCACCTACTTTGAAGAAGAGATGGAACGCCTAACAGAAAATCATCAAACAGGTGATCTGATTTTGACGCTGGATCATGAGCCCATGCGGATTTTCAAAAATCGACTAGCTTTCTACGTCTTTTATGTCCAATACCGAGGATTTGCTCTAGATCAAGTGCTCTTTAATACGCTGGCTCAGTCTTTTGTTTTGAGTTTGCAACTTGGCAAAATAGGACTGGTAGGCCGGGATGTCTTGGTTTGGCAAGAGCCATTACAGGATAGTCTGCCAGGCAATATGCAACTGATCCTCAATAGTCCAGAGATACGGACGAAGAAGATTTTCATCCCTCAAAGGGAGACCTATCGCCGTGCCCTAGAGTTGGTATCACCAGAGCAAAAGGCTTGTTTTGCCCCTCTTGGTTATATCTATGATTTTGCTGTCAAAGACGATATTCGCAAGGATGCTTTTGTATTAACAAATTCAGATCAGATTGAAGCCTTGCCTTATTTGCTAGAGCACTTACCGGATGTGACCTTCCGAGTTGCTGCTGTGACAGAAATGTCACCAGAACTCATGTCTCTGGTCCGCTACCCCAATTTGGTCTTGTATCAGAATATTAGCCAGAAACGGATCAAGGAGCTCCTTCACCAATCCAGTATCTATCTAGATATCAATCATTTTGGGGAGGTACAGGGAATTGTTCGTAAGGCCTTTGAGCACCAACAGCTGATCTTAGGCTTTGAACAGACCTTACATGACCCGCCTTATCTTGCTCAAGAAAATGTCTTTAGGCAAGGAGAAAAAGACGAACTGGTGGCACGCATCAAAGAAGTTTATCAATCAATAGAGCACTACCGACACGCAGTTTCAAATCAAATTGCTCAATCTAACGCGATCGAACAGGAAGAGTTTCGTTCGAGATTCCAAGAAGGGATAGGTAATAGAAATGTCTGATCAGAAGAAGGACTTGTTCTACAAAGAAGTAGAAGGACGGATGAATGCGCTGAAGCGACGATCCGCAGAAAAAGAAAAAGCAACGCGTTCAGAAAACGTCAACTTGACTTTAAATGTCGTCATCGGCCTCGTTATCTTGTTGGGGGTGTTGCTCACCCTTTTCCGAGTATTTGGAGGCTAAGATGGAAATGCTATTTGTGGTACTGATTTTTCTTCTATCGATCAGTCTAATTTTGTTGGTGATGTTTCAACCTCGTCAACAACAATCGCTGTCAACAGATGCGACCAGTAACCTAGGGAAGCCAAGCTATTGGCTAGCCCGTCGAGGGATCAAGCTAGCGACGCTGATCGTTAGTGTCCTATTCTTTTTAATCTTGTTTATCTATCTGGTCCTTGCACGGGTCTAAAAGGATAGGAAGGACCTTTTTCTTGAAGTAGCGGCTTTGAATGAGAGCAGAAGTGGGATCGGCATGTCTCAGTCTTTTCTTCCTGGTGATAACTATTTTTTATGGAAGGTATATGAAATATATATTTTTCAAGCTTCCATTTCTATGATAGACTAAGTGTCACCAAGAGAAAAGAGGTACATTTATGACAACATTCCAGATTCATACAGTTGAGACAGCACCGGAAGAGGTAAAAGAGGTTCTTGAAACCGTTCAAAAAGATAATAACGGCTACATTCCGAATCTCATCGGTCTTTTAGCAAATGCACCGACAGCTTTGGAAGCTTATCGTACAGTCGGTGCGATTAACCGCCGCAACAGTTTGACACCAGTTGAACGTGAAGTGGTCCAAATCACTGCAGCTGTGACCAATGGTTGTGCCTTCTGTGTGGCAGGTCATACAGCCTTTTCGATCAAGCAAATCCAAATGAACGATGACCTTCTTCAAGCTCTGCGCAATCGTACTCCAATCGAAACTGATCCGAAACTGGACACCTTGGCTAAATTCACCTTGGCTGTGATCAATACCAAGGGGCGCGTTGGAGATGAAGCCTTAGCTGAATTTTTGGAAGCAGGTTATAGTCACCAAAATGCTTTGGATGTGGTTCTAGGTGTGAGTCTAGCTAGCCTCTGTAACTATGCCAATAACCTAGCCAACACACCCATCAACCCAGAATTGCAACCCTACGCGTAACCGAAAAAGCTTGTGCGTGACATGATGGAGTTGAGCTTAACAATAAGGAAATGAGAAGTAGCTTTTATGCCTACTTCTTTTTTTGATATGCTTCCCCCTCTTTTATGGTATACTGAAAGCGATAAAATGATTGGAGATCAAGATGAAAAAGATTCCTTTAGCATTTTCAGGCTGCCTGTTAGGTTTAGCAGGGGCTGGAAACCTTCTGTCTGATACCTTCCCGGTTCTGGCTCATTTCTTCAGTTTGACGGGTTTGATCCTATGGGTTTTCTTTTTATGTCACCATCTGATTTACTGGTCAGAAACCAAGATCGAACTACAAGAGCCGGCCCTTCTATCTGGGATGGCGACCTTCCCCATGGCTGGGATGATTCTATCGACTTATCTCTTACGACTCTTTCCGACATTTGGAGGACTCGCCCAGGCAGTTTGGTGGACTGCTTTCCTCTTAGATTGTGGCTTGATCTTCTACTTTACCAAGACCCATATATTGGCAAAACCGAGAGCCAATGCCACCCCTAGTTGGACCGTTCTTTATGTGGGGATTGCTGTTGCTGCCTTGACCTACCCAGTGGTAGGGGTGGTTGAGCTAGCCTATCTGACTCTCGGATTTGGCTTTGTCTTAACCTTGATTCTTTACCCACTAATCTATCAGGGGTTGAAAACCAGCCCTTTACCGAGCCACTTATTAGGGCAAGAAGGCATCTATTGTGCCCCCTTTTCTCTTCTGTTAGCGGCCCTGGTTCGTGTGGGTGGAGCCAGTCTACCTGTTTGGCTGTTATCCATCATGGTCGGACTCTCGCAAGCTTTTTATTTCTTCGTTTTAACGCGTCTGCCTAAGATGTTAAAAGAGGGCTTTCAACCAGCCTTTTCAGCCTTAACCTTCCCAACGGTCATCACAGCTACTTCCCTGAAAATGGCCCAAGGCCTATTGCACAGTTCTCTGTTAAGGCCCCTTGTCTGGTTAGAAACCATTCTGTGTCTAGCCATTCTTGTGTCTGTGCTTGTAGGCTTTGTGACTTACAGAAAAGGGGAGAACGAGTATTCCAATAGAAACTAGAGGTCAGAGACGGTTGTCTCGACCTTTTTTGGTTTACTTTCTAATTGAATCCTAGGAATGATTATGGTAAGATGCAATAAATCATTTTTAATCTCCCTCGAAAGGAATGTATGAAATTTATAAAGACAAAGGCCAAGCTCTTTTATCCACTTTTACTACTGGTTTTCTATATCTTGGTTCGGCCACAATTTCGCGAGTTGGCCCAATTAGTCAGCAACCAAGTCGGCCAAGCCCTTAGCTATTTTTGGACCCTTCTCTTTTTAGAGGCAGGTTATTTGATGCTTGTTTTTTCATTGGTAAAGAAGTATAGTCCACGTACGGTCTTTCAGTGGGCGAAGAAGAAACAATTCCTTCCCGCTATCTACGCAACTATATTCTCCAGCTGTGCCATCTACTGGCTGGACTATTTTCTCAGTGGGTTCACCAAAGGACGTCAAGCTATTTATCACTCTTTTCCGGTAACCTTGGAAGCCTTAGGCTCTCTCATCCTTTTTGTCCTAGTGGTCATCATCCGACCGATGACCGTGGAATTGATCTTTCGTGGAGCACTCGTTCAAGCCTATTTTAAAAAATGGCCCTTCTATGCAAGTGTATGGGCGCCAGCTCTTATCTATAGTGGACTTCAATTACTTCACCATCCTTTTACTGTTTTGAGTTTTTTGATCTATACCATCCCCGCCCTGATGTTTGGATTATTGAATGAAAAGACGGGCTCCTTGTATTATCCTATCCTTGCTCATATCGGGCTGAACTTCATTTATAGCTTACCCATCATCTTATCAACCATCCAGCATCACTTCTCCTAGTCGTTTTGACGGCACTGGAGGAGGCTTCAAACCAAGGGCCAGAAGGTCGTTGGTTTTTTTTGAAATTATGGTATAATAGAATAAATTTAAAAGAGGGAGTGGGAGTTTGAGAAAAAGCTATCGTGTCAAGCGAGAAAAAGATTTCAATGCCATTTTTAAAAGCGGCAATAATTGTGCAAATAGAAAATTTGTCATCTACCGTTTGCCACAAGAGCAGCCCCATTTCCGTGTCGGCTTATCCGTGAGTAAAAAACTAGGAAATGCTGTGACACGCAACCGAATCAAGCGCTTGATTCGTCATGTTTTAATGAAGCACCAGGATCATCTTGTAGCAGATGATTTTGTTGTGATTGCTCGAAAGGGAGTTGAAGAACTGGATTTTGATCAGGTCGAAAAAAATCTAGTCCATGTATTAAAATTAGCGCAAGTCTATCGTCA
Source organism: Streptococcaceae bacterium (assembly GCA_902363395.1). Classification (GTDB taxonomy): domain Bacteria; phylum Bacillota; class Bacilli; order Lactobacillales; family Streptococcaceae; genus Streptococcus. The sequence continues at coordinate 243,651 of CABIZZ010000001.1, forward strand.
GGAAAGGTAATTACGTGAAAAAGAAACTAAAAGTAGCTAGCTTACTCGGAGGAGCCCTCCTATTATTAACAGCCTGTGGAACGTCTGAAGTGACTTCCCAATCATCAGGAGTTTGGGAAAAATTCGTTTACTTCTTTGCAGAAGTCATTCGTTTCCTTTCTATCGGAGGAAACATCGGAGTCGGGATTATCCTCTTCACTCTCTTGATTCGGACCATTCTCTTGCCAGTTTTCCAATACCAAATGACCTCCTCGCGCAAAATGCAGGAGATTCAGCCACTTGTAAAAGAAATCCAGGCTAAGTATCCTGGGAAGGATTTGGAAAGCCGCACTCGCATGTCAGAAGAAATGCGGGCCCTCTACAAAGAAAAAGGTGTCAAGACTTCCTCTGCCTTCTTGCCATTGCTTGTACAAATGCCAGTCTTGATGGCCTTGTTCCAAGCCTTGAGTCGGGTTGAATTCCTAAAAGTCGGTCATTTTCTTTGGTTGGATATGAGCGCAACAGACCCAACCTTTATTTTGCCAGTTTTGGCAGCCGTCTTCACCTTCTTTAGTACCTGGTTGAGCAACAAAGCCATGCCAGAAAAAAATGGTGGAATGACAGCCATGATGTATGCGATGCCCGTGATGATTTTCTTCTTCGCTATGTACTCAGCCAGCGGGGTTGCTCTCTACTGGGTAGTTTCCAATGCTTACCAAGTTGGGCAAACTTACCTGTTGAACAATCCATTTAAGATTATTGCGGCGCGTGAAGCAGAGCAACAGGCAATCAAAGATCTAGAAAAACAAAAACGACGTGCATTTAACAAAGCACAGAAAAAGAAAAACTAAGAAGGAGTTTGACAGATGGTCCAATATAAAGGAGTCAATGTTGAAGAAGCCATTCAAAATGGTTTGAAAGAATTAGATATCCCGCGCATGAAAGCACATATTACTGTCGTTTCTCGTGAAAAGAAAGGGTTCCTCGGTCTCTTTGGTAAGAAGCCAGCTGTGGTAGACATCGAACCAATTGCAGAAACTACAGTGACAAAAGCCAATCAACAAGCTGTTAAGGGAGTTCCTGAGGAAATTAATGCTCAAAACGAACCTGTCAAGAGTGTCAGTGAAGAGACTGTTGATTTGGGGCGTGTGGTAGCAGCGATTAAAAAAGTTGAAGAAGAAGGCCAAGAAGTTTCGGAAGAAGTGAAGGCTGAGATTCTCAAACATGAGAAGGCTCCTGAAACCATTCTTGAAGAACAGGGTCATGGAGAGATTCTCGATTCAAGTCTTAACGAAGCTGAGTCACGCCAAACGTCTGATTTTGCTGGCTTGGGCATTGAAGTAGAAGAAAGCTATGACATTGAAAAGGTTGTCTCTGATGTCACTTCCTATGTTCAAACTGTTATTGATGAAATGGATGTCGAAGCTAGCATCTCAAGCAGCTACAACCGTCGCACTATCAATATGCAGATTGATACCAATGAGCCAGGTCGTGTCATTGGCTACCACGGGAAAGTTCTCAAGGCCCTTCAATTGTTGGCACAGAACTACCTTTACAATCAGTATTCTAAGAATTTCTACATTGCGATCAACGTTAATGATTATGTTGAACACCGTGCAGAAGTCCTTCAAAGCTACGCGCAAAAATTGGCAAGTCGTGCTCTAGAAGAAGGTCGAGCGCAACATACAGACCCAATGTCTAATAGCGAACGCAAGATTATCCACCGCATCGTATCGAAAATGGATGGAGTCACCAGCTATTCTGAAGGAGAAGAACCAAATCGTTACGTTGTCGTCGATATTGAAGGTTAATCTGCCGTCTAAAAAGGAAAATTTCAAAAGGGAGAGAGGGGTGTAAGCTTGCTCTTTCCTTTTCTATTTGGGAAAGGAAGACCAAAATGTATAGTAAGATGAGAGACTTTTTGAATTGTCAGGGGATCAAGTACCTAGCCCCTGCTAAAGCTGGTGAGGATGCAGAGCGAATGGTAGAGTATCGCAAGTTAGGGCAAGAAGCTCGCAAGGAATTTACCCACTTGGTCAGTGAATTTCAGAAGCTCTTTCCGCATTTAAAACAAGACCGGACCAGTCAGTGGATGAATCAAGCTCAAATTCTTCGCCCTCATTTTTGGGCCTATCTCCAAGGAGAGGGAGAGATCCAGGATCCGATGTTTGCCTTGCGACTTTATGGTGATGCGAAGGACTTTGGTGTGTCCCTGGAAGTAAGTTTTATCGAACGCAAGAAGGATGAGGAGAGTCTACAAAAGCAGAACCGCGTTTTAACTCTTCCGGTTTCTTCGCCAGTCTATTATTTCGCCCAAATAGAAGGTGTCAGTAAACGATTCCAAGGGACAGAAGCCAATCGCCTGAAACTTCTCAAAGGTGTGGAAGCTGGCCAGGTCCGAAAGGTCTTGGTAAAAGTCGATGTGAATCTATCGCAAGCGACGAGTCGAGATGCCATTCTTGAGGAATTAAAAAAAGGAATGGCTAGCTTGCTTCCTTACTATGAAGCGACTCGTTAAAGGATAGAAGGAGATACCCAATAAAAGCGGTATCATTGAACCTGACCCAACAAATTTTTCATAGCTATTGACAAACAGGCGTGAATCAGATAGAATAGTAAAGTATGTTTAGTAACTGATCACATTATAGCCGGCTAAACGAATACAAAATCTATGAGGAGGTATTCATCGTGAAACGTACTTATCAACCAAGTAAACTTCGTCGTGCGCGCAAACATGGTTTCCGTCACCGTATGGCAACTAAAAACGGTCGTCGCGTATTGGCAGCTCGTCGTCGTAAAGGACGCAAAGTTTTGGCTGCGTAATTCAGATAAAAAAACTAAAAACCAGTAGAAACTCGAGACTACTGGTTTTTGTTTTGCCAAAAGTGTATTCAGCTAGGCTTTCTGTTATAATAGAGTGAGAAAAAATCGAAGAAAAGGATCCATATGCAAATTTTTGATACCCATACTCACCTCAACGTTGAAGAGTTTGCAGGGAGAGAAAAAGAGGAATTAGAACTAGCCAAAGAGCTGGGAGTCCATGCCCACAATGTTGTTGGCTTTGACAAACCAACCATCGAACGAGCAATAGCCTTGGCCGACCAGTATCCGGAAGTTTATCTCACACTTGGTTGGCATCCCACTGAGGCGGGCGACTATAGTCCTGAGGTAGAGGCTTACCTACTGGAACAGTTGAAACATCCTAAAGTCGTCGCCTTAGGAGAAATCGGTCTCGATTACCACTGGATGACGGCACCAAAAGACGTTCAAGAGAAGGTTTTTCGCCGTCAGATTCAACTGTCCAAGGACTTGGACTTGCCTTTTGTAGTGCATACGCGTGATGCTCTTGAAGATACCTATGCCATTATCAAGAGTGAAGGAGTGGGTCCGCGCGGTGGGATCATGCATTCTTTTTCAGGAAGCTTAGAGGAAGCCAAGAGCTTCATGGATCTGGGAATGATGATTTCCTTCTCAGGTGTAGTGACGTTTAAGAAGGCGACAGATGTCCAAGAAGCCGCAGCTGGCCTTCCGCTCGAAAAGATTTTGGTTGAGACAGATGCCCCTTATCTGGCACCAGTTCCTAAGCGGGGCCGGGAAAATAAAACAGCCTACACCCGCTATGTAGTGGATCATATTGCAACATTACGTGGCTTGACGACAGAGGAAGTAGCTCAAGCCACCTATGACAATGCGAGAAAGGTATTTGGCCTTGACTGAGAAAAGAAAAATACCAGAAGTGATTGTTGTTGAAGGCAAGGACGATACGGCCAATCTGAAACGCTATTATGAGGTGGATACTTATGAGACACGTGGATCCGCCATTAATCAGGATGACCTCGAACGAATTGCCATCTTGCAGAAGCTGCGTGGAGTTATTGTCTTTACGGATCCGGATTACAATGGGGAACGGATTCGTAAGATCATCATGCAAGAAATTCCGCAAGCCAAGCATGCCTTTTTAAATCGTGGCGAAGCAGTACCCAAATCTAAGACCAAGGGGCGTTCTCTTGGAGTGGAGCATGCCAGTTTTGAAGACTTAGAAAAAGCCCTAGCTGGACTGGTGGGCTCCTATGAAGATGAGCATTTCTTTGATATTACCAAGTCAGATTTGATGCGACTCGGCCTACTGATGGGCAGTGACAGTCGCAAACGACGGGAATATCTAGGAGAAGCCTTGCGCATCGGCTACTGCAATGGCAAACAACTGCTCAAACGCTTGGAGTTGTTTGGGGTAACATTAGCGGAAGTTGAAACTGTGATAAAAGACATCGAAAGGCAATGAGATGGCAAATAGAAGCTATATTTATTTAAAAAATGGGAATGAAGCACGTATCTTAACGGAGGGTGCTTACATTGTTCCTTATTTTTGGCAATTGTTTTGGGATAAAAAAGATTTGCGAACGCCAATTCTTTTATGGAAAAAATTCGAAATCTTACTTCCTATAGAAAAATTCCATAAAAATGCCCTTAAAAATCGGTCCTTTTTAGAAAAGAATGTCCCACAGACCTTGCAACTATATGACGATTTTGTTCGCTATATTCTTGCAAATGTCAAGGATGGTGACATGCTAGGATTTGATATTTTAGAAGTTGCTTATATGGACGGGTTGTTTACAGCTTCTCGTAAGCTATTAAAAAATAACCAAGCAATTCAGGAAAATCAACCCCAAAAATTGGATTTTTCTTTAACAGCTACGAACTTAATCGCGCTTGCCATGGGATTTCCTGATTATTATGCCTCAGACTTGTTACCGAAAGACAATATTCTAGACTCTGTTGCTTACCAAGATGAGTTGAAGAAAATGCAGCGCAAAGAAGATAGACAAGTGCAAGACCAAGAAGAGCAAAATTACCTTTTAGAGGAAGAGCGAGTTCAACTTCAAGAGGAAGAACAAGTCCAAGAAGACGATCAAGTACAAGACCAAGAAGAAGAGCAGGTTCAAGAAGACAATCAAGTACAAGTCTACGCAGACGAGCAGACGCAAGTTCAAGAAAAACAGCAGGTACAAGTTCAAGAAAATCATCAAATGCTTGATGAGACTAGGGTCGATGCAAAAGAGAACAAACGAGGCAATGGTGTCATATACTTGCTTTTATTGGTGCTAGTAATCCGGTTGATTTTTTATATGTCGGCTAAGAAATAGAAAAGAGAAAATATGAGAATTGCAGATTATAGCGTGACCAAGGCAGTGCTGGAGCGTCACGGATTTACCTTTAAAAAATCCTTCGGTCAAAACTTCTTGACTGATACCAACATCCTTCAAAAGATTGTGGATACGGCTGAGATTGATAAGCAAGTCAATGTCATCGAAATCGGTCCCGGAATTGGAGCTCTCACTGAGTTTTTGGCGGAAAATGCCGCAGAAGTCATGGCCTTTGAGATTGATGACCGCTTGGTTCCCATTTTGGCGGATACCTTGCGTGATTTTGACAATGTCACGGTTGTCAACCAAGACATCCTCAAGGTGGATCTCAACCAATACATCGCAGAGTTCAAAAATCCAGAGCTTCCGATTAAGGTAGTGGCCAACCTTCCTTACTACATCACGACTCCGATTCTCATGTACTTGATCGAATCCAAGATTCCTTTCCAAGAATTTGTGGTCATGATGCAAAAAGAGGTGGCAGACCGCATCTCAGCTGAGCCCAACACCAAGGCTTATGGTTCGTTATCCATTGCAGTCCAATACTATATGACTGCTAAGGTAGCCTTTATCGTGCCCCGCACCGTCTTTGTGCCAGCACCAAATGTCGATTCTGCCATCCTCAAGATGGTGCGTCGCCCAGAACCAGCAGTGGCAGTCAAGGATGAAGATTTCTTCTTCTCTGTCAGCAAGGCTAGCTTTGTCCACCGTCGCAAAACGCTTTGGAACAACTTGACCAGTCGCTTTGGTAAGACCGAAGAAATCAAAGCCAAACTGGAAGCTGGGATCCAAGCAGCCGGTTTGCAACCATCTGTACGAGGAGAAGCACTTAGCTTAGAAGATTTCGCCCGCTTGGCAGACGGTCTTCTAGAAGCAGGAATAAAATAACAGAAAAGACATGAGTTTCATAGCTCATGTCTTGTTTGTTGTAGAAGGAAAGGACGGGATTTGAACCCGCGCGTGAAGAAAATCCACTTGCCGGATTTCGAGTCCGGTGCCGTACCGAGCTGGGCCACCTTTCCAAGATGCGGAGAAAGGGATTTGAACCCTCACGCCCGAAGGGGCACATGCGCCTGAAGCATGCGTGTCTGCCGTTCCACCACCTCCGCATAGTTCTATTATACTCTTTTTAAAAGAAATGCCAAGAAAAAATAGCATGTTTCTTTTTATCGAACCTATAGAGGAAACAGAAAAAGGCTGGGAAAATCCAGCCTTTTCTTTTTTTATTTATTCATAACTCAGTTGAGGGTAGAGTTCTTCTTGTTCTGCAGAGGTATCTTTGAGAAGGAAGATGGCCCATAAGAGAGCAAGGAGAAAGACGACTAAGCCAGGGATCCCGCCTTCAGGTCCAAACTCTCCACCTGTGATAAAGGTCCGGTTTGAAGTCGTGAAGTACATCAGAGAGGATTCACTATCAAAGCCACTGACATGGAAGCCGTAGACATTTCCCATGATGAAGTTCCAAGCGAAATGGAAGCCACAAGGTCCCCAGATATTTCCTCTCTTCAAGGCATAGACAGCTGTGAAGAGACCGAAAACGAAGAGATGAACTGTTGAAAGCCAGGAAGCTCCGTTGTTGTTCAAGTGGAAGTAGGAGAACATGGTAGAAGAAATGAGGATGGCTAAGTAAGCATTCTTATGGTAAGAAATAATCGGAATCAACCAACCACGGATATAAATTTCTTCGGCTGCCGTTTGAAAAATATAGCCGATCAGAACCAAGATCCAAGATACGAGGAAAGGAAGACTAAATTGAATGCGGTCGAAACGGACATCACCAGTGATGAAGAAGACGATTAAGACCGTTGTAATCATAATGGCACCGACCAAGACCCCCTTAGCGAATTCGGAGAGACCATTTCCTTTGGAAAAGCCCATGGTTCGAACCGGTCGTTTTTCAATGAGTTTCACCCAGAGGAAGAAGGCGATGATGGTGTAGAGGAAGGACAAAAGATCCAGAATATTCCACCAGTCGGGAATCCAACTTTGTTTGTTCAAAAAGAAGTTTGTGGAAGCAGTACTGATTGGAGACATGTACTGGGTGATGTAGTAGAGAATAAAGGGAGCTAAAAACCAAGGGGTTAAAAACTTCCCTTTTTTTACATTAGAAACGAGAGGGTTACTCTTGGAAAGAAATGAAAAACTCATAAAGGACCTCCTTATAACTGGTAGGGATTAGTAAGAAAGTCAGAAATCAGGCACTAAAAAGAGGGCTTCTTTCATTACTAATCAGGTAGCTTCGTCAAGAAATGTATCAGTCTCCGTCACTTCCTTTCTACAATATAGTCTGTACTTCCCACGATAGGCATATATATTATGTCCTTTTCCTCTATTATAAACCTATCTGAAATCGTTTACAACCCCTTGTCTGCATCTTACTCAAAAAAACTGGATGGACTTCTTTTTTCATACTCAAGTCAGCAAGCGCTATCGTATATTTTTTGATATAATGGTAGTATTAACTTTAAAGGAGTGCTAGTTGCAAGGAACGATTGTTAAAGCCTTGGCCGGTTTTTATTATGTGGAGTGCGAGGGAGAAATTTACCAAACACGCGCCCGAGGAAATTTCCGGAAAAAGGGACAAACTCCCTATGTTGGAGATAAGGTAGAATTTTCAGCCGAAGAAAATTCGGAAGGCTATATTTTAAAAATATTCCCAAGAAAGAATAGCTTAGTCCGTCCACCCATTGTGAATATTGATCAGGCTGTTGTCATCATGTCTGCCAAAGAGCCAGATTTTAATGTTAATTTATTGGACCGCTTTTTAGTCCTCTTGGAACAAAAAGTGATTCATCCGATTGTCTATATTTCAAAAATGGACTTACTAGAAGATCCTGCTGAGATGCTTCCTTTCCAGGAAGTCTATCGCCAAATGGGCTATGACTTTGTCACGGACAAGGAAGAGCTCTTGCCTCTCTTGAAGGATCAGGTGACGGTCTTTATGGGCCAAACAGGAGTGGGGAAATCCACCCTCTTGAATACCTTGGCTCCAGAGTTGGAACTAGAGACAGGAGAAATTTCCGACAGTCTTGGACGTGGCCGCCATACGACGCGAGCTGTCAGCTTCTATGATCTCAATGGGGGCAAAATTGCGGATACCCCTGGTTTCTCCTCTCTAGATTATGAAGTCGATAATGCGGAAGATCTGAATCATGCTTTTCCAGATATCGCCAAGGTGAGCCAGGCTTGCAAGTTCCGTACTTGTACCCACACACATGAACCATCCTGTGCCGTCAAGCCTGCTGTCGAGGAAGGGATCATAGCTTCCTTCCGCTATGAGAATTACTTACAGTTCTTGAGTGAGATCGAAAATAGGCGAGAAACCTACAAAAAAGTATCGAAAAAATTACCCAAATAAGGAGACCTGAAGAATATGAAAACAAACAAATTAGCCCCTTCTATTTTAAGTGCAGATTATGCAAATTTTGAAAGTGAATTGAAAAAATTGGAAGCATCTGGTGCGGAGTACGCTCACATCGATGTGATGGACGGCCACTTTGTGCCTAATATCAGCTTTGGTGCTGGTGTAGTTGCTAGTATGCGTCCTCACAGCAAGCTAGTGTTTGATTGCCACTTGATGGTTACCAATCCTGAGCAACATATTGAAGAGTTTGCGCGTGCCGGGGCAGATATCATTAGCATTCATGTCGAAGCGACTCCACACATCCATGGCGCCCTTCAAAAAATTCATTTGGCAGGGGTGAAACCAAGTGTGGTCATCAATCCAGGAACCCCTGTTGAAAGTATCCAACACATCTTGAACTTGGTAGATCAAGTACTTGTCATGACTGTCAACCCAGGATTTGGTGGGCAAGCCTTCCTGCCAGAAACTATGGATAAGATTCGTCAATTGGTTCAATTGCGTGAAGAAAAAGGCTTGGATTTTGATATTGAAGTCGATGGGGGAATTGATGATAAGACGATTCACGCTGCGAAAGAAGCAGGGGCAAACGTCTTTGTAGCAGGTTCCTATGTGTTTAATGGAGATGTGAATGAACGAGTTCAAACCCTTCGAGCAGCCATCCAAGACTAAGGTTGCGATTGTAGCTGGAGGCCGAGTGGAAACCATTCCGCTAGACTTGGATGTTTATGTCGGGGTGGATGCAGGCTGTCTTTTCCTATTAGAGAAAGGATTGGAACTTTCTTTAGCAGTTGGAGATTTTGACTCTGTCGAGCCAGAAGAATTCCAGAGTATTCAATCTGCGGCTCACGAATTACGGACTTCGGTAGCAGAAAAAAATGATACGGATCTGGAATTGGCGATTAAGGAAGTGTTAGAAGGTTGGCCTCAAGCGGAAATTTTGATTTTTGGAGCCTTTGGTGGTCGCCTGGATCACCACTTGGCCAGCGTTTTTCTGCCCAGCGATCCAGAGATTGCACCCTTTATGTCGCAACTTTACTTGATGGACCAACAAAATTATCTCTGCTATCGTCCAGCAGGCCGACATACCATTCTGCCTATAGCAGGCTATACCTATGTAGCTTTTATGCCAGTTGAGGGAGCTTCCATCCAGATTGAAGGAGCCAAGTATCCCTTAAATCAGACCAATTATTTTAAAAAGGCTATTTATGGTTCCAACGAGTTCATCAATCAGCCGATTACTTTAACCATTGATCGAGGCTACGCCCTTATCATTTATAGCAAGGATGGGAAATAAGATGGAAATAATCCTTTTTGTATTAGGAGTGGGAAATCTTGCCTTGCTCTTCTTGCTCTACCAGCAACGGACAGCTGATAACAAACAGGTCCGTGACTTACTAGAGGACCAAGAAGATCATCTTTCGGATCAGCTGGATTACCGATTTGAGAGAGAGCGACAAGCTCAGCAAATCACTGGCCAGCAGATAGAGATGGCGATCAGTGACCGTCTTATGGAATTACGGACAGAAATGCATCAGCAAACGACTGCTTTACGAGCAGAACTTGCTGAGAATTTCACTAAAAACCGAGACAAAACGGACGAGCGGATGCAACAGATTCAAGCTTCCAATGATTTGCGGTTGGAGCAGATGCGCCAAACGGTCGAAGAAAAGTTGGAAAAAACCTTGCATAGTCGTCTCCAAACCTCCTTTGAGACAGTCTCCAAACAATTGGAGTCGGTCAATAAAGGCCTTGGGGAAATGCAGACGGTCGCTAGAGATGTGGGAAGTCTCAATAAGGTTCTTTCTAACACGAAAACCCGTGGGATTATGGGAGAACTCCAACTCGGCCAGATTATCGAAGATATCCTAACTCCCGCCCAATACGAGAGAGAGTTTGTAACAGTTCCAAACTCCAGCGAACGTGTCGAGTATGCCATCAAGATGCCTGGTCAGGTCAGAGGGGAATACGTCTATCTGCCAATCGACTCTAAGTTTCCTCTGGACGGTTATTACCGACTGGAAGAAGCCTATGAAAGTGGGGAGAAAGAGGATATTGAACGGTGTCGCAAACTCCTATTGGCTAGTATTAAACAATTTGCCAAGGACATTCATCAAAAATACCTCTATCCGCCTGCCACTACTAATTTTGGGATTCTCTTTTTACCGACGGAAGGGCTCTATTCAGAAGTGGTCCGCGACCCAGCCTTCTTTGATCGCCTCCGAAGAGAGGAGCAGATCGTTGTCGCGGGGCCAAGTACGCTTTCAGCCTTGTTAAATTCCCTATCGGTTGGATTTAAGACTCTGAATATTCAACGAAGTGCGGATGATATTAGCAAGGTCCTTGCATCCGTCAAGACGGAGTTCCAAAAATTTGGAGGCGTTTTAGAAAAGACCCAACGGCAGTTGAAGCATGCCTCTGGCAACATTGATGACCTCTTAAACCGAAGAACAAATGCTATCGAGCGCACACTCCGAAACATTGAAACGTCAGAGAATCTAGATATAGCAAGCCTATTGAATTTAGAAGATGGAGAAGATGATGGTCAAAATTAATCAAATGAAAAAAGACGAATTGTTTGAAGGCTTCTACCTCATTAAGTCAGCAGATGTTCGTCAGACACGTGCTGGAAAGAATTATCTTGCCTTCGTCTTCCAAGATGAGACAGGCACAATCGAAGGAAAATTGTGGGATGCTCAGCCACACAATGTAGAGCAATTTCAGGCTGGGCGTGTGGTTCATATGAGTGGCCGTCGGGAGGTCTACAACAATACGCCTCAGGTCAATCAGTTGACCTTGCGCTTGCCTCAAAGTGGGGAGCCGTCAAATCCAGCAGACTTTAAGGAAAAACCTCCGGTAAATCCAGTCGATTTGAAAGATTACCTATCGGGAATGATTTTCAAAATAGAAAATCCAGTTTGGCAACGTGTGGTGCGGGCGCTATACAGCAAGTACGACAAAGAGTTCTACTCTTATCCTGCAGCCAAAACCAACCACCATGCTTTTGAGACTGGCTTAGCCTATCATACAGCCACCATGGTTCGTTTGGCTGAGAGCATCTCTCAGGTTTATCCTCAATTAAACCAGAGTCTCCTCTATGCCGGCATCATGCTCCATGATCTTGCCAAGGTACTGGAGCTATCAGGGCCTGAAAATACAGAGTATACAGTTCGAGGAAACCTCATCGGGCATATCGCTCTCATCGATGAAGAAATTACCAAGGTCTTACAAGAGTTAAAGATTGATGATCAAAAAGAAGATGTGATCGTGTTGCGCCATGTGATTTTGAGTCACCATGGTCTACTAGAATATGGTAGCCCGGTTCGTCCAAAAATCATGGAAGCCGAGATCATCCATATGATTGATAACCTAGATGCAGAAATGATGATGATGACTTCTGCCTTAGCTTTAGTAGGCCCTGGTGAAATGACCAATAAGATTTTTGCCTTGGACAATCGCTCCTTCTATAAGCCAAATTTAAAAGATTCCTAATAAACTGGCGATGAAAATCTTACTCTTAGTTTGTTAGTAAAAAAACCAAAAACGAATGTTGTGAGACTAACAACGTTCGTTTTTTGGTATAATATGGTATAATACAATAAAAAACTATGTGGAGAGAAAATGAAGCTAAGAAGAAGTGAGCGGATGGTTGTGATCTCGAATTACTTGATTAATCATCCCTACGAATTGACGAGTTTAAATACATTTGCCGAAAAATACGAATCTGCCAAATCATCTATTTCTGAGGACATTGTCATTATTAAACGGGCCTTTGAAGAAATGGAAATTGGAAGCATTGAAACTCTTACCGGTGCAGGTGGAGGGGTCATCTTTACACCATCGATTTCGGATGCAGATTCAAAAGAAATTGTCCAAAATTTGTGCAATCAATTGTCAGAAAGCAACCGGATTTTACCAGGTGGTTATATCTACCTTTCGGATTTGCTAAGTAATCCAAAAATCTTAAATAATATTGGTCGCATTATTGCCAAAGCCTTCCGAGATCAAAAAATCGATGCAGTCATGACGGTGGCCACTAAGGGTGTCCCATTAGCAAACGCGGTAGCCAATGTCTTAAATGTTCCTTTTGTCATTGTACGACGTGATTTGAAAATTACAGAAGGCTCAACGGTCAGTGTCAACTACGTATCTGGTTCCAGTGGCGATCGGATTGAGAAAATGTTTCTATCTAAACGCAGTTTGAAGGCTGGAAGCCGTGTCCTGATTGTCGATGACTTCCTTAAAGGAGGGGGAACGATCAGTGGGATGGTTAGCCTCTTAGCTGAGTTCGATTCAGAGTTGGCAGGAGTCGCTATTTTTGCGGACAATGCTTCGGCTAGAAGTAAAGATTTATTCGATCACAAGTCACTTCTACGTGTGACCAACATTGATGTGGCAGAAAATAAAATTGATGTAGAAATCGGTAATATTTTCGATAAGAACTAAGGCTGGAGAGGGAGAAAGGAAAATGAAAACAATTTTAGACCGTTTTGATCGTAGCCCCCTATGGCTTCGATTGGCAACGATATTCATCTTGACTGGAGTTCTTGTCGGTGGGCTTTATACGGTTCGTAAAAATTCTGCAGACCAGGTCACAGTGGTAAAACAAGAAACCAAAAAAACAGGTTCTCTTCCTATTAAGAAGAAAGATCCTAAAAAAGCCAAAGAAGAAGAGGAAGCGAAAATCGCTGAAGCGGCTGAAAAAGCAGTTGCTCATTTTGAAACGACTGCAACTCAAGAAACTTTAACCGCTGCCCAGGAGGCCGTAGAAAAAGTGAAGGATGAAACCAAGAAACAGGCCTTTCAAGCTCGTATTCAGTACATTGTAGACTATTACGGAATGCAGACCAATCAATCGGCTCAAACCAACCAAACCCCTCAAGCAACAGATGCAAATCAGGCTGTCCAGGGAGGACAAGCGAATATAGCAACGCAGCAAGTCGTTCCAGCAGAAGTCCCTCAGTATCAGTCCAATGAGGTTCCTCAGGTTTCGAATGCTACCACACCGGCTGTAACACAACAAACTGAACAATAATCTGGCGCGATTTTAAGAAGAGTCAATCGTGCAAAAAAGAGAAAAAAATCTTGACAGTGAAAGTACCGCTATGTTACAATAATAGACGGTACTTTTTACTTTTGGTCTCTCAAGAGTGTACAGGGACGTGCTGACAAATGTTGCAAAAGTACACACAGATGGTAGCTGTCACCAAGTGTATCATCACCAAAAATAAAAAAATACAGGAGAATGTAGATGCCTACAATTAACCAATTGGTTCGCAAACCGCGTAAATCAAAAGTAGAAAAATCTAAATCACCAGCTTTGAACGTTGGTTACAACAGTCATAAAAAAGTTCAAACAAACGTTTCTTCACCACAAAAACGTGGTGTTGCAACTCGTGTTGGAACAATGACACCTAAAAAACCTAACTCTGCCCTTCGTAAATTCGCTCGTGTACGTTTGAGCAACTTGATCGAAGTGACTGCCTACATCCCAGGTATCGGACACAACTTGCAAGAGCACAGCGTGGTGCTTCTTCGCGGTGGACGTGTAAAAGACCTTCCAGGGGTACGTTACCATATCGTCCGTGGTGCACTTGATACTGCAGGTGTTAACGATCGTAAACAAGGCCGTTCTAAATACGGTACTAAACGTCCAAAAGCATAAGGAAAGGGGATAAAGAGAAATGAGTCGTAAAAATAGAGCTCCAAAGCGCGATGTATTGCCAGATCCGCTTTACAATTCACAACTAGTTACTCGTCTTATCAACCGCGTTATGCTTGATGGTAAACGTGGTACAGCAGCTTCAATCGTTTATGGTGCTTTTGAGCAAATCAAAGAAGCTACTGGAAATGACGCGCTTGAAGTATTTGAAACAGCAATGGAAAACATCATGCCTGTACTTGAAGTACGTGCACGTCGTGTTGGTGGATCTAACTACCAAGTCCCAGTTGAAGTTCGTCCAGAACGTCGTACAACACTTGGACTTCGTTGGTTGGTAACCATCGCTCGTCAACGTGGTGAGCACACAATGGTTGACCGCCTTGCTAAAGAAATCTTGGATGCTGCAAACAACACTGGTGCAGCAGTTAAGAAACGTGAAGACACTCACCGTATGGCTGAAGCTAACCGTGCCTTCGCACACTTCCGCTGGTAAGATCATGATGCTAGGAACGAAAAGGATGCAAAGTGAAAATAGGAAACTGACGCAGTATTCGACGAATACAAGGAAGTTTATCTTTTTCACACAGCATCCCGTTCCGGCTCAAATCGGCTAACTAACTTTAGCCCGAGTTCAATTGAGCTCGGTCAGCTCTTTAGTTCAACTCAACTTATCTATAAGTTGAAACCAACAAAAACAAGATAAACAATGAAAACGGGTAGGTCCTGCCTATCCGTTTTTGTTAAATCATGTTATAATAGTATAGAAATAAAAAATATAGGAGAACAAAACCTCATGGCACGCGAATTTTCACTTGAAAAAACTCGTAATATCGGTATCATGGCCCACGTCGATGCTGGTAAAACAACTACAACTGAGCGTATCCTTTACTACACTGGTAAGATTCACAAAATCGGTGAAACTCACGAAGGTGCGTCACAAATGGACTGGATGGAGCAAGAGCAAGAACGTGGTATCACCATCACATCTGCTGCGACAACCGCTCAATGGAAAGACACTCGTGTTAACATCATCGACACACCAGGACACGTGGACTTCACGATCGAAGTACAACGTTCACTCCGCGTTTTGGACGGTGCTGTAACGGTTCTTGACTCACAATCAGGTGTTGAGCCTCAAACAGAAACAGTTTGGCGTCAAGCAACTGAATACCGTGTTCCTCGTATCGTATTTGCGAACAAGATGGATAAAATCGGTGCTGACTTCCTTTACTCAGTAAGCACCCTTCATGATCGTCTTCAAGCAAACGCACACCCAATTCAATTGCCAATCGGTTCAGAAGATGACTTCCGTGGAATCATCGACTTGATCAAGATGAAAGCTGAAATCTACACCAACGACCTTGGTACAGACATTCTTGAAGAAGATATCCCAGCTGAATACCTTGACCAAGCTCAAGAATACCGTGAAAAATTGGTTGAAGCAGTTGCTGAAACTGATGAAGACTTGATGATGAAATACCTTGAAGGTGAAGAAATCACTAACGAAGAATTGAAGGCTGCTATCCGTAAAGCAACTATCAATGTTGAATTCTTCCCAGTATTGTGTGGTTCTGCCTTCAAGAACAAAGGGGTTCAATTGATGTTGGATGCAGTCCTTGACTACCTTCCAAGCCCACTTGATATCCCTGCAATCAAGGGTGTAAACCCTGATACAGACGAACAAGAAGAACGTCCAGCATCTGATGAAGAGCCATTTGCAGCTCTTGCCTTCAAGATCATGACTGACCCATTCGTAGGTCGTTTGACATTCTTCCGTGTTTACTCAGGTGTCTTGAACTCAGGTTCTTACGTATTGAACACATCTAAAGGTAAACGTGAACGTATCGGACGTATCCTTCAAATGCACGCCAATACTCGTATGGAAATCGAAACAGTTTATTCTGGAGATATCGCTGCTGCCGTTGGTTTGAAAGATACTACAACTGGTGACTCATTGACAGATGAAAAAGCGAAAATTATCCTTGAGTCAATCGAAGTTCCAGAACCAGTTATCCAATTGATGGTTGAGCCTAAATCTAAAGCAGACCAAGATAAGATGGGTATCGCCCTTCAAAAATTGGCTGAAGAAGATCCAACATTCCGCGTTGAAACAAACCCTGAAACTGGTGAAACAGTTATCTCTGGTATGGGTGAGTTGCACTTGGATGTCCTTGTTGACCGTATGAAACGTGAATTCAAGGTTGAAGCAAACGTTGGTGCTCCTCAAGTATCTTACCGTGAAACATTCCGCGCTTCTACACAAGCACGTGGATTCTTCAAACGTCAATCTGGTGGTAAAGGTCAGTTTGGTGATGTTTGGATCGAATTTACTCCAAACGAAGAAGGTAAAGGATTCGAGTTCGAAAATGCGATCGTCGGTGGTGTGGTTCCACGTGAATTCATCCCTGCAGTAGAAAAAGGACTTCAAGAATCTATGGCTAACGGTGTGCTTGCTGGCTACCCAATGGTTGACGTGAAAGCGAAGCTTTACGATGGATCATACCACGATGTCGACTCATCTGAAACTGCCTTCAAGATCGCTGCATCTCTTGCTCTTAAAGAAGCAGCTAAATCAGCACAACCAGCTATCCTTGAACCAATGATGCTTGTAACCATCACAGTTCCTGAAGAAAACCTTGGGGATGTTATGGGTCACGTAACTGCTCGTCGTGGACGTGTAGACGGTATGGAAGCACACGGTGCAAGCCAAATCGTTCGTGCTTATGTACCACTTGCTGAAATGTTCGGTTACGCTACTGTCCTTCGTTCTGCAACTCAAGGACGTGGTACTTTCATGATGGTATTTGACCACTACGAAGATGTACCGAAATCAGTACAAGAAGAAATCATTAAAAAAGCTAAAGGTGAAGCATAATTTTACCGTCTAGCTAAAAGCTTTCCTCATAGGAGGAAAGCTTTTTTTGATTCGAAAAGAACTTAAGGCCACTTCCTCATAAGAGATAGTGAAAATGAATATGAAAGTTTGTGTAATATTTCTAATCCTAATGAAATCAGTTGCATTTTAGGGGAAGAAAGTATATAATAATATTGTTGAAAGATGATTTGTAACCTATCAAGTTACTCTTTTCACATAAAAAATTTTTTGATTTTCATAAGGAGGAAATCACGAATGGTAGTTAAAGTTGGTATTAACGGTTTCGGTCGTATCGGTCGTCTTGCTTTCCGTCGTATCCAAAACGTAGAAGGTGTTGAAGTTACTCGCATCAACGACCTTACAGATCCAGTTATGCTTGCACACTTGTTGAAATATGACACAACTCAAGGTCGTTTCGACGGTACTGTGGAAGTTAAAGAAGGTGGATTCGAAGTTAACGGTAAATTCGTTAAAGTTTCTGCTGAACGTGATCCAGAACAAATCGACTGGGCTAACGACGGTGTAGAAATCGTTCTTGAAGCAACTGGTTTCTTTGCTAAGAAAGAAGCTGCTGAAAAACACTTGCACCCAGGTGGAGCTAAGAAAGTTGTTATCACTGCTCCTGGTGGAAACGACGTTAAAACAGTTGTATTTAACACTAACCACGACATTCTTGATGGTACTGAAACAGTTATCTCTGGTGCTTCATGTACTACAAACTGCTTGGCTCCAATGGCTAAAGCTCTTCAAGATAACTTCGGTGTTGTAGAAGGATTGATGACTACTATCCACGCTTACACTGGTGACCAAATGATCCTTGACGGACCACACCGTGGTGGTGACCTTCGTCGTGCTCGCGCTGGTGCAGCTAACATCGTTCCTAACTCAACTGGTGCTGCTAAAGCTATCGGTCTTGTAATCCCAGAATTGAACGGTAAATTGGACGGATCTGCACAACGCGTTCCAACTCCAACTGGATCAGTTACTGAATTGGTTGCAGTTCTTGAAAAGAACGTTACTGTTGATGAAGTAAATGCAGCTATGAAAGCAGCAGCTAACGAATCATATGGTTACACAGAAGATCCAATCGTATCTTCAGATATCGTAGGTATGGCTTACGGTTCATTGTTTGACGCAACTCAAACTAAAGTTCTTGACGTTGACGGTAAACAATTGGTTAAAGTTGTTTCATGGTATGACAACGAAATGTCTTACACTGCACAACTTGTTCGTACTCTTGAATACTTCGCAAAAATTGCTAAATAATTCATGCGTATGATGAGAGGAGGGTGACCTCCTCTTTTTTTGTACTTTTTTTAGTTCCTCCTCACCTTATTATAGGATTTGCTAAAATGAATTGACAGACCTCTCTTTAAAGGGGTAAACTAAATCTGAGTGAAGATTTCCAATCAAGAAAAATGTAAGCGATTGCAGGATAGTGAAGGAGGAGTGTTTTAGGAGATTGGAAATCAGTAAAATAAGATGGAGGTCAAGATGAAAGGTCATCAATTTGAAAAACAACAACGTTTTAGTATCCGAAAATTCAGTGTAGGAGTTTGTTCTGCATTGATTGGATTGGCATTTTTAGGAACGGGGGTAGTCTCAGCAGATGAGACGCATGCGACTAATGAACAACCCTTAGAAGCTTCCACAGCAAATACGGAAGATGTCAATCGTTTGATCAGAGAAGCGGGAGTCTACACTGCAGATGCTGCTTTGCCAACTGCAGAAACAGCAAAACCAGTTGAGGAGGCAACTCCAGCTACGACAGAGGCTGGTCCTGCTAGCACAGAAGCTAGCCCGACGACGACAGATACTCCAGTCGTTTCAGCGACGGAACAACCAAAAGTAGCTGCAGAAAAAGTGGAAGATTTACCAACCAATGAAGAAAAACAATTAAGACCGAAAGAGGTCAAGTTTGATACTTGGGATGATTTGTTGAAATGGGAACCTGGTAAACGAGTAGATGATGATTTGAACAGAGCAAGTGTCCCCCTTGCTAGCCGTTTTCAAGGGAAGCAAATCAACGAGCAAGCCAACCCAGAAGCAAAGATCCAAGCCCTTTCTAACATGAACTCAAAGGCTAAGGATCATGCTTCCGTCGGTGGGGAAGAGTTTAAGGCTTATGCTTTTGACTACTGGCAATATTTGGATTCTATGGTCTTTTGGGAAGGACTTGTCCCTTCAGCAGATGTGATTGATGCGGCCCACCGAAATGGGGTTCCCATTTACGGAACACTCTTTTACAACTGGTCTAGTAGCATCAAGGATCAAGAGCGCTTTGCAGAAACCTTGAAAGAAGATAGTGAAGGCTCAAAAACCTTCCCGATTGCTCGTAAATTGGTTGATTTAGCCAAGTACTATGGTTTCGATGGTTACTTTATCAACCAAGAAACAACAGGGAACTTAGTAGAGCCTTTGGGGCCAAAATTAAGAGATTTCCTTCTTTATACTAAGGAGTATGCGAAGAGCGTCAACTATCCGATCAAGTATTCTTGGTATGATGCTATGACTTATGAATATGGTCGCTACCATGAAAATGCACTGGGTGAGTACAACTACAATTTCATGCAGCCTGAAAACGGGGAAAATCCTGTAGATACCTTCTTTGCCAACTTTAACTGGGGCAAATCAGAAGTTGATTATTCGATTAGTACAGCCAAATGGATTAACCGCAATCCTTATGATGTTTTAGCGGGTCTCGAACTTCAAAAAGGAGGTTCTTATAAGACCAATGTCGACTGGAATGCGATTCTAGATGAGCATGGCAAGTTGCGTCTATCTCTTGGGCTTTATGCACCTGATACCATTACAGGTCTAGGAAAGACAGGAGAAGGTTACCATACCCATGAAGATCTATTCTGGACTGGTTTCCAAGGGGATCCAACCAAAGGAAAACCAGCAGACCAATCTTGGTACGGGATGTCCAATCTAGTAGTGGATAAAACGCCAATTACAAGTGCTAATTTCAATACGTCCTTTAATACAGGCCACGGCAAACATTGGTTTGTGGATGGCAAGATTTCTAAAGAAGGGGAGTGGAACTACCGTTCTGTTTCTGGCTACCTTCCAACATGGCGCTGGTGGGTAGAGCATAGTGAAGATAGTACGCCATTAAAAGGTCGCTATGATTTTGATCAAGCCTACAATGGAGGGAACTCTTTAACCTTTGAAGGGGATTTGAAAGCTAATAGCAGTCAAAATGTTATGCTCTATTCTACTAAGATTCCTGTGACAGAAACGACAAAATTAAGTGTGTCTCACAAGGGTGGGGTCGGAGCTGCTGCTTGGGTAGCTGTTGCCACAAAAGAAGACTACTCTGAATACGAATGGAAGGAATTGACACCGAGTGCGGATTGGTCTACTCAAACCTTTGATTTGGGAGGCTTGGCGGGTAAGACTATTTATGCCGTTAAGATGTTCTTTGATCATGATGCAGATGTCAAAGATTACAAGTTCAACCTCGGTCAATTGTCGATTACGTCCAACCAAGAAAAACCAGTAGCCCCATCTGAAGTGACTGTTCGGGCAAAACGCCTGCAAAATGCCCAGGAAGCGGAGGCTGTCCTTAATTTTAAAGGGGTTGCGGACGCAGATTATTATGAAGTCTATGAAAAAGACGGCGACAACTGGCGTCTCTTAACAGGGTCTTCTGCGACAACCGTCTATCTACCAAAAGTTAGCCGTTCAGCAAGTGCTGAAGGAACGACTCAGGACCTCAAGGTTGTGGCAGTTGGGAAGAACGGCCAACGTTCAGATGCAGGAACTGTGGCCTTTGATTGGGGTATGACCGTGTCAGATACCAGTCTTCCAAAAGCCCTTGCACCAAACGTGGTGATTGGAGCCAAAGTCATTGGTTCGAGCTTCCCAGATGCGGATGGTAGTGAAGGCATCGAAGGTATGTTAAATGGTACCATTACCAGTCTTTCAGATAAATGGTCTTCTGCTCAATTGAGTGGAACCGTCGATATTCGCTTGACACAACCACGGACCATTGTTCGTTGGGTGATGGACCATGCCGGTGCGGGTGGAGAATCTGTCGACGATGGCAAGATGAATACCCGTGACTTCGACCTTTACTACAAGGATGAAGCGGGTGAATGGAAGCTTGCTAAGGAAGTTCGTGGCAATAAAGCCCATGTGTCCGACATTACACTCGACCATCCAATCAAGGCTCAAGAATGGCGTCTCCATGTCATTACGGCAGATAACGGAACCCCATGGCAAGCCATCCGGATTTACAACTGGAAGATGTATGAAAGTCTGGATACGGAAACGGTCAACATCCCGATGAAACATGCTGCAGCGCAAAACTTAGGCAATCATTTTGTCCAAGTCGGCTTCAAAGATGTTCCGGCCAATACCACACTGACTCTTTATGCCGATAAAGAAGCGACTAGCCCAATTGCGACCATGACAGCCGATCAAGCTGGAAATCTGATCTTTAAACCACTGGCTTTTGAATCAACCCCATCTCTTCTCTACTATCGTGCGCAAGAACCTGGCAAAGATATCAGTAATGTTCTAGCGATCGAAGTTCCAAAAAATGATAAAGAAATTGCGGGACTTCAATTTGAAGATGGTTTGACCAAGAAGGTTTACCGGGAAGGGGATGCTCTTTCCTTGAAAGGAGCAACACTCCGTGTTCATTATAAAGATGGCCAAGCAGATCAACTGGTCAACCTCACCAACTCAGGTGTAGAGATTCATGGATTTGACAGTAGCAAGCTTGGAGAACAACACCTAGAAGTTTCTTACCTTGGTCAGAAATTAGATAAGACTCTCACTGTTTTTGTGGTCAGTGCAGAGGAAGCAGGTGAAAAAGCAGTTGCTGGTCTAGAATTGACCGACAAACCAAAAGTGGAATATATTGTCGGAGAAGCATTTGAGAAAGAAGGCGGACGCTTTACAGTTGTCTTTGATGATGAAACAACCGAAACGCACGCCTTGACAGATGAAGGTGTGGAAGTAACTGGATTTGATGCAAGCAAGGAAGGCCGTCAAACCATCACCGTCCATTACAAAGGAGCTAGCACAAGCTTTGATGTCCTCGTCAATCCAAAACCAGCTCTCAACGATGAATACCTCAAGCAAAAATTGGCTGAAGCTGAAGCTGCAAAAGCCAAAGTAGACTTTACATTTGCCAGTCCTGAAGTTAAAGAAGCTTTGCTAGCTGGAATGGCTGCTTCTGAAAAAGTCTTGAAAGAGCATGAAACCAGCACACAAGATCAAGTCAATGAGCAGTTGAACCAATTGACCGCTCTCTTGAAAGCCTTGGATGGGCAAGCTAATCTAGTCAAAGAGAAAGACGCTCTTTCTGCTCTGACAGAGGAAGCGACTGCTCTATTAGCAAGCAAGCCAAATCACCCTTCTGGTGACGCTTTGCAGGCATTGGTTGAGAAAAATAAAGAACTCCTAGACTCTTCAGAACTCACTCCTGAAGCGCTCGCAACTGCAAAAACAGGTCTAGAAACCTTGATTGCGCTCCTGAAAGAAGATAAGCCAGCGGTCTTTGTAGACCCTGCGACTGGAGTCGAAGTTCAATTCTCCAACTTGGAGCCTACTGCTATTAAGGGACTAAAAGTCGCGAAAGTTGAAGCCAATCAGGCAGAAAAAGAAGAACTGAAGGGACGAGAAGCGACTATCTTTGATATCGAAGGAGTCGATGCAAGTGGTCAGGATGTTGATACCCAGCATCTATCACTTGTGAAAATTCCTGTAGATAAGGATAAAGAAGTGGAGCAAGTCCTCTTCTTCCCAGAAGGTCAAGCACCTCAATCCTTAGCCTTTGAGCGAGAAGGAGATACCATTATCTTTACAGCTCCACACTTTACCCACTATGCGATTGTCTATAAGGCAGCAAAAACGGAAGGACCAGATCAACCGATTCAACCAGAAGAACCTGCTAAACCTGATCAGCCTGTTCAACCAGAGGAGCCTACTAAACCGGATCAACCAGCGACACCAGATCAACCAGTTCAGCCGGAGAATCCAACAAAACCAGAACAACCGGATGGCAATCAACCGTCACCAGAACAATTGAATCCGACGAAACCAACTGATCCATTGAATCAAAAGGAAAACGGACCAGATCTTCTGGATCAACGAGTTCAACAGGTTTTGAGTCGCTATTTAACACCATCTAAAGAAGGAACTTCTCAACAAGATCAAGCTAGCAAGAATACTGACAAGGAATTGCCAACAACGGCAAGTTCAGAGGCTACGTTTGCAGCAGAAGCTGTTCTCCTAGCAGCGCTTGGCGGATTCCTCTTGGCTGGCAAGAAGAAAGAAGAGTAACTTTTTAGGTGTTTTGATACTGACTGAAACGGTCATGATGAATCGTAAACCTCCTTTGTGAAAAACAAGGGAGGTTTTATGATGCAGATTCTAATCGAGGAGCATGGCTTCAGACTTGCTAATAAGAGGTAGAAATCCACTATTTTTCTACCTCTTTTACAGCTTTTGTGATATAATTATCATGTATTAAAAATAGAAGGAGTCATATCCAATGGCAAAATTGACTGTTAAAGACGTTGACTTGAAAGGGAAAAAAGTTCTCGTTCGTGTTGACTTCAACGTACCTGTAAAAGATGGCGTGATCACTAACGACAACCGTATCACTGCTGCTCTTCCAACAATCAAGTACATCCTTGAACAAGGTGGACGTGCGATCCTCTTCTCTCACCTTGGACGTGTAAAAGAAGAAGCAGACAAAGAAGGTAAATCACTTGCTCCTGTAGCGGCTGACTTGGCTGCTAAATTGGGTCAAGACGTTAAATTTATCCCAGGTGTTACACGTGGTGCTGAATTGGAAGCAGCTGTTAACGCTCTTGAAGATGGACAAGTTCTCTTGGTTGAAAACACTCGTTTCGAAGATGTTGACGGCAAGAAAGAATCTAAAAATGATCCTGAACTTGGTAAATACTGGGCATCACTTGGAGATGGTATCTTTGTAAACGATGCCTTCGGTACAGCTCACCGTGCACACGCATCTAACGTTGGTATCTCTGCAAACGTTGATAAAGCCGTTGCTGGATTCCTTCTTGAAAACGAAATTGCTTACATCAAAGAAGCAGTTGAAGCTCCAGAACGTCCATTCGTAGCTATCCTTGGTGGATCAAAAGTATCTGACAAGATCGGTGTTATCGAAAACTTGCTTGAAAAAGCTGATAAAGTCCTTATCGGTGGTGGGATGACTTACACATTCTACAAAGCTCAAGGTATCGAAATCGGTAACTCACTTGTAGAAGAAGACAAATTGGATGTGGCGAAAGCTCTTCTTGAAAAATCAAACGGCAAATTGATCTTGCCAGTTGACTCAAAAGAAGCAAACGCATTTGCTGACTACACTGAAGTGAAAGACACTGAAGGTGAAGCAGTAGATCCAGGATTCCTTGGTCTTGATATCGGTCCTAAATCAATCGCTAAATTCGATCAAGAATTGACTGGTGCGAAAACAGTTGTATGGAATGGTCCTATGGGTGTATTTGAAAACCCTGACTTCCAAGCTGGTACAATCGGTGTAATGGACGCTATCGTGAAACAACCAGGCGTTAAATCAATCATCGGTGGTGGTGACTCAGCTGCCGCAGCGATCAACCTTGGACGTGCAGACAAATTCTCATGGATCTCTACTGGTGGTGGTGCTTCTATGGAACTCCTTGAAGGTAAAGAACTTCCAGGATTGGCTGCTCTTACAGATAAATAATCTAATGAGAATGAAAAGAGTTGGGAAACCAACTCTTTTTTCTTTCTATTTTTACCTGTTCTCTCCTTTCTGAAAATATGGTAGAATAATAGAGATAGAAAGATAGGTGACCATGGATTACTTTAAACGACACAAATTTGATTGGTCCAAATTCCGTTTGGGGATGAGAACCTTTAAAACAGGGATTGCCGTTTTTATTGTACTACTTATTTTTGGAATATTTGGCTGGCGCGGCCTTCAGATCGGGACCTTGACAGCTGTTTTTAGTTTGAGGGAAGACTTTGATAAGAGTGTCCACTTCGGGGCTTCGCGTGTCATGGGCAATAGTATCGGAGGTTTTTATGCTGTTTTGTTCTTCCTTTTAAAAACGCTCTTTCATGGGGCGTATTGGGTAACTCTGATTTTTGTCCCAATTGCGACTATGTTAACCATTATGACAAATGTCGCTATGAATAATAAAGCAGGAATTATCGGAGGAGTTTCGGCAATGCTGATCATTACTCTCTCGATTCCTAACGGAGAAACCTTCTTGTATGTTTTTGCCCGAATATTTGAGACCTTTATCGGCGTTTTTGTTGCGATTTTGGTCAATTCGGATGTCGATCGCATTCGAGATTTTCTCAAGAAGTACAAAAAATCTATGTAAGATTATATAACATTTAATCTTGACATAGATTTTTTTTTCGATATAATAGAATAGAAAGAGGAATGGTATGAAGGAAAAGGAATTACGACGAACATTAGCGGTCTTTCCGATTGGTAGTGTTATGAAATTGACAGATTTAACAGCTCGTCAAATTCGCTACTATGAAGATCAACAACTCATTACTCCAGATCGTACAGAGGGCAATCGTCGGATGTTTTCTCTCAACGATATGGATCGCCTGTTGGAGATTAAGGATTACTTATCTGAAGGCCTTAATATTGCAGGGATTAAAAAACGGATTGCTGAGAAAGAAGCTCAACGTCAAGCTGCCAAGATTGTTAGTGAAAAGGATGTCCGCAAGGCCCTTCACCGTGACATTCTCCAGCAAAGCCGCTTTCATACGACCTCATCGCCATATGGTCAGTTACGCTGATCATTCTTTTTGCTCAATGCTATACTCATAAGGAGACACACATGTCAATTACTGTTGAAGATATTCGTCGCGAAGTCAAAGAAAAAAATGTAACCTTTATTCGGTTGATGTTCTCTGATATCTTAGGGACCATGAAAAACGTTGAAATTCCAGCGACAGATGAACAGTTGGAAAAGGTTCTCTCAAACAAGGCTATGTTTGATGGATCTTCTATTGAAGGGTTTGTTCGTATCAACGAATCAGATATGTACCTATACCCTGATTTGGACACTTGGACAGTCTTTCCTTGGGGAGATGAGAACGGCAGTGTCGCAGGATTGATCTGTGATGTCTATACAACAGAAGGGGAACCTTTTGCAGGAGACCCACGTGGGAACCTCAAACGTGCCCTTCGTCACATGGAAGAAGTTGGCTTCAAATCTTTCAACCTTGGACCAGAGCCAGAATTCTTCCTCTTTAAGCTTGATGAAAATGGAGATCCAACTCTTGAGGTAAATGACAAGGGTGGTTACTTTGATTTGGCGCCTACAGACCTTGCTGATAACACTCGTCGTGAGATTGTTAACGTCTTGACCAAAATGGGATTTGAAGTAGAAGCTAGTCACCACGAAGTGGCCGTAGGTCAGCATGAAATTGACTTTAAGTACGATGAAGTGCTTCGTGCTTGTGACAAGATTCAAATCTTTAAACTCGTTGTCAAAACCATTGCTCGCAAACATGGTTTGTATGCAACCTTTATGGCCAAGCCAAAATTTGGGATCGCTGGTTCCGGGATGCACTGCAATATGTCCTTGTTCGATGCTGAAGGAAACAATGCCTTCTTTGATCCAAATGATCCAAAAGGAATGCAGTTGTCAGAAACAGCTTATCACTTCCTTGGCGGTTTGATCAAGCACGCCTACAACTACACAGCCATCATGAACCCAACAGTTAACTCTTACAAACGTTTGGTTCCAGGCTATGAAGCTCCTGTTTACATCGCTTGGGCTGGCCGCAACCGTTCACCATTGGTCCGTGTACCAGCTTCACGCGGTATGGGAACACGCCTTGAGTTGCGCTCAGTAGACCCAATGGCCAACCCTTATATTGCTATGGCTGTTCTTTTGGAAGTTGGTTTGCACGGGATTGAAAACAAAATCGAAGCACCAGCTCCTATCGAAGAAAACATCTACATCATGACTGCAGAAGAGCGTAAAGAAGCTGGAATCACTGACCTCCCATCTACTCTTCACAATGCTTTGAAAGCCTTGACTGAAGATGAAGTAGTTAAGGATGCTCTTGGTGAACATATCTATACCAGCTTCTTGGAAGCCAAACGGATCGAGTGGGCAAGTTATGCAACCTTCGTTTCACAATGGGAAATTGATAACTATTTGGACTTGTATTAAGCAAATTCATACAAAAATGAGAGTGGGACAGAAATCGGTAATTCGTTAGAATTCGATTTCGTCGTCCCACCTCCGCACAGTTGAGTAGGGTTGTAAAAGCTGATGAAATCAGCGTAGTAGAGCCCACTCAACCACTGCGTCTTGCTCGAAAATCCAAAAACAATTAAGAGGCTAGGACTTTTGTCCCAGCCTCATGTTTAGATAAAAAAAGGAGAAGAGCCCTAGGTTCTCCTCCTTTTCTGGTTTCTTTAATCTTCTTCATCTGGTGTCAAAATCATCGGGATGATGATAGGTTCACGTTCCGTACTTTCGTATAGGAAAGGACGAAGGGCGTTGACAATGGCACCGTGTACGGTTTGAATATTGGCATCTTTGTTCTTCAAGGCGATTCGAATAGCATTGAAGAGGATGAATTGACTTTCACGGATCAGGTCACCGGACTCTCTCATATAGATGAAGCCACGGCTGAGGATATCTGGTCCAGCTAAAATCATTTTCGACTTGAAGTCAACTGTCGCAACAGCTAGGACAACCCCATCTTCTGATAAATCTTTGCGGTCACGAAGGACAGCCGCTCCGATTTCTCCGATGCGATTTCCATCGACATAGATATCTTGAGCATTGAAGCTTCCTGCAATACGAGCTGAGTCAGCCGTCAGGGCAAGAACATCTCCGTTGCTCATGATGAAGATGTTATCTTTTTCTACTCCACAATCACGCGCAAGTCCAGCGTGAATCTTCTGCATGCGGTACTCACCGTGGACAGGCATGAAGTATTTGGGTTTGATCAAGCGCAACATGAGCTTTTGTTCTTGTTGGCCACCGTGTCCAGAGGTATGGATGTTGTTGATCTTCCCGTGAATGACATCGACCCCCGCTTCGGAAATCGTATTGATCAATTTATTCACACTAGTTGTATTCCCAGGAATTGGACTAGATGAGAAGATAACGGTATCACCCGGTTGCAATTGCACCTGGCGGTGGGTTCCGTTAGCGATACGAGACAGTGCAGCCATAGGCTCCCCTTGGCTACCTGTACACATAATGAGGATTTCGTTTGCCGGGTAGTCTTTGATTTCACTTGGTTCAATAATCGTTCCAGGTGGTACCTTGATATAGCCAAGTTCAATTCCGTTGACAATGGCTTTTTCCATCGAGCGTCCAAAGACAACAATCTTGCGGCCAGTTTTAACAGCGGCATCTGCAGCCTGTTGGAGACGGAAGATGTTGGATGCAAAGGAAGCAAAGATGATGCGTCCATGAATGCCTTCAATAATCTTCATAATGGATTGGCCAACGACTTTTTCAGAGTTGGTAAAGGTTGGGACTTCCGCGTTGGTTGAGTCAGAAAGCAGACAGAGGACGCCTTCCTCTCCTAGTGCAGCCATCCGGTGAAGGTCGGCCGGCTCTCCTACAGGTGTGAAGTCAAATTTAAAGTCTCCCGTGCAGACGATTTTTCCTTGAGGCGTATGAAGAACAATCCCCAAAGGTTCTGGAATGGAGTGGGTTGTACGGAAGAAGGTCGCTTTAATATGCTTAAAGGTCAACTCCGTATTTTGGTTGATTTCATAGAGTTTGGCACCACGAAGGAGACCATGCTCTTCCAATTTTCCACGAATAAGGGCTAGGGCCAAAGGTCCAGCATAGATTGGCACATTGGCTTGCTTCAAGAGGAAGGGAATTCCTCCGATGTGGTCTTCATGCCCGTGGGTAATCAAGACACCTTTGACACGGTCGATATTTTCAACGATATAGGAATAGTCAGGAATCACGTAATCGATCCCTAACAAATCATCTTCAGGGAACTTGATTCCAGCATCTACAATGATGATTTCGTCTTGGTATTCAATCCCATAGGTATTTTTACCGATTTCCCCGAGACCTCCAATGGCGAAAACACCAACTTCTTCAGGTTTTAAGGTATATGCCATGGATTAGAACTCCGTAATTTCAAATGCGCCAGACTCTTTTTCATATTCTAGGTGTTGGTCTGACAAGAGAGTGATAAATTCGATGTTGTAAGATGTATTTTCTTCAACAAGGCGACGAGCTTCAATGCGTCCTTCTAACTCATTCTTCGCATCAATATCGAGATAGAGGGCATGAGTCGTTTCACGACGAGGGTTGCGTTCTTTTGTTTCTTGGTAGAAAACTTTGTAAATCATTTCGTTTCGGTTCCTTTCACTTGTTCGGACTGTAGCAGAAAAGAAACAGCTAGTAGCTAGCTGAGACACCTATTCTTGCTTTCTTTTGTCCTGATTCGATACAATTATTATCCATTATACCATAAATAGGCTCTAAGGAAAAGATGCAAGCGGGTTCTGAGAGCAGAAGGAAGCGCTTTTTTAGAAGGGATAGAGAGCTGGTGATTTCACAGTCTGGGGGTGCTTCCTCTACCGTTTGGCGTCTATTTGTAGTATAATATGAAGCAGACAACGAGGAGAAAACATGAAAGTATTAGCATTTGACACCTCCAGTAAGGCCCTATCCGTTGCCCTTTTGGAGGAAGAAAACCGATTAGCAGAGTTGACACTGACGATCAAGAAAAACCACAGCATTACCTTGATGCCTACTATTGAATTTTTAATGGCCAGCATTGATTGGAGACCGACGGATTTGGACCGTATCGTAGTAGCAGAAGGGCCTGGATCTTATACTGGCTTACGGATCGCGGTAGCAACGGCTAAAACCCTAGCTCAAACGCTAAAGATTGACTTAGTAGGGGTGTCGAGCTTACTAGCCTTGGTACCAGAAGAGATAGAAGGTCTAGCCATTCCAGTAATGGATGCGCGGCGCAACCATGTCTATGCGGGCTTTTACCAAGAGGATCAGCTAGTCTACCCGGAGGCTCACCTTTCTTTTGAAGCCGTATTAGATAGAGCAAAGGGAGCTGAAAAGGTGACCTTCCTTGGGGAAGTCGAAGCCTTTCGTGAGCAGATACAAGAAGCCTTGCCAAATGCTCAGATGGTAGAAACCCTACCGGATGCGGTACGGATCGGTCGACTAGGACTTACAAAAGAAGCTGTCTCCGTCCATGGTTTTGTGCCCAACTACCTCAAGCGGGTAGAAGCTGAGGAAAACTGGCTCAAGGACCATCAAGAGTCCGGTCAGTCCTACATCAAACGCTTATGATCCGTATCGAGAAGGAGGCGGGGCGATTCGATTTAGCCCCTCAGATGGTAGAAATCTTAGACAATGTCTATGGACAAAGCCCATGGACCTTGGAGCAAGTCCTAGCGGATCTGGGTCAAGCTCAAAATTGGTATGCCTTGGCCTACAGTGGGGAAGAATTGGTGGGCTTCTTGGCTATACAAGAAAACCTCTATGAGTTAGAAGTCGTCCAAATTGCTGTTCGAAAAGAGTGGCAAGGGCGCGGGATTGCTGGTCAGCTACTAGAAACTGTTCCTCAGGAGAAAGAGGTCTTTTTAGAGGTGAGAGAAGGAAACACTCCGGCTCGGACTCTCTATCAGAAACAAGGATTTAAAGAAATTGGTTGCCGGAAAGGGTATTATCATGCACCTACCGAAGACGCCATTATGATGAAAAGGGAAGCAAATGAAGGATAGATATATTTTGGCATTTGAAACATCTTGTGATGAGACCAGTGTCGCCGTCCTGAAAAACGACGACGAGCTCTTGTCCAATGTCATTGCTAGTCAAATTGAAAGCCATAAACGCTTCGGGGGAGTGGTTCCAGAAGTCGCCAGTCGGCACCATGTCGAAGTTATTACGGCCTGTATTGAGGAAGCGCTAGAAGAAGCGGGAATTACAGAAGAAGAAGTCACAGCGGTTGCGGTGACCTACGGACCAGGTCTGGTTGGTGCTCTTTTGGTCGGTCTTGCTGCAGCCAAGGCCTTTGCATGGGCCCATGGGATTCCTTTGATTCCTGTCAATCATATGGCTGGCCACTTGATGGCTGCTCAAAGCGTTGAGCCTTTAGAATTTCCGCTCTTGGCCTTGCTGGTCAGCGGAGGACACACCGAGTTGGTCTATGTCTCGGAGGCGGGTGATTATAAGATCGTTGGGGAAACGCGTGATGATGCAGTGGGTGAGGCCTATGATAAGGTCGGCCGCGTCATGGGCTTGACCTATCCAGCCGGTCGCGAGATTGACGAGTTAGCGCATAAGGGTCAGGATATCTACGATTTCCCACGCGCCATGATCAAGGAAGACAATCTGGAGTTCTCATTCTCAGGGCTCAAATCTGCCTTTATCAATCTCCACCACAATGCCGAGCAAAAAGGCGAGAGCCTATCCAAGGAAGACCTATCGGCTTCCTTTCAAGCAGCGGTGATGGATATCTTGATGGCCAAGACCAAAAAAGCCCTAGAAAGATACCCTGTTAAGACCCTGGTGGTGGCGGGAGGAGTCGCGGCCAATCAAGGTCTTCGTGAACGCCTGGCTTCTGAGATCACAGATGTTAAGGTCATCATTCCTCCTCTGCGCCTCTGCGGAGACAATGCGGGGATGATTGCCTATGCCAGTGTCAGCGAATGGAATAAGGGGAATTTTGCTAGCTTAGACTTAAATGCCAAGCCAAGTCTCGCTTTTGAAGGAATTGAATAAGGATTGAAGAACCATCTGGGTACCGCTATCCAGATGGCTTTTTTGACAAAAATTCACCAACTAGTAGCGAATTTGCTACCCTAAGAAAAATTCGTTATGATAGAAGGAATGAAAGAATGATGGAATGGGATTGGTTCCCAGTATAGTTCTATAAAAAGTAGGTAGAAATGTTGAAAAAATTTTTAAGTTTGAAATTAGTTTTTCTAGTGGGCCTTGTAGTTGCTTTGGTATTCTATTTTAAACCTTCAGAGACTAAGAAAAATCCTGTCGAAAAGAGACCGAGCTCAACAAAGGTCATTCATGAAGGGAATCTCAAGGATGTTCAGCTATTTGGTGAGAAAAATCAATTTGTTTTGAGTAAGGATCTGACCTTGGTTGATGGGAAGTATCTGGTTGGGTTTGACTATGTAAAAACCGATGACAGAATAAAATGGGAGTATGTCGGATTCCGATATTACGAGATTGACAATCGATTTAAAGAAACAACCGTAAATGCTTTAGATGAGATTCGAAAGACAGCACCAAAAGCCTTTATTTATGATTATCAAATAAATGTTAATAGTGGAGTAAGTGTTGTAGATCTAATCTATTTTGATTCTCATTGTGCAATGGAACGTAGTATTGGAAATGGGAAAAATATTTATTACAAGTTAGATGAACAGAAATACTACAGTGAATATGCTATCCCAGAAGGCAGTACAGTTAAGGAAAATATTATATACTGTACAAATTTAAAAGAGTTGATTAATAAGAATACCGGTTTCGAACTTCAATCAGGATTTAAATTTCAGAAACAGGCTAAGAATGTAAAGACAGATATCAATTTATTTGTACATTATCCGGAGTCCAAAGAGAAAATGTTGAGTGGTAAGTACTGGATTGAACCTAGATTACAGTTGTTAAGTAGTAAGGAATGGTTTGATACTCTTCTTCATTGGTTTGCACCTAAAGGACAGGACACCTTACCTGGTGTAAAAATTGAAGCTCGGTACTCAATAGATGGTCAAGAACATGAAATTCGTTCTTATGATGAGTTTAAACAATACTACAATGGAAAAGGTGGGGAGCTAACCGATTAGAGAGAGCAGTTGACTCCCTTAGCTTCCCTGTCAGAACCCTTTTTTTACTCATCTTCTTTTGTTATAATAGATAGCAACAAAAAAGGAAAGGAAGAAGGAGTGGAAAAGAATTTTCAGCAGGGGGTCAGGGATGCCCTTCCGACGGCCTTGGGTTATATCAGTATTGGCTTGGCTTGTGGTGTGGTAGCATCGCCCTATCTCTCCCCTTTAGAAATGGGCTTGATGAGTCTCTTGGTTTACGCAGGGGCTTCTCAGTTTGCGATGATCTCTTTGATTGCCGTTCATTCGTCCCTCATGAATATTGCCTTAACCGTCTTTTTCATCAATTTGCGCAATATGCTCATGAGTCTGCATACCTCCCCTGATTTTAAGGAGGCTAGCCTGGTCCATAATATTGGAATTGGTAGTTTGTTGACAGATGAAAGTTACGGGGTTTATTTGAGTGAAAAATTGAAAAGTGACCGGATCACTGTTCCCTGGATGCATGGCAATAATGTGGTCGGTTATCTGGCCTGGGGCTCATCAACTATTTTGGGGACAGCGTTGGGGTCCCTCTTACCCAATCCTAGTACCTTCGGCCTGGACTTCGCCTTAGTTGCCATGTTTATTGGGATTTTTGCAGGTCAGTTTCAAGGCATGCGTTTGACGGAAAAGCTGCCAACCATGCTTCTTGTTTTAGCTGCTGTGGCCCTTAGCTTTTTCCTTTTGACCTTCTTTTTGACCCAATCCTTGGCTGTTTTAGTAGCTACTTTAACAGGTTGTTTCGTGGGGGTGATGTGCGATGCGCGTGAATAGTTGGATTTTCTTAGTTATTTTGACGTCCGCAGTGGTCACCTGGATTCCACGCATTCTGCCCTTCGTTTTGGTCAAATACCGGGGGCTGCCAGATCCAGTTCTGCGTTTTCTAAAGTATCTTCCCATTGCCATTATTTTTGCACTGATCCTTTCCAGTCTAGTAGAGGGAAAAGCGGGCCAGCTCCCTCAGGTTCGGTGGGTGGATCTGGTCGCAACCATTCCGACCATGATAGTGGCCTTTCGCTACAAAAACCTAATGGGCACGGTTCTATTTGGGATTGTCTTGGTTGCCCTCTTACGATTGTTTGTCGCCTGAATCTCCTGAATTTTTAGATAGATTACTTATTGTTACGAATATTACAAAAATATTTCAAAAACACTTGACATTGAGTAATATTGTAATATAATAGTTTTTATCAAATGAAGTGAGGGATCATCATGATGAAAAAATGGACAAGTTTAGCAATTTTAGGATTAACTTCTGCAAGCCTACTCGTAGCCTGTGGTTCAAAAAAAGAAGAGAACAAATCTTCTGCCAAAGAAGCACAAACGACGGTGAAGTCTAGTCAGAAAAAAGCAAAGGCAGCTTCTGGTAAGAAAGAGACAAAAGCTACTGAAACGGATGCGCAAGAAGGGGCACAAGCTGCTTCTCAAGATGCAGGAAACTCAGGTCAAACTGATGCAGGATCTGCTGTAGCAAGCACTGACAAGGCCACAGATTCGTCTCAAGTGGTGCCAGAAGAGCTGGTAGGGACTTGGACAGGAACAACTGAAATTGCCAAAGATGTTCAAATGACCGTGGCTGCAGATGGTACGGTCACTACAACAGCCAACTTTTATCAAGCTGACTTGAATCCTGTTCGTACTGCAACAACAAAAGCCAAAGCAGTTCAAGCATCTGGTAATGTCTATTACTGGGAAACAGACGAACCTGGCGCTTTTGATGCCCTTCTTCCAGGGATTGCTGGACTTGGGGGAGCCAATATGAAGGTAAAACCCGGCTTCATCTTAGAAGAGGGCCATTATACACCGATTGTATTTGTAACAGGACTTAATGAAGACTTTGATTATAGCAAATACAATGATTTCCGTGTTTCCCTTACAAAATAAAGAAAAATCCACGAATCCCTAAGGAGTCGTGGATTTTGTTTTAGATAAATTGTGTAATAAAGACAATGAGGATGACGATTGGAATCACAAAGCGAAGCAAGAAAACCCAGATCTTGAAGAAGAAGTGCTTGGTTTTCTCTTCTCCCACCTTGAGTTCTTCTTGGGCTAAGACTTGATCAAAGATATAGCCTGTAAATAGGGAGAGGCAGAGAGCTCCAAAAGGCATGAGGAGGTTGGAAACCAAAAAGTCCATGCAATCAAAGAAGGATTTTCCAAAGAGGGTCCATTTAGAGAGTACTCCATAGGAAAGAGCAGATGGAATCCCAAAGACAAAGGTCAGAAGGCCGATGATTTGGCTCCATTTAGCCCGCTGTTTATTGTTTTGGTTGGTGACATTTCCGACATTAATCTCTAACATGACGACGGATGAGGTAATGGTCGCAAAGAGGAAGAGAAGAAGGAAAAGCAGGTAGAAGAGGGTACCAAAAGGCATCTTGTCAAAGACTTGTGGAAGGACTACAAAGAGGAGGCCTGGTCCACTAGTAGAAGGGATTTGAAAGGCTGACATGGCTGGGAAGATCGCCAAGCCCGCCATGATGGAAACGGCTATATTCATGAAGACGACGGAAATCCCGGATTGGACCAGGTCAGTGTCCTTGTCCAAATAAGAAGCATAGGTCAACATGGCTGTCACCCCTAGCGAGAGGGCGAAGAAGGATTGGCCCAAAGCATAGAGCAGACCTTGGCTAGTCATCTTGGAGAAGTCTGGCTTGAGGAAATAGCTAACTCCCTCCCAAGCGCCAGGTAAGGTCAAGGAACGACCAATCATGACTAAGAAGATAATGAAGAGAAGTGGCATCATGAATTTTGAGGCCTTTTCAATCCCTTGTTCCACCCCCTTGGAAACAATCAAGACATTGAGGAGGATGAAGATGGCCTGGGCTCCAAGAGCCAACCAGGGATTTGAAATAATCTCTCCAAAGAGCTGGGTATAGTCATTAACTGAGAGAAGCTGGAATAACTCTCCCAAGGCGACTCCCAGATAAATCAGGATCCAGCCACCGATGACACTGTAGAAGGAGAGGAGGATAAACAGGGCAAAGGCACCGATCCAACCGATTCCATCATAGAGGCGACGGCCACCGAGTTTTCCAAAGGTTTTAATGGCAGAGACACCAGCTGCACGTCCTAGAGTGAATTCAGCCAGTAAAAGGGGGAAACCGATAAGTAGAGTTGCTATCAAAAAAACAAGAAGGAAACTTCCGCCCCCATTAGCAGCGGTCATATAAGGGAACTTCCAAACAGCCCCAAGCCCAATTGCAGAACCTGCAGAGGCTAGGATGAAGCCAATTTTGGAACCCCATTGAGATTTTTCCATTTAGATTCTCCATTTCTAATTCAAATATAGGAAGAAAGCAAAGGCCAGCAAAGGCTCTTTCATAGACAAAAGAAAAAGGCTATTTAGTACGAACTAAATAGCCTTAAAACGCAAAGTGAAATCTTTTAGAAGATGACTCTTATGTTTGTTGCTGGATTTGTTCTAAAAATAATCCTAACATCTTTTGAAAAAGCTGTCAATAGTGGAGACTTCCGGCCACCCAACCGGTACAGAGGGCAGAAGTAATGTTAAATCCTCCTGTATGGGCATTGATATCCAGGACCTCCCCAGCAAAATGAAGACCGGGGATCAACTTACTTTCTAAGGTCTTGGGATTGATTTCCTTGAGGCTGACGCCACCTTTGGTTACAAAAGATTTGGCCAAGGACATCTTCCCTGTTACAGGGATTGGGAGTTCCTTTACTTTCGCTAGTATAGCATCGATTTCTTTAGGAGAGAGTTGCTTCACCTTTTCGGGAAAATCCTGGGCAAAGAATTCCGCCAGGCGTTCTGGCAGATAGGCCTTCAGAACATTCTTTAGAGATTTTTCCCGGTTTTCCTCTAGGATTGCTGAGAGTTCTTCCTTAGAATAGTGAGGGAGACTGTCTAGTGTTAGGATCTCTCCTCCTTTGACAAAGCTTGACATGCGAAGGGCGGCCGGGCCAGACAGGCCAAAGTGGGTAAAGAGGAGGTCATGGGTAATGTGGTGTTTGCCATAGTGGAGGGTCACATCATCTAAGGAAATCCCTTGAAGGGCCTTGTGGGGGAAATCTGTCAGGAGGGGGCTTTCAGCAGCTTCTAGTTCTGTGATAGTGTGCTTAAAGTGACGCGCGATATCGTGGCCAAAGCCGGTAGAGCCCGTCGAAGGGTAGGACTTTCCACCAGTTGTCACAATCAAGCGATCTGCCGTCCAGGTCTCATCTTTGGATTTGATGACGAATTGTCCATCGATTTTCTTCACAGAGGTTACCTCTACCTGGCAGCGGACTTGACCGCTAAGCTCGGCAATCTTATCTGTCAGAGCTTGAATAATCGTTTGGGAACGATCTGAAGCTGGAAAGACTCGACCATGGTCTTCGACCTTGAGCTTGACCCCGTTTTCTGTGAAGAAGCGGATGATATCATGATTGTCAAATTGAGAAAAGACACTGTAAAGGAAACGTCCGTTTCCTGGAATGCCTGCTAGGAGATCGTCCAGGCTTCCATTGTTGGTCACATTGCACCGACCTCCACCAGTCCCAGCTAGTTTTTTCCCTAGTTTGCGGTTTTTTTCCAAGAGGAGGGTTGCTTGCCCGTAGAAGGAACTGGAGATGGTGGCCATCATGCCAGCAGGGCCTCCTCCGATGACAATGGTATCGTAGTGGTTCATAAGGTCTCCTTTTTCTCGTCTCGTTTTATTTCCAGTTCATTGTAACATAAAAAATGGACCCTGTCCCTAGGCTCCACTTTTTATGAGTTAATTGTCTTCGTCTGGATTTTGACGGAGATGGATGGAATAACGCTTAGGTGGGTAAATGCCGATTTCAGGACCCCAGCGTGGGAAGAGCTGATTGGTTTTCTTCCCAGCAGCGTACTTGGCTTCTGCCGCCATTTCCCAGAGTTCTTCGTAGAGATCGCCCAGCAAGAAGTCGAGCTCTTGATAATAGAGGTCTGGCTTTCCGTAGTCACTGAGGCTTAGTTCCATCAAACCATAGACTTGTAGCTTATGGTCCATGAGTCTACGTCCGTCCACCTTGTTAGAGTGAACGATAATGCGTCCGAAGGGATCATTTCTTCGGATGCGTTCGAGCTCTTTGTAGGCGTTGATTCCAGAATTTCCTTGACAGGAGAAGAAGTAAATATTTTTCAAGTCATAGTCGATATAGGAGATATTTCCATTATAGACCAGCTTGACTGGTAGATTACGAACCCGTTTTTTCTCTAGATAGTTGTTAATATGTTCGACCAACATCTTAGAGGGATAATTGTATTCAATGACATAGATCATAGTTTTTTTCCTTTGCTATTGAGTAAATAACTGAGCTATCTTTCAGTTACGATTAGTATACAAGCTTTTGAAGTCAGATAGGGGGGAAAAATCTATTTGGTTCATTTTTGAAGCTATTCGGTTCATTTTGGAGGAGCAAAGGAGAAAAAATCGCTAAAGGAATACGAAGAAAATGGGGAAGTGGGGGCGAAGAAGGGTATCTTCTTTTGAAAATGCAAAGAAAATTTACCGAAGTCTTTTATTTGTGCTATAATCAATGGGAAGTGACGTCATGGAAAGAAGGGTATCATGAGTTTAGAACAGTTAGAGCGGAAATCGCTCCAAGAAATCAATCAATCCGTCAAGGTTCCCAAGGGAACTTCTTTTTGGAAGACCTTGTTATTGTTTTCAGGTCCGGGGAGCCTAGTAGCAGTGGGCTACATGGATCCTGGGAACTGGATCACCAGCGTTGTTGGAGGGGCTCACTATCGTTACTTGCTCTTGTCGGTGGTTCTCTTGTCTTCCTTGATTGCCATGCAATTGCAACAGATGGCTGGGAAACTAGGGATTGTCCATCGGAAAGATTTGGCCCAGACAACGGCGACGCATTTGCCCAAGTGGCTCCGCTATATTCTCTGGATAGTGATTGAATTAGCCTTGATGGCGACAGATTTAGCAGAAGTCATTGGTTCGGGGATTGCACTCCATTTGCTATTCGGATGGCCCTTGCTCTTTTCTATTTTGGTCACCATACTGGATGTCTTCCTCCTCCTTGGACTTATGCACTTAGGTTTTCGTAAGATTGAGGCTATTGTCTCCACCTTGATTTTGACCATTCTGGGAATCTTTATCTATCTTGTGGTCCTATCAAAACCAGATATAGGTGGTATTTTTGCTGGCTTTCTTCCTCAGAAGGAAATCGTAGGTATCGGTCTTCCTAAGGGATCACAAGCCTTGACGCTGGCCTTGGGGATAATTGGTGCAACCGTCATGCCCCATAATCTCTATTTGCATTCCTCCATTTCACAGACACGCAAGGTCGATTATGAGGATCCTGCAGATGTTCGTCGGGCTGTGCGTTTCATGACCTGGGACTCCAATATTGAATTAACCCTGGCTTTTGTTGTCAACTCTCTCTTGCTGATTCTCGGAGCGGCCCTCTTTTTTGGACATGCAGAAGAAATTGGAGCCTTCTCTAGTATGTATGATGCCTTGCAAAACAATGCCATTGCAGGAGCTATTGCAAGTCCTTTTTTGTCCACCTTGTTTGCTGTTGCTTTGTTAGCAAGTGGTCAGAATTCAACAATTACAGGAACTCTAACAGGACAAATTGTCATGGAAGGTTTCCTTAGATTCCGCCTTCCTCAATGGCTTGTTCGTCTCTTTACTAGGATGTTGGCCCTCACTCCTGTCTTGATTGTCGCTTTTCTCTTTGGAGACCAGGAAAGTGTTCTAGATGATTTGTTGGTCTATTCTCAAGTCTTCTTGTCTCTGGCTCTACCATTTTCAATTTTTCCTTTGGTTTACTTTACCTCCAATAAAAAAATTATGGGAGAATTTGTCAATGCAAAATGGAATACTTATTTAGCTTACGGAGTAGCTACTCTTCTGACTCTGTTAAACGTCCAACTCATTGTGACGACGCTCTTTAAATAAAAAATCAGCTTTGTCGGACGGGGAAAACATGCTATAATAGGAGAGAAGTCCCCATCTTGTCAGAAAATGGGCAGAAGTGGGCAGTAACCATTAAACAAGAGGGCCTAACCCCTTGATACGAAAGGAATCTAGAAAATCTTATGATGAATATGCAAAATATGATGAAGCAAGCACAAAAGCTTCAGAAACAAATGGAACAAAGCCAGGCAGAATTGGCTGCTTCTCAATTTGTTGGCAAATCCGCTCAGGACTTGGTCGTCGCTACCTTGACAGGTGATAAAAAGGTGGTATCCATCGAATTTAACCCGGCAGTAGTAGACCCAGAAGATACAGAAACTCTTTCTGATATGACTGTTCAAGCTATCAATGCAGCCATCGAAGAAATTGATGCGGCAACCAAGAAAAAATTGGGAGCTTTTGCTGGTAAATTACCATTCTAAGCATACAGAGAAAACCTCTATCGATGATAGAGGTTTTAGATTGAAAATAAAGTCTTATGAAAAACTTTCCTTAGGTGAGTACGGACGTCAGCGAACTTCGAAGAAGTTCCATGACTTAGTTTTGAGCCTAAGGTCTCAAAACTCCCGAGTGCTAGAAACAATAGTGTTTCTAGCACTTTTCTCACAGCGGAAAGTTTTTCATCTTCTTAAATGACTAAAAAATATAAGTCATTTTTTGAAAGTCATCTAGCTGTTTTATGTAAAACACTAGTTTATCTATATTCAAAAACCTCTATCAGATGATAGAGGTTTTTTAGTCGTTAAAAAAATTGGAGAGGTCCAATCCACCAAAAGGAGAGGTCGAAAAGGATTCTTGTTCGGTTAGGAGTTGCCGGGCTCGGTCTGATTCGAGAAAGGCTTCATAAACGAGGGCAGTCATCCGGGCATCTTCTAGGCTATCGTGGGATTTTCCAGCTACTCCTAAAAACTGAGCAACTGTATGGAGCTGCAAGTTTTTAATCCCATGGAGGTCAGAAGGCCGGCGTTTAGAAGCTTCCTCAAAGACATCAACAGCATATTGGTCTGTGAACTCTAGCCCATTTTCCGCTAGGATAGGGAGGTCACTCTTGATGGCATTGTATCCAATGAGGGGACTATCTGCAACAAAATCTCGAAACTCCTCTAGAACTTGCTCGAGTGGGGGAGCTTGGAGGATTTTATCAGATGTGATCCCGGTGAGGCCATTGATAAAGCTCTTTAGTGGTTTATCCGTATAGGCATAGGAATCATAGTGGGCAACTTCTTGGCCATCTGCAAAGCGGACAGCAGAAACTTGGATAATGTGGTACTTTCCTTCAAATTGATTAAATTCTAAATCAAAGGAGACATAGTGGCTTAATTCTTTCAAGGGAACTCCTTCATCTAATGGGTGTTTTTGGATTTTCTAATTGTTGAGGGGAGTCAAAGGCATAGAAAAAACTGACCGAAGTCAGTTTTTAGCGACCAAAGACGCGTCTCCAGAAGCCTTTACTCTCTTGTTCTTGAACCTTTTCATTGGCTTGATCTAATTCCAATTTCAATGTTTCGCGGTCATTCATAGCCTGAAGGGTTAGCTGTTGCTGTTGGTCGAGCTGTTTGTCTTTTTCAGCGATCTGAACATCTTTGACACGCAACTGTTCGTCCTTTTTAGCTAATTGCTGATCTTTGGATTTTAGCTGGTCGTCTTTTGCTTTTAGTTGTTCGTAGAGACGGACGATTTCGGCATTTTTTTCATCTACCAAAATTTCCATCAATTCACGCTGTTTCACATCATCGCTGACTGGCTCGTCTTCAAAGATGGTCTTTTTGTAGATCTCTTCTAGTTTGATCAAGCCACTACGGGTTACGACGGTAACTCCCTTATCATTTTTTTCTGTATCTTCAGGATCTAGGGCCTTGACACGGTTATTGACCGCTTGGCGACTAACTCCTAGAATTTCAGCAATTTCGCTGACTGTTTTTTCGATAGCCATAATATCCTCTAAACTCTTTTTCTATGAAATACTCTCTTAGATATTATCATAAGTAGGCAAGGCTGTCAAATCAAGCAAGGGAAGGGACGACAAGGAAAAAGCATGAAATTCCTTAATCCATCTCAGGAAGGGTTAAGCTGGAGTTGGCCAGATCAATGGTGAGTTGGTAGTCCGTTTGGTCGCGGACGGTGATCTCAAAATCAGTTGTATAAAGGACGAGACGAAGAGTAGTGCCTTTCTCCAGTTTGTAGATGGTTGGTTGGAGTTCAAAGTCGAGTTCCATCCATTCCCCTGGCGTCACGGCCTCAACCTCTAAGAGGTCATGACGGTTTTGAAGGTTGAGATACCCTTTTGTAATCACTCGTTGGCTAGTTTC
Organism: Streptococcaceae bacterium; assembly: GCA_902363395.1. Lineage (GTDB taxonomy): Bacteria > Bacillota > Bacilli > Lactobacillales > Streptococcaceae > Streptococcus. The sequence goes on from CABIZZ010000001.1 coordinate 285,724, forward strand.
CTTAAATGGCAACTCGGTCAAATTGTCTAGCATATGGTAGCGACCGTTATCAAGGGTGCGGACGGATAGGACAGCTGGATAGGGTTGGAGGTATTTCTTGCTTCCTAGCTCCATGAGTTGGGCTGAAAGCAGGCCTTTGTTTGTGCTAGATTGGAGTCGCAGGTGAAGGCGAGCTTTTCCGTTGAGGTGCAGGTCTTCTTCGATCGGAAGATCAATGGTCACTTGTTGGGCCTTATCTTGGTAGAGGTCGGTTAAGAAGGTCGGATAGGCCTTGCCATAGCGCTCATAGTCTTCTGTCGCATAGCGGTTTTGGATGACTTTCTCACCATCTCCGAGTGGGAAGGCCCGCTGTGCTGTTTGATTGCCAAAGTCTTCCAATGAGGTCCAACTTTGCTCTCCTGTATTGTCCTGCCAGATGACGGTTGGCAATTCATAACTTGAATCATAGCCCAGTAATTTTTTAGAGAGGAGGGCATTCATACTCTCACGGAAGTCAATGGACTGCCAGTTGTTGAGATAGACATGGGCTCCATTGTGGTAGAAGAGGTGTTTCTTGATGTTGGCTGGAAGGGCTTGGAACATTTGGTAAACATGGAGGGGCTTCACGTTCCAGTCTTGGGAACCATGAGTGAAGACGACCTCTGCCTTGACTTTGTCTGCCTGAAGGAGATAGTTGCGGTCGTGCCAGAATTGGTTGTAGTCACCTGTTTTGCGATCCAATTGCTTCTTAACCTCTTCCAAATCAGCGACATGGGCTGCATGGTGGCGGAGATAGTCTCCAGCCCGAAGGGCACGTGAATAGGTCAATTCAGCGAGTGAATCAAAATCCTCTCCAGGATAGCCACCAGGACTCGTCACGAGTCCGTTTTCGCGATAGTAGTTGTACCAAGAAGAGATACCGGCTTCTGCGATGATAACTTCTAGGCCATCGACACCTGTGGTAGCCAGTCCATTGGACATGGTCCCTAGGTAGGACAAGCCTGTCGTAGCAACCTTGCCATTAGACCAATCAGCCTTGATTTGGCGTTGGCGACTGTGGTCTGTGAAGGCACGACAGCGTCCGTTGAGCCAGTCGATGACATTTTTATAGGCCTCGATTTGGCGATAATCCCCGTTGGTCATCAAGCCTTGGGAATCCTTGGTTCCAAGACCGGAGACGTAGAGATTGGCAAAGCCACGAGCGAGTAGGTAGTCATTGAGGGTATAACTGGAGTTGATATGAGTGAGGGTTTCTTCAGCCTCAGAGACTAGTTGAGCTGAACCGACAGGATCCACCAATTCTAATTGAGGTTCTTCTACTTGGATGGTATGAGGTTCTTTGACCTCGAGGTCCACATTCATATTATAGAGCGCCTTGTCGCTAGCCTTGTCATTGGTTCCTTGGTGATAAGGGCTAGCAGTCATGACGGCTGGAATTTTTCCTTCATAGCGTGGGCGAATAATATTGACCTTGACCAAATCTGGAAGGCCATCTTGGTCGCTATCAATTCGACTTTCTACATAGACCACCTCACGGATCACATCATGGCAGTTAAAGGTAGCTAGACTTTTTCCGTTGAAAAAGTGGTAGCGATTGTCTTCAGGAATCAAGCCATCGCTGACCAACTGCTCAATTAGTAAATTCCCTTTGACTGTTCGAGTATTGAGGAGGTGGTAGAGGTTTTCTACCAAGTTTCCATACTCAATCGGAAATTGGACTTCTTTCAAGAAGCTATCCGTATCTTCAAAATCAATAAAATAGCGGAAACCGAGTAATTGGAGGGCTACTGTGTAAAAAATGTTCGGAGACCATTCGCAGTCAGATTGGATATACGTTAAAAAGTCTGTTTTAGAATCCACCACTAGGTTAGAGAGGGGATAATCTGTATCTTTATAGGTGAAGTAAACCTTGCGGACAAACCATTCAAACAGTTCTTTTTCTGGGAGGTGGGTGGGAAGGTCAAACCCAATTTCTTTTAGTTCCTTAAGAATGTCTTTTTGGTCAACAGATAGATAGCTATATTGATTGTATTTCATAGACTGCTCCTTTTATCAGTTTCTTTGTTCTTTACTTTTTATATTATACTTGATAAAATAGTATTTGTCTAAAGACCTTTCGTCTATAAGGAGAAGGAATATTGAAAAAAATATCTTTTGAACAAGTTGCAAGAAGACGGACCTTATTGTTTGGGGTTCTTGCCGTCATTTTTGGGATTCTCATTTTTCGAAACGGCGTTGGTTTCACCAAATTTTCCTTGGATCTATTAGCCATTTACTTTTTAGTTGATGGACTAGGAAGCTTTCTTCTTCGCTTTTTGTTACGTAGCAAGTCTATTTCCTATAGCCACTCTATTTGGTTTATTTTTCTTTCACTTGCGTTGATCTGGTTGAATCGACTGAGTAGTCTGCCCGTAAACTTAGTTGTGATTTGTTTAGGGGCATATCAGTTGGGGAGTGCCATTGTCTATGGGATCACATTTTGGCTTTATAAGGCCAATCGGGTAAAAGGAGGCTGGCTCTATTTATGGGATGCGCTTTTAAACGGTGGGCTTGGTCTAGCAACTGTCTTGGAACCTGGTTCAGATGGGCACTTCCAATTTATCCTCTTGGGGGCTTATCTGGTCTTGTTGGGGATTTCTAATATTCGAGATGGTATTTTATTTGACAAAGACCAACAAGGCCAAGAGTTAAAACGTCGCTTTCGTATTAGCCTACCGGTTATCTTTGCAGCCTTTATCCCTGCTAAGGAGTTAAAACGGTTTAACCAGTTTCTTCAAAAAGGGAGCTCGGCGGGACACACAGGCCCTTATCGATTGGTGAAAAAAGAAGAAGAGGCAAGGGAATTAGAAATTTTGGTTCATACTTCTGACAGCAACTTATTTGGAGCGATTGGGCATGTAGATATTTGTTATCAGGGGAAGGTCATTTCTTACGGAAGTTACGATCCCTTTTCAGAGCGTCTATTTGGGACGATTGGGGATGGCGTACTGTTTAAAGTGGATAAGGAACCATACATCGAACTATGTAAAAAAGAGAGTCAAAAGACGCTGTTTGGCTACAGCCTATCCCTTACCGAAGAAGAGAATCAGGCAGTAGAGAAGCGTCTAGCTGAAATTGATCAGTTGTTAGAACCTTGGGATCCACCTAGGAGGTTACTGGAAGACGGTCAGCCGACCTACGCTTACAAATTGAAATATGATTTAGGGGCTGAGCTATATAAATTTACTTCTTCGCGTTTTAAATCTTACTTTGTTCTGTCTACTAATTGCTGCCTGTTAGCAGATTCCATTGTGGGACAGGCAGGAACGGCTGTATTAGATGTGCGTGGAGTGATTGCACCAGGGACCTATCAGGATTACTTAGAATACGAATTTGAAGCTCCAAACGGGCGGGTCCATACACGAACAGTATACTAAAAAAAGAAAGACAGATTTTTATTTTTGAAAAATCTGTCTTTTTTGCACAAGATTTCTTGTAAAAAAAAAGAAAATCTTTTAAAATATAAAAGACTTGGAGGAATTATGTGCATAAATAAGATTAGTAGTATTTCACCTGTATTAAAAACAAACAATCGAAATGTCAATCAAGAATTTTTTGAAAAGGTCTTAGGAATGAAAACCCTGTTGGAAGATGGGGCTTTATTATCCCTTGGAGATCAATCGAAGACAGATCGCCTCTATTTAGAGGAATCCCCTAGTATGAGAACCCGCAAGGTGGAGGGCCCAAAACGCCTGGCTTGCTTAAAGATTCGCGTGACCAACCCACAAGAAATTGAGTGGCTTCTGGCTCGTGGACATCAAGTTGATCGCCTCTTTAAAGGAAAAAATGGCTATGCCTTTGAAGCCCTTTCGCCAGAAGGAGATCGTATCTTGCTCCATGCGGAAGAGCAAGTGGGCAGTTTAACTGAAATTGAGGAAGTTCCAGATTTTCAAGCGAATGAAGAGTTTACAACCTTGACGGAGTTTTTCGTAGAAAAGATGGTGCTTCGAGTACCTAATGTAGAGACTTCTACAGCTTTCTATCAACAACTACCTGGCTTAGAAGATTATTTAGAGTTAGAAGCATCAGATGGTCCGGACCTTACACTAGCAAATGGACAGACTTGGGACCTTTGTCAGGTCAAGGTCATTTTAGAGCCATTTGTAGCAAGTGAACTAGCCTCCTGCTTTGGAGATCAGGTAACTTTTGTACCAAAAAGGCAACAATTTGTCTTGGTTGAGGATCCAAGCAAGATTGAATGGTGGTTCGAAGCCTAAGCAAGTCTTTGGCTGATTGAAATGAGTGAAGAAAAATGGAAAAAATCATCCAAAAAATTCAAGAGCAAATAGGAGCAGGCATCTACCCAGGTGCCTCTCTTGCTCTCTATCAGAAGGGAAGCTGGCAGGAGTATTACTTGGGACTGGCTGATCCAGCCAAGCAAGAGCCAGTTATTGCCGGCTTGACCTATGATTTGGCCAGTGTGAGTAAGGTCGTCGGAGTTGGAACGGTTCTTGCTTTTCTGGTCCAACAAGGGAAAATCGATATCGATCGTCCCTTAGCTTCCTACTATCCGGATATGGAGCAGACAGAGGTGACCATCCGTCAGCTCTTGACCCATACTTCTGGTTTGGATCCTTTCATCCCCGGACGAGATGACTTGGATGCTGAGGGCTTAAAAGAAGCCCTGCACCGTTTGAAGCTCAAGGACAATCGCCAGTTCCACTATACAGATGTCAATTTTCTTTTATTGGGCTTTCTTCTGGAGAAGTGGTTTGGTCAGGATTTGGCCCAGATTTTTCAGGAGCAAGTTTTTACACCTTGGCAAATGAAGGAGACTACTTTTGGTCCGGTTTCTCAAGCGGTGCCAACCCTTCGTGGCGTTCCAGCTGGTGTCGTCCATGATCCGAAGGCGCGTGTACTGGGAGTCCATGCCGGAAGTGCAGGTCTGTTTTCGACCATTAGAGATATGGAAATTTTCCTGGAGCATTATTTACAGGATCCTTTTGCAGAAATCCTCTCCCAGAACTATGCTTTAGAAGAAGGAAAGACGCGCTCTCTAGCCTGGAATCTGGAAGGAGACTGGTTGGACCATACAGGTTATACAGGAACCTTCCTTCTCTATAGCCGCAAGCTCCAATTGGCAGCTGTTTTCCTATCCAATCGGACCTATGAAAAAGATGAGCGGGCCCAATGGATCCTAGATCGGAATCAACTCATGGAGCTCATCAAAAGAGAAATGGAAGGAACCAGCAAAAATCCTTCCTAAGACGGAGAAAGAAGCGTGGTTTAGCCATCGCTTTTTTTCTTTTTTTATATTAAAATGGAAGGAGAGAAGATTGTATCTAGCAATCTATAGCAGAAAAGAATGAAGATAATTGAGAGACGTATGACGAAATCGATAGGTGTCGGCCAGGCACATAGCAAGATTATTTTAATAGGAGAGCATGCGGTTGTTTATGGCTATCCAGCTATTGCCTTGCCCCTCCTTCACATTCAGGTCACTTGTCAGATTGTACCTGCGGAGCGTCCGTGGGTCCTTTTTGAGAATGACAGCTTATCGATGGCTGTCTACGCTTCCTTAGAGTATTTGGGGATTGAGGAGGCAGCCATCGCTTGCCGGATTGACTCCATGATTCCAGCTCAGCGGGGGATGGGATCCTCGGCTGCTGTCAGTATCGCGGCAATTCGGGCAGTCTTTGATTATTTCAAGCGGGATTTGAGTCAAGAAACCTTGGAAATCTTGGTCAATCGAGCAGAAATGATTGCCCATATGAATCCAAGTGGGCTAGATGCCAAGACTTGCCTAAGTGATCAGCCGATTAAATTCATTCGCAACGTCGGTTTTAGTGAATTGGAAGTTGATTTGGGTGCCAAATTGGTCATTGCAGATACAGGCATCCATGGCCATACCAAAGAAGCCATTCAGAAAGTCAAGGACTTGGGAACAGCGGCCCTTGCTAGTTTCCATGAAATCGGCCTCCTCACCGAGCAGGCAGAAAAAGCCCTTGGTCAAAAAGATGCTCCCACCTTGGGACGTATCTTAACAGACTGCCATCATCATTTGCAGGCAGTGGGAGTGAGTTGTCCAGAAGCGGATCAATTGGTGGAACTAGCCTTAGCGAGTGGAGCCTTGGGAGCCAAAATGAGCGGTGGAGGGCTCGGTGGCTGTATCATTGCTCTTGCTGCAGACCAGGAACAAGCAGAAATCATCGCAAAAGAACTAAGAAATAAAGGAGTGAAGGAGTTATGGATCGAAAGCCTGTAAGTGTGAAATCGTATGCCAATATCGCCATTATTAAGTATTGGGGCAAGGAAAACAGTGAAGCCATGGTGCCATCAACTAGTTCCATTTCCTTGACCTTGGAAAATATGTATACGGAGACGCGACTCAGTCCTTTGGGTCCTGAGGCCAAGGCCCATGCTTTCTATATTGATGGGATCTTCCAAAATGAAGCGGAGCAGGCCAAGATCGGAGCAGTCATCGACCGCTTTAAACCAGAAGGGGAAACAGGCTTTGTGCGGGTTGATACTAGCAACAACATGCCGACAGCTGCAGGGCTTTCTTCTAGTTCCAGTGGTTTATCTACCTTGGTAAAAGCCTGCAATCGCTATTACCAACTGGGGATGACGCAGGCAGAACAAGCTCAAGCGGCTAAGTTTGCCTCCGGTTCGTCTTCTCGTTCTTTCTTTGGCCCTTTAGCGGCTTGGGACAAGGATACCGGAGCGATCTACCAGGTGGAAACGGATCTCAAACTGGCGATGATTATGCTAGTGTTAAACGACCAACAAAAAATTCTTTCTAGTCGGGAAGGGATGAAACGGTGCACGGAAACCTCTAGCAATTTCCAAGAATGGATTCGCCAGTCAGCTCAGGATTACCAAGATATGCTGGCTTACCTGAAGGACAATGACTTTGAAAAAGTAGGAGAATTGACCGAACGGAATGCTCTGCTCATGCATTCTACAACTAAGACTGCTAGTCCAGCCTTCTCATATTTGACGGATAAGAGCTATGAGGCCATGGATTTTGTCCGCTCTCTTCGAGAGGAAGGGAAACGTTGCTACTTCACCATGGATGCAGGACCGAATGTAAAAGTCCTCTGTCTAGAAGAGGATCTGGAAGAGTTGGTTCCACTTTTTGAACAAGACTATCGTATCATTGTTTCCAAGACCAAGGATCTATCCCATGAAGAATAAGAGAACAGTTCAAGCAGGTGGGAAGCTGTATATCGCTGGGGAATATTCTATCCTAACTCCGGGACAAACAGCCATTATTCAGTTTATTCCCATTTACATGCAGGCAGAAATCCAACCGTCATCTACTTATCGGATTCAGTCGGACATGTTTTCCTTTGCGGTTGATTTGACTCCGCAGGCGGACTATGCCCTGATCCAAGAAACCGTGCATCTGATGAACACCTACCTCCAGTCGCAAGGAGTGGCACTTGCTCCCTTTGATTTACGTATTGGGGGAAAATTTGAGCGAGAAGGTAAGAAATTCGGAATCGGCTCTAGTGGCAGTGTGGTCTTGTTGACCCTTAAAGCCATGGCAGCTCTTTATGATTTTCCCCTGTCAGCAGACTTGCTCTTTCGTTTAGCCTGTTTGGTCTTGATTCGACGTGGAGACAATGGCTCTATGGGAGACCTGGCTTGTATTGCCTATGAAGGCTTGGTTAGCTACCGCTCTTTTGACAGACGGGCACTGGCTGAGCAATTACAAGATCAGGATTTAAACCAGATCTTAGCCCTGGATTGGGGATATGAAATCCTGCCTCTTGCCCCAAAGTTGTCCTATACTTTTTTAGTAGGCTGGACCCAGGAACCTGCTATTTCAAGAGACTTGATTAACCAGGTTCGTTCAGCTATTGATCCTGTCTTCTTAGAGGGGACGGAGCAGGCTGTACAAGACCTCTTAGTGGCCTTTCAAGAGGCAGACCGAGACTTGGCCTGGTCTTCTATCAGTCGGGCTAGTGACTTACTTCGATCTCTCAATGAGGTGATTTATACCAAAAAACTGGCCCAATTAAAGAGTGCAGAAGAGGGACTAGCGGTCATTGCAAAATCCAGTGGCGCTGGAGGAGGAGATTGTGGGATCGCCCTCGCATTTGAGGAGGATGCTGCCCAAGAAATCGTCAGACGCTGGCAAAAAGCAGGGATTGATTTATTATATGCAGAAAGGATGGGAGAGTATGACGACCAACCGAAAGGATGAACATATTCGCTTGGCCTTGGAGCAAACTCCGGGTTACAATAGCTTTGATGAGGTTGAGTTGATTCATTCCTCTTTACCAACTATCGATTTAGATGAGGTGGATGTGAAGACCCATTTTGCGGGTCGTGACTGGGACTACCCTTTTTATATCAATGCCATGACAGGTGGTAGTGCCAAGGGGGGAGAAATCAATCGGAAATTGGCTCAGGTGGCAGAAGCCTGTGGCATTCTCTTTGTGACGGGTTCCTATAGTGCAGCTTTAAAGGATCCCCAGGACAGCTCCTATCGAGTTAAGGACCTTTATCCGGACCTTCTCTTTGCGACCAATATCGGGATTGACAAACCGCTTGAACTGGGCTTACAGACCATTGAGGAGACCCAGCCCCTCTTTCTCCAACTCCATGTCAACCTCATGCAGGAGCTTCTCATGCCCGAAGGGGAACGAAGCTTTAGAAACTGGCAAGACCATTTAGCAGACTATGCAAAGCAATTACCAGTGCCGTTGGTGCTAAAAGAAGTCGGTTTTGGTATGGATGCCGGAACTATCCAAAGAGCCATCGAACTAGGTGTCAAGACCGTTGATATCTCTGGTAGAGGCGGGACCAGTTTTGCCTATATCGAAAACCGTCGGGGAGGCAATCGTTCCTATCTCAATGACTGGGGACAAACAACGGTTCAAGCCTTGCTTGGGGCTCAACCACTGATGGATCAGGTTGAGGTTCTCGCCTCTGGTGGCGTTCGTCATCCTTTGGATATGATCAAGGCACTGGTTCTAGGAGCCAAGGGGGTCGGTCTTTCTCGGACCATTTTAGAATTGGTAGAGACACAGCCGATTGAAGAGGTCATCGCCCAAGTCAATGCTTGGAAGGAGGATTTACGCCTGATCATGTGTGCTCTTTCTTGTCAGACACTTGCCGATTTGAGAAAGATTCCCTATCTTCTTTATGGTCGTGTAAAAGAAGGATATGAACAAATCCCCTCCATCCATGATTAACTTGAAGAAACTAGCAAAAATCCCTCCGTGTGAACGGAGGGATTTTTTAATTGCTTTGACGAATGTTCTCTAAAACAGCTTGGGCTTTTTCCAGGTTAAAGGGTTTGTCTTCTAACAGGGCTTGGACCACCGGAGCTACCTCTGACGGACTAGCGCCGGCAAGTAGGGCAAGGGACTTAGCTTGGAGTTTCATATGCCCATGTTGAATACCGGTGCTGACCAAGGCCTTAAGCGCTGCAAAGTTTTGAGCTAGGCCGACAGCTACAATGATCCGCGCAAGAGTTTGGGCGTCGGGATTTCCAAGTAGGTCATGGGCCACTTGAACACTTGGATTGAGTCCGATGGAGCCTCCCTTGGTAGCGATAGGCATGGGAAGAGTCAACTGGCCTTCTAGGACTTGCTGATCTGGATGAGCTATCCAACTAGATAGTCCTTGAGCTTGTCCAGATCGACTAGCATAGGTATGGCCGCCTGCTTCAATCGCCCGCCAGTCATTCCCAGTTGCCAAGACGACAGCATCAATGCCATTGAAAATTCCCTTGTTGTGAGTCGCGGCCCGATAAGGATCAACAGCCGCTAGTTGACTGGCCAGAGCTATTTTCTGAGCGATTTCGGCCGCTTCCTTGGGATCGCGACTGAGGAAGCGGTAGTCTATGTGACAGCTTGCCGTGACCAGGGCATCTGTCGCTAGGTTAGACAGAATAGCCATTAATCCCTGCCCCTCGGATAAATCTTCTAAAGGGTCGACCAGGGCTTCTAGCATGGTGTTGAGCATATTAGCCCCCATGGCCTCTTTTGGATCAACGGATAGGTAGCAAATGAGAAAGTCCCCTTTCACCTCTGTCCAGAGATCTCGTGCCCCACCTCCCCGTTTAACAATGGAAGGATAGGCTTGATTGGCCAGTTGGAGCAATTCTTCCTTAGCTTCTGTAATCGCCTGACTGGCCTTTTCTTTATGGCTAACCTCATAGAGAGCTACTTGACCGATCATTTGACGCTTGTGAACCTGGGTCTTAAAGCCGCCTGAACGCTTGATCAGCCCTGCAGCGTAAGAAGCAGCAGCGATGACAGATGGTTCTTCCGTCACCATTGGGACCTGAATTTCCTGGCCATCTACCTGGAAGCCAGGAGCTAGACCAAAGGGTAAAGCCAAGGTGCCGAGGACATTTTCGACCATTTCATTGGCAAGAGAAAGGGGCAATGTGTCATTGTCCCTTACTGTTTGTAGACCTTCTTCTGAAAGGAGTCCGGCCAGAGCCAGTTTCTCGATGCGCTCTGCTGGACTTGCTTTTGAAAAACCAGTTAATTTAACCATGGTGTTCTACCTTTACATAGGTTCGTTGGTGTTCGTTGATTTCTGATAAGGCATAGGTTTGATCTTGGTAACCTTGGAAGGTTTGATTGCCTTCAGCATCTAATTGTGCCTCTTCAAAGAAGATCTTCTCATATTCGGCAATCGTAAGAGCTTTTCGCTGATCCAATTCTGCCATACGATTTGGATGGAGCATTTGCTCAAATCCTTCGACTAAGTGAGCACTAAAAATTTCAGCGACTGCGCCACTTCCATATCCATAGAGGGCGATGCGGTCGCCAGCCACTAGTTGAGGCTGATTCTCTAAGAGAGAAAGCAAACCTAGGAAGAGGGAACCTGTATAGATATTCCCAACCTTTTGGCTGTAGAGAATGGATTGTTCAAAATTGTATTGCAATTGGGCTTGTTTCTCAGGAGAAAGACTCTTGTCAAGAATCTTTTTTAAGCCCTTGAGGGCGAGCTTGGGATAAGGAAGGTGGAAGCAGACCGCCGCAAAATCATCCAAGGTTAAGCCAGTTCGTTTTTGATACTCTGTCCAAGTTGTTTTCAGGCAATCCAAGTACTGTTGGGTCGAATAAATCCCATTGACAAAGGGAGTGCTGGAATAGTTAGGACGCCAGAAATCCATGACGTCACGGGTCTGAGCTACATTATCATCATTAAAGGCTAGGATACGTGGGTTCTGCGTCACTAGCATAGCGACAGATCCAGCTCCTTGAGTCGGTTCTCCAGGGGTGTCGATCCCATATTTTGCAATATCGCTGGCAATGACCAAGACCTTGCTCTGTGGGAACTTTTCAACATGAAGTTTAGCATAGTCCAAAGCGGCCGTTGCAGCATAGCAGGCTTCCTTCATTTCAAAGCTCCGAGCAAAGGGTTGGATTCCTAGGAGACCGTGAACGAAAACAGCAGCAGCCTTACTTTGGTCAATTCCTGACTCGGTCGCCAGGATGACCATATCGATTTCTTCTTTTTCTTCTTCGGTTAAAATACTATGGCTGGCACTTGCTCCAAGTGTGACGATATCCTCTGTAATAGGGGCAATACTTAGTTCTTTCAATAAGAGCCCTTTACTGAGTTTTTCTGGATCAGTATTTCGAGCAGCCGCTAGCTCACTTAAGCGCAAGACATACTGGCTGGTCGCAAATCCAATCTTATCAATACCGATTGTCATAAATAACCTCTTTTAATTTGATATCTACTAGTATATTTCGTTACTATTTTACCATATTTGAGAGCAAAACTCCCTTGAAAAAGCCAGAACAGAATGGAAATCATTCTTAGGACCGAGTTGGGCAAGGGGATTTTTTGAAAAAAAGAGGACGAAAAACAAAAGAGAGTGGGACAGAAATCGGTAATTCGTTAGAATTCGATTTCGTCGTCCCACCTCCGCACAGTTGAGTAGGGCTGTAAAAGCTGATGAATTCAGCGTAGTAGAGCCCACTCAACCACTGCGTCTTGCTCGACAATCCAAAAACAATTGAGAGGCTAGGACTTTTGTCCCAGCCTTTTCAACTCTTATGCTTGCTTATCTTTTTTAGGATTGCTCATGATTCGTATGAAGAGCTCTTTGCATTTGTCTCTTAGAACATTTTCGTAGAAGACGATTAAAGCGATGTATACAATCAGAAAGTTCAAGGTCAGATAGAACAAGTCAAATGAATTACGGGCATAGATAGTCGCTGATTGATAGGAGGGGAGGGCTCCTAGGATCATCCAAGGAAGATACTTGATATACTTGTTTAGCATCATACATCACCTCACATACTTTAAAGGATTTGTTTTTTCACTATCATTGTACTCCTTTTAAATAAAAATGCAAGCGATTACATAGATAAGTTTTGAAAAACCAATGCTAGTTGGCATTGGTCATTTTTCTTTTTTGATGGCGTTGGTAAGAATGGTAGAGTTTCAAGACGACAGACCCACTAGCCATCCCGATAGAGATGACCAAGGCTAGAATAACCACCAAGGTTACGCTGGTCATGGCTTGCCGATATTGGCCGCTAACAAAGAAGGAGGTGGTCCGATAGGAAATATATCCAGGAACCAAGGGGGCAAGAATAGCCAGCATAAAGACAACGACAGGCGTCTTATAGATAATACTTAAAATTTGACTGATACAAGAACCCACAATCGCTGCAATAAACGTCGCGATAATAACATTGGTAGGTCCTTTCAAGATATAGTAGAGCAACCAGATAGCCATTCCTAGAACTCCTCCAGGGACTAACATCGAGCGTTGCACGTTGAGGACGATTAAAAAGGTAATGATGGCAATCAAACTCGCCACGGCTTGGATTAAAAATTCAATTAGATTCATGATTCTATTTCATAAGGACAAGAGCGACGGTCGTTCCGGCACCAAGGGCAAGGGTAATGAGCAGGGTTTCAAAGAGTTTACTCATCCCAGAGTTGAGGTGGTTGTTCATCAGATCCCTGACGGCATTGGTCATGGCAATCCCAGGAACGAAAGGCATGACACAACCGGCAATAATGAGATCAGTATTGGAAGGAAAACCACTATATTGAGACCAAATATGGGCCAAAAAGCCAAAGACAAAGGCTGCCGCAAAAGCAGTGGCAAAAGGGATGCGCACGTATTTCTCAACGACTAGAGAGAAAGCAAAGGCAAAGACGGTCGCAATACCTGCTCCTATCGCATCATAAAAATTCCCGCCAAACATAATAGAGAAAAAAGGGGCACTAAGAGTAGCCGCGATGGTTAACTGGAGATTGGTATAAGGGACTGCTTTCTGCTTCAATTGGTTCAAGGCTTGGTAGGCTTCTTCGAGATCGATGTGCCCAGAGACTAATTGGCGAGAAATCTGATTGACATCACAGACCTTCTCGATATTGTAATTGGTCCGCAGGATCCGCTTCATCCGTGTGATATTGGCGTTTTCGATTGAAAAGAAAATAGCGACTGGCATCGCTAAGGCATTGCAATCATCGATTCCTTGAGAATGAGCAATCCGGATCATGGTATCCTCCACCCGATGGATTTCAGAACCGCTCTCTAAAAGGAGGGTTCCTGCCAACATGAGGACGTCAATCACGCGGTCCATATCTTTAGACGCTTCCATTGTTCTTCCTGTTCTGTTAATAGATTGTCTCCATTATATCAAAATTTCACTGATTTGTACTAGTGTTACCACGGATTTAGCCAAGACAGGACAAGAAAAAACCAGCCGTTTCCGACTGGTTTGAAAAATTTATTTGAATCTTAGCTCAAGGCATCATCCATAGAAAGAACTTCGTGGAAGACACGTTGTGTCAATTCAGTTTTTTGTTCTGGAGTGAGGTATTTAGTGTTTACACAGTATCCAGAGATACGTACGATAACATCTTCACCTGACATGATCTTTTCGTAAACGTCTGACAAGTCCATAACGTTCAAGTTAACGTGTTGTCCACCGTTTTCGAAGTATCCATCAAGGATAGTTACCAAGTTGTCTACTTGTTCGTCACGAGTTTTACCAAGAGCACGTGGTGACACTTGAGTAGTGAGTGAGATACCGTCAGCTGCGTAACCAAAGTCAAGGCTAGCAAGTGAGTTCAAGTTTTGCAACCATCCACCTTTAGCTTTGTTAGATGGGTTAGCACCTGGTGAGAAGAATTCCAATTTGCTTGTGTTCACAGAACCATCTTCGTTGAGGTATACCCCTTTGTGGACTGGTGAGTTACCAGTTTGTTTAGAGTAAGCAACGTTAGAAGTGATAGTCAAAAGTGAAACTGTAGCTTCTGCATTCTTGTAAAGTTTGTGGCTGCGAAGACGAGTAGTGTAAGCTTCGATCAACCATTCTGCCAATTCGTTAGAACGTGGGTCATCTTCACCCCAACGTGGGTATTCACCAATTGTTTCGTAATCGTAGATGTAGCCATCTTCGTCACGGATTGGTTTAACAGTAGCGTATTTAATTGCTGACAAAGTATCAACAGTGTTAGCGAATCCACAGATACCGAATCCCATGTTAGCGCGTTGGTGAGTTGGCAAGAAGGCCATTTGAACAGCTTCGTAGTTGTACTTATCAGTCATGTAGTGGATGATGTTCAAAGCATCTACGTAAGTGTCAGTCAACCAGTCAAGTGATTTTTCAAAGTTTGCTTTAACAGATTCGAATTCAAGAACTTCGTCACGGATAGGATCGATGTCAAATACTTTATAGTCTTTATGAACGTCGTCGTAACCACCGTTCAAACCAGTAAGAAGAGCTTTAAGAACGTTAACACGAGCACCGAAGTACTGGATGTTGTGGCGTTGTTCTTCGTTTTCTGGGTCAAGTGGAGATACACAACATGAGATACAGCTCATTTCACCGTATCCGTCTTTAGCCATAGTAGTTACACCTTCGTATTGGATAGAAGAGTGTTTGTGGCTCATGTGCATACAGTAGCGACGGAAGCTGTATGGCAATTTGTCAGTCCAAAGAACTGTCAAGTTTGGTTCTGGAGAGTTACCGATGTTGTCCAAAGTGTTCAAGAAACGGAAGTCCATCTTAGTAACACGGTGACGTCCGTCGTTACCCATACCAGCCATAGAAGTTGTGATGAAGGTTGGGTCACCTGAGTACAATTGGTCGTAAGCTTTTGTACGAGCAAATTTAACAGTACGCAATTTCATAACGAAATCATCAACGAATTCTTGGATTTCAGACTCAGTGTAAGTACCACGAGCCAAGTCACGTTCAGCGTAGATGTCCAAAACGATTGGCACACGTCCAAGGGAAGTAGCAGCACCGTTGATCACACGGCAGACAGCCATGAAGGCGATGTTTGTCCATTGGATTGCTTCTTTTGTATCGAAGGCAGGACGACGTACGTCTACACCATAAAGGTCACCCAATTTGACAACTTCTTGAAGTGCTTGGTATTGAAGGTTTACTTCTTCACGAAGACGGATTGATTCTTCATCGATTTCAGTAATCGCGTTCCAGTCGTTTGCTTTTTCAGCCATCAAGTAGTCAGCTCCATAAAGGGCCAAACGAGCATAAACCCCGATGATACGTCCACGTGAGTATGCATCTGGAAGACCAGTTACTGTGTGAGCGTGACGTGCACGACGGATGTTTGTAGTATAAGCACGGAAGATACCGTCGTTAACTGTTGTTACATATTTAGTGAAGATTTCATGCACAGCTGGATCTGGCTCATATCCATTTTCTTTCAAAGTAGTTTCCGCCATACGGATACCACCACGAGGCATGAAGTTCAATTTGAACAATTCATCGTTTTGGATACCGAAGATGACTTCATTTTCTTTGTCGATGTATCCAGCTGCGATATCAGCGATAGAAGTTGGACGAGTATCGTATGGGAAACGAGTTTCTTCGTAGTGTGCTTTTGTTTCTTCAACAATCTTCTTGATGTGAAGAGAACGTTCAGTTGGTCCAGCTAGGAAGCTTTCGTCTCCATCATAAGGAGTGTAGTTAGCTTGTACAAAGCGTGAGACGCTGGCTCTTTCTTTCCAGTCTTCCCCTTGGAAGCCTTCCCAGGCTTTGTCAAAAATGTCTTGTGCTTCAACAACTGTTTTAACAACCATGTTTAAATCCTCTTATATCTTTCTAGCAACAAATCTGTTGCACTTACAACAGTAGTATACCACATAGAAATCGGTTTCACAAAGGGAACAGCAAAAAGATTTTGGATTCTTTTATAATACAGAAGGGGATATATAGATAAACTGTATTATATTTTTGTCTTGGGAGAGGTGAAAATTAGTAGGAAAAAATCGGTGATAGGGATATAATGAAAGAGGAGGTTGCCCATGCTCATATTTCCTTTAGTAAATGATACGAGTCGTAAGATCATTCATATCGATATGGATGCCTTTTTTGCGTCCGTTGAAGAGCGCGACCATCCAGAATTGAAGGGAAAGCCTGTCATCATTGGTCATGATCCTCGTTTGTCTGGCGGAAGAGGAGTGGTATCGACATGCAATTACGAAGCCAGAAAATATGGGGTCCATTCGGCTATGAGTTCCAAAGAGGCCTATGAACGGTGTCCTCAGGCAGTTTTCATCCCTGGCAACTACGAGAAGTACCAGGCTGTCGGTCTCCAAGTCAGAGAAATATTTAAACGCTACACCGATCTGATTGAGCCCATGAGCATTGATGAAGCCTATCTGGATGTGACCAACAATAAGCTTGGTCTTCAGTCTGCTGTCAAGGTAGCTCGCTTGATTCAGCATGATATTTGGAATGAATTGCACTTAACTGCTTCTGCCGGAGTTTCCTACAATAAGTTTCTAGCAAAAATTGCCAGTGATTACCAGAAGCCTCGGGGACTGACCGTCATTTTACCCGAGCAAGCTCAAGACTTTTTAAGTCAGCTGGATGTAGCTAAGTTTCATGGTGTGGGGAAACGGACAGTGGAGCGACTTCATGATTTGGGAATTTTTACGGGAGCAGATCTCTTAGAAGTGCCGGAAATGACTCTCATCGATCACTTTGGTCGCTTTGGTTTTGATCTCTATCGAAAGGCTCGGGGGATTCATAATAGTCCGGTTAAGAGCAATCGCATTCGCAAGTCCATTGGGAAGGAACGCACCTACCGAAAATTGCTGGTGGCCGAGGATGATGTGCTAAAAGAATTAGCCAACCTATCTGAAAAGGTAGCGAACAGCTTGGCCAAGCATCAGAAGATTGGTAAGACCTTGGTGCTCAAGATTCGTTATGCCGATTTTACGACCTTGACCAAGAGGCGTAGCTTAGAAGAAGCAACCAGAGACCCTGAAGTCATTCAGAGACTGGCCCAGGAGCTCTACCAGAGCCTAGAAAGTAACTCCTCAGGTATTCGCCTTTTAGGGGTGACCCTCACTAATTTTTCTTCCGAGTCTCGGGAAACCCATGAAGGATCTCTAATAGAAGAAACCCCGTAGGTATACTTGACCTACGGGGAATTTTTAGCTAGTTTTTGAAGAACTGTTGAATTTCTTCCTCTGTGAGGCCAATCATGGGATCAATGCTTAAGTAATTGTCCTCTGTTAATCGATAGCCTTGTTGAGAAGCTTGGGAAGCAGATGAGTCAGAGTGGTTTTCAACTGAGACGAGCTCCTTTTGGGGCTCTGTTTTTTTTATGGGCTCTTCCAGGTGGACAGGGCTCTGTGAGGCAGAGTCTCTACCTTGAGGGATTCCATCCGAAAAACGCTCAATCAGATAGGTTTTGCGAGCAGTTCCAGTATTCCTTGTCGCAAAGTCAAATGCAGTGTATTCTCCTAGGAGAATGAGCTTGCTTTTGGAACGGGTAATGGCTGTGTAGATCAGATTGCGTTGGAGCATGCGCCGACTCTGATTGGTCAAGGGAAGAATGACCACAGGAAATTCGCTTCCCTGTGATTTGTGGATACTCATGGCATAGGCCAGGCGAATCTTGTACCATTCATTGCGGGGGTAGACCAATTCATTGCCATCAAATTGGATGGTGAGTTCATCTTGCTTGGATTCGGTATACTTAGCTGGCAAAAGGTCGGTGATGTAGCCAATATCTCCGTTAAAGACATTGCTTTCGGCATCATTGACCAGGTGGATGACCTTGTCACCATTTCGATACTGGCAATCCAATGCTTGAAAGAATAGAGCATCTGTTTCTAATGGATTGAGAAGCTCTTGCATGAGACTGTTTATTTGATCAATACCTGCAGAACCTCGATACATCGGAGCGAGGACCTGGATGTCTCGAGCCGAAATGCCGTTGCGAAGGGCAGCGCTGGTGATTTTTTCAATCATGGGAGCGATGAGCTCACTCGGCGCTTCAAAGTAGGAACGATCAGGTTTTTTCTCTGTGAAATCAGGAGGCAGGTGGCCTTTGCGAATCTGACTGGCCAAAGTGACGATGGTCGAATCCTCACTTTGACGGAAGATGTGTTCCAGTTTGACTTGAGGGATGCTTGGGATCTGTAGGAGGTCGGACAAGACTTGTCCAGGACTCACAGAAGGGAGTTGATCCGCATCACCAACGATTAAGAGTTTGGTATTGGAGGAGATGTTGCTGAGAAGCTGATTAGCCAGCCAAGTATCTACCATAGAGAATTCATCGACAATGATAAAATCCGCATCGAGATAATCGTCCAAGTGACTCGTGTCGTCGTCTCCCGTCATTCCTAAGTGACGATGAATGGTGGCGCTCGGAAGACCTGTCAGTTCACTCATTCGACGGGCTGCTCGACCGGTCGGAGCAGCTAAGAGGATTGGTAATTGAGATTTCTTGCGAAGGTCCAATTGGTGCAGGCGGGCATAGGTTCCGATAATCCCATTGATAACAGTTGTTTTCCCTGTTCCTGGTCCACCTGTAAGGACAAAGACTTTTTGCTGGATAGCTTCTTGGATAGCCTTCCGTTGGATGGGGTCGTAGTGAATGTGGGGTTCATCTTCAATGTCATCAATCGTTTGTTCGATTTTTTCTGGGTCGAAAGATTCTTGCTTTCCTTTTTCTAGCAGGCGACCGATATGGTTTCGGATCCCTTCTTCTGCAAAGAAGAGGCTGTTGTTGAAAATCTTGGTGTCAATGTTTTGCACCTTGTCTTCTTCGATGAGACTGGCCAATTCTTGGGCGACGCTGGCTGGATCGAGCTCGACTGGACGAGAAGCTTCTAAGAGTTGGATGGTGGCTTGGAGCAATTCTTTGGCTTCAACGTAGGTGTCGCCTGTTTCTAAGGAGAGGGTTAAAAGACTATGAACCAGTCCAGCTCGAAAGCGTTCAGGTGCATCACTGGCAATACCTAATTCTTCTGCTAATTGGTCGGCAATTTTAAAGCCCATTCCTTGAATATCTTCGACCAGTTGATAAGGAGCTGATTCGACGATTTGCAAGGTTTCTTCCTTGTAGAAATCCTGGATTTGGAAAGCTAGTTTATTAGGGATGCCATAGTTAGCAAGTTGGGCGAGGACCCGTTCCGTACCATAGTTGAGCTGTAGTTTTTCGACAAAGGCCTCGCGATTCTTTTTAGAAAGTCCGGAGATAGAGGCCAGCTTTTCAGGTGCTTGCAGAATTTTATCAATGGTATCCTCACCATAGAGATCCACGATTTTTTGGGCAGTTTTGAGTCCGATTCCTTTAAAATGGTCGCTAGAAAAGTATTTCACCAAGCCTTTGCTTGTGGGTTTGGCTCGTTCATAGCGACTCATTTGCAACTGTTGGCCATATTTCGGATGATGGACCAGTTCTCCCCAGAAGGTATAATCTTCTCCTTCGACGATATCTGCCATCGTTCCAGTAACGATAATTTCAAAGTCATCATAGTCCTCTGCATCTGTATCATTGATATCCAACAATAAGATCCGGAAAAAACTACTTTGATTTTCAAAAATGACCCGCTCAATGGTTCCTGAGAAATAGTATTCCATGCAGAGTTTCCTTTTAAGTAATGGTCTGAGAGAGCTTATCTCTCACGAAGATATTGAAAGAGATTGGAACAAGAGTCCCAACCTCATCATGGGTTAATACGTCTGGAATGGAAGGAGCGGCCAGAGGCGAAGAACGGCTTCTCCTTTGATTTGTTCCTTCTTGAAAGCTCCCACCTGGCGGCTATCTTTTGAGACGATCCGATCATCTCCAAGGAGGAGGTATTCGTCTTTTTTCAGTGTTATAGAGAAGGTGGCATTTCCATCTTTATCAACGGTGAAAGCTTCGGCTATCTGTGCCATTTGGCGGAAGAGCTCTCCATTTTCTTCGAACCCTTTTCCAGAATAGGTTGATTGCAATTTATCTTCTTTAAATTTTTGAATGTAGTCTTTCAAGTAAGGCTCGTCCGTTTCTTTGCTGTTGATATAGAGGACATCATTTTTGTACTCTATGGTTTCACCAGGGAGTCCAATGACCCGTTTCACGATCTCTTTGGTTTTACCATTCTCTGTTTCACTAGCGACCACAATATCAAAACGGTCGACAGGTAGTTTATTGATAACGAGTAGGTATTCGCTATCTGCCAAGGTCGGATCCATAGAATGGCCATCGACACGGACAGGCGTCCACAGATAAATACGAGAGAGAATAATGCCTCCAATAATGAGGCCGAAGAGTGCCCATTCTTTCAGGAAAGAACGGACTGGATTAGTTGATTTTTTTGAACGTTTCATGCTTTATCTTTCTATCAATTTTTTTGCTTTTTCTGTATTTTTAAAATGAAGTTTGGCACTGTAGTCAAGGGCTTGAATGCCATAGGCCTTTAATAGTTGAGCAGCTACCTTATCTGAGGGCGTACCAGCTCCACTAGGAAGGGTGTAGCCGAGTTCTTGACTCAAATCTTCCAGATTTTGGAGGAAGAGGTCACGGGCAATAATGGAACTCACAGCTACCGCCAGGTATTTTCCTTCGGCCTTCTCTTCTAGGGTGACGACTTGTGGGACCTGATTCGCTTCTGCTTGAACATAGCGATCATAGTTTTTCTTGGTCGTAAAGGCATCGACTACAATCTTTTGAGCTTTTGCCCCTTGTTGCAAGAGCAAAAAAATGGCTTGATTGTGAAGAGCAACCTTGACAGATACCGCATTGTAGCCAGAGGCGATGACCTGATTGTATTTTTTAGGTGTCAGCAGTAAGGCCTGATGCGGGATTTCTTTTTTGAGAATCGGTGCGAGAGCTCGAATTTTTCGATCATCTAAGGTCTTAGAATCCCCAACTCCTAGACTTTTTAAGCGGGCATGTTGCTCCGGGCTAACCAGTGAAGCCACGACGGCAAGCCCTCCAAAGTAAGAGCCGTTTCCGACTTCATCCGTTCCGATTAAGGGGAAGTCTTGTCCGGCAAGTGCTTGGTCTATTGGATCTTGTTGGTAACCGAAGAAGGCAGCATAGCGCGTCGCCTGACTACCTTGTAGGACAACCTTTCCTGATGTGTAAATCGAAATGGTTGCACCAGGTGCCTTGAAAAAATAACGGATATAAGGATTTTTTGAAGGTGCCAGGTGGTCTTGGTGCTGACGAACAAATGCTTGGATGTCCTCGTTTTGAGGGGACAATGTAATTGTTTCCATAGCCCTTATTGTATCATAAAAGCTAGATGAAAGGCCAGAAAAAGACCAGTCGAATTTAATCTGAAAGAACTTCTTTTAGGCTTGATTCAATTGCTTGAGGATTAGTTTTTGAAGAGAAGCGGTGGATGACTTGGCCTTGGCGATTGATCAAGAATTTGGCGAAATTCCATTCAATGCGGGAGCCCAAGGGACCACTAGCTTGTTCTTTTAACCATTGGTAGAGGGGGCTGGCTTCTTTCCCATTGACTTTTATTTTTGCAAAACGTGGGAAGCTGGTTTGGTAATGGAGGCTACAAAATTGATTAATCTCCTCCGCACTACCCGGTGCTTGGCCCATAAATTGATTGCATGGAAAGTCAAGGATTTCAAATCCTTGGTCATGGTAGCGCTCATAGAGCTCTTGCAATCCCTGGTATTGAGGCGTCAGACCGCAACCAGTTGCTGTATTGACGATGAGGAGTACTTGGCCTCGATATGCTTCGAGGGAGAAGGGGCTCCCATCTTGGGCCATTACGGTGAAATCATAGATAGTCATTTTACACGTCCTTTCCTACTTTCTCTATTGTATCACGCTTGAGTCGAAAACAGTTAAACCGTGGCCCTAGTGCTTCGGTATTTCCTATGGGAAGGGGATTTTCCTACTGACAAGCGGGCTAGATTTTGATATAATATCGTGAGGTGATTTTTATGTCCAGCTTAAATAGATACAAATTTACTTTCGGTAATAAATCGCTGACTCTTACAACCAATCATGATAATCTCTTTATGGAAGAGGTTGAACGGGTCGCGAAGGAAAAATATGAAGCGATTAAAGAACAAATGCCAGCTGCTGATGATGAGACCCTGGCCATTTTACTAGCAATCAATAGTTTATCAACACAATTGAGTCGTGAGATTGAGTTTGACGATAAGGAAAAAGAATTGGAAGATTTTCGTCGCAAGGCCCTAGATGGCCTGGTCGGTAGATCATCTAATTAAGGGGAGTTGCATGTTTTCAATCCTGATTTTATTCATCCTAGCTTGGAGTTTTTATATTGGGTATTCAAGAGGGATTTTGCTTCAAGGATATTATTTTTTAACCATGATTGTGGCTATGTTGGTCGCAGGATCAGGCTATCAGTCCTTGGCAAAAACCATTAGTCTATGGATCCCATTTTCGAGTGCAACACAAGCTTCAAAAACCTATTTTTATGGTGCAGATCATCTCTTTCACTTAGACAAAGTTTTTTACGCTGGTTTGGCTTATTTCATCTTGTTTGTTTTAGTCTATGCGATGGGTCGAGTGATTGGACTTTTTATTCCCTTAATTCCAACGCCTGAAAAATGGGAGGAGTATCCGTTTCAGATTGCCAGTGGTGTGTTAGCTGTACTGGTGACCTACTTTGTTCTGCAAATGGGATTCACAATTTTGTCAACCATCCCCATGGCGGCCATTCAAGATCGACTCCATGGAAGTTTCCTCATTCGATTTATGGTGCAGTATAGCCCCCTTACAGCAGGCCTCTTGAAACAACTTTGGGTTGTAAAGATCTTAGGTGCGTAATCACTTCTCATCATGTCTAACAGTTCATGAGAGTTATTATAGAAAGGAAGGGGAGGCTCAGACCAAAATCAGCCTCCTTTTCTGTTGTGGAGAAACATGAATCAAAAAATTCTCGAAACCTTAGAGTTTCAAAAAGTCAAAAACTTAGTAGAGCCTTATTTGCAAACGGAGCAGGGCGAAGTGGAGTTGCAGGAGTTAGCTCCACTTGCAAAAAAAGAAGCAATTGAAACCGCCTTTCTTGAAATGGCGGATATGGCTCAGATCTTTGTGGAGCATCCGCACTTTAGCGTGCCCACCATCCAAGAAATTCGTCCAGTGACCAAGCGTTTAGAACTAGAAACATCGCTCAATATCGATGAATTGTTAGCGGTGAAGAAAGTCCTGCGCGTGACCCACGAATTGCGAAATTTTTATGATGAATTAGAAAATGTCCGCTTGGAAAAACTGGATCGGATGTTTGAAAATCTAGTCGACCTTCCACAGTTGCAAGGAAGTCTCCATGCCATTAATGAGGCGGGATTTATTGAAAACTTTGCCAGCGAAACCTTGGCCAAAATTCGTCGACGGATTCAAGAGAATGAACACCAAGTGCGAGACATTCTACAAGAATTGTTGAAGACCAAGTCCGAAATGCTGGCTGATCAGGTCGTAGCGAGTCGGAATGGACGAAATGTCTTGCCAGTCAAAAACACCTACCGCAATCGGATTGCCGGTGTGGTGCACGATATTTCAGCTAGTGGAAACACCGTCTATATCGAACCTCGGGCGGTCGTCAATCTTAATGAAGAGATTGCCAACCATCGTGCGGATGAACGCTTCGAGATGCTCCGGATCTTGGAAGAAATTTCAAACCTCCTTCGTCCTCATGCGGGGGAAATCCGAAACAATGCTTGGCTGATTGGTCATATTGACCTCGTTCGTGCCAAACATCGCTTTTTACAGGACCGAAAAGGGACTATTCCAACTTTGTCAGATCAAGGGGAGATTCAGCTCTTGCAGGTTCGCCATCCCTTGATTGAAAAGGCTGTTCCCAATGATATCCACTTTGGAAAAGACCTCACAGAGATTGTGATTACCGGACCAAATACGGGTGGGAAGACCATCATGCTCAAGACCTTGGGACTAGCCCAATTAATGGCTCAGTCGGGCTTGCCAATCCTAGCTGATGCAGGGAGCAAGGTGGCTGTCTTCACGCAAATCTTCTCTGATATCGGGGATGAGCAGTCAATCGAGCAGAGCCTGTCTACCTTCTCCAGTCACATGACCAATATTGTCTCTATTTTGGAGCAGGTCGATGAGGAATCCTTGGTCTTGCTGGATGAGTTGGGAGCTGGAACGGATCCTCAGGAAGGGGCTTCACTGGCAATCGCCATCCTAGAAGATCTCCGCTTACGAGGGATCAAGACTATGGCAACCACCCACTATCCAGAACTCAAAGCCTATGGGATTGAGACTCTTGGTGTCCAAAATGCCAGCATGGAATTTGATACGGACAGCCTGCGTCCGACCTATCGATTTATGCAGGGGGTACCAGGACGTTCCAATGCCTTTGAAATCGCGCGTCGTCTAGGCTTGTCAGAAGTGATTGTTCGTCAAGCGCAGGGGTTGACCAATCAGGATCGAGATGTCAACCGCATCATTGAAAAGTTAGAAGCTCAGACCCTAGAAAGTCGCAAACGCCTCGAATCCATCCGAGATGTCGAACAGGAAAATCTGAAATTCAACCGCGTCCTCAAGAAATTGTACAATGAGTTGACCCGAGAGCGGGAGACAGAGCTCAACAAGGCGCGTAAAGAAGCGCAAGAAATTGTGGATTTAGCTCTAGCAGAGAGCGATCAGATCTTACAAGGTCTCCATGCCAAATCGCAACTCAAGCCCCATGAAATTATTGAGGCCAAGTCTCAGTTGAAGAAATTGGCTCCAGAAACGGTCGACCTATCGAAAAACAAGGTCTTGAAACAGGCTAAGAAATCCCGTGCTCCAAAAGTCGGAGATGAGATCTTGGTCATCAGCTATGGGCAGCGGGGGAGCCTTACCAAGCAACTCAAGGATGGTCGCTGGGAAGCCCAAGTGGGTCTAATCAAGATGACCTTGGAAGAAAAAGAATTTAATCTCCTGAAAGCTGAAAAGGATGCTTCTCAACCGAAAAAACGCCAGGTCCACGTAGTCAAACGTTCCAACGCCAATGGGCCTCGGGCCCGCTTGGACCTTCGTGGCAAACGGTATGAGGAAGCCATGGAAGAATTGGACAGCTTTATCGACCAAGCCCTTCTCAATAATATGGCCCAAGTCGATATCATCCACGGTATCGGAACTGGGGTCATCCGGGAAGGAGTTACCAAGTACCTCCGTCGCAATAAGCATGTCAAAAGCTTCGAGTACGCCCCTCAAAATGCAGGAGGAAGCGGAGCGACAATTGTGACCTTTAAATAAGCAAAGAGTCAGTCGTGCCTTTTAATCAGGCACGCTTTTTGCTATAATACAGTCAGTTTAAACGGAAAGAAGGAAAGTATATGACCCCTAATCGTTCGTCTGATTCTTGTACCACTATACTCGTCGGAAAAGATGCCAGTTATGATGGTTCAACCATTGTAGCTCGCACGGAAGACTCTCAAAACGGAGTGTTTACTCCAAAGAAATTTATCGTTGTTCAGCCAGAGGATCAACCCCGTCATTATCGCTCAGTTCTATCTTCTTTTGAGATAGACCTGCCAGATAACCCTGTTCGTTACACAGCTGTTCCAGATGCTATTCCTAAGGATGGTATCTGGGGAGAAGCAGGGATCAATCGTTACAATGTGGCCATGAGTGAGACAGAGACCATTACGACCAATAGCCGGGTCTTGGGTGCGGATCCTCTGGTGGAAAGTGGCATTGGGGAGGAAGACATGCTGACCTTGGTTCTTCCTTATGTCCAGACTGCCCGAGAAGGAGTGCTTCGCTTGGGGAAACTCTTAGAGGAATACGGAACCTATGAGTCTAATGGAGTGGCTATCAGCGATGTTAATGAAATCTGGTGGTTGGAAACTATCGGAGGTCATCACTGGATGGCCCGCCGTGTGCCAGACGATGCCTATGTGACCAATCCGAATCAATTGGGAAGTGATCGCTTTGAGTTTGATCGCCCAGAAGAGTTTTTATGTGATCCAGACTTGAAAGATTTTGTGGAACGCCATCACCTGGCCTTGGATTTTGACGGTTCGTCCTTTAACCCTCGTTATGCTTTTGGGAGCCAACGAGACAAGGACCGCCATTACAACACGCCACGGGCTTGGGACATTCAACGGTTCCTCAACCCAGAAGTGGAGCAAGATCCTCGTTCCTTCTTCCTTCCTTGGTGTCAAAAACCTTACCGCAAGATTACGATTGAAGATGTCAAATATGTCCTTAGCAGCCACTACCAGGATTCAGTCTATGATCCTTATGGTTCAGAAGGAGATAGTCATAGCCGTCGGACCTTCCGTACCATTGGCATTAACCGGACCAGCCAGACGGCTATTCTTCAATTAAGGCCAAATCGTCCTCAAGAGACAACTGGGATTCAATGGCTTTGCTATGGGTCTATGCCCTTCAATACGGCGGTTCCATTCTTTACCCAGGTCGATACGACACCGGATTATTTTGCCAACACGACAGAAAAGGTGACAACGGATTCCTTCTATTGGACCAATCGGATCATTGCTGGTCTGGCAGATGCCCACTATAGTCATCATGTTGGAGGTTTAGAAGATTACCAAGAAAGCACTATGGCCCTTGGCCATGCCCGGATTGGACGAGTGGATCAAGCCTTGGCAGCAGGACAAACTGTTGACTTCGAAAGAGAAAACCAGGAAATGAGTGATCAGATTCAAGAAGCGACGGATCGCTTATTGGACAAGATCTTGTTGGATGCTAGCAACTTGATGACCAACCATTTCTCTTTGAGTGACTAGTTGGGCTAAGTTGTGCTATTTTCATGATAGTTTCTGAAAATATTGACCTTCTTTTCAAATTATGCTAAAATAGAACAAATTAAACATCATACCGGATGAAGTTTTTCAGAAGTAGGGCCTTCCTATGACTGTGAAATGGACGGAACTCTGGAGAGACCGTAAAGGCACCGAAGGGGCAAGGTAGAGCATTCTACTCAAACTCTCAGGTAAAAGGACAGAGCAAAAGATAGAAGCCTTTTTGGTTTTTATTTGGAGCACCAGAGTACATGTTTAACATGTACTCTTTCTTTTTCTCTTTGGATGATGTGTAGGAAGTGGATGGCTATCCCTTTCTAAAGCTAGACAAATGATAAAAGGAGAAATAGATAAGGATGACAAATTGGCTGGCATTTTTTAAACAAGTAGATAATGTGGTCTGGGGGGCTCCCCTTTTGATCCTCTTGGTGGGGACTGGGATTTATCTGAGCTTCCGCTTGGGCTTGCTTCAAGTTTTTCGTTTACCCCAAGCCTTTCGGCTCATTTTTACAGAAGATCAAGGAGAAGGGGATATCTCTAGCTTTGGAGCCTTGGCAACAGCCTTGGCGGCGACAGTTGGGACAGGAAATATTGTCGGAGTAGCGACAGCTATTCAGACAGGAGGTCCGGGTGCCCTCTTTTGGATGTGGATGGCGGCCTTCTTTGGGATGGCGACCAAGTATGCAGAAGGTTTGTTGGCTATTCGCTACCGGACCAAGGATGACAATGGTCATATTTCAGGAGGACCCATGTACTATATCCTTCATGGGATGGGAGAGAAGTGGCGTCCCCTTGCCATCTTCTTTGCCCTGGCAGGTGTCTTAGTGGCTCTCTTTGGGATTGGAACCATGACCCAGGTGAATGCTATTACGGGAGCTTTGAAGACTAGTTTTCAACTTTCCCCTCAAGTCGCTAGTCTGGTCATTGCAGGAATCGTTTCGGCTGTCATATTTGGGGGAATTCATTGGATTTCCAAGGTTTCCGAAAAGGTGGTTCCTTTTATGGCTGCAGCCTATATCTTCGCGACAGTTTACATTATTGTCTTGAATATGGACCAAGTGCCGACCGTTCTATCTCAAGTTTTCCAAGGTGCTTTTACAGGAACCGCGGCTATCGGTGGTTTTTCTGGAGCCTTGGTGAAAGAGGCGATTCAAAAAGGGGTGGCGCGTGGAGTGTTCTCCAATGAGTCAGGACTGGGATCGGCGCCGATTGCAGCAGCTGCAGCGAAGACGGAAGAGCCAGTGGAGCAAGGTTTGATTTCTATGACCGGGACCTTCATCGATACCATTATTATTTGTAGCCTAACTGGTCTAGCTATTTTAGTATCTGGCCAGTGGACAACAGTGGGGCAAGTTGGGAGTGATTTGACCCAACAGGTCTTTATCTCGACCTTTGGCCACATCGGTGGGATCATTCTGACCCTTTGTTTGGTCTTGTTTGCGACGACGACCATTTTGGGTTGGTCTTATTATGGTGAACGCTGTGTCGAATTTTTGGCGGGTGTCAAACTCATTCCCTATTACCGTCTTCTGTTTATCCTGATGGTGGGGGTAGGAGGCTTTCTTCAGTTGGAGTTGGTCTGGATCATTGCTGACATTGTGAATGGACTGATGGCCTTGCCGAATCTCATCGCCTTGTTAGCCTTATCGCCTATTGTTATAAAGGAAAGCAAACGATATTTTAAGAAAAAGAAATAGACCAGATCCTGTGATCTGGTCTTTCTGTCTTAATAGCGTTTTTCTTTGGGCCAATCTTTCATTTCAGAAATGGCTGTAAAGAGGACGTCTGTTGATGAGTTAAGGGCTGTTTCACAAGAATCTTGGATGACGCCAATAATGAAGCCTACACTAACCACTTGCATAGCGATATCATTGTCGATACCAAAGAGGCTACAGGCGACAGGAATCAAGAGGAGGGAACCACCAGCTACTCCAGAAGCCCCACAGGCTGAAACAGCTGCAACGATACTGAGGACCAGGGCAGTCCCAAAATCGACCTGAATACCTAAGGTGTTGACAGCAGCTAGGGTCAAGGTATTAATGGTAACGGCAGCTCCGGCCATATTAATAGTAGATCCCAGAGGGATAGAGACCGAGTAAGTATCAGGGTTGAGACCTAGTTCCTTACAGAGCTTCATATTGACAGGGATGTTAGCAGCAGAGCTTCTAGTAAAGAAGGCAGTCAGTCCACTGACTCGTAGACATTTGAAGACGAGCGGATAAGGATTTTTGCGAATCATGATGTAGACAAAAATCGGGTTGATGACTAGAGCGACGAAGAACATGGTGCCAACCAAGAGAAGTAAGAGGAGGCCATAGCTCTTAAGTCCATCAAATCCTTGTCCTGCAATCGTTGTATAGACCAAGCCAAGAATCCCAAATGGCGCAAGGTTAATGATCCATTCGACAATCTTGGAAGTGATATCTGCCAGGGTTTGAAGGAGGTCCTTGCTGTGCTCACTCGCTTCTCTCATAGTAACACCAAAGACGACGGCCCAGGATAAAATCCCGATATAATTGGCTTGAATGAGGGCATTGAGGGGATTATCTACGATTTTTAAGAGAAGGTTGCTGATGACTTCCCCTAGTCCATCGGGAGAAGTTCCTTCAGCACTAGTTCCTGTTAAAGAAATGGTAATAGGAAAGAGATAGTTCACCAGGACCGCTACCAAGGCTGCCGCAAAAGTTCCCAGGAGGTAGAGGACAATGACTGATTTCATATTTGTTTGAGTTCCCTTTTGGTGTTGGGAGAGGGCGTTAGCGACAAGGGCGAAGACTAGAAGAGGAGCAATTGCCCGCAAACCTCCTACAAAGATTTCCCCTAATAGACCAATTGCAGATGCTTGAGGAAGCAGGAGAGCTAAAAGGGCTCCAACGAAGATTCCGATTGCAATCCGCTTCATCAGGTTGGTTTTGTTCCAAGTTTGAATGAGTCGTTTGACCATAAGGACCTCCTTTATTGAAAGTTTACCGTCCATTATACGATAGATAAGTTTGAAAATCAAGGTGAGTATAGGATGAGGTTGCTGGTTCTAAAGGCTAAAATCTGATATAATCAAACCATTAGAAAAAGAGAAGGAGAGTGATAGAAGGTATGAAAAACATTTTTTCTCGCTATATCAGTCAGTTTGATTGGACCAAGATGATGGATGAATTGGTTTCGAAATTGATTTCGCTAGCTATCTTATTCGTCTTATTTTTACTTGCAAAAAAACTAATCCATAGTTTGGTGAAACGCATCTTGAAGCCTTCTCTGAATTATGTAGGCCAAGACGAAGCGCGTAGGAATACTATTTTAAGGCTGGTAGAGAGTCTGTTGAATTACTGTCTCTATTTTATCCTGATCTACTGGATTCTTTCTATCTTGGGCTTGCCAGTCTCTAGTCTCTTAGCAGGTGCTGGAATTGCAGGGGTTGCCATTGGGTTAGGAGCACAGGGCTTCCTATCAGACTTGGTCAATGGGTTCTTTATTCTTCTGGAACGTCAGATAGACGTCGGGGATACCGTTCGTTTGACCAATGGTCCGATCACCATCGCTGGAACCGTATCTAGTGTGGGCATTCGGACGACCCAGGTGCGAGATGCAGATGGGACTTTGCATTATGTACCCAATCGCAATATTATGGTTGTCAGCAATCTCTCTCGGGGGAACCAGCGCGTCCTCATCGATATGCCGATTTCTGCTCAGACAGATCTGGATAAGATTTATCAAATCTTCCAGCAAGTCAACGATGAACAAGCCCAGAAGCATCCAGAAATCTTAGATGGTCCAACGATTTTAGGGCCTCAAATCGAGAAAGGGACAGGCCGTTATTCCTTCCGCGTCGCCATGATGGTCCAGTCGGGAAGCCAAGTGGCCATCTACCATCTTTATTACAAACTCTATCATGATGCCCTCTTACAACATGGCATCGAGATTCCAACTACTTTCTCTGTCACACCTTAACAAAAAAAGACCTATTGGTCTTTCAGATTGAAGATAAAGTCTTCTGAAAAACTTTCCTTAGGTGAGTACGGACGTCAGCGAACTTCTTCAAAGTTCCATGACTAATTATTGAGCCCTTCGCTCTTTAATTTTTGGGCTCAGGCTAAAACAGTTCCCCAAACTGTTTTACTCTCAATAATTCCGAATGCCTGAAACAATTATGTTTCAGGCATTTTCTCACGGCGGAAAGTTTTTGATCTTCTTAAATAACTAAAAAATTAAAGTCATTTTTTTGGTAATCATCTAACTATTTTATGTAAAACAATAGTTTGTCTCCATTGTAAAAGACCTATTGGTCTTTTTTCTTATTCTAAAATAAGCATGCCATCTTTGACAGCGAAAGGATCCTTCGGATTGATCCGATCGTAGAACATAACGCCATTGATGTGATCGATTTCGTGCTGGACAACGATGGAGTTGTAACCTTTGAGTTTGATACGGTGCTTTTCTCCGGTCTTGTCATAGTAGTCTACCGTTACACGTGCGTGGCGAACTACATAACCAGGAACATTGCGGTCTACAGAGAGACACCCTTCTCCGTCTCCTAGAGCCGCATCTTGGACTGAGTGGGAGACAATTTTAGGATTGTACATGACTTCTTGGATGGAGTAGGCTTCTTTTGGAGGATTTCCTTCTTCGTCCTCTGGATTTGGGACGAGAACGGCAATGATGCGCTTAGAAATATCCAATTGAGGAGCCGCTAGACCAACTCCACCTCGAAGACCCAATTTTTCTGCCATGACAGGATCCTGCGAATGGTGCAAGAACTGCATCATTTTTTCCCCTAGGATAATGTCTTGATCTGACAGTGGGAAAGTGACCTCTTCAGCAATAGCACGTAAAGTTGGGTGGCCTTCGCGGATAATATCATTCATATCAATTAGATGGGCAGCTTTTGTAATGGTTTCGATTGCAGACATGTTCTCATTCACTCCTTTTTTCTAGAAACCATCATATCATAATTCCTTTTAGAATGAAAGTTTCCCAATTGATTGATGGGTGCTAATGAACTAGACGGACTGTAAACTAGAAAAGGGAAGAATCCTAGTCCGGTTCATGGTATAATGATTAGAAGAATGAAGGAGACAAGCATGCGTCTAGATAAATATTTAGTGGACTGTGGAGTGGGAAGTCGGACAGAAGTCAAGCAAGTCCTCAAGCAAAAAAGATTCAGGTCAATGGAAAGGTGGAAACCTCTGCCAAGATTCATATTGATCCGGATAAAGATCAAGTGACCTATCTGGGAGAAAGTTTATTCCATGAAGAGTTTGTTTACTATCTGCTCAATAAACCCAAAGGTGTCATTTCAGCAACGGAAGATGACCGCCATCAAACAGTCTTAGATTTGCTAGATGACACGGCCAGACACAAGGAAGTCTTTCCTGTCGGACGGCTAGATATCGATACCCATGGCTTACTCCTCTTGACCAATAATGGTAAGTTGGCTCATGCCATGCTCTCGCCTAAGAAGCATGTGGACAAGGTCTACCGTGCCCAAGTAGCTGGTATCATGACACAGGAAGATATCGTCCGCTTCAAAGAAGGAATAGAATTGAAGGATTTCACCACCCTGCCAGCGGAGTTGGAAATATTGGAGGTCGATCAAGAAGCTAATAGTTGCTTGGTTCAGATCCGCATCGCTGAAGGCAAATTCCACCAGGTCAAGCGCATGGTCGCAGCTTGTGGCAAGGAAGTCACCGACCTTGAGCGGATTTCCATGGGGCCATTGAGTCTAGATCCTGCTCTCAAATTGGGGGAGTGGCGTAGGCTCCAGCCTTCTGAATTGGCGTCTTTAGAGGTCTTTGGAATTCCATTATAAACAAACAGAAAGCTAGCATCCTGAGGAAACAGGGAGCTAGTTTTTTACTTGTGTCAAAAAAATGAATGTTACAGACAAAAAATATATAAAATTGCTTGTACTATCAAAGCAAATCAATTATAATGAGAAAAGATAGGTTTTTTAAAAATCTGTAATAGGTAATGGTCTTCATTCCTGACTGGACTTATCTAGTAAACGTAAAAAAGGAGAAAAATCGTTTATGAAAAAGTGGCTCTTTGCTGTTGTGACAACAGTTGCCTTGTTTTTATTAGCAGTTTTAGGATTTGCTAAACCCAATGGGGTTACTAAAGTACATGCCGATACGATCAATGATGTTGTGAGCTCTGTGAACATCTCTAAATCGACTGGCGGAGACTTAACAGAACCACTCGGTGTTTGGGAAAGTTTTAATGTTGAAGCAAACTTTGTTTTACCGAATGGTCGTGTAAAAGCAGGCGATCAGACAGTTATCCAACTTGGAGATGGTTTTAAGGTCTTTGAAACAGATACCATTGACCTATTGGATCCAAATGGTCAAAAAGTTGCAACTGCGACAGTAGATGATCAACGAAAAGTCATCACGGTGACCTATACAGACTATCCTGAAAAAATGGCCAATGTAACAGGGAAGTTGCGTTTCTTTGCTCGTGTTGACCACTCCGTGATTAAGGGAAATACAACACTTGATTTTACGCTTTCAGTTGATAAAACAGTCATTTCAGGTGGAAAGGTTGAATACAAAGGAGTCAATCCAGGTGAGTATCCTCCCACTCCAGAGGTCTTTAGCAAATGGGGTTGGACCAACTCAGACGATAAATTAAAATTGACCTATACCTTGAACATCAACCAAGGTCACACAGCCCTTCATAATATTGATATCAAGGACCAATTGGCCTTTACAGATGGAAAAATCAAGGTAGATTCAGTTATCATCCATACAGGAACTTGGAAGATTAGTGACGAAGATGGTGCCTATCATTTGCGGGATACCACAAATGTGACTAAGAATTATTCTCCGGTTGTCAGTGAGGACGGTCGTTCTCTGACGGTTCATATCGGGGATCTAGCTCCTGAGCAAGGGATGACCATTCGTTATGATGTGTATTTGGACAAGGTTCCAGCCATCAATACAGAATATAAAAACAATGCGACGATGACTGCCACAGAAGTCAAAGAGCAACATAAAGAAGCAGATGTTTTGTACCAATTCCTTGAGGGAGACTTCAATGGTGAGAAATATTCATTCACCATCCATAAAAAAGGAGAAAATGGTCAAGCTCTTGCAGGTGCTGTCTTTACTGTGACAGCAGATGAAACTGGTGAGGAAGTCGGAACAATCACTACAGATGAGAACGGTACAGGAACCATCACTGGTTTGACCAAGCGGGCTTATACTATTCAAGAGACTCAAGCTCCAAAAGGGTACGTGATTTCTCAAGAGCCAATCAAGCTCAGTCTGGAAGATTTTGGAAATGAGATTGCAATTTCCCGTGATGTCGTTAACAAAAAAGAAAAAACAAGCGTTTCTGGTCAAAAAACCTGGAATGACGAGGACAACAAAGATGGGAAACGCCCATCATCCATCACCGTTAATCTCTTAGCAAATGGTGTCAAAGTAGCTTCCAAAGAAGTGAAGCCAGATGCGGATGGCAAATGGTTGTACAGCTTCGACAATCTAGATGTTGTAGACGATGCTGGAAATAATATTGCCTACACTGTTTCAGAAGAAGCAGTTGAAGGCTATGAAGCGACTGTGGAAGGCTTCAATATTACCAATAACCGTACACCAGAAAAACCAGGAACACCTCCAAGCACACCAAAAGAAGGAAAGAAAAAAGTTCTTCCATCAACTGGTGAAGTTGCTTCCAACGGCTTGCTCGGAGCAAGTGCACTGTTAGCTCTTGTTGGTGCAGCGATGCTCTTAAGTGGTAAACGGAAAGCTGACTAACAGCTACAATGGAAATAAATAAGGCAATTATCTAAAAAGATAGTTGTCTTTTTCTGTTAAAAGACTTCTAGAATACATGATTCAAAAGAATCGTATTTCTGCTTTTGATGGGAGCATAAGTGTTTGACAGAAAGATGAAATCTTGGTAGAATGAATAGGTCGAATAGACAACTAACTCTTTCTTGGTAGCAGGATATGCCAAACCTGCCACTCGGATAGAGCATAAAGAAAAGGAGCTTATCATGGCAATCTCAAAAGAGAAAAAAAATGAAATCATTGCACAATACGCACGTCACGAAGGTGACACTGGTTCAGTAGAAGTACAAGTTGCTGTCCTTACTTGGGAAATCAACCACTTGAACGACCACATCAAACAACACAAAAAAGACCACGCTACTTACCGTGGTTTGATGAAGAAAATCGGTCGCCGTCGTAACTTGTTGGCTTACCTTCGTAAGAACGACGTTAACCGTTACCGTGAGTTAATCAACTCTCTTGGACTTCGTCGTTAATTCAAGATACAAAGGCCGTCAAAAGCACAAAGCAAAAATAGGAAAATTGACGAAGAAACTTCAGTTTCTAGGAAATTTTATCTTTTTTGCCAAGTGCTTAGGCCGTGTTCAATTGAATACAAAAAAGTTAAGTTACTCTATTGTAGAGTAGCTTTTCTTTTTGACTAGAATTATAGTATAATCTTCGGCTTCGGTTCCTAGCATCGTAAGGTAAAATAGACCAGAACTATCTCCCTTCGGGGAGATTTTTTGTTTTCAGAAGAAATCTAGTACAATCTTCGGTTCGTCGCCTTGTCTAGAAACGTTTTATCCAGCAAGAAATATGATACAAAGGCCGTCAAAAGCACAAAGCAAAAATAGGAAAATTGACGAAGAAACTTCAGTTTCTAGGAAATTTTATCTTTTTTGCTAAGTGCTTAGGCCGTGTTCGATTGAGCATATCTTGAAAATAAGGCTACTCTAGTTGAGTAGCTTTTTTTGTTTTCACTAGGATTTTAGCCCAACCTCAAAATAGCCCTCTGAACTCAGAGGGCTATTTTGTTATCTTTTTTCGGACAAGATTCATCATTCTGAGGAAGTCGTTTTGTTTGACAGATGTAATTAACAGAGTTACAATAGGAACATCTTAAGAAATAGAGGTTATCGATATGATTGATATTACATATCTAGATGGTGCAAAACAAGAAAGAGTCATGCATTTTGATTCCTATGAAGAGTTTGAACGCTCCCAACAGACTTGCTTGATTGGTGTAGCGGATTACTATCCTGTACAAAAATTGACCTATAATGGGCACGAACTCGATTACCATGGAACTTACGGAGATGTCTTCTTCTATTTGATGAAGCAAGACCTCAATCAATACAAAAACTAAAGGAGAAAAACAATGGCAAAAGCAATTACAGACGCAACATTTGAAGCAGAAACGAAAGAAGGATTGGTCTTGGTAGACTTCTGGGCAACCTGGTGTGGTCCATGTCGTATGCAAGGTCCAATCTTGGATAAATTGTCTGAAGAACTTTCAGAAGATGTCTTAAAAATCGTTAAAATGGACGTTGATGAAAATCCAAATACAGCGCGTGCTTTCGGCATTATGTCTATCCCTACTCTTCTTTTCAAAAAAGATGGACAAGTGGTTAAACAAGTTGCTGGTGTTCACACAGCAGAACAAATCAAGGCCATTGTGGCTGAGTTGAGTTAAAAGCATAAGCACCCCCATTAATAAAACGGGAGTGCTTTTTTATATGATAAATTGCAAGAATAAGTGCAGCAGTTAGTATTGAAAAGATTGAATGGCCTCTTTCAACTCATCTTGTAAAAAGTCTCTCTGATCAAGTTGAATGTAGACTTCTAACAGACAGGATCTAAGGTTGGAAAATTTATAAAAATCTTCCCTTT
The DNA here is from genome assembly GCA_902363395.1 of Streptococcaceae bacterium. GTDB lineage: Bacteria > Bacillota > Bacilli > Lactobacillales > Streptococcaceae > Streptococcus. The sequence goes on from CABIZZ010000001.1 coordinate 322,319, forward strand.
CTTCTATTGGAAAGTCAAGCGTTTTTATCCAAGAAGCTACTTGTTCTTGCTCGATTTTCCCTTGCAAAATAGGTTCATAGAGCACTCTAGCTAAACGCCAATCCTCATCATCTGTAAAACGAATTGAATTTCTTTTAAAAACTTGGCCAAGTATGTCCAATCCTTCGTGAACTTTTTTATTGGGAAATTCTGGATGACAAACTACTTCTGTCAAAAGATCAGCTCCATGCGCAAAAGCGTGAACCCAGCCATACTGGCTGGAAAAACCTGTTGTATCCTTTTCTTTTAAAAGATAGTGTAAGCCTTGATCCAGTATAATATATCTTATATCAGCTTTTAATCCCTGATAAAAAATCGATTGTTTGTTGGCATCTGCAGACAAGAGATTGGCATAAATCAGTGCTCTAAAAGAACGATCAAGTGTCGATAGTCCAATCTTGTCAATCTCTTTTTCTACTCCTTCATCGGATATAATCGTCTTAGAAATGAAATGAAACTGTTCTTGTGTAAAGAGTTCTTCTTGAATCCCTCTAGCTAAGCTTGTAAAAACAAGATCATCTCGAATTTCTGGTGAAGGGTCTCCTAAATGTTCCAGCAACCACTGGATTTCTTCTCGACGATAGCTTGGTTTTTCTTCTGTTACTTTACTTTGTAATTCTTGATACATCCCTAGCACCTCTGCATTATTACTAGCTTATTTTAGAGTTAGCTGTAGAGGAGTTTATTCTCCCAACTCTTCACTGTAAGCAATAATCTGATCAACCGTATCAGACAAGAACTGGATGGTATCGCGAAGTGGTTTATCCGTTGAGATATCTGCTCCGATGATCATGGCTGACTCAAGTGGGGTCTTGCTGCCGCCTGATTTAAGGAGGTCTAGCCAATCTTTAGCTCCGTTTTCGGAGTTCTTCAAATGCAGGTAACCCGCTGTTGAGATAACCAAGCCAGCTGAGTAGGTGTAGCTGTAAAGCCCCATGTAGTAGTGGCTTTGGCGCATCCAGGTCAAAGCTGCGTCGTCATCGATTTCAACGGCATCTCCCCAGAATTCGGTTAGGACTTCCTTCATGATGCTGTTGAGCTTGCTAGCACCGAAGGTGCCACCTTCTTCGATTAAGGTGTAAACCTTACGTTGGAAGGCTGCTTCCAACAAGTGGGTGATGAAGTTGTGGAAGTAGGTGTCTGTCAAGCGGTGAGCTAGGGCAAAGCGTTTTTGACGAGGGTCGTCAAACTGGTGTTCCAAATAGTCGCTGAGGAGGAGCTCGTTAAAGGTAGAAGGAGCTTCCACATAGTAGGTCGACATGTGGGCGTTGAAGTAGCTTTGGTTGTTGTCTGAGAAGATGAATTGACCAGAGTGTCCGATCTCGTGGATTAGGGTGTAGACATCACTCATCCGTCCTGTCCAGCTCATGAGGACATAAGGATGAACCCGGTATGGATCGGCTGCATAACCACCGGAATCCTTGCCTTCATTAGCTGCAAAGTCAACCCAGCGTTCAGTTTGGTAGCGGGCGATTTCGCGGGAGTATTCTTCTCCAAGAGGTGCCACAGATTTCATGACCAAGTCATAGGCATCATCGATGGTCACATCAGGGTTGAGCGCACTGTCCAAGTCCAACTTCCAATCAGCAAAGGTCATTTTCTCAAGACCGTTGACCTTGGCTACGTGTTTGAGGAATTTTTGAGCGACAGGAGCGAAGTCCTTCATAATCAGGTCAATCTGACGGTCAAACATAGAGCGATCCACTTCCTGCTCAGCCAAGAGATAGTCAAAGACAGAATCGTAGCCCCGCATATCTGCAATCAGCTTTTCAGACTTGACTTGGGCTAGATAGGTAGCAGCAGCCGTGTTTTGGTGCTTACGAAGACCTTCTGAGAAAGAACGAAAGGCTTTTTCACGGACTTCCGCATTCTCATGGTTTTGGTAAAAGTTTTCATAGGTAACAAAGCTGTTCTTGTAAACTTTTCCATCCACTTCAAAATCAGCCATTTCAAAGTCGCCTGCCCGCATCTTGGTATAGATGTCTTGTGGTCCGTAGAAGACTTCACCCAGGTTGGTCAAGGTCTTTTCCACATCAGCTCCCAAGTAGTGGGCTTTTTTGATTTTAGCCTGACGAATAGCATAAGTGAGGTGAGGGAGTTGTCCCAGGCGTTCGAGGACTTCTTCATCTGCTTCGACCAAAGCATCATCAAAGAAGGAAAGTTCGACGCTCGCCCAAGTTTCGAAATCCATCCCCGCTTGGGCAATTTCCGCAAAAGCTTCATCACCAAAGTCAGTCGTTTGGGGCATAAAGCTGTAGTTACCAATGTGGCTGAGTTGGATCTGAATCTGTTCAAAGACCGCAAAGGCAGCTTCGAAGTCTTCAAAAGTGTGGAGCTTGCCCTTGTAGTTGCGGACAAATTCATTGATTTCTTCACGTGTTTTTTCAATGGCGCGCAAGAAGTCTTCCTGGTCTTGGTAGAGGGCTGTGAGGTCCCAGAGTTCGTTCTCAGGAAATTCAGAACGTTTTTTTAATTCCATAGTGTTCTCCTTTTGATCAAATAACTATACTCAGTATAGCAGAAAATAGGGGAGAATGATAGGCGAAAGGGGAACTTATCAAAGCTAGCTAGATCCAATAATAAACCAAGGATTTTCTAGCTTTTTTGCCTTCTTTTGGTATAATAAAGTAGAGAAAGTTTTAGGAGTATACGATGAAAAAATTTTATAAAGTTAGCTTGGCAGCGATGACCTTGCTAACCTTGGTGGCATGTGGGCCTAAGCGACGTCCTCGGACGCAACCCTCTACAGCTCAGAGTGAAGTAACAGATGGAAAAAATTCCAAGAAAGAATCGTCTGGGCATGAGTACTATCAAACAGTGCTTGAACGTTATCAGGCTTACTCTAGGGCTATCGAAGCAGGTGATAGCGCTGGTCTAGAGACTAAACTAAAAGAAATAGATTCTCAATCGGATGAGTATGCCTATGCCATGTATCTTCAAACTCTGGGTAGTAAACCAAATCTTTCCTATTTTTATACAGATTTGGATAAGGATGGGCGGGACGAACTCTTGATTGGGAATGGCCAAACAGTCTCAGCAATCTACTATCTGAAAGGGCAGCAACCAGAATTGTTGCATACAGCTTATGTGGCTTCCTCTGGTGGCTCTCGTTCAGGTTTTCAAATTTTTGAGGATGGCTCGGTCATCTATGCTAGCTTTTCGTCTCTTCAACCAGAAGTAGATTTAATCCATTACAAGTTCCAAAAAGGAAAACTGGAGACTGTCAATAAAATCCAAATTAAAAATGGGGACGGTCAGAAGCCAGAAAAAGCCTTAGGGATTACAGCAAAAGAATTGGATCAAGCAAAATTTGGATGGAAAGAACTAGAGACTGGGAAGAAGGCGACCAGCCAAGCAAATAACTCAGAACAGCAAACAAGTAGTTTCCAAGTCCGTGTAGCAGTTTCGGATCTTCGAATTCGTAAAGAAGCATCGATCAAGGGGGAAGAAGGTGGAATGATCCCGCAAGGTGTTTATACGATAATTGAGACGGTGTCAGCTGACGGTTATACCTGGGGCAAGCTCCAATCTGGCCAAGGCTGGATCGCGCTTGAATTTACGTCGAGAGTGGAAGGGGGAAATGCATCTACTGTTAAAGGATTGAGTGCGGAAGATCAAGAGGATATCCACTCGGTAGTAGAGAATGGCTATTCTTTAATGTATTCTAGATTGGTCAAACCAACCTTTATATTAGATTTATCAAATGATCATAGCGGTATCTATTCTTATACAGAAGGCATGTTTTTAGATTATTTCAATACTTATACTCCAGGTACCTATCAACTTGCAGATGTCATTAAAAAATTGGAAGCTCAAGAAACATCAGAATCCATTCAATCTATGACTACAGATCAATTAATTCAACTTGCGAAAGAAAGAAAACAAGGCTGGATATACTCTTCGAAAGATAAGAAGTTTTTTGAATTCGTTCCAGGTGGACGTGGAGGTGCTGGCCCAGAGGTTGTTATTCCTTCAGCAGATGAGTGGGTCGTTGAGAATGATACAGTTACAGTAACAACTAGAGTTAAGACCTCTTCTCAACCTTTTGAGCGCTATGTGTTGAAGCGGAGCAAGAAAGACTATTCAGGTGGAGAACACAAAACGCGATTCTATGTCGTTAGTAAAGAAAATGTGTGGAATGGAAAATAGACGGTAGCTATATCTAGCTCTAGAATTTTAAAATACGTGGAAATCAAATATTCCTCGAAAAAGGCTTTTAAAGCCTTTTTCTTTTGGGCTTGAATATGGTAAAATAAAGGTTATACGTGCTTGGATACAAAGATGAGGATATAACATACAGAAAGGCTGTTGAAATCCCGATCTTGTTGAGTTGCTTAACGGCTTAGTATCTTGGGTAATTGAATCTTGGCCTCATTTCTTAGGAAAAAAGATAAGCTTCCTAGCACTCATCGAGTGCGACGCCACCTCCTATTTTTCTACAGAAATGTTCGGCAAGCCGAACCGTCCAAAATATCTTGATTAATTGAACCCGGCCGAAAAGCTGTGTAAAAAAGATAAACTGTCTTGTATTCATCGAAGACTTCGTCAGTTTCCTATTTTTACTTTGCTTTTTGTGGCCTTAGTATCTTGATAGTTGAACACGGGCTAAATCCCTAGTGAAAAAGATAGATTTCCTGGTGTGCGTGGCACACTGCGTCAATCCATGCTATCATGCGTAATTGAACCCGGCCGAAAAGCTGTGTAAAAAAGATAAACTGTCTTGTCTTCATCGAAGACTTCGCCAGTTTCCTATTTTTACTTTGCTTTTTGCGGCCTTAGTATCTTGATCTTTGTAGGCAAGGCGTATAATATTATCAATCCAAAGGGGATTAAAATGACAAAACAAGTGTTTCAAACGACTTTTGCGGGTCGTGAGTTGATCGTAGAGACTGGTCAGGTTGCGAAGCAAGCCAATGGCTCTGTTGTTGTGCGTTATGGGGAGTCAACTGTCTTGACGGCTGCTGTCATGTCTAAGAAGATGGCAACTGGGGATTTCTTCCCGCTTCAAGTCAACTACGAAGAAAAAATGTATGCGGCTGGGAAATTTCCTGGTGGCTTTATGAAACGTGAAGGACGTCCTTCAACAGATGCGACTTTGACAGCGCGCTTGATTGACCGCCCAATCCGTCCTATGTTTGCGGAAGGTTTCCGTAATGAAGTGCAAGTCATCAACACAGTCCTTTCTTACGATGAAAATGCATCTGCACCAATGGCAGCCATGTTTGGTTCATCCTTGGCACTTTCTATCTCAGATATTCCATTTGACGGACCAATCGCTGGGGTACAAGTAGGCTATGTTGATGGTCAAATCATCATCAACCCTACGCAAGAACAAGCTGAGCAATCGCTTCTTGAATTGACAGTAGCTGGTACCAAACACGCTATCAACATGGTAGAGTCTGGTGCTAAAGAATTGTCAGAAGAAATCATGTTGGAAGCTCTTCTCAAAGGGCACGAAGCCATTAAAGAATTGATTGCCTTCCAAGAAGAAATCGTAGCGGCAGTTGGTAAGGAAAAAGCAGAAGTAGAATTGCTTCATGTGGATGCTGAGTTGCAAGCTGAAATCATTGCAGCCTACAACAGCGATCTTCAAAAAGCGGTTCAAGTTGAAGAAAAATTGGCTCGTGAAGCTGCGACTCAAGCAGTGAAAGACCAAGTAACGGCTGTTTACGAAGAAAAATATGCAGACCACGAAGAATTTGATCGCATCATGCGCGACGTGGCTGAAATCTTGGAACAAATGGAACACGCAGAAGTGCGCCGTTTGATCACTGAAGACAAGGTTCGTCCGGATGGTCGTAAGGTCGATGAAATCCGTCCTTTGGATGCACAAGTGGACTACCTTCCTCGCGTACACGGTTCAGGTCTCTTCACTCGTGGGCAAACTCAGGCCCTTTCTATCTTGACTTTGGCGCCAATGGGTGAAACGCAAATTATCGATGGTTTGGATCCAGAGTACAAGAAACGCTTCATGCACCACTATAACTTCCCACAATACTCTGTTGGGGAAACAGGTCGTTACGGTGCACCAGGTCGTCGTGAAATTGGTCACGGTGCTCTCGGTGAGCGTGCCCTTGCGCAAGTATTGCCAAGTTTGGAAGAATTCCCATACGCGATCCGTTTGGTAGCAGAAGTATTGGAATCAAACGGTTCTTCATCTCAAGCATCTATCTGCGCAGGAACACTTGCCCTTATGGCTGGTGGTGTGCCAATCAAGGCGCCAGTAGCAGGTATTGCCATGGGTCTGATCTCAGATGGAAACAACTACACAGTATTGACAGATATCCAAGGCTTGGAAGACCACTTTGGAGATATGGACTTCAAGGTTGCAGGGACTCGTGACGGGATTACAGCCCTACAAATGGATATCAAGATCCAAGGGATTACTGCAGAAATCTTGACGGAGGCTCTTGCTCAAGCCAAGAAAGCTCGTTTTGAAATCCTTGACGTGATTGAAGCAACGATTCCAGAAGTTCGTCCAGAATTGGCTCCAACTGCTCCGAAAATTGATACCATCAAGATTGATGTTGACAAGATCAAGATTGTCATCGGTAAGGGTGGAGAAACCATCGATAAGATCATCGCTGAAACAGGCGTTAAGATTGACATCGACGAAGAAGGAAATGTATCTATCTACTCTAGCGACCAAGATGCCATCAACCGTGCTAAAGAAATCATTGCTGGTTTGGTTCGTGAAGCTAAAGTGGACGAAGTCTACCATGCCAAAGTTGTTCGTATCGAGAAATTTGGTGCCTTTGTCAACCTCTTTGATAAGACAGATGCCCTCGTACACATCTCTGAAATGGCTTGGACTCGCACTAACCGTGTCGAAGACTTGGTAGCTATCGGCGATGAAGTGGATGTCAAGATTATCAAGATTGACGAGAAAGGCCGTGTCGATGCTTCTATGAAAGCACTTCTTCCTCGTCCTCCAAAACCAGAACATTCAGAAGATAAAGGGGATAAGGGTCATCGTCATGGCGATCATCCTCGTCACCACAAACCTAGAAAAGACTTTGCCAAAGATGCAGGTGAAGCAACGAAAGAATAAGCATTTAAAAGAAAGGAGCACGGTATGGGATGGTGGCGTGAAACCATTGATATTGTGAAAGAAAATGACCCAGCAGCACGTACCTCGCTGGAGGTCCTCTTGACCTATCCAGGCGTCAAAGCGTTAGCTGCTCACCGTGTTTCTCACTTTTTGTGGAATCATGGCTTTAAGCTTCTAGCTCGGATGCACAGTCAGTTCTGGCGTTTTTGGACCCAGATCGAAATCCATCCAGGTGCGACCATTGCTTCGGGTGTCTTTATCGACCATGGAGCAGGCCTCGTTATTGGGGAAACAGCTATTGTTGAAAAAGGCGTTATGCTCTACCACGGGGTGACGCTCGGTGGAACTGGAAAGGATACAGGGAAGCGCCATCCGACGGTTCGTGAAGGAGCTTTGGTCTCCGCTCATGCCCAGGTCATCGGCCCGATTGAGATTGGGGCCAAGGCCAAAGTAGGAGCAGGGGCAGTGGTAGTCTCTGATGTACCGAGTGATGTGACTGTTGTCGGAGTCCCTGCTAAAATTGTTCGTGTTCACGGTAAGAAGGATAAGCCAATCATTCACCAGGAAGAAGAAAAGCGTGAATACTACATGAATAAGATGGAGCACGCCAAGGAAGCCAGTCACCATTCATCAAGTCTTTAGAAAAAGGTTGGAAAAGTTATCGAAGTGAAATATGACAGGAGGAACCGACCTGTCAGATTTACCAGATGCTATTTTGAACCAGGTAGTCCTTGAACTGAAAGAATGCTTGGAGTCAATTTCGCATGAGTAAAGTCTATCAGTTCTTCTACACAGCTGACTATGTAGATCATCATAACCGAACCTGGGATGCCCGCCATGAAGAGCGGACAGCTGATGCCATGATTTTTTCACTATCTCTTTGACAATAGCAAAGGAACTAGAAAGGTAACTACAAGAATGGCAGTTTATTTTTACGGCTGTATCACCATGGATGGATACTTGGCAGACGGCCAGCACAGGATAGACTGGCTGCATCAGCTTGGTTCTGTAGAGGATACAGGCTATGATGACTTTTACAGGCAAATGGATATCACCATCATGGGTAAGCGGACCTTTGAGGAAATCCAAGATTTGCAAGATGTAGAAAGTTTTTATCAAACTACGGAAAACTATGTCTTTACGCATGATAGGCACCTGCCTGTCAGCAATTACCAGTCAGTAGCTGGGGATGTGGTGGACTTTGTTCGCCAGATTGACAAAGGCAAAAATGTCTTTGTGATTGGTGGTAATTCCTTGGTAGGACCGCTCTTGGATGCGGATCTTTTCGACCACCTTATTATTCAGATAGCGCCCCTTATCCTAGGAAAGGGGGTTCCCCTTTTTACCCAAGAGGAAGGGCAGCGCTTTTACAAACTGGATAGCCTCAGACAATTTGGCCCTTTTGCAGAGCTGGTTTTCAGCCGAAAAAGTCAGAAATAGAGAAGGGAGTGGACCGCATGATTAAAATTTATGACACCATGTCTCGTGATTTGCGAGAATTTGTCCCAATTGAAGAAGGAAAGGTTCGCATGTATGTCTGTGGACCAACTGTGTACAACTATATCCACGTGGGGAATGCCCGTTCAACGGTAGCCTTTGACACGATTCGTCGCTATTTTGAGTATCGCGGCTATGAGGTTAACTACATTTCCAACTTTACGGATGTGGATGATAAGATTATCAACCGTGCCAAAGAAGAAGGCATCACTCCTCAGGAAGTGGCAGACAAGTACATTGCGGCTTTTCGTGAGGATGTGACGGCTCTCGGGGTCAAACCTGCAACCCGTCACCCTCGTGTGGTCGAGTTTATGGATGACATCATCCGTTTTGTCGCTGATTTGATTGAAAAAGGCTATGCCTACGAGAGCCAAGGCGATGTCTATTTCCGTGTGGAAAAATCCCACAACTATGCAAAATTAGCCAATAAAACCCTAGAAGACTTGGAGTTAGGTGCTTCTGGTCGGACAGATGAAGAGACTGCCCGCAAGGAAAATCCAGTCGACTTTGCCCTTTGGAAAGCTGCGAAGCCGGGTGAAGTTTCTTGGGACAGTCCTTGGGGTCCTGGTCGTCCTGGTTGGCACATTGAGTGTTCAGTCATGTCAACGGGGATTTTAGGCGATACCATTGATATCCACGGTGGTGGAGCCGACCTTGAGTTTCCGCATCATACCAACGAAATTGCTCAGTCTGAAGCTAAAACGGGCAAGACCTTTGCCAACTACTGGATGCACAATGGCTTTGTCAATATCGACAATGTCAAGATGTCCAAGTCCTTAGGTAACTTCATTACTGTGCATGATGCATTGAAGACCATCGACGGCCAAGTCCTTCGCTTCTTCTTTGCGACCCAGCACTACCGCAAGCCCATTAACTTCACAGAAAAAGCGGTACGCGATGCGGAGACCAACCTCAAGTATTTGAAAAATACCTATGAGCAACCGTTCACAGGAGAAGTGGATCCAGCAGACTTGCAAGGCTTTGTGGACAAGTTTATCGCGGTGATGGATGAAGATATCAATGCGGCAAACGGAATCACCGTCGTCTTTGAATTAGCCAAATGGATTAATTCAGGTCACTATAATCAAGATGTTAAGGATGTCTTGACCAAGATGTTAGAAGTCTTTGGAGTGGTCTTTGTCGAGGAAGTCTTGGATGCGGACATTGAAGCCTTGATCGCGGAACGTCAGGAAGCGCGGGCTAAGAAAGATTTTGCGCGAGCAGATGCGATTCGCGATGAATTGGCTGCGCAAGGAATCAAGCTCTTGGATACAAAAGAAGGTGTAAGGTGGACACGTGATTGATGTCAATCTAATCAATGGGATTGCCCTGGCCTTTGAGGGAGATGCGGTCTATTCTATGTATATTCGCAAGCACCTGATTTTTCAAGGGATGACCAAGCCCAATAAACTTCATCAGGCGGCTACCCGCTACGTCTCTGCTAAGGCTCAGGCTAGTCTGATTGCGATGATGTTAGAAGATGAGCTTTTGACAGAGAAAGAAGTCGAGATCTATAAGCGCGGTCGCAATACCAACAGCCATACCAAGGCCAAAAATGCGGATGTCGTGACCTATCGCATGTCGACGGGTTTTGAAGCGGTCATGGGTTATCTGCATCTGACAGATGAAATCAGTCGCTTAGAGGAATTGGTAGCTTGGTGTATCCAAAAAGTGGAAGAAGGAACAAAATAGTGAAAAATATCAGAGAGTGGTTCCCTCAGGCAGAGGTGACGGATCACCCCAATCCACCAGCTGGTTATGTAGCCATTCCCCTGCAGGCCCAGCAATGGTTGCTACTGAAGGAAGAAGAGCTGACCGAGAGAGAGAAACAATTGATTTCCTGGTTGGGCAGTGAGGAAGATCTTGCCCCCAACCCTTGGTACCAATACTTGATTGATGGAAAGGGAGAAGCCCCTCAAGTCATCAAAAAAATGCAACTTGTCTATTGCCACCTCTCGCACTCGACAGCGGAAGGAACTGCTTCTTGGTTAGAGATGATGCAGACGCTTTTGCCCAACTTTCGGGCAGTCTTGCAACTGAGTGGACAGGACTATGTACTCATTCTAGATCAAGAGCAGCCGCTGACTGTGGCTGATATCTTAAAAGATACCGTCTCTGCCATGGAGTATGATTTTAATATTCGCTTATCCATCATGGTCGGGCAGGTATGGACCGAATCAAAAGCTGGGAAAGTATCTCCGGTCATCCGAGCAGAACGGGCAGCCTTTCGAGCCTGGATCCGAGAAGGACATCAAGGTGTTTACCGCTTTTCTCAACTCTACCTATGGGGAATCGAGCAGGCAGATTTGGATCTCCATACTATCAAAGAACGCTTGCATCAGCTGATTGGAAGTCAAGACCAGTTGCAGGATATCATTGTTGCCCTCTGGGACAACGGGGCGGTTGTAACCAAGGCGGCCCAGCAACTTTATCTCCATCGCAATTCCCTTCAATACAAGATTGACAAGTGGGAAGAGCTAACGGGTCTCCAGTTGAAAAATCTAACCGATCTAGCCCTTTGTTACCATTTGGTTCTACAGGATGTGATTTAAACGGAATCAATCCAGAGTTTTGTGCAAGTTGCACAAAACTCTTTTTCTTTTTTGTGAGACTTGCCATAGCTTTGTAAAGCGTTTTCATTTACAATAGAATTATAAAAATCAAAGGAGTACCATCATGGTAGAATTAAATCTTAAAAATATTTACAAAAAATATCCAAACAGCGAACACTATTCAGTTGAAGACTTCAACTTGGACATCAAAGACAAAGAGTTTATCGTTTTCGTAGGTCCTTCAGGATGTGGTAAATCAACAACTCTTCGTATGATCGCTGGTCTTGAAGATATCACAGAAGGTGAATGTTCCATCGATGGTACTGTTGTAAATAACGTAGCACCTAAAGACCGTGACATCGCCATGGTATTCCAAAACTACGCTCTTTACCCACACATGACTGTGTACGATAACATGGCCTTTGGTTTGAAATTGCGTAAATACAGCAAGGAAGATATTGACAAACGTGTACAAGAAGCAGCTGAAATCCTTGGCTTGAAAGAATTCTTGGATCGTAAACCAGCTGACCTTTCTGGTGGTCAACGTCAACGTGTGGCTATGGGACGTGCCATTGTCCGTGATGCAAAAGTGTTCTTGATGGACGAACCTTTGTCAAACTTGGATGCGAAACTTCGTGTATCCATGCGTGCTGAAATCGCGAAAATCCACCGTCGTATCGGAGCTACAACTATTTACGTAACTCACGACCAAACAGAAGCGATGACATTGGCTGACCGTATCGTTATCATGTCTGCGACTAAAAACCCAGCTGGTACTGGTACAATTGGACGTGTGGAACAAATTGGTTCTCCGCAAGAAGTGTACAAGAACCCTGTTAACAAATTCGTAGCTGGATTCATCGGAAGCCCTGCCATGAACTTCATTAACGTCAAGTTGGAAGGTGGCTACATCGTTACTAACGGCTTGAATTTGAAAGTTCCAGAAGGTGCTTTGAAAGTTCTTCGTGAAAAAGGCTATGATGGTAAAGAATTGATCTTTGGTATCCGTCCAGAAGACGTGAATACAGAAGCTGCTTTCCTTGAAACTTTCCCAGAATCAGTTGTTAAAGCAACCATCTCTGTATCTGAGTTGCTTGGTTCTGAATCACACTTGTACTGCCAAGTTGGTGACAACGAATTCATCGCGAAAGTGGATGCGCGTGACTACCTTGAAACAGGTGCAACCATCGAACTTGGATTTGACTTGAACAAAGCTCACTTCTTCGACAAAGAAACTGAAAAAACAGTATACTAATCAATACTGACACTATAGAGACTGAGACGATTTGTCTCGGTCTCTTTCATTTAAAGGAGACAAGACATGGAAAAAGACTGGTGGAAGGGGAAGGTCGCTTATCAGATCTACCCAAAAAGCTTCAAAGACAGCAATGGAGATGGTGTTGGGGATTTGAAAGGCATTACGGAGAAACTCGATTACCTTCAAGACTTAGGGATTGATATCCTCTGGCTATCTCCTGTTTACAAGAGTCCTTTTATTGACCAGGGTTATGATATTTCTGACTATTATGCCATTGATCCCCATTTTGGGACCATGGAAGATATGGAAGAGTTGATTGCGGAAGGCAAGAAGCGAGGCATTTCCATCATTATGGACTTGGTGGTCAACCATTGCTCCAGTCATCACGAATGGTTCCAAAAGGCTCTAGTGGATCCAGATGGCCCTTATGCAGACTACTTTTACTTCATCGAAAGTGACAAGGAACCCAACAACTGGGAAAGTTACTTTGGAGGCAGTGTCTGGGAACCAGTTCCTGGTACCAACAAATACTATCTCCATTCTTTTCACAAGGATCAGCCGGATCTCAATTGGCAAAATCCTGTCTTGCGCGAAGAGATTTACAAGATGATCAACTGGTGGTTGGACAAGGGAATTGCAGGCTTCCGGATTGACGCCATTATCAATATCAAAAAGGATTTAGAATGGCGTTCACTTCCGTCCGATCGTGAAAATGGCCTGGTCCCAGTGCCGGAATCGCTGGTCAATGCCCAACCGATTGAACCTTTCTTGCGAGAGTTAAAGGAGCGGACTTTTGCCAAGTACAATGCCTTCACTGTAGGGGAAGTTTTCAATGAAACCGATGAAGAACTGCATTTCTTCATTGGAAAAGATGGCGTCTTTTCTTCTATCTTTGACTTCAAGCAAACCTGCTTAGGGCAGGAAGGAAAGGGCTGGTTTGACCATACTCTTCCAACAGCGGAAGAACTCAAGGAAAGTATTTTCCAAGCGCATGAGCGCGCAGATAGGATTGGTGTTCTCTCGACCATCATCGAAAACCACGACGAACCTCGTGGGGTGTCCCATTATATCGCAGAAGGTCCAGTAAACGATACCAGTAAAAAAGCCCTGGGAACCATTCAGGTTTTGCGCAAGGGAATTCCTTTTATCTATCAAGGTCAAGAAATTGGAATGGAGAACCAAGTCTTTGAATCAGTGGAGGACTTTGATGATATCGCGACCATCAATGGCTACCACGTTGCTAAAGAAGCTGGTTTGAGTGAGGAAGAAGCCTTAGCAGCGATTGCCAACTATAGCCGAGACAATGCGCGGACACCGATGCAGTGGACAAGAGAGCCAGGTCTGGGCTTTAGCGATGGGTCAGCCTGGTTGATCAGTCCCAAACCAGACTATTCTATTAATGTAGAAGACCAGGAAAAGGATCCAGATTCTATTTTGAATTATTACCGTCAGCTGACGGCCTTGTATCGCCATCCTCTCTATGGAAATACCATCCGGTTTGGAGATATGATTCCAGCTTATCGGGACCGCGAGAATATCATTGCCTTCGAACGCCGTGGGGACAAGCGTCTCTTGGTAATCAGCAATTTCCAAAATCGCCAGGCCACTTTGGAGTTGACAGCTCCGATTAAAACGGTTATTTTAAATAATACTGTAGGATTATTCCAAGAAGGAGACCAAGTATTAGAATTGGCCCCTTACCAAACTGTTGTGTTGGAATTGGTGGAATAGAAAAGAACCTTCGTAGACGCGAAGGTTCTTTTGAAGATATATCTTTCGAAACTTTCCTTAGGTGAGTACGGACGTCAGCGAACTTCTTCGAAGTTCCATGACTTAGTTTTGAACCTAAGGTTTCAAAACTCCCGAGTGCTTGAAACTGTTATGTTTCAAGCACTTTTCTCACGGCGGAAAGTTTCAGTATAAGACTGAATACTGCTAAATACTAGAGTGAGTTTTATAACTTTTGTCTCATTTCTTAGATTATTTCATATGAAAAATTGATTTTCTATGAAAAGATGAACTTGAGATTCATAGCTAGTCTAAAATCTTACTCAACTTCTTTCTTTTTCAAGAGGAGGAAGCCTCCGCTTACGGCTAGTATGAAGCTTGAAAGAACGAAGTGTGCAGATGAGCTTTCTCCTGTTTCTGGGAGAAGTTCTGCTTTTGCTTGTTCTTGGACAGCTGGGCTAGCTTGGTAGTTGACAGCTTGCACAAGAGTTTGATTATGAATTGGTACCCCTACACGATCTGGATCTTTCGGTGGAACGTAGTCTGTCAAGGTCGCCAACTCGCTACCGAAGATTGCATTGGTCACCCAGCGGAAGAAGTGGACAGGGTGTTGGCGGTTGGTTGGATTTCCGGCATAGACAAAGAGCGGTTGTCCCATCAGTTCTCCAGAGATGGCCATAACCTTATTGGCTAAGACTTCATTTTTTGGCCACCAACCTGCAATGTAGTAGTCACTTGAAGCGATACTCATCAAGGTCTTGAAGTTGCTTGGAACCTTTTCAATCCAGTTTCCTGAGTTGGAGTAGAAGAGGGAGTTCTTCTTGTAGCCGCTGGTCAGTGGGTCTTGGTCATCGATGATGGCTTTCATCAAGCCCTCGTAGTCACTGCCACCTTTAAGTTTTTCAGCATCAAAGCCAGAAAGAACTCCCAATTTTTCCAGTTTCTGCATGGCTTCCCCGCCGATGACGAGAGTTGGTTTCTTGCCGAAGATGGAGGCATCAAAGCGATTATTTTCAAGCACAATGACATCTGCTTCGTCAGGAGTATTGACGATTTGGAAACCTAATTTCTCAAGGACCAAACTAGTATGAGCAGGCGCATCTACGCCAGTCCAATCGTAGTGATAGTTTGGAGAATAGATCTTCAATGGTTTTAAGGTTGGACCGTTTGGTACCTTGTAGAGGGCTTCGCCGTAGATAGCGTAGTTTGGCAGGAGCGATGCAAAAGTATCGCGGTCAACGATGTAGCCATCATCTGTTAGGTAGACAGATTTACCTTGGGAAATCGCCTTGTTTACTGCTTGAACAGCGCTGGCCGAGGTATTGGCAATGACATAGTAAGGTGCTTTTGGATCGATCTCAGAGGTTCTAGTCGCGCGAGTGGTGGTGACTTCTCCAAGTTTTCCAGCAAAGAGGCCATCATTGAACACAGGTTCTGCCTTGAAGCCTTTCATATCAGGGAAGTTAACGAGAAGTTCCGCATACATGGCTGCCCAGGCGGATTCATTAGAACCTTTATAGAGGATATGGTTGGCATAGCCCCGTTTAGATTGAGCCATGTCAATGACTAGGTCTCCTTTTTTGTAGGTGCCGGTATCTTCTTTGAGTTCTTTGACGAGGACACCATTGCGTTTGAAGTAGTCAATCATATTGAAGGCTTCTTGCGCATCATTGTCCTTGTCGAGGCCCATTGGGATAACATAGTAGTCAGGGAAGAATTTCGGACGACCATTCTTCACACGACCGACAACTTCACCAGTTGGTCCCACTAGTTCGTTTTCTGCTTTTGGATCTTCAATCTTGTTGAGGCCACGTAGGTAGAAGTTGAGGCGCATTTCAAGAAGCTTGTCGGGATCTTGGCTGAGGAAGTCAATTCCGCCAAGGACAGCATTACGTCCAGCATAATAGGATTCTTGGTTGGATTCTGGAATTTCGATGGTATGGCCCAAGATGCCGTGGTAAACGGCATAGACACCTGTATAACCAGAGAAGGAATCATCCCAGCCATCTCCCCAATCCAGTTTTGGAATGATGTAGCTGTCGTATTTGGAATTGGCAACCCCTGCACGGCCCATATGATGGGCATTTTCCAGCATGAGGTTGGACATGAGGTCGTATTCAAAGTTTGGATCATGTGGAGGCGTTGCAGGCTCAATCAAGAATTCTTTGACAAATCCATGGATATCATAGAGAGCAATTGGATTCCACTTGTTAATCATTTGGATGACCGTGCGGACTTCTGGGTTGGTTTGGTAACTAGCATCCCGGTTTGGATCCAGTCCATTGGCCAAAGCGCGTAGGTTAAGGGCATCCCCGTCAGGGTTTTCAGTGAAGTCAAACAAGAAGATAAATTTGTTTAAGAGAGTTGGGATGTCCAGGGTCACATTCTTGACGTTACCAGCTTCGTCTGTCGTTTTAAAAGTAACTTGATTTTCTGTAGCGAAGGTATGGAAGAGACCAGTGATGATATCAATCCCAGGTTGTTCATCCGCATGCGTATTATGAACCAGGACAGGCAGTTTGTAATTCAAGGTCTTGTCCTTTAGAGTTGCCAGCATTTCACTTGGTTTGGTAAGAGCTGTTGGATTGGTAGATGAGAGGTAATGGTCAATACTTGCTTGATCCTTACTTACAATTCCCATCTTCATATCCCGTCCTTGGGCACTCTTGCCAAGAGTTTCAATCTGAACCAGACGGTCTGTTTTGGCTTCTGCCCTTGTCTGCTCAATGGAAGCTAGCATTTCCTCGTGGGTATGGAAATCTTTATATGGACGGAAGGTTAGATTCTTGCGAATGGTTAGTCCGAGATCTGCGCTGGTTCCAATCAAAGTGTGGTCACCGATATAGTTCCGATAGGTCCGACGGATATTATTAGGGGTCCGAAGGCTTAAATCTTCGCCAAAGAGTTCCTTAACCGTAAAGGTCAGATCCAAATCGTTTCCGTTTTTGTTTTCTTCAACTGTGATGAAGGGATCTTTGGACAGAGTTCCTGTCTCCATGTCCCAAGTTTTCCACTCTTCCAGTGGTTTGTCGTCCAAAGTCCAGTTGATCTTTCCAACAGCCTGTGCTTGATCCTTAACGGTATCCGTCAGCGTTCCTTTTTCAGACATGTAAACAGGGCTGTCACTAAGGCTGATAGCTGGCTCTGCGTTCGCAGCTCGCTCTGTTACAGGGCTTTCTACTTTGGTCGTAGGACTAGCAGTGTCTGAAGCGGTAGGAGAGGCTTCAACTGGGCTAGAAGGATTAGTTGGAGCAGTCTCTGCAGAACTTGCAGTCGCTTCTGTTGCAGGAGCAGGACTGTTAGCCTCTGTGCTTGTTGCCGGGCTAGCGTTCGTTTCCTCTGGCTTGAGGACGTTTTCGACAGGTGCGGCAGGACTAGCTGTCTCAACAGTGTCCGCAGCAACTTGGCCTTGTGCGAGGAAGGCTAAAAGGACAGCGGTAGAGAGACTGAGTGCGTTTGTGTACAAACGCTTCTTATAAGAAGAATGCATAAAGAGACCTCCTTTGTTCTTTGCATGTATGCACCTCTATCATAACACTTTATGACAGCGCTTTCAATATATATGGAAGTTTTTCTCTTGAAATTCGTTACAGATTGATGGCAAAGAAAAAGAGCTGGGAAAATCTTCCCAGTCTCTAAAGAAGGGTTTATGCTTGCAGTTCCTTCTGGTAGGTTTGATAGAATTCCACCTTGATGGAGATGAAGGTTTCAAGATCACGGAGGAGTTGCAGAAGGGTCGCTCGGGTTTCAAATTCTTGACGAGATCGAGGGAGAGGTCGCTCGCGGAAGACTGCTAGATAGCGGTTGATTTCGTCAAGTAGGAATTGGGCTGGATTTTCCTGACTGAGCTGGCTGGCTGTTTTAGCAAAGAGTTGGGCCAAAATAAGACTCTCGCTCGCAGCTAATTGGCAGTTGTTAACGTTGTTGGCCATATCCCGCAGGATATTATTTTGGCGCTTGCGCATCTCAAAATAGTGGATATGGTAGTTGGTCTGATGGAAGAGGTGGTTGGAATGGTCTAAATAGACTAGATCGAGAGCTTCTTTTAAGATGGTATCTAGCTCACGAATCAAGCTGGCATCGTTGCTCCCATCTCCTTTTCCTAGAAACTCTGCAAAGCGATAGAGAATCTTCTTGAGTTGCTCCTCGACAATTTCATGATAGCGATCAATTTCTTCCTGTCGAGAAGGCATATAGAGATTGGCTAGGAGGGCAAAGCTGGTTCCGATTAGGAAAATAGCTACTTCATTTCCCAATAAAGAAAGGGAAGTGGATTTTTCTAGCAGGAGATGGGTAACCAGGACAGAGCTGGGCGTGATACCAATTTCCCAGCCTTGTAGAAAAGCAAGAGGGACATAGGAGGCCAGATAAAAACCAAGGGCCCAGAGATTGAAGCCGAGAATCTGAAAGGCTAAGCTTCCAAGGAGGAGAGCAAGAAGCATGGACATGAAGCGATTATAGGCTAGTTTGGCGGTGCTTCGACGGGTATCGCTAATGCTGAGAATGGCAATAATCCCCGCAGAGGTGGCGTAGGACAGACCCAAAAACTCTGCAAGCAAGATAGCCAAACAGGTGGCGAGAATCATCTTGATGGTTCGGTGAATAAGTGGCATAATGCTGATTCTTTCCTTTTTCTAAACTAGTTTCATTATACCACAAGCAAAGTGGCCTACTCCAAATGTTTCACCAGATATGGCAATTGTGTTATACTAGTTTCATGGAAAAAAACGACATTGTTTATGGCGTTCATGCCGTTACCGAAGCACTAGTCGCAAATACAGGAAATAAATTGTATATTCAGGATGATTTGCGTGGAAAAAATGTAGAAAAAATCAAAGATCTAGCGGCGGAAAAAAAGGTTTCCATTTCTTGGACCCCTAAGAAGACCTTGCAAGAAATGACAGAAGGAGCTGTCCACCAAGGTTTTGTCCTGCGAGTTTCGGAATTTGCCTATACGGACTTGAATGAGATCTTGACCCAGGTAGCCGATCAAGACAATCCTTTGCTCTTGATTTTGGATGGCTTGACTGATCCGCATAATTTGGGTTCCATCCTGCGAACAGCTGATGCTACTCAGGTAGCAGGAGTCATTATTCCCAAGCACCGTGCTGTTGGAGTGACCCCTGTTGTCGCCAAGACCTCAACTGGGGCAGTGGAGCATGTCCCCATTGCCCGGGTGACCAACCTTAGCCAAACCTTGGACAAGCTCAAAGAAGCAGGTTTTTGGATTTTTGGAACCGATATGAATGGAACGCCTTCTCACAAATGGAATACCAGTGGGAAGCTAGCCCTCATTATTGGAAACGAAGGCAAGGGGATTTCAGCCAATATAAAGAAACAAGTGGATGAAATGATTACTATTCCCATGCAGGGCCATGTTCAAAGTCTAAATGCCAGTGTCGCAGCAGCGATCCTTATGTATGAGGTCTTTCGCAATAAATTATAATAGAAGAAATCAGAGGAAGGAGGCAATCGATGAAAGAAAAGATTTTGTTAGTGGACGGCTACAACATGATTGCCTTCTGGCAGGAGACCCGTCAGCTCTTTAAGAAGAGTGAGCTCGATGCTGCACGAACGATCCTCCTAGAGAAGCTAAGTCACTATGCTAGCTTTGAAGGCATTCGCGTGATTTGTGTCTTTGATGCCCAATACATGCCAGGGATTCGCCAGACCTATGAAGAATTTCAGGTCCAAGTGGTCTTCACAGCAGAGGAGGAGACCGCCGATGACTACATTGAACGCTTGGCAGCAGAGCTCAATACCCCCCTCCACCAAGTATCAGTCGCGACAAGTGACTTGAATGAGCAATGGACGGTCTTTGCTCAAGGAGCGCTCCGTGTTTCAGCGCGGGAGTTAGAGAAGAGAGTCGCCGTTGTCAAAGCCGACTTGAACCAGGCGCGAGGAGCCGTTAACGATCAAAAACCACCGATACGGCCTTTTGACCAAGAGGGCCTACGTCAACTACAAAAAGAGATGGGAGCAAGTAAATGACCTTTAAAATTTTAACAGATTCAACTGCAGATTTAGATGAAAGATGGGCAAAGGAGCATGATGTAGAGATTGTCGGTTTGTCGATCCAAATCGATGGAAACCATTATGAGACAGTAGGTCCAGACAAACTCACCAGCCCTCAATTATTAGCAGAGATGCAAAAGGGTGCTAAACCAACGACCAGTCAGGTCAATGTTGGACAGTTCCAAGAGATTTTCAAAGGCTACGCTCAAGGCAAGGAAGAACTCCTTTATATCGCCTTTTCTTCAGTCTTGTCAGGGACCTACCAGAGTGCGGTCATGGCAAGGGACTTGGTCCTTGAAGACTACCCAGGAGCTGTGATCGAAATCATCGATCCAAAAGCAGCAGGGATTGGAGAAGGCTACTTGTCTATGCTAGCAGTTGAGGCGCGTGATGCCGGTAAGAGTTTGGATCAGGTTAAGGAAGAACTGATGGAAATCGCTCCTAAGTTGCGGACCTATTTCTTGGTGGATGATCTCTACCATCTTATGCGCGGGGGACGCCTCTCTAAGAGTTCAGCCATCGTCGGAAGTTTGGTCAATATCAAACCCCTTCTTTGGATTGATGAAGAAGGCAAGTTAGCTCCTATCGCTAAGGTACGTGGACGTAAAAAAGCTATGCGGGAAATGCTTTCTCTGATCCAGGAAGATATCGGCCACAGCACAGCCTTGGTTTCCTATACAGATGATTTGGCAGGAGCAGAAGAGCTCAGGGCTCAATTGTTGGAGAATCCGGCTATTTCCCAAGTCTTGATCATGCCACTAGGTCCCGTCATTGCTGCCCACGTCGGTCCTAATTCTCTCATCGGCTTTGTTATAGGAAAAGAAAATCGCAAATAATTTTTCAAATCGGTTGACTTTTATTTGAAAAATTTGATACAATAGTAGGCGGTATTGTTTACCCCATTTGTAAGGCCCCGGAACCTTTCAAATAACTTGCGGACCGGAACATCCGCCCTGTAAACAAAAACGATATTCATAATAGGAGAAATCATGAACAAAACTACATTCATGGCTAAACCAGGCCAAGTAGAACGCAAATGGTACGTTGTTGACGCAACTGATGTACCTCTTGGACGCCTTTCAGCAGTTGTTGCAAGCGTGCTTCGCGGAAAAAACAAACCAACATTCACACCTCACACTGATACAGGTGACTTCGTAATCGTTATCAATGCTGAAAAAGTTAAATTGACTGGTAAAAAAGCAACTGATAAGATCTACTACACTCACTCAAACCACCCAGGTGGATTGAAATCAATCTCTGCTGGTGAACTTCGTTCTAAAAATGCAGTTCGTTTGATTGAGAAATCAGTTAAAGGTATGCTTCCACACAATACTCTTGGCCGCGCTCAAGGTATGAAATTGAAAGTATTCGTTGGAGCTGAGCACACTCACGCTGCACAACAACCAGAAGTTCTTGATATTTCAGGACTTATCTAAGGAAAGGAACAATAAAGTATGTCACAAGCACAATATGCAGGTACTGGACGTCGTAAAAACGCTGTTGCACGCGTTCGCCTTGTTCCAGGAACTGGTAAAATCACTGTTAACAAAAAAGATGTTGAAGAGTACATCCCACACGCTGACCTTCGTCTTGTAATCAACCAACCATTCGCAGTTACTTCAACTGCAGGTTCATACGACGTTTTCGTTAACGTTGTAGGTGGTGGATACGCTGGTCAAGCAGGAGCAATCCGTCACGGTATCGCTCGTGCCCTTCTTCAAGTAGACCCAGACTTCCGCGATTCATTGAAACGCGCAGGCCTTCTTACACGTGACTCACGTAAAGTTGAACGTAAGAAGCCAGGCTTGAAAAAAGCTCGTAAAGCATCACAATTCTCAAAACGTTAATCAACACGATTATATCAACGTTTACAGACATTCAAGAATTTTCTCTTGGATGTCTTTTTTTTGTTCAAAAAACTAAAGTTCACCCCAAAATTCACCCCAAGTTCACCCTATTGCTTTTTGAGACTTCTAAAGGCTATTTCTCCTGCTGTTTGATTTACTGTTTCAGTAGTATTGACATAAGTCTTTGTTATTTGGATGTCACTATGAGTAAGTGCTTCTGAAATAGCATTTAATGATGTTCCAGCCCGTCTTGCCACCAACTACATCCAAAACTTGGGACCTACTACAATTCCAATTTTTATTTGTCAGCATTTTTTCTCCTTACAAAAATGTGCCTACTATTCAGGTAGTTTGTAAAGTATTATAATCTATTTATCATTTATTTTAAAGGAGTCGCTTATGTTTATTGTAAATCTTACCTATATCAAACTCCTTGATACAGTTGAAAAATTCTTAGAAAAATAAAAGTAATTACCAGTAGGGGGATGGTACCCTGGTTTCGTCTTTCCTTGAGCATAGCTCAACCTCCAAAATATAATCTAAAAAAATAATTTGATTAGCAAACTATCTATTTTGTATAGTATCGCATAAATGCTTGACAAATAGCAAGAATGTGTTAGAATATGAATGAATATATAGACTTATTCATTCATAAAAGAGGCATAGAAATGGATAAAAAAAATGAGCTGTTGGCTGCGGCTAGGGAAGTATTTGCAGAAAAAGGCTATAAGGCAGCTGGAATTTCTGATATTGCTAAGAAGAGCCGTATGGCTGTCGGATCCTTTTACAAGTATTATGAGTCCAAGGAAGCTATCTTCTTGGAGGTTTATGTAGCTGAAAATAGCCGTATACGTGAGGGAATCATACAACGCGTAGACTGGCAGGGCGAGCCCGAGACAATCGTTGAACAGCTTTTTGCAGTCACTTTTGAATTGATTTCACCCAATAAAATTCTGGCTGAGTGGAACAAGCCAGGCATTTCTCAGATTCTGCACGATTACTATAATCAGGATTCCGGACGAGCATCCAATGCTTTTTATCAGTTTCTGATTCAGACCTTCAGCCAGCGCTTGCAGGAAGAGGGCTTTTCGGAGGAGAAAATAGCTGAGATCATGAAGGTTTATGACTTGATTTATTACATAGACATGCATGTCACAGAGCAGGATTTTTCAGGCTACTTCGATAGTCTTGAGACTTTAGTGAAATATTTTGTTAAGGGAATTTTTTCCAAATAGAGGAAATTCCTTTTCTTAGAAGCAGGTATGAATGAATTTATATAACCATTCATTCACGAACAAAGGGGTGATGGCTTATTTAGTGCGAATAGGAATGGGAAGAAATGTGATTGCATAAGTATAAAGTGAATTATTTTTTAGAAAGATTTGAATGAATATTTGGAAGCGTTCATTCAAAAACAGAAAGTGAGGAAAAGAATGAATAAGCAAGGAGGATTTGCTATGAGTGGAATAGCTATTTTGGGTATCTGTCTGGTCGCAATTGGTCTTTTGACCATTGGCTACGGCGGTGTGACAGTTGGTTTTAGTTTAAGTGTGGATTTTCAGTCATTTTTAGTCGGAGGTCTCATCATTGTCCTAATCGGAGCAGCTTTGATTCCGGGCTTGCCGGCAGTTGCTAAGCTGACAGCACTGGCTTTGACAACTTTGTCATTGCTGATTTACATTCACATGATGCCAGATTTAGAGTTTATGCTTATGCTCATCTCTGATGTTGTGGTTTTAGGCTTTGCGGCTTGGTTTGCTATTCTTTTTTTAAGAAAGTAGGTGATGAAGATGATTGTAGTTTATGATTCAAATACTGGTATTGGAAAACGATTTGCAGAATCACTGGGCTATCCGACCCAGAGCATCAAGGAGAAACTGGAAGAGCCCTGTATTCTCATTACTCGAAATGCTGGTGCTGGGAAAATTCCGTGGTCTACCAAACGCTTTATTAAGAAACATCCTGGGCTGATTAAAGGTTTTGTTAACAATGGTGACTCTGTTAAACACGGCCGGACCTTCTGCGGAGCGACTGCCTTGATTATCGAAAAATATGGGCTCCAACATATCTGCGATATTGACCAAGGCGGTAGTTCAGAAGATGTCAAGACTGTGCAGGCATTTTTGGCGGAGTGCTAGTCTCATCAAGTTTTGTATAAACAGACATTCAAGAATTTTCTCTTGGATGTCTTTTTTTATTCAAAAAACTAGAGTTCACCCCAAAATTCACCCTATTGCTTTTTGAGACTTCTAAAGGCTATTTCTCCTGCTGTTTGATTTACTGTTTCAGTAGTATTGACATAAGTCTTCGTTATTTGGATGTCACTATGAGTAAGTGCTTCTGAAATAGCATTTAATGATGTTCCAGCCCGTCTTGCCAAAGTTGCTCCAGTGTGCCTTAATTTGTGAGGAGATGCTGGAGGAAGTTCCGGATGTCTTCTTCGAATAGTATTCATTCGATGATTAAGATAATCAATATGAAGTGGAACGTTAATACCGTTTTTTCTATTGTTGTATGTGAAAACGAATTGCTTTTCATTCTGTCTGATTCCAAACAGCTTTAGTTGCTTTTTTTGTTCAATTTTCCAATCGGTCAGGATATTCATTAGTTCTTTAGGAGCTTTGAATAGAGTTTTTTTATTTCCTTTGGTTGATTTCAGATTCCCGAATTTGTCTAATGCTTGTTCAATGAGAATTTCGTTTTTTTCAAAATTGATATGTTTCCATTGGAGAGCATAGGTTTCTGATTTTCTATCTGATAAAAAGAATGTCGTATAGAACAAAGCATAATCTTTTAATTCCATTCGATCATTTTTTAGATCTTCATCAAATGCTTGTAGCCATTGTTTAAGTTCCTCCTCATTTAATGCTAAGTCTTCAAACTTTTTACTTTCTTTGAGAGCTAATTTTTTATTAGCTTTAATTCTACTGATTGTCTTTTTAACCTTATTTACTTGTATATATTCAAGCTCTTCTGCCCAGTCCAAGACAGAATTGACGTAGCCTCTAATGGATTTAAAGTTGGCATAAGAATTCTATAGTGGAGTAAGAAGTGACAAAACCAGTTGTTTGTTTTCATTGAGATGATCAATAGAATAATTACCTAGAACTGGAAGAATCTGCAAACGGAAGAGATTTTCTGTCTGAAAGACAGTTACTGCTGTAGGTGGTTTAATAGTAGCAGTGGCTTGCCCTGCTTTATAGGGTTCAAGACAAATATCTTTGTAAAAATCTTTGAATAGGATGTCTCCTTTTCTTTGAGATAAAGTAGATGACCTTCCTAAACGTGCATTTTCAATGTCAACAGCTAACTTAATTTCTGCTTCCTTTGCATCTCTGCGAGTTTTGAATCTTTTTTCAAATCGTTTACCAATTCCTAACTTTCCTTGGACGTCATCGGGTATGTACACCCTTAGCCTATAAGATCCATTTTTTGTTTTTGAAATGCCCATTTTTGCCTCCTTATGCGCTTATCTCTAGTCGAGTCATCCACTGATTGATACTTTCTTTGCTGAAACGAATGGATTTTCCAATTCGAATATAGGGTAGTCCCATTGCAATCCAGATATCAAGGGTATTATGTGAAACTCCAAGATAATGGCACGTTTGTTTTTTGTTCAGAAATGGAGTATCTAATCCCATATCTTCTTTGAAATGATGAATCTCATCTTTGATAAGAGTTGCAATCATTTTTTGAATTTCTTGTGTCTGTTCTTCTGGTAGTTGTACTAACATAATGTCTCCTCTCTAGAATTCCATAATATAGAATTTAATTTTATTTCTTTTAATAAATTTTAAAATAAAAAAAACAGAGTATAGACTACTCTGTATAAAATATAGAACTTTTTAAAATAAGCGTTTTTTTATTTGATTTATTGTAATAGCTACAGCAGCTGTTAAAACTACTCCGCTTCCTTTTTTTCCATTGCTTTTACATCTTTCACAAATAGGAATTAGCCTTTTATCAGTTATTGTTTTACGGCAGAATTTACATTTACGTTTTTTATTAATCTGATTCTCTGTTGTCATTTTTTTCTCGCGTTTCTAATTTTTTAGTTTCTAAGTTAGTTAGATAGCCACTATTAATTTCATTTGCTTCATATAATTTTTCTTGTAAATTTATAAATAAATCAACATTATTCTTTTGATATTTATAATGGCTATGAATTAGTTCTAATAAGCTAATTCTTGATGATTCATTTAACCACGCAACTTTTTTTACAAAAGGGATTACTTTTAACAGATTAAACATTTTACCTCTATTTAATGGTATATCTGTTTGAGTAAGTAATTCCATTGCTCCATTATAAGAAGTTAGTCTTTCGTAGGCCATTGAATCATTATTTAAACATAAATCAATGTAAATTTGCATACCTACTATTTTTGTCATTATTTCTGTATCATTAAGAATAAAGTCCGAATGTCTCTTCAATGAATCATATAAATAGTCTACTTGATTAGTTTTTTTAATTATTTCTTCTTTGTTAGAAATCAAATCGGCTTTAATTGCACTGACAGAATTTTCCATATAAGTATTTGCTTCGTTTAAAAGTTTAATTTTTTCAGCTAAAGAATTAGAATTTTGAGCTTGTATGACTTTAGTTCTAGCTGTAAAGAATGGAGGTAAGATACTATTGTTTCTATCCCAGTTTATTTGATAATCTTGACTCGCTTTCATATCTAGAAGCAGATCATAAATTTGTTTTAGTTGAATTTGAGTAGAAATATCTGCTGTAGAGGTTTCCTTAGTATTATCTTTTGTGTTTTCTACTTTTTTTAACGTAACGTCCTCGACACGGACATTATTGTTAGTAGTGTCAACAATAACTGCTCTATAATTACCATCAATTTTTCTTGAATCACCTACTTTAAAGGTACCTTTTTCTAAATTCTTTTTGGTCTTTTCTGAAAGATTATCAAAATCTAGTTCATAAAGATTATTATTCTCTTTATCATATATTTGTGGTTTAGGGCTCAGATGTTTATCAACAAAGTCAAAAAGTGGTCTCCCTTGGATATCAATTAGATTTGCCAGATCTAGCGAAGTATTATTATTATTAATTAATCGAGGTAACGCATACTCAAAAGGACTGCTTATTGCAAATATATCAGTCGTTTTTTTATCTTCTTCAGATTTAAATAGATTGAAGGCTAATAGATTATTTTCAATTAATTCATACTCATCTTTATTCGTATTTGCAACATCGTTCATAATTTCACCTTTGACACTTATTTGTTTAATTATAACACGTTATAAAGAGTTTCTTATAAAAATAAAATAGAATATATCAAAAGATATTTTCCGATGAAATAATTGAATGTCCTATAATAAATGAAATTGGCTGAAGGATTTTATTCTTGGACACTTGAAGAAGATTGACTCCGTAGTGCTTTGAAAACACTGTGAACTTTTTCTTATTATTAAGAATACATACTTTAACACTTCCTTTCTATTTTGGAAAACATAATAAAAAGCTTCTCTTTGTTAACAATGGTTTTCCAAGAGTAGCTTTTTCTTTTTTGATGATATTTAGAATCCAATTTCACATTATCTATTTTTTTTATTAAATCCATTGAGAACAAATGGGATCAGTGCACTAATTATAGTACCTGCAATCATAGCAGACGTTGAGGATACAATTAATTTAGAAGCTTGAGAGATTTCATCAAAATCTAGATTTTCTTCTTCAGCTTTAGACAATACTTCTAATAGCATGCAAGCACGCTCGGCTCGATCAGAGTCAGTTGATTTTAGTTTTTCAATTTCAAAATCAACTACTGTTCGTATTGCAATATAATGTAGTTTGGTAAGTTTGCTATTCTTTGTTTCTAAATTACTAATGGTTTGTTTAGTGACACCAATAAGATCACCTAAATCTGCACTTGTCCAATTTAAGATTTCTCTGATAGACTTTAAATTGTCTTGCAGTATTTGTCTTGTTTTCTCATTAGAGGGATATTTTTCTTTTTTCATTTCACGACACCTACAATTCTGTATTTACATTATAACAGAAATTTGGACCATAAAAAAGCATTGTCTTGGTCAAAGTTATAATTTAGATAAAAAATACTTGACAAAATAAAATTAGTGGACTATAATATCGGTATTCTTAAGAAAGTGAGGAATAAAGTTATGATTAACTTATTAAAAATAAAGTGAGTCATATGTTTGTTCTAGATTCTGTGTCAGACACATGACCAGGAGTTTTTTGAGGTATTGTATACCCTGCCGTGCCATTGTAGGAGGAAAGTCATAATGGATTTACAAGTAATACTTAATATTGTGTTGGTTTTGGGACTAATCTATTTAGTTGTTAGAAGATATATTATTGCATCAAAATTTGCAGATTATATGATTAAGAATGGCGGGGAAGAAATAGAATTTATAAAGGAGAATAATTTTAGTTTCTCTGAATGCGTGAATTTGCTAAATAAGAAACATAAAATTGGATTGATCAATTCCTATGTTGTGGTTAACTCAATAAGAGTAACAGAATAAAAAAATAAAAGTTAGGAAAGAGATATATCAATGGATATTAAGAAAATAAAAGACCGTGCTCTGATTAAATCAAAAACAATAGGTAATAATGTTTTAGATTCTGGAAGGGATCGCCTGAAATGGGTAAAAGAAAATCCTGAAATTGTTTTAAAATCCGTGTTGTCTATAGCAACTGTAGTGGTTGGAGTAGTTGCAGTAGCTTATGTTACCC
Source organism: Streptococcaceae bacterium (assembly GCA_902363395.1). Classification (GTDB taxonomy): domain Bacteria; phylum Bacillota; class Bacilli; order Lactobacillales; family Streptococcaceae; genus Streptococcus. Next base: position 351,015 of record CABIZZ010000001.1, read on the forward strand.
AGGCTAATTATGAGTGTAACAACAATTTAGAAGATGAAGATCAGAGTCAATCATCAAGTGATTTAATTTCTAATGGTATGATTTTGGAAGATGAAACTAAAACTATCAACTATCCTGATGAAAGAAAATCTCCGGACGTTCATCCATATCATCGAGATGGTAGAACTTATGTAAGAGGTGGGACTGATCAAGACAAGGAACAATATCGTAATGATCATCCGTTAGAATTTGGGTTAGAATTATAAGATGAAAAATAAATCATAGAGTATAAAAAAGGTCAATATATTTTATTGCTATGTTTTTAGTTGAACTAAAATAATTCCTATCAGACCATGTCTTATCAGAACTCGTAAAGCTTCACAATTCTCAAAACGTTAATCAACATGATTATATCAACGTTTACAGACATTCAAGAATTTTCTCTTGGATGTCTTTTTTGATGCAAAAACATCTAAAACAACATGATAGCAGTACTTTAAGGTGTTTTAATGTTGTAGTCGTCAATCTCTAAATTTGGAATGATCCTATTTTTGATAAGGGTGTTTATATTTAAAACGCACCAAAATTGGTGCGTTTTTATTTTTTGTGCTATAATAGAAATAAATAAAAGGAGGAGTTACATGATTGGAGAAAATATAAAAACGTTACGTAAAACACATAAATTAACGCAGCCTGAGTTTGCAAAGATTGTTGGTATTTCTAGAAATAGTCTGAGTCGTTATGAAAATGGGACAAGTCGAGTTTCGACAGAATTAATAGATCGTATCTGCAAGAAATTTAATGTTTCGTATATCGATATCGTAGGGGAGGAAAAAATGCTCACACCAGTAGAAGATTATCAATTAACTCTGAAAATTGAAGTGATTAAAGAACGAGGGGCGAATATCTTAGCGCAACTTTATCAATTTCAAGATGAACAAGGAATTGCATTTGATGATACTTTGAATCCTTGGGTTCTAATGAGCGATGATTTGTCTGATTTGATTAACACGAGGATTTATCTTGTTTCAGCTTTTGAGGATATAGAGCGATTTAATGGCTATTTGGATGGTATTGAACGTATGCTAGAACAAGCTAGTCATCTGGTGGTGGCTTAATGAAACTAGAAGAATTTAGTCAAGATAATTTTGAACAAGCCTCCAAACGGCTTATCCGTTCTTTAACTCGTGGAAAAACAACCTCATCTCATCCTAAGGCTATTTTGCTCGGTGGACAGAGTGGTGCTGGGAAAACAACGATTCATCGTATTAAACAAAGGGAATTTCAAGGTAATATCATTATCATTGATGGGGATAGTTATCGCTCTTTTCATCCGAACTACCTTGGCCTACAGGAAAAGTATGGCAAAGATAGTGTGGATTATACCAAAGTATTCGCGGGACAAATGGTTGAATATCTTGTAGATGAGTTGAGTAAAAAAGGTTATCATTTGTTAATCGAGGGTACCTTGAGAACAACAGAAGTTCCTAGAAAAACGGCACAATTATTGATAACTAAAGGATATCAAGTCTCACTTGCACTGATTGCGACCAAGCCCGAATTGTCCTATCTCAGTACATTGATACGTTATGAAGAGCTCTATGCTATAGATCCTCGTCAAGCTAGAGCAACTCCCAAAGCACACCATGATGGAATTGTAGAACATTTGGTTGATAACTTACGGGAATTAGAAAAAGATCAGCTCTTTGAACACATTCAAATTTACCAAAGAGATCAATCGTGCGTTTATGATTCGCAAGTAGACGAAACCTCAGTAGCAGAAGTTCTACACGAATGTCTCTTCGGAAAATGGAGTAAGGTGGAGGAAGAGATGTTTAAGATGGGGCAGGAACGGTTGAGAGAATTAATGGAAATGAAAAAAGGTATAATTGATGGAAATTAAAAAAATCTATATTCAACATTATCGTTTATTAAACGATTTTTCTTTAGAGTTGAAAAATGATTTATCCTTAATTGTGGGTAAAAACAATTGTGGCAAGACTTCGGTTTTATCTGTGTTAGAAAAAATATTCAATAAAAATTCCAATCGCAATTTGGTATGGGAAGATATTAATTTAAATCATAGGAGGGAAATCTTTGAGAATATAAAGAGAGTCTCTGATATTCCTGATTCAGAATTATCGTCTATTTTAGGGATTAATCTTCAAATTTGGATTCAATACTCAGAATCAGATTCTTATCAAAATATCCAAAGATTTATGATGGATTTAAATCCCGAAAATAATTTTATTATTCTTGAATTTTCGTATATAATTCCCACTCAAAAGCTTCGCGAGATAAGTAGTTTGACTTGTGATTTTGCAGATGATTTTTCAAAATTTGAATCATTTATGAAGAAAAATATGAATAAATTTTTCGAAATACAGATTTATTCACGTGGATATAATCCTATTACTCAAGAAATGACAGAAGAAAAGTCTGATTTACATGAAATGAAAGATGTTCATAAAATTATTAAAGTAAGAGGGATCAGTGCTAGTAGAGAAGTATCTAATAAAGAAAATAACCATTCATTGTCTAAGACGTCAAATCAATTTTATAAATTAAATAATGGTGAAGATATTGACAGCAATGCAAATAATTTACTTCAATCTGCAATTTTAAAGGCAGACGAGACTTTAACGAAAGCTTATAGTGGTGATGATAGCAATGAAGGTATATTTACTCCAGTCTTTGAACGAGTAAAAAGATTTGGTGGACATGATAGTGAAGCAGAGTTGGCAATTTATTCATCACTGTCTGAAAAGGATATTTTAAGTAATAATACGACTCTGTATTATAGGCATGATGATAGTCTATTGCCTGAAACATATAATGGTTTGGGGTATTTAAATTTATATGGAATAATATTTGAAATTGAGACTTTAATGGCTGATATAAAAAATGATCCTGCTGATATTAATCTAATTTATATTGAAGAGCCAGAATCGCATACACATCCACAATTGCAGTATATTTTTATCAAGAATATTAAAGACTTGCTAAAGGAACACAATGATGAACTAAAAAAAAGTTGGGATATTGGTTGTATTCAAACTTTAATTACAACACACTCGTCTCATATAGTTTCCGATTGTAATTTTGATGATTTAATATACTTTAAGCGTGATGCTGGAACAGTAATATCAAAGGCTTTTAATTCATTGAAAGAAGAATACGGAGAAGACCAACTAGGATTTAAATTTGTAAAGCAGTATCTTACCCTTAATAGTAGTGAATTATTTTTTGCTGATAAAGTTATTTGTATTGAGGGTGATACAGAAAGAATTTTACTTCCCAGAATGATGCAAAAAGTGGATATTTCTAACTCACTTAATCAAAATTCAATGATAATGCCGTTGCTTTCTCAAAATATTTCAATTATTGAAACAGGTGCACATTCACAAGTGTTTAGGAAATTATTTGATTTTTTAGGAATAAAAGTATTAATAATTACGGATATTGATCCAGCGAATAAAAATGAAAATAATCGCTTGACTTCTTGCTCAGCAGAAGATGCTACCTCTACAACAAATACTTCAATTAAAAGTTTTTTTGACATTTCTGGGGATGAAATATTTTCAATGGTAGCTCAAAAGAGTTTTGCAGAAAAAATAACATCAGACAATAGAATTCGTATTGCATACCAAATTCCCGAAGATGAAAGTAGTTATCAGCCTGCTAGCTTTGAGGATGCCTTTATCAGTTTAAATAAACAATTCATTATCAATCAAAAAGAAGGTCTTATTAAATTTGAAGCTTTAAAAAACTTTGATGATAGTGAAATAGAGGATTTCTATAAATTTGCTAGAGATAAAGTGAACAAAAAATCTGCATTTGCATCAAGTTTATTATATTTCGAAAGAGAAGAAAACACTTGGAAAGTACCTAACTATATTTCGGAGGGATTATTATGGTTGAGAGAACAGTAGAACCAGAGGTAGGAAAGGTATTTGAAGTAATAAAACAAGGTCAAAATTTTATCCTTGAGGGTGGTGCTGGGAGTGGGAAAACTTATTCATTAATTTCCATTATTGAAAAAATATCTATGGAAGAACCAAAAAAATCGATTGTATGCATTACTTATACTAACAATGCTGTTGCAGAGATTAGATCTAGAATCATTAATGATAATTTACGGGTTTCAACTATTCACGATTTTATATGGCATGTCATTAAAAATTTCCAAAAAGAGATTAAAGAATGTCTTGTTGAGTTAATAAATGATGATGAACAAATTCTATTCGTTGCTCCAAAGGAAGTATTAGGTGAGGAACTTATTTCGCTTGATTACTTTGATAGTGTTCGTGTTGAATATACTGAATGGTATTCTATGAGCATAACTGAGCAAAATAAAGTTCAAATAAGTCATGACCATGTTCTTATAGTTGCTGAAAAAATGTTTTCTAAATATAAGAAGTTGAGTGATATTTTAAAGGATACTGCAAACTATATTTTTGTTGACGAGTATCAAGATACGAGTCCCTTAGTTGTAAAAATTTTATTAGAGCATCTCAGAAAGAGTACTAGAGATAATATTGTAGGTTTTTTTGGAGATTCAATGCAGGCTATCTATGACTCAGGAGTGGGAAACATAGATTCCTATGGTCTTGAAAAAATACAAAAAAATCAAAATAGACGTAATCCACGAAAAGTTATTAATTTAGCAAATAAATTTAGAAGCGATGGATTAGTTCAGATTCCTTCTAGTGATGTAGCGGCTCCAAACATGAATAATGGTAATGTAATTGAAGGAACGGTGAAATTCATTTATGGTGATGGAATTACCCACCTTGAAGATCTTAGAAATAGCGAACTATTTAAAGAATTAGAGTTTGATATACCACAGAAAACAAAGGAATTGCGATTAACACACAAACTTAATGCAGAAACGGCTGGGTTTTCTAAACTATTTGAATTGTATAGTTCTGATTTGCTTGTGAAATTAATTACAGATATGAAGAAAAAATTTAATGCAAGTGAGTTAGTTGATAAAGGAAAAACTTTTGAAGAATTAGTAGAAGAAGCTCAAATTGTTGTTAGAAAGGGTGGCCCATTAATAATTGATATTGTCAAATCTATTCCAGAACTTTTAGCCATTTACGAAGAAATTAAGACATTTTCATTTGAAGAAGTGATTAGTAAGAGTAAAGTTAATAAAGATTCTTTATTGGCCTATAAATTTAATGGTTTAAGTAGTAGATATGAGGCGGGTACAGATAGAGATAGGATTCTTCAAAGATTAGATCTAATCTTTGAACTAATAGAACTATATAAAATAGGTAAGCATAACGAATTTTTGCGTATTACTTGCTTTAAAATAACTTCGTCTGCTGATAAAATTAATCTATCTAAAATTATGAAAGAAATCTCTGATAATGATATTACAATTGGAAAAGTCATAAAACTTGCAGAGAGAACTGGATTAATTTCAAAGGACGACTTATTTACTAATTTTATAGAAAATAAGGGCTATTATTTATGGTTACGCCTTGAGAAATTACCATTTCAAGAATATGTAAATAGTATTGCTTATCTTAGAGAATATGTATCTGTCATAACTCAGCATAAGGTTAAAGGCAGTGAATATGAGAATGTCTTAGTTTTGTTAGATAATGGAAGATGGAATCAATATAATTTTAATTCTATATTTGGTAAAGGTTCATCTAATGAGAAGGTTCAAAACAGAACTAAGAAACTATTTTATGTTACAATCACTAGAGCAATGAAAAACTTAATTGTTTATATGCCATGTAATGACCAACAGATTCTTGAAAAAGCTAAAGATTATTTTGAACAGAGTGATATTGTTGATGTTCTGTCATTAGTTGATTAGTAAATAAACTTTAACAATTGTTGAACTGAAAGTTGAAGGAGCAATTATGATTACATTGGAAAATGATTTACTTGAATTTGATATTACAGGAATTTTAGGCTATGAAATCAATCAACATATTGATTTTTATAATACTGGAGTAGAAGAAGCTTATGTAGCAATAAAAAATAAAGATGACAGTACAGCACTGTCCATTTTAAGAATATTAAAATCACAACTAGATATGGAGTATAAGTATTTTGATTCTAAAAGGTTTTGGGATTTTGGTCAATTAAATGATGCTTACAGTTATGTTTATGGTATAAATAGAGCTAGTCGAGCATTGGTGGGAGCACCCAATTATCGAAATATGAAATCTATGCTCTATGACATTCAAGATTATATGACTAGAACAAGATTTGACGATGATAGGTATTATGGAAATGTATTCGCTTTAGCTGTTGACAAATATTTAGATGAGATGACAACCTCGGAACGTCATTCGCGTTTTGGAATATTCCTTCAAGGGATTAGAACGTTTTACCATCGACCAGGAAAAGGTACAGCAAAACAATGCCTTACTCTATCTAAAGGTCTCGCTTATAAAGATATAGAACCTTTTATCTTCGTAGAGTATATTGAGAGATATTTGAGATAATTTATAATGCACTCCGTATATCAAATGTACAAAACAATAACAATTCAAATGGTGTGAACTTTTTGGTAAAATCTAGCTCAATTTGTGTATTTTTAGGGTAAAATTCACACCATTCAAATGAAATATATTCAAATTAGATGAAATTATTCTTTCTGAAAACGTGGGCAAACATTGATTTTAAGCGGATATTGAAACTTATTCAAATAAAAGTGTTTCCAACCAGGTCTTAAGAAAGCTCGTAAAGCATCACAATTCTCAAAACGTTAATCAATACGATTATATCAACGTTTACAGACATTCAAGAATTATTTCTTGGATGTCTTTTTTGTTTCAAAAAATCAAAGTTCACCCCAAAATTCACCCCATATTCACCCCATCAATTTTTTAAACTACGAAAAGCAATATCACCTACAGTCTGATTGACTTTATCTTTGATATTAACGTAAGTTTTTGTAATCTCTTTATCACTATGAGTAAGAGCTTCTGAGAAGGCTTCAAGAGAAACACCTGCTTGTTTAGCAAGAGTAGCACCAGTATGTCTTAGTTTGTGTGGTGATGCTGGTGCTAATTCGGGATGTCTTCGTCTGACTGATTTCATCTTGATAAAACTTAAAATTTTTCTAATTATAACGAAGCATAGTCAAAAAGCTATGACCTCTATATTCACAAAAAAATCCAGACCAATACTAGTCCAGATTTCTTGTCTATTAAACATTCTTTTCAAAGAATGGAAGAACGGCTGTAACGGCTTTGTCAACGCAATTATTTAACTGTGAGAATCCGACGCACATAAATTTTAAATGGCGTCTCAGTCACATTTAAATTTATGAGACGCTTAGACGTTAGGCTTTCAATTTGTCAAATTTTGCTTTGACATTTGCCTTGAATTCTTCAAGTTTAGCCTTGCGTTCGGCTTTACGTTCAGCCTTCATTTGTGCACGTGCCTGGTTGTAGAGGTCTTCTTGGACTTGCAGAGCTGCTTCGATTTCGGCTACGACGGTTGCTACATCCCAACGCACGATTTGGGTGTCGTACTTGGTGAAGTAAGCATCGATGACTGCTTCGTTGTTTTCTTGCACCAAGGCGACAACGGCTGTTTCGCCGTCGATCAATTTTTGAGACACAACGTCAATCAAGCCAGCTTCTGCCGTATCAACGGTATCACCAGCAGCCAAACCATAGAGGCTGCCAATACCATAACCAAACAAGACGCCGATAGGACCACCCAAAAGCCCGATAACTGCACCGAGCAAGCCACCTTCTAGGGTTGCATCCGTCGTTGAATCTTCAAAGTCATAGCGTTCTTTTTCAACGATGTGACCGTTTTCATTTTTGACCAAGGCGATTTGAGCAACCTTGGTCGTCTGAGTTTGGCGGAAAGCCTTCAAATCCGCAAAGGACTGATAAGCTTCGCTTTCAGTGTTAAAGACTGAAACTACTAGGTTTTCCATAGTTAGTACCTCTTTTCTAAATATATACGTTCATTATAATACAGTTTCAATCACTTTTCAATCATTTTAGTGCGACATTTTAATTGATATGTCGCGTTTATCAGCGTCAAAGAACAGTTTCAGGCAGCGGTATATCTTTGCCATATCCCAGCCCAGACACTCTGGCGACTCTGAGTGATTATCAAGAAAGGCGTCCAGCAACATCTTAAAGCCTCCCGTGCAAAAAGTAAATAAATAGTGTTTTTCCTGTATGCCTGTCACACGGCTAAAAGACCGCTTGACCAAATCTTCCAGAAAATTATAGCAGATATTATGTACCAGCTCTGTGTAGCGAGTCTGATGAGCGTGCCGAATCACATCGACACTTTTATAGAATCTGCCAACTGTTTCCTTATGGTCGAATCCTTGAAAGAAGTCGCTTTATTCGTCGGTCAAGACAATTAATTTGGCTGGTGCAACTGATTCGCCAAGCTATGAACAAGCAATTATTACCTTTTGAAAGCAAAAATGGCAATTATGAAGGTGAAGCTACTCAGGTCTTAGTTCTTCTATCCAATTACTATGCAGACAAAAAACTATTTGATGAAAATACAGATGAATATGGAAATATCTTGATTTTAAAGGATTCATCCATCATTTCTAAATTATCGGCTATCCCAGATTTATTAAAAAGGGGATCTAGTAGGTAACAATAATATCGAATATATCAAAGTACGCAATATTAGGATTTCTTCAGAGGTTGAGTTAGAGTCAGATGTTGATGGGGATAAGTCGGATAATCTGCCAATAGATATAAAAATACTAGAAAACAGGCTTGAAAAAGGCTCGTAAAGCTAGCCAGTTCTCTAAACGTTAATTCGTTGCTGGACAGCAGAATACAAACGAAAACACTTTGCATCTTGCAAGGTGTTTTTTTCTATGAGAACTGGCGGTGCGCAATTAGGATAGCTCTAGCGACTTTAGTCGCATAGAGATATGCTATGCACAGTTGCCTCAAGAAAACAATGCTTCTTGGTCCACCCTGTTAGACAAGCTTCAAAACCAAGGAATCCAACAGATTTCTCTTGTAGTTACAGATGGCTTTAAGGGGCTTGAGCAGATTATCAGTCAGGCTCACCCATTAGCTAAACAACAATGTTGCTTAATTCATATTAGTCGAAATCTAGCTAGTAAAGTGAAACGAGCAGATAGAGCGGTTATTCTGGGGCAATTTATAATGATTTATCGTGCTGAAAATTTAGAAATGGCAGGACAAGCTTTAGAGGACTTTCTCGCCGAATGGAAACCAAAGTATAGGAAAGTCATGGAAAGTCTGGAGAAGACGGATAATCTTTTAACTTTTTATCAGTTTCCCTACCAGATTTGGCACAGCATGTATTCGACAAACCTCATTGAGTCTCTTAACAAAGAAATCAAACATCAAACGAAAAAGAAGGTTCTTTTTCCTAATGAGGAGGCTCTGGAACGTTACTTAGTTACGTTGTTTGAAGATTATAATTTCAAGCAAAGTCAACGAATCCATAAAGGGTTTGGTCAATGTTCTGATACACTTGAAAGCTTATTTAATTAACACTCCGTAACTCTACTTAAGTGTTTACACATAATTATTTACAGTATCAAAAAATAAAGTATATTGTTTTCATCATAATATAATTAAATATCAGTATAGAGAATTTTATCTATATATCAGATATCAGCAATTGCTTTTGCTGTCATTTTTCGCTACAATAGTTACAAGGAGGAAATAAACATGTTAAAAGAAGTATTAAACGTCGCAAAAGTTGCGAAAAAATCATCTCTCTTCTTAGGAGGGGTAGCATTTGGGACGCTTGGCTTGAAAGTCTTAGCAAGTAAAGAAGCTAAGAAAGGCTATTCTAAGGCCTTGGCTAAAGCTTACAAATTGAAAGATGGACTGGATGCATCTGTTTCTGTTGTAAAACAACACGGTGATGATGTTTTACAAGACGCTAAATATTTATACGAACAGGAAAAGAAAGAAGAACAATTAGATAGCCTGACAGGTGAATAATATGTCTTTTAAAGTGCTACACAGAGGATATCAACATATCCGATTATCGTCCTCGTTTTCACTGACCTTGGATATTCAAGATTATCTTCGTTCCTTGGCTAAAGATGAAAAAGGGATCGACTCTATTCAGTTTTATATGGATCAGCAGCACTTTACTCTACGTATGAAAGAAGGCTTCTCTGTATTAGAAAATGCAGAGGCCTTTTTAAAAAAAATTGACAAGGGGAAAGTTTCGGACTTGATGACTCTTCCCATTCGTAGAGAAGAGAGTGCTTATTCAATTGTATCGGGTGCAGCGATTAAGCGTTTGCTGTTTCGAAGTTTTGTACCCTACCCTATTCGTTATATTTGGACTTGTTATCAGGCTTTGGGTTATGTCAAAGAAGCCTATCAAACTTTAGCGCGCAAGGAACTAACCATGGAGGTCTTGGACTGTTCGGCCATTTTGTTGTCCTTGTTTATGAACCAATCCAAGACAGCTAGCAACATCATGTTTATGCTTGATTTGGGTAATCATCTGGATCAGTGGTCTTTAAAAAAAACAGCAACAGATTTGGAACAAAGCCTTCTTGCTAAAGAAAGTGATGTTTTCTTAGTGCGGGGAGACATGGTCATCAGCATCAAGAGTTCTGATGTTCAAGTAGGTGATGTATTAGTTGTCTCCCAAGGTAATGAAATCTTGTTTGACGGCCAAGTGGTTTCAGGATTAGGCATGGTCAATGAGAGTTCCTTGACTGGAGAGAGCTTCCCTGTTGAAAAGAAAGAGGGAGATTCTGTATGTGCGAATACTGTTTTGGAAACAGGAGAGTTAAGAATTCGTGTGACTGATAATCAGATAAACAGTCGTATTTTGCAACTCATCAATCTGATGAAAAAATCTGAAGAGAGTAAGAAGACAAAACAACGTCATTTTATTAGGATGGCAGACAAGGTTGTAAAATATAACTTCTTAGGTGCTGGTTTGACTTATCTGTTAACAGGTTCGTTTTCAAAAGCCATTTCCTTTTTATTGGTGGATTTTTCATGTGCTCTAAAAATATCCACACCTGTAGCCTACCTTACGGCCATAAAGGAAGGTCTAAATCGAGAAATGGTTATTAAAGATGGTGATGTATTAGAAAAATATCTGGAAGTGGATACTTTCTTGTTTGATAAAACGGGTACCATCACGACGAGTTATCCTTTGGTTGAAAAGGTTCTTCCTTTCGGAGATTATACTGAGAAAGATATTTTAAGAATAAGTGCATGTTTGGAGGAACATATCTATCATCCTATTGCCAATGCAATTGTTAAACAAGCTGAAATTGAAGGCATTGAACACGAAGAAATGCATGGCAAGCTTCAGTATGTTGCAAGCAAAGGGATTAAATCGCAAATTGATGGTCAATCGGTTGTCATTGGAAATTATGTACTAATGCAAGACGAACAGGTAAGAATTAGTTCTGAGCAGCTGGCCTTGATTGAGCAATATAAGACTCATTACAATTTATTGTTTTTGGCTTATAAGAAAGAATTAATTGGGATGTTTTGTATCCACACTCCCTTGAGAAGCGAGGCGAAAGTTGCATTGAAAAAGCTAAAGCGCCAAGGGAAAAAACTGATTCTGGCAACTGGTGATACGTTGGCTAGAACAGAAGAGTTGGTTAAAGATCTGCCATTTGACAACGTTTATACTGATTTAAAACCAGATGGTAAGTTTCAGTTGGTTCAGGAATTACAGAAAGCTGGCCGAACTATTTTGATGGTTGGAGACGGGTTAAACGACTCTGCTGCCTTGACGCTTGCAGATATTGGGGTTGTGATGAATGAAAGTGCTGATATTTCTAAGCAGATGAGTGATATTTTATTATTAGATAATCGTTTAGATTTCTTCGAGGAATTGAATTCTTTATCTGAATCGTTGCAGAAATTAATTCAAAGAAATATTCAAGAAACAGTTGTAATAAATGGAAGTTTAATTGGATTTGGGTTGTTAAATTGGTTAAGCCCATCTAATCTTTCGATATTGCACAATCTGACTACTTTAAGAATCGTCCTTCGTAGTCTTTCTATTAAAAGTAGGTAAGAGACCGAGAAGCTGAGGTTATAAAAACTAAAAGGAGTTGTCTCATTTGAGAATAACGGCTCTTTGTCAACTGTAGTGGGTTGGTGGAAAATTATACCCTGGAGAGGACCAAATTGGTTCTCTCCTTTTAAATATTGAAAAAACCATTGGCAGTGGACATACTTTAAGACTATATATTTCTGAAACTAGTTTCACAATACAAATATTGACATGCAATTATTAATTGGTGGATTTTAAGTTGACATCTACAAAGGTTAATGTTAGAATACATTCAAAAATATATTTGAATGAGGTGTTTTATGATTCAAAATATTGTTACTTCAATAATCCTGTATTCTGGGACAGCCGTAGACTTACTTATTATCCTAATGTTATTTTTTGCCAAAAGAAAAAGCAGAAAGGACATCATTAACATCTATTTAGGACAATTTCTAGGCTCTGTTAGTCTAATATTCCTAAGTTTGCTTTTTGCATTTGTCTTAAATTATATTCCTAGTAAAGAGATTTTAGGTTTACTCGGTTTGATTCCAATTTTCCTAGGCCTCAAAGTTTTGCTTTTAGGAGATTCTGATGGAGAAGCTATTGCAAAAGATGGTTTGCGAAAAGACAATAAAAACCTGATTTTTCTAGTAGCTATGATTACTTTTGCAAGTTGTGGCGCTGACAATATTGGTGTCTTTGTCCCATATTTTACCACCTTAAATTTAGCGAATTTGATAGTGACTTTACTTACTTTTCTAGTCATGATTTATCTCTTGGTTTTTTCTGCCCAAAAATTAGCACAAGTCCCTTCTGTTGGAGAAACTTTGGAAAAATATAGCAGATGGTTTATTGCCGTTGTCTATTTAGGATTGGGGATGTATATCCTGATTGAAAACAACAGCTTTGACATGCTATGGGCTGTGTTAGGCTAGGAGAAAAAATTATGAAAAAAGATAGTATCTGTCAAGTGGATGTTATTAATCAACAAAATGTTACAACCGCAACGAACTACCTTGAAAAGGAAAAAGTCCAAAAATCACTTCGCATTTTATCAAAATTTACCGATAATAAACAGATAAATATCATCTTTTATCTCCTTGCTGTTGAAGAACTCTGTGTCTGTGATATAGCCTGTTTACTAAATCTCAGTATGGCATCTGCCTCCCACCATCTTCGTAAACTAGCCAATCAAAACATCTTGGATACTAGAAGAGAGGGGAAAATTATATATTATTTTATAAAAGATGAGGAAATCAAAGACTTTTTTAATCAACTAGGATAACAACTATTTTTACTACTTTATCATGATTATATATAGGACTTATCTATGAAATTTTTTGATGAAAATTACTCAGAAGAAAGACTACTCGTAGCAAATGTTTAAGAAAAAAGTATAATTTAAAGCAAAGCGACCTAGGTAATGCAGGTCAAGTTAGCCAAGTTGAAAAGGGAGAAATCTGAAAGAAAATGTATCTTTGATAGTAGTCATTTATTGTGAAATATGATATATTTATTTTTTAGATGGATGAATATTTCTAAAGTTAAATAGAATATGACAGATACATGCTTTTTAGTGTATCTTGTTTGTACTCAAAATATGAAGTGACTATCCAATATTTAAGATTAATAAATATTATACGATGAGATAGAATACTACAAAATGAAAGACAATGTAATCCGATGAAGAAAGATAGATTAATTGCATTGACAGATGCTGTTCTAGCAATTATTATGACCATTTTGATTTTAGAGTTAGAAAAACCAACGACACCAAGTCTTCAAGCTTTTTGGGATTTACGGCAAAATTTCTTTGCTTATTTTCTTTCCTTTTTCTGGTTGGGATCGTTATGGATGGCACTAAATACATTGTGGGAAAAGGTTGAGAAAATTTCCCCACAAATTGTTTGGTGGAATTTGTATCTTTTATTTTTTGTTTCATTTATGCCCTATGCTACTGGAATAGTTAGTAGTCATTTCATGAATCATACGGCACAGCTCTTTTATGGACTGATCGTTATTGTTTCAACGGTAGCAAACTGGTTTTTACATAAAGTAATTGATAAACCCAATATAGATCAGAAAGAATTACTTGAAGCTACCGCACAATATAGGAAGTTATTGATACCTGACCTAATAATTAAAGGAGTGGGATTGATTCTGTCCTTAATTCTCTATCCTCCGATTATGATGTATAGTGTTTTAATTGCGGCATTTTACATCATAACTTTAAAAACACTATCCGAAAAAAGAGTGAATAACTAAAAAACGGTGACCAAAGTTAGGTGTATTATTTTAATGCTTAGAGACCTAAACTATTCCCTATTTTAAAAATATTGATTCAGATTTTATGAAATTAAAAAGTAGATATTGTTCAGAAAATCCTTGATATTACGCTGTTTTTAGTCCAACTGAAATCCATACTTTCCAAACCAGGTCTTAAGAAAGCTCGTAAAGCTAGCCAGTTCTCTAAACGTTAATTCGTTACTGGAATACAGAATACAAACGAAAACACTTTGCATCTTGCAAGGTGTTTTTTTGTATGAGAACTGGCGGTGAGCAATTAGTATAGCTCTAGCGACTTTAGTCGCGTAGAGATATGCTATGCACAGTTGCCCCAAGAAAACAAGCGTAGCGATGTTTGATTGGATGGCAACCACTGCACTCAAAACGTTAATCAACACGATTATATCAACGTTTACAGACATTCAAGAATTTTCTCTTGGATGTCTTTTTTTGTCTACTTTAATTTTACAAATTAGTAATTGCATATAATTATTTGAAAAAATAAAAATAGTTAGTTACAATAAAAGTGTAAAAGCGCTTACTCGATTATTGGAGAGGTTAATAATGTAAGAGTTCTGTTTTTCTTTGTTAAGATAGGAGAATTTTTAGGAAAGGTAAAATGTCAGAATCAGTATATGCAAAGAATCTCAGCATTTCCGCTTTAAGTTTCAGAAAAATGATTAAGTGAAATAAGCAATGATTGAAGTATTAATAATGGTTTATTGGAGGTAGTTAAAAATGAAAGAAAAATATAAAGTGACTGGGCAGTTATTTTTACTCTCAAATTTACCGTTTTGTTGTTTTATTTTGAAAGATATTTCATTAGTCTATGCTAGGTTGCTATTTGTACTTTTCTTGTTTTTTACATTATATTTCTCTTATAAAATAAGCATAAAACATAATGTCATTAATCGTATTCAGAAACTAGAGTGGAACAAAGTACTTTATTGTTTAGCATTCGTTGCTTTGATAAGACTTACAGTTCATTTGTATGTAAGCATTTTTGGAGATACCCAAAATGATGCGTTATTACAAATTTTAAAAGATATTATGGGCGTAGAGTTATTCAATTTTTATGGAATTTTCGTAGGACCAGTTTTAGAGGAAATAACTTTTCATGGTGCAATAATGAATTATTGCTATAATATGAGCAGGAAAGGTTTCATCATATCAAATATATTGTTTGGATTTGTGCATTGCATGAACGAACCTAGTATTGGAATTTTTATTAGATCGATTTTACTGTATAGTTTGTTAGGCGGTATAGTATCTTACATTTATTATAGAACTAAAAGGATAGAATACTCTGTACTAATTCACATGCTTGCTAATTTTTTGTCTTTAATAGGTTTTTAATTATGTATTCTGATTATTTTTATATTTGTAATTTCATGTAAGATTTTTGCTCAATAGACCACTAATAATATTACTGGGGATAACATAATGTTAGCAGATAAAGAAATGTTCTTCAAAATAGAAAATATCCTCCGTGAGCAAGGAGTACTTGAAAAGTTTGAAGAGGAAAATGGAAAAATAACTGATCATATGATGATTACGATGATGGAAATACCTCCTGAATTAGGAATTGATAAAGTTAGCGATAATATGCGTGCTTTTTATGCTTCATTTGATTTCTATAATATGATGATTGGGATTGCATTCGATTTAGACACAATGGAACTTATTCCTCAAATGTGGTTCACTCCTCAGACTGATGATGCTGTGGAACCTTCTAGTGAATGGATAGAATTTTTTGTAAAAACTCTATGTGAGAATATATCGGAAGAGGGTTTTGGAGTACCAATGTATAGTTTTTTAAATGACCACAGTGACCTTACAATTGTTCCGACTCAATCATAGAAAAGAGAAATGGGAAAGAGTTTGAATAAACATGATCACAGCTTAGCTCATCATGCTTTCGAAGTAAGGATAGAAAAAAGCTCGTAAAGCTTCACAATTTAGTAAACGTTAATTCAAAAGAATTACAATATTTACAAAGAGCACCTTTCGGGGTGTTCTTTTTCCTACACCCAAATTAAATCAAAGATAAACAAAAACCACCCCATCTTCCCCAGTCAAATAGGACTGCAGAAAATAGGGTGGTTTTAGAACGTTAACGATTAGTTATCGTCTTTGTGAAGGATGTTTTTCACACCGTTGATAGCTCCTTCAACAGCTTCTTTTGCATCTTCAGCAACTTCTTTTGCTTTTGATGCAACTTTTTCAGCAACGCCTTCAGCTTCTGTTTTTGTGTCGCCAGTTACTTTACCGAGACCTTCTTTAACAGAACCTTTAACTTGGTTTAATTTATCTTCTAATGACATAGTGTCACCTCCGTTAAGTAAATAGTTTTTTTAATCTGAATTCAAGACAGTTCATTTAAAAATAAAAAAACTATTTAGCTCAGATTAATATAAGTATATGCCTTCTGAAATAGGAAGTCAAATATTCGCTACGCTATTTTGAAAGTGGGAAGGAGTCATGGTGAGATTGCAACTAATGATGGATGAATAGGTCACGACATTCAATTTTCTTTTGTCGTACTCTGCGATAAAGATATCATCTACTTTTTCGTAGCCATCTTGTTTGAATTGGTCCATAAGCCAGTCTTCAGTTTTGTTGATAGTCTTCAAAATATCTGTCTGGATCACTCAGTTGGTGATAACTGGATATTTAGGATTTTCATCTCCCATTCCTACGATGATCAATTTTCCGTTTTGCTCAGTGACAGCCCGTTTAACTTCTTTCAATTGGAAGAGTCCATGAGTCCGTAGCTGCAGGGTGACGTCTGATGCGGAAAGTCTCTTTGAGCGACAAGCTTCTGGAGCTAATTTCCCATTTTTGATAATGATGTTTTTGATAGAAGAAACATTGGGTTTGAGCCATTAATTGTATATTTAGCATATGAACTAGGGATAGAACTGTTTTTAGTTAATGAGAAATCTAGTCTGGAGTAATGCTTAAATATTAAAATACATTCTGCTTAGAATATGATACAATAAATTTTGAATTAGATTTTATTTTATTAAATCTATTAAAGAATTTGAAATTGTAAGCTTAGTAATTCGGATATGATTTTTAATAAATAGAGTTCAATATATTTAAATATTTACGTTTTCTATTTTTATTATACTGGAGGAAAATAATGATTAAGTTAATAAAAAATTTTTTCGAAGATTATTTTAAGTCGATAGAGTCAGATCGGTATAAAACAATGATATATAAGAAAAATGGAATTAATCAAGAACGTTTTTATACATATGAAGAGATTGGAATTCTTGAAGGAGTATCTAAACAGAGGATTCATCAGATTGAATCGAAAATCTTTAGTAATATGAATTTATTGATGCATGGTTCAACAATAAAAAGTAAAAACTATAAGTGTGATGAGCAATTAGTTTGTAAGACAAAAGAATTTTTAAATGATTTAAAAGATAAAAAAACTATATCCTATTTTGAACTTATAAACAAATTTGGAATATCTGCTAGTGATAAAAATTATTTTGACATGTATCTTAAAATTCTAAAAATAAAAAGAATTACATTAGATAAAGAGAATATTGATATCATTTTAAGTTCAGAAATTAACAAATATGTACTCGAAGAAGAGATAACCAGAACATTAAAAATAGTTAAAAAAAATATTTTACCAATCTCAAAAGATGACATTATAATTCAATCTGCAAAAAGAAGAAGAAAAAAATCTAAGGAATATATCTTATTATCTATAGAGGTAATTCCGTTTAAAAAATTAGTTATCGATAATGTCGAATATTTAAACTACCCTAATTTAGATTTATCTGTAGGCGATAGTGCATATAAACTTCTATGGATTAAGCAGAAGAGAATGGGAATTCAAGATATAAAAAAATCAATTAATAAAGACAGAGGAAAAGTTGGAGATAAAATTGTAACGACTCAATATTTATCAAACCAGCTAGTTGCTCATCCTGAATTAGTATCTTTAGGTAATAAGGAGTGGGGATTAAAAAATTTTGGGATAGCAAAAATTTCTATTAAGGATCTCATGAAAAATATTTTTTATGTTGAAGCCAAGCCATTAACAAGCGTTTATATTTTAGAAGAAATTAAGAGAAGGAGAGGAGAAATTAATGAAAAAAGTGTAATTTCATATTTGAGTCAAGAAGATTTTTACCAACTAGATGACGGGACTTATATTATTTCAGATTGGAAAAGAAAATATACTTCACGAATAAAACCTAAAAGAGTTAAAACAAATTATAATGAATATATTTTAAAACATTTTAAAGAATCAGGGGAAAAAATTTTAACATTTTCAGAACTCTGGAGCCGTTCCGAAAAGACCTACAGTGGAACAAAGTATAATTTTAAAAATTTTTTAAAACAGAGAAAATATTTACAATACCATAAAGATGAAAATACTAAAGTTGAATATTTCACTCTTACAGAAGATAGGAGTGATTTAAAAGAATTACATGGGAATAAAACTAAGACAATTGAGGAATACTCGAAACTTATTTTGAGACAAAATAATGGAGAAAAAGAGTTATCAAAACTAATAAATTTAATTCAACAAAACTATCATATTTCTAGGCAATTGGTTTATCAATTTTTTAATAAACCGAATCGATTTTTTTTAAAAGAAAATCGTAATGGTACCTTAGTAATTAAGTTAATGGAGTCAGATTTTAATATAAAAATCTCAGAACATGATATTCTCCGTTTTTTGGATGAAGTTGTTACTGAAGAGGGAAAATTTGACTTTAAACAAGGTTTTCTTACGCTAGACCCTAAAAGGAAATTTGATAAAAAAAGTTTTGAAAAGATAATGATGAATATGTGTGCAATGGCTAATCACGGGAAAAATATTAAAGGAAGAATATTGATTGGTATTGCAGATAAAACTAGCGATACAAGAAGAATTGAGGAGTTAGATAATATTAATGCTATTGAAATAAATGGTTTTGGAATTGTTGGTGTAGAAAGAGAGGCAAAAATATTAAAAATGAGTCTCGAAGATTATCTCAAATTTATTAATGAGAAAATTAATGACTCTGGTTTGCCTGACAAATTAAAGTTATACTTAAAAAGCCATATGCAATATGTAAAAGTTTATGATAAAACATTGTTAATTTTAGAGGCAGAGAGTATTAATGGAATATCTTTTTATAAGAATTTAAAAACACAAGAACTAGAATTGTATATAAGAAAAGGTCCTCAAAAATATAAAGTAAATCAGTTTAATGATGATAACAGCACCTCAACTGAATTTTTAGAAGTACAATTAAGATGTACAGGCGACTATTAATAGTTTTAGTTTAATATAGGGCATATTTTGATATTTGTTAAAAATATGCCTTAATTTAATGAAATTCAGAAAAACAGATAAATTTAAAGGGGGGGATAAAGTTGACTTTTCCTTCTAATCAATCTATTTAAGTTAAGTTGCAATTTGTGTTAAACAAACCTGGTATTAAGAAGTCTTATATAGCATCACAATTTAGTAAACGTTAATTTGAAAGAATTACTATTCTATACAAAGATCACCTATCGAGATGTTCTTTTTATTTGAAAATCAGTAATATCTTTGTAAACTGGATGCTTTATTCATCATCTTAAATGGAGGGGAAAGCGTCTCAAATTGTTTTTTCGTCCATCTATCTGAATCAAATAACCAATTGATAGTTCCCCTTTCTGTTCAAAAAGGGACAATTGAGGGCTGCCTTGCCTACAAGTTTTTCCATGTGTTATACTTGTACTTAATTGAATGGAAGAATGATATTGGAGAATAGATGATATGAAATATGCCAAACATGGAGTCGCTTTACTCTTCCTGTTATATCTATTTGTTTTTGGGATTGAAGGCCTTGGTATCTACCTAACTGGAGTTTTCAATGGTGATGTAAGTTTTCTTTATTTCATCTATTTGATTCTCTACTCTTTGCTTCTCATCGGCATTCTATTTTGGTTTCAAAGGCAGAAGATAGTCGTCCGTTCAAATATACAGAAATGGAAGTGGCACTATCTGGGGTATTTTTCTCTGGTGCTCTTGTGGTTCTTTGTTGAGAGATGGGTGTTGCAAACTTTTCAGGATTTGCTGGTTCCTGTCGTTCATCAAACCAAATTGCCATCCTCCATTTATCTAAATGGCCCTGGTATTTCGGGTACTCTGTTTTTTGTCCTAGCAACTGTTACATCTCCTATGATCGAAGAATTTATTTTTAGAGGCTATCTGATGAATGTCTTCTTTAAAGAAAGTAAGTTTCATTTAGACGTTTTGCTTTCGGGCTTTCTCTTTGCGGCCTTTCATCTGATCCATCAATATCGGGACCCTGTAACCTTTTCTCTTTATTTCTGTTCAGGGCTCTTCTTCGCAGCTGTCTATAAGAAAACTAAAGATATCCGGTTGCCCATCTTCTTGCATGCCTTTAGCAATTTTCTCACTTTTTGGAAACCAATCTGGATATTCATCTTCAATTATATCTACTGGCATTTTCTTGTTAAATAACCTTGTCTCTGTGGCCGGGCGTGAAATGGGAGTTAGAGGTTGGAGTTGTTTAATGAAACTAGGATCACTTTTTAAAAGTGATCTTATTTTCGTTTAAGGGGTGGTATAATGAAAGTATACTCAAGGTGAGACAATTGATTTATTTACAGAAAAGAAGTTTTAAAATGAAAACGATGATAAAAACCTATCCTGTTATCAGTACGATAGCTCTAATCTGTTTGTTGCTCGGTTTATTGACTTCCTTTTATGGGGATGCTATGTATGACCTATTGGCTTTTCATTCGAAGCCGGTGTATGGTTGGCAATATGTCAGTGGGACCCTGATGCATGGCAGTAAAGGAGCTCCTGTCTGGTTTTTATGGGTTCATTTGATTTTAAACGGACTCATGATCCTTCCCTTCGGTGGACTGCTAGAAAGAAAAAGAGGCTCCATACAAGTCTTAATCGTTTTTGTGACGGCGACAGTCCTCTCTTCCATCGTTTTTCACTTCTTAACACGCGGGCAGGACATTCAGGCAACAGGGATCTCTGCCGTCGGCTATGCCTTTGTGACCGGAGGGATTATGCTCCTGCCAAACGTGTGGAAAGAATTATCACGCACCGTAAAATGGCTTTATCTATTCTTAATTTTTCTATCTGGTCTCATGCTCTTACCAGTAATCACCGGATGGATCTCAACGCTATTGCATCTTTCAGGGATTGTGAGTTATCTATTGGTCTTTATCGGAAGTAAAAGCTTGAAGGGGAGAGGTAGCAATTAAGCCGACTATTGAGCTAGGTTTTCATCCTGTTTCCTTGACTCTTCCTCTACCAGGCCGTATAATACTCTATATCAATGAAAAAATCACCTTTTGTCATTGTGCAAAGGGTGTTTTTATAACGGTAAATGGGAGACACAATGGGATACATTTCTACAATCAAAACAGCTGTTCAGCTCTTTCCTTTCCTGGCCTTTTTGCTGACCTTGCCCTACATGATTTTGAATTATCGAAAATATGGCTCGGTCAATAAATTGCGGGTGCTGATTTTCTATTCTTTTATGCTTTACTTGATGACGGTCTATCTCTTGGTAGTCTTGCCTCTGCCAGATCCGAGTAAGATCCATACTAGCTACTCGGAAATGGTCAATCTCCATCCCTTTGCTTTTGTGGTGGATTTTTTCAAGGAGAGCCCCTTTGATCTAGCGCAGACTGGTACTTGGCTTCAGGCTATCAAGCATCCAACTTTTTATGTACCAGCTTTTAATGTCCTAATGTTGATTCCTTTTGGGATGTATCTACGTTATTATTTCAAGTGTGGTTTTAAGAAAACGATTCTCCTAACAGCCCTCTTTAGTCTCTTTTTGGAGCTGACCCAGTTATCAGGTCTCTACTTTCTGTATCCGGGCCCTTACCGCCTAGCAGATGTCGATGATATTATTCAAAATACCACTGGTGGTGGAGTGGGCTACTTGCTTGGTTGGTTCCTGGTTTGGTTATTGCCAACACGAGATGAGATTGACGAGCATTCTTTCCGAGTAGGGACGAAAGTATCTGGTTTCCGGATGGGTCTTGCTTTCTTGATTGATTTTGTGATGCTATCCTTGCTTTATGCGGTAATCGAGCGTTTAGAGATGATTCCCTATGTAGCGGTTTTGGTGCTTTACTTTAGTTTGCTTCCCTTGTGGCGGGGCAAAACCTTGGGAATGGCTTTGGTAAAATTCCGCTTGCGTTTTGACAAGCAAAAATGGCTTCGTACCATCTGGCGAGGAATCCTAGTGGTAGGCTATTTCTACTGGATTCCCCAAGGGTTGTTCTATTTGATCTCGCTTTTGAATCAGGATTTGACGGACAATTCCCTTTTGACTCTATCTATGATTTTATTGCTCTTCTTTGTGCTCTTATTGTACCTGATCCTCACCCTTGCCATCATCTTGCTCAGTGGTCGCTTTCCCTTTGACCGTCTAGCTGGAGCCGAGTATGAGAGTACCGTGCGCGTGAAGGAAGGTATCCTAAAAGATGAAACCGAATCGTCAAAATAGAGAGAGTGGGACAGAAATCGGTAATTCGTTAGAATTCGATTTCGTCGTCTCACCTCCGCACAGTTGAGTAGGGCTGTAAAAGCTGATGAAATCAGCGTAGTAGAGCCCAGCTCAACCACTGCGTCTTGCTCGACAATCCAAAAACAATTAAGAGGCTAGGACTTTTGTCACAGCCTCTTTATTTTTTTATACACACGGAAAATATCCGAACATCCCCAGTTGAGAACGGCGATTTTAAGGGGAATGTGCTACAATGGAAGCAAATAGATAGAATGGAGCAGTGAAATGAAAGCAATTATTACAGTCGTTGGTAAAGACCAAAAAGGAATCGTAGCGGGTGTTGCAACGAAAGTGGCAGAATTAGGACTCAATATCGATGATATCTCTCAAACGGTATTGGATGAATACTTTACCATGATGGCGGTCGTATCATCCGATGAGAAAAAAGATTTCACCCAGCTTCGTTCAGAGTTAGAAGAATTCGGTCAGTCTCTTCATGTGAAAATCAATATCCAAAGCGCAGCGATTTTTGATGCCATGCACAATTTGTAAGATAGGGGTTGAGAATTTATGGACATTAGACAGGTAACAGAAACCATTGCCATGATTGAGGAGCAGAACTTCGATGTTCGGACCATCACCATGGGGATCTCCCTCCTAGATTGTATTGATCCGGATATCGATAAGGCGGCAGAAAAAGTCTACAATAAGATTGTGACCAAGGCCAAAGATTTGGTGGCTGTGGGGGACGAGATTGCGGCAGAACTTGGCATTCCAATTGTGAATAAGCGGGTTTCGGTCACTCCGATTTCCATTATCGGAGCAGCAACCAGCGCGACAGACTATGTACCCTTTGCCAAGGCGCTGGATCGTGCGGCGAAGGAAGTTGGGGTTAACTTTATCGGTGGCTTCTCAGCTCTTGTTCAAAAAGGCTACCAAAAAGGGGATGAGATCCTCATTAATTCCATTCCTCGTGCCCTTGCGGAGACAGATTTTGTCTGCTCTTCAGTCAATATTGGATCGACTAAGACAGGGATCAATATGACCGCTGTCCGAGACATGGGGCGCATCATTAAAGAAGCTTCCCAAGCAGATCCAATGGGACCAGGTAAACTCGTTGTCTTTGCTAATGCGGTAGAAGATAATCCCTTTATGGCGGGAGCCTTCCACGGTGTCGGTGAAGCAGATGTCGTCATCAACGTTGGGGTTTCAGGACCTGGTGTCGTCCAACGGGCCATCGAAAAAGTTCCCGGAGCAAGCTTTGATGTATTGGCTGAAACAGTCAAGAAGACAGCCTTCAAGATTACCCGTGTCGGCCAATTGGTAGGTCAAATGGCTAGTGAACGTCTCGGTGTTGAGTTTGGAATTGTCGACTTGTCTCTTGCTCCAACACCAGCAGTTGGGGATTCGGTTGCCCGTGTCCTTGAGGCCATGGGGCTTGAAGTAGTTGGAACCCACGGGACAACAGCAGCGCTGGCTCTGCTTAATGACCAAGTGAAAAAAGGTGGCATTATGGCTTGTAACCAAGTCGGTGGTTTGTCAGGTGCCTTCATTCCGGTTTCAGAAGATGAAGGGATGATTGCGGCGGTCCAATCAGGTCATATCAACTTGGAAAAATTGGAAGCCATGACAGCTATCTGTTCCGTCGGTTTGGATATGATTGCCATCCCAGCTGATACTCCAGATACAACCATTGCGGCCATGATTGCCGACGAAGCAGCTATCGGGGTGATCAACCAAAAGACCACAGCAGTTCGGATCATTCCTTATGGAAAAGAAGGCGATATGTTAGAGCTTGGAGGACTTCTTGGGTCTGCTCCGGTGATGAAGGTCAACAAAGCTTCGTCAGCTGACTTTATTGCCCGTGGTGGTCAAATTCCGGCCCCAGTTCATAGTTTTAAAAATTAAAAAATGGCCCAGGAGCAGGATTTTTGCTCAGGGCTTTTAATGTTGGCTGAGGAAGTGAAAGTGAATCGAGAGGTCATCGCTGCCAGTTTCCTTATAAAAAATGATATAATAGAAGGACATAAAAGGAGATCACATGGTGAAAACAAGATTGTTTATTATTCGGCATGGAAAAACCATGTTTAATACGATAGGTCGTGCCCAAGGTTGGTCGGATACGCCTTTAACTGTTCAAGGAGAAGAAGGCATCCGTGAATTGGGGGTTGGTTTGAGAGAATCTGGTTTGGACTTTGTCCGTGCTGTTTCCAGCGATTCAGGTCGTGCTATTCAAACCATGGGAATTGTTTTAGACGAGCTTGGGCTCACAGATCAGATTCCTTATACTTTCAACAAAAAGATCCGGGAATGGTGTTTTGGAAGTTTTGATGGTGCCTACGGAGGGGAACTTTTCCGTGGAGTTGTTCCTCGGGTTCTAGATATTGAAGACTATAAGAAACTCAGTCTGGAAGAGCTGGCGAATGGAATCTACCAAGTAGATACAGCCGGTTGGGCTGAACCATGGGATGTGTTGAAAAAACGGATTGTAGATGGCTTTGAGGAGATTGCCAAGGAAGTTGAAGCCAGGGGTGGTGGAAATGCCTTGGTTGTTAGTCACAGCATGACCATCGGTTCCTTTGTGTGTATTTTGAATCCAGAGATTGAGCTGGATCCAAGGGTTGAAAATGGTAGTGTCACCTTGGTAGAATACGAAAATGGACACTTCTCAATCCAGACCATCGGAGATGAGTCATACCGTAAGCTGGGTGCTAACTGGTTAGCAGCCCACTCAGAAGAACTTGATGTAAAAAAATAAGATACCTTATATAAGAAGAAAACAATTGCAGGAGGATAAAAATGGCAAAGACAAAATTGTATATTGCCCGTCATGGAAAAACCATGTTTAATACCATTGGTCGCGCCCAAGGTTGGTCTGATAGTCCCTTGACAGAAGCTGGCGAACGAGGGATTCATGAATTGGGGATTGGTCTACGTGAAGCCGGGATTCAGTTCCAACAAGCCGTGTCCAGCGACTCTGGTCGAACTATTCAAACCATGGGGATTGTGCTAGAAGAACTAGGGTTAACGGGTAAGATTCCTTACCGTTATGATAAGCGCATCCGCGAATGGTGCTTTGGAAGTTTTGATGGCGCCTACGATGGGGAACTCTTTTTGGGCGTTTTGCCACGTGTCTTTCGAGTTGATGACTTCCATCATTTGAGCTTGATGGAGTTGGCTGAAGGGATTGTCGAAGTGGACACAGCCGGCTGGGCAGAGTCTTGGGAAACTCTTCGCGACCGCATCTTGGATGGCTTTACGGCAATTGCAAAAGATGTCGAGTCTAAGGGTGGAGGTAATGCCATCGTGGTCAGTCATGGGATGACCATCAGTACCTTGATTTACCTGATTGATCCAAAAGCTTTTAAAGAATTGGTCTTGGACAATGGTAGTGTGACTGTTATTGAGTATGAAGATGGTAAATTTAAACTAGAAGCAGTTGGAGATCTGTCATACCGCCAGGTTGGAGCGAAATGGTTAGAGGAAGATCATGACTAAATATAAACTTGCCAAGAAAAGAGAAAAGAAAGTTAGCTGGATCGTGCTCTGCTGTTTAGGCCTCTGTCTAATTGGAGCAGGAGTGGGTATTTTCTATTTGAAACCTCAATGGCTTCCTCTGGACTTTGCTGAAGATCAAAAAGTAGAAACGACTACTCCGAAAAAGGTTGAGAAAAAGGAAGAAAAACCTAAGACAGACCTTCCTCAAGTTTCTAGCAAGGATTGGAACCTAGTCCTGGTCAACCGGGACAACAAGTTAGCCGAGCTGAATCCTCAGTTAGCAGATGTCGAAGAAATCAAGGTGGACAGTCGGATCGCAGAACAAACTAAGCAATTTTTAGCGGCGGCAAGGGCAGTTGCTCCTGAGGAGTCCTTGATTTCCGGTTATCGAAGTGTGGAGGAGCAAACAGAGCTTTACAATGAGCGGGTAGCACAGTTGGAAGCTACTGGGCTTTCTCATGAGGAAGCAGAACGTCAGGCACAAGCTCAGGTACAAGTTCCAGGAGCTAGTGAGCACCAGACAGGTCTTGCGATTGATATGAGTGCCCCAAATGGGCTGTCCGAAGAGGTAGTGCAACAAATTATTGCCTTGGCACCACAATATGGGTTTGTTCTCCGTTATCCAGAAAGGAAAAATGCGATCACGGGTGTGGACTATGAAAACTGGCACTTCCGCTACGTCGGTGTAGAAAATGCCCAGTATATGGTCAAGCACCAGCTGGTCTTAGAAGAATATATTCAAAAGCTGAAAGAAGCAGGTTTGTAGTTTTTTCAGCCTAGTATCGGTCTTAAGAATGATTTTTAGCACTCTTGAAAAAAGAGTGCTAATTTTTTGGATTTTTCTCTTGACTTTCTTTTGAGAGGGTGTATAATAGAATCATGGTTTAGCACTTGAGTGATTAGAGTGCTAAAAACGAAAGAGAGGTGAGGTCATGGTTACAGAACGTCAAAATGAGATTCTAAATCTTGTCGTTGATATCTTTACCAAGACCCACGAACCAGTCGGTTCAAAAGCCCTACAAGATGTCATTCAATCCAGTAGTGCGACCATTCGAAACGACATGGCTGCCCTCGAAAAGCAAGGCTTATTAGAAAAGGCCCATACTTCGAGTGGTCGAATGCCTAGCCGAGCTGGTTTCCAATATTTTGTTCAGAACTCGCTCGATCTAGAGTTGATTGATGAGCAAGATGTCTACCAGGTAGTGAAGGCCTTTGATTTCGAAGCCTTTAAGTTAGACGATATCTTGGATGCTACGGCTAAGTTACTAGCCCAGATGACGGGTTACACCGCAGTGATTCAGGATGTTGAACCGACACGGCAGCGCTTGACTGGGTTCGAGATTGTTCCATTATCCAATCACGATGCCTTAGCGGTGTTGACCTTGGATGAATCAAAGCCTGTCACCGTCCAGTTTGCCATTCCAAAGAATTTCTTAACCAGTGATTTGGAAATCTTCCATCAGCTGGTTCAAGAACGTTTCATTGGAAATACGGTCTTGGATATCCACTACCGCTTGCGGACGGAGATTCCACAGATTGTACAGCGCTATTTCAAGACGACAGACAATGTCTTGGATCTATTCGATTACGTCTTCTCGCAACTGTTTCAAGAACTGGTCTTTGTAGAAGGAAAGGTTTCATCTTTGAGTTATGCCGATCTTCAGACCTATCAGTTCTTAGATAATCCCCAACACGTAG
This sequence comes from Streptococcaceae bacterium, assembly GCA_902363395.1. Classification (GTDB taxonomy): domain Bacteria; phylum Bacillota; class Bacilli; order Lactobacillales; family Streptococcaceae; genus Streptococcus. The sequence goes on from CABIZZ010000001.1 coordinate 378,983, forward strand.
CCTTGGAGTTGCGAGGAGGAATGCCAGAAGATCAGATGACCCAGATCCTGGTTGCGGAATCCCAAGAGAAGGCTTTGAAAAATGTGACGGTCATTAGCCACAAGTTCCTAGTTCCTTATCGTGGGATGGCCCTCATGCATGTGATTGGTCCTGTAGAGATGGATTACAGGCGTGTGATTAGTCTGGTCAATGTCATCGGCCGAGTGCTGGTCATGAAGTTAACGGATTATTACCGTTACCTCAACAGCAACCATTATGAAGTAAATTAAGATCAAATGAAAGGGGTGTATGCCTTGACAGAAGATATCAAAAAAGAAGACGTGAAAGAAGAGGTTGACCAAACAATTGAAGAAGTTGTAGAGGAAAGCAACCAACCTTCTGAGTTAGAAGAAGCACAAGCGCGTGCCGAGGAATTTGAAAACAAATACCTTCGTGCTCATGCAGAGATGCAAAACATTCAGCGCCGTGCTAACGAAGAACGTCAACAATTACAAAAATACCGTAGCCAAGATTTGGCAAAAGCGATCTTACCATCACTGGACAACCTCGAACGTGCCCTTGCCGTTGAAGGGTTGACGGATGATGTGAAGAAGGGCTTGGAAATGGTCCAAGAAAGTTTGGTACATGCTCTGAAAGAAGAAGGAATCGAAGAAATTCCAGCGGACGGAGCCTTTGACCATAACTACCACATGGCCATCCAAACCTTGCCTGCAGATGATGAACATCCAGCAGACACCATCGCACAAGTCTTCCAAAAAGGCTACAAACTCCATGACCGCATCCTAAGACCGGCTATGGTAGTTGTCTATAACTAGGATATCTTGTCCGAAACGACACTAAACTATGAAAGAAAGATAAGATGTAAGCCGGAGGCTTGCAAGGAAGATATTTCCCGCCGTGGTGAAAGTTTCAGTAGCTTGTGCTACTGAAACAGGGGATTTTTGAGACAGTAGGCTCAAAAATAAGTGATGAAATCCCGAAGGGAGTTGCTCACGTCCCCACCACTTAAGGGAAATATCAAAAAGAAAAAAGAAGATAAAACTTAAGGAGAAAAACATATGTCTAAAATTATCGGTATTGACTTAGGTACAACAAACTCAGCAGTAGCAGTTCTTGAAGGAACTGAATCAAAAATCATCGCAAACCCAGAAGGAAACCGTACAACTCCATCTGTAGTTTCTTTCAAAAACGGTGAAATCATCGTTGGTGACGCTGCAAAACGTCAAGCAGTTACAAACCCAGATACAGTGATCTCTATCAAATCTAAGATGGGAACTTCTGAAAAGGTTTCTGCTAACGGTAAAGAATACACACCACAAGAAATCTCAGCAATGATCCTTCAATACTTGAAAGGTTATGCGGAAGAATACCTTGGTGAAAAAGTAACCAAGGCTGTTATCACAGTTCCTGCATACTTCAACGATGCTCAACGTCAAGCAACTAAAGACGCTGGTAAAATCGCTGGTCTTGAAGTAGAACGTATCGTCAACGAACCAACTGCAGCAGCCCTTGCTTACGGTTTGGACAAGACTGACAAAGAAGAAAAAATCTTGGTATTCGACCTTGGTGGTGGTACATTCGACGTATCTATCCTTGAATTGGGTGATGGTGTCTTCGATGTATTGGCTACTGCAGGGGATAACAAACTTGGTGGTGACGACTTTGACCAAAAAATCATCGACCACTTGGTAGCAGAATTCAAGAAAGAAAATGGTATCGACTTGTCAACAGACAAGATGGCCCTTCAACGTTTGAAAGACGCGGCTGAAAAAGCGAAGAAAGACCTTTCTGGTGTAACTTCAACACAAATCAGCTTGCCGTTCATCACTGCTGGTGAAGCTGGACCTCTTCACTTGGAAATGACCTTGACTCGTGCTAAATTTGATGACTTGACTCGTGACCTTGTAGAACGTACTAAAGTTCCAGTTCGTCAAGCCCTTTCAGATGCAGGTTTGAGCTTGTCAGACATTGACGAAGTGATCCTTGTCGGTGGTTCAACTCGTATCCCTGCCGTTGTGGAAGCTGTTAAAGCTGAAACTGGTAAAGAACCAAACAAATCAGTGAACCCTGACGAAGTAGTTGCCATGGGTGCTGCTATCCAAGGTGGTGTCATCACTGGTGATGTTAAAGACGTTGTCCTTCTTGACGTAACGCCATTGTCACTTGGTATCGAAACAATGGGTGGAGTCTTCACAAAACTCATCGACCGCAACACTACTATTCCAACATCTAAATCACAAGTCTTCTCAACTGCGGCAGACAACCAACCAGCCGTTGATATCCACGTTCTTCAAGGTGAACGCCCAATGGCAGCAGATAACAAGACTCTTGGACGCTTCCAATTGACTGATATCCCAGCTGCACCTCGTGGTATCCCACAAATCGAAGTAACATTCGACATCGACAAGAACGGTATTGTATCTGTTAAAGCGAAAGACCTTGGAACTCAAAAAGAACAAACAATTGTTATCCAATCTAACTCAGGTTTGACAGACGAAGAAATCGATCGCATGATGAAAGATGCAGAAGCTAACGCTGAAGCAGATAAGAAACGTAAAGAAGAAGTTGACCTTCGTAACGAAGTAGATCAAGCAATCTTTGCGACTGAAAAGACAATCAAAGAAACTGAAGGTAAAGGTTTCGATGCAGAACGTGATGCTGCCCAAGCTGCCCTCGATGAGCTTAAGAAAGCCCAAGAAGACAACAACTTGGACGAAATGAAAGCAAAACTTGAAGCATTGAACGAAAAAGCTCAAGGACTTGCTGTTAAACTCTACGAACAAGCTGCAGCAGCGCAACAAGCTCAAGCAGGAGCAGAAGGCGCACAAGCAACAGGAAACGCAGGCGATGACGTCGTAGACGGAGAGTTTACTGAGAAGTAACTACAAGTCAGGAGAATTTTATGAAGGTTGATGAATTAATTGCAAACCTTGAAAAAAACGGTTTGGAAATATATCGTAAAAATAATAAAGAACAAACAGCGCTTTATTATTTTGATGATATTATCGGTAATAAATTTTTAGAAATCCATTATAGTAAAGATAATGAAGTGACAATCGTAAAATTTCATAGAGATACTTTATTACCAACATCTTTAGAAGGTATAGATGAAAATTCGGGAGATGACGACAATTCTATAACACGACAAGTGAGATCGGAGGATTGTAATAGTGAAGATATTATTATGATTGCGATTGCTAGCTATAATGAAGTAAAAAGAAAGTATAAATTAAAACATAAAAAATGAGATTCTTGTTTCAGTTTTAAATGGCTTAGTTAATACAGATTGGAAATCCAGAGGTTGCAACCCAGCCTCTGTTTTTCGGTAAAATAGAGGATGTTGCGTATGAAAAAAGTACTTTGTATCATTTATCCTAATTTTTCTCTTTATGAAATAACCGCTTTAACGAGTACTTTAGCTCTGTCTTTTGACGTCACGATTGATTATGTCGCTTCAGATCATTCGATAGTGGTCTCTGAGGATGGTTTGCCCTGTCAACCGACGAAAACACTGGATCAAATAAACCTAGAAGAGTATTCTTGTGTGATTTTGCCAGGAATGGTGAATATAGGTCCTGCTCTACGCGATGAGAAATTGATTTCGTTCTTGAGAGACCTTGGTAAGCAAGATATCCTCATTGCAGCCATTTCTTCAGCGCCTCTTTTATTGGCGAAAGCAGGCTTGTTGAAGGATACGAAATTTACAGGTGGCATTTGGCAAAACTTCTTTGACTATTTTGAATTTCTTCCACGTGAAAATTTCCAACCGAAAGTTCTTGTGCAAGATAAACAGATCATTACGGCTATCGGTTTTGCTCATCAAGAGTTTGCAAGGAAAGTGATTCTAAGTTTAGGGTTGGCAGAGAATACGGATAACTATTTTAAAGAACAGAACGAGTACGCTGAAGAGGATTTGATATTTACTCTATCAAACCAAGAATTTGAACAAGTGAAGCAAAGTATAGAAAACATCCTCTAAAGATTACATGAAAATTATAGAAAGGAACAAAGAGCGTTCGGGGAATTGAACTCGAGCGGAAAGCTTGGAAATTAGATAAACCTCCTAAGAAATCAGGATTTCTTGTCGGTTTCCTAAATTTCAGTCGCTTTCTGTTCGCTCTTAGTATCTTGTATGAACAATACTGAATTTTATGACCGTTTGGGCGTTTCGAAAAATGCATCTCAAGATGAGATCAAGAGAGCCTATCGGAAATTATCTAAAAAATATCATCCAGATATCAACAAGGATCCTGGAGCTGAGGACAAGTACAAGGAAGTTCAAGAAGCTTATGAGACTTTGAGCGACGAACAAAAGCGGGCGGCTTATGACCAATACGGTGCTGCAGGAGCCAACGGTGGTTTTGGTGGCTTCGGTGGCGGAGCTGGTGGTTTCGGTGGTTTTGATGGCACTGGCTTTGGTGGTTTTGAGGACATTTTCTCAAGCTTCTTTGGAGGAAGCGGTGCAAGCCGCAATCCTAATGCTCCACGTCAGGGAGATGATCTTCAGTACCGCGTAAACCTCAAATTTGAAGAAGCCATCTTTGGAACTGAGAAGGAAGTCAAGTACCATCGGGAAGCTAGCTGTCGGACATGTGATGGGACTGGTGCTAAGCCAGGAACGAGCCCTGTAACTTGTGGACGTTGTCATGGTTCTGGGGTTATCAATGTGGATACGCAAACCCCGCTTGGGATGATGCGCCGTCAAATCACCTGTGATGTCTGTCATGGTCGAGGAAAAGAAATTAAAGATCCTTGTACAACCTGTCATGGGACTGGTCACGAGAAACAAGCGCACAGTGTCAATGTGAAAATCCCTGCTGGGGTCGAAACTGGGCAACAAATCCGCCTCTCTGGTCAAGGAGAAGCTGGCTTTAATGGAGGGCCATACGGAGATCTCTATGTGGTGGTCAACGTTGAGCCGAGCGACAAATTTGAGCGTGATGGATCAACCATCTACTATAAATTGAACTTGAACGTTGTTCAGGCTGCTCTTGGGGATACGGTCCATGTTCCAACGGTTCACGGCGATGTTGACTTGGTCATCCCCGAAGGAACTCAGACAGGTAAGAAATTCCGTCTCCGCGGTAAAGGAGCACCAAGCTTGCGTGGTGGCTCTGTAGGAGATCAATATGTATCTGTTAATGTGGTGACACCAACAGGCCTAAATGACAAGCAAAAAGAAGCCCTTCGTGCATTTGCGGAAGCTGGTGATATCAAGGTAAATCCAAAGAAAAAAGGCTTCTTTGACAAGATGAAAGATGCCTTGGATGATTTATAAAAATAAAAGAAGATTTGGTTTTCCAATCTTCTTTTTTTAATCAAGAAAAACACCTCCGAAACCAAAAGATTCAGAGGTGTGGCAAAAGAATCAAATTAAACAAGACCCTGGGCAATCATCGCATTTGCGACATTTTCAAAGGCTGCGATATTGGCACCCGCAAGGTAATCTTTACCAAGACCGTAGGTTTCTGCGGTTGTTTTAGCAGTGTTGAAGATGTTGGTCATGATGTCTTTCAAACGTCCATCCACTTCTTCACGTGTCCATGAAAGACGGAGGCTGTTTTGGCTCATTTCAAGAGCAGATACAGCAACCCCACCAGCATTGGCCGCTTTAGCAGGTCCATAAAGGATGCCGTTTTCTTTGTAGACTTTGATCGCATCAAGGTCGCTAGGCATGTTGGCTCCTTCAGAAACAACTTTTACCCCTTGAGCAACTAAGCGTTTCGCTGCTTCACCGTTGATCTCATTTTGAGTAGCACATGGAAGAGCGATATCGTAGTTTCCAGTGTAAGTCCATACAGAACCTTCGTAGTATGTAGCAGTTGGTTTTTCAGCAGCATACTCGGTCAAACGAGCACGACGTTTTTCTTTGACGTCTGTAAGAAGATCGAAGTCAATACCGTTTTCGTCGATCACGTAACCGTTTGAGTCAGAGACAGAGATAACAGTTGCACCAAGTTCAGTTGCTTTTTGAAGAGCGTATTGGGCTACGTTACCAGAACCTGAGATTACGACTTTCTTACCAGCAAAGCTGTCGCCGTTGGCTTTGAGCATTTCTTCCGTATAGTAAACCAAACCATAACCAGTTGCTTCTGGACGGATCAAGCTACCACCGAAACCAAGAGGTTTACCAGTCAAGACACCGGCATCAAATTGGCGAAGACGTTTGTATTGTCCGTAAAGGTAACCAATCTCACGTCCACCAACCCCGATATCACCAGCAGGCACATCAAGAGAAGGACCGATGTGTTTTTGCAATTCAGTCATGAAGCTTTGGCAGAAACGCATCACTTCAGCGTCTGTTTTTCCTTTAGGATTGAAGTCAGATCCACCTTTACCACCACCGATAGGGAGACCAGTCAAGACGTTTTTGAAGATTTGCTCGAAACCGAGGAATTTCAAGATCCCTTGGTTTACAGTTGGGTGGAAACGAAGTCCGCCTTTGTAAGGACCGACAGCTGAGTTGAATTGAACACGGTAACCACGGTTAACTTGAACTTTTCCGTCACGGTCAACCCAAGGAACACGGAAGCTAATCACGCGTTCTGGCTCAGTAATGCGAGCCAAAATATTTTCTTCGATGTATTCTGGATGTTTTTCAAATACAGGTTCCAAAGTGCTGAGGAACTCTTCAACAGCTTGAAGGAATTCCGCTTCATGGCCGTTACGAGCTTTTACGGTTTCGAAAGTGCTTTGGATATATTCTTTTGCAGTTGTCATCTTGTTTCTCCTTTTTTTATTGAGACGAATTCCAGCAGGTTAGTGAACTTACTGGTATATGGAGGCACTGCTGAAAGCAATGTCATATTTTATTACGTCGATAATTATAGCAGACTTTTTTTGACTTGTAAAGAAAAAAGTTGAATTTTCTGAAAATTTTCACAACTGCCTATGAAGTGGGAAAAAATGGATGCGAAAGGACGATAGGATTGGAAAAATGTCTGATTTTTCCCCTCTATATAGAAAATAAATGGATAACATTTATGGTAATTTTTTCTATTTCCGGACGATCCTTGTTCTTTTTTAGTTTTCTAGCCATGAATCCTTCTTTTCGTGCTATAATGGCTGTAAGAATTCATTTCAAGGAGAAGAAGATGGTATCGACAAAGACGCAAATTGCTGGTTTTGAATTTGACAACTGCCTGATGAATGCGGCAGGTGTGGCCTGTATGACCACTGAGGAATTAGAAGAAGTGAAGAATTCGGCTGCTGGGACCTTTGTGACCAAGACAGCTACCTTGGAGTTCCGTTCTGGAAATCCAGAGCCACGCTATCAAGATGTGCCGCTTGGTTCGATCAATTCGATGGGGCTACCTAACCAAGGGTTGGACTATTATTTGAATTACTTATTGGAGTTGCAAGAAACAGATCCCGATCGGACTTTCTTCCTATCTCTTGTCGGTATGTCTCCTGAGGAAACCCATACCATTTTGAAAAAGGTGCAAGAAAGTGATTTTAAAGGTTTGACTGAATTGAACCTCTCCTGCCCCAATGTTCCAGGGAAACCCCAGATCGCTTATGATTTTGAGACGACGGATCGGATCTTGTCAGAGGTCTTTGCCTACTTTACCAAACCTCTTGGGATCAAGTTGCCACCTTATTTTGATATCGTTCATTTTGATCAAGCAGCAGCAATCTTTAACAAATACCCGCTCAAATTTGTCAACTGCGTCAATTCGATCGGAAATGGCCTCTACATTGAGGATGAATCCGTTGTGATCCGTCCGAAGAACGGCTTTGGTGGGATCGGTGGCGAATACATCAAACCAACTGCTCTGGCCAATGTCCATGCTTTTTACCAACGGTTAAATCCAGAAATTCAGATTGTGGGGACTGGGGGCGTCTTGACTGGTCGCGATGCCTTTGAACATATCCTTTGTGGGGCTAGTATGGTGCAAATCGGAACGACGCTACATAAAGAAGGAGTAGGAGCTTTTGACCGCATCACTGCAGAGCTCAAAGCTATCATGGAAGAAAAAGGCTACCAAAGCCTGGAAGATTTCCGTGGGAAACTGCACTACATTGACTAATCTTTCGAGAAGAACTTCCTCAAGTGGAAACTTGGGGAAGTTTTTTATGAGAGTGGGACAGAAATCGGTAATTCGTTAGAATTCGATTTCGTTGTCCCACCTCCGCACAGTTGAGTAGGGCTGTAAAAGCTGATGAAATCAGCGTAGTAGAGCCCACTCAACCACTGCGTCTTGCTCGACAATCCAAAAATAATTGAAAGGCTAGGACTTTTGTCCCAGCCTCATTCTGTTCCTAGTTTTAAAGATTTTCCATTTTTATAGAGAGAAAAAGGTGTACAATGGAGGTGAAAAGGAAGGTGATGTCGATGGGAGAAAGGGATGTGATTCAAGAGGCGAGGGCGACGGTCAGCCTTCTTCAAACAGCCTTTTCTAGCGAATGCAAAGCCAGTCCAGAGGACTTTCGATTTCGAGAAAATCTAGATCAGATGTTGAAAGTTTTATTGAAGGCTCAAAGGATAGACAATCGCCTGTTGATCGAGTTGGAAAAGTTTTATCAGACCGCCAGTCTATTGATTGGTCTGGGTGGGTTGCGTTTAAATGAAGAAACCTTTCAAGTTTGGCGAGCTTATGATCACTGGCATTACGAGGTTGTGAAGCCTCAGTTACAGGTCTACGGACCGACGGTGGTTCTTTAATGTTGAAAGAGTTGCCTAGGAACATCAGATGATTGAGAGGAGGTGTGGGACATGTCTCTCATGCATGATTTTTTCCATCAGTTTTTAGTGTCTCTACGGAATCTTGGTTACTCGCTCTTTTTCTTATTTGAAAAATAAGTGGGAATGCCTTTATCCCTTTTACTAGTATAGTAGAAGGGATTTTTGATGCAGAATCCTTGAAAATCTGAGGCTCTTGGATTATGATGGAGCTAATAGATGTTAAGCGTTCCTCTTAGGGAATGCAGGAAGCGAGGAAAAAAGATGGCAGAGATTTATCTAGCAGGTGGCTGTTTTTGGGGTTTAGAGGAGTATTTCTCTCGGATCCCCGGTGTAGAACAGACGACGGTGGGCTATGCCAATGGCCAGGTAGAAACGACCAATTACCAACTAATCAAGGAAACGGATCATGCAGAGACCGTACAAGTCGTCTATGATCCAGACAAGATTACTCTACGAGCGATTCTGCTCTACTTTTTCCGAGTGATCGATCCCTTGTCCATTAACAAGCAGGGAAATGATCAAGGGCGCCAATATCGGACCGGTGTTTATTACCTAGAGGAGGCAGATCGTCAGGTGATCGCCCAAGTGTTTGCGGAAGAAGAGAAGCAACTGGGCCGCAAAATTGCGGTTGAGTTGGAACCCTTGCGCCACTACATCCTAGCTGAGGACTACCACCAAGACTACCTCAAGAAGAATCCTGGAGGTTATTGCCATATTGATGTGACGGATGCAGCCCAACCCTTGATTGATCCGGCAGCTTATCAGAAGCCAGATCAAGAAATCTTAAAGGCGAAACTGACGGCAGAACAGTACCAAGTCACTCAAAATAGTGCGACGGAACGCCCTTTCCACAATGCCTATGATCAGACCTTTGAAGAGGGTATCTATGTGGATATTACGACTGGGGAACCTCTCTTTTTTGCCAAGGATAAGTTTGCTTCTGGCTGTGGATGGCCAAGTTTCTCCCGTCCCATTGCCAAAGATGTCATCCACTATTACCAGGACCATAGCCACGGGATGGAGCGGATCGAAGTTCGTTCCCGCTCAGGTAATGCCCATCTCGGCCATGTCTTCACCGATGGACCCAAAGACCAAGGTGGCCTTCGCTATTGCATCAATTCGGCCTCACTGCGCTTTATTCCAAAAGAGGAAATGGAGCAAGAAGGTTATGGTTATTTGTTAAAGGCTTTGAAATAAGAGGGTCTTTCTATTAGATCGAAAAACGGAGTGTAGGATGAAAAATAGAAATTTGTGGTTAACAATTTTTTCACTTTCAGCTATGGTAACTCTGATTGGATTAGGATTTACTGCCTATAATCATTTTGTATTCCATCAACCTTTTATGAATCGGACGACAAAAGGGTTACTTTCGGCCTTTTTCCTAAGTCTTGTCATGGTTGCGATTAGCTTGTCCAAATCAAACGATAAGAAGTGATGATCGATCATTTACATGAATTAATCAACTGTGCAGGAGCAGGACGATGAAGCGTTTCTAAACAATAGCGCTTCTGTCCTGCTCTCTTTTTTCTCTTCTTAAAATTTGTGATACAATGAAGAGAAAGCATTTCAATGAATGCTAGGTTTGATGTGGGTATAGTGGCTCATTGTATAAACCTAAGATGAGAAAGTTGGAATGTTAGAGAAGTGTGAGAATGTAAAAGGTACCATCAAGATGCTAGGGAGATGCCTTTGACAAGTGCAAGAGAATTGAATAGGAAGAGAAGATGATGAAGAATTGGAAGGATCTCTTAAAGAGATGGAGCGAGCTTGGGAAAGATATCCTCAGGATGCTCAACGACTGGCTTGATATTGGCTTGGGAAAGGTGACCGCTTTCCGCCTGACCAACGAACAGTTTGTCTATGGTTTGCTGATTACAGTATTTGTAGCAGCAAATCTGGTCTTGTGGGTTCAAAAATGGAATGGTTTTCCCATTACAGCGCTAGAAATGCCGGAAGTCGTTGAAAAGCAAGAAGAAGTTCATCCGGATCAGTTACCGCATACGGCTCGGATCATGGCAAATGGAGATCAACTCTATCATGACTTGATTTATATCAGCGCCGCCAAGGAAGATGGAAGCTATGATTTTTCTGAGAATTATCACTATGCTCAGGAATGGTTGAAGCAAGGGGATCTGGTCTTGGGGGATTTTGAAGGGACCATTAATTCGGATTATAGGCTTTCGGGCTATCCGATTTTCAATGCCCCTGGGGAGGTGGTTGCTTCGATTAAGGAGGCAGGCTATCAGGTGATGGACCTGGGACATAACCATATTCTTGATTCTGGCTTGGAAGGGCTGTTTTCGACTGCAAAGGCCTTTGAAGACGCGGGGATCCAAACGGTTGGTGTCTACCCGCATGAGACGAGAGAGCAAGCCCCTATCCTGATCAAGGAAGTAAATGGGATCAAGATTGCGATCTTGGCCTACTCCTACGGGTTTAATGGGATGGAATATAATCTAGAACAAGAGGACTATGATAACCGTCTATCGGACCTCAATGAGGAGCGGATGCGTCAAGAAATCCAAAAAGCTGAGATGGAAGCGGACGTAACTATTGTCATGCCTCAGATGGGGATTGAATATGAGTTAGAGCCATCAGAGGAACAAAAGGAGCTATACCATAAGATGATTTCTTGGGGAGCGGATATCGTCTTGGGTGGTCATCCTCATGTTGTCCAGCCTGCTGAGATTGTGGATAAGGATGGGCAACAGAAATTGATTGTTTATTCTATGGGGAATTTCCTTTCCAATCAGCGGATGGAAACCATGGAAGGGATAGACAATGCCCAATGGACCGAACGGGGTGTCCTGATGGATATCACCATTGAGAAGGTAGGGCGCAAGACACGAATCAAAACGGCAACAGCTCATCCTACTTGGGTCAACCGGACGCCAAAGGACAGTTATTCTCCTGAAGGCTATGAACTCTATCATTTCCAGACCTATATCTTGGAGGACTGGATTGAAGGCGGCAAGTACCGGGATCAATTGGATGATGAAACAAAGGCGCGTGTCGATACAGCCTACCAGGAAGTGAAAGAACGTGTGAATCTGAATTGGCAGCAGGAAGGGGCGAATTAAGAAATGGATAAACTTGGATGGTTACCAATTGGATTTGTTGGACTGATCATCATTATGGTTCTAACAAATCGGATAGCAACGATTCGTCTGAGAAAAAAATTAGCCAAGGCTTGGGAGGGAAAACCTTTTTTTATAAAAAATGATAGTGAAGAGAGTTTAGTGGAAACGATGCTTTTGGCATCTACACTCCAGCCAACGGATAGTCAAGTAGATGGTCAAACTTGGCATGATTTAGACATGCATAGAGTCTTTGATCAGTTGAACCATACACAGTCTAGTATAGGGGCAGAGGCCTTGTTTCAGAAGATGCGTTTGATAAACTTTCAACCAGATGCATCTTTGCAGGAGTTAGAAGATTTCTTTGAACATCACCCGGATCTTCGTCTGAAGGTTCAGGTTGTTATGAACCAGTTAGGAAAAAAGAACCACAATATGGCTAGAAGTATTGTGGCGAATCCAGGGAAGCAAGATTCGAGGATTTATCTTTCTCTCTACATTTTTTTAGCGTGTTTGCCAGTCCTCTCTCTTTTCTTTCTTCCGTTTTTTCAAATTCAAGCCATGTCAGTCTTGATAGCGAGTGTGACGTTTAATATCATTTTTTCGAGCATTCGGAATTGGTCGAATAAAATGCGCTTGGATCAAGTTAGTTACTTGGTTCGTATCTTTGATTCAGCGGAAAAGCTGAGCCGTCTAGCACTACAAAAAAAAAGAAACCCTCAAACAGGCTATCCAACCATTTAAGAAGACGAAAGTCATTTCCAGCATCTTACAAAGTCCAACAGGAAGCTCCGAGATGGAAATTATCCTGATTTACCTTAATTTTCTTTTCTTAATTCCTCAGATTGCTCAAATCTATATCTATCAGCAAGTGAGGACTCATCAGAAAGAAGCGCAGGAAACAATCAATCTTTTGGGGGAATTGGAAGTAGCCATCAGCCTTCTACGCCATAAGCGTGATGGTAATTTGGTTTGTCATCCCAATTTTAAGGAAGAAGCTGGGATTAAAGGAAAGGGGATCTACCATCCTTTACTAGCGGATCCGGTTGTTAATGACGTTAGTTTTGAAAGAAATATGGTGATTAGTGGGGATAATGCCTCTGGGAAATCCACTTATCTGAAAATGGTAGCCATTAACTGTATTTTAGCGCAGGGCTTGGGCTTCGCCTATGGCGAAAGTTTGGAGCTTTCTTATGGACATGTCATGACTTCTATGGATGTCAGCGATGATATCGAGGTTGGAGATAGTTATTTTATTACAGAGAGCAAAACGATTCTCCGAATGATTGAGAGTCTGGAAAAGTCAGGTTTTCATTATTTCTTTATTGATGAACTCTTTAAGGGAACCAATACCATTGAGCGAATTGGGTCTGGCTTAGGGATTGTCCGCTGGCTATCGAGACACGATTGCCTGTATATGATTTCAAGCCATGATATTGAGCTGGTTGCTGCATCTGGTGCAGTCAATGATAATTATCATTTTGACAGTCGCTATGTTGACGGGAAAATCGTCTTTGATTATGAGATAAAGCAGGGAGCAGCAGTAACGAAGAATGCGGTCAATACATTAAAAAACCTCCATTTCCCTTCGGAAATCACTCGAACTTCCCAAGAATTAATTGGACAATATGAAAAGACAGGAAAATGGTCTTTAAGTAGAGTGATTGAGTGATGAAGAGGAAGGTTGCTAGGCTTTATCAGATCTACTGTTGTAAAAAATTAAAAGCACATAAAACGCAAACTTCACTTGTGTTTCATGTGCTTTTATTGTTTGATCTATTGGTTAAAGACAAGCTTTTCGGTATTGGCTTGGCGTGACCTGATAGTATTTCTTGAACTGGCGATTAAAGTTTGAGAGGTTGTTGAAGCCGGATTGGCTTGCAATATCAATGATTGCCTGATCGGAATGCTGGAGGAGATGGGCCGCTTTTTTCAACCGATATTGAATGATGTACTCCATGCAAGAGATCCCTAATTGTTTCTTAAAGAAATTCATGAAGTGGGTCGGGCTAAAATGGCACAGTTCTGCCAAATGCTCGATCATGAGCTCCTCTTGGTAATGGTTTGAAATATGGTCGAGGACCAAACGGATTTTTTCTTCTCTCCGGTAAGCGTCTGTTGAGAACTTCTTCTCGACGATATAGTTGTGGGAGAAGAGGAGATAGAGGAGTTCATTGAGCTGGGATTTAAGTCGGAGTTCATAGAAGGGGCCTTGTTCTCTTCCGTTTGCCATACAGGTTAAGAGGCTCTGTTTGATTTCTTCGTAACCAGGTGATTGGGCTTGAATGCGTCGGACAAATTCAAAATCTCCATTGTAGAGGGGTTGTAAATATTTTAGAGTGGCAATATTTTTATGGGTAATCCCAATCAGGTCCAAATTAAAATGCAGGACATCCATAGTATGAGAAGAACTCTGGATGGGGTGGATGGAGTGAAGAGCATTGGGTCGGATCAAAATAATATCACCAGGCTGACTATTAAAATATTCATAGTCGATATGGAACTGAGCAGTCCCTTCATTGACATAAATAATCTCAATATCGGTGTGCCAGTGAAATAAGATATCTGGCTGGCCATTTTGGGTGCTAATCTGTTTAATTGAAAAAGGGAAATCGCTATTGGTAAAGGATGTTTGGCGGTATAAGGTATTTGTGTTCATGCCTACCTCTTAGATCTTTTTCGGGAGTAGCAGACGTTTTTTTTCAAGTGTGTGAAAGGGTCTGCTAGTTACTTCATACAGGGAAAATCTACTATCTATATTATAATAAAATTGGACCAAAAATTAAAGAGGATTCGATGGAATTTCTTAAATTTTAAGGAAGGAGGAGAGGGGCGACTTAAGGGAGAGAAGGTTCCAAAATGATGAGGGAATGGTGTATAATAGGGGAAAGATGGAAAGAGGTGGCGGTATGCTACAAATGATTGCGACAGATATGGATGGCACTCTGATGGACAAGCAAGGAGAAGTAGATCATGAGCGCTTGAGCTGCATTCTGGATCAGCTAGACCAAAGAGGGATTCCTTTTGTCATTGCGACAGGGAATGGCTATAGCCGTATGTCTCATGTATTAGGAGACTTGAAAGATCGCGTCACCTTGGTGCTGGCCAATGGGGCACGGATATTAGAGAAGGGGAAGCTCATCCGAGAGTGCAGTTGGCCGGAAGAGCTGGTGCAGGAGGTCTTGCATTATCTAGAAGGCCGAGAAGAAGAACTTCATATGGTCGTTAGTAGCTTATCGGGAGGCTATGCCAAGAAAGGAACAGAGTTTCCTCTTTTAGAGCAATTGATGACGCCGGAGTTAGCAGCTGCTTTTTACAAACGGATGCACTTTGTGGATGATTTGGCCCATGAACATGGCCAGCAAGTTTTGAAGCTAAGTGTTGTCACTGAGACTGAAAAAGTCGAAGCCTTTGTGCAAGAGCTGCGAGAAAAGTTTGGAGAGCGCCTGCTTCCTGCAGCTAGTGGCTATGGGGCCATTGATATTCTGCAACCGGGTGTCAATAAGGCTACAGCCATTCAATTCTTAGAAGAACGCTGGGGCGTGGATGGTGGACACTTGATGGCATTTGGCGATAGCCAAAACGATGTCGAGATGCTTGAGTTAGCGACCTATTCCTATGCAATGGAAAATGCGGATCCCCATGCGCGACAAGTAGCCCGCTATACGGCGCCTTCTCATCAGAATCATGGGGTCTACGAAGTCATCGAAGCATACTTGGATGGAAGGCTCAGCTTCGACTAGGCCTGTCCTACCTTGCACAGTTTCTACTATACGAATCGAAAGGAGCCTTTATGGCTGTACAATTATTGGAGGCCTGGCTGTTGAAAGAACAGGCAAAAATACAGAAGAATTACCGAGAACTGAATCAAAATTCTTTGAGGGAACCCGATATTCTTTTTATAGGAGACTCTATCGTCGAATACTATCCTCTTCAAGAGTTGCTGTTGACGGATCAGTATATGGTGAACCGGGGGATTAGAGGCTACAAGACAGACCTCTTAAGAGAGCATCTAGATGCCCATATTTTCGGTCAAGCAGTGGATAAGGTTTTTTTACTGATCGGGACTAATGACATTGGAAAGGAAATGCCCCTGTCGGAAACCATTGATAACATGAGCATCATCTTGCAGGAGATGGTACGACTCTTGCCCTTGGCGCAAATCAAACTCGTTTCGGTTCTTCCTGTGAATGAGGGAGAGCCCTACAAGGGGACAGTTTATATCCGGACCAATCAGAAGATTCAGACCTTGAACCAGGCCTACCACGAATTGGCCCAAGGGATGATAAATGTTGAATTTATCAATGTTTTTGACCATTTGCTTGGAGAGGATGGTCAGCTCAAACCGGCTTATACAACAGATGGTCTTCATCTAACCATCGAAGGATACAGGGTCTTGAGTAAGGCTCTTCAAAGCGAAATCTAACCCATCCTAGCAAGGAAAATGATTTTCCAGCTAGGATTTTTTATGCTTTCTATAAAACAGTTTGGAGAAACACTCTATTTTGTACTAATTCTACAACAAGCAAAAACCTTGCCCTTATGCGGTTTATGACTTCTGTTATAAAATAGTTGGCAGAAACAGAACAGATTTTTGCTTTGTGTTATGTAATAGTTCCAGGCGTTCGGTGAGCATATTCTTATACAAGGACAATAAAACGTGATAAATTGATATAGTAAAGTTATTTGAAACGTTTTCACTCTTTGTCGAATTCAGTTCAAAGACTGACAATTATTTTTATTGAAGGAGAGTTATATTTATGACTCAAGGAAAAATTACTGCATCTGCAGCAATGCTCAACGTATTGAAAACATGGGGCGTAGACACAATCTACGGTATCCCATCAGGAACACTTAGCTCACTCATGGACGCTTTGGCTGAAGACAAAGATATCCGTTTCTTGCAAGTTCGCCACGAAGAAACAGGTGCTCTTGCAGCGGTTATGCAAGCTAAATTTGGTGGTTCTATCGGTGTTGCAGTTGGTTCAGGTGGACCTGGTGCAACTCACTTGATCAACGGTGTTTACGATGCAGCTATGGATAACACTCCATTCCTTGCTATCCTTGGATCACGTCCAGTTAACGAATTGAACATGGATGCCTTCCAAGAATTGAACCAAAACCCAATGTACAACGGTATCGCTGTTTACAACAAACGTGTAGCTTACGCAGAACAATTGCCAAAAGTGATTGACGAAGCTTGCCGTGCTGCTGTTTCTAAAAAAGGTCCAGCCGTTGTTGAAATTCCAGTAAACTTTGGTTTCCAAGAAATCGACGAAAACTCATACTACGGATCAGGTTCTTACGAGCGTTCATTTATCGCTCCAGCTTTGAACGAAGTTGAAATCGACAAAGCTGTTGAAATCTTGAACAATGCGGAACGTCCAGTGATCTACGCTGGTTACGGTGGTGTGAAAGCTGGTGAAGTGATCACTGAATTGTCACGTAAAATTAAAGCACCAATCATTACAACTGGTAAAAACTTTGAAGCGTTCGAATGGAACTATGAAGGTTTGACAGGTTCTGCTTACCGTGTTGGTTGGAAACCAGCCAACGAAGTGGTCTTTGAAGCGGACACAGTTCTCTTCCTTGGTTCAAACTTCCCATTTGCTGAAGTATACGAAGCCTTCAAAAACACTGAAAAATTCATCCAAGTCGATATCGACCCTTACAAACTTGGTAAACGTCATGCCCTAGATGCTTCAATCCTTGGTGATGCAGGTCAAGCAGCCAAAGCAATCCTTGACAAAGTGAATCCAGTTGAATCTACTCCATGGTGGCGTGCAAACGTTAAGAATAACCAAAACTGGCGTGATTACATGAACAAACTCGAAGGTAAAACTGAGGGAGAATTGCAATTGTATCAAGTTTACAATGCAATCAACAAACATGCTGATCAAGACGCTATCTATTCAATCGACGTAGGTGACACTACTCAAACATCTACTCGTCACCTTCACATGACACCTAAGAACATGTGGCGTACATCTCCACTCTTTGCGACAATGGGTATTGCCCTTCCTGGTGGTATCGCTGCTAAGAAAGACAATCCAGATCGCCAAGTATGGAACATCATGGGTGACGGTGCATTCAACATGTGCTACCCAGACGTGATCACAAACGTTCAATACGACCTTCCAGTTATCAACGTTGTCTTCTCAAATGGTAAATATGCCTTCATCAAGGACAAATACGAAGACACAAACAAACACTTGTTTGGTTGTGACTTCCCTAATGCTGACTATGCGAAAATCGCTGAAGCTCAAGGAGCTATTGGATTTACAGTTGACCGTATCGAAGACATCGACGCAGTCGTTGCTGAAGCTGTTAAATTGAACAAAGAAGGTAAAACTGTTGTTATCGATGCTCACATCACTCCACATCGTCCACTTCCAGTAGAAGTACTTGAGTTGGATCCAAAACAACACTCAGAAGAAGCTATTAAAGCCTTCAAAGAAAAATACGAAGCTGAAGAGCTTGTACCATTCCGCCTCTTCTTGGAAGAAGAAGGGTTGCAATCACGCGCAATCAAATAATCCTGCTCGTGGAAAATCAAAGATAAATTTATAGACTTCTTTATTAGGTTACTGCCGACGATTCTATCATTGAAACCTTAATTTTCAATGATGGAATCTAGTGCGGAGCCTAGAAAAAGTCCCAAAGGATTTTTCGTAGTTTGATGAGCAAAGAATTGCCATCAAACTTGGTTCCGCCTTGTTTATACTTTGATTTTCTTAGAGCAGAACTTGAAAAGATCGGAGCTATCCGGTCTTTTTCTGGAGGATAGTAAATGAATCTAAATCAATTAGATATTATCGTTTCAAATGTTCCCCAAGTCTGTGCTAGCTTGGAGCGTATCTTGGACAAAAAGGCGGACTATGTTGACCAAAGTTTTGCTCAGTTCACGATTGGCAGTCACTGTCTCATGTTATCCCAAAACCATTTGATACCTTTGGAAAATTTCCAGTCAGGAATCATTCTTCACGTTGAAGTTGAGGATGTAGAGCAGAACTACCAACGGTTGAAAGATCTTGGTATCCAGGTTTTAAATGGTCCAGCTGTAACTGATTGGGGAACCGAAAGCTTGCTAGTTGAAGGCCCTGCTGGTCTAGTGATTGATTTTTATCGTATGAAATAGGAGGCGTGGTCATTTAACGTCAACCTTAGCTATTCTTAAAATAGAATTTGAGAAAATGAACTATAGAAAAGATCGGAGCTATCCGGTCTTTTTGTGTTGCACGCGAACAAAAACAATCTTAGAATAGTATCAGTTTTTCCTAGGATGCTGTAAGATTTTCGGGTTAGAGAAGGGTATAATAGAACTATCAAATCAAGTGAGGTAGAGAGATGACCGACAAACTTCAATTTCCAGATGGTTTTCTTTGGGGTGGGGCGACGGCTGCTAACCAGTGTGAGGGAGCTTATAATGAAGATGGCCGTGGCTTGGCCAATGTGGATGTGGTACCGATTGGGCCTGACCGTCACGCCATTATCACGGGTCAGAAAAAGATGTTCGACTTTGAAGAGGGCTATTTTTATCCGGCTAAGGATGGCATTGATATGTACCATCGCTACAAGGAAGACATTGCGCTCTTTGGGGAAATGGGCTTTAAAACTTACCGCTTGTCCATTGCCTGGTCTCGGATTTTCCCGAAAGGGGATGAACTGGAGCCAAATGAAGCAGGTCTACAGTTCTATGAAGACCTCTTTAAGGAGTGCCACAAGTATGGCATTGAACCCTTGGTGACCATTACCCACTTTGACTGTCCCATGCATTTGATTACTGAGTATGGAGGTTGGCGTAGTCGCAAGATGTTGGAATGTTATGAACGTCTCTGTCGGACCCTCTTCACTCGCTACAAGGGCTTGGTCAACTACTGGCTGACCTTTAACGAGATCAATATGATCCTTCATGCGCCTTTTATGGGAGCGGGTCTCTGCTTTGAAGAAGGGGAGAATGAGGAGCAAGTCAAATACCAGGCGGCTCACCATGAATTGGTCGCTTCCGCCATTGCCACCAAGCTTGCTCATGAGATTGATCCTAACAACAAGGTCGGCTGTATGCTGGCAGCTGGGCAAAACTACCCGCATACCTGTACTCCGCGAGATGTCTGGGCTGGTCTAGAAGAAGACCGCAAGAACTATTTCTTTATCGATGTGCAGGCGCGTGGGGAATACCCTAACTATGCAAAGAAAGAGTGGGAGCGTCAGGGGATCACGGTCGAGATGACCGAGCAGGACCTTCAATTGTTGAAAGACCATACAGTAGACTTTATTTCCTTCTCCTACTATGCCAGTCGGGTCGCTTCAGGGGATCCAGCTGAAAGGGAGAAAACAGCGGGCAATATCTTTGCCTCTCTGAAGAACCCCTACCTAGAAAGCTCAGAATGGGGTTGGCAGATTGACCCTCTTGGTCTCCGCATTACCCTCAACACCATCTGGGATCGTTATCAAAAGCCGATGTTTATCGTAGAAAATGGACTAGGCGCCGTTGATACTCCAAATGAAGCCGGGGAGATTGAGGATGATTACCGGATTGACTACCTGGCTGCCCACATCAAGGCCATGCGGGATGCTATTCATGAAGATGGCGTTGTCCTCTGGGGCTATACGACTTGGGGCTGTATTGACCTGGTCTCTGCTGGGACAGGAGAAATGAAGAAACGCTACGGTTTTATCTATGTCGACCGGGACAACGAAGGTAAGGGAAGCTTGGAGCGCGCCCGTAAGAAATCCTTCTATTGGTACAAAGAAGTCATTGCGACCAATGGAGCTTCTGTTCACTAATGCAACACTCGATTAGGAGGAAAGATCTTCTTGATCGAGTGTTTTCTTTGCATTTTTGATTGACGAAGGTCCCTTTATTTGATAGGCTAGGGGAATAGAACTGATTTCGCAAGAAAAGAAAAAAGGAGCGAGGCAAGTGGCACGGATTTTATTAATCGAGGATAATAATGATATCCAAGAAATTTTATACAGTCTCTTAAGTGAAGATCATGAGGTCCTTCAGGCTTTTTCAGGTACAGAAGGGCTACGGCTCTTCCAGCAAGAAGCCATTGATTTGGTCCTTTTGGATATCATGCTTCCAGGGAAAAATGGGGACCAGGTCCTGGAGGAGATCCGTTTGCAGAGTCAGGCGCCTGTTATCATGATGACGGCTCTTGGAGACAAACACCTCATTAGCCAGTACCTCCTTGCCGGTGCCAATGATTATATTGTTAAGCCCTTTAATCTGGACGAAGTGGCGGCTCGGGTGACGGTGCAGTTGCGAAATCACGTCTCTCCGGCACAGGAAGCTCAAGCGTTGCAAAAGCTTTCCTTTAAGAATTTGGTCCTGAATCCAGAAACCTTTGAACTGGAGTCTGGCGAACAGACGCTTCGCTTGGGCAAAAAAGAATTTCAAATTTTTGAGACCTTGCTGGCACATCCAAAGAAGATTTTCACCAAGGAAGAATTGTATGAGGCGGTCTGGGAAGAAGTTTATCTGCCTGGAGACAATACCCTTAATGCCCAATTGAGTAATCTCCGGAAGAAAATTGCCCAGCTTGATCCGGATGAGGACTATATTGAAACCGTCTGGGGCTTGGGTGTTCGCTTGAAAGGAGACCAGTAATGTGGGGATTGGTTCTAATTCTAGTCGTCCTTGTCTTTCTCTTGGGACTGGGTTACCTTCGCCTACTCTCTGCTCTCACAGATTTGCAGGAGCAGATTCAACAGAAGCTCCAAAATGGGAGTGGGGTACGGTTAACGTCACGTGTTTCAAAAAAAGAATTGGTCGCCTTGACCAAGCAGGTCAGTGATCTCTTTGATCAGATCGAGCGGACCAATCGGATTGCCTTTCAAGAGAAAAAGACCTTGGATATGGCCATCAGTAATATTGCTCATGATATCCGGACGCCTTTGACCATTGCATCGGGCTATACCCAACAAATCATCAAGGGTGGGACGCAGGAAGAGGAAAAGCTGAAGAAAATTGCTTCCAATCTTCAAGTCGTCTCAAAACGCCTGGAATCTCTCTTGGAATACAGACGCTTGATGGAAGGAGCTATTCAGCCTCGGCTTACAGACGTTAATCTCAGCCAAGTCCTGACCCAGCAGTTGTTCCAGTATTATGATAGCTTGTCTGAGGCGGGGATTGCCTTAGAGGTGGAGCTAGAAGAGCATCTTCATTATGCTACCGATCCTGAGCTCTGGGAGCGCCTCTTGCAAAATATGCTCAGCAATGTCCTCAAGCATGGGAAGGATCAGGCGCGTTTAACCTTAATGTCGGACGCGGAAACGATTCGGGTCGAGCTACGCAATATTGTGCAACAACCGATCCAGCACTTAGACCAACTGGCTAGTCGTTTCTACTCTGAAAATCTGTCGGATACAGAAGAGTCTTCTGGCTTGGGTCTCTACATTATTCAAAATTTTGTAGAGATCTTAGGGGGCGATTTGCAACTGGCAACGGAGGCAGACTGGTTTATTTTGACCATTACACTAAGAAAAAAGGCTTGAGCATTGCTCAAGGCTTTTTGTTATAAATCTTTGTGTTTAAAAGTAGCGAGTCCCAGGAAGCCAAAAACAAGGATGAATCCAAGGGCGATAGAGAGGGTGTTGGTCGTTGCTGTGGTGCTCTGTACCAAGGAATATTGGAATTCCAAGTTTAGATAGTGGAGAATGTCAATATCTTTAAAGAAAAGCGCAGGCAGGCTTAAGAGGATATTTCCAATGAAGTAGCCAACGAAGGCCAAGGTGATGGATTGGCTAGCGTAGAGGAGGAAGGAAATGATGCTCACCCAAGCCAAGGTGCAAAGGAACTGAATCAGCACGGTCAGTCCAAAATGAGCAAGGAAGTGCTCTGGCATGGTGCCAAGTCCATTGTAGAGGGTCGCGATCAAGAAGACGAGACCATAAGAAACGAGAAATTGGAAGAGGGCAATGGTCAGGACAACGGCGCTTTTGGCAAAGTAGTAGCTGGTGCGCGAAACCCCATAGGCCAGATTATTCTTGTATAAGTTTTGCGTTAAGTCTGTTCCTAGAACCAAGGTGATGACAATAATGGTAAAGAGGATAGTCACACTGATGCTGGAAGAGTAGTTGGTCAAGGCTTTAAAGCCTGTCCAAACTTCGGTGGCTTGGGGTAATTTGGATTCCGTATTGACGCCGACGTGGCCGGTAGCTCCAAAGATGACTCCAGACAGGATGTTGAGAACGAGAATAGCTTCTGTAATCCAAAAACCTTTGGAGCGAAAAAGTCTGTAAAAATCTGCTTGAATGGTATGCAACATGATAAATCTCCTAAAATCAAATGTATGGGATAAGTAAAACAAGACGGTGGTTTGGTATCTTCTAGTCTACCAAGTCCGTAAAGAATTTTTCCAGATCTTGGCGGGCATAGTAGATTTCGTCCACGTCAATATCCGCTTGAACGAGGGCTTTGACAATGACTTTAATATCGTGAGTCTGTCCGAAGATATGGATTTCTCCATCCTTATCGATGACCTTGATACGGTGATGGAGCTGATCCTGGATCAGTTGACTCGCAAGGGCTAGCTGGCTAGTCTTGAGGATGATGTAATCTTCTCCTTGTTCTTCGAATTCAGCCTTGCTAATTTCTTTGATCAAGCGCCCTTGGTCGACAATGCCAAAACGATTGGCCACCAGATAGAGTTCAGAGAGGATGTGACTGGAAATGAGGATGGTCATGCCGAGTTCATCGTTGAGGCGCTTGATCATCTGACGGAATTCCTTGATTCCGACAGGATCGAGACCATTGATGGGTTCGTCCAAAATGAGGAAGTCGGGTTTGGCAATGAGCGCAATCGCAATTCCCAACCGTTGTTTCATCCCGAGTGAAAAATCACGGAATTTCTTCTTACCCGTATTATTCAGGCCAACATAGTTCAATGTTTCTTTGATGACCTGGTCGGGATTGGGGATATGGCGAGCCTTGCAATAGTAGACTAAGTTTTGGTAGGCGGTCATATGCTTGTGAGCCACAGGACTTTCAATGACAGATCCGACCCGTTTCAGGGCTTGTGTCCACTGGGAGCGATTTTTGGAAGCAAAGAGGGAGACGCTTCCGTCAGTTTCTTGAATCAGCTGGGTGATGACCTTGATGAGGGTGGTTTTCCCTGCCCCGTTCTTACCGATCAGGCCGTAGACGTCGCCTTTGCGAATAGTGAGATTCACATCATTTAAGGCGTATTGATGACCGAATTTTTTACTCAAATGGGAAATTTCTAATACTTTTTCCATGGTTTTCTCCTTCGTCCAAATGACTAGTTGTTTTCTTTACACTCTTAGTATACAGCTTGCTTTTCAAATAACTATCAAGCAATTCTAAAATATTTCTAAAAAAAAGACTAACCTTTTAAAAGTTAGCCGTGACTTTAAGAATAAATTTTCTTAGAGGCTTTCCTTAGGTGAGTATGGACGTCAGCGAACTTCGAAGAAGTTCCATGACTTAGTTTTGGACCTAAGGTTCCAAAACTCCCGAGTGCCTGAAACAATTGTATTTCAGTCACTTTTCTCACGGCGGAAAGCCTCTAGATATTCATGCATAACTTAAAAATATAAACATTTCTTGATTTTTTAAGTTATGTGACATGAAAAAATACGTTATCTACATTAAGAGGAACTGTTTTTTAAGCTAGCCTCCTCATTTTAAAACCTAGCGACAAACTCTTTGATAGCTTCTGCCAGTTCATGGGGTTTCTGAGTATTGAGTAGATGACCTCCGTCTGCGATTTCTAGATAGTGACCTTTAGGCAGGAGATTTGCCAACTTTTTAGAAGAAGCCTGATTGGCCCCATCCTTGCTACCACAAATCACTAAGCTAGGAAGAGGGCAGGTTTTAGCGGTATCGGTTAGATTGAGACATTTTAATTCGGTAAAGATTTGCAACATGTGCTGTTTATTGGCACCCTGCTTTTCAAAGACACGCTTGGGAATCATACGAAATAGGAGAATTTGGAGCCTATAGAGGAGATTGGTGCTGAGTTTGTATTGCGTCCCTGAAAGCACCAAGCCCTTGAGTTGTGGCAAGTCTTGGCTGGAGAGTTCGAGAGCGAGAACGCCTCCCAGTGAGAGTCCGACCAGAATAAAGGGTTCGCTTTCTTGTTGGAGGTACTCCGTCAATCTTTCTTTGGCCTCCTGGTAGCTTTCGCTTGGATGTGAGAAAATAGCGAAAGATTCAGATTGCAAGGGGGAAAGTGCATCTTGGACCCCTTTCCAAGAGTGGGCATCCTGGCCTAGGCCATGTAAAAAAATAAGTTTCATTCTGACTCCTCTCTAGTGAAATCGAGTGGATAGAGGCCACGCAGGGCATTGCAGGCATAGACTTGGTCAGCAACTTCTAAATCCTTCAGCGTTAACAGTTTTTCCTCTACTTGTCCAGTTTCTAAGAGATGGCGGCGGTAAATCCCGTCGAGTAGAGGAAGGTGAGCTGGAGGCGTGTAGCGCTGGCCGTCAATTTCTAGGATGAGATTTCCGATGGTTGTCTCTAGCAAGGTCCCGTCTTCTAAATAGTAGATCTGCTCGTGATCTGACTGGCTGAGATGGTCTCTCTGACTCGTTTTGAAATAGGTAAAAGGTCGGTATAATGGAGCAGTTTGTTTTCTTAGTTGAGCCTGTAGATAGCTAGCTGGCAAGTCCTTCAGCTCGGTGATAGCCAGCTGGAAGGACCCGTTTTTTTGCAAGGCAATCCGACAACGATAGTCAAGGTTGGAATCCAAACGAGCAAGCTCTTCTTGAAGTTCTTTCAGGAGTTTTGGCTCATCATAAGGGTAGGCAAAGTAGCGGCTGGCCTCTCTCAAACGGGTCAGGTGTTGCTCCAGGAAGGTCAGTTCTCCTTGGTGGATACGACCAGTTGTCAAGAGGTCAAAACGAGGCTCTTGTCGGTAGAGGACAGCAGACTTTTGCTTGGTCTCCTGGTATTCACTTTCCCATTTGCTGTCCCAAGTGATGCCTCCACCTACGCCATAGATGGCTTGATGCCCTTGCATTTGAAGGGTCCGGATAGCCACATTAAAAATTCGTTTCCCTTTTGGAAGAAGGATACCGATTGTTCCACAGTAGACGCCACGAGGAGCAACCTCAGTCTGTTGAATAATTTCCATAGTGGAAATCTTCGGTGCCCCTGTGATGGAACCGCAAGGAAAGAGGGCCTGGAAGGTTTGGACAAGGTCGACTTCGGGGCGTAAGCGACTTTCAATGGTCGACGTCATCTGCCAAACAGTAGAGTATTGCTCAACCTGGCAGAGATGGGTCACCTGCTCACTTCCAATTTTCGAAATCCGGTTCATGTCATTGCGGAGGAGATCCACAATCATCATGTTTTCTGCTCGATTTTTTGGATCGGCTTCTAGCCAAGCAGCCTCTTGAAGATCTGTTTGGTTGGTAAGCCCACGACGAGTCGTCCCCTTCATAGGGCGGGTGATTAGTAGCCTGTCATCTTGTTCAAAAAAGAGCTCTGGACTGATGGAGAGAATTGCCACATCATCGTGCTGAATGAAGGCATTGTAATGGGCCCTCTGTTCTACCACCAAGCGATTGTAGATGGCCAAAGGATCCTCCTCTAGCTCTTGAGAAAGCTGGACGGTGTAGTTGACCTGATAGGTATCCCCTTGGCGGATGTGGTGCTGGATGGTCTCGATGGCTTTTTGATAAGCAGGCGCCTCTACCTCTTCCTGCCAATTGGCTGGAAGATCCACTGCCTCGTAGTCCTCTGGGAAAGGCAGGGGTTCTACTTTTTCGTGGATGGTGAAATAGAGGAGATACTCTCCCATGAGAGGTGCTGGGTGGACGGCTAATTTTTTCTCAAAAGCAGGAGCGGCTTCATAGCTGACATAGCCTACGGCATAAAAACCGGCTTCCTGATAGGCTTCCACCTCTCTCAGAAGAGTCTCTACTTGGTCAAGGTCTCTTGTTTTTAATTCCTTTAGCGGCTTGGTGAAAAGCTGTCGCAATCCAAGCTCTTTAAAATCAATAATCGTTTGTTTGTGCATGCTTTGAGTATATCAAAAATAGAGGAAAAAAGGTAGATAAGGAGGCAAGGATTCCTTGCTTGGTCCTCTCTTTCATGCTAAAATAACCATAGAATCTGCATTTGGCGAAGGAGTAGGACCATGAAAAAGAATTCCCTCTATAACACTTCCAGTATTAGTCTTTTTCAATACCTCTTTGCGATTGCAGTGATTTTGGTGCATAGTGGTCGCTTAACTTCCTATGAGCCGGTGCATTTTGGTCTCAAGAGTATCCTTGGCCGGCTAGCGGTGCCATTTTTTATCGTCTGTGCCAGCTTTTTCCTCAAGCCATCACTAAGAGATGCAAGGAAAATGAAGGCCTATCTGGTCAAAATCGTAAAAACCTATTTATTTTGGAGTTGTGTCTATCTTCCCTATGCCTGGGTCTTTTTTTCTAGTCTCCATCTCCCTGTCTATCTCTTTCCAGCAGGCGTTCTGATTGCTCTTCTCTATCTGGGAATGTGCTACCAACTCTGGTATATCCCAGCCTTTTTGCTGGGCTTGTTTTTGGTCAATCAATTGGTCAAACGCCTAGGTATGGTTTGGACGGGGGTGATCACCTTTCTTCTATACTGCTGGGGTTTGATCGAGACCTATTCAGCTTATCTGGACACCACGAGTCTTCTCAAGGGTTACCAACTCTACAGCAACTTATTTTTCACAGCGCGAAATGGTCTCTTTTACACGCCTATTTTTATCTATATGGGATACTATCTCTATGATCATTTTCATGCACAAACCTTTAAGGTTCACCGTTGGCAAAAGCTATCTCTCGCCTTTGGACTCTTCTGTTTAGAAGGCCTCATCATTTTTCAACATGAAGGAATCGATAAGAACTTTTTCTTATTACTTCCTATTGTGACGGTCTATTTTGTCAATGCCTGCCTGCGATCGTCCTTTTTGAAAAGCTATGATTTACAGTATTTAAAGCAGATGAGTATAGCCCTTTACTTTTCGCATCCGATCTTTATCGAGTTGGCGCGCTATGGCTTTAGAACTCTCCCACTCACTTATCCAGATAGGGGCAAGCTGATTTTTGTGACGGCCTTGTTGGGAAGTCATCTCTTTGGATTGGCCATGCTCTCTTATCACTCTTGGCAAAAAGAAAAACAGAAGTCTTGAAAAAGAAAGTCTCTAAAGAGACTTTCTTTTCTATTTTAAGGGAGAAGGATAGATCCACTAAGAGTTGCAATTCTTTTCAAGTTTGGTTATGATGTAAGGGATTACAAGTAAAGTCAAAAAGGAGAAGCGCATGAAGAAAAAATGGTGGCATGATGCCGTGATTTATCAAATCTATCCCAAGAGTTTTTTAGATAGCAATGGAGATGGAATCGGTGACCTCAAGGGGATCATCAGTAAACTGGATTATTTGGAGAAGTTAGGCATTACGGCTATTTGGCTGTCTCCTGTCTACCAAAGCCCTATGGATGATAATGGCTACGATATATCTGATTATGAGGCTATTGCTTCCATCTTTGGCACCATGGAAGATATGGAAACATTGATTGCGGAGGGGCAAAAGCGCGGTATTAAGATGATCATGGATTTGGTGGTCAACCATACATCTGATGAGCATGCTTGGTTTATCGAAGCCAAGGAAAATCCAAACAGTCCAGAGCGGGACTACTATATTTGGAGGGACCAACCCAATGATCTTGTCTCTACCTTCAGTGGTTCAGCTTGGGAATTTGATCAGGCTTCCCAGCAATATTATTTGCACTTCTTTAGTAAGAAGCAACCGGACCTGAATTGGGAAAATGAGACCCTTCGGCAGAAGATTTATGACATGATGAACTTTTGGATCAACAAGGGGATCGGTGGTTTTCGAATGGATGTCATCGACATGATTGGGAAAATTCCTGATCAGAAGATCGTAGCCAATGGTCCCATGCTCCACCCTTATCTGAAAGAAATGAATCGAGCGACTTTCGGGGATAAGGATTTGTTAACGGTCGGGGAGACCTGGGGAGCGACACCTGAGATTGCCAAGCAATACTCTGGTCCTGACAATGAGGAATTGTCAATGGTCTTTCAATTTGAACACATCGGGCTTCTCTTCCAAGAGGGGCAGCCCAAATGGCACTATGCGAAGAAGCTCAATGTTCCTAAGTTGAAAGAAATCTTTAACAAGTGGCAGACGGAACTGGGCATGGACGAAGGCTGGAACTCTCTCTTTTGGAACAACCATGACCTCCCTCGGATTGTTTCTGCCTGGGGAGATGACCAAGTCTATCGGGTGAAGTCCGCTAAGGCCCTAGCCATTCTTCTTCATTTGATGAGAGGGACACCTTATATCTACCAGGGGGAAGAAATTGGCATGACCAACTATCCTTTTAAGAGCCTAGACGAAATCGAAGATATTGAGTCTATTAACTACGCCAAGGAAAGCTTAGAAAAGGGAGTGGAGCTAGATACCATTATGGACCAGATCCGACATATTGGCCGGGACAATGCTCGGACTCCGATGCAGTGGTCCAAGCAGCCACAGGCTGGTTTTACAACCGGTCAACCTTGGCTAGCTGCTAATCCAAACTATCAGGAAATCAACGTGGAAGCGGCTTTGGCTGATCCCTCATCCATTTTCTATACCTATCAACAATTGGTTGCCCTCCGTAAGGAGCAAGACTGGTTGATCTCTGCAGACTTTGAGCTAGTGGATACAACAGATCAAGTCTTTGCCTACAAACGAGTAGATGGGGACCGGTGCTACTTGGTCGTGGTCAATTTGTCTAGTCAAGTCCAGAGCTTTGAACTGGAGGAAGACTATCAGGAGATCCTCATTAGCAATACCAATGTAGAGCAGGTCAAACAGACAAAAGTATTGGAACCTTGGGATGCTTTTTGTGTTCAACTAAGGGAAGCTTAAGGGCCTACAAAAAAGAAGCGTATAGCTTTTCAGATTGCATATAAAGTCTTATTTAAAACTTTCCTTAGGTGAGTACGGACGTCAGCGAACTTCGTAGAAGTTCCATGACTTAGTTTTGGACCTAAGGTTCCAAAACTCCCGAGTGCCTAAAACGCAATTGTTTCAGGCACTTTTCTCACAGCGGAAAGTTTTAGATCTGCTTGAATGACTAAAAAAGAAACCAATTTTTTTGAAAAATAAATTAGCTATTTTATGTAAAGAAATGTTTATCTACATTCTAAAAGAAGCAGATAGCTTCTTTTTTTGTTTTAGCGGAGACGAGGACTGTCCAATGGGAGGGGGCTCAGTCTGTCTGGTAGAAACCTTATAGTTATTTTTTATAAGAACTATTAGTTCTGGTCAATGACAAGTGGCGGAAACCCTTGATCTATAAGGTTATAGCTTCTGGCTATACCATAAACCATTGAAAAGCAATTATACAGAAGGGGCTTCTTCTGATAAGATAGACTCAACTTGAATTTTTGGAGGACAAAACATGTCAACTACAATCATCGGATTCCCTCGTTTGGGTGAATTCCGCGAACTAAAATTTACAACTGAGAAATATTTTAGAAACGAAATTACAGCTGAAGATTTGTTGGATGCTGCAAAAGAATTGCGTGCCAAACACTGGAACATTGTCAAAGAAAAAGGCATTACTGAAATCCCATCAAATGACTTTTCACATTATGACAACTTCCTAGATGCTGCTTTCCTCTTCAACGTGGTTCCTGCATCTGTTCAAAACTTGGACTTGTCTGACCTTGAACGCTACTTTGCTTTGGCGCGTGGTTACCAAGGTGAAAAAGGGGATGTGCGTGCTCTTCCAATGAAGAAATGGTTCAACACCAACTACCACTACATCGTTCCAAAATTTGAAAAAACAACAGAAGTTAAATTGGCTGGTCACAAGATTTTTGATGAGTACCAAGAAGCCAAAGAATTGGGTCTCGATACTCGTCCGGTTGTGGTTGGGCCATTCACTTTCCTTCAATTATCAGACTTCGAAGAAGGCGTGAAAGCTGAAGACTTCGTGGATAGCTTAGTAGCTGCTTACCAAGATGTTTTTGCTAAATTGGCAAAGCTTGGTGCAACTCGTATTCAATTGGACGAAGCTGCTCTTGTTAAAGATTTGTCAGCTGAAGAAAAAGCTCTCTTCTTGAACCTCTACAACAAACTCTTGGCTGACAAGAAAGGTCTTGAGGTCTTGATCCAAACTTACTTTGGTGATGTACGTGACATCTACGCTGACCTTGTGAACTTGCCAGTAGATGCGATTGGTTTGGACTTCGTTGAAGGGAAGAAAACTCTTGAACTCGTTAAAGGTGGCTTCCCAGCTGACAAGACTCTTTATGCAGGGATTGTCAATGGTAAGAACATCTGGCGTAACAACTACGAAGCAAGCTTGGAAATCTTGAAACAAGTACCAGCTGAAAACATTGTTTTGACAACTTCTTGCTCACTGCTTCATGTGCCATTTACAACAGCTAATGAAGACTTTGAGCCAGCTATCTTGAATCACTTTGCTTTTGCTGTTGAAAAATTGGAAGAACTTCGTGACTTGGATGCTATCCGCAATGGTCAAGGTGAAGAAGCTCTTGCAGCAAACAAAGAACTCTTTGCGACAGAACGTGTCGGAGCAAATGCAGAACTTCGTGCACGTATTGCTGGATTGACAGAAGCAGACTACACTCGTTTGCCAGTCTTCGCTGAACGTGAAGCAATCCAAGAAGAAGCATTCAAACTTCCAGCCCTTCCAACAACAACCATCGGATCCTTCCCTCAAACGAAGGAAGTTCGTGCGAAGCGTTTGGCCTTCCGTAAGGGTGAATTGTCACAAGAAGAATACGATGCCTTCCTTGCTGAAACCATCGACGAATGGATTAAATGGCAAGAAGAAGTTGGATTTGACGTGCTTGTACACGGTGAATTCGAGCGTAATGACATGGTTGAGTACTTCGGTCAAAACTTGTCAGGTTACCTCTTCTCTAAGAATGGTTGGGTACAATCATACGGTATGCGCGGGGTTAAACCACCAATCATCTGGGGTGATGTGACTCGTCTCAACCCAATCACTGTCAAATGGTCTAGCTACGCACAAAGCCGTACGGACAAACCTGTTAAAGGTATGTTGACTGGACCTGTTACCATCCTTAACTGGTCATTCCCACGTGAAGACATCTCTATCAAGGATTCTACTCTTCAAATCGCTCTTGCCATCAAGGATGAAGTTCTTGACCTTGAAGCTGCAGGCGTGAAGATTATCCAAATCGACGAGGCTGCTCTTCGTGAGAAATTGCCACTCCGTCGTAGTGACTGGTACGAAGACTACCTTGACTGGGCTATTCCAGCCTTCCGTTTGGTACATTCAACAGTAGCGCCAGACACACAAATCCACACGCACATGTGTTATTCAGAATTTACAGATATCATCCCAGCGATCGACAACATGGATGCAGACGTCATCTCATTTGAGGCAAGCCGTTCAAACCTTGAAATTTTGGACGAACTCAAAGCGAAAAACTTCCAAACAGAAGTTGGACCTGGGGTTTACGATATCCACTCACCTCGTGTGCCTAACGAAGGCGAAATCGATCACACTATCGAAGCTATCCTTGCTAAAGTACCAAGCAGAAAAGTTTGGATCAACCCTGACTGTGGTTTGAAAACACGTGGAATTAAAGAAACAAAAGAAAGCTTGATCCGTCTTGTAGAAGCGGCAAAAGCTGCTCGTAAAGCGCTATAAAGCAAGTAGAAATTCCTAAGCTTGCTCGATAGCAAAAAAAGAATTGCTCAATCAAGAAAGGAATACATTTGATGACTAAGCAAACACCGTCGCTCTCCTTTGAGGTTTTCCCTCCAAATCCTGAAGTAGGCAATGCCAAGCTCTTACGTGCCTTGGAAAATATGCAGGAATTAGCTCCACACTTTATCAGTGTGACAGCTAGCAATAATAAATACAATATCAAAGAGACGACGGTTGCTTTAGCCAATCATATTCAGAATGAATTGTCTATTCCGACCATTGCCCACTTACCTGCCATCTATCTAAGCAAGGAAAAAGTAGCAGATACCCTTCATGAATTAGATCAAGTAGGGGTTCATCGGATCTTGGCCCTTCGTGGTGATATTATTCCTGGTATTGAGCCTTTAAAAGACTTTCGTTATGCAACGGACTTGATTGAATTTATTAAAACAGAAGCTCCTCACTTTGATGTGATCGGTGCTTGTTACCCAGAAGGTCACCCTGATTCGCCAAACCAAATTTCAGATATTCAAAATCTGAAAAAGAAAGTGGATGCTGGATGTTCGAGCCTAGTGACTCAGCTTTTCTTTGACAATGAGCGTTTCTACGATTTTCAAGATAAGTGTACCCTGGCGGGAATTGATGTTCCCATTCATGCAGGGGTGATGCCAATTCTTAACAGAAACCAGGCCCTTCGCTTGTTGAAGACTTGTGAAAATGTTCATATCCCACGGAAGTTCAAAGCCATCCTGGATAAGTATGAACATGATCCAAAATCCCTTCGTGCGGCTGGTTTAGCCTATGCGGTGGATCAAATCGTTGATTTGGTCACACAAGATGTTGCCGGTGTCCATCTCTACACCATGAACAATGAAGATGTAGCCTATCATGTCCACCATGCAACAAAAGCTTTATTTGAACACCAACCAAACTTGGAAGTAATTTAATCAACAGTCTAAGCAGGAATTGTAGAGATTGAGAAAAATTTTTCTCAGTCTCTTTTTTACTTGGACCAATCGCTTGCTAAATGACAACTTTTTTTTTATAGTATTAATATGAAGATTTTGGAGGCGCTTGCAATGAAGAGAGAACTCACGTTGAAGTTATTTGGACCCCCTAAGGTTGTTTTCCAACAGAAAGACATCCGTTTTTCCTTCTCGAAGATGGAGGCTTTATTTTATTACTTAGCCGTATCAGGTGAGGTCAACCGTGATGAAATTGCGGGAATTCTCTGGGGGGATAAGGAAAACCAAGTCGCTCGGAAAAATCTACGGAATACTGTTTACCAAGCCAATAAAATCTTTGAAGGAGATGTCATTGTTTCTCCAAGTAGGAGTAGCCTGGCCCTTAATCCTGAGCTGAATCTTTCTTTGGATGTCCAGCTTTTTGAAAGGGATCCCATAAGCAATTTACATCTTTATCAGGGAGACTTTTTAGAAGGCTTCTACGTCAAGGATGATGAAGACTTTGATCAGTGGGCTTCGCGAAAACGGAGCGCTTATAAGCAACTCTATATTGAAAGCTGTTATCAAAAGATTGACAAAGAGGGGTTGGGAGACCCTGGTATAGAGTCCTTACTCCACCATTTAGTAGAGCTGGATGAATTTGAAGAAAAGAACTACCAGCTCTTGATGGAGTATTATAGAGTTCATCACCAGCTGGGGAAATTTTTTGAGACCTATTACAAGCTGGTGGATTTATTGGATCGTGAGCTGAATGTTCGTCCCAGTCGAGTGATAGAAGAACTGTATCATTCTGTTTTGGAAGCTAAACGCACCCGTAAACAGAGCAATCGTGTGAATGTCCGAGAACTCCCTTTCTTTGGTCGCAAACAAGAACTGTCCCAACTGGAAGAATACCTCTCCTTAGTAGAGAAGGGAGAAGCGGTTGGCCCTCTCTTGGTCATGGGGCAATCTGGAACAGGCAAAAAACGTTTATTGCGTCAATTGGTCTTGCTGTCCAATCGTAGTTTTAGCTTTGTCAAGCTGGAAGGCAAAGTCGGCAGTCGCCAAGAAGAAGGAGGGATCTGGGACGACCTCAAAGCTTCCCTAGAGAAAGTGAGTGGGGGCTTGGAAGCTCCTCCTCTAGGAAAAGCGGACAATCTCCCTGCTGTCCGGAAGCACCTTCAAAGACTCAGCCAAGAAAAACCTCTCCTGATTCTGCTTGAAAATGCCCAGTGGATGGATAAGGCCTCATTCGACAAAGTGAAGCAATTAGAGGAGAAAAGTAGCGGGGAAAAGTGGCAACTGATTGTTACAGCTGAGGGGCCTTTGCCGGAATTCTTGGTCACCTTCTTTGGGAGTTTAAAAGTCGAGAGACGGTTGTCCCAGCTAGAGTTGACCAATTTTGATCCGACGGAAAGTCGGTCACTCTTGCAAGGCCAACTGGGGCAGATAGAACCAGCCCTGATCGAGCAGATGATGGAGTGGAGTGAAGGTAGTCCCTTCTTGCTGTCCAGCTATATAGAAGAGTGGAAAGAGAAGGAAAGTTTAGAGCCCTTACCAGATATCATTCAAGCCTATCTGTCTCAAGAGCTGGGTGACTTGAGCAGTGAGGAGGAGTCCCTTCTTCATTATTTGTCTTGTTTTCATAAGCCGATATCCATGTCTATCTTGGCCGATTTGACAGCTACAGATCTTTCTGTTTTAACTGCATTATTAGATCCTTTAGCTCAAAGAGGAATCATCTCAATAGTGGAGGAAGGGGAGGATCTCTTGGTCCAATTTTGCAAGCAATTGGTGGCTATGTACTTCTACCAACTCCTGTCACCAGCCAGACGACGTCTCTTCCACCAACAAATCGCGCAAAAATTGGAAGAAACCTTAGAAGATTCGACAGACCTGCTCTTCTATAAGGAAATTGCTTACCAATACAAGCAGTCCCAAAATCTCTTGCGGTCCCTATCCTTTGAGCTGACCTACTTAGAAGAAATCCTCCAGCTAGAACATGAACTATTCCCAATATACTCCAAGGGAGAAGAGGGAGTAGTATCAGATGGGGAAAATAGTCATTTGGACATTTTTGGGGAGCTCTCTCGTCTTCGTCGAGAACTGGATCAGCTTTTTTCACGGCACCAAAAAGATAGAGACTACAAGTATTTGCAACTGCGCTACTTGTATCTAGAGGGGCGCTACTTCATTCGAAGCGGTGAGTACCAAAAGGGGATTCATGATATTCAAAAGGTCATCTCCTATGCGCGGGAACTCAAACGGCTCGACTTCCTTTTAGAGGGTTACCGACAAATCATTTATTATTGCATTCAAACAGAAAATATTTCTGAAATGGCCTATTACACAGATTTGGCTTTAGAAGATGCGATTCAGGCCAACAACCATGAAGCGATTGCGATTCAGTTACGCTTGAAGGGCTTGTACCATTTGATGGTGGGGGATGAGGAACAGGCGACCCGCCACCTCTATCGCTCTATTGATTGCTTTAGTCTGACCAATAGCATGCAGGCCAAGTATGCCATTCAAATTGCAGCATCTTTAGCCTACCTGGCTGAAATAGAGCAAGTGAGAGGGCATTTTCAAGTAGCTGTCACCCATTTGGAAGAGGTCCTACGCTTGGTGGGAGATCAATCTGTTGATTCAGTCCGAGTGGTGTTTGAAATCGATCTTGGGATTGCCTACTATTGGAAGGGGGATTTGGTCCAAGCCCGATTCTATTTTGACAGGGCTCAAAAGGTTTTGTCCAGTGTTCGTTTCCCTTGGAAGGAAGAATTGCTCGGATTTTATCAATCCTTAATTGCCTGTCATTTCGGAGAGCAAGATAAGGTGGCAACTTACCTATCTCGTAAAGAAGGAGCCATGAAGCAAACGACGAATGCACGAGACAAGGGGATGGTGTATTATCTCTTGGCTTTCCTATCGGCCCAGAAGGAGCAAGGAGAGCAACTGGTTCCTGCTTTGAGCGCTTTCTTGAAAGAAGATAAGAATTACTATAAGAAACTGGCAGAGCAACACCTGACTCCGTATAGAGACCGTCCCTTCCTCAAGAGATTAAAAAATCTCTAGTGTAGCTCATCAAATGTCATGAAGGAAGAATAAAAAAAGGCTTATCAACACCCAAGGGATGGATGTTGATAAGCCTTTTGTATGATAGAGAGGTTTTGTATCTTATTTTTGTTGAGACAAGATTTGGGTCAAGTAAAAGATAAAGGTTGCAGCAAGGTTGGAAGTATGGTTGTCAATATCATGAGGAGGGGAAACCTCCACAATATCAAATCCAATCAGTTTGCCGCTAGCTGCAATGTGTTGGAGCAGCATCAGGGCTAGTTTTGGATCCACACCAAGTGACTGGATGGCACTAACGCCAGGGGCAGAACCAACGGCAAAGCAGTCCATATCGATAGAGAGGTAGACCGCTGTCTGTTTTTCTAAGAATTGATCAATCCGATCAAGAATGGCCTGGTGGCTCATCCGGAAGAGATCTTGTCCTGTTAAGAAATCAATGCTTGGTGTTTTTGCCACATAGTTGAATAGGAACAAGTTGTTGCTGTGTTCCTGGATGCCCAAAATCAAGTAAGGGAAATCTTTGCTCTCTTCTTTTGCGTGGTCTGCCATTTGGCGAAATCCTGTTCCAGAGTTTGGACCGGTTTGGTCGTAAGGACGCAGGTCAAAGTGAGCATCTAGGTTGATGACAGCCAATTGTTCATCTGGTTGCAAGGAGGATTTGAGGCCCAGGTAGTGACCATAAGCCGTTTCGTGCCCTCCACCGAGGACGATTGGTTGAATATTTAGCTCCAACATTCGTTTGACAGTTAGAGAGAGACTCTCTTGCAAATCTTCAAGAGAACGATTGGGGCCATCGATATTTCCGACATCAAAAACCGTAACGTTGGTGCCCCAGTGCCAAGGAAGTTTGGCGAGTTGGGTTCGAATAGCATTAGGGCTTTCGACAGCACCGACGCGGCCGTTATTGATATAGACTCCTTTATCGCTTTTAAAACCTAGGATTCCAAAGGTGACTTCTTCAAAAGGAGTCAAGGTTTCATCATTCAAATCCAAAAACTTCGTCAGCATTCCCCATTTGGCTGTATAGGGATTGTCCTCAATACTGCCTTGGTAATAACTGTAAGTTGTTGGGTAATAATCTCTAAGCACGTTACATGCCTCCGTTTGTTTGTATTTGGCTAGAAAGGGAAAGGCTGAGAAATTTTCTCAGCCTTTTTCTGCTGTATCCTTACTGTATCAGTATTGAATGCTTAAGTCAACTGCTTTTTCGATGGTTGCTAAGAATTCTTCACTTTCAACAACGGCAGATGCCTTATTAAGTTCTTCAAAGATTTCGATATCTTTGTCAAATTCAATGAAGTTCAGTTTTTGACGAATCAGCTCATAAGCTGGTTTTGTCCCTTTACCAAGTTCATGATTTTCTGGCTTGAGATCCAAGGCTTGGCAAGCTGCCATGATTTCAGTAGCAACGATGCGACGTGAGTTTTTAAGAATTTCTGCTGCTTTACGAGCGGCAGTCGTTCCCATGCTGACGAAATCTTCTTGGTTTTCACAAGATGGAATAGAATCGACACTAGCAGGGTGAGCCAAAATTTTATTTTCCGATGCAAGGGATGCACAAGCATACTGGGTAATCATGAAGCCTGAGTTGAGTCCAGGGTGTTTGACTAAGAAGGATGGTAATTTACTGAGTTGGCTGTTGACCAAGCGTTCCACCCGACGTTCAGATACGTTCCCAATTTCAGAAAGGGCAATGCCTAAGAAGTCAAATGGTTGCGCCATTGGTTCACCGTGGAAGTTACCTCCTGAGATGACGTGTCCTTCTTTGGTAATGATTGGGTTATCTGTGACAGAGTTGATTTCGATTTCAACTTTTTCTTTTACGTAAGCAATAGAATCCTTGCTGGCTCCATGTATTTGAGGGATACAGCGAAGTGTATAAGGATCTTGTACCCGTTGTTGAGTCGCAACAGTGGTATTCTTACTTCCTTCAAGAAGGTTACGGATGTTGCGAGCAGTTGCCAATTGTCCACTTTGTGGGCGGATGGAATGAAGGTCTTCTTCGAATGGACTGGTAATTCCATTGTGAACTTCCATTGAGAGAGCACCAGCGATATCAGAGAGTTTGAGCAATTGGATACCATCATAAGTCGCAAGAGCACCGATACCGGTTAGGACAGTCGTACCATTGATCAAGGCAAGCCCTTCTTTGGCAGCTAATTGGATCTTTTCAATTCCAGCACGATCTAAGGCTTCTTGACCACTGAGAAGTTCTCCTTTGTAGTAGGCACGTCCAAGGCCCAACATTGGTAAAACCATATGAGAAAGAGGAGCAAGGTCTCCAGAAGCTCCGAGAGAGCCTTTTTCAGGGATATAAGGAGTGACTCCTTTGTTGAGCAATTCTAACAGTTTTTCAACGGTTGACAGACGAATGCCAGAATAACCTTTCAAGAGTGAGTTGATACGGATCAGCATGATGGCACGAACAGCATCTTCAGGAAGTGGATCACCGAAGCCAGATGAGTGAGTTCGGATCAGGTTTTCTTGCAGTTGAACAGTATCTTCTGGAGAGATGCTGACATTACAGAGGGAACCAAAGCCAGTGGTTACACCATAGACGACTCGTTTTTCCCGGACAATGTCATCAACGATTTTACGGGATGCGATAACGGCTTCTTTGGCTTGTTCATCAAGCTCACATTGGGCACCGTGCCGAGCGACAGCGATGACTTCTTCGAGTGTTAAGCTATTACCATCTAAATGAATCAATTGAGTCATATAAAACCTCCGATTATGAATAGTTGTTCTGTGGAAGTAGTGTTGTTTACTTCGGTTTGAATACCAAACATGGGCCCATTGTCTATTGATCTAAAAAAATTGAAAGGAGTCATAGAGAAAAGGGCTCAGGTTTGACATTCGTGGAGTCCTAGATGGGTTAGGGAGCAAAACCGAGCTTCACTCCCGTCTCTGTTCCCATCTAGTGTGTAAAGAAAATTAGTGAGGAAGGGTTTTCGATTTATGTAGTTTATCGCTGTGGAAAACAAAGTAGAGTCCACTTGCGATCACGAGACCGATGGCACCCCAAACAAAGTTCATCATGTTGTCCCCTGCAATCATCAAGATACTGATCACAACAGCTAGAACTGGGATAACAGGACCAAATGGTACTCGGAAGGTAACCTTTTTGTCTGGGTACATTTTTCTGAGTTTGATGGCTGCCAAAGCAGTTGGAATGTATTGGAAGAAACGGAAGACAACACTGAAGGTTGCTAATGTTTCGAAAGAGCCAGATAACAAGAGTAAGAAGGCGAAGATACCAGAAATGATAATGGCAATGACAGGGGCATTCTTAGAGTTTGTTTTTCCAAGCCCTTCTGGCAAGAGTTTTTCAGTTGCTAATGCGGCACCAAAACGAGGGACCATGATGGATTCACCGATGTTTAGACCGGCGATTGAAATGAGGGCTCCGTAAGAAACGAGTGGAGCTCCGATAGGGCCAATCATTTCGACAAATGCGTCTTGTACTGGTGCACCAGTTTGCATAATGCGACCACCAAGCATGGCGATTGTTCCTGCGATGATCAACATGTAGAGAACAGATACAATACTGATAGAACCTAGAATAGCGCGGGGAACGTTCTTTTCAGGGTTGCGCATTTCCCCTGCAACGATAGACATGGTTTCAAATCCGATGAAACCGTAGAAGATGTAGACGGCTGTACTAGAAATAGAACTGAAGAGGTTTGTTCCACTTTCCAATTGAAGGAAAGGTGTGAAGTTGCCCTTGCTCACGCCACCGGGAATGAAGAAGATGGCAAAGAGTGAGAAGAGGACAATTGGAATTAATTTTGCAACAGTAGCTGTCAGAGTAAACATCTTAGAGGTTTTCAGACCGGCAATGTTCATCAGACTCAAGAGAATCAGCATACCGATACTGATCGGAAGGTTGTAGCCTTCAAATGCTGGGAAGGTGATGATGAAGATCTTAGCAAATCCGGCTAACATGGCAGCCCAAGCGATAACAGTAACGGCCCAACCGAGAATCCCAACGTTAAAGCCAACGAAGTCTCCGAAAGCGGCTTTTGAGTATTGCATGGCTCCACCGTTTTTGTCGAAGTAGCCAGCTGTTTCAGCCAGACAGGCTGATAGTAGCATGACGAGAATGGCAACCCCGAACATGACAGCTAGAGAAGCTGGTCCGAGGCCAGAATAAATTTTTTGAGGAAGGAGGAAGATACCAGATCCGATTACGGCGTTGATACCGTAAAGAGTGGCACCGCTAAAGCTGAATTTCGCTTTTTCTTGTTCCTCAATCGACTGTTTATGTGCTCCGTTCATAATGTTTCTCCTTTGTGAACATTATTGTAGTCCAGTCCAGATAGCAATCGGTTGCTCCCCAGACTGATGGGGTAAAAACGTGATTGTCATCTCTTGAAGAGGAGATGCTTGTTCGATCACCAGGAGCTCGTGAGTTTGGAGAGTTTGAGAATGATTGTTTCCCCATTCGAGTGTTAGTGGACAGAGAGCGTAGATCAATTGATAGCGACTCTGACTTTTGACACTCTCTTTTGGGGATATAGCACTCATATGCCCCTGATAAGAAGGTTTGTAAATCAAATTAAAGTCTTGACAAGTCCCTTGGCTAGATACAGGATCTCCCCCATCAAAGAAGTAGCTTTGAAAGGGGTTCAAAACCACTTCTTTATGGTGATGGGTGAGCCTAATGGAGGCATTCAAGGGCATCAAGATTCGGTGGTAGCCCGTGAGATCGGTAAAGTTACTTTTTTCAACCTCTACCGTTGCAGTAGAGAGGCGGAAGTCAAAGGTCCGATCTGGATAGCTTCCTCCCTCTGGGGAGAGAAAGAGTTGGGTGGTTTGGCCACCGGACCAGGTAGAAATTTGATAATCTGCGGGGGTAAGATGAAGGAGAGTCACCATAGGACGCCTTCTTTCTTAAAAGAGACCAGTGATATTGCCGTGGGCATCGATATCAATCTTTTCACTGGCAGGAACTTTAGGTAGGCCAGGCATGGTCATAATGGTACCAGTGAGAGCTACGATGAAGCCAGCTCCGGCAGCCACCTTAAGGTTACTGATTTTAACAGTGAAGTCTTTTGGTGCTCCCATCTTCTTCGCATCGTCTGAGAAGGAATATTGGGTTTTGGCCATACAGATTGGGTAGTTTGAGAAGCCAAGAGCTTCTAATTCTTTCAGTTCGCGTTTGGCCGCTGGTGTTAAGCTGATGCCTTTACCACCATAGACTTTTGTGACGATCTTGGTCAATTTTGTTTCAATGCTGTCTTCTTCGTCATAGACATAAGAAAAGTGGTTTTCTTCTTGAGTCAGTTGAATGACTTTTTCAGCCAAGTCACGGCCACCAGCCCCACCCTTTGCCCAGACATCCGAAATGACGACATCTACGTGACGTTTCTTACAAGATTCATAGACAGCTTCTAGTTCGGCTTCTGTATCCAGTGGGAATTTGTTAATGGCAACGACCACAGGTAGACCATAGACTTCTTGGATGTTGGCCAAGTGTTTGTCTAGGTTTGGTAGACCATCGATAACGGCTTGGACATTTTCAGTAGCCAAGTCTGCTTTGGCAACCCCACCATGCATTTTGAGGGCACGGATGGTTGCGACGAGGACAACGGCAGCAGGTTTTAGTCCGGCCATGCGGCACTTGATATCGATGAATTTTTCAGCACCGAGGTCAGCTCCAAAGCCAGCTTCTGTCACGACATAGTCTGCATATTTGAGGGCCAATTTAGTAGCCAGCACACTGTTACAGCCATGAGCGATATTGGCAAATGGTCCACCGTGGATAATAGCAGGAGTATGTTCTAAAGTCTGCACCAAGTTCGGATGGATGGCATCTTTGAGGACAGCTGCCATGGCCCCTCCAGCCTTGAGGTCTTTGGCTGTGACCGGTTGTCCTTGGTAGTTGTACCCGATAATGATGCGATCAAGACGTTCTTTGAGATCAAGGATATTTTCTGAGAGACAGAGAATGGCCATGATTTCAGAAGCCACTGTGATGTCAAAACCATCTTCACGAGGAACCCCGTTTGTTTTTCCTTGTAGGCCATCGACAATATGACGGAGTTGACGGTCATTCATATCGACCACCCGTTTCCAGGTAATCCGACGAGAATAGATGCCCAACTCATTGCCGTGATGGATGTGGTTGTCAATCACGGCTGCAAGGAGGTTATTGGCAATCCCAATGGCATGGAAGTCTCCGGTAAAGTGAAGGTTGATATCTTCCATTGGAACCACTTGGGCGTAACCACCACCGGCAGCTCCACCCTTGATCCCAAAGACCGGGCCAAGAGAAGGTTCGCGGAGGGCAATGACGGCTTTTTCACCAATAGCTGAGAGAGCATCGACTAATCCAACAGAGGTGGTTGTCTTTCCTTCTCCAGCAGGTGTCGGAGAGATGGCTGTCACGAGGATCAGCTTTCCATCTTCCTTATCCTTGAGTTGTTCCAGTTGGTTGCTATCAATTTTTGCCTTGTATTTTCCGTAGAGCGAAATATCGTCTTCGGTCAATCCAAGTTCAGCA
This sequence comes from Streptococcaceae bacterium, assembly GCA_902363395.1. Lineage (GTDB taxonomy): Bacteria > Bacillota > Bacilli > Lactobacillales > Streptococcaceae > Streptococcus. The sequence continues at coordinate 421,929 of CABIZZ010000001.1, forward strand.
GCGATATCGGTGATGGGCTTCATTTGGACAGAATTGGCAATTTCAATATCCGATAAAACCATAGAATCCCTTCTTTCTTTATTTTTATTTGCTAGGTTTAAGATAGACTTTCTAAAATGGTTTGGTAAATATTATCTGCAAGATCAGAACCGGTTTGGAGGAGTTTGAGTCCCTTGCCGTGGTATTCTTGGACGAAGTCTTGGTCCTTGATTCCTGAAATGTTGATCAAGACATTGAGCCAAGCCCCCTGAAGTCCAGCCTTGAGATTGAGAGCAGCCACTCCTAAGTCACTCGCCGCATTGGTGTTGGACTTACCAACAGCTTCTTTTGTTGTTTCAAGCGCTTCAACGATGAGCTCCATCATAGAGAAAGGAGATACTGTCGCATGTTTCAAAGCTTTTTGCATGGCTTCACGACGAGCGGCCTTCTCTTCTTCCGTTTCCTTTGGAAGATCAAAGACTGCTGATACAACGTTGAAAGCTTCTGTATCTTTGTCGATGGCTTCTAGTAATTGGTCTTGGAGGTGGGCACTTTTTTCGTGAACCCCTTTGATGTGGTCTTCGAATTCAGCGTATTTTTTCTTACCAATGGTCAGTTCGCAGACCATTTTTGTAAGGGAAATCCCATTCGCAGCAGATAGGGCAGCAGCAGAACCACCACCTGGAGCTGGAGCATCTGAACCAAGAACCTTGGCAAACTCCGTAATACTTAAGTCAACTAGTTTCATAGAACTCCCTTTCTAACCCAACAAGTGATTTTCCAAGACTTGTTTGCTGTAGTCAAAGTCTTCTAATTGTAAGTAGTATTCAGCAGAGTCGATCAAAGCTTTAGCAGGAGCTAGTCCAATGAGTTCTGTTCCGATGATGCGAACCCCATAGCGTTGCGCTTCGAAACGAACGGTTTCAACGACACGATACAATGGGAATTGTTCCAAGTTGACCATGTTGATGGAGACTTGGGCGATGTTGCGATCTTCTAGCATGACACCGATCGCTTTACAGTACTTGTATCCACCGCTTGATCCACGAATGATTTTAGAAATCTTATTGGCAATCTCTAGGTCGTCTGTATCAAGGTTGATATTGAAAGCAACGAGTGGCATACGGACACCGACAGCTGTAACCCCTGCAGTTGGGTGAATCTTGCGTTCACCGTAGTCTGGCTTCCAGTCTTCTTCCAACAATTTTTCGGGCATTCCTTCAAATTGTCCTTTGCGCACTTTCGCCAAGTTCTTCCGTTCTGGGCGAGTTGCAGCATCTTCATAAAGGAAGATTGGGATACCTAATTCACGATTGATGCGTTCGGCTACTTTATTAGCGATCTCAACGCATTCAGCTGTAGTGATATCTTTGACCGGAACAAATGGACAAACGTCTGTTGCTCCCATACGAGGGTGTTCGCCTTCGTGCTTGGTCATATCAATGTTTTCAGAAGCGTATTTCACCAATTGGAAAGCCACTTCTTGAATGCTTTCTTCATCCCCAACGAGTGTAAAGACGCTACGGTTGTGGCTGGCATCAGACGAGTAGTCTAGTAAAGTGACACCTGGAATACTTTTTGCTGTAGCTGCTAATCCGTCGATCACAGCCTGATTGCGTCCTTCAGAGAAGTTTGGAATACACTCAACAATTTTTGCCATATGATTACCTCTTTTTATAGGAGAAGTTGGGGAGGAGGAGTCTTTGCATTTTCCTCCCCTTTCTCAGTTTTTATTTTTTGATGTTAAAACAATTTTTGAACGGCTTCTTTGACCAAATCTTCATCTGCTAGATAAGGAATGGTGATGTGGTCTGTTCCTGCATGGAGACGGTTGTACTCGATCGCTGTTTCAATGGCATGGTTATTCCGTGCCCAGTTCCGACGAGCAACCCCACCCATGGTATCCCAGGCAATGGCAGATTTGATGATTTCATCGATCCGGTGGCTACCGTCTAGGACGAGACCAAATCCACCGTTGATGGCTTTACCGATACCAGTACCACCACCGTTGTGGAGAGCAACGAGACTCATACCGCGAGCAGCGTTACCAGCGTAACATTGAACCGCCATATCACAAGTAACGTTCGAACCATCTTTGATGTTTGATGTTTCACGGAATGGAGCATCTGTACCAGATACGTCGTGGTGGTCACGTCCGATCATGACCGGTCCGATCTTACCTTGGCGAATGAGTTCATTGAATTTCAAAGCAATGTTGACACGGCCCATGCAATCTTGATAGAGGATACGAGCTTCTGTACCAACGACTAATTGGTTCTTTTCCGCATCGCGAATCCAGTTGTAGTTGTCGCGGTCTTGGTAGCGACGAGTTGGATCGATCGCTTCCATGGCTGCATGGTCAGTTGCAATCAAGTCTTCGTGTTTACCGCTGAGGCAGACCCAACGGAATGGACCGTATCCATAGTCAAAGAGCATAGGTCCCATGATATCTTCTACATAAGATGGCCAAATGAAGCCGTCCTTGTCATCCAAGCCATTCTTAGAAATTTCCTTGATGCCTGAGTCGTAAACAGATTTCATGAAGGCATTACCGTAGTCGAAGAAGTAGGTACCTTTAGCCGTCAAAGCTTTAATCACTGCAAAGTGACGAGCCAAGGTTTCATCGACCAAGCGATGGAAGGTTTCTTTGTCTTCGGCCAGCAAACGTGTCCGTTCTTCAAAACTAATGCCAACTGGGCAATAGCCACCATCATAGACGTTGTGGCAAGAGGTTTGGTCAGACAAGAGGTGAACATGAACTTGGTGTTCGTTGACATATTCGAGTAAGTCTACGATATTACCATGGTAGGCAATCGAAGTTGATTCACCAGCTTCCAGTGCTGCTTGAGCCAATTTCACAGCTTCTTCGGCACTGTCGGTTACTTGGCTAATCCAACCTTGAGAGTGACGGGTTTCGATCCGAGAGCGGTCTACTTCTGCAACGATGGCAACCGCTTTTGCAATTTCAGCTGCTTTCCCTTGAGCTCCACTCATACCACCGAGACCAGATGAAATAAAGAGTTTACCGGTCAAGTCGCCGTCATCAGGCACACCAAGTTTGAGACGACCGGCATTGAGAAGGGTGTTGAAAGTACCGTGAACGATCCCTTGAGGACCAATGTACATCCAGCCACCAGCCGTCATCTGACCGTAGTTCGTCACTCCCATTTCTTCAGCAATTTCCCAGTCGCGCATGTTGTCATACTCACCGATCAAGAGACCGTTGGTAATGACGACACGAGGAGCTTCTGGTTTCGATTTGAAGAGACCCAGAGGGTGACCCGATTCAACCACCAAGGTTTGGTCTTCTGTCATGACTTCCAAGTATTTCTTGATCAAGTTGTATTGCATCCAGTTGGCACAGACAGATCCTGTTTCCCCATAAGTGACCAATTCATATGGATAAAGAGCAATTTCAAAGCTCAAGTTGTTGTCAATCATGACCTGCATAGCCTTAGCAGCTGTGCATTTTCCTTTGTACTCATCGATTGGTTTTCCATAGATCCGATCTTTTGGACGGAAGCGATAGCCATAGATCCGACCACGAGTTTTTAGTTCTTCCAGAAATTCTGGGATCAACTCTTGGTGGAATTTTTTAGGAATGTAACGCAAAGCATTTTTAAGGGCAATTTCAGTCTGAGCTTGCGTTAATCGGAAGCCTCTATCAGGTGCACGACGGATGCCTTCTTGAAAAGTCGCCTTTTCAGGTAGGACATCAAAGTCAAGTTTGACAGACATAGCAGCTGCAATTTCTTTCTCGTCTATAAATGACATAGCAGAACCCTCCTTATAGTTGGACTGTGAATTTATATTTTCTTTATTGTATCGAAGAAACGTCAATAAAGAGTCAAAAAAAAATATAATTTTTAATAAAGCAAAAAAAAATGAGGGAAAAACTTTTTGACTTTTTTTTGACGCTTTTCCTGTAGAATTGTAAAATGAATAACAATGGAAATAGAAAGGAATGTTTCATATGTCTGCTGATATCCTATTAACCCACTTTAACCAGTTGTTTTGTCCGAATGATCTGGGTCATCCTCTTTATGGCAAGGAGATGGCAGAGGCAAAAATTCTTTCAGATGCTTATATCGCCATTAAAGATGGAAAGATTCTTGCGGTTGGGACAGGTCAACCAGATCCAGAACTGATTGACGACCATACGGAAGTGAAATCCTGTGAGGGAAAAGTTGCGACCCCTGGCCTGATTGACTGCCATACCCACTTGGTCTATGGAGGCAGTCGGGAGCATGAATTTGCGAAAAAGTTAGCAGGTGTTTCTTACTTAGACATCCTCGCCCAAGGCGGAGGGATTTTGAGCACAGTTCGGGCGACACGAGAAGCTTCCTTCGATAATCTCTATGACAAATCCGAACGACTGTTGGATTACATGTTGCGTCATGGGGTGACTACTGTTGAAGCCAAAAGTGGTTACGGTTTGGATTGGGAAACGGAAAAACGTCAGTTGGATGTTGTCGCTGCACTGGATCGGGATCATCAAATAGACTTGGTATCAACCTTTATGGCAGCCCATGCGATTCCCACAGAGTACAAGGGTCGTTCCCAAGAATATTTAGATCTCATTGTGGAACAAATGCTTCCCAAAGTGAAGGAAGAAAAGCTAGCTGAGTTCTGTGATATCTTCTGTGAAAAAGGTGTCTTTACAGCAGATGAGTCCCGCTATCTTCTGTCAAAAGCCAAGGAAATGGGCTTCAAGTTACGGATTCATGCGGATGAAATCGAGTCCATCGGTGGTGTTGACGTGGCGGCTGAATTGGAATCCACCAGTGCAGAACACTTGATGGTAATTACCGATGAAGGCATTCAAAAACTAGCCGCAGCAAAAGTTATTGGCAATCTGTTGCCTGCTACAACCTTCAGCCTCATGGAAGATACCTATGCACCGGCTCGTAAGATGCTGGATGCTGGGATGGCCATCACCCTAACAACAGATAGCAATCCAGGATCCTGTCCGACAGCCAATCTCCAGTTTGCCATGCACCTCGGTTGCTTCATGATGCGTTTGACGCCAGTTGAGATTCTCAATGCGGTAACTATTAATGCAGCTTATTCAGTAGATCGTTCCAAAACCATTGGATCTTTTGATACTGGAAAACAAGCCGATATCACGATTTACGATGCACCAAATCTAGATTATCTCTTCTATTTCTTTGCAACTAATTTGGTGACAGACGTCTATAAAAATGGTAAGAAAGTGATTTGATCCTCTCGTTTCAAATGTGACCTAAATAGAAAAAATCCCCTCATCAATTGATTCTGATGAGGGGATTTTTGTGCTTAGAACAGTATTTCCAAAGGGAGTTGGAAAATCTTTAAATGCCAACTTTGACATCTGGGAATCGCTCAGACACCTGTGCAAAAAGAGTGTAGAGTTGTTCTTCAGCGTTCTTCCTATTCTTAATGGCTAGGCGGTGCTGTTTCTTTGGTTTGTCCTTGCGTATGTAGCACAATTGGAAGATCGAGCGAGCAATCCCTGATTGACGAACTCGAGTGACATGTAAGTATAGTTGTTGAACCTCTCGTAAATCAATCGTTTGCGTTCCTTTGAAATAGGTGATCAAATGATTCTTGTACAAGATAACTTTTAAGTCTTGATTGTAGTAGCTGGATCCATCAGACAGGCGGGACAGATCTCCTTGGAGTTCGGGATAGTTTTGGTGGAGTTCCTGATAGGAAGCAATGGTCCGTTTCCGAACGGAGAAGCTGGCTACGACCATTATGATAGAAAGTCCAGCAAGAGCAGCTGAACCAATCAAGAGGAATAAGGAGTCTTTGTTGTACTCTGTAAGGCTTAAGTAATAGCTGGTCGTCATATTAAGGGACACAACAGAAGTCGGGTCGAGAAGGGAATGGATGTACTCACTATAACCGACAAGGCGACCGTTACGAGACGTATTTTTGCTATCCTTTGCCAAAGGGGCTAATTGCGTTCCTTTTAGTTGATAAGGCTTGGTCAGCAGTTCCCCATTTTTTGCCTTATCAACGATTTCTTTAATCGTCGCATCGTCTTTTTTGGCTTCGATCCCTGCAAATTTACCATCATTTTGGTTATCGTACTGGACGATATAGAGGACGTGGCCGTTGTCCACAGTTCCGACAGGTTCTGGTGTAATATCATAGACCTTCATCGTTACAGGGTCCCCAGACTTTTCTGCCTTCGCAAAGCTAGTAGAAGGGTTCTGGCGTCCCATCCATAATGAAAATACTAATCCTGCGAATGCAAGAAAGACAAGGGCAAGCACTAGACCTGACACAAATCCTTTATTGCGTTTTTCCTTAATCATAACGATCTCCTTTAGTTTGATATCTAAAGTATATCATGAAAGATTTTATGAGACAAGGGGATTTATAGATAGCTGATTTCAAAGGCTTTTTGAGTGGTCTAAGCAAAAAGCTGTTTGTAAAATGATTGAAAAATGCTTTGATTTTAGAAGAGATTTGCAACTTTTTATAAAAAACTATATTTTTTTTAATTTTTTCTATATACAAAAAGCTAAATTATTGATAGAATAGAAAAGAATTGAATTAAATTTGGTTCGCGTTCGTTCTGTCTTCATATTAGTGAAACAGAATGTTTATAACCTAAATACTTGCACTGGATTCTAATTCATCAGAATCATAGCTAGAATTTGAGAGGAGACAATATGACTGTTGATTTTAACAGCAAAGCTTACTTGGATAAAGTGGATGCTTGGTGGCGTGCAGCGAACTACATTTCAGCTGCTCAAATGTACTTGAAAGACAACCCACTTTTGAAACGTGAAGTGGTAGAAAATGACTTGAAAGCTCACCCAATCGGACACTGGGGAACTGTTCCAGGACAAAACTTTATCTACGCACATTTGAACCGTGCAATCAACAAGTATGACTTGGATATGTTCTACATTGAAGGACCAGGTCATGGTGGACAAGTTATGGTGTCCAACTCTTACTTAGATGGTTCTTACACAGAATTGAATCCAAATATCCCACAAAATGAAGAAGGTTTCAAACACTTATGTAAAATCTTCTCATTCCCAGGAGGGATTGCATCTCACGCGGCGCCTGAAACTCCAGGATCTATCCACGAAGGTGGAGAACTTGGTTATGCTCTTTCTCACGCAGCTGGAGCTGTTTTGGATAATCCAGATGTGATTGCTGCAACCGTAATCGGTGATGGTGAAGGAGAAACTGGTCCATTGATGGCTGGTTGGTTGGCCAATACCTTCTTGAACCCAGTCAATGATGGTGCTGTTCTTCCAATCTTCTACCTCAACGGTGGGAAAATCCACAACCCAACGATCTTCGAACGCAAAACAGACGAAGAATTGGGCCTCTTCTTTGAAGGTCTTGGTTGGAAACCAATTTTTGCAGACGTAACAGCTATTTCTGACGACCACGAAGCAGCTCACGCTTTGTTTGCAGAAAAATTGGACGAAGCGATTGAAGAAATCAAGAAAGTCCAAGCAGAAGCTCGTAAAGGTTCTGCAGAAGAAGCAACTCAACCAGTATATCCTGTCTTGATTGCTCGTATTCCTAAAGGTTGGACTGGACCAAAAGCTTGGGAAGGTACACCAATCGAGGGTGGATTCCGTGCGCACCAAGTGCCAATCCCAGTAGATGCTCACCATATGGAGCATGTGGATGCTCTTCTTTCTTGGTTGGAATCATATCGTCCAGCTGAATTGTTCGACGAAACTGGTAAATTACTTCCTGAGATTGCTGAAATTGCACCAAAAGGTGACCGTCGTATGGCTATGAACCCAATCACAAACGCAGGTGTCATTAAACCAATGGACACTGCTGATTGGAAGAAACATGCCTTCAAGATTGAAACACCAGGTGCCATCATGGCGCAAGATATGATTGAGTTTGGTAAGTATGCAGCAGATCTTGTGGATGCGAACCCACATAACTTCCGTATCTTCGGACCAGATGAAACCAAATCAAACCGTCTTCAAGAAGTCTTCACTCGGACAAGCCGTCAATGGTTAGGACGTACGAAACCAGACTACGATGAAGCTTTGAGCCCTGCTGGACGTGTCATTGACTCTCAATTGTCAGAGCACCAAGCAGAAGGAATGCTGGAAGGATATGTCTTGACAGGTCGTCATGGATTCTTTGCTTCTTACGAATCCTTCCTTCGTGTCGTAGACTCTATGATTACTCAACACTTCAAATGGTTGCGTAAATCTAAGACTCACACGACATGGCGTAAAAACTACCCTGCCTTGAACTTGATTGCGACTTCAACAGTTTTCCAACAAGACCACAATGGCTACACTCACCAAGATCCAGGTATCTTGACTCACTTGGCTGAGAAAACTCCTGAATACATCCGTGAATACTTGCCAGCAGATACCAATAGCTTGCTTGCAGTGATGGATAAAGCCTTCAAGGCAGAAGACAAGGTAAACTTAATCGTAACTTCAAAACACCCACGTCCTCAATTCTACTCAGCTGATGAGGCAGAAGAATTGGTTCGTGAAGGATACAAGGTGATTGATTGGGCATCAACTGTTTCAGCAGATGAGGAGCCAGATCTTGTCATTGCAGCTGCAGGTACAGAGCCAAACCTTGAAGCTCTTGCAGCCATCACAATCTTGCACAAGGCCTTCCCAGAATTGAAGATCCGCTTTGTCAATGTGGTAGATATCTTGAAATTACGTCACCCATCAGTTGATCCGCGTGGACTTTCAGATGAAGAGTTCGACAAAGTCTTCACAACTGATAAACCAGTGATCTTTGCCTTCCACGGTTACGAAGGTATGATCCGTGATATCTTCTTCAACCGTCACAACCATAACCTTCGTGTACATGGTTACCGTGAAAACGGAGATATCACAACACCATTCGATATGCGTGTGATGTCTGAATTGGATCGCTTCCACTTGGCACAAGATGCAGCCAATGCAGCTCTTGGAGCAGAAGCAGCTGAATTCGCAGCTCAAATGGACGAAACAATCGCCTTCCACAATGCTTACATCCGTGAACATGGTGATGATATTCCAGAAGTACACAACTGGAAATGGGAAAACGTAAATAAATAAGTTTATTCCAAAAGAAATCAGAAGTTATTCTGGTTTCTTTTTTTGTTGATAGATAGTGTTTGTTTTTAAAATCTAAAAGCTCTTATCCAATTATTATGGATAAGAGCTTTCAATATTAAATACTTAACTTTGTTTTCTCCACCCAGACACTGCGGACAAAGAAGATGCTGATGAGGGCAAGGGCTAGGAAGATCCCTGCAACATAATAGTAGGGCTGGTCGAGAGTTGTAGAACGACCAGAGAGGTTAACAATGCCTCGGTAGAGGGCTCCAGCAGTTGCCGTGGCAAGAGCTGAGTTCCAAAGATTAAGACTCAGGCGAGAGAAGCCTTTCACCATCAACTGTAGAAGCACTAGCAAGGCGCCACCAATCAAAGGAATCAAGAAGAGGTAGTGCATGAAAGCAGAGGTTTCGCCAAAACTAAAGTGTTCGTAGATGCGACTTCCGACGAAGAAGAAAGCTGAAATCAGAGTGTACCAGAGGATGGTCTTTTTCAACCGTTGTTTGATAGGATTAGTAACCGATGTAGACAATGTCACTCACCGCCCTTTCTGAGATAGTACCATTTGTAGTTGGTTTGTTAATAACTTGGCCATTGAAGTAAAGTGTAGAAGATCCACCACCATCCAGGTTGTAGGCTGTTTTGACGCCATACGATTTCATCACTTCCGCTAATTGGTAGAGAGATAGGCCTTCACTCTCTGAAGTCCGGCCGTCCGAGACGACAATGATGTAGTGGTTTTCGTCGATGATCCCAATGGCAGTACGTGGATTAGACGCCATGGATTGTCCAACCTCTGAGTTAGTATCAACGACAATTTCTCCATCTTCAACCAAGGAAGGTCCGAAGGCAAGGAGATTAACAACCCCGTCTTTGACCAACTGATCCGCAGAGATTTCATCTTCGTAGATAACCTTGAAGGAACCATCTTTATAAATCGCTAAGTCGCCATTGCTAGAGTCTTCGCGAACCGTATCACGGTAGACCACTCCGTTTCGGATGACATAGCCGGTGCTATTAGCTCCGTAGTAGTCTCCATTGACGGCTAGAATGGCATTGTTCTCAGCTGCAGTGACGGAAGTTTTAGCCGTCACGTTTGTCCCGTAGGTATTTTGAGCAAAAGCAGTTTTTAGATAGTCAGAAGAGCTAACCGTAATATCTGCAATGTAAACTTGAGTGTTTTCAACTGTTGTTTCTGTCAGGCTCACCTGGATATTGTCATCGGAGTAACTGGTATCTGTAGTAGTAGCAGAGGCTGCAGCTTGTTCAGCAGCCTTGGTATCAGTGGTCGTAGCTTTGACTGTTTGGATAGCATCGGATAAGACAAAGGTCTTGAGCATAGAATAGCTGAAGGAACTTGTTAGCAGGATGCCGAAACAAGCAGCATAGGTATAAGATTTTTTAAAGAATTTCATGAGTAGGTGCAGTCCTTTCCTTGAAAATGATTTTTTTCTGAATCAACCATGAGACGACGAAGAGCAAGAGTCCGACGATCACTTTGCTGAGGAGCAAATGGAGACCAAAGCTTGTATAGAAGAGTCGAATCAAGAGGGTATCGAGAATAAAGAGTCCAATCGCAAGTCCCAAGTAACCACTTCCGGTTCGAGCCACGCTGTCTTTGTTCTTAAAGACTAGACGTTTGTTGGTCGAGTAGTTAAAGATGGAGCTGGCCACACGAGCGATCCCGTTTGCAAGGAGGATCCGAAGACTAATCGGTACAGCCATCATCACGAAAAGGAAGAAGGCGTAGACTAGATAGTCAACGATAAAGCTACTCAGGGAAGAGAGGGCAAACTTGAACATGTCCTTGTAGATCATGAGACCGTCGCGAATAGGACGGAAGTGGGACCCTTCATTGTCATTGATATAAACTGTTTCAATCGGAACTTCCAAGATGGGGAAGGCCTTGCTAGCTGCGAGGAGCACATTCATTTCGTACTCATACCGTTGACCCTCAATTTCTAACATAAAGGGGATCATGTTCGTCGTAAAGGCTCGAAGTCCAGTCTGCGTATCTGTCACAGCGACCCCTGTTTGTTGCTTGAACAAGAAGCGGGTCAATTTATTTCCAAAAGCAGAACGCAAAGGAACCTTGCCTGAAAAGGCGCGTGCCCCTAGAACCAATTGGTTGGGATTTTCTTGTGATTGATTAGCTACGCGGAAGATATCCCAAACCTTATGTTGGCCATCGGCATCGGCAGTGATGACTGTTCCGTATTGCCCTTGCTCTTGAATGTAAGTGTAGGCTGTTTTGAGAGCCCCTCCTTTTCCAAGGTTGGTTTCGTGGTGAAGGACTGTAGCTTGCCCGTCTAATTTTTCAAAAATCGCTTGGCAGTCCTCAGAACTACCATCGTCCACAACGATAATGGAGAAGTCACATTTTTCTCTCAGTTTTTTTACCAGTTTGAGAAGTTTTTGATCGGGTTGATAAGCGGGGATGACTAAATAATTCATAACCGTTCCTCGTTTCTTGTTTGTGATGAAGTTAGTATAACGGCCCTTTCTTAAAGCTAACTGATATCAGTTTTCTTTAAGGAAAGGGAGAGAGAACATACTAAATCCAGTGATAATTGAAAGTTTAAAAGGACTTTTTGGGGAAAATTAATTATTGTATAATGTTAATAAATAGTTTTTAGGAGAAAAAGAGTGAGATTGAAAAAACAATGGAAATGGGAAATGTGGCATATTCATGCCATTGTAGCGATTACAGTCGTGTTAACCCTTTTTGTCTGCATGTTTGTTTATCGTATAATTAAAGAACAGGAAAATAGAAGTACTAATGAGGAGTCAGTCCATAAACATTTTGAAATGAATGATGGTCGTTATTTACAGGGAGCATCTGCTTTAGCTATGAATGTATTCGATAATCTTAGCAAAGAGGAGTTTTAATAGTGGAAGGATTTAATCATCGTAAAGATCAACTAAAAAAGGCTCTTTTGCATTGTAAAAGATACCAAGTGTTTCAAAAACTTGCTGTATTTATACTCGTATTTGGTATTTTTTGTTATGTAGGGATAAAAAATATTGAAAGTCGAGCAAATGCCTATCTCCAAGCAAGGGACTTTAAAGGTAAGCTAAAAGTGACTGGAATCAATCCCTTTTCAGCTAATTGGAATTTCTATAGAGTGAAAGTTAACTATATTTACTCAGAAACAGTTAATGGAAGACAATATCAAATCCCAATTGTAAGGGAACATCAACCTAGCGAACTACTTTTTCCTTTTGTACCTGGTGATGAATGGTATTTGGGAAGAAAAGATACTGTATCGATATTTGCTGATTTTTCTATTTTTACGGAGGAGAATATAGAAAAGAATTATGGACCGATTGTGTATCAAGCATTAGAAAGTCAAAAAGATTTCAAACCTATTGAGAAAAAATACCAAATAGCTTTCGAGAAGGATCCTACATTTAAGCAGGCGAAAGTAAAGTTAAAACTTATTTTTGATTCGCGATTATATCCTACAAAGGTTTTTGTATGGTTAGGAACAGAAATGAAAAATAATATCCAAAAAGGGCAAACCGCTTTTGGAGGAGCAGGAGCCCTTAAGGTAGAGGAGGCAATAAAAGAGAACCTTCTATACGTGGATATTTCATTTCCAGAAAAAGAGAATCCTTCTTTGGATATTGAGAAAATGAAAGAAGAGCTAATTATGCTCAATGAAAAGACCCCCTTACCAGATGGTTTATACCGAATAAATGGTAATTTTAATGGTCTTATATTGAAAAATGGAGAAATAATAGAGGAGCGTTATTAATTGTGCAAGAAAAAAATCAAAATAAGTTTGCCATCTGGAAAAGCTGGGAATGGTTTTTACTTATTATTTATTTAATTTTGCTTTACTGGGTTCCGTTTATGACCTTAGATGATCGATATGGATCTTTTCCGAATGGAATTCTCATAAACGATGTCTCGAAAATGAATGAATTAATAAACCATCAGTTAATGCTTCGCGTCTTTTCTGATCTTATTTTAGGAACCTTGTTTTTTGTGATACTAAGCAGAAGATATTTTCTAACAATAGAAAGAACCTTTGCGTCCAATCTATTTCCTTTTGTCTTATCAATCGTTAATCTGGTAATTGTATTTTACTTAAAAGAAACACTATTAATACTAAACTATGGTGTGGATGCAGGAGTATCATTTTATTTGATGGAAGCCATGACGGCCTTGTTCATCGTATATTATTATCGAAATCTTCGACGTTGTATCTTAAAACAGAAAACCAATATTTGATCTTCTTGTTATTTTTTAAATCATATAGATAATACTTGCCTTCTATCTCGAAGTCTGGTATAATAGTTTCTTGTGAGCAAACCTCACTTACCCCTTGCAAAGACTTGGGGTCATTAGACCAAAAGGAGGAACATATCAATGGCTAAATACGAAATTCTTTATATTATTCGTCCAAACATTGAAGAAGAAGCTAAAAACGCTTTGGTAGCACGCTTTGACTCTATCTTGACTGACAACGGTGCAACTGTTGTTGAATCAAAAGATTGGGAAAAACGTCGTCTTGCATACGAAATCCAAGATTTCCGTGAAGGACTTTACCACATCGTAAACGTTGAAGCGAACGACGATGCAGCTCTTAACGAGTTCGACCGTCTTTCAAAAATCAACGGTGACATTCTTCGTCACATGATCGTAAAAGTTGACGCGTAAGCCCTAACGAATAAAGAAGGTGACTAATGATTAACAATGTTGTACTTGTAGGTCGTATGACTCGAGATGCTGAACTTCGTTATACCCCTCAAAATCAGGCTGTTGCGACATTCTCACTCGCGGTTAACCGTAATTTTAAAAACCAAAATGGTGAACGAGATGCGGACTTTATCAACTGTGTGATTTGGCGTCAACAAGCTGAAAATTTAGCAAATTGGGCTAAAAAGGGTGCCTTAGTTGGGATTACAGGTCGTATCCAGACTCGTAATTATGAGAATCAGCAAGGTCAACGTGTTTATGTCACTGAAGTCGTAGCGGACAGCTTCCAATTGTTGGAAAGCCGCGCGAATCGTGAAGGACAAGCAGGTGGTGGTTATGCTTCAGCTGGAGGATTTGCAGGAAATGCAGCTCCAAGCTTTGGAGGATCTGAACCATCAAACGCAACACCAAACTTTGGACGTGATGACAATCCATTCGGAGCTAATCCAATGGACATCTCGGATGACGATCTACCATTCTAAGAATGGGTTTAACGAATTAAAACTATAAAGGAGAAATAAACATGGCTCAACAACGTCGTGGCGGATTCAAACGCCGTAAAAAAGTTGATTACATCGCAGCAAACAAAATTGAATATGTTGATTACAAAGATACTGAGCTTCTTAGCCGTTTCGTTTCAGAACGTGGGAAAATCCTTCCTCGTCGTGTAACTGGAACTTCAGCGAAGAACCAACGTAAAGTAACAACAGCTATCAAACGCGCTCGCGTAATGGCTTTGATGCCTTTCGTAAACGAAGATTAAAGAAAAGACCCTTACGGGTCTTTTTTTCACGAGCCAGGAAATTGGGTAGCGAGTTGAGGTCCAGTGGCCCTCTTTGACCTTTCCCTAGCTCTAATCATGCTATAATGAGGGGAGAAAGGTATCAAGGAGCGCAACATGAAGGAAGGTGTAATCATCAGGAGGATGATAAAGGCAGATATTGAGCACATCTCTCAAGCCTTTATCCACCAAGGGTGGCCAGGTAGAGAGGATATCTTGACTAGCTATTTTCAAGAGCAGGAGAATAGAGAGAGGGACGTATTAGTAGCTGAGTCAGATGGATTTGTGGCAGGCTATATCACTATATTGCCTGCTGCCAAGCACGGCCCTTTCGTGGGAGTCTATCCTGAACTATCTGATTTTAATGTTTTTTAACCATTTAGAAATCGAGGGATTGGGAATCAACTCTTAGAGGAGGCAGAAAAAAGAGTCCGGCTACTATCAGAGATTGTTACTTTAGGGGTTGGTTTACACTCGGGTTATGGCCCAGCTCAAAGACTGTATGTCAAACGGGGCTATATCCCAGATGGATCTGGAGTTTGGTTTAGGGATCAGCCCTTGGCCCCTTACAGTTCTTGTGAAAATAATGATGACTTAGTCCTCTATTTTTCAAAAAGGTTGAACAGGGAAATACAGTAAAACAAAAACGGATGAAAACTTCATCCGTTTCTTTTTAGCGTCGTTGGGGTGCTGTATTGGCGCTCTTGATATTGTATTTTTTCTTCAAATAGTAGCGGAGGAGAAGAGCACCACCACCGAGTAAGAGCATGAACCAGTTTGGTACACGCGGATTGAGGAATTGTGGGAGCAAAGCAGTGACCATGAGAATCACAACCCAAAGGATCATGGCTAACATTAGGATAGGAAGTGACTTGGTTAAAGCAGGCCGTTTCATTCCACGTTTAGAAACTTCGTAGTATTGGTAGAAGTAGTAATACATCAAATAGAGCACAACCCCACCAGCCAAGCTACCAAGAGTCAAAGTGAGGAGTCCATAAGTAGTTCCCTGAGGTGCAAAAAGGTTCATGAAGGCTGAAATGGCAGCAAAGAGACCAAAGACGAGAAGGAAAGAATCTGTAATCATGAGATGAGGAGCATCATTCTCTTTTGGATGCTCTTTTTCGTAGCGTTCCTGATCACTAAAAGCATTGGCCCAAACAGTTGGCGCTCCAAAGAGAGTTCGCGCCGTTACTCCTTTTGGTTGGTTTTCAAAGATAGCTGGAAGAATTTCTTCAATCAGGCTACTAGCCTCTTCTTCTGTTTTGCCGTTTTCAATCAATTGGTGTTTAGCGATGCGAACGAATTCTTGATTTTTTTTACTTAATTGGGTCAAATCAAATTGAGACATAAATACTCCTTAGTGTTATTAGTAGGTGTTAGAACCATTTTTTATGGATGAGGTAGACAACGAGCGATCCGGTCATGGCAAAGGCAATAAAGATAATGAGCCAGAAAGCATTAGGTTCTCCGTTGAGGGGGAGATCATTGTTTTTAAAGTTCATGCCATAGGCTGAGAAGATCATGGTTGGGATGGACATGACGATGGTCACCATGGCCAAAGTTTTCATGATATTGTTCTGGTTGTTGGAGATGATCGATGCGAAGGTATCGGTCATAGAGTGGAGGATGTTTCCATAAATATCCGCCATCTCAATGGCCTGTTGGGTCTCGATCAAGGTATCTTCCAAGAGATCCTCGTCTTCCAGGTATTTCTTGATGTTACTAGTGGCACTGGTCAATTTCTTGATCACGCGCTCATTGGTTTTCAGAGAGGCCTTGAAGTAGACGATGGTCTTTTCTAATTCCATCAGTTCAATCAGTTCTTCGTTTCGAGTCGACTTGTGCAGTTGACTTTCAATCTGTTCACTCTTGCGATCCAAAGTACGAAGCGCGGTCAAGTAGAGCTCTGCATTTCGATAAAGGATCTGAAAGATGAAGCGCGACCGCATGAAAGTATAGAAATTCCGCAAGCGACGATTGATAAAGGTGTCTAGGAGAGGCAATTCTTCCAAGCAAGTGGTGATGATGGCCTCTTCTGTTAGGATGATTCCCAAAGGGATGGTGACATAGTAGGTCTGATTGTTCCGCTCTTCCTTGATGGGAACGTCTACGATGATCAAGGTATACTCATCTTCGATGGTCATACGAGACATTTCTTCCGCATCGAGCGGTGCCCGTAAGTCGGCAATATCGATGTTAAAAGCAGAGGCGATTTCCATCGACTCACTTTGGGAAGGGTTGACAAGGTTGATCCAGCTACCGGGTTCCAGTGTCTCTATTTCTTTAAATTCAGTCGTTGTTGATAAAAAGACCTGTTTCATGGTGCCTCCCCTTGTTTTTTTACACCTTAACATTATAACAGAAAAAGCACGCTTTTGGATAAAAGAATGCTGAAAAATTTGATATAATGAAGGATAAATAAAATGATGAAAAGTGGAAGAAATGCTCGATAAAATTGTCATTCATGGAGCGCGTGCTCATAATTTAAAAAATATTGATGTTGAAATCCCTCGAGATAAGCTGGTCGTGGTCACTGGTCTATCAGGTTCTGGGAAATCGAGCTTAGCCTTTGACACTCTCTATGCGGAAGGACAAAGACGTTATGTAGAGAGCCTGTCAGCCTATGCTCGTCAGTTTTTAGGAAATATGGAAAAACCCGATGTGGACTCGATTGATGGCCTAAGTCCAGCCATTTCCATTGACCAAAAAACAACCAGCAAAAATCCGCGGTCAACGGTTGGAACGACAACTGAAATCAACGATTACTTACGTCTTCTCTATGCTCGTGTGGGGACTCCCTACTGTATCAATGGGCATGGAGCGATTACTGCTTCTTCAGTTGAGCAAATTGTTGACCAAGTTTTGGAATTACCAGAGCGCCAACGCCTGCAAATCTTAGCGCCTATTGTTCGTAAGAAAAAAGGCCAGCATAAGAATATCATCGAAAAGGTGCAAAAAGACGGCTATGTCCGGGTGCGTGTGGATGGCGAGATCTTTGATGTGACAGAGGTTCCAGAATTATCCAAAAGCCAACAGCACACAATTGAGGTTGTCGTAGACCGGATTGTCATCAAAGATGGCATTCGGTCCCGTCTCTTTGATTCAGTCGAAGCAGCCCTTCGGATCGCAGATGGCTACGTGGTCATCGATACCATGGACGAAAATGAACTGCTCTTTTCAGAGCATTATGCTTGCCCGGTTTGTGGCTTTACCGTCCCTGAGTTGGAACCTCGTCTCTTTTCATTTAATGCCCCCTTTGGCTCTTGTCCAGATTGTGATGGACTAGGGATCAAGCTAGAGGTGGACTTGGATTTGGTTGTTCCAGATGCTAGTAAGACTCTCCGTGAAGGAGCACTTGCACCCTGGAATCCGATTTCTTCTAACTACTATCCTCAGATGTTGGAGCAGGCCATGATCCAGTTTGGGATTGATATGGGCAAGCCATTTGAAGACTTGTCTCCAAAAGAGCGACACTTGGTTTTCTATGGTTCTGAGGGCAAGGAATTCCATTTCCATTATGAGAATGAATTTGGTGGGGTTCGCGATATTGACATTCCTTTTGAAGGGGTCGTTACCAATATTAATCGCCGTTACCACGAAACGTCTAGCGACTTTACTCGCAATCAGATGTTGTCCTACATGAATGAATTGACTTGTGTCACCTGCCATGGTTATCGCTTGAATGACCAGGCCTTGTCTGTCCGAGTAGGAGGAGAGAAGGGGCTACATATTGGGCAAATCTCTGACTTGTCCATTGAGGACCATCTTAAGGTGGTAGCTGATCTCAAATTAACCAAGAATGAGGAGACCATTGCTCGACCGATTCTCAAAGAAGTCAAGGATCGTTTGACCTTCTTGAATAATGTTGGCTTGAGCTATCTGACCCTGTCTCGCTCGGCCGGGACTTTATCTGGGGGAGAGAGTCAACGGATTCGCTTGGCTACTCAGATTGGATCAAACCTCTCAGGTGTCCTCTATATTCTGGATGAGCCTTCGATCGGTCTTCATCAGCGGGACAATGACCGCTTGATTGCCAGTCTCAAGAAGATGCGTGATTTGGGCAATACCTTGATCGTGGTCGAACACGATGAGGATACCATGAGAGAGGCTGATTATCTGATCGACGTCGGTCCAGGAGCCGGTATCTTTGGAGGCGAGATTGTTGCGGCTGGAACACCTAAGCAGGTAGCACGCAATAGCAAATCCATCACTGGTCAGTACCTCTCTGGAAAACGTGCTATTCCTGTACCAACGGAACGGCGGGTAGGCAACGGTCGCTTTATCGAATTGACAGGGGCTGCTGAAAATAACTTAAAAGATGTGACAGCACGCTTCCCGCTGGGCAAGTTCATTGCTGTAACAGGCGTTTCTGGCTCAGGGAAGTCCACCTTGGTCAACAGTATTTTGAAAAAAACGCTGGCGCAAAAATTGAATCGTAATTCAGAGAAACCAGGGAAATACAAGACTATTTCAGGAGTTGAGCACATTGATCGACTGATTGATATTGATCAAAGTCCGATTGGCCGCACTCCACGCTCCAATCCGGCTACCTATACAGGTGTATTTGACGACATTCGCGATCTTTTTGCCCAAACCAATGAAGCCAAGATTAGAGGCTACAAAAAAGGCCGCTTTAGTTTCAACGTTAAAGGAGGTCGGTGTGAGGCTTGTTCGGGAGATGGGATCATCAAGATTGAGATGCATTTCCTACCGGATGTCTATGTACCGTGTGAAGTCTGCCATGGGCGACGCTACAACAGTGAAACCCTAGAAGTTCACTATAAAGAAAAGAACATCTCCCAGATTTTGGACATGACCGTCAATGACGCGGTGGATTTCTTTAAACATATTCCAAAGATTAATCGCAAATTACAGACCATCAAGGACGTCGGCTTGGGCTATGTGACCCTGGGACAGCCGGCAACGACACTTTCTGGTGGAGAAGCCCAGCGGATGAAGCTAGCTTCAGAGCTTCATAAGCGCTCAACTGGCAAGTCCTTCTATATCTTGGATGAGCCGACAACAGGTCTTCATACAGAGGATATCTCCCGTCTGCTCAAGGTTTTGGAACGCTTTGTGGATGATGGCAATACTGTTTTGGTTATTGAGCACAACTTAGATGTCATTAAGACAGCGGACCATATCATCGACTTAGGACCAGAAGGTGGTGTCGGTGGTGGTACCATTATTGCGACAGGAACACCAGAAGAAGTAGCCAGCAACCCAGCTAGCTTTACAGGACAGTATTTGAAAGGGAAATTACAATGAACCAACGAATTACAAATCTACGAACTAAAATGAAGGGACAGGATCTAAAAGCTGTCCTCATTAACAACTTGAAAAATGTCTACTATTTGACAGGTTTCTGGGGATCAAATGGGACTGTCTTGGTGACAGAAGAGCGCGTGGTCCTCTTCACTGATTCACGCTACACCATTCATGCCCATGCGACTTGCTTCCCCTTTGTTGAGATTGTGGAAACCCGCAATGAATTGGAAGAAGCAGCAAAAATTGTCAAAGACGCAGCGATCCAAGAACTTGGCTTTGAGGATGAGATCACAGTTGCCTACCATACCCGTCTAGCGACCGCTTTCTCAGGAGTCGCTCTAAGAGCCTTGTCTGATTTTGTAATGGAGTTTCGTTTGATTAAAGATGAGACAGAAGTAGAAACCATCCGCAAGGCTTGCAGTATTTCAGATCAAGCCTTCCTAGATGTGCTAGAGTTTATCAAGGTTGGCCAAACAACAGAATTAGAAGCGGCGACCTTCCTCGATTTCAGAATGCGGGAATTGGGAGCGTCAGGTGTATCCTTTGATATCATCTCCGCTGCGGGAGAGCGCTCTGCTATGCCCCATGCGACTCCAAGTGATCGCATCATCTCTGCTGGGGATGCCTTGACCTTGGACTTTGGCTGTCTTTACAACCATTACGTCAGTGATATGACCCGGACCATTTATGCAGGTCATGTCAGCGATAAGGAAAGAGAAATCTACGAAACGGTCTTGAAAGCCAACCAAGCTCTCATTGCTGAAGCTAAGGATGGACTCGGTTTCCGTGAGTTTGATAAAATTCCTCGAGATATTATTGAAGCTGCAGGATACGGCCAGTACTTTACTCATGGAATTGGCCACGGAATTGGCTTGGACATCCATGAAGAGCCTTATTTCAGTCAAACTTCCAAAGAAGTTATCAAGGCCGGCATGGTCTTGACAGATGAGCCAGGGATCTACATTGAAGGCCTATCTGGTGTCCGGATTGAAGATGATCTCTTGATTACGGAAACTGGCTGTGAAGTCTTGACCTTGGCACCGAAAGAATTGATTGTGATCTAAGGAAATTTGCAGAGACAGATTTGAGAAATCTGAGCATTTGTGATAAAATAAAGAGTAATATATTTTTAAAAAGAGGTATGAAAACATGATTGAAGCAAGTAAGTTGAAAGCTGGTATGACCTTTGAAACAGCTGATGGAAAATTGATCCGCGTTTTGGAAGCTAGCCACCACAAACCAGGTAAAGGAAACACCATCATGCGTATGAAATTGCGTGATGTTCGTACTGGTTCAACTTTTGATACAAGCTACCGTCCAGAAGAAAAATTTGAGCAAGCTATTATTGAAACTGTACCAGCTCAATACTTGTATAAAATGGATGATACAGCTTACTTCATGAATACTGAAACATATGACCAATATGAAATTCCTGTTGTCAATGTTGAGAACGAATTGCTTTACATCCTTGAAAACTCAGAAGTGAAAATCCAATTCTACGGAAGCGAAGTGATTGGGGTGACTGTTCCTACAACTGTTGAATTGACAGTTGCTGAAACTCAACCATCTATTAAAGGTGCTACAGTGACAGGTTCTGGTAAACCAGCTACAATGGAAACAGGTCTTGTGGTAAACGTTCCAGACTTCATCGAAGCAGGACAAAAATTGATTATCAATACAGCTGAAGGAACTTACGTTTCTCGTGCCTAATCAGCTCTAAAATAGGTCTGATAGAAAGGAACTTCTATGGCAACTGAACAATACGGCGAAATCGTCATTGCACCTCGTGTGCTAGAAAAAATTATTGCGATTGCGACTGCAAAAGTAGATGGTGTTCATTCTCTTGAAAACAAGAGTGTATCGGATAGCCTTTCAAAACGTGCTCTTGGACGTGGGGTTTACCTTCGTACACAAGAAGATGGTCAAATCTCTGTTGATATTTACCTCTATCTAGAGTATGGTGTAGCAGTCCCTAAAGTAGCGGTTGCAATCCAAAAAGCAGTAAAAACAGCTGTCTACAATATGGCAGATGTGACCTTGGATGATGTCAATATTCATGTGGTTGGAATCGTGACTGAAAAAGCAGCGAAACCTGATTTGAAAGATTTGTTTAATGAGGATTTCCTCAATGACTGATATTTTATTTGAATCACGTCGTGATCTACGGGAGCGTGCCTTTCAAGCTCTAATGAGTTTAGAGTATGAAGGGGATGTTGTGGAAGCGTGTCGATTTGCTTTTACTCATGACAAAGAGGAAACAGACCAGGAAGTGGAAATTCCAGCTTTTCTACTCAATTTGGTATCTGGTGTTCGTCAATCAAAGGATGAATTGGATCAACAGATTGCCCAACACTTGAAAACTGGATGGACCGTCGAACGCTTGACTCTAGTGGAGAAAAACATTCTTCGTTTGGGTGTATTTGAAATTACTTCCTTTGATACCCCTCAATTGGTTGCAGTGAATGAAGCGATTGAATTAGCTAAAACATTTTCAGATGAAAAATCTGCTCGGTTTGTGAATGGTGTCTTAAGCCAATTTGTGACAGAAGCAGAATAAGATAGAAAAGAAACCACCTTCACGGGTGGTTTCTTTTTTGTGTATAGAGACTCTGTTGATCATGATAAGGAAAAAGACTGGTACAAAAGTCCAGCCTCTCAATTGATTTTGGATTGTCGAACAAGGCGCAGTGGTTGAGTAGGCTCTACTACGCTGATTTTATCAGCTTTTACAGCCCTACTCAACTGTGCGGAGGTGGGACGACGAAATCGAATTCTAACGAATTACCGATTTCTGTCCCACTCTCTTTTAAACACTTTTGCCGGGTAAAACACTAACAGGGAGAAAATAGCCTGTTGTTTTTACATCTTTTCCTTCGATTTTTTGAAGAAGAAGGTCGACCGTCAGGCGAGCAATCTCCTGTAAGGGTTGCTTGATGGTGGTGAGACGGGGGAAATAATTTTCGATAAAGTAGGTCCCATCATAGCCAATGATCTTCAGGTCTTCTGGAATGGCAATCCCAAGTTCGTCAGCGATTTTCATCACCAAAATAGCCGTTAGATCGTCAGATGCAAAGATGGCATCCGGTTTTTGCTGGGTCAAGATGGACTTGATTTCCATTTCTTTGCGAATGGGTGAATAATCACTGGAAACATTGATAATTTGTGCTTCTGGTAGGACGGAAGCAAAGCCAGCATGGCGAAGACCGGTTGGGGAATTAGAATTGTCATTCCCTGTAATCATGATAATCTTCTGTGCCCCTGTCTTGGAAAGGGTTTCCGCAGCAAGAACTCCACCAGCGTAGTTATCTGACGAGACGACAGGGATCTCAGGTGATAGGTTCCGGTCAAAGGCGATGATAGGAGCTGCGACCCGGTTGTAATCTTCAATCCCTAGATTATGACTACCAGAAATAATCCCATCTACTTGATTGGCTTCTAGCATTTCGATGTATTCACGTTCTTTCTCCGAATCATGCTCGCTATTACAAATAATGGTTTTGTACCCATGTTTAAACAGTTCTTCTTCCAGTTTGTCGATTAATTCTGCATAGAAGACATGGCTGATTTTTGGGAAGATCAAGCCGATTAACTTGGCTGATTTTCCTTGTAGGCTCCGAGCGATCGTATTGGGCTTGTAGCCCAATTCTCTCATGGCCTCTTTAACTTTTGAGACAGTTTTTTCAGATAAATAGCCCTTTTTGTTAATGACTCGTGAAACTGTCGTGGGGCTGACGCCAGCTAATTTGGCGACATCAGTGAGCTTTGCGACCATAGTCTAGTTCGTAGTATGTCCCAGTAGGTGTTCCGGATTTGATCAAAATACCAGTTTGATCAGCATGCGGGAAGACGCGACCAGAGAATACTTTTTCTCCTTTGTTGATAAAGATTTCAAAAATCGAGTTATCGATGAAAATTGTAGCAGTTGTCGCTTGGTTTTCAATCGGGCAAGTACGAGTAGTTCCAAACTCTTGGGCATACTGTTCGCCAGCTTGGCTACGGTCGACAATGACTTGACCATTTGCAATATCAAAAGTAATAGAAAGTCCTTTGCCTTCTTTATCGGCTAGGAGAACAATCTCGCTTCTGCTATTGGCTTCAAAGGCTAGTTCTAACTCGTAGCAATTATTGGTTGTTTCCTTGTTTGTAAACTCGGAAGAAGTGGAGCGGAGCTCTTTTACAGCTTCGACCGGATATTGATAAAGTTTACCGTCCTGAATAGTTAGCTCTTTGACCAAAGAGAAGGCTCCTTGGTGGTCAAAGCGATCGGATGGGTAAGTGACATCTGGTAAACCTAACCAGCTAACCGTTAAGGCTCTTCCATCAGGAGTGTTGAAGCCTTGAGTTGCATAGGCTTCGAAGCCGTAGTCCAAGTTGTGTAATTCAGATACGTCAACGAGACGAGCTTGTTCAGGATCAAAGGAAGCCCCAATCTTATACATATTTGGGTAGATATTATCGTAGTCGAGGACTGCTTTGTCCAAACCTTGAGGGCAATACAGAAGGACAGGTTGCTCTCCGACGAAGACCAAGTTTGGACACTCCATCATATAAGCTGTACAATCATTGTTGAAATCAAGATTGCCTACTTCAACCCAGTTGGTATAATCGTTATTCACCGCTTTGTAAAGGCGAACGAATCCTTTTTTCTCAAGGTCTTGACCACCGACTATGGCATAGTATTGATCTTTGAATTTAAAAATTTGTGGGTCGCGGAAATGATCGGTAGCATCCTCTGGTTGATTAATGAGAATTTGGTCGATTTTTTCGAGGTTTCCATCCTGGTCTAAGAGGGCCCCGATTTGGTAGGGATGACGGATCCAGTTCTCGTCTCGTACATTTCCTGTATAGAATAAAAATAGTTTGTCATCGAATTGCATAGCTGAACCAGAATAGGCTCCATGGCTATCCAAAGGTGTGTCTGGTAAAACCTTAAGACCAGTTTCTTTAAAATGAACTAAATCATCACTTTCCAGTTGTACCCAAGACTTCAATCCGTGAGCGGCTCCAAAGGGAAAATTCTGGTAAAAGAGAATCCATTTACCATTAAAATAGGAGAAACCATTCGGGTCATTTAAAAGGCCGGTTTTGGGTTCGACATGGTAATGAGTATGCCAAGGAGAATTAGCCATGTTTTCTTTTATTTGTTTCTTTTCTTCTTCGGTCCAGTCTTCATACCGTTTGTACCGAAGTTCTGTTGTCCATTCCATTTGACTCCTCCAAAATTTTTCTTACTTCCATAGTACCGATTTCTATAAAAAAAAGCAAGACTTTGGCCAAAGAATTGAGAAAAAATGTCAAACGTTTATCATAAAATATCGAGGTGGAGGCTAGATTTGATTTATGAAAACAAATGAAAGAATGAAAGTTTTTGAAAATTTAAAAACCTGATAAAGTCCATATTCTACATTAGACAGGCGTTGAGCTGAATGAAAATCAAAAGTACTATTTTCAAACCATCAAAAATTGCAAATAAATGCCAAAAACTTTCTGCAAAACGGTTGACATATTCTTAATACGTGGTACAATTAAATGCGTAGAGACGGGTGAACCGTTTTCAAAACAATAAAAAATAAGGAGATTTTTGCAAATGTCAAATACAGAAATTGCAAAAAAAGTCATCGATGCGATCGGTGGAGTTGAGAACGTTAGCAGTGTAGCTCACTGTGCGACTCGTCTTCGTGTGATGGTCAAAGATGAAGCAAAAGTCGACAAAAATGCTGTCGAAAATATTGAAAAAGTTCAAGGGGCTTTCTTTAACTCAGGTCAATACCAGATCATCTTTGGTACCGGTACTGTAAATAAGATTTATGATGAAGTAGTGGCTCTAGGTTTGCCAACTTCATCAAAAGATGAAATGAAAGCTGAAGCCGCTAAACAAGGAAATTGGTTCCAACGGGCTATCCGTACTTTCGGTGATGTCTTTGTACCGATTATTCCAGTTATCGTTGCGACAGGTCTCTTCATGGGTGTTCGTGGACTCTTGAATGCCCTTGGTGTGACTCTTCCAGACGATGTTATGACTTATACTCAAATCTTGACAGATACAGCCTTTATTATCTTGCCAGGTCTTGTCGTTTGGTCAACCTTCCGTGTCTTCGGTGGGAATCCAGCGGTCGGTATCGTTTTAGGTATGATGCTCGTTTCTGGCTCGCTTCCAAATGCCTGGGCTGTTGCTTCTGGTGGCGAAGTGACTGCTATGAAATTCTTCGGCTTTATTCCAGTCGTAGGATTGCAAGGATCTGTTCTCCCAGCCTTTATTATTGGGGTTCTTGGTGCGAAATTTGAGAAATCGCTTCGCAAAGTTGTTCCAGATGTCCTTGATCTTTTAGTGACACCATTTGTGACTCTCTTTGTAATGTCTATTCTTGGACTCTTCGTCATTGGACCGGTTTTCCACGTAGTCGAAACCTATATTCTATTTGCTACAAAGGCAATTCTTAACTTACCATTTGGTTTTGGTGGATTAGTTATTGGTGGGGTACACCAAGTTATTGTCGTATCAGGTGTTCACCATATCTTTAACTTACTTGAAGTTCAGTTGCTTGCAAATGACCACGCTAACCCGTTTAACGCTATCATCACAGCTGCTATGACAGCTCAAGGTGCTGCAACTGTAGCGGTTGGTGTGAAAACAAAAAATCCTAAACTAAAAGCACTTTCATTCTCAGCTGCTTTATCTGCCTTCCTTGGTATTACTGAGCCTGCGATCTTTGGGGTTAACTTACGTTATCGTAAACCATTCTTCCTTTCATTGATTGGTGGTGCTATTGGTGGTGGCTTGGCTTCACTTCTTGGCCTTGCTGGTACAGGAAATGGTATCACAATTATTCCAGGTACCCTCCTTTACATTGGTAATGGACAACTCCTACAATACATTTTAATGGTAGCTGTATCGTTTGCTCTTGGATTTGCTCTTACTTACATGTTTGGTTTTGAAGATGAACAAGATGAATGGCAAGATCAAATGACAGATGTTCTTTCTAAAGCTACAATCCCAAGTGTTGCATTGCGAGTTGCTCTTGATAAAGAAAATGACGAAACTGAAAAATTAGTTGAAGAAGAAACAACTGGAACTCTTCCAGCATCTCTTCAAGATGAAACCATCATCTCTCCAATCGTTGGTCAAGCGGTTGCTTTGTCTAAAGTGGATGATCCAGTATTCTCAAGCGGTGCGATGGGTCAAGGGATTGCAGTGAAGCCATCTGAAGGTGTCGTTTATGCTCCTGCAGATGCAGAAGTAACCATTGCTTTTGCGACTGGACATGCGTTTGGGTTGAAGACAGCAAATGGTGCTGAAATCTTGATCCACGTTGGGATCGACACTGTTTCAATGAATGGTGACGGTTTTGAGAAAAAAGTTGCTCAAGGTGACAAGGTCAAAGCTGGAGATGTTCTTGGAACATTTGATTCTGCTAAAATTGCAGCAGCTGGTCTTGATGATACAACAATGGTCATCGTCACAAACACAGCTGACTATGCTTCAGTAACACCAGTAGCTACTGGTGCAGTTGCTAAAGGCGATGCGATTATTGAAGTAAAAGCATAATCTAAAATATGATTGCTCAAGGACTGGTTAGGGCTTCCTCCAGTCCTTGAATTTTGTTTAAACATGAATAAGAGTAGTTTTTTCTTTAAGGAATAGAAGTGAACCGTTTTCCTTTATGATATAATAGAAAAAAAGAGAATTGAAGAAGAGGATTGATATGACTAAATTATATGGAAGTCTTGAAGCTGGTGGAACAAAGTTTGTTTGTGCTGTAGGTGACGAAAATAATAACGTCATTGAAAAGACACAGTTTCCAACAACAACCCCTATTGAAACCCTTGATAAATGTATTGAGTTTTTCTCTAAATTTGAAAGCCTTGCTGGTTTAGCGATTGGTTCATTTGGACCGATTGATATTGATAAAAATTCAAAAACATATGGTTTTATTACAACAACTCCCAAACCCCATTGGGCGAATATTGATGTGGTAGGGGCTTTCCGTCGTTCATTAAATGTACCGATTTACTTTACAACTGACGTAAATAGCTCAGCATATGGTGAGGTTGTCGCTCGTAATAATGCGGGTGCACGGATTGAAAACCTCGTCTACTACACAATTGGTACAGGGATTGGTGCAGGTGTCATCCAGCGTGGTGAATTCATTGGTGGAGTGGGACATCCTGAGATGGGCCATTACTATGTTGCCAAACACCCAATGGATGTTGAAAAAGAATTTAATGGTGTGTGTCCATTCCACAGAGGCTGTTTAGAAGGTCTTGCGGCTGGTCCAAGCTTGGAAGCTCGTACTGGTATTCGTGGGGAAAATATCGAACTCAATAGCTCTGTATGGGATATCCAAGCCTACTATATTGCCCAAGCTGCTGTCAATGCAACTGTAACCTTCCGCCCAGATGTGATTGTATTTGGTGGAGGAGTGATGGCACAACAGCACATGTTGGATCGCGTTCGTGAAAAATTCACAGTATTATTGAACGGCTACTTACCAGTTCCAGATGTTCGTGACTACATCGTGACTCCTGCGGTAGCTGGAAATGGTTCAGCGACCTTGGGTAACTTTGTCTTAGCAAAACAAGTCAGCAAAAAAGACTAATCAGGTAAGGCTGAAACAACAAAAAGCATGAAATGCTAGGGGAGGGAGTTCTTCGTCGGGAAGATGGATGAATGACCTTCTCTTTTTTAAGCAAGAGAGGAGAAATGATGGAAAAAGCCATTATGAAGGATCCCTTCTTTTTGAGTCAAGTATCTGAAGAAGCGACAAAAGAGGATTTGTATCTGGCGCAAGACTTACAAGATACCTTACGAGCTCACCAGGATTCCTGTGTTGGCATGGCGGCTAATATGATTGGTGTACGCAAGCGAGTGATCATTATCCAATTTGGTTTGATGCCCTTGGTTCTCTTTAACCCTGTTCTAGTCAAGAAAGAAGGAGTTTATGAGACAGAAGAGGGGTGCCTTTCTTTGGCAGGGAGCCGAAAAACGAGCCGCTTTGAAAAGATTCAAGTCTCCTACCGCGATATGAATTGGAAGTCTCAGCTCATAAGCTTAGAAGGTTTTGCGGCCCAGATTTGCCAGCATGAGCTAGATCACCTGGAAGGGATTTTGATCTAGGTCCAGTTGCTGCTTGTTAAGGATCGATCGAAGAGAAATTGTTGATGAAAAAAGAATATTTGTTCTATGAACGGGTTAGACCATTTTTTGTGTCCCATCCCTATTATCTTTCTTTATTAAAGTGGGTCAATCGCCTAGTCACCCTGCTGATGCCACTCCTTTATGTTTATGTTCTTTGGGCAGCTTATCTGAAAGTTTCCGAGATTTGGGTTGTTCTTGCCTATTTGTTGGTTCCGGCCTCTGGCTTTATGTTACTGAGTGTCATTCGAAAAGCAATCAATTGGCCTCGTCCTTATGAGCTTGGTGCGTTTCCGCCTCTCTTAGAGAGAGAAGGTAAGGGAAGTTCCATGCCTAGTCGTCATGTTTTTTCGGCGGCCATCATTTCGACAGTAGCCTGGGGAGTGAATCCTCTTTTATCTAGCCTAGGTCTCTTCTTGGCTCTGCTATTGGCAGGAGTTCGTGTTCTGGCAGGACTCCATTTTGTCCGTGATGTCGTAGTCGGATTTGTCGTTGCACTCCTATGGGGGATCGTCAGTTTTTCTCTATTAGGAATTTTCTGATAAAGGTTGGATGGAAGAAGTTTTTGAATGTAGACAAACTATTGTTTTACATAAAACAGCTAGATGATTTTTAAAAAAATGACTTTTATTTTTAGTCATTAAAGAATTTGAAAAAAACTTTCCGTCCTGAGAAAAGTGCCTGAAACAGAGTTGTTTCAGGCACTCGGGAGTTTTGGAACCCTTAGATCCAAAACTAAGTCATGGAACTTCCTAGAAGTTCCATGACGTCCGTACTCACCTAAGGAAAGTTTTTAAAATTACTTTGTCTTCAATCTGAAACTGCCTAACTCAGTTAGGCAGTTTTTAATTATGTGAGATTTGGTGTTGGAATTTTTGGAAGAAGCGTTCGCGTTCTTCTATAATAGCTGGACTTGGGTTTTTGAGGGAAGTTAACAAATCAACCAAGTCAGGTGTGACTTCTCGAATCAGCTCTCCCAGTGACCAAATGGCTGTTGCAATATGAATCTGGTTTTGCGAGGTTTCGATGATTTCTAACAGTTTAGGAATAGCAGACCGGTCATTAGCATTGGCCAAAGCAATGATAGCATTGCGCTGGAGAATATTCTTTCCCCGCCAACTACCAGCGACCATTCCAAATTTTTCCTTGAATTGTCCATTGGATAACTCGATAAAGGGGATTAATTCTGGGTGAGCTAGTTCAGGATCGATATCAGTGGCTAGCGGATTGTCCAGACCACGGTTGTAGGGACAGCAGATTTGACAGATATCACAACCGTAGATGACCGTTTTAATCTTTTTACGGAATTCCAGATCCATCATTCCCTTATCTTGGGTCTGAAAGGATAGGCAACGTCGGGCATTCATAGAGCCATCTCCGATTAAGCAAGAAGTCGGGCAGGCTTCTACACAGCGGTTACAATCTCCGCAACCATAGTCAACGG
Organism: Streptococcaceae bacterium; assembly: GCA_902363395.1. Classification (GTDB taxonomy): domain Bacteria; phylum Bacillota; class Bacilli; order Lactobacillales; family Streptococcaceae; genus Streptococcus. The sequence goes on from CABIZZ010000001.1 coordinate 452,286, forward strand.
CTTGATCGGGTTCAATCTCTAGGTTGGTGATAAGCTCCCCTAAAAACATATAAGAACCGTATTCTTTCGAGATGACGAGGCCGTTCTTTCCGATAAAGCCAATCCCAGCTCGTTGAGCAACCGCGGTATCCACTAAGGCACCGGTATCCACCATGCCTTTGTATTCGAAGTCGGCGGTCAATTCTTCAATCCCTCGTGCTAGGCGGTCTAATTTATCCTGCAAGACATAGTGATAATCAAGGCCCCAGCTATTGGGGGTGAATTTTCCGCGTTTATAGGCCGTCTTCTGAGGTTGTTGTTTTAACTTGTGGGGATAGGCGACGGCAATGGAGATAATCGTTTTAGCAGAAGCTAAACTTAAGCGTGGTTGAATTCGTTCTTCAATATTTTTGTGCTCAAAACCAGAATTTCGGCCTTCTTCCACAGCTAGGCGGAGGGATTTTTCTAAATAGGAAAAATCATCCGCAGTGGTAAAGCCAATTTTTGAAATACCAATGGAATGAGCCAATTCGATAATGGATTCTTTGAGGTTCATATTCCTATTATAGCGGAAAGCTGGTAAAAATGCGAAAAACGTGCAAAAAATTAAAAAGGGGATAAAGAGCTTGGCAGGGCTTTCAAAAAAGAGTGGAATTTGGTATAATAAGGTATTGAATACAAGGATATATGGAGGCAGGTATGTCACAACCGCTATTTTTACAATCAGTTATGCAGGAAAAGATTTGGGGTGGAACTAGATTACGAGATGAGTTTGGCTATGAAATCCCGAGCGATCATGTTGGTGAATACTGGGCTATTTCGGCCCATCCACATGGTGTTTCTGTTGTTAAGAACGGACCTTATGCTGGAATGGGCTTAGACCAACTATATGCTGAGCATCGCGAATTGTTTGGGAATCGACCAGAACCGGTCTTTCCTTTGTTGACAAAGATTCTAGATGCTAATGACTGGCTCAGTGTTCAGGTTCACCCAGATGATGCCTATGGAATGAAACATGAAGGAGAACTTGGGAAAACTGAATGCTGGTACATTATTGCCGCTGATGAAGGGGCAGAGATTATCTATGGTCACCACGCTCAGTCTAAGGAAGAATTGCGTCAAATGATTGAAGCCAAAGAATGGGATGATCTGTTAGCACGGGTTCCTGTGAAAGCGGGAGATTTCTTCTATGTGCCAAGTGGTACCATGCATGCCATCGGTTCGGGTATCTTAATCTTGGAAACCCAGCAATCGAGCGATACAACTTATCGAGTTTACGACTTTGATCGCAAAGATGATCAAGGAAATTTACGTGAGTTGCACATTGAACAGTCCATTGATGTGCTGAACTTAGGGGCTCCAGCGAATAGCCGACCGGTTGAGGAAAAAGTCGATCACTTGTCATCCACTTTGTTGGTGGCCAATGATTTCTTTGGTGTTCACAAGTGGGTAGTCAATGGGGAAGTTCGATTTGAAAAGACCCATGATTATAGCTTGGTGAGCGTTCTCTCAGGGCAAGGAAGCCTTCAGGTGGATGGGGTAGATTATCCGATTGGAAAAGGAGACCACTTTATCTTAACGAGCGATGTTGAGTTTTGGACTTTGGAAGGGCAAGATTTAGAATTGATCGTGAGTCATCCATAAAAAAAGAAAGGGTTTGAGTTAAAAGCTGTGGAATAACTCAAGCCTTTTTCATCTGAAAACTATTTTTATGTTAAGTCTTGACTCTGACCTGAGGGGAGGGATTATACTATCTTTGTAAGGAGGAAATCATGTACCATATCAAAGAAGCTGCAGAGCTGTCAGGTGTCTCTGTCAAGACCTTGCACCACTATGACAAGATAGGACTTCTCGTCCCTGTGAAATCTGAAAATGGCTATCGGACATACAGTCAAAAAGATTTAGAACGATTACAGGTGATTCTCTACTATAAGTATCTAGGGTTTTCCTTAGACCAAATAGCAGAACTCTTAGCCGAAGAAAAATCTAACTTATTGCCCCATTTGACCAAACAGTTGGACTATTTGACTCAAGAAAGGCAACGCCTGGATACCTTGATTTCCACCTTGCAAAAAACCATTCAGGAACAAAAAGGAGAAAGAAAAATGACCATTGAGGAAAAATTTACTGGATTTAGCTACCAAGATACTAAAAAATACCATCAAGAGGCGGTAGACAAGTACGGTCAAGAAGTCATGGACCAAGCGCTTGAACGCCAAAAAGGTCGAGAAGAGGAGGCGACAAGAGCCTTTAATCAAGTCTTCCAAGTCTTGGCGAAAAACCTCCAGGCTGGTTTGCCAGTAACAGCATCGGAAAATCAAGAAGAAGCAGCCAAACTTTTAGACGCGATTCGAACGTATGGATTTGACTGCTCTATAGAGGTTTTTGGCCATATCGGCAAAGGCTATATCTATAATCCAGAATTCAAGGAAAACATCGACAAGTTTGGAGCTGGTACAGCCCAGTACACTTCGGATGTCATTGCCTTTTATGTCGAAAATCAAGCAAAATAAAAAAGTGAGAGTGGGACAGAAATCGGTAATTCGTTAGAATTCGATTTCGTCGTCCCACCTCCGCACAGTTGAGTGGGCCCTACTACGCTGATGAAATCAGCGTAGTAGGGCCCACTCAATCACTGCGTCTTGCTCGACAATCCAAAAATAATTGAGAGGCTAGGGTTTTTGTCCCGGCCTCGTTTTTTGCTTGGATAAATTTGAAAAGAAGCTGGCAGATCTAAGAGAGCTCGAATGAATGAAGACGATGAAAACTTTATGAAAATTTCATAATTTAAGTTGACAGTCTTGAAAAAAAGGAGTAGAATAACCCCTGTTTTATGAAAAGAGGCAGGGAATTCCCAGCCTCATTATCTTTTTTCAAGGAGTTTTTTATGTTTTCAACATTGAAAAAATGGTTTATTGGCCGTCCGTTGAAATCTGGTGCAGAAGGTGAAGGAGGATTGCTAGGGAAAATGCAGGCCTTGGCTATGCTCTCTAGTGACGCACTTTCTTCTATTGCCTATGGTCCAGAGCAAGTTATCCTGGTCTTGATGACCGTATCAGCAGGAGCCATTTGGTGGTCCATTCCAATTGGGATTGTGGTCTTGGTTCTCCTAGCCAGTTTAACGATTTCTTATCGTCAGGTCATTCATGCCTACCCTCAAGGGGGAGGAGCCTATATGGTGACTTCGGAGAATCTATCTCCCAAAGCGGGGTTGATTGCTGGTGGAAGTCTCTTGGTTGACTATATGCTGACAGTAGCGGTATCTGTTTCTTCTGGTGCAGATGCTATCACGTCAGCGATTCCCTCTCTTCATCCTTATAATCTTCACATTTCCATTTTGTTGGTCTTGCTTTTGATGCTGATGAACCTCCGGGGACTGCGCGAATCGGCCACATCCTTGATGATTCCGGTCTACCTGTTCATCGTCAGTACCATTGCCTTAATCGGCTATGGCGTAATCCAAATTTCGACAGGGCATTTGGCCTATAACGCGACTGCGCATGTTGGCCAAACTATTTCAGGGGTTAGCATTATTCTCTTGTTGCGGGCCTTTACGAGTGGATCGGCTTCCCTAACAGGGGTTGAAGCCATCTCCAATTCGGTTCCCTTCTTTAAGAAACCAAAAGCAAAGAATGCTGCCTCTACCTTGACCATTATGGCTTTGATTTTGGGGATCATGTTTGCAGGGATTACCTTCCTTAATTACTGGGTGGGTGTCGTTCCAGCAAAAGGGGTAACAACTCTAGCCCAAATGGCCCAAGCTATCTTAGGGAATTCCCCAGTCGGACAAGCCTTCTTTTACGTCTTTCAATTATCAACAGCCTTGATCCTGGCAGTAGCGGCGAATACTGGTTTCTCAGCCTTTCCAATGTTGGCCTTTAACATGGCTAAAAATAAATACATGCCACACATGTATATGGAAAAAGGAGATCGTCTGGGCTATTCCAATGGGATTTTGACCTTGGCGATTGGTGCCATCGTCTTGCTCTTGATCTTTGATGGACAAACAGAAAGCTTGATTCCGCTTTATACCATTGGGGTCTTCATTCCTTTTGCCCTTTCTCAAACAGGGATGGTCATTCATTGGAAACGCCAATATCAAAAAGGATTTCTCAAGTATTCGCTGGCTAATATCCTCGGGGCTGGTATCTGTTATGGGATTGTCTTGATCCTCTTGTTGTTCCGTCTGAGTGAGATCTGGCCTTTCTTCCCTATAATCGGTCTTTTACTTTGGATGTTCTTAAGTATTCGCAATCACTATGATAAAGTTGCGGCTCAATTGCGTTTGGGAAGGAAGATCGAAAAGACAAATTACGCGGGCAATACTGTCATTGTCCTTGTTGGGAATGTCACTCAGGTAAGTGTGGGAGCTATGAGTTATGCAAATAGCCTAGGAAACGATGTTGTAGCGATGCACGTATCAACGGAAGAAACCAAGGTCAAAGATGCTGAGGTAGCAGAAGAATTTAAGCATTATTTCCCTCATATTCGCTTTGAAAATGTTATGACAAGTTACCGGGATATTATCCAACCAACAGTTGAATTTGTCTCAAAAGTAGCTGAGGAGGCCAAGGAAAAAGGAAACACCGTCACAGTCTTAGTTCCTCAATTTATCCCTAAAAAACATTGGCAAAATATGCTCCATAACCAAATGAGTTTGAAATTGAAGTACGCACTTCGTTGGCATGAAGAAGTGGTTGTGGCAAGCTATTCTTACCATTTGTCTGAATAACTATCGCATAAAGAAGAGATGTCTACTATAGAGGTGATTCGGATTAAAAACAAAGTTTTAGTAGACGATTGAATAATTCTAACGAGTATAATTTTTATAGAATTTATTAGATTTGTATCAATGAACAGTTTGTCTTCACTTTCAGATGTCTGCTTGAGCAGGCATCTTTTTGGATTTTCTCACACGAAAAAATCACTCGAAAGTCTTGTAAGATACAGCCTTAATCTTGAAAAAATGTTTAAAAAAAGCTATAATAAAAAGAACGTTTAAAATTTAAGAAATTTGAAAAGTAAGGAAACTAATGGCTAATTTATTAAAAACAATTATCGAAAATGATAAAGGTGAATTAAGACGATTGGAAAAGATGGCAGACAAGGTCTTCTCATACGAAGATCAAATGGCTGCCTTGTCAGATGATGAATTGAAAGCGAAAACAGAAGAGTTCAAGCAACGCTACCAAGATGGCGAATCATTGGATGACCTTCTGTATGAAGCTTTTGCGGTAGTTCGTGAAGGTGCTAAGCGTGTCTTGGGCTTGTTCCCTTATAAAGTACAGGTCATGGGGGGAATCGTTCTTCACCATGGTGACGTTCCAGAAATGCGTACAGGGGAAGGGAAAACCTTGACTGCGACCATGCCGGTGTATTTGAATGCCCTATCTGGTAAAGGAGTACACGTTGTCACTGTCAACGAATACCTGACAGAACGTGACGCGACAGAGATGGGGGAATTGTACTCATGGCTAGGTCTTTCAGTTGGGATCAACCTAGCTGCAAAATCACCGTCTGAAAAACAAGAAGCTTATGCTTGTGATATCACCTATTCAACCAACGCGGAAATTGGTTTCGACTATTTGCGTGATAACATGGTTGTTCGTGCTGAAAACATGGTACAACGTCCTTTGAACTACGCCTTGGTCGATGAGGTAGACTCCATCTTAATCGATGAAGCCCGTACACCATTGATTGTCTCAGGTCAGACTTCTACAGAAACTAGCCAACTTTATCACATGGCGGATGCCTTTGTGAAATCTTTGGAAGAAGAAGACTACATTATTGATGTCCCTTCAAAAACCATTGGTTTGTCAGATTCTGGGATTGATAAGGCTGAAAGCTACTTTAAGCTTGAAAACCTATATGACATTGAAAATGTTGCTTTGACGCACTACATTGACAATGCCCTCCGTGCCAACTACATCATGATTTTGGATATCGACTATGTGGTCAGTGAGGATCAAGAAATCTTGATCGTCGACCAATTTACAGGTCGTACCATGGAAGGTCGTCGTTATTCAGACGGCTTGCACCAAGCGATTGAGGCTAAAGAAGGTGTACCAGTCCAAGAAGAAACCAAAACATCAGCTTCTATTACTTACCAAAACTTGTTCCGGATGTACAAGAAACTTTCAGGGATGACAGGTACTGGTAAAACAGAAGAAGAAGAATTCCGTGAAATCTACAACATTCGCGTTATTCCAATTCCAACCAACCGTCCGATTGCTCGTATCGACCATCCAGACCTTCTCTACCCAAGCTTGAAATCGAAGTTTAAAGCTGTAGTAGAAGATGTAAAAGCTCGCTATGAAAAAGGCCAACCAGTCTTGGTGGGTACCGTTGCCGTTGAAACCAGTGACTACCTATCTCGTCTCTTGGTTGAAGCGGGCGTTCCTCACGAAGTCTTGAATGCGAAAAACCACTACAAAGAAGCGCAAATCATCATGAACGCTGGTCAACGTGGTGCCGTTACCATCGCGACCAACATGGCCGGACGTGGTACCGATATCAAGCTCGGTGAAGGGGTTCGTGAACTCGGTGGACTTTGTGTGATTGGTACCGAGCGTCATGAAAGCCGTCGTATTGATAACCAGTTGCGTGGACGTTCTGGACGTCAAGGGGACCCAGGTGAATCTCAATTCTACCTTTCTCTTGAAGATGAGTTGATGCGTCGTTTCGGTTCAGAGCGTATCAAAGCCTTGCTGGACCGCTTCAAATTAAGCGAAGAAGAATCTGTCATCAGATCTAACATGTTTACACGCCAAGTCGAAGCAGCTCAAAAACGAGTGGAAGGGAACAACTATGACACTCGTAAGCAAGTCCTTCAGTATGATGATGTTATGCGGGAACAACGCGAGATTATCTACTCTCAACGCTATGATGTCATTACAGCAGATCGTGATTTGGCGCCAGAAATCAAGGCTATGATCAAGCGGACGATTAAACGGATCGTTGAAGGAGCAAGCCATTCAAGCAAGGAAGAACGAATCGAAGCTATCTTGAACTTTGCCAAATACAATTTGGTCCCTGAAGATACGATTTCAGAGAGCGATATTGAAGGTAAATCTGATAAAGATGTGATTGATTACTTGTACAAACGCGCTGAAGAGGTTTATGAAAACCAAGTAGCGAAATTACGTGATGAAGAAGCAGTCAGAGAATTCCAAAAAGTCTTGATTCTTCGCGTCGTGGATAGCAAATGGACTGATCACATCGATGCCTTGGATCAATTGCGTAATGCTGTCGGTCTCCGTGGTTATGCACAAAACAATCCTGTGGTTGAATACCAATCAGAAGGATTCCGTATGTTCAACGATATGATTGGCTCTATCGAGTTTGATGTGACTCGTTTGATGATGAAAGCTCAAATCCACGAACAAGAGCGTCCACGTACAGAACACAGTATTTCAACGACAGCGACTCGTAATATTGCCGCTCAAAAAACTGATTTACCAGAAGATCTTGACTTGAGTCAAATCAAACGAAATGACATCTGTCCATGTGGATCTGGTAAGAAATTTAAAAACTGCCACGGTAAAAAACTCTAATCGTATGAAAGGATCAGCCTATGTCTTTTACAGCTACTAGCCCAATCATTGATGAAACAGCAGTAACCTCTCTTTATCGCTTAGAAGGTGAACATCTGGCTCGCAAAGAAGCGCGTGACCGTGAATTAGCCTCTATTTTGAAAGGGGAAGATAAGCGGATTTTGCTTGTGATGGGACCATGTTCATCAGATAATGAGGAAGCAGTGATGGAATATGCTCGTCGCCTTGCAACCCTTCAAGAAGAAGTTAAAGATCGGGTCTTCATTGTGATGCGGGTCTATACTGCCAAACCTCGGACCAATGGAGATGGCTACAAAGGCTTGATGCATCAGCCAGATACCGCTTCAGAACCTAGCTTTGTAGCTGGTTTAAAGGCTGTTCGTCGCCTACATCATCGAGTGATTACCGAAACTGGTTTGACAACAGCAGATGAACTGTTGTATCCAGAGACCTACCCATTTGTTGAAGATCTCCTTTCTTATGTTGCCATTGGGGCACGTTCTGTAGAAGATCAAGGCCATCGATTTGTAGCAAGTGGTATCTCAGTCCCAACTGGATTGAAAAATCCAACGTCTGGAAATCTGTCGGTCATGTTTAATGCAATTTATGCTGCACAACATGGGCACCATTTCTTCTATAACGGTCGTTCTGTGGAGACAAGTGGAAATCCATTCGGACATGCTATTCTGCGTGGAGCCTTAGACGCGAATGGGAAAAATATTCCGAACTACCACTATGAAGATCTGCTAGAAGCTGCGCATCGCTACCAAGCCTTGGGCTTGCAACATCCATTTATCCTGGTTGATACCAATCATGATAATTCTGGGAAAAAATTTGCTGAGCAGATTCGCATTGTCAGAGAAACCCTTACAAATCGTAGCTGGAATCCAATTATCCATGATGTCGTCCGTGGATTTATGATTGAATCTTATCTAGAGGACGGTCGTCAAGATCAACCAGAAGTATTTGGTCAATCGATTACAGACCCATGCTTGGGTTGGGAAAAGACAGAAAGCTTAGTACGAGAAATTTATCAGTATGTAGCTGAATAAGAGGAGAGGGCTGGAGAAAATATTCTCAGCCCTTTCCTTCTTAAATAGAGTTGCTGATAGAAAATCATTAAAGAGGAAAAGATATGATTGTTGGACATGGGATAGATATCGAATCGATCCAATCCATTGAACAAGCCTACCAGAGACATCCGAGATTTGCTTCCAAGGTGTTGACAGAGACGGAACGAGAACGGTTCGACCAATTATCTGGGAAAAGGAAAATGGAATACCTGGCAGGTCGATGGTCTGCCAAAGAAGCTTTTTCCAAGGCTTGGGGAACAGGAATTGGTCCAGTAGGATTTCAGGATCTGGAAATTCTAACCAATCAAAAAGGGGCTCCCTATTTTTCAAAAGCTCCTTTTAGTGGAAAGATTTGGGTATCGATTAGTCACTCAGGCGATTTAGTTTCGACCAGTGTCATTTTGGAGGAAAGAAATGAAAGCTAGTATACATAGACCAACGCGAGCATATGTGGATGTAGAGGCTATTGCCTATAATGTTCAACAAATACAAGCTCATATTCCGAAAGAGACCTTGACCTTTGCAGTTGTCAAGGCAAATGCATACGGACATGGGGTTGAGCCAGTGGTAGAACGCTTATTGCCACTAGTAGATGCTTTTTGTGTCTCCAACTTAGATGAAGCCTTGGAAGTTCGCCAAGTAGCAGGTGAAAAACCGATTTTAATTTTGGGAGTTGCACCAGTCGAACACGTTGCGATCGCCATCAAAGAGGAAATTCGTTATACAATGGCTAGTCTCGAGTGGTTGAAAGCATTGTTGGCTGAAAAGTCTGATTTGTCTGGGTTGAAGGTTCATATTAAAGTGGATTCAGGAATGGGACGAATTGGTTTTCGTTCGGCAGAAGACTTGCAGGAAGCCATGATCTTATTAAGAGACCATGGAGCAGAAGTGGAAGGTATCTTTACTCATTTTGCTACAGCTGATGAGAAAGATGACCGGCATTTCCAAGGCCAATTGCAACGATTTAAGAACTTGTTGGAGCTCTTGCCTTACACTCCGAAAATCGTTCATGCCAGCAATTCAGCAACAACTTTATGGCATGCTGATACCATTTTTAATGCTGTCCGACTGGGCGATGTCATGTATGGTCTCAATCCAAGTGGAAGAGAGTTAGAGCTTCCCTATAGCATCCGTCCTGCTTTGAGTCTGGAAACAGAATTGGTCCATATCAAACCACTAGAAGTGGGTCAGACTGTTGGTTATGGAGCGACCTATCAGACTAGTGAGGAAGAGTGGATTGGAACCATTCCGATTGGCTATGCAGATGGCTGGACCAGAGATATGCAAGGTTTTCATGTCCTTGTTGATGGGCAATTCTGCCCGATTGTTGGTCGCGTATCCATGGACCAGATCACCATTCGCCTACCGAAGGCCTACCCGATTGGGACTAAGGTGGTATTGATCGGAAGGGATGGTGATCTAGCTATAACGACAACGGATGTAGCAGAGTATCGTGGCACCATCAACTATGAGGTTGTTTGTGTCCTGAGCGATCGCGTACCAAGAGTTTATCGTCCAACAAAGGAAGACAGTGGGAAGTGAGTTGTTTGTCTTTTCCCAGCTTCCTTTTATAAAAAGTTCGAGATGAAAGAGGTTGATGACGAAGGTCCCAGCCTCCTTTCTTATCTAGGAGGAAAGAATGAACTTACACCAACCACTTTCTGTCCTGCCAGGAATTGGACCGAAATCAGCAGAGAAATACAAAAAATTGGGAATCGAAACGGTTGAGGACCTCTTGCTCTACTTCCCATTTCGGTATGAAGATTTTAAATCAAAAAATGTTCTAGACCTGGAAGATGGAGAAAAAGCAGTTGTTTCTGGAATTGTTGCCACTCCAGCCAATGTCCAGTATTATGGTTACAAGCGTAACCGTCTTCGCTTTACCATTAAACAAGGGGAGCTGGTCCTAGCGGTTAGCTTCTTTAACCAGCCCTATCTGGCGGACAAGATTGAACTTGGGCAAACGGTGGCTGTTTTTGGTAAGTGGGATAAGGCCAAGGGGGCCTTGACAGGGATGAAGCTGTTAGTCCAAGTCGAAGATGACTTGCAACCGGTCTACCGCTTGTCTCAGGGGGTGAGCCAGTCTGCTCTAGTAAAGGTCATCAAAACGGCTTTTGAAGCTGGCTTGGATCAGCTATTGGAAGAAAATCTCCCCCAAATCTTAATGGACAAGTACCACTTGCTTTCTCGCAGACAAGCAGTCAGGGCCATGCATTTTCCTAAGGATCTTGAAGAATACAAGCAGGCCCTGAGACGCGTAAAATTTGAAGAACTGCTCTTTTTCCAATTGCAACTGCAGGTCTTGAAGGAAGAAAATCGTTCCGTCGGACAGGGAATTGTGCTGGGTTGGGATGAGAAGAAGTTAAAAGCTCTTCAAGCTAAACTTCCATTTACGTTGACAGAAGCCCAGGAGCGAAGTCTGAACGAAATTCTAGCAGATATGCGTTCTCCTCACCACATGAATCGTCTCTTGCAAGGAGATGTCGGAAGCGGGAAGACCGTCGTTGCTGGACTGTCCATGTATGCTGCTGTAACAGCTGGCAAGCAAGCAGCCTTGATGGTCCCAACTGAAATCCTAGCTGAGCAACATTTACAAAGTTTGACCTCTCTCTTTCCTAGTCTTAGAATCCTTCTTTTAACAGGCAGTCTAAAAGCTGCGGAGAGACGAGACCGTTTGGAATTGATTCAGACAGGGCAAGTGGACCTTATTGTGGGAACCCATGCCTTGATTCAGGAGGGGGTTCATTTTCATGATCTTGGCTTGGTCATTATTGATGAGCAGCACCGTTTCGGTGTAGCCCAAAGACGGATACTGCGTGAAAAGGGCCAAAATCCGGATGTCTTGATGATGACAGCGACCCCAATCCCCCGGACCCTGGCAATCACTGCTTTTGGGGATATGGATGTTTCGATTATCGACCAAATGCCAGCAGGTCGAAAAGAGATTATCACCCGCTGGGTCAAGCATCAACAGTTAAATTTAGTCTTGGATTGGCTGGTCAAAGAAATTCAAAAAGGCTCCCAAGCCTACGTCATTTCTCCCTTGATTGAAGAATCGGAAGCCTTGGACCTCAAAAATGCTATTGCTCTAGAGGAAGAATTGATTGCATACTTCGGAGACCGAGCCCGTATTGCTCTCCTCCATGGTAAGATGAAGGGGGAAGAAAAAGAGGCCATTATGCAGGCCTTTAAGCGAGGAGAAATTGACATACTAGTTTCTACAACCGTTATCGAGGTTGGCGTCAATGTTCCCAATGCTACCGTCATGATTATCATGGATGCAGACCGCTTTGGTTTGAGCCAATTGCACCAGTTGAGAGGTCGGGTAGGGCGTGGTGATAAGCAGTCTTACGCAGTATTAGTTGCCAATCCCAAAACAGAATCAGGCAAGCGTCGGATGAAAATCATGACCGAAACCACCAATGGGTTTGTCTTGGCAGAAGAAGACCTCAAGCTACGAGGCTCTGGGGAAATATTTGGAACGCGTCAATCAGGTATACCAGAATTTCAAGTAGCCAACCTCATTGAAGATTATCCAATCTTAGAGGAAGCACGAAAGGTAGCTGTTCAGGTGGTCACGACTCCTAATTGGCGAGAGCATCCAGATTGGCACTGTCTGTCTCTACATTTGGAGCAGAAAGAACACCTGGATTAAGAAGGAATAAGAAAGAGGCTGGGACAAAAGTCCTAGCCTCTCAATTGTCTTTGGATTGTCGAGCAAGACGCAGTGGTTGAGTGGGCTCTACTACGCTGATTTAATCAGCTTTTACAGCCCTACTCAACTGTGCGGAGGTGGGACGACGAAATCGAATTCTAACGAATTACCGATTTCTGTCCCACTCTCTTTTTATCTTATTTTAAGTTTGTGGACCTATAATCGTAAAAAATAGAAAAGAGGTCCTAGCTATGCGAACCATGTTGAAATTCATCTTGTCAATCATTATCTCAGTCCATCAGAGCTATTTTTAAATACAAAAGGCGGATGTATCCATCATCGTGCCTTCTATCTATATTTTAACCTTCTATATAGTCTCTCAATTCATCACCTTTTAATCCGGCATTGAGAGCAATCAATAGTTTCAGCCGGGCCTTAGCTGCATTGAGCTCTTTGACAAAGAAGATGCCGTGCTCGTGAAGGTTGACTCCGCCCCCATCGTAAGCATAGACAGGTTCTGCAATTCCATTGAAGCAACGGGACACCAAGGCAATAGGAAGGCCAGCCTCTTGAAATTCAAAGAGTTTCTCAGCTACTTCCTTAGGAAGATTTCCAGCTCCAAAGGCTTCAATGATCAAACCATCCATTTGTTGGACATCTAGTAGGTCAAGGAGTTCTGTTTTCATGCCAGCATAGGCTGAAACGATGGGGACAACTCCCTTGATTTCTTGCAAATCAAAACGCACACGGGGTTCAGCTGTTTTGAAGAAAAGAACTTCTTTTTTCATGACCAAGCCTAGAGGGCCATGTGTGGGGGTCTGGAAGGTGCTGACATTGGTGGTATGTGTTTTGGTCACGTACTTGGCTGCATGGACTTCATCATTCATCACGACCAAGACACCCTTGTCTTGTGATTTGGGATCTGCTGCTACTCGGATGGCGGTCAGATAGTTATAGACGCCGTCGCTTCCTAATTCATTGGAGCTTCTCATGGCTCCTGTTAAGACTACTGAAATAGTTGGCAAGTCCATGGTATCTAAGAAGTAGGCTGTTTCTTCAAGAGTATCGGTACCATGGGTAATGACAATCCCATCATACTGGGAAGCCTCTTTCTGAATCTTATGATAGAGCTGCAACATGTGCTGAGGAGTTACATGAGGACTAGGTAAATTTAAAAAATCTTCTGAAGTAAGCTCAACCCCTGCCAGTGACAGATCAATATGGTTCATGGGGTTGGATGAATTGGTCACGACAGCCCCAGAGGCATCCGCCTGCATGGAGATGGTCCCTCCTGTATGAAGGGCCAAAATTTTCTTAATCATGTGTGTCTCCTTCGAATGTGTGTTATAATTTATTGTATCATAAAACGGAAAGAAAGCAGTCATCATGGAAATAAAAGCGGTCTTTTTTGACATTGACGGAACCTTGGTCAATGATAGTCGAATGGTCTTGAAGTCAACTGAAAAAGCCATTCGCGCCTTAAAGGAACAAGGAATTTTTGTTGGTTTGGCAACAGGGCGAGGACCCTTCTTTGTCCGTCCTTTTATCGAGCGCTATGACTTTGATTTTGCGGTCACCTATAATGGTCAGTATATTTTTACCAAGGACAAGATCTTATCTGCTTCTCCAATTGATAAGAAGAATCTGCATGACTTGATTGACTACGCAAAAAAACATCGCATCGAAATCGCCTTAGGAACAGAAGATGGAGTTGAAGGCTCTCGCATTATGAGTTTTGGTCTGAGTCCGATTTCTCTATGGTCTGCACGGTTTGTACCAAAAGGCTTTTCGAAGGCAGTTAGTCAGGGCTTCAACAAGGTGGTTAGCAAGGTTGTCCCTCAGGACCAAAAGCAACTGCAACAAATCGCCCAGGGACCGGTTTATCAGGTTCTCTTATTAGCTAGTCCTAAAGACACTCAAAAAGTTGAGCAAGCTTTTCCTGAATTAAAATTTACGCGTTCCAGCCCCTTCGCGGCGGATGTCATCAATCCAGATAACTCAAAAATGGAAGGGATTCGGATTGTAGGAGAGGAGTTTGGCTTTTCGATGGACCAGGTGATGGCCTTTGGAGATTCGGATAATGACTTAGAGATGCTCTCGGGTGTTGGCTTGTCGATTGCGATGGGCAATGGAACCAGCAGGGTCAAAGAAGTGGCTCAGCACACAACGACCAGTAATACCAAAGACGGGATTCAAAAAGCGCTGGAACATTTTGGAATTATCACAGATCAGCCTCTTTTTGTCAGTCGAGACGACCACTTTAATAAGGTCAAAGCCTTCCATCAACTCATGGATGGTCAAACTCAGGAAGAACCAAAGGCCTGGGATAATCAAGAGGCTCTTTACCGAACCATGTTTAAGCAGGAAGAATTGGTTGAATTTATTCGAGCAGCGAGCAAGGATGAAACAACCTTTGATCGTTCAATCGAAAGCTTGCATCAAGCCCTAGATGAGGCAGCCAATAAGGTTCGTAGCAAACATCCAGCTGAGATCTCCATGGTGGGGCAGGTCGATGCTTTGATTGATACCTTGTATCTGACTTATGGTAGTTTTGTTCTAATGGGGGTCGATCCTGAAGAAGTCTTTGAGATTGTACACAGCGCAAACATGGGGAAGATTTTCCCAGATGGAAAGGCTCACTTTGATGAAGTCACGCATAAAATTTTAAAACCGGACGACTGGGAAGAAAAGTATGCACCTGAGCCAGCCATTCAAAAAGAGCTAGAACGGCAAATCAAAGCTTATCAAAAACACTGCTCTGAAAAAACAGCAGAATCTGAAGAAAATAAAAAGGTGTGAGGAAATTCGTTTTCCTTCACACCTTTTGGTTTTTATAAAGTTTATAAGGTCTTTTCTGTCTCACGAACCACTAACAAATCGACTTTGGCATGGCGGAGGATGTATTCAGATGAAGACCCGACTAGTAAACGTTCAAAAGCATTGAGACCAGTCGCTCCAACCATGATGAGGTCAACTCCCTCTTCTTCTGGTATATCAGTCGCTAAGAGGACTTTTGGATTCCCCATTTCAATCACTGAAGCAATGTTTTGGACACCGGCTTCTTTTGCACGTTTGATATAACCTTCCAAAAGTTCATTAGCTTCTGTTTGGAATCCTTCATACACCTCGGCATCAAAACTAGAGACACTTTGTAAGGCGCGTGTATCAACGACATGAGCGAGAGTAAGCTTTGATCCGTTTCGCAACGCAACATTGACCCCTTTCTCAAAAGCGAGTTCAGCTTCGCGAGATCCATCAACTGCAACCATGATGTTTTCGTATTTTTGAGACATGTTCCGTCCTCCTTTAATGCTTGAAAACGTGAAAAGAAATGGAAGAACCCATTTATGTTACCTATAATTATATTTTAAACCTTTTACCATAGAAAGTAAAGGTTAAATCGGATATCTATAGGATTTCATTGAGAATGAAAGAGGTTGCTCAGTTGTACTCCAGATTAACTAGTGGTATAATGGAAGCAGTTTGATAAAGTGAGGAAAAAATCATGAAAGAATACAATAAGTCCGTCAAGCTAGAGCACGTTGCTTACGATATTCGTGGTCCAGTCTTAGAAGAAGCGATGCGCATGCGGGCCAACGGGGAGAAAATCCTTCGCTTAAATACAGGAAATCCGGCTGAATTTGGTTTCACGGCTCCCGATGAAGTCATTCATGATTTGATTATGAATGCTCGAGATAGTGAAGGGTATTCGGATTCAAAAGGAATTTTTTCTGCCCGTAAGGCTATTATGCAGTATAGCCAATTGAAAAAGATTCCGAATGTTGAGATTGATGATATCTATATCGGAAATGGTGTCAGTGAGTTGATCGTGATGTCTATGCAAGGCTTGCTGGATAATGGCGATGAAGTCCTTGTGCCAATGCCAGACTATCCTCTTTGGACAGCAGCGGTCAGTCTAGCAGGTGGAAATGCAGTACACTATGTCTGTGATGAAGAGGCTGAGTGGTATCCTGATATTGATGATATCAAGTCGAAAATTACCTCAAACACCAAGGCTATCGTCGTGATTAACCCCAACAACCCGACCGGAGCTCTCTATCCAGATGAGATCCTGCTTGAGATTGTGGAGATCGCTCGCCAAAATAACTTGATCATCTTTGCGGATGAAATTTACGATCGCTTGGTCATGGATGGGGAAAAACACACGGCTATTGCAAGTCTCGCGCCAGATTTGTTCTGTGTCAGCATGAATGGCTTGTCAAAATCCCACCGGATTGCCGGTTTCCGTGTTGGTTGGATGGTTCTATCCGGACCAAAACACCACGTGAAGGGTTATATCGAAGGTTTGAATATGCTCTCCAATATGCGTTTGTGTTCAAACGTCTTGGCTCAACAAGTGGTCCAGACTTCTTTGGGAGGCTACCAGTCTGTAGATGAACTCTTGCTTCCAGGGGGTCGAATCTACGAACAACGGAACTTTATCTACAAGGCCATCAACGATATCCCAGGGCTTTCAGCTGTCAAACCAAAAGCTGGTCTTTATATCTTCCCTAAGATTGATCGCGAAATGTACCGAGTGGATGATGATGAACAGTTTGTCTTGAATTTCTTAAAACAAGAAAAGGTTCTCTTGGTTCACGGACGTGGATTCAACTGGAAAGAGCCAGATCATTTCCGGATTGTTTACCTTCCTCGAGTAGAAGAATTGGCTCAAATTCAAGAGAAGATGACTCGTTTCTTAAAACAATACAAACGATAAGTGTAAGAGAAATCGCTAATAGGCGGTTTCTTTTTTGAATGAATCCAGCGAATTTTTTGTTACATAAGGCTAATTTTTCTGAATTGAATAGAATTGTAGAAAAAATAAATAATTTTCAGATAATTTGATTGAAATTCCCTCACTTATATGATATACTTTAGCTGACTATATGCGAGGTTTATTATGGCTAAATTATTAGAAAAAACGAGAAAAATTACATCTATCTTGAAGCGGTCCGAAGAACAGTTGCAAGATGAAATGCCTTATAATGCAATTGCCCGTCAACTGGCTGATATTATTCATTGTAACGCTTGTATTATTAATAGCAAGGGAACTCTTCTTGGTTATTTTATGCGCTACAAAACCAACAATGACCGGGTAGAAGCCTTCTTTGAAAATAAAAAATTACCTGAAGATTATGCTAAAGCAGCTAGTTTAGTCTATGAAACAGAAGCCAACCTTCCTATCGAACATGATTTGACAGTCTTTCCGGTAGAGACCAAATCTGATTTTCCAGAAGGCTTGACGACCATTGCCCCTATCCATGTATCTGGGATTCGTTTGGGATCTTTGATTATCTGGCGCAATGACAAAGAGTTTGACGATGATGATTTGATCTTGGTTGAGATTGCCAGTACCGTAGTTGGGATTCAAATGTTGAACTTCCAACGAGAGGAAGACGAGAAAAATATTCGTCGCCGGACAGCGGTCAATATGGCTGTCAATACCTTGTCCTATTCAGAATTGCGGGCTGTATCTGCAATCCTCGGTGAATTGAAGGGAAATGAAGGGCAGTTGACCGCTTCTGTGATTGCGGATCGGATTGGTATTACCCGCTCTGTGATTGTCAATGCACTTCGGAAATTGGAGTCAGCCGGTATTATTGAAAGCCGCTCTCTTGGGATGAAGGGAACCTACCTCAAAGTCTTGATCCCAGATATTTTTGAAGAAATTAAGAAAAGAGACTACTAATGACTAAAGCGTTAATTTCGATTGACTACACCGTTGATTTTGTAGCGGATGAAGGTAAGCTAACGGCAGGAGCTCCTGCACAAGCTATTTCTGAGAGCATTGCCCAGGTGACCCAGCTAGCCTTTGACCAAGGGGCCTATGTCTTTTTTGCGATTGATGCTCATGATGTAGACGACCCCTTTCATCCAGAAAGCAAGCTCTTCCCACCTCATAATATCATTGGGACGAGTGGACGGGATTTGTATGGTCCCTTAGCTGATTTTTATCGGGAGCACAAAGCGGATTCACGCGTCTTTTGGATGGACAAGCGTCATTATTCTGCTTTTTCAGGAACTGATCTGGATATTCGCCTCCGGGAACGTGGCGTAGATACGGTTATTTTGACGGGAGTCTTAACGGACATTTGTGTCCTCCATACAGCAGTAGATGCCTATAATCTGGGCTATCAGATCGAAGTGGTCGCGCCTGCAGTGGCGTCGCTCACTCCTGAAAATCACCAGTTTGCTTTAAATCATTTCAAACATGTTTTGGGAGCAAAAGTGGTGAATGAACAATTAGAAGAATTGTAAGATTAGAGTTCGAGGAGAATGGCCTAATGCCTAGCCTTCCTCGGACTCTATTTTCTTGCCAAACTACCGCATAAATACTAAAAATATGGTAAAATAGAGGGTATTGAAAAATCATCATTTCACGAAAGGAAGCAAGATGAAAATTACGCAAGAAGAGGTAACCCACGTTGCCAATCTTTCAAAATTGAAATTCTCTCCAGAAGAGACAGCTGAGTTTGCGACAACCTTATCGAAAATTGTCGACATGGTGGAATTGTTGGAAGAAGTGGACACAACCGGTGTTGCCCCAACAACAACCATGGCGGATCGCAAGACCGTATTGCGTCCGGATGTTGCTGAAAAAGGGACGGACCGTGACCGCTTGTTTAAAAATGTACCTGAAAAAGATAACTATTACATCAAGGTACCAGCTATCCTAGAAGATGGAGGAGATGCCTAATGTCATTCAACCATAAAACCATTGAAGAGTTGCACGACCTCCTTGTCTCTAAGGAAATTTCGGCAACGGAATTGACACAAGCGACGCTTGACGATATCAAGGCGCGTGAAGAAGCGGTTAATGCCTTTGTAACGGTGGCCGAAGAAGCTGCCCTTGCACAAGCCAAGGCTATTGATGAAAAAGGAATCGATGCAGACAACCTCCTGTCAGGGATTCCACTCGCTGTCAAAGACAATATCTCAACAGATGGCATCTTGACGACTGCGGCATCAAAAATGCTCTATAACTACGAGCCCATCTTTGATGCGACAGCTGTTGCCAATGCCAAAGCCAAAGATATGATTGTCATCGGGAAGACCAACATGGACGAGTTTGCCATGGGTGGATCTGGTGAAACTTCATATTATGGACCAACCAAGAATGCTTGGGATCACAGCAAGGTGCCTGGCGGATCTTCTAGTGGTTCTGCTGCAGCTGTAGCTTCAGGGCAAGTCCGTTTGTCTCTTGGTTCAGATACAGGTGGTTCTATCCGCCAACCTGCTGCCTTCAACGGGATTGTTGGGCTTAAACCAACTTATGGAACAGTTTCTCGTTTCGGTCTCATTGCCTTTGGTAGCTCACTCGACCAAATTGGACCGTTTGCTCCAACCGTTAAAGAAAATGCCCTCTTGCTCAATGTTATTGCCAGTGAAGATGCCAAGGATTCAACATCTGCACCTGTTCGTGTAGCTGACTTTACTTCTAAGATTGGTCAAGACATCAAAGGCATGAAGATTGCCCTTCCGAAGGAATATCTTGGGGAAGGGATCGACCCAGAAGTCAAAGAAACCATCCTTAATGCGGCCAAACACTTTGAAAAATTGGGAGCAACTGTCGAAGAAGTTAGCCTGCCTCATTCTAAATACGGGGTTGCCGTTTACTACATCATCGCTTCATCTGAAGCTTCTTCAAACTTGCAACGTTTTGATGGTATTCGCTATGGTTTTCGTGCAGAAGATGCTAAAAACTTGGATGACATCTACGTGAACACTCGTAGCCAAGGCTTTGGTGATGAGGTTAAACGTCGGATCATGCTGGGTACCTTTAGTTTGTCATCTGGTTACTACGATGCCTACTATAAGAAAGCTGGCCAAGTTCGTACCCTCATTATCCAAGACTTTGAAAAAGTCTTTGCAGATTATGACCTTATCCTTGGTCCAACCGCTCCAAGTGTAGCCTTTGATTTGGATTCGCTCAACCACGACCCGGTTGCCATGTACCTGGCTGACCTCTTGACCATTCCAGTCAACTTGGCAGGTCTTCCAGGGATTTCGATTCCTGCAGGTTTTGCGCAAGGTCTTCCAGTTGGTTTGCAGTTGATTGGTCCCAAGTATTCTGAGGAGACTATCTACCAAGCCGCAGCGGCCTTTGAAGCAACGACGGATTACCACAAGCAACAACCCCTTATTTTCGGAGGTGATAATTAATGAATTTTGAAACAGTCATCGGACTTGAAGTCCACGTTGAATTGAATACAAACTCAAAAATTTTCTCACCAACCTCTGCTCACTTTGGGAACGAGCAAAATGCCAATACCAATGTGATTGACTGGTCTTTCCCAGGGGTGCTTCCTGTCTTGAACAAGGGTGTTGTGGATGCTGGTATCAAGGCTGCTTTGGCGCTGAATATGGATATCCACCAGCACATGCACTTTGACCGTAAGAACTATTTCTACCCTGATAATCCAAAGGCCTACCAGATTTCGCAATTTGACGAGCCAATCGGATATAACGGTTGGATTGAAGTGCAATTGGAAGACGGCTCAACTAAGAAAATCGGGATTGAACGTGCCCACTTGGAAGAAGATGCCGGTAAGAACACGCACGGAACAGACGGTTTCTCTTATGTAGACCTCAACCGTCAAGGGGTCCCATTGATCGAAATCGTATCTGAAGCAGACATGCGTTCTCCTGAAGAAGCCTACGCTTATTTGACAGCTTTGAAAGAAGTCATCCAGTACACTGGAATTTCAGACGTTAAGATGGAAGAAGGATCGATGCGGGTCGATGCCAACATTTCCCTTCGCCCATACGGTCAAGAGGAATTTGGTACCAAGACGGAGTTGAAGAACTTGAACTCTTTCTCAAACGTCCGTAAAGGTCTTGAATACGAAGTGGAGCGTCAAGCGAAAATCTTGCGTTCAGGTGGTGTCATTCGTCAAGAAACACGCCGTTACGATGAAGCCAACAAGAGCACGATTCTTATGCGTGTCAAAGAAGGAGCTGCGGATTACCGTTACTTCCCAGAACCAGACCTTCCATTGTTTGAAATCTCAGATGAGTGGATTGAGGAAATGCGTACAGAGTTGCCAGAGTTTCCAAAAGACCGTCGTGCTCGTTATGTGGCAGAGCTTGGCTTGTCTGACTATGATGCCAACCAATTGACAGCTACGAAAGTTACTTCTGACTTCTTTGAAGCAGCTGTAGCCCTTGGTGGCGATGCCAAACAAGTGTCTAACTGGCTCCAAGGTGAAGTGGCGCAATTCTTGAACGCAGAAGGCAAAACTTTGGAAGAAATCCAATTGACACCAGAAAATTTGGTTGAAATGATTGCCATCATCGAAGATGGAACCATTTCATCTAAGATTGCCAAGAAAGTTTTCGTTCACTTGGCGAAAAACGGTGGTGGTGCGCGTGAATACGTCGAAAAAGCCGGATTGGTACAGATTTCAGACCCTGAAGTCTTGATCCCAATCATCCACCAAGTCTTTGCAGACAACGAAGCAGCCGTAGCCGACTTCAAGTCAGGGAAGCGGAATGCGGACAAGGCCTTCACCGGCTTCCTTATGAAAGCAACCAAAGGCCAAGCCAACCCACAAGTAGCTCTTAAACTACTTGCCCAAGAATTGGCGAAGTTGAAAGAAGACTAATAGAGAAAAAAACCAGCCGAGAGGTTGGTTTTTACTATCCATAAAATTGTGTTAGAATAGGAAAGATCATTCCATATCAACTGGTATTAGGAGAAGTTACATGAACAAATTTTTAAGAGTCTTATTTGTCCTGGTTATCATCGCCATGTCTGGAGCGATTATCTTTCAGCTCTTCTTTCCAACTTATATGGGAAGTCATTCGGGATATGGTATTTCTGTCGGTTGGCAACGGGAGATTGGGATTTGGAATGTGGCAGTTCTTGTGATTCTCATTGCTGTTAATCTCAAATATGATTGGTTTTATCTTCGTACGGTTTTATTGGCCTTGATCATTGGTGGGCTTGGGATTGGGACCAATCATTTATTTGCTTATCTCAACTATCATTTGCCAGTAAATGCTATTGGAGCTTTTGAAAATTATCTTCTTGTTCTGGGCTGGATTGTCAGTTGGAAATTAGAGTCATCTCGGACCGATAATTAAGATATTAACCGTCTGTTTCTTCTTGACAAAGTTTGTGAAAGGGTTTACAATATGGTTGTCGGGTTTCCTGAAAGGGAATTGCAATTCATGGAAAAATAGGAGTATCATATGGAAACAATGAAAGCTGCCCGCTGGCATGGTAAGAAGGACGTTCGTATCGAAGAAGTAGAAGTCCCTAAAGTACAACCTCATCAAGTAAAGGTTGCGGTCAAATTCACAGGAATCTGTGGGACAGACTTGCATGAATACTTGGATGGACCAATCTTCATTCCAACAGAAGAGCATGTTTATTCTGGTCAAAAAGCACCCGTTACCCTCGGTCACGAGTTTGCTGGAGAAATTGTTGAGGTTGGAAGCGATGTGACTCGTGTCAAAGTCGGTGATCGTGTGACAATTGAGCCAATTTTGGCAAAACACAACTTAATCGGTGATTATAACCTTGATCCAAACTTGAACTTCGTCGGTCTTGCGGCAGATGGTGGGTTTGCTAAATACTGTGTCCTAGATGGAGATTTAGTCCATGTGATTCCAGATAGCTTGAGCTATGAGCAAGCAGCGCTTACAGAACCTGCTGCTGTGGCTGTTTATGCAGTTCGTCAATCTGCTTTGAAAACAGGGGATACAGCTGTTATCTTTGGTTTAGGTCCAATCGGTCTCTTGATCGTGGAAGCCCTTCGTGCAGCAGGAGCATCAAAAATCTATGCAGTTGAATTGTCTCCTGAACGTCAAGCAAAAGCAGAAGAGCTAGGTGCCATTGTAGTTCGTCCAGAAGAAAGTGAATCAATCGTTGAAGCCATTCATCGCTTGACGGATGGTGGAGCGGATGTGTCTTATGAAGTCACTGGGGTTCCAGTTGTTTTAGGTCAAGCCCTTGCAGCTGTTCATAAAGCTGGGGAATGTATGGTCGTCTCTATCTGGGAACGTGAAGCCAGCATCAATCCAAATGAATTCGCCATTCAAGAAAAGACTCTTAAAGGGATTATCGCTTATCGCCACATCTTCCCTAAAGTATTGGAATTGATGGAACAAGGCTACTTCTCTGCTGAAAAATTGGTTACCAAGAAAATCAAATTGGAAAATATTGTTCAAGATGGCTTTATCGAATTAACGCAAGATAAATCGCAAATCAAGATTTTGGTTGAGCCATAAATTAGTATATTTTATGAATAAAACCAGTCCATTTGGGCTGGTTTTTTTTACTAGGGAGGACAATATAAAAAGATAGTATAAATTAAGAAAACGCTTGCATAAAAAATTCTTACATGCTATACTGGTTGAACACTAATCATTTTAAGGAGACAGATATGAAACAGAAACCTTCTGTGTCAGGCGATAAACAAGTCGTCTATGCGATTCGTCGATTGAAAAATGGCGTTGGTTCGGTGGTGATTGCGACGAGCTTGGCTTTATTAACAGCCTTTGCTGGTCCAGTCAGTGCGGATGAGGTGGGCAATACCCCCGCACCAGCTTCAGAAGTGGTGACATCCCCGTCAAATGAAGCAAGCACTTCTTCATCGGATGTGAAACCAGCTACGAACACTGAGACAAGTGAAACCCCAAAAGTGGCGGAAGAAAGTGTCACTGCGCCTGAAAATGTAAGCGCCCTCACTGAAGGAGTGGCTTCTCCTCAGTCTGTGAAGGCAGAGGAGCCTATTGCTGATCAGACTATCCGGATTCACGTGAAAAAACTACCAGAAGAAAACAAGGAAACTCAGGGGCTCTGGACCTGGGATGATGTTGAAAAGCCTTCGGAAAACTGGCCGACGGGTGCTCAATCCTTTAAGGATGCAAAGACAGATGACTACGGCTATTATCTAGATGTCAAGCTTAAAAATGATCAGGCTAAGAAGATTAGCTTCCTCATCAACAATGTTAAAGGGGACAATATCACAGGGGACAAGTCCATTGAATTGCTCTCTCCAAAAATGAATGAAGCTTGGTTGGATGACAAATTTAAAGTCTATTCTTATCAGCCTCAAGCAGAGGGAACGGTCAGAGTCAATTACTATCGGACAGATGGAAATTATGATAAAAAATCTCTCTGGTATTGGGGAGATGTAGAGAATCCGAGCAGTGCTGCCTGGCCGGATGGGACAGATTTTGTAGCGACAGGGAAATACGGTCGTTACATTGATATCCCCCTAAAGGAAGCTGCAAAAGAATTTGGTTTCTTATTATTGGATGAGAGTAAGTCTGGAGACGATGTGAAAATTCGACAAGAAGATTATAAATTTGCTGATTTGAAGAACCACAGCCAGATTTTCTTACGGGACGATGATCCGACTGTTTACACCAACCCATACTATGTCAACGATATCCGTATGACGGGTGCCCAGCATGTCGGTAAGGAAAAGATTGAAGCCAGCTTTTCGACCTTGGCGGGAGCACAGAAAGAAGAATTGCTCAAGCGGACCAAGATCACAGATGCTCAAGGAAATTCTGTCACCATTAAGGATCTTCTTTTAGATGAAGCAGGGAAGAAAGTAACCTATACGGGGGATTTCTCTCAGGTTGATCAATCCTATACGGTTCAATACGACAATGACCGCTTTACAACCAAAATGAACTGGCGCCTCAAGGATGAGGCTTATAGCTATGATGGAACTCTCGGATCTCATCTTCATGAAGCAGGTAATAAAGTGGATCTCACCCTCTGGTCACCAAGTGCGGACAAGGTATCTGTTGTCGTCTATGATAAGAACGATTCTGAAAAACTAGTTGGCCGTGTGGCTCTAGAAAAAGGGGAGCGAGGAACTTGGAAGCAGACTCTTTCTGCTGATTCAGGACTGGATATCCAAGATTATACGGGCTATTTCTACCAGTATGAAATTGAACGCCAAGGGAAGACCTTCACTGTCCTTGATCCGTATGCCAAATCGTTGGCAGCTTGGAACAGTGAATTGTCCAAGACAGATGATGTCCATAAGGTAGCAAAAGCAGCCTTTGTAGATCCAAGTAGATTAGGTCCGAGTGACTTAACCTATGCGTCCATTCCAAACTTCAAGAAACGGGAAGATGCCATCATCTATGAAGCCCATGTCCGCGACTTCACTTCTGATCCGGCTTTAGCGTCAGAGCTTAAGAGCCAGTTTGGGACCTTTGCTTCCTTTGTTGAAAAATTGGATTACCTCAAAGACCTTGGTGTAACGCACGTTCAACTCTTACCAGTTCTGTCTTATTACCATGTCAATGAATTAAAAAATAGCGAGCGCTTGTTAGAGTATGCATCAAGCAATAGCAACTACAACTGGGGCTATGATCCACAGAACTACTTCGCCTTGTCAGGGATGTATTCAACAGATCCAAGCAATCCTCAAAAACGGATTGAAGAATTCAAAAATTTGGTCAATGAAATCCACAAACGTGGAATGGGAGTGGTACTAGATGTTGTCTATAACCACACAGCTAACGTGGACATCTTTGAGGATATCGAGCCGAATTACTATCATTTCATGGATGCGGACGGTACGCCTCGGACAAGCTTTGGTGGTGGACGCTTGGGAACAACTCACTACATGTCCAAACGGGTCTTGGTTGATTCAATCAAGTATTTAGTGGATACATATAAGGTGGATGGTTTCCGATTTGACATGATGGGAGACCATGATGCAGCCTCTATCGAAGAAGCCTACAAGGCAGCCCGGGCTCTGAATCCAAATCTCATCATGTTGGGAGAAGGCTGGGTGACCTATGCAGGTGATGAAAACAGCCCAGTACAACCAGCTGACCAATCCTGGATGAAGAAAACAGATACTGTTGCAGTATTCTCAGATGATGTTCGAAACAATCTAAAATCTGGCTATCCAAATGAGGGGCAACCTGCCTTTATCACCAATGGGAAACGGAAAATTGCGACTATCTTTAAGAATCTCATCGCACAACCAACCAACTTTGAGGCAGATAGTCCAGGTGATGTTATCCAATACATTGCAGCTCATGATAACTTGACCCTCTTTGATATTATCGCTCAGTCTATCAAGAAGGACCCTAGTATCCCAGCTAATAATGCAGAGATTCATCGTCGCTTGCGTCTAGGAAACCTGCTCGTTCTGACAGCCCAAGGAACACCGTTCCTTCATTCTGGTCAGGAATATGGTCGAACCAAGCAATTCAAGGATCCAGCTTACCGCACGCCTGTTTCCGATGACAAGGTTCCAAACAAATCTCATTTATTAGTAGATGAAAATGGAAAACCATTTGACTACCCTTACTTCATCCACGATTCTTATGACTCAAGCGATGCCATCAACCACTTTGATTGGGAAAAAGCAACCAATGAAGCCCTCTATCCAGAGAATACGCGCTCTCGCGCCTTCACCAAAGGATTGATTGCCCTTCGTAAGTCAACAGACGCCTTCCGCATGGATAACATGGAAGAAGTGAAGAACCGCGTCAAGCTCTTGACGATTCCAGGTGAGAATGGAGTTGAAGAAGAGGATCAGGTGATTGGCTACCAAATCACAGCAAGTAATGGAGAAGTATACTTGGTGTTAGTCAATGCGGATACCAAGGCGCGTGACTTTGCATTAGGAACGGACCTCGAACGCTTTAGAAAGGCAGATGTTCTAGTGGATGGTGAACGCGCAGGTGTGATCCATTTGACCGATCCAAAAGGAATTTCTTGGACAGAAACAGGACTTCGACTAGATGCATTAACGGCTACCGTTCTGCGACTTCCGGTTCAAGGTGCTTTTGTAGCTCCTGCAGTCTTGGGAAAACCAGAATATCTCCTAACAGAGCAAGACCTGACCCCTCAAGTTGATGCCTTATCTCATCAGGACCTAGAACAACCAATCAAAGATTTCATCGTCAAAGAAAAACCATCATCAGAGAAAACAGACGAGTTGCCTGCTACAGGAGAACAATCGTCCGGACTTGCTAGCCTTGCTGGCCTCTCCCTCTTGACAGGTCTTGGATTTGGCATGATGAAAAAAGGAAGAAAAGAAGAGTAGTTTCTTCTTCATCTAGGGTTTAAAATAGTTTATAAATCCAATAAAAATCAGCCCTTTTGGGCTGGTTTTTGTGATAGAATAGAGAAGAAGTCGAGTACTGTATTAATTCGTTTTGGGAGGCAACATGTCTACATCTTTCAAAGGAACCTTGATGACCGTGATTGCTGGGATTGCCTGGGGGCTTTCTGGAGTCAGTGGGCAATATTTGATGGCACATGGTTTTTCGGCCATTATCTTGACCAATATTCGCCTGCTGATTGCAGGTGCCGTCCTCCTTCTCTTTGCTTATCTGTCCGATAAAGAGAAGTTTGTTGCCTTTTTTAAGGATAAAAGCTCTTATATCTCTTTGATTCTCTTCGCATTTTTGGGCTTGCTATTGACTCAGTTGACCTATCTGATCGCTATTGCAGAAACCAATGCTGGAACTGCAACAGTGCTTCAATACGTTTGCCCAGTTGGTGTTTTAGCCTATACCTGCATCAAGGATCGCGTAGGGCCTACTGTCTCAGAGATTGCTTCCATGCTGTTAGCAATTGGGGGGACCTTCTTGATTGCAACCCATGGACAGTTGAATCAATTGGCTATTACGCCCAAGGGTCTAGGCTGGGGCTTGTTTTCGGCCTTTGCCTACGCTCTCTATATCATTTTACCCCTCAATTTAATCAAAAAATGGGGAAGCATGCTGGTCATTGGGGCGGGCATGCTCTTGCCTGGGATTCTCATGGTTCCTTTTAGTGGCTTGGTATCCTTTCAAGGACACTATTCTTCGGATAACCTCTGGGCCCTCTTTGGCTTGATTGTGTTAGGAACCATTTTTGCTTATACGGTCTTTCTTAAAGGGACTTCGATGGTTGGGGCAGTAAAGGGGAGTTTATTAGCTTCTATTGAGCCTATTTCCGCTGTATTTTTCGCCTATATGATTATGAACGATCAATTCTATGCGATTGATTTTATAGGGATGGGGATGATCCTGCTAGCAGTTCTTCTGATCTCTCTAAAAGACCTCATCATTCAAAAAGAAAAAGGAATTCTATAAAAAAGATGCTGGGTGTTTACCCAACATCTTTTTTAGGTCATTTGCCAGAAATAGTCGATGATATAGGTGAGGCCATAAGTGTAGATGACCAGAGTAATCGGTTTACAGAGAATAATAATGGTCATATAGCGCTTAAAGGTCATATTGGTTAATCCAGCTAGCATGCAGAGAAAGTCCGCTGGACTGATAGGCCAGATCATCATGAAGATGAAGAAACGATCGAACCGCTTGCCTTCGTTGAGCCAGTTAATATACTTGTCGTATGTCTTCTGGCTGACCATAGACTGGACAAACTTAGGCCCGTACATTCTCGCCAGGTGGAAGATGATGGCACAGCCGATGACGATCCCGATGTAGTTGTAGATGGTCCCAATGATGTGGCCATAGATAAAGACACCAGCGACAGACGTAAGAGCGCCAGGAATAATAGGCACCACTGTCTGGAGAATCTGAAGAAAGATAAAGAGAGGTGGACCGAAGATCCCTGCTTGGAGAATAAAAGCCGACAAGGTTTCCTTGGATTGGAGGATGCCAGCAAAGTAGGCCCAGATACAGAAAGCAAGGGTTGCCAGGGCCCCAATGATGGAGGACCAATTAATGATTTTTTGGAGGAGAGGTGAGACCTCCCTCAATTTTTTTTCTTTTGTTATCATAACTCTTCCGCGTATTTTTTTCTTCTACTATACCACGTTTTTGGAACTTTGTAACGATTTTGTCTATTTTAGGGAATATCAAAGAGATAGAATGGGTCCTCTTACAAAGGTGAGACAACGAAGCAAGTGCAAAATACGTCTATTTATGCTACAATGAAGAGAATATAAAAAATGGAGAAAAACGTGTCAATCGAAAATTACAAACCAGATTTTGCGGTGGAAGCAGCCTATGATCTCACCGTTGCAGACTTGAAAAAACAAGGTATTAAGGCAGTCCTTGTGGATTTGGATAACACCTTGATTGCATGGAATAATCCGGATGGGACTCCTGAGATGCGCCAGTGGTTGCATGACCTTCGTGACGGAGGGATTCGGGTTATCGTGGTGTCTAATAATAGTCCCAAACGGGTCAAGCGCGCTGTTGAGAAATTTGATATTGACTATGAAGCCTGGTCGCTCAAGCCCTTTACTTTTGGGATTGATCGGGCTCTCAAACGTTTCCACTATGAGAAAAATGAAGTGGTCATGGTCGGGGATCAACTGATGACGGATATCCGGGCTGCCCATCGGGCGGGCATTCGTTCGATTTTGGTCAAGCCTTTGGTAGAGCATGACTCGATCAAGACCCAGATCAACCGGGCGCGTGAACGCCGTGTCATGAAGCAAATGGCCGAAAAATATGGTCCGATTGTATATAAAAAAGGAATTTAAGAATGGAAGAATTATTCTGTATTGGCTGTGGAGCGCCCATTCAGACAGAAAACAAAGAGGGGCTAGGCTATACTCCCCAATCAGCTCTTGAAAAGGGCTTGGAAACAGGCGAAGTCTATTGCCAACGTTGTTTCCGTCTCCGTCACTACAATGAAATCACAGATGTGCATCTGACAGATGATGATTTCCTAAAGCTCCTTCACGAAGTAGGGGATAGTGATGCACTCGTGGTCAATGTAGTGGATATTTTTGATTTTAATGGATCCGTTATCCCTGGCCTACCACGCTTTGTAGCAGGAAATGATGTCCTCTTGGTCGGAAACAAAAAAGACATCTTGCCTAAGTCTGTCAAGGATAGCAAGGTGACCCATTGGTTGATGGAGCGGGCTCACGAAGAAGGCATGCGTCCTGTCGATGTAGTTCTCACCTCTGCCCAAAACAAGAGTGCTATCAAGGATTTGATGGAAAAGATTGAGCAGTACCGTAAGGGTCGCGATGTCTATGTGGTGGGGGTGACCAACGTTGGAAAATCAACCCTTATCAATGCGATCATCCAAGAAATCACTGGAGAAAAGGATATCATTACAACCTCTCGCTTCCCAGGAACGACACTGGACAAGATCGAAATCCCACTGGACGATGGGTCCTATATCTACGATACACCAGGGATTATCCATCGCCACCAAATGGCTCATTACTTGACGGCAAAAAACCTCAAGTATGTCAGCCCTAAAAAGGAAATCAAGCCCAAGACTTATCAGCTTAATCCAGAGCAGACCCTCTTCTTGGGTGGCTTGGGACGCTTTGACTTTATCAAGGGAGAAAAGCAAGGTTTCACCGCCTTCTTTGATAACGAACTCAAGCTTCATAGAACCAAGCTCGAAGGAGCGACCGCCTTTTATGACAAGCATGTCGGTGGTTTGCTAACTCCACCTAATAGCAAAGAAAAAGAAGAGTTCCCACCCTTGGTTTCTCATGAGTTTACCATTAAGGACAAGACAGACCTCGTCATCTCAGGCCTAGGCTGGATCCGTGTCAATGGAGAAGCCAAAGTAGCCGTCTGGGCACCAGAAGGCGTCGCCGTCGTTACCCGCAAAGCTATTATTTAAAAATTTGAAAGGAAATAGTTTCTTTATAGACTGGGCGAGTGTAACGAGCCTAGAAAAAGTATCAAAAAAGAAACCATGAAAAAAGCATGACATTAACATCCAAACAACGGGCTTTCCTCAACAGCCAAGCCCATAGCCTCAAACCTATTATCCAAATCGGGAAAAACGGGCTTAATGACCAAATCAAAACCAGTGTGCGTCAAGCGCTAGATGCACGCGAACTGATCAAGGTGACCCTTCTTCAAAATACGGATGAGAATATCCATGAAGTAGCGGAAATCTTGGAAGAAGAAATTGGTGTGGATACAGTTCAAAAAATTGGACGCATCCTCATCTTATACAAACAATCAAGCAAAAAAGAAAACCGGAAGATTTCAGTCAAAGTAAAAGAAATCTAAGAGACACAGGAGAGCAGGTATATGGCCATTGAACTATTAACCCCCTTTACCAAGGTGGAGTTAGAGCCAGAGATCAAAGATAAGAAACGCAAACAAGTGGGAATCCTCGGAGGGAATTTTAATCCCGTCCATAATGCCCATCTTGTAGTTGCAGACCAAGTCCGCCAGCAACTAGGCTTGGACAAGGTCCTTCTCATGCCAGAATATGAGCCTCCGCATGTGGATAAAAAAGAAACCATTGATGAAGGCCATCGCTTGAAAATGCTGGAACTAGCCATCGATGGTATTGAAGGTCTGGAAATCGAGACGATTGAGCTAGAGCGTAAAGGGATCTCTTATACCTACGATACGATGAAGCTGCTCAATGAGCGAGATCCAGATACAGACTATTACTTCATCATTGGAGCGGATATGGTGGACTACCTGCCAAAATGGTATCGGATCGACGAATTAGTGGAGATGGTGCAGTTTGTCGGCGTTCAACGTCCCCGTTACAAGGCAGGAACCTCCTATCCAGTGATTTGGGTCGATGTTCCTCTGATGGACATCTCTTCTAGCATGGTGCGAGAGTTTATCGCCCAAGGTCGGACGCCAAACTTTATGTTGCCAAAACCAGTCTTGGACTACATCAAGAAAGAAGGTTTGTATTAATGACCTATGAAAACTATCTCGGCTTTTCTCGTGAGGTCTTGCTTGAAAAAATGGGTCAAATCTTGCCAGAAAAACGGCTAACCCACTGTTTAGGGGTTGAGAAAGCTGCGCGTGACTTGGCCAAACGCTATGGGGCTGATGAAGAGCAGGCTGGACTAGCAGGTTTGTTGCATGACTATGCCAAGAAATTATCAGATCAGGAATTTCTGGACTTGATCGATCGCTATGAGCTGGATCCAACATTAAAAAACTGGGGAAATAACGTCTGGCATGGGATGGTCGGGATTTATAAGATCCAAGAAGATCTAGGACTGACAGATCCAGCCATTCTTCGGAGTATTGAGATTCACACCGTGGGGAGCGGACAGATGTCAACCTTAGACAAGATTGTCTATGTGGCTGATTACATTGAGCACAACCGGGCCTTTCCAGGGGTAGAGCAAGCACGTGATATCGCTCAAGTTTCTTTGGATCGTGCCGTGGCCTATGAGACGGCTCGCACAGTCGAACACCTGGCCCACCAAGGATTGCCCATTTATCCCCAAACCCTTGAAACCTATAACGCATTTGTGAAGTATTTGAAAGAGGAGCAGTGAGTGAAGACGGCTTTTATCATTATTGATGTACAAAATATCTTAGTGGAAACAGGGTTTGAGACAGAAAAGCTCCTAGAGAAGATCGCTTATTTGCAAGATCAGGCTAGAAAACAGCAGATTGAGATCATCTACATTCAGCATATTGAAAGGCCAGAGGCTTTAACTTCAGAAGATTGGCAGTTATCGCCTCAGTTGAAGAGACAGGCAAATGAAAAGGTATTTCAGAAGCGATACAATAGCATGTTTAAAGAGACAGGATTAAAAGAATACTTGGATCAACAAGGAATTCAACAACTGGTCCTGTGTGGCATGCAGACAGAATATTGTGTCGATACATCCGTCAAAGTGGGGTTTGAATACGGCTACAAGCTGGTCATTCCAGAAGGAGCTGTCACAACCTTTGATGGAGAGGATATTCCGGCAGAAACGCTTAATGAATTTTATGAAAATATTTGGGCAGATCGTTTTGCGGATGTCTTAGATTACAAATCAATTTTTTAAGGAAAGAGGACTAAATGAAAGAAAAAGAATTACTTGAACTTGTTGTTAAAGCTGCCGATGAAAAACGTGCAGAAGACATTGTGGCTTTGGATGTTCAAAGCTTAACCAGCGTGACAGATTACTTTGTCATCGCAAGCTCTATGAATAGCCGTCAGTTGGAAGCAATCGCAGAGAATATTCGTGAAAAAGTCGTTGAAGCTGGTGGCAATGCTAGCCACGTCGAAGGTGACTCAGCTGGAGGTTGGGTCCTTCTTGACTTAGGTGGTGTGGTGGTCCATGTCTTCTCAGAAGAAATGCGTGCCCACTATAACCTAGAAAAGCTATGGCACGAAGCAAGTGTTGTCGATCTTTCAGCAGCCCTAGCATAAGCAGGTAAACTCAGTTGGTAGCAACTGAGTTTTGTTGGTTAAATTGAAATTCTATGGAAAGAAAGGATAGGGCCTTGTGTTTAGTTAGTTTGATAATTGAACACGAGCTAAAAGCTGTGAGAAAAAGAGTAACTTCCTTTGTATCTGACGATACGGCAGAAAGTTTCCTATTTTCTCTATGCTTTTAAGGCTCTTTGTATCTTGATTTATGGCGACTTATGAAACGTTTGCGGCGGTCTATGATGCGGTCATGGATGACAGTCTGTATGATTTGTGGACGGATTTTTCCCTCCGGCATCTCCCAAAGACAAAAGATAAGAAAAAATTACTGGAATTGGCTTGTGGGACAGGGATTCAATCTGTTCGCTTTTCTCAAGCTGGTTTTGATGTGACCGGATTAGACCTGAGTGCTGACATGCTGAAAATTGCTGAAAAAAGAGCTACTTCAGCTAAGCAGAAGATTGATTTTATCGAGGGCAATATGCTGGACCTGTCGCAAGCAGGCACTTATGATTTCGTGACCTGCTACTCGGATTCTATCTGCTACATGCAGGACGAGGTAGAAGTAGGAGACGTCTTTAAGGAAGTCTATAATGTCCTCAATGAAGGCGGAGTCTTTATTTTTGATGTCCATTCGACCTACCAGACAGATGAGGTCTTCCCAGGCTATTCTTATCATGAAAATGCGGAAGATTTTGCCATGCTTTGGGATACCTACGAGGATGAAGCCCCTCACTCGATCGTCCATGAGCTGACCTTCTTTGTCCAAGAAGAGGATGGATCCTTTAGTCGCCACGATGAAGTTCATGAGGAACGCACTTATGAAGTTTTAACCTATGACATCTTATTGGAGCAGGCTGGCTTTAAATCTTTCAAATTATATGCAGACTTTGAGGACAAAGAGCCAACAAAGACCAGCAAACGTTGGTTTTTTGTGGCGCAGAAGTAAATAAAATATTGTTAATCTTATGATTAGGAGGTAAGGAAAAATGAGTATACCAGTACCATTTGGTGATATTATTGAAAAAGAAGTAATTACCAATATACCCAAAATTTATCAAAAGTTAAAGCAAATTTATAAGGACTTACAGTTTAAAACAGAAGAGGAGTTAGGTGTTGTTTATCAGAACTATTTAAAATTTACTTATGATAAATATTCTAAAGTTAAAACATTGCTTTATAAAAATGAAGGTAAGTTTATATATGATTTCTATGAACATGTTTATTTGAATAGCGCTGATTTAGAAAAGCTAGAAACTGATAATACTGAGCAGATTTTTAATAAGTCGTCTAATATTATTTTGACAGGAACTGGTGGGATTGGTAAATCAATGCTTGTAAAACATATTTTTATCAACCAAATACAACAAGCTACATCAATTCCAATCTTTATTGAGTTAAAATCTCTTAATGATTTTGAGTTTTTGGACAACAGGTTAATTGATTTTATTTATCAGGAGATTCGAAACCATCATTTAGATATAGAAAAGCAATATTTTGAGGTAACTTTAAATACTGGAAGATATACAATAATTTTCGACGGATTGGATGAAGTAAATCCGTCAAAACGTTCGTGGTTAGATAGAGAGATTAAGAAGTTTGTAACTTTATACAGTGAAAATCGGTATGTTTTATCTTCAAGACCGTCTGAGGAATTTATCGGATGGAATCAATTTATTGAGTATGAAATTAGTAAAATGGATAAGGTGCAGGCACTAGCTTTAATCAATAAACTGAATTATGATGAAAAAGTAAAAAAACGTTTTTATAAAGAATTAAAAGCTTATTTATATGATACTCATGAATCTTTTGCTTCTATCCCGCTCCTATTAACAATTATGTTAATGACTTACGAAGCTGGTGCTTCTATTCCAAATAATTTAACTGATTTTTATAATCAGGCCTTTTATACTTTGTACCAAAGACATGATGCATCTAAATCAGGATACAAAAGAGAACTAAAAGCAAAATTAACCCCTGAGGAATTTCGAAATATATTAGCCTACATTGGTTTAAAAACATTCTTTGAAGGAAAAGTAGATTTCGATAGAACTACACTTGATGAAATAATTACTAAATATTGTTTAAAAAATAACCTTGAATTAAAGACGAATGATATAGTTTATGATGCGACTCATAGTGCTTGCATGATGCTTCAAGAAGGGGTTAGTTTAAAGTTCTCTCATCGTTCTTTCCAAGAATACTTTGCTGCAGTAGGTATTAATCAACTAGATGATAAACTTCAAAGACAGATATTAGTTAAGTGGTCTGAAGCAGATAGAAATAATATTATAGCGCATAGGACTTTTATGAATGCACTTTTTACAATACAGAAAGAAAGAACTTACAAAAATTTATGTATTCCAATTATAGAAAGTATGGATGAAAAGTATAGGAGAATGGGAGACATCGCAGAGAGAATTAGTAAGTGTTTCAATTACTTTCGCTGTAGCATAGACAGCAGAGAAAACAAATTAAAACTGCGCTTTTCACTAACAAAGGAAGTTGAATTTTACTTTAGTTTGCAATTTTTAATATTTGCTAATTTAGGTGTCGATATCTTATCGATAGGTGATAATGAAAGTAAAGAAAAATTAGAAGCTAGTATAGTATCAAATTGGCAAACTGGTGAAGGAAAATATTATAATATGTTGAGCGATGATGAAAAATGTTTAATAAATGAGTGGGTAAATGGCTGGTATTTTAGTAGACACAATTACTTAAAAGAATGGTCAATTAAATTCATTGAGGAAACAACCACTAAAAAACGGAGTCTACAGAATATAATAGATTCAATTTGACATCGGAAAAGGGGCACCAAATGACAGTTACCGGTATTATCGCAGAGTTTAATCCTTTTCATAATGGGCACAAATATCTGCTGGAGCAGGCTTCTGGTCTAAAAATCATCGCTATGAGTGGCAATTTTGTTCAGCGAGGAGAGCCGGCTATCGTGGACAAGTGGACTCGGGCCCAGATGGCACTGGAGAATGGGGCAGACTTGGTAGTAGAATTGCCCTTTTTAGTCAGTGTTCAGGCAGCGGATTTCTTTGGACAAGGAGCAGTAGATATCTTGGCACGGCTGGAGATTGATACCCTAGCATTTGGGACAGAGGAAATTCTGGATTATCAGAAAATCGCTGATTTATATGCAGAACGTGGTCAAGAGATGGAGAATTTTGTAGATAAGCTACCTGATTTACTCTCCTATCCTCAGAAAACCCAAGCTATGTGGAAGGAATTTGCAGGTCTTGATTTTTCGGGCAATACGCCCAATCATGTCTTAGCTCTCGCCTATGCCAAGGCAGTAGCTGGACGAAACATCAAACTTCATCCAATTAAACGTCAAGGTGCTGGTTACCATTCTGTGGCCAAGGATGTGGCCTTTGCCTCGGCGACAGCCATCCGTCAGCACCAATCAGACCAAGATTTCTTAGAACGCTTTATGCCTTCTGCAGAGCTTTTTGAAAATGCTAGTAAGGTGAGCTGGGAAGAGTATTTTCCACTTTTACGCTATCAAATTTTGTCAAATCCAGACCTAACTAGCATTTATCAGGTTAATCAAGAAATGGCAGTGCGCATTAAGGAAGCTATCAAAACAGCCCAATCTGTCGAGGAATTGGTTGAGTTAGTGGCTACCAAACGGTACACCAAGGCGCGTATCAGACGCCTCTTGACCTATATCTTGGTGCAGGCTAGAGAAAGTGATTTGCCAAAGGGGATTCATGTTCTCGGTTTTACCGAAAAAGGCAGACAACACCTTAAAACTCTCAAGGAGCAGGTCAATCTCGTCAGTCGAATCGGCAAAGAGCCCTGGGATGCCATGACTCAAAAGGCAGACCAGATTTACCAACTAGGACACCCAAGTATCGCAGAACAAAATTTTGGTCGAGTGCCAATCAGAATCGAAACAAACTAAGTCTACTGAAAGGTAGGCTTTTTTTAGATCTATCTCGAATAAATAGATAGAAAAGAAAAAATCTTGTACAAGTTCCTGACAATTTCTTTCTTTTCATGTATAATAATGGAAAAGAGGTAAAACGAGGTATGGTTATGGAAGCAGTTCTTTACTCAACATTCCGAAATCATTTAAAAGACTACATGAAGAAGGTAAACGATGAGTTTGAGCCATTGACAGTGGTCAACAAAAATCCAGATGAGGATATTGTAGTCCTTTCAAAAAGTGAGTGGGATAGTATTCAAGAAACCTTGAGAATTGCTCAGAATAAGGAGCTTTCTGACAAGGTCTTACGAGGAATATCCCAAGTTCGTGCGGGACACACTCAGGTGCATGTGATTGAGGAGTGATGGATGCTGCTCAAGTTTACAGAAGATGCTTGGAAGGATTATTGTTACTGGCAAAGTCAGGACAAAAAAACACTGAAGCGAATTAATACCCTTATCAAAGATATTCAAAGGGATCCATTTGCTGGGATTGGTAAGCCTGAGCCCTTGAAATATGACTTTCAAGGAGCATGGTCAAGGCGGATTGATGCAGAAAATCGCCTGATTTATATGCTAGATGAGTCAGGTGTCGCTTTTCTCTCTTTTAAAGACCATTACTAAGTTTCTAAAAGAGAGTCTTTTTTTATAGTTAAACTAGCTATTTAAAGTTTCCAACTCATAGAAAATTCGCATGAATTCCCCCGTTAAAAATAGAAAAATCTAGTCTAATGTGGACGATTTGTGATATAATGTTAAAGATTGAAAATAATATGAATCAAACACAAGGAGAATCCTCATGGGACGTAAATGGGCCAATATTGTAGCCAAGAAAACTGCCAAAGATGGCGCTAACTCAAAAGTATATGCGAAATTCGGAGTAGAAATCTATGTAGCCGCTAAAAAAGGTGAGCCAGATCCAGAATTGAATACTGCTTTGAAATTCGTTATCGACCGTGCTAAACAAGCGCAAGTGCCAAAACACGTGATTGATAAAGCGATCGATAAGGCAAAAGGAAATACAGACGAAACCTTTACAGAAGGACGTTATGAAGGATTTGGACCAAATGGTTCTATGTTGATCGTTGATACCTTGACGTCAAACGTCAACCGTACAGCTGCCAATGTCCGTTCGGCTTTTGGTAAAAACGGCGGTAACATGGGAGCTTCAGGTTCTGTATCTTACCTCTTTGACAACAAGGGGGTCATCGTCTTTGCAGGTGATGATGCTGATGCCATCTTTGAGCTTTTGCTTGAAGCAGATGTCGATGTAGACGATGTAGAAGCAGAAGAAGGAACAATCACTGTTTACACAGCTCCAACTGATCTTCACAAGGCTATCGTTGCTTTGCGTGAATCTGGTATTGAAGAATTCCAAGTAACTGAATTGGAAATGATTCCTCAATCAGAAGTTGAGTTGTCAGGTGAAGATTTGGAAACATTTGAAAAACTTTACAGCGTTCTTGAAGACGACGAAGACGTACAAAAAATCTACACAAACGTGGATGGATTCTAATAGAAATAGACCTTTGAAGATAATTTCTTCAAAGGTTTTTTTCTTGAGGTTTGGCATTTTTAGGAAGGAAGGCAGAGGACACAACAATAACGATATAGTTCCTGGCTATAACTGAGAGAAAAAAATAGGAATTAGACGAATAGGGGAGGCAGTGATAGAATAGAACTATGCTAGAAAGGGGACGAGAAATGGTATCATTTTCCTATGAACATCTAGTGCCCATTCGGCATTACCTGCATCAGCATCCAGAGTTGTCTGGACAAGAATACCAAACCACAGCTTATCTCAAAGCCTATTTGGAAAAGCTAGGTGTACGCATTTTAAACAGTGGATTAAAGACAGGTCTGATTGCTGAAATCGGAAGCGGTAAACCAGTCATTGCCCTTCGCGCAGATATTGATGCCCTTCCAATTCAGGAGAACACCGGTCTCGACTATCAAAGTCAAACCCCTGGTGTCATGCATGCCTGTGGTCATGATTTCCATCAGGTTAGCCTATTAGGGGCTGCAGAAGTCCTAAAAGGTATGGAAACAGACTTAAAGGGAACGGTTCGGTTAATCTTTCAGCCGGCTGAGGAGACTTCTGAAGGAGCATCTGCAGTATTAGCGACCGGGCTCCTAGAGGATGTACAGGCCATCCTTGGCTTTCACAACATGCCGTCATTGCCTGCGGGTCAGTTGGCCCTGCGTCCAGGCGCCATGATGGCAGGAGTTGAAAAGTTCAAGGTGATTGTCACTGGGGTGAGCAGTCATGCGGCTCGACCGGATCTCGGTTTGGATACGGTTGTAGCGATTACTAGTATGGTCCAGCAGTTGCAGACCTTGGTCTCTCGTACGGTTTCACCATTTGAGACAGCTGTCCTATCGGTGACCCATATCGAAGCTGGTTCAACCTGGAATGTTCTTCCCAAGTCTGGTTACTTTGAAGGAACTATTCGAACCTTTAATCCGGATCTCCAGAGACGGCTCAAGGCGGATTTCATTCGCGTGATCGAACAGATCTCTAACAGTACCGGAGTGATGGTCCAATTTGATTGGGGTAAGACACCACCGGTTACCTATAATGATAAGGCCCTGGCTAAAAAAGTCTTTCGCTGGTCCAAGTCTTTTGCAGAAGTTGTCGAGGCCCAACCATCGACAGCGGGTGAAGATTTTGCTTTCTATCAAGAGAAAATCCCAGGAGTCTTTGCTTTTATCGGATCGAATGGTGCAGCGGATGCACCGGATCTCCACCATGATAGCATGGTCATAGATGATGTTGCTTTTGCAGTATCAGTTCCATATTACGTAGAAAATGCCCTCGCTTTGCTGGAAAAATTTTCAACCAAATGAGACGTGATAGATAAAAACTATCACCGCCATAAAGAAAATATAATACCCAAGAGTCAGGAATTTTGATATGATGGAAAAAGCTGTTTTTTAAAGAGGAATAAACAATTTTAATGAAAAAGGAGAACAAATGAAATTGAATAAATTCATCAAATATGTTGGTTTGAGCCTTGTGGGCTTAGCAGCAGTTGGGACTTTGGTAGCCTGCTCATCCAAGTCGTCAAGTAAATCAAGTGGAAAACGGACCATTGAAGTCGCAACGGTTGGAACAACCAAACCCTTCACCTATGATAAGGACGGGGAATTGACTGGTTATGAAATCGAAGTCATGCGTGAAATCTTCAAAGGATCAGAAAAGTATGAAGTCAACTTTAATAAGACAGAATGGTCTTCTATCTTTGCTGGCTTAGACGGCGATCGTTACCAAATCGGTGTCAGCAACCTTAGCTACGATAAAAAACGTGCGGAAAAATACTTGTACCCAAATCCATACGCAAAGAACCCAGTGGTCCTAGTGGTTCGCAAAGATTCAGGGATCAAGTCACTGGATGATATCGGTGGCAAGTCTACAGAAGTCATCCAAGGAACTTCTACAGCGAAACAATTGGAAGCTTACAATGAAGAGCACAAGGACAATCCAACAGAGCTCAAATATACAGATGGAACCATCCAATCTATTCTTGCTAATTTGAGCGATGGACGTTCAGATTATAAGATTTTTGAACGTTTGACAGTTGAAGCCTTGATCAAGGACCAAGGGTTGGATAATTTGGAAGTGATTGAACTTCCAAGTGATCAACAACCATACGTATACCCAATCCTTGCCAAAGGTGAGAAAGAATTGGAAACCTTTGTCAACAAACGGATCAAAGAGTTGTACGAAGATGGGACGCTTGAAAAATTGTCTAAGAAGTATTTTGGTGGAACCTACCTTCCAGAAGCTTCTGATATTAAATAAGGTTTTTTAAAAACATCATAAGGAGAAAGAATATGAAATTAACAAAACTTTTTGGTGTAGCAGCTCTTGCTACCGTTGCAACCTTTGCCTTAGCAGCATGTGGGTCTTCAAAATCATCTAAATCATCTGATAAAGATGGTGTGACAACTGTTAAAGTTGGGGTGATGAGCTTAAGCGATACAGAAGAAGCTCGTTGGAAAGAAGTGCAAAAGAACTTGGATGATGCAAAAGCAAACATCAAGTTGGAATTCACTGAGTTTACAGACTATTCTCAACCAAACCAAGCTGTTCGTGATGGGGATGTGGATATCAACGCTTTCCAACATTACAACTACCTTGAAAACTGGAACAAAGAAAACAGCGCAGATCTAGTTTCTGTAGCAGATACTTACATTGCGCCAATCCGTCTTTACTCTGGTACTAAAGATGGGAAGAACAAATACACAGATGTAAAAGACATTCCTGAAAAAGGAACCATTGCAGTACCAAACGACCCAACAAACGAAAGCCGTGCTTTGTATGTATTGGAATCAGCTGGTTTGATCAAGTTGGATACAAAAGATGGGGAATTGGCTACCATCAGCAACATCAAAGACAATCCAAAGAACTTGACAATTTCTGAGTTGGACGCTTCTCAAACAGCTTCTTCACTTCCATCAGTTGATGCAGCAATCATCAATAACACCTTTGTTCGTGAAGCAGGTATTGATTACAAGAAAGCTCTCTTTGTAGAAAAAGCAAACAGCAACTCTAAACAATGGTACAACTTGATTGCAGCGAAGAAAGATTGGAAATCATCTGATAAAGCGAAGGCAATCGAAGCCATTATTAAAGCCTACCATACTGACAACGTGAAGAAAGTCATCGAAGAATCTTCAGACGGTATGGACCAACCAGTTTGGTAATTGAGAGGATGAATAGAGAGGTGGAGAAGGTTTTCTCTACCTCTTATCGTGTATAGTAGGAGGAAATGATGTCTAATCCAAGAGAGACAGAACAAATATGCAAATTTGAAAATGATGAGGTGGCTCAGCATTATTTTGAAGTCCTGAGGACCCTCATTTCCAAGCGCTCCATCTTTGCCCAGCAGATTGGTTTAAAGGAAGTAGCGACCTATTTGGGAGAAATTTTCACAGCAGCAGGAGCTAAGGTAACTGTGGATGACAGCTACACAGCGCCATTTGTCATTGCTAAATTTGTTTCACCCAATCCGGACGCTAAGACCATCATTTTCTACAACCATTACGATACCGTTCCAGCAGATGGCGATCAACCTTGGACGAGTGATCCCTTTACGCTCTCGGTCCATTACGGGACCATGTATGGTCGAGGGGTAGATGATGACAAGGGGCATATTACAGCACGGTTAACGGCTATCCGCAAATATATCCGTGAGAATGGCGACCTGCCGGTCAACATTACCTTTATCATCGAAGGAGCAGAAGAATCTGCTTCGACCGACCTGGACAAGTATCTAGCCAAACACAAAAAACACTTGCGCGGGGCGAATCTCTTAGTCTGGGAACAAGGGACTCGTAACCAAAAAGGGGAACTGGAAATCTCCGGTGGTAACAAGGGGATTGTTACCTTTGACATGGTGGTCAAAAGTGCAGATGTGGATATCCATTCCAGCTATGGTGGAGTGGTGGAATCAGCATCTTGGTATCTGCTCAATGGTTTGTCCAGTCTTCGAGATAAAGACGGTCGCATCCTGGTGGATGGTCTCTATGACTTGATTGAGGAA
Source organism: Streptococcaceae bacterium (assembly GCA_902363395.1). Taxonomy (GTDB): domain Bacteria; phylum Bacillota; class Bacilli; order Lactobacillales; family Streptococcaceae; genus Streptococcus. Next base: position 495,098 of record CABIZZ010000001.1, read on the forward strand.
CCCAACGAGCGGGAACTGGCCCTGATTGATCGGTATGCCAATAAAACGGCGGACGATGTGACAGAAATCTACAATCTCCAATTGCCTATCTTAAAAGAGGAACGAAGTGAGTTCTTAAAACGTTTTTATTTTGAGCCAGCTATGAATATTGAAGGCTTGGGAACAGGGTATCAGGGACAAGGAGTCAAGACGATTCTCCCTGCAGAAGCTCGAGCCAAGATGGAAGTTCGGTTGGTGCCAGGCTTGGAGCCTAAACAAGTCTTGGAGTTGATTCGTAAACAATTGAATCAGAATGGCTTTGAGAAGATTGAACTTGTTTTCACACTAGGGGAAATGAGCTATCGGAGTGATATGAGTGCGCCGTCCATTCTCAACGTGATAGATTTGGCCAAACGCTTTTATCCAGAAGGGGTCTGTGTCCTTCCGACAACTGCAGGCACTGGGCCCATGCATACGGTCTTTGAGGCCTTGCAAGTTCCAATGGCTGCCTTTGGTATCGGAAATGCCAATAGTCGAGATCATGGTGGGGATGAGAATGTGAAAATTGCAGACTACTATACCCATATTGAATTAATTAAGGAGTTAATCACAAGTTATGAGTAAAGAAATTATCAAACTGGACCATATCGATGTTACCTTTCATCAGAAAAAACGTGAAATTGCAGCCGTGAAGGATGTGACCATTCATATCAATGAAGGGGATATTTACGGGATTGTTGGGTATTCTGGTGCAGGGAAGTCAACGCTTGTACGGGTCATCAATCTCTTGCAAGTACCGTCAGCAGGTACTATCACCGTAGATGGTGATGTCATCTATCAAGATAAGGTGACCTTAAATGCTGCGGCTTTACGCCAAAAACGCCGGGACATTGGTATGATTTTCCAACACTTCAATCTTATGGCCCAAATGACTGCAGCTGAAAATGTGGCTTTCGCCCTCAAACATTCAAATTTGTCTAAAGAGCAAAAGGCTGAAAAAGTAGCCAAGTTGTTGGAACTAGTAGGACTGTCAGATCGGGCAGACAACTATCCTGCTCAATTGTCAGGTGGACAAAAACAACGGGTGGCGATTGCGCGTGCGCTCGCCAACGATCCAAAGATTTTGATTTCTGACGAATCAACATCTGCCCTAGATCCAAAAACAACCAAACAAATCCTTGCTCTTCTGCAAGAGCTGAATCAGAAGTTGGGCCTGACAGTGGTCTTGATTACCCACGAAATGCAAATTGTCAAAGACATTGCCAATCGGGTTGCGGTCATGCAAAATGGTGAATTGATTGAAGAAGGTTCTGTTTTAGATATCTTCTCTAATCCTAAGAATGAATTGACGCAAGACTTCATCACAACAGCAACAGGAATCGATGAAGCTATGGTGAAAATCAACCAGCAACAAATTGTTAAGCAATTGCCAGCGGATTCTGTTTTGGCCCATTTGAAATATTCTGGTTCGGTGACAGACACAGCGATTATCAACGATATTTATAAACAGTACCAAGTGTCTGCAAATATTCTACACGGAAATATTGAAATTTTGGATCATACCCCTGTTGGAGAGTTGGTTGTTATCCTGACTGGAGAAGCAGCCAACCTATCTGCAGCGCAACGGGATTTACAAGCAGCAGGTGTTTCTGTACGTGTCTTAAAAGAAGGGAGTAATGCATGATTGACTTTATTCAAACCTTTATTCAAACCTATCTACCAAATGTTTACCGGATGGGCTGGAGTGGCCAAGCTGGATGGGGAACAGCGATTTATCTGACCCTTTATATGACCTTTATCTCTTTTGTGATTGGTGGTTTATTGGGACTCATTGCAGGCTTATTACTAGTCTTGACAGGACCAGGTGGGATTATCGAGAATAAATTGGTTTTCCATATCTTGGATAAAATTACTTCCATCTTCCGTGCGATTCCATTTATCATCTTGCTAGCCTTGATCAATCCCTTTACTCGTATGATTGTTGGAACTGGGATCGGTCCTACAGCAGCCTTAGTTCCCCTATCCTTAGCTGTCTTTCCTTTCTTTGCTCGCCAAGTTCAAGTCGTTTTATCTGAGCTTGACCGAGGTGTAATTGAAGCGGCCCAAGCCAGTGGGGCAACATTTTGGGATATCGTTGGTGTCTATCTTCGTGAAGGTCTTCCAGATTTGATTCGTGTGACAACTGTTACCCTTATTTCCTTGGTTGGTGAAACAGCCATGGCGGGTGCGATTGGAGCCGGTGGTCTCGGAAACGTGGCTATATCTTATGGTTACCAACGCTTTAATAATGATGTCACCTTGCTAGCAACCTTCTTGATTCTGCTTTTGATCTTCTTTATTCAGTTTATCGGTGATTTCTTGACCAAGAAAATTAGTCACCGGTAAGGATGGGTGAAGTACATGAACATGATACAGAAACATCAATTTAAGCAGGTTGCAGCATTTGCAGGCTTGTATTTTCTTGCCATTGGTTTAGGCGTCCTGCTTGGAAGTCTGGTTGACCATCGAGGAAATATGTTTTATGCTCCAGCCTTCTCTGCCCTAGTTGGTGGAGGGATCTATCGCGTCTATGTTGAGAAAATTCAACGGACAGGAGCTATTCTAGTAGTTGCTCTTGTGATTGGTGCTTTTTTCCTTTTCACTCGTCATGGAGCTGGAGCCTTTCTTCCTGCTCTTGTTGGGGGGCTTTTAGCCGAATTGGTCGCAGCCCGTGGCCGCTACCAGTCGAAGTTAGGCAATGCGCTTTCCTTCCTCCTCTTTTCCTTTACGACGACAGGGCCCATTCTCATGATGTGGATCCAACCGGCTAGTTACCGTGCTTCTTTACTAGCCCGTGGGAAGTCGATGGATTATATTGAACGCGTTATGGTACCGTCGAATATGGTGACGGTTAGCTGGTTTTTATTGACCCTTCTGTTTGGAGCTCTACTAGGTTATCTTCTAGGACAATTGGTTTATCAAAAGCTAGATAGAAAATGACATGATGGAGAAGAAATATGCACAATAATTTACTAGTCCTTCAGTCAGACTTTGGTCTGGTAGACGGGGCTGTCTCTGCTATGATTGGGGTTGCTTTAGAGGAATCGCCCACCCTCAAGATTCACCACTTGACCCATGATATTACTCCTTACAATATTTTTGAAGGAAGTTACCGCCTCTTTCAGACGGTAGACTACTGGCCGGAAGGGACAACCTTTGTTTCGGTGGTCGATCCGGGTGTTGGTTCCAAACGAAAGAGTGTGGTAGCTAAAACGGCGAAGAATCAATACATTGTCACTCCGGATAATGGAACACTCTCTTTCATCAAGAAACATGTAGGGATTGTTGCTATCCGTGAGATTTCAGAGGTGAAGAACCGCCGGGCCAATACAGAGTTTTCTTATACCTTCCATGGGCGTGATGTCTATGCCTATACAGGAGCTAAGTTAGCCAGTGGGCATATCAGCTTTGAGGAAGTGGGACCAGAACTCAGTGTCGAACACATTGTAGAAATCCCTGTAGTGGAAACGGTTATGGAGGACAATCTTGTCAAAGGAGCCGTTGACATCTTGGATGTACGCTTTGGTTCTCTCTGGACTTCGATTACCCGAGAAGAATTCAATCATTTGGAACCTGAATTTGGGGAACGCTTTGAAGTGACTATCTATAACAATGATATGCTGGTTTATCAAAACCAAGTAACCTACGGCAAGTCTTTCGCCGACGTGCGGATTGGACAGCCAATCCTTTATATCAATTCCCTCTACCGTGTTGGTCTTGCCATCAACCAGGGATCCTTTGCCAAGGCCTATAATGTAGGAGTTGGGGCTTCTTGGCATATCGAAATTAGAAAAATGGAAAATTAATAGGAGATAAAATATGAAACAAAAACAAGCTTTTACAATTAAGGATGTTGTAGCCATCGGGGTTGGAGCGGCCCTCTTTGTGGTCATTGCGATGATCCCAATTCCAGCGCCAGCTCCAAATACAAACATTCAGTTGCAATACGCTCTACAAGCCCTCTTTAGTGTGGTCTTTGGTCCGATTGTTGGTTTCTTAATGGGCTTTATCGGTCATGCTATTAAAGATGCGATGACTTATGGCCTCTGGTGGACTTGGATCATTTCTAGTGGTTTGTTTGGACTCTTTGTTGGTATCTTCCGCAAGCAAATCGGTAACCTAAAAGGAGAAGTGACCAAGAAAGAATTGATCGTCTTTAACGTCGTACAAGTCATTGCCAACTTGCTTATTTGGGGATTGATTGCTCCGATTGGGGATGTGATGATCTACAAAGAAAGTGCCAACAAGGTCTTCCTACAAGGTGTTGTAGCAGGTTCTGTCAATGCTTTAGTGGTAGCTATTGCAGGTTCACTCCTCTTGATTGCCTATGCTCGTACCCAAACAAAAGACGGAAGTTTGTCTAAAGATTAATCATAAATAAGAAGATAAAGTCTGGGAAACCAGGCTTTTTTGTTTATCAAAAATATTTTTTACAAAATGAAAGATATATGTTGCAAAATAGAAAATATAGTGTATAATAGAGCTATAAAAACAAGAAAGGAAAAGCATGTGGCGAAAAATCTCAAATTGAAAATGGCCCGGGTCGAGCATGATATGACCCAGGGGGATCTTGCAGATGCCATCGGAGTGACACGTCAGACCATTGGCCTGATCGAGGCAGGGAAATACAATCCGACCCTCAGCCTCTGCCTTGCTATTTGTAAGACCTTGGATAAGACGCTGGATCAACTGTTCTGGGAGTAACAGTTTTAACAATAGAAAGAGGAAGAAAATGAAACAAAAGAAAGAACCAATTGTAAAAGATGAACGGACCATGCTACTTGATGGAAAAATTGCAGGGGAACTTGTTTTAGGAATGACCTGCTTTATCGCCCTATCAGCCTTTGTGAAAGCTAGTATTTTGGACTTAGCCCTAGTAGCTTATATTCCAGAGCTCATTTTGTTGATTGTCATGGGAGTTTATGCCTTTGTGAGAAGGATCAGCTCAGGGATCGACATTCGAGATATGTTAGAAAAAGATAGCTGGTTCAGCCGCATCGGGTCAGGCATCTTATTTGCCTTATTTGTGATCGCAACGGATGTGATTGGGAAGCGCGAAACGATGAGCTTTATGTTCAGCCCCAAGTATCTGCTCAAAATCGTCCTTGCCATTTTAGTCTTTGCCCTTTTGACTTACCTGTTAGAGAAACCACTTGCTCTTATCAATCGGAAAAAACAAAAGAAGATCGAGGCAGAGTTAGAGGACTAAGGGGAGAGCTTAAAAAGTTATTTAAGAATTTGTATAAAAGCCTGGAATTCCAGGCTTCAGATTGAAGACAAAGTCATATTAAAAAACTTTCCTTAGGTGAGTACGGACGTCAGCGAACTTCTTCGAAGTTCCAAGACTAATTATTGAGCCTAAGGTCTCAATAATTCCGAGTGCCTGAAACGTTATTGTTTCAGGCACTTTTCTCACAGCGGAAAGTTTTGGTATTTTTTTGAATCGATTTAAAAATTGGAACTCATTTTTATTTCTTTGCAGAATCGCTTAACTTATTTTACTTTAAAATAGTTTGTCTACATTCTAAAGTCTGGAACCCCAGGCTTTTATTTTTCAGTCAAATAAATTGCATTCGTTTTCTCGGGAGAGTATACTGGTATAGTTGAATGAAAAATTCTGATAATTTAATCTTAGAAAAGAGAATCTTATGGCAAAACCTATTCGTGTTTTACTTTACTATAAATATGTTCCCATCGAAAACGCAGAACAATTTGCGGCTGATCACTTGGCTTTTTGTAAATCAATTGGCCTCAAAGGACGTATCCTAGTTGCTGATGAAGGAATCAACGGAACCGTTTCTGGTGATTACGAAACAACGCAAAAATACATGGACTATGTTCACAGCCTTCCTGGTATGGAAGACCTCTGGTTCAAGATTGATGAGGAAGAAGAGCAAGCTTTCAAGAAGATGTTTGTACGTTATAAGAAAGAGATTGTCCACCTTGGATTAGAGGATGATAACTTCGATAACGACATCAATCCCCTTGAAACGACAGGTGCTTACTTGTCTCCAAAAGAATTTAAAGAAGCTCTTCTAGACGAGGATACAGTTGTCCTTGATACTCGTAACGACTATGAGTATGACCTTGGACACTTCCGTGGGGCTATTCGTCCAGACATCCGCAACTTCCGTGAATTGCCACAATGGGTCCGTGATAATAAGGAAAAATTCATGGACAAACGCGTTGTCGTCTACTGTACTGGTGGAGTCCGCTGTGAGAAATTCTCAGGTTGGATGGTGCGTGAAGGCTACAAAGATGTCGGTCAATTGCACGGCGGAATTGCAACCTACGGAAAAGACCCAGAAGTTCAAGGAGAACTATGGGATGGTAAAATGTACGTCTTTGATGAGCGGATTGCAGTCGATGTCAACCATGTCGATCCAAGCGTTGTTGGAAAAGACTGGTTTGATGGAACACCATGTGAACGCTATGTCAACTGTGGAAATCCTTTCTGTAACCGTCGCATCTTGACTTCAGAAGAGAACGAAGACAAGTACCTCCGTGGCTGCTCCCATGAGTGCCGTGTTCATCCACGCAATCGCTATGTAGAAGAACACAACTTGTCACAAGAAGAGGTTGCTGAGCGTTTGGCCGTTATCGGTGAGACGCTTGATGGAACTCTTGCATAAGCTAAAAACAGCCTTTTGGCTGTTTCAGATTGAAGACAAAGTCTTTTGAAAAACTTCCCTTAGGTGAGTACGGACGTCAGCGAACTTCTACGAAGTTCCATGACTTAGTTTTGAACCTAAGGTTTCAAAACTCCCGAGTGCTTGAACCACAGTGGTTCAAGCACTTTTTCTCACAGTGGAAAGTTTTTCATCTTTTTTAATGACAAAAATAGCATAAAAATCTAGTTATCCGCATAAAAACTGGACTTATCACACTTTATCAAGGTCAAAACCACTCAATTTACTACTAATTTACTACTTATGAATGAGCTTTGATACGACGATTTATCCTTGAAAAGTGAAGATATAAAGATACTTCCAATAAAATTTGAATATTTAATAGGTAGACACTTCAAAAAATGAGGTGTCTATTTTTTTACCCGATTTTGAAAGGAAGTGAACTTATGAAAACAAAAAATCAAGAATCAAAAGGTCGTTCCCCACTCTTTAAGACCATCAAACATTCATTCAGCCAATAAAAAAGAAAGGATAGGTAAAAATATGGAACTTAAATTTGTGATTCCCAACATGGAAAAAACATTCGGCAATTTAGAATTTGCTGGCGAGGATAAAGTCGTTCAGCGAAGAATCAACGGACGGCTAACTGTCTTATCAAGAAGCTATAATCTCTATTCTGATGTTCAAAGAGCAGATGATATTGTGGTGGTGCTTCCTGCTGAAGCTGGCGAAAAACATTTCGGCTTTGAGGAACGTGTGAAGTTAGTCAATCCACGTATTACCGCAGAGGGCTACAAAATCGGCACTCGTGGTTTTACAAATTACCTTTTACATGCTGACGACATGATAAAAGAATAAAGAAAGAGAGGAAAAATGATGAGATTAGCAAATGGCATTGTATTAGATAAAGACACGACTTTTGGAGAATTGAAATTCTCTGCTCTACGTCGTGAAGTGAGAATCCAAAATGAAGACGGGTCGGTTTCAGATGAAATCAAGGAACGTACCTATGACTTAAAATCCAAAGGACAAGGACGCATGATTCAAGTAAGTATTCCTGCCAGCGTGCCTTTGAAAGAGTTTGATTATAACGCACGGGTGGAACTTATCAATCCCATTGCGGACACCGTTGCTACTGCCACCTATCAAGGAGCAGATGTTGACTGGTATATCAAGGCAGACGATATTGTGCTGACAAAGGATTCTAGTTCATTCAAAGCTCAACCACAAGCAAAGAAAGAACCGACACAAGACAAATAGTCGCTAGGTAGAAAGGAGACTTTTTCGCATGAAACAGCGTGGTAAAAGGATTCGCCCATCTGGTAAAGATTTAGTCTTTCATTTTACGATAGCGTCACTCCTGCCTGTTTTCCTGCTGGTTGTCGGACTGTTTCATGTGAAGACAATCCAGCAGATCAACTGGCAGAATTTTAACCTATCACAAGCAGATAAGATTGACATTCCCTATTTAATTATCAGTTTCAGTGTTGCAATTCTTATCTGCTTGCTGGTAGCGTTTGTATTCAAACGGGTTCGCTATGATACGGTTAAACAACTTTACCACCGTCAAAAACTGGCAAAGATGATACTTGAAAACAAGTGGTATGAATCTGAACAGGTCAAAACAGAGGGTTTCTTTAAAGATAGTGCTGGTCGTACAAAGGAAAAGATAACCTACTTCCCTAAAATGTATTATCGACTTAAAAATGGCTTGATACAGATACGGGTGGAAATCACGCTGGGAAAATATCAAGACCAACTCTTACACTTGGAAAAGAAATTAGAGAGTGGCTTGTACTGTGAGCTGACGGATAAAGAGTTAAAGGATTCCTATGTGGAATATACTTTGCTCTATGACACCATAGCCAGTCGTATTTCTATTGATGAAGTAGAAGCTAAAGATGGTAAACTTCGCTTAATGAAAAACGTATGGTGGGAATATGATAAGCTCCCTCATATGTTGATTGCTGGTGGTACAGGTGGCGGTAAAACTTACTTTATACTGACACTGATTGAAGCCTTGCTTCATACAGATTCAAAACTGTATATTCTTGACCCGAAAAATGCTGATCTTGCGGACTTAGGTTCTGTGATGGCAAATGTCTACTATAGAAAAGAAGACTTGCTTTCTTGCATTGAAACATTCTATGAAGAAATGATGAAACGTAGTGAGGAAATGAAGCAGATGAAGAACTATAAGACTGGCAAAAATTATGCTTACTTAGGTCTCCCGGCACACTTCTTAATCTTTGATGAATACGTCGCTTTCATGGAAATGCTGGGAACAAAAGAAAACACCGCAGTTATGAATAAGCTGAAACAGATTGTCATGTTAGGTCGTCAAGCTGGCTTCTTTCTAATACTGGCTTGTCAACGTCCAGACGCAAAATATTTAGGCGACGGAATCCGTGATCAGTTTAATTTCAGAGTGGCTTTAGGTCGTATGTCTGAAATGGGCTATGGCATGATGTTTGGCAGTGACGTACAAAAGGATTTCTTCTTAAAGCGAATCAAAGGTCGTGGCTATGTTGATGTAGGAACAAGTGTCATATCAGAGTTTTATACTCCCCTTGTACCAAAAGGATATGATTTCTTGGAGGAAATTAAAAAGTTATCCAACAGCAGACAGTCCACGCAGGCGACGTGCGAAGCGGAAGTCGCAGGTGTGGACTGATCTTGCTGGCTGGTGTGGCAATAGCCACGCCAGCACTTAACCCCCCGTATCTAACAGGGGGGTACAAATCGACAGGAAACAGTCAAAAAAACATTAGAAAATCCTTTGGTTACAAGGGATTTACAAAATTTCAGCGTATGTCAAATGGGCTTTAAAAGTTGACATACGCCTTTTTGATTGGAGGGATTTTTACTGAATGAACAAACTTGGTTACAGCATTTAAAAGAAAAACGCTTGGCTTATGGACTATCTCAAAACCGTTTAGCTGTTGCGACTGGTATTACAAGGCAGTATCTAAGCGATATTGAAACAGGAAAAGTCAAGCCATCAGAGGATTTACAGCAGTCCCTTTGGGAAGCTCTGGAACGCTTCAATCCCGACGCTCCCCTTGAAATGCTGTTTGATTATGTAAGAATTCGCTTTCCGACAACAGACGTACAGCAGGTGGTCGAAAACATCTTACAACTGAAACTGTCCTATTTTCTTCATGAGGACTATGGTTTCTATTCTTATTCAGAGCATTATGCTTTAGGCGACATATTCGTCCTTTGCTCCCATGAACTGGACAAAGGAGTTCTGGTGGAATTGAAAGGTCGTGGGTGCAGACAATTTGAAAGCTATCTTCTGGCACAACAAAGAAGCTGGTATGAGTTCTTTATGGACGTTTTGGTGGCTGGCGGTGTGATGAAACGCCTTGACCTTGCCATTAACGATAAGACAGGGATTTTAAATATCCCTGTACTCACTGAAAAGTGCCAACAGGAAGAATGTATCTCCGTCTTCCGCAGTTTTAAAAGCTATCGCAGTGGCGAACTGGTACGCAAAGAGGAAAAGGAATGTATGGGAAACACCCTCTATATCGGTTCATTACAAAGTGAAGTTTATTTCTGTATCTATGAAAAGGACTACGAGCAGTACAAGAAAAATGATATTCCCATTGAAGACGCAGAAGTAAAAAACCGTTTTGAGATTCGATTGAAAAATGAGCGTGCCTATTATGCAGTCCGTGATTTACTCGTCTATGACAATCCAGAGCATACCGCCTTTAAAATTATCAATCGGTATATCCGTTTTGTAGATAAAGACGATTCCAAACCTCGTTCTGATTGGAAACTGAATGAAGAATGGGCTTGGTTTATTGGGAACAATCGTGAACGATTAAAACTAACCACAAAACCAGAGCCTTACTCCTTCCAAAGGACGCTGAACTGGCTATCTCATCAAGTTGCCCCGACCTTAAAGGTTGCGATTAAACTTGATGAAATCAACCAGACGCAGGTTGTAAAAGACATTCTCGACCATGCGAAACTGACAGACCGACACAAGCAGATTTTGAAGCAACAGTCAGTAAAAGAACAGGACGTGATAACAACAAAAAAATAACTCAAATACAAATTCATTGAATATAGAGAGGAGAACATTTTTATGAATTTTGGACAAAACCTTTATAACTGGTTTCTATCAAACGCTCAATCACTGGTGCTTTTAGCAATCGTTGTGATTGGCTTGTATCTTGGCTTCAAGCGTGAGTTTAGCAAACTGATTGGCTTTTTAATTATTGCGATTATTGCGGTTGGCTTAGTCTTCAACGCTGCTGGAGTAAAAGACATTTTACTAGAGCTATTCAATCGCATTATTGGTGCTTAAATAAAACCGTTCTTTTGTGGAATATAAGTGGTTTTCTTATGTTCCGCAAAGGAATGGTACACCAAACGAAGTGCGGTAGGGATTTTTGAATCTCTACAAAGAAAGGACGTGAATATATGGACGATATGCAAGTCTATATTGCGAATTTAGGCAAATACAATGAGGGCGAATTGGTCGGTGCGTGGTTTACCTTTCCCATTGACTTTGAGGAAGTCAAAGAGAAAATCGGCTTGAATGATGAATATGAGGAATACGCCATTCATGACTACGAGTTACCCTTTACGGTTGACGAATACACTTCCATTGGCGAACTCAATCGACTATGGGAAATGGTATCGGAATTACCCGAAGAATTACAATCGGAGCTATCTGCTCTGCTCACTCATTTTTCAAGCATTGAAGAACTAAGCGAACATCAAGAGGATATTATCATTCATTCCGATTGTGATGATATGTATGACGTGGCACGCTACTACATTGAAGAAACGGGTGCTTGAGGCGAAGTACCAGCTAGTCTTCAAAACTATATTGATTATCAAGCCTATGGTCGGGATTTAGACCTTTCAGGAACGTTTATCTCAACCAATCATGGGATTTTTGAAATCGTCTATTAAATCTGTCGGTACATTACTACTGGCAGATTTTCTATTTTACGGGGTGGCTCAATCAGCTACCCCTATTTTTTATGAAAGGATTGATTACATGAAGAAAATACGAAGCTATACCAGTATCTGGTCTGTGGAAAAGGTACTGTATTCTATCAATGATTTTAGACTTCCGTTTCCCATAACCTTTACGCAAATGACATGGTTTGTCGTGTCACTCTTTGCAGTGATGATACTTGGCAACTTGCCCCCTCTTTCCATGATAGAGGGAGCATTTCTCAAATACTTTGGGATTCCTGTGGCTTTCACATGGTTTATGTCTACAAAAACTTTTGATGGTAAAAAGCCTTATGGATTTTTGAAGTCTGTCATTGCTTATGCACTGCGACCAAAGCTGACCTATGCAGGAAAAAAAGTAACGCTTGGCAGAAACCAGCCACAAGAAGCCATTACAGCAGTTAGGAGTGAATTTTATGGCATATCCAATTAAATACATTGAAAACAATCTCGTCTGGAATAAAGACGGGGAATGTTATGCTTACTATGAGCTTGTTCCTTACAATTACTCATTTCTAAGTCCAGAACAGAAAATACAAGTGCATGATTCTTTCAGACAGCTTATCGCACAAAATCGTGATGGCAAAATTCATGCTTTACAAATCAGTACAGAATCCAGCATACGTTCTGCACAAGAGCGTTCCAAAAATGAAGTCACTGGCAAGCTCAAAGCGGTTGCCTATGACAAAATCGACCAACAGACAGACGCTTTAATATCCATGATTGGCGAAAATCAAGTGAACTACCGTTTCTTTATCGGCTTTAAGTTGCTTCTCAACGATCAGGAGTTTTCTATGAAAAGTCTTACCGTTGAAGCAAAAAATGCTTTGTCTGATTTTGTCTATGATGTGAACCATAAGCTGATGGGCGATTTTGTTAGTATGAGTAATGATGAAATCCTGCGTTTTCAGAAGATGGAAAAGCTCTTAGAAAATAAAATCTCTCGTCGTTTCAAAATCCGCAGGTTAGATAAGGACGACTTCGGCTATCTGATTGAACACCTTTACGGACAGACAGGCACTGCCTATGAAGAGTATGAGTACCATCTATCAAAGAAAAAGCTGGATAATGAAACGCTGATTAAATACTATGACTTGATTAAGCCTACTCGCTGTTTGGTGGAAGAAAAACAGCGATATTTGAAAATCCAGCAGGAAGATGAAACCGTCTATGTAGCTTACTTTACCATTAACAGCATTGTCGGAGAACTGGACTTCCCGTCCTCTGAAATCTTCTACTACCAGCAACAGCAATTTACATTCCCGATTGATACGTCAATGAATGTGGAAATTGTAGCGAATCGTAAAGCCCTATCTACTGTCCGCAATAAAAAGAAAGAACTGAAAGACTTGGATAACCACGCTTGGCAAAGTGATAATGAAACCAGCTCCAATGTGGCGGAAGCTCTGGAAAGTGTGAATGAGCTGGAAACCAATTTAGACCAAAGCAAGGAATCTATGTACAAGCTGTCTTATGTGGTAAGGGTATCAGCAAATGATCTTGACGAACTCAAACGTCGTTGTAATGAAGTGAAAGATTTTTATGACGATTTAAGCGTAAAACTGGTACGACCATTTGGGGATATGCTCGGCTTACATGAAGAATTTTTACCTGCCAGCAAGCGTTATATGAATGATTATATTCAATACGTGACCTCTGATTTCCTCGCTGGTTTAGGTTTTGGTGCTACTCAAATGCTGGGGGAAAATGAGGGGATTTATGTTGGCTACAGCTTAGATACTGGACGCAATGTCTATCTGAAACCTGCTCTTGCCAGTCAAGGGGTTAAGGGTTCAGTAACCAATGCGTTAGCGTCGGCTTTTGTTGGTTCGCTGGGTGGTGGTAAATCCTTTGCGAATAACCTTATCGTCTATTATGCGGTGCTTTATGGGGCACAAGCAGTGATTGTAGACCCAAAAGCAGAACGTGGCAGATGGAAAGAAACCTTGCCAGAGATTTCCCATGAAATCAATATCGTCACTCTGACTTCTGATGAGAAAAACAAAGGCTTACTTGACCCTTATGTGATTATGAAAAATCCCAAAGATTCTGAATCACTGGCTATTGATATTCTGACATTCCTTACGGGGATTTCCTCTCGTGATGGGGAACGCTTCCCAATCCTTAGAAAAGCCATTCGTGCAGTAACCAATAGTGAAGTACGAGGGTTGATGAAAGTGATTGAGGAATTACGGGTTGAGAATACGCCACTAAGTACCAGTATAGCCGACCATATCGAAAGTTTTACAGACTATGACTTTGCACATTTATTATTCAGTAATGGTTATGTGGAGCAGTCTATCAGCTTAGAAAAACAACTGAACATTATACAGGTTGCGGACTTGGTACTTCCCGACAAGGAAACTTCCTTTGAGGAATATACCACTATGGAGCTTTTATCCGTTGCTATGCTGATTGTCATTAGTACCTTTGCTTTAGACTTTATCCATACAGACCGAAGCATTTTCAAGATTGTAGATTTAGACGAAGCATGGAGCTTTTTACAGGTAGCACAAGGAAAAACACTATCTATGAAGCTGGTTCGGGCTGGTCGTGCTATGAACGCTGGGGTATATTTCGTGACCCAAAATACAGACGACCTCTTAGATGAAAAACTGAAAAATAACCTCGGCTTAAAATTTGCATTTCGTTCCACTGACCTTAACGAGATTAAAAAGACCTTAGCCTTTTTTGGTGTAGACCCAGAGGACGAAAACAATCAGAAGCGATTGCGTGATTTGGAAAACGGGCAATGCCTTATCAGTGATTTATATGGTCGTGTCGGTGTGATACAGTTCCACCCTGTATTTGAAGAACTGCTCCATGCCTTTGATACCAGACCACCTGTGCGAAAAGAGGTGTAAATGTGAAACCATCAATAGTAAACAGAATAAAATCAAACTGGACGCTGAAACGTCTAGGTAAAGTGGCAATGACAGTGGCTTTCACACTTGTGATTGCCATTTTTCTTTTAGCCATGCTGGGAACGGTGGTTCAAGCTGCGGGCTTGGTAGATGATACGGTCAATGTGGCAAATGAATACAGCCGATACCCACTTGAAAACTATCAACTGGATTTTTATGTGGATAATAGCTGGGGCTGGCTTCCGTGGAACTGGTCGGACGGGATTGGAAAACAGGTCATGTATGGACTATATGCCATTACCAATTTTATTTGGACAATCAGTTTGTATGTTTCCAATGCGACAGGTTACTTAGTACAGGAAGCCTATTCCTTAGACTTCATTTCCGCTACAGCAGATTCCATTGGTAAGAATATGCAGACCTTAGCTGGTGTGAGTGCAAACGGATTTTCAACAGAGGGTTTCTATGTTGGATTCCTCTTACTCTTGATTTTGGTTCTTGGGGTTTATGTTGCCTATACGGGACTGATAAAGAGAGAAACCACAAAGGCAATTCATGCCATTATGAATTTTGTGCTGGTGTTTATCCTATCGGCTTCCTTTATTGCCTACGCTCCCGACTACATTAAAAAAATCAATGACTTTTCATCAGACATCAGTAATGCCAGTTTATCACTTGGCACGAAGATTGTCATGCCCCATTCCGATAGTCAAGGCAAGGACAGCGTGGACTTAATCAGAGATAGCCTGTTTTCCATACAGGTTCAGCAACCGTGGCTACTGCTTCAATACAACAGTTCAGACATTGAAAGTATCGGTATTGACCGTGTGGAAAGCCTGCTCTCCACCAGCCCAGATTCCAACAATGGCGAAGACAGAGAAAAAATTGTTGCGGAAGAAATTGAAGACAGAAGCAATACCAATCTAACCATTACAAAGACCATTAACCGTTTAGGTACAGTCTTCTTCCTATTTGTCTTCAATATTGGGATTTCCATATTTGTATTCCTATTAACAGGAATCATGATTTTCTCGCAGGTACTTTTTATCATCTATGCTATGTTTCTGCCTGTGAGCTTTATTTTAAGCATGATTCCATCATTTGATGGTATGTCAAAACGAGCCATAACAAAGCTCTTTAATACCATTTTGACACGAGCTGGAATCACATTGATTATTACGACAGCATTTAGTATTTCAACCATGCTCTATACCTTATCGGCTGGTTATCCGTTCTTTTTGATTGCTTTTCTACAGATTGTGACCTTTGCAGGAATCTACTTCAAGCTGGGCGATTTAATGAGTATGTTTTCTCTACAGAGTAACGATTCTCAAAGTGTGGGAAGTCGTGTGATGAGAAAACCTCGTATGCTTATGCACGCTCACATGCACCGTCTACAGCGGAAACTTGGACGTTCCATGACTACTCTAGGGGCTGGGTCTGCCATTGTTACAGGTAAAAAAGGACAGTCGGGTTCGGGGAGTTCTGCAAGGACACAAGCAGATCACTCCCGACCAGACGGAAAGGAAAAATCAACACTTGGAAAACGTATCGGTCAAACCATCGGTACAGTAGCTGATACCAAAGACAGAATGGTAGACACTGCTAGTGGTTTGAAAGAACAGGTTAAAGATTTGCCGACCAATGCAAGATATGCAGTATATCAAGGAAAATCCAAAGTAAAAGAGAATGTCCGTGATTTAACCAGTAGTATTTCTCAAACCAAAGCGGACAGAGCCAGTGGACGCAAGGAACAGCAGGAACAAAGGCGAAAAACCATTGCGAAGCGTCGCTCTGAAATGGAACAGGTCAAACAGAAAAAACAGCCTGCTTCTTCTGTTCATGAAAGACCGACTACAAGACAAGAACAATATCATGATGAACAGACCTCAAAACAGTCTAATATTCAGACTTCATATAAGGAATCTCAACAAGCCAAACAAGAGCGTCCAGCAGTTAAGTCCGATTTTTCAAGTCCAAAAGTGGAACGCCAAGGCAATACCGTTCAAGAAAAAACCGTTCAAAAGCCAGCAACTTCAACCACTACAGCAGATAGAACTTCACAACGTCCAATCACAAAAGAACGTCCGTCTACTGTTCAAAGAGTACCACTACAAAATACAAGAAGTAGACCACCAATCAAAACCGCCACCATTAAGAAAGTCGGTAAGAAACCATGAAGTTGAAAACTTTAGTGATTGGTGGTTCTGGATTATTCTTGATGGTCTTCTCACTGCTTCTGTTTGTTGCCATTTTATTTTCAGATGAACAGGACAGCGGAATTTCCAATATTCATTATGGAGGTGTGAATGTTTCCGCAGAAGTGCTGGCTCATAAGCCTATGGTAGAAAAATATGCCAAAGAATATGGCGTTGAAGAATATGTCAACATACTTCTTGCGATTATACAGGTGGAATCGGGCGGTACTGCGGAAGATGTTATGCAGTCCTCGGAATCCCTCGGTCTTCCACCTAATTCATTGAGTACAGAAGAATCCATTAAGCAAGGTGTGAAGTATTTCAGTGAATTATTAGCCAGTAGCGAAAGGCTCAGTGTAGATTTAGAATCGGTTATCCAGTCCTACAATTATGGTGGTGGTTTCTTAGGGTATGTGGCTAATCGTGGAAATAAATATACCTTTGAACTGGCTCAAAGTTTCTCAAAAGAGTATTCAGGTGGCGAAAAAGTGTCTTACCCCAATCCCATAGCCATACCTATCAATGGGGGCTGGCGATACAACTATGGCAATATGTTTTATGTGCAACTGGTAACGCAGTATCTTGTCACAACAGAGTTTGATGATGATACGGTACAAGCCATCATGGACGAAGCACTGAAATATGAGGGCTGGCGATACGTTTACGGTGGAGCTTCCCCGACTACTTCTTTTGATTGTAGCGGACTGACACAATGGACGTATGGAAAAGCTGGAATTAACTTACCACGAACCGCACAACAGCAATATGATGTGACCCAGCATATCCCACTATCGGAAGCACAAGCTGGCGATTTGGTTTTCTTTCATTCTACCTATAACGCTGGCTCTTATATTACTCATGTTGGGATATACCTTGGCAATAACCGTATGTTTCATGCAGGCGACCCAATCGGTTATGCCGACTTAACAAGCCCCTACTGGCAACAGCATTTAGTGGGAGCAGGACGAATCAAACAATGAGAAAGGAAGATTTAATGATGAAATTTAGAAAAAATCAGAATAAAGAAAAACAGATACCAAAGGAAAAGAAACCTCGTGTCTACTATAAGGTCAATCCTCATAAAAAGGTTGTGATTGCCTTGTGGGTACTTTTAGGGCTTAGTTTCAGCTTTGCGATATTCAAGCACTTTACAGCTATAGATACTCATACTATTCACGAAACAACTATCATAGAAAAGGAATACGTTGATACTCATCATGTAGAAAATTTTGTAGAGAACTTTGCGAAAGTCTACTATTCATGGGAGCAATCCGATAAGTCCATTGATAATCGAATGGAAAGTCTAAAA
Source organism: Streptococcaceae bacterium (assembly GCA_902363395.1). Classification (GTDB taxonomy): domain Bacteria; phylum Bacillota; class Bacilli; order Lactobacillales; family Streptococcaceae; genus Streptococcus. The sequence continues at coordinate 513,099 of CABIZZ010000001.1, forward strand.
GGCTATCTGACAGATGAACTTCAAGCTCTCAATGTTGATACAGTACGCAAAGATATTCCTGTATCGTCTTCTGTAAGAGGATTTCAGATATGGACGGTAGAGCCAACTGGCGACAATGAGTTTAATGTAACCTACAGTGTAGACCAGCTCATTACAGAGGGAGAAAATACAAAGACCGTCCACTCTGCTTATATAGTGAGTGTCTATGTAGATGGTTCTGGAAATATGGTACTGGTTAAGAATCCGACCATTACCAACATACCTAAGAAATCAAGTTATAAACCAAAAGCCATTGAAAGTGAGGGGACGGTTGATTCCATTACAACCAATGAAATCAATGAGTTTTTAACGACGTTCTTCAAGCTCTATCCTACAGCGACAGCCAGTGAACTTTCCTACTATGTGAATGACGGGATATTAAAACCAATCGGAAAAGAGTACATCTTTCAAGAACTGGTAAATCCTATTCACAATCGTAAGGATAATCAAGTCACGGTATCGCTGACAGTGGAGTATATCGACCAGCAGACCAAAGCAACGCAGGTATCTCAATTTGATTTGGTACTTGAAAAGAACGGGAGTAATTGGAAGATTATAGAATAACAAATATTGGTACATTATTACAGCTATTTTGTAATCACGTACTCTCTTTGATAAAAAATTGGAGATTCCTTGACAAATATGCTCTTACGTGCTATTATTTAAGTATCTATTTAAAAGGAGTTAATAAATATGCGGCAAGGTATTCTTAAATAAACTGTCAATTTGATAGTGGGAACAAATAATTGGATGTCCTTTTTTAGGAGGGCTTAGTTTTTTGTACCCAGTTTAAGAATACCTTTATCATGTGATTCTAAAGTATCCGGAGAATATCTGTATGCTTTGTATGCCTATGGTTATGCATAAAAATCCCAGTGATAAGAGTATTTATCACTGGGATTTTTATGCCCTTTTGGGCTTTTGAATGGAGGAAAATCACATGAAAATTATTAATATTGGAGTTTTAGCTCATGTTGATGCGGGAAAAACTACCTTAACAGAAAGCTTATTATATAACAGTGGAGCGATTACAGAATTAGGAAGCGTGGACAAAGGTACAACGAGGACGGATAATACGCTTTTAGAACGTCAGAGAGGAATTACAATTCAGACAGGAATAACCTCTTTTCAGTGGGAAAATACGAAGGTGAACATCATAGACACGCCAGGACATATGGATTTCTTAGCAGAAGTATATCGTTCATTATCAGTTTTAGATGGGGCAATTCTACTGATTTCTGCAAAAGATGGCGTACAAGCACAAACTCGTATATTATTTCATGCACTTAGGAAAATGGGGATTCCCACAATCTTTTTTATCAATAAGATTGACCAAAATGGAATTGATTTATCAACGGTTTATCAGGATATTAAAGAGAAACTTTCTGCCGAAATTGTAATCAAACAGAAGGTAGAACTGTATCCTAATATGTGTGTGACGAACTTTACCGAATCTGAACAATGGGATACGGTAATAGAGGGAAACGATGACCTTTTAGAGAAATATATGTCCGGTAAATCATTAGAAGCATTGGAACTCGAACAAGAGGAAAGCATAAGATTTCATAATTGTTCCCTGTTCCCTGTTTATCACGGAAGTGCAAAAAACAATATAGGGATTGATAACCTTATAGAAGTGATTACGAATAAATTTTATTCATCAACACATCGAGGTCAGTCTGAACTTTGCGGAAAAGTTTTCAAAATTGAGTATTCGGAAAAAAGACAGCGTCTTGCATATATACGTCTTTATAGTGGCGTACTGCATTTGCGAGATTCGGTTAGAATATCGGAAAAGGAAAAAATAAAAATTACAGAAATGTATACTTCAATAAATGGTGAATTATGTAAAATCGATAAGGCTTATTCCGGGGAAATTGTTATTTTGCAGAATGAGTTTTTGAAGTTAAATAGTGTTCTTGGAGATACAAAGCTATTGCCACAGAGAGAGAGAATTGAAAATCCCCTCCCTCTGCTGCAAACGACTGTTGAACCGAGCAAACCTCAACAAAGGGAAATGTTACTTGATGCACTTTTAGAAATCTCCGACAGTGACCCGCTTCTGCGATATTATGTGGATTCTGCGACACATGAAATCATACTTTCTTTCTTAGGGAAAGTACAAATGGAAGTGACTTGTGCTCTGCTGCAAGAAAAGTATCATGTGGAGATAGAAATAAAAGAGCCTACAGTCATTTATATGGAAAGACCGTTAAAAAAAGCAGAGTATACCATTCACATCGAAGTTCCACCGAATCCTTTCTGGGCTTCCATTGGTTTATCTGTATCACCGCTTCCGTTGGGAAGTGGAATGCAGTATGAGAGCTCGGTTTCTCTTGGATACTTAAATCAATCATTTCAAAATGCAGTTATGGAAGGGATACGCTATGGCTGTGAACAAGGATTGTATGGTTGGAATGTGACGGACTGTAAAATCTGTTTTAAGTATGGCTTATACTATAGCCCTGTTAGTACCCCAGCAGATTTTCGGATGCTTGCTCCTATTGTATTGGAACAAGTCTTAAAAAAAGCTGGAACAGAATTGTTAGAGCCATATCTTAGTTTTAAAATTTATGCGCCACAGGAATATCTTTCACGAGCATACACCGATGCTCCTAAATATTGTGCGAACATCGTAGTGATTTAACTTTCTTTACAAATGGACGTAGTGTTTGTTTAACAGAGTTAAAAGGGTACCATGTTACTACCGGTGAACCTGTTTGCCAGCCCCGTCGTCCAAATAGTCGGATAGATAAAGTACGATATATGTTCAATAAAATAACTTAGTGTATTTTATGTTGTTATATAAATATGGTTTCTTGTTAAATAAGATGAAATATTTTTTAATAAAGATTTGAATTAAAGTGTAAAGGAGGAGATAGTTATTATAAACTACAAGTGGATATTGTGTCCTGTATGTGGAAATAAAACACGATTAAAGATAAGGGAAGATACTGAATTAAAAAAATTCCCCCTCTATTGTCCGAAATGCAGACAAGAAAATTTAATTGAAATAAAGCAGTTCAAAGTAACTGTGATTACAGAGCCAGACGCAAAGACGCAGAGCCGATAAAATGAGATTAATACAATCTCATTTTATCGGCTCTTTCCGTTATGTATGGATTCTTTTAATTAGTCTTCGATGTTTCTTGCTTCGTTGATACCGCTGGCTAAAGATTCCATTAAGGATAGTTCTTTGTCTGTAAAGCTATCCATGTATTTCTCTATCTGTAATCGTCGGGTGCTTTTTACCAAGTTATTAGCAGGTAAGAAAAATTCATCAACGGAAACATGAAGTAACGATACAAGGTCATAAAGAACTTGTATGCTGGGGTGTTGCCCTTTATTTTCAATATTAGTTAAGTACCGTGGGTCAATTTCAATCAATGCTCCCACTTGTTCACGAGTTAAACCTCGTTTCAATCGAGCTTCTTTAATGGCTAAACCAAAGGCTCTAAAATCATATTTATCTTCTTTTTTACGCATAGTAGACCACCTCTATACATTTTATTGTTCCTACTGAATTAAAAACAGGTATAGAAAAACGTGTTATATGGTTTATAGGTTTATATTTAATAAAAAGCACTACTAAACGCCAATAAAAAAAACCGTTATATGGTAGTGCTATTTACGCTGTTAAAATATTGTATATTACTTCCAAATGGCGGTTTGTTGGAGGTCAACGTCGCCATGAAGTACATCATATACAATAAATTTCCTTACATTGGGTTCTTGTCAAAAAAAGTCGTCTATCTGCAATAGATAAGTACGTCCACCAATGTGGTTTTATAAATCATATAGATAGAATAACAGAAGCATGTAAACAGAGAAATAAATCTGTTTATATGCTTTTTTGGCTATTCAGAACTTTTTTACAAAGTTTATTTATCAGTAATGCAACAAATCCCCCTTTCACATTGGGACTAAGAGTGAAAGGAGATAAACGAGCAAGGCTCACTTCCTTTCCTAGACAGAAAGGGGGTGAGAAACATGAAACCATCTTCTTTTCAGACCACAATAGAAAATCAGTTTGACTATATCTGTAAACGTGCTATGGAAGACGAGCGAAAGAATTATATGCTTTATCTTTCAAGGATTGCAAAGCGTGAGGTGTCCTTTTCGGATGTTGGCGATTATCTTGTTAGCCAGTTTGCGACAACAGATAACTATTCAACTGACTTTCAGATTTTTACACTCAATGGGTTATCAGTAGGCGTTGAAAATGATTTGTTGAGTGAAGCATTACGTGAGTTGCCAGACAAGAAACGTGAAATTCTACTGCTGTTTTACTTTATGGACATGAGCGATTCAGAAATTGCAGACCTGTTGAAATTGAACCGTTCTACTGTCTATCGGCATAGAACCAGTGGACTAGCCTTAATTAAAAAGTTTATGGAGGAATTTGAAGAATGAAAACACAATATCCTATGATTCCCTTTCCTCTCATTGTAAAGGCAACAGATGGCGATACCGAAGCGATTAACCAGATTCTACATCATTACAGAGGGTACATAACGAAGCGTTCCCTACGACTTATGAAAGATGAATATGGCAATCAAAGTATGGTCGTTGATGAAGTCTTACGTGGAAGAATGGAAACCAGACTGATTACAAAGATTTTGTCATTTGAAATTAAGTAATATCCTCTCTCCTTTCGTGGAAGCGTGCTAAACCATTCCACGCTTCCCGAACAGGGAGGTTTGTTATTCCACCAAAGCATATTGAGCTTTCAATGTGTTTTGATAGGCTAACGAGCCATTGTTCTTTGAAAACTGAATAAAAGTAATCGAATACGTTTCGATAAGAAAAGAGCCAACGGAACTAACCGCCATGACCTATCTTATAAAGATAGCGAGCGATTCATGTTAGTGATCCGAGAAGCAATCTTTAGCAGGATTGCCTGCAACGACATTCTTATCGTGATAATGATACTCCCATACAGTCAATAGTCCGAGCGTGATAAAACCGTCGCAGGCAATGAGTATGGCTACATGAGAACCATGCAGAGGTGGAACTCCCGTGAGCTTTGCTAAAGCTGTTCGATTGCTGGTAAAACAACTTTTATGAAATCCAAATAAGTGATTTGGAAAGGAGGATTTTATGAAGCAGACTGACATTCCTATTTGGGAACGTTATACCCTAACCATTGAAGAAGCGTCAAAATATTTTCGTATTGGCGAAAACAAGCTACGACGCTTGGCAGAGGAAAATAAAAATGCAAATTGGCTGATTATGAATGGCAATCGTATTCAGATTAAACGAAAACAATTTGAAAAAATTATAGATACATTGGACGCAATCTAGCGTCGCCAAAGGGTCTTGTATATGATAAAATAGTATTAAGTCGTATCAAGGCTCTTTCCATAAAGGAAAGGAGCAAATGCCATGTCAGAAAAAAGACGTGACAATAAAGGTCGAATCTTAAAGACTGGAGAGAGCCAACGAAAAGACGGAAGATACTTATACAAATATATAGATTCATTTGGAGAACCGCAATTTGTTTACTCGTGGAAACTTGTGGCTACAGACCGAGTACCAGCAGGAAAGCGTGATTGTATCTCACTTAGAGAGAAAATCGCAGAGTTACAGAAAGACATTCATGATGGTATTGATGTTGTAGGAAAGAAAATGACACTCTGCCAGCTTTACGCAAAACAGAACGCTCAAAGACCAAAGGTTAGAAAAAACACTGAAACTGGACGCAAATATCTTATGGATATTTTGAAGAAAGACAAGTTAGGTGTAAGAAGTATTGACAGTATTAAGCCATCAGACGCTAAAGAATGGGCTATTAGAATGAGTGAAAATGGTTATGCTTATCAAACCATCAATAACTACAAACGTTCTTTAAAGGCTTCATTCTATATTGCTATACAAGATGATTGTGTTCGGAAGAATCCATTTGACTTTCAACTGAAAGCAGTTCTTGATGATGATACTGTCCCTAAGACCGTACTAACAGAAGAACAGGAAGAAAAACTGTTAGCCTTTGCAAAAGCTGATAAAACCTACAGCAAAAATTATGATGAAATTCTGATACTCTTAAAAACAGGTCTTCGTATTTCAGAGTTTGGTGGTTTGACACTTCCAGATTTAGATTTTGAGAATCGTCTTGTCAATATAGACCATCAGCTATTGAGAGATACTGAAATTGGGTACTACATTGAAACACCAAAGACCAAAAGTGGCGAACGTCAAGTTCCTATGGTTGAAGAAGCCTATCAAGCATTTAAGCGAGTGTTAGCGAATCGAAAGAATGATAAGCGTGTTGAGATTGATGGATATAGTGATTTCCTCTTTCTTAATAGAAAGAACTATCCAAAAGTGGCAAGTGATTACAACGGCATGATGAAAGGTCTTGTTAAGAAATACAATAAGTATAACGAGGATAAATTGCCACACATCACTCCACATAGTTTGCGACATACATTCTGTACCAACTATGCAAATGCAGGAATGAATCCAAAGGCATTACAGTACATTATGGGACATGCTAATATAGCCATGACGCTGAACTATTACGCACATGCAACATTCGATTCTGCAATGGCAGAAATGAAACGCTTGAATAAAGAGAAGCAACAGGAGCGTCTTGTTGCTTAGTAGTACAAATGAATTTACTACTTATTTACCACTTCTGACAGCTAAGACATGAGGAAATATGCAAAGAAACGTGAAGTATCTTCCTACAGTAAAAATACTCGAAAGCACATAGAATAAGGCTTTACGAGCATTTAAGAAAATATAAAAAGATAATTAGAAATTTATACTTTGTTTATATAAAAAAAATAAAAAGTCATGTTTTGAAAGTCATCTAGCTGTTTAATGTAGCACAATAGTTTGTCTACATTCAAAAACAGCCTTTCGGCTGTTTTTTCTATGGAAAGTCGTGAAAATTTGTGCTATAATTTGGTAAGCGATTACAAAAAGGAGAAAACAAATGTCAGTTGTGTTTTCAATTCGAAATAAAAAGAGTATGTTTGGCTATCAAAAAGTGATGCCAGCTAAAGATGTATTAAATTTGGTGGAAGGAGTTCTTACCTACAGTTTTGAGGAAGCCATGCTTGGTCGCTCTCTCAAAGATTTTCCAGCCATGATGTGTATCCGCTATGGCAAGAGTTGCTTGCCGATCATCCTTCGTTATCTGGATCAAGAGCATGCTTATCAATTCATCCTAGCAGATTTTGCCACCCTTGAAGATTGGCGACTCATCTTGGAATGGCTCAGTGCCCTAGCTCGTCAGTTGGGGAATGAGATTCACGATAATTTGGGAACCAGCTATGACGCAGATTCTATTTTCTCTTTTGACTATGAGAACTATTTGCTGAAGAATCTACAGAATCTAGAAAAAGATCCAGACCTTCATCAATATCAGCTTCAGGGATTTGCTCATTCTGTAATTTTAGATCGTGAGCTCCTTCGAAAAATCCTAGACTCCTCTCAACCTTTAGAGGAGTTCAGTCAAGTGGTTAAAAAGGTTCAATACAGCTCCGCCTTCTTTAGTCACGTTCGTTTCTACCGTCAGAACGAAACGGGAGGCATTATTGGCAGTTACAGTCTAACAGAAGATACGGATACTGTCTTGCCACGAGTGCCATTTGTTCCAGCAGAGTTTGTAGAGAAGGTCAATATAGATGAAGTCATCGACTGGAAAGTGAACTTAGTGGAAATCACTGGAAATCCCGATATGCCAGAGAGTTATAAGCCGGTGGCTGCTGTGAATTTAGAAGCCCTACTGGATGCTTTGGACTCGAGTGAATTTGAATTGTTGGATGCCAATCAAATTGAAATTAAAAAATTGTCCAAAGAACGCTTGTTGCAATTAGCCCAACTCTAATAAAAAAACAGTTCATTTGAACTGTTTCAGATTGAAGACAAAGTAATTTTAAAAACTTTCCTTAGGTGAGAGCGGACGTCAGCGAACTTTTACGAAGTTCCATGACTAATTATTGAGCCTAAGGTCTCAATAATTCCGAGTGCCTGAAATAACTGTGATTAAGGCACTTTTCTCACAGCGGAAAGTTTTCTATATTCTTAAATGACTAAAAAATATAAATTATTTTATGAAAATTATCTAGCTGTTTTATGTAAAAAAGTAGTTTGTCTACATTCAAAAAGTTCTCAGCGTTGAGAACTTTTTCTTTTAGTTTGATTCATGTGGCAAGATCAAGTTTAGGATGATTCCTGTCATAGCGGAGAGAGCTGTTCCTGCGAGGGTCACTGGACCGAGTTTCAGCGTTGCTCCACCAAGTCCAAGAACCAACATGGCACTTGCAATAATCAAGTTGCGCATCAAGCTGAAGTCAACGCGTTCTTTGATCAAGACTTTCAAACCATTACTTGCGATTACCCCGTAGAGAAGGATAGACATCCCACCGAGAACAGAGTTTGGAATGGTAGAAATGAGAGCAGTAAATTTACCAAGGAAGCTCAAGGAAATAGCAATCAAGGCTGCATTTCGGATAACGGAAACAGAAGCGATGCGAGTCATCCCAATAACGCCTGTATTTTCACCGTAAGTGGTATTAGCTGGACCACCAAGGAAGGCAGATACAGATGTTGCAATCCCGTCACCAAGAAGGGTACGGTGAAGACCTGGTTGTTTCAAGAATTGACGGCCACAGATTTGGCTAAGCACGGTATGGTCACCGATGTGTTCTGAAATAGTTACGATAGCGATTGGCAAGATGGCGATGGTTTCAGGACCGAAATATAAGTTGTATTGTTTGAAGGCCCCACCCGTATTGAAAGGAAGATAGAAACCAGGGATTTCAAACCAGTTAGCCTTGAGGACCGGATCAAAGTTCACCAAGCCCAAGCAAACTGCGAAGACATAACCACCGATAATGGCAAAGAGGAAAGGAATGATTTTGAAGAAACCTTTTCCTTTGGTGTTGATGAAGGCGGCAATCAGGAAGGTTACGACAGCGACAAGGGCATTTTTCCAATCTCCCCCTTCGACAAAACCAGCGTTTTTAACGGCTGATCCTGCAAGTCCAAGACCAATGACGATAATCATAGGTCCAATGACAACGGCAGGAAGCAATTTGTCAATCCAGCGAGTGCCTGCTACTTTAACCCCTGCAGCGACTAGCACGTAGATGAGACCAGTCAGGATAACCCCTGTTTGAGCTGCATCGACTTTTCCTCCCATTTCCTTCATCGCCAAAGCCATGGCTGTGATGAAGGCGAAGGAAGATCCGAGGTAGACAGGAACTTTAAAGCCGGTACAAGTCATATAGATCAGCGTTCCAACTCCTGATGCAAAGAGGGCAACAGATACGGGCATGCCCAAGATGAGTGGTACCAGGATGGTTGCCCCAAACATGGCGAAAACGTGTTGGAAACTTAATAAGATTCCTTTAAGGGGTGCCGGACTTTGGTCGACATCCAGGAGCAAATCAACAGTTGATTCTTCTTTCATAATAACCTCACTTTTGGGCACCAAAAAAGAGCCCATGAATTTTTTGCATAGCAAGGGCCCTCAGATTATTCATATTCTGTGTCTTTGTCACCTCACAGGATGACATTAAAAACCTTTGCTTCTAAGAAGTATAGCAGAAAAAATTCGTTTTGTAAACGAATTTTTCCCGAGCCTAAAAATAAGAGAGCGAGGTAGGAGTTAGTAAGAGTTATCTATTTTCATCATAAAAGAGGTCAACGGTAGACGCAGTGGTTGAGTGGTCCATCCCCCGCTCTAATTCTCGCTTGGATGGCCCTACTCAACTTTGCGGGGGAGGGACGACGAAACCGTCATTTTAAATGGTAACCGATTTCTGTCCCTCTCCCTTTTCCCGAGCTCGAAAACGGGAGAGCGAGGTTCGTTTTGTAAACGAATTTTTCCCGAGCCTAGAAATAAAAAAGCGAGGCAGGAGCTATCTATTTTCATCATGAAAGAGGTCAACGGTAGACGCAGTGGTTGAGGAATCCTTCTTCCTTTTGGAGGACAGCTCTGTTGTTTCCCATCACAAAAGGCGAACAAGTGAGCTTGCTTTCCCCTTTGTTAGAAGGAAAGAGGCCGATTTTGTGGTATAATAGAGGACTAGAAGTAGAATGAATGAAAGAGAAGTCAGAGATGCTGTTAGAAGAATTTGATGCCAATCGACAGGCGATTATCAATCCAAAAGACCTACATGGTCCCATTGAAGGATTTCCCAAAGTAGTCATCTCTTGCTTTTCAAGAGTAACTTTTGCGCGCCTCCTTGAAAATTATGAACATGAGGTGCTTGCAAAAACTTCCATGGCCAACTTTGAAGTCATTGTCTATAGGATTACGATTGGAGACCAACAGGTTGCTGTCTTTAATGCACCAGTTGGGGCTGCTTCCTGTGTAGGGATTATAGAGGATTTGATTCAATTTGGGATGGAAAAACTGGTGCTCTTTGGGACCTGTGGGGTTTTAGACCAAGATATTGAGGCGACCTCCATCATCATTCCAACAGCAGCTCTTCGAGACGAGGGGACCAGCTATCACTATCTTCCGGCTAGTGATGAAGTGGAAGTAAATAAGGAAAGCCTTCCTCTCTTCCAAGCTTTTCTGGATAGTCACAAGGTTTCCTATCAGAAAGGAAAAGTGTGGACGACAGATGCTCCCTACCGGGAAACCATCGACAAGATGAAGCGACGAATGGAAGCAGGAGCCATCTGTGTAGATATGGAATGTTCGGCAGTGGCAGCTTTAGCAGCTTTTCGGGGCTTTGAGCTCTGCCATTTCTTCTACGCAGCAGACCACCTCTCGGAAGAAAAATGGGATATCCGAACCTTATCTAGTCATGAGGACTTGGATAGCAAGGATCGAATCGCGGATTTGGCCATCCAATTTGCGCTCTTATGGGAAAAGGCGAACTAAATGAAAGAAGCAATGATTGAACTGAAGGATTTTTCCTTCCAATATAAGGCCCAGTCTGAGCCAACTTTGAAAAATATCAACTTAACCATTTATAAGGGGGAAAAGGTCCTGATTGTCGGGCCATCTGGCTCTGGAAAATCAACCATTGGCCAGTGCTTAAATGGGATTATTCCCAATATCTATAAGGGAACCAGTAGTGGGCAATTCCTCATTCAGGGGAAAGAAGCTTTTGATCTCAGTATTTATGAGAAATCTCACTTGGTCAGTACGGTCTTGCAGGATACGGATGGTCAGTTTATCGGTCTCAGCGTAGCAGAAGACTTGGCTTTTGCCCTTGAAAACGATATGGTGGAGTTGGAAAGCATGAAATCCCGGGTCCATACCTGGGCGGAGCGCTTAGATTTGAGCAAGCTCTTGGATCATCGGCCACAAGATTTGTCCGGTGGGCAAAAACAACGGGTCAGCTTGGCGGGTGTTCTGATTGACGAAAGTCCGATCCTGCTCTTTGATGAGCCACTGGCTAATCTAGATCCCAAGTCGGGTCAGGATATTATTGATCTGATTGATCAGATTCATGAAGAACAGGGAACGACAACCATTATCATCGAACACCGTTTAGAGGATGTACTCTACCGTCCGATTGATCGGGTTATCTTGATCAATCAAGGTCAAGTTCTCTTTAATGGTCAACCTGATGATTTATTGAGGACGACACTGCTGGCTGAAAATGGGATTCGTGAACCTCTCTATTTAACGACTCTTCGCCAGTTAGGCCAGGATATCAGCGAGCTAGCGCATTTGGACAAGGTAGAAAAACTACCACTTGGTGATGTATCAGTGGATATCCCAACTCCTCATTTTGAAAAAGGAGCAGAGGCAGAGACAATCCTAGAACTTGGTCATTTGAACTTTGCTTATCGAGAAGGCCAGCCCATTCTAAAAGACCTTTCTCTAACCATTCCAAAAGGCCAACGGTTGGCTATTGTTGGTAAAAATGGGGCTGGAAAATCAACCCTTGCTAAGGCGATTTGTGGCTTCATCCAGACGGAAGGAACCTATTTCTCAAAGGGAGAGGATATCAAGGGTGATAGTGTCAAGGAGCGGGCAGAGCGCGTGGGCTATGTCCTGCAAAACCCCAACCAGATGATCTCGACCAACATGATTTTTGATGAGGTGGCTCTGGGTCTTCGCTTGAGAAATGTTCCAGAGGCCCAGATTGAAAGTCGTGTCCATCAAGCCTTGAAGACCTGTGGTCTCTACGAATTTCGTAAGTGGCCGATTTCTGCTCTATCTTATGGTCAGAAAAAGCGGGTGACCATCGCCTCTATCCTTGTCTTGGGACCAGATGTTCTCGTCCTCGATGAGCCGACGGCTGGTCAGGACCAACGAAACTATACGGAAATTATGGATTTCCTTGATGAACTCCATCAAAAAGGGCATACCATTGTCATGATTACCCATGATATGCAGCTCATGCTGGATTATTCGGACCGGGCAGTCGTGGTCATGGATGGGCAGGTTTTGGCTGATTTGACACCGGCAGAGCTCTTGACCCAACCAGAAATTTTGAGACGGGCTTATTTGAAAGAAACGTCTATTTTCGCCTTGGCAAATCGACTTGGTGTCGATCCTCTTGCCTTGACCCAGTTTTATATGAATCAGAAGGGGGAAGGTCATGAATAATCGCTTAGTCGGCTACCATGCCGGAACCAGTTTTCTGCATCGCCTTTCAGGCGCTAGCAAGCTTCTTTTCTTACTCTTGGTATCATTAGCTGCCATGTTGAGTTACGATACTCGCTTGTTGTTGGTCATTGGTCTAGGTGCCCTCGCCTTATTTGCAACCTCAGGCATTCGTTTGAAAGACATCTCCTTTGTTCTGAGCTTTGCCCTAGTCTTTGCCCTTCTCAATGTCTTGATGGTCTATCTTTTTGCCCCTCAATATGGGGTAGAAATCTATGGAGCAAAGACAGTTCTTCTAGATGGTTTAGGGGCATATAGTATTACAGCCCAAGAGTTATTTTATCTCTTCAACCTCGCTTTGAAGTATGTGTGTACCATTCCCTTAGCTCTCATTTTCTTGATGACCACCCATCCCAGTCAGTTTGCTTCGAGTCTCAACCAGATTGGGGTGTCATACAAGATTGCTTATTCAGTGAGCTTGACCCTGCGCTATATTCCAGATGTGCAGGAGGAATACCAGATTATCAAGCTCTCGCAAGAAGCCAGAGGCTTGGAGTTGTCCAAAAAGGCCAACTTTGTCCAGCGGGTGAAGGGAAATCTTCAGATGATTTCTCCCTTGATTTTTAGTTCTTTGGAGCGGATTGAAACGATCTCTACGGCCATGGAACTGCGTCGCTTTGGAAAAAATAAAAAACGGACCTGGTACACCTATCAGGAGATGACCACTCGTGATCGCTTGATTATCTTGGGGTCAATCTTCATGGTGATTTTGAGTATCGTCCTGATTTGGGTAAACAAAGGTCGCTTCTATAATCCTTGGAGGTAAGAAAATGGCAGAAACAATTTTAGTAACGGGAGCATCTGCTGGCTTTGGCCAAGCCATTTGTCACCGCTTAGTTGCCGATGGGCATCGAGTGATTGGCGCTGCTAGACGCATTGAAAAACTACAGGCTCTTCAAGAAGAGCTGGGAGAAGCTTTTTATCCCCTTCAAATGGATGTGACGGATCTTTCTCAGGTGGATCATGCACTTGCCAGTTTGCCAAAAGCTTGGGAGAGAGTGGATGTTTTGGTCAATAATGCTGGCTTGGCCCTAGGTCTCGCTCCAGCTCATGAAGCAGAGCTTGCAGATTGGCTGACCATGATCCAGACCAATATAATCGGTCTGACCTATCTGACAAGGAAAATCTTGCCTCAGATGGTGGAACGAAATGATGGTTATGTTATCAATATGGGGTCAACTGCTGGGACGGTGCCTTATCCAGGGGCCAATGTTTATGGTGCTTCCAAGGCCTTCGTTAAACAGTTCTCATTAAATCTGCGTGCGGACTTGGCTGGAAAACAAATTCGGGTGACCAATATTGAGCCAGGTCTCTGTGAAGGGACCGAGTTTTCGACGGTACGCTTTAAAGGGGATGAAAAACGGGTAGAGGCTCTCTATCGAGATGCCCATGCCATTCAACCAGAAGATATTGCCAATACCGTAGCTTGGCTCATTCAACAGCCCAAGCATGTCAATGTCAACCGCATTGAAATCATGCCGGTTTCCCAAACCTTTGGACCACAACCGGTCTATCGGGGTGACTAGGCCGCATGAGGCTGGGACAAAAGTCCTAGCCTCTCAATTGTCTTTGGATTGTCGAGCAAGACGCAGTGGTTGAGTGGGCTCTACTACGCTGATTTCATCAGCTTTTACAGCCCTACTCAACTGTGCGGAGGTGGGACGACGAAATCGAATTCTAACGAATTACCGATTTCTGTCCCACTCTCATTTTTTCCATGTTGAGGATAGAGAATAGGAGGGGGAAAACCATGTCAAAAGCCTTAGTGATTGGTTCTACTGTTTGTGATATTATGGTCTATCTGGATCGACTACCGAGTCGGGAAGGAGACGCCCATATCCATGAGCAGACCTGGTCTCTTGGAGGGTGTGCCTTTAATGTGGTCTCCGTACTTCATGCATTGGATCAAAATGTTGACTTCATCTCACCAGTGGGGACGGGTGTCTACGGGGACTTTGTCAAGGCAGAACTCGAGAGGCTGGATATCCAGACTCCAATCTCAGTAACCGGGGCAAATGGTTGTTGTTATTGCTTTATCGAGTCGGATGGTGAACGAACCTTTTTATCAGATCATGGAGTAGAATATAGTTTTCAGAAGGAATGGCTCCAGTCTAAGGAGCGGGAAAACTACGAATTTATTTATCTCTGTGGCCTTGAAGTAGAAGAGCCGACTGGATTGGAACTGATTCAATCTGTGTCAAAAATCAAAGGCCAAGTCATCTTTGCACCAGGACCTCGAGGCCTCTTGATTCCTGAAGAGCGTTTGGAAGCCATCTATGATCTCCACCCCATTCTCCATGTCAATGAAGCAGAAGCCAAGGCTTTTTCAGCTTGTGAAGAGATTGCTGACGCAGCTAAGAAGCTCTACCAAAGAACGGGTCAGTTAGTCATCGTCACCTTGGGAGAAAAAGGAGCGATCGCATACGATGGTAGGTTCTACGAGGTGGCCGGATTTCCGACAGAAGTTCGTGATACTGTAGGAGCAGGAGACAGTCATCTGGGAGCTTTTTTAGCGGCATCTTTGCAAGGGCTAGATGTGGAGGATGCCTTAAGCTTTGCTAACCGTTTTGCAAGTATGGTTGTGGCGACCAAGGGAGTTCATTTAGAGCGCCATCACTACCATACCCTAGAGCAAGAGTTAAAAAAATTAGTTTATTCAAAAAGAAGCTGACAAACTGTCAGCTTCTTTTTAGTATCATCTTATAATGGCCTCTTATTAGGCATACCCGCTTTTCTTGGATATTTATTGGGGGTTTCTTTTTTCTTTTCGACAAGAGTGATATAGCGTGGATCCCCATTTGGCAATTCATACTGTAGATTGTCTTCAACCTTACTAAAGAGCAGGTTGAGGGCATTTTTGGCTTCTTCCAACTCTTCTGGAGCATTGCTAGCCTTGAGAGCGAGGAGACGTCCTCCTACTTTCAGGTAAGGAATGGTCAGTTCAGAGAGGACCTGCATGCGGGCAACGGCGCGGGCAGTTACAATATCAAATTGGGCACGAAAAGCCTTGTCTTGCGCAAAGTCCTCCGCACGTCCATGGTAGAAATGTACTCCGCTCAAGCCCAACTCTTCAGCCAGCAAGTGAAGGAATTTGATCCGCTTATTGAGGGAATCAATAATGGTCACATCTAGCTCAGGGAATAGGATCTTCATTGGTAGGCTTGGAAAGCCGGCGCCAGCTCCGATATCCAAGAGACGGATGGGTTGGTTTTCGATCAAACCTTGTAAAATGGGTGCGATAGAATCATAAAAATGCTTGAGATAGACTTCGTCTTTTTCTGTGATAGCGGTGAGATTAATTTTCTCATTCCATTCCACGAGGAGCTCGAAATAGCGTTCGTATTGCTCTTTTTGTCGATCAGTTAATGGGAAGCCAAGGTCGGCTAAACGGACATAAAATTCTTCTGGTTTCATAAGATAATTTTACCACAAAATAAGGGAAATTTGATATACTGGTAGAAAGAAATGAAAGGAATTCAATAAAATGATTTGGATTATTCTTGGGGTCCTAGTGGTCCTCGCATTATTAGTTGTTGGTGTATACAACGGCTTGGTGAAAAGCCGCATGCAAACTCGCGAAGCTTGGAGTCAAATTGACGTGCAATTGAAACGTCGGAATGACTTGATTCCAAACTTGATCGAAACCGTTAAAGGGTATGCTAAGTACGAAGGAGATACACTAGCAAAAGTAACTCAACTTCGCCAACAAGTAGCTCAAGCATCTTCACCTGCAGAAGCAATGGCAGCCAGTGATGCTCTTTCACGTCAAGTGGCAGGTATCTTTGCGGTGGCTGAAAACTACCCAGACTTGAAGGCTAACACCAACTTTATGCAATTGCAAGAAGAATTGACTAACACAGAAAACAAAATTTCTTATGCCCGTCAATTGTACAACAGTGTCACAAGCAACTACAATGTCAAGTTGGAAACTTTCCCAACAAATGTGATTGCTGGAATGTTTGGCTTCAAACAAGCCGAATTCCTTCAAGTGCCTGAAGAAGAAAAAGCAGTACCAAAGGTGGACTTTAGCGGATTAGGAGACTAATATGCTCTTTGACCAAATTGCAAGCAACAAAAGGAGAACCTGGATTCTCCTTATTGCTTTTTTCATACTCTTGGGTCTTATCGGAGCAGCCGTTGGCTACCTCTGGTTAGGCTCTTCACTTGGCGGCGTCATCCTAGCCTTAATCATTGGTGGTATCTATGCCTTTAGTATGATTTTCCAATCAACAGAAGTTGTGATGCGGATGAACGGGGCGCGTGAGGTGACGGAAGAGCAAGCCCCTCAACTCTACCATATTGTCCAAGATATGGCTATGGTAGCTCAGATTCCCATGCCTCGGGTTTATATTGTGGATGATCCGTCCATGAATGCATTTGCGACAGGATCTAATCCTCAAAATGCTGCTGTTGCAGCAACGACAGGTCTTCTAGCTGTGATGAACCGTGAGGAATTGGAGGGAGTCATCGGACACGAAGTCAGCCATATTCGCAATTACGATATCCGCATCTCTACGATTGCAGTTGCCCTTGCTAGTGCCATCACCATGCTTTCTAGTATTGGAGGACGGATGATGTGGTGGGGCGGTGGCCGTAGACGGGATGATGATCGCGAAGGGGGCAGTGGTTTAGAAATTATTATTCTGATCCTTTCCTTGATTGCCATCGTATTAGCTCCATTAGCAGCGACTTTGGTTCAGTTAGCCATTTCTCGTCAACGGGAGTTCCTAGCGGATGCCTCAAGTGTCGAATTGACACGGAATCCTCAAGGGATGATCAATGCTCTTTTGAAACTCGATAACAGTGCCCCCATGCAACGAGAAGTTGATAGTGCAAGTAGTGCACTCTTTATCAACGATCCCAAAAAAGAATCCGGCTTTCAAAAGCTCTTTTATACTCACCCACCCATTGCTGAGCGGGTTGAAAGATTAAGAAATATGTAAAAAAATCCACCAAACAGTGGATTCAGATTGAAGACACGATCATCTTAGAACCTTTCCTTAGGTGAGTACGGACGTCAGCGAACTTCTTCAAAGTTCCATGACTAAATCAAGATACAAAGGGCGTCTGCGGATAAAGTCAAAATAGGAGGTTTGACGCAGAATCTTTCGATTCTAGGAAGACTTATCTTTTTGACACAATCCGCAGCTCGTGTTCAATTCGTTTTGAACCCCCTCGCTCTTTAATTTCCAGGCTCAGGCTAAAATAGTTTCCCAAACTGTTTTACTCCCAAAACTCCCGAGTGCTAGAAACAACCTTGTTTCTAGCACTTTTCTCACGGCGGAAAGTTTCAGTAGATGATTGAATAACTCTAAAGAATAAAAAGTATTTATCTTTATAGAAGTTAATGGAATTGTATAAAAGATAACTTTGTCTTTAAGCTCAATCCACCCAATGGTGGGTTTTTTATTTAGTTGTTAAGAGGAGGGTAGTGAAACCAAGGATGGCAAAGGTCCCCCAAGC
This sequence comes from Streptococcaceae bacterium, assembly GCA_902363395.1. Classification (GTDB taxonomy): domain Bacteria; phylum Bacillota; class Bacilli; order Lactobacillales; family Streptococcaceae; genus Streptococcus. The sequence continues at coordinate 531,190 of CABIZZ010000001.1, forward strand.
TAGGGGAAGGCTCCAGATAGCTAGACTAGAAAAGAGAGCTGTCCCAAGTGGCATGGCAAAGCTGACCATCAGTCCCAAAAAGCTAGAAGTAGAAGCTAATTTTTCAGCGGGTAATTTACTCATTAAGAGACTGGAAACTTTTGGGTTGATTTTTGCAACAAGATAACCAAGGAAAGTGATGAGTAGAAGGGAAAGGAAATCCCAGTGTACCAGGATATTTGTGAGCCCAAGCATGGTCAGCCCACCTGCGATCCAAAGGAGGATATGGTGGAGTGATTGCTTGGAAAAATAATCGTGGGGTGTCAAACTAGCCCAGACCATGCTTAAAATAGTCACTGCCTCTAAGATCAAGAGGGATTGGCTAAAGCTCAACTGAAAGAAGGGGGAGTGAAGCAGTTGCAAATTGTAGATACCTGAGATGGATCCCCCAAGGGCATTGATGAGAACCAATGAGAAGAGCAACTTGCCAAAGTGGTGAACCTCCTCATCTGCAAAAATATTTTTGGCATTGGAATACATCTCTTGGCATTCGTGTACCAAAGATTTCTTACTTTTGGGCTCAATGACGGGAGCATGTGTCAGCTGCTTTTTTCTCATCAGAAGACAAGTAGAAGACAGGAGAAAAGTCACAGCATTGATCGAAGCGACCATAGCAAAATTTTGATGGCTGATAGCTAGCAGCCAAACTCCTAGAGCTTGTCCAGAAATCGAACAGACCATACTAAGTAGTTGGTTGAAGGAATAGGCTTCCATCAAATCCTCGTCGGGGATGTTCTTTTTCATGATGGGGAGTTGCAAGCCTCCGCGATAATCGCTCAAACAATCTGAAACGATGTTTAAAAAGCAAACAATCGAAAAGGCTAGGTAACCCGGAATCTTGGTCATGAGCGCAATAAGGATGAAGAGCATCGCTTGGAGATAGCCGATGCGGATCAACCAGTTAGCTTTTTTCTTAGTGTGGTCAGCCTTCATGCCAACAAAAATGGTAAAGAGGCTGGGAATAAATACAATGAGATTGGCAATGCCAACTGCTAGGCTCGGTTGTGGCATGCTGGCAGCAAAGACCACAAAGACCAGATTGTAGATGGCAGCACCAAGGGTATTCAAAAAGCGAGAAAGGCTGAGTAAGGCAAAAATTTTATTACGAGCTAAGAGTTTCATAAGCCGTCCTCCTTCACGTGATCAGTTGCTAGGACTTGTTTGATAGATCGAACGATCTGTTTGAAGAGGTCTAGTTTCTCATCATCAGAGAGAAGAAGTTCCTGATCCTTCAGATAAACGCTGGTATGTGAGAGAAGAAAGCGGATGAAGTGGTTTTTTAGTTTGGTCATCATGGGAAGAACCTTCTTTCTTTACTTGATAGTCCTATTGTAAACCTAAAAAGAAAGAAAAAATTAATGTTGCATATTTTCAACAAAAAGAGGCTGGGACAAAAGTCCTAGCCTCTCAATTGTTTTTGGATTGTCGAGCAAGGCGCAGTGGTTGAGTGGGCTCTACTACGCTGATTTCATCAGCTTTTACAGCCCTACTCAACTGTGCGGAGGTGGGACGACGAAATCGAATTCTAACGAATTACCGATTTCTGTCCCACTCTCTTTTCAGGCTTCCTTGATCAGTTCTTGCAGGCCCTGTTTGTAGTAGTTGGCACTGTCCTTACAATCCAGAATAGAGAGAACCTGGATGGCCTGCTCCATCTTTTCAAGGCCAGCTTCTTTTTCACCCTTCCGATAAAGAAATTCTCCTTTGGCGTAGAGATAAACCGTCCGAAGGTAGGCTTCGTTCTCAGAGTAAAAGTGGTTGTTAATCAGGTGGTCAAAAAAAGATGCATCTTCAAATTCATTTGAATTAATGGCCAGAAAAAAGCCATTAAGGAAAATAGAATTGATGGCAGGACGAGAGGAATCTAGGAGAAGCTTGAAATCCTCCCGTTGGACCAACTCCTCTGTGTATTGTCGATAGAGCTGACTAGAGAAAAGAGGAGAGGTCAGTGAAAATAGGCTTAACTCAAAATTTCCCCAGATTGTGACAGAGAAGAGATAATCATGGAGGAAATCCAGTTCCTCTTGGCTAACGGCTAACTCCACCTCAGGATAGAAGCCAAGCATTTGGACTTTGAGAATAATGCTGGCTAAGAGGTCTTCTTTTTTGTGATCTTTCTGATAGGCTAGCTGGTAGCTTTGGTACAAGGCTTGATCATGTTCCAAGCTCATGTTTTCATAGTGCTCTTTCAACAATTTGGGAATAAAAGAGTGATGATCGATTCCAGCTAGATTGGAAAACTCACTGAGGCTGGTTTTGATTTGTTGAAGGGCCTGAAAAAACCGTTGCGTCGTCAGGTCATTCTCCCCTCTTTCAAATCGAGATAACATGGATCGCGAAAATTCGCCACCCGTAGCCTCCTCTAAAGAGATGTGGCGACTTTCACGTATTTGCCGAAAAACAGCTCCGATTTCTTTCATGACTTCTCCTCTATCTAACATTGCTCAATGCCCTAGCAAGTGAACCTCTTTTGTCCAAGAGATGGTGGGACCCTTGTGTACAACACCAATTTGCCTAGTCTCTGTATCTTTTTCATGATTATAACAAATTTTTGAGGAGACATCTTGGTTGAAGGGACAGCTTCATGATATACTAATAGTATCTAGAAGATTTGAGGACAAGAGAATGAACTTATTTACACAAGAAATCCGTAAAAATCCTGAAGGACTAGCATTTGATCAAGAGTTGGATTTGTTAAAGGATCTGCAAAAGCGCAATCCAGAAATTCTTGATTTAAAGAATGTGACAGCGACAGGTCGAGTAGCCTATGATACAGGTCTTTATGTCTTGGATTACCAGTTGAACTACACCATCGTTTTGGCATCTAGTCGAAGCATGGAACCTGTTGAACTCCAAGAAAGCTACCCTGTGACAGAGGTGTTTGCGGAGGATGTACAGTCTGATGCAGATATCGAGGCCCTAGAGGAAGATCTGATCCTTCCTATTGAAGGGGGCAGAATTGACCTGAGTGAGAGTGTAGCGGATAATATTCTGCTTAATATTCCTCTCAAGGTCCTCACTCCAGAAGAAGAGGCCGGACAAGGCTTTATCGAAGGCAATGATTGGAAAATCCTGTCCGAAGAAGAATACCAAGCCGCTCAAGCGATTAAGAAAGAAGAGAATAGTCCCTTTGCTGGTCTCCAAGGTTTATTTGATGGAGAAGAGTAATCTTTGACAAGAGCTCGCTGAAGGAAGGTGAAGATAGGGTTCTGGAACAGGAATTGAATGTCCTTTTCTGGCAGTAAGACAAAGCTAGAAATGATGCAGGTCAACAAGTAGCGAAATTATGGAAGCCAATGAATGTCTAAAACCGATGACTAGAATCTATTAGAAAGTGTCTGAGTACTATAACTCTGGCACTTTTTGTTTTTTGCTTCAAAGTAGATAGGAGCTATCTTTCTACATGAAGGGGCAGGGTATGATTTTCTACTTTCATTTGATATCAAAAAATGGTAGAATATAGGCAAACTATAAAGAGGAGTGTCACATGACAAAAGCAAACTTTGGTGTTGTTGGTATGGCCGTAATGGGTCGTAACCTTGCCCTTAATATTGAATCTCGTGGATACACAGTTGCTATCTATAACCGTAGTAAAGAAAAAACAGAAGATGTTGTTGCTTGCCATCCTGAAAAGAACTTTGTGCCAAGCTATGATATCGAAAGCTTCGTAAACTCAATCGAAAAACCACGTCGGATCATGCTCATGGTTCAAGCAGGACCTGGTACAGATGCGACCATCCAAGCCCTTCTTCCACACTTGGATAAAGGCGATATCTTGATTGACGGAGGAAACACGTTCTATAAAGATACTATCCGTCGTAACGAAGAGTTGGCGAACTCTGGTATCAACTTTATCGGTACAGGTGTTTCTGGTGGTGAAAAAGGTGCCCTTGAAGGTCCTTCTATCATGCCTGGTGGACAAAAAGAAGCTTATGAATTGGTAGCTGATGTTCTTGAAGAAATCTCTGCAAAAGCACCAGAAGATGGTAAACCATGTGTGACTTATATCGGTCCTGATGGAGCTGGTCACTATGTGAAAATGGTCCACAACGGGATCGAGTATGGCGATATGCAATTGATTGCAGAAAGCTATGATTTGATGCAACACTTGCTTGGCCTTTCAGCTCAAGACATGGCTGAAATCTTCACTGAGTGGAACAAGGGTGAATTGGACAGCTACTTGATCGAAATCACAGCGGATATCCTTGGACGCAAAGACGATGAAGGTCAAGATGGCCCAATCGTTGACTACATCTTGGATGCTGCAGGAAACAAAGGAACTGGTAAATGGACTAGCCAATCAGCGCTTGACCTTGGTGTGCCATTGTCACTCATTACTGAGTCAGTATTTGCACGTTACATTTCTACTTACAAAGAAGAACGTGTACACGCTAGCAAGGTGCTTCCAAAACCAGCTGCTTTCAAATTTGAAGGAGACAAGGCTGAGTTGATCGAAAAGATCCGCCAAGCTCTTTACTTCTCAAAAATCATCTCATATGCACAAGGTTTCGCACAATTGCGTGTAGCTTCTAAAGAAAACAACTGGAACTTGCCATTTGCAGACATCGCATCTATCTGGCGCGATGGATGTATCATCCGTTCTCGTTTCTTGCAAAAGATCACAGATGCTTACAACCGTGATGCAGATCTTGCTAACCTTCTTTTGGATGAGTACTTCTTGGATGTAACAGCTAAGTACCAACAGTCTGTTCGTGACATTGTAGCTCTTGCTGTACAAGCAGGTGTACCAGTACCAACCTTCTCAGCAGCCATCACTTACTTTGATAGCTACCGTTCAGCTGACCTTCCAGCGAACTTGATCCAAGCGCAACGTGACTACTTTGGTGCCCACACATACCAACGTAAGGACAAAGAAGGTACCTTCCACTATTCATGGTACGACGAAAAATAATTGTAGGTTATGACAAAGCGGATATTACTAGTAGAAAATGAAAAGAATTTAGCGCGCTTTATTGATTTAGAACTTCAAAAAGCAGCCTATGTAGTTGATTTGGTAGAACAAGGGGAAATCGCCTTGAAACTCCTGCAGGCTACAGAATATGATTTAATTCTTCTCAATTACGAACTAGAAGATATGAGTGGGGAAGATTTTGCCCAACGCCTGAGCAAGATTCGTCCAGCAGCAGTCTTGATTGTCTTAGATAGTCGTGAGAAAATTTCTGAGCATATGGAGAGTATCCAACGATTTGCAGTATCTTATGTCATCAAACCATTCGTGATCAGTGATTTAGTTGAGAAAATCATCGCTATTTTTAGAGGCCGTGATTTTATTGACCAACATTGTAATCAGATGAAAGTTCCTACTTCCTATCGGAATTTACGAATTGATGTCGAGAATCATATGGTGTATCGGGGAGAGGAAGTGATTGACCTGACACGTCGTGAGTATGATTTGTTAGCGACTTTGATGGGGAGTAAGCATGTCCTCAGTCGGGAGCAATTGCTGGAGCGTGTCTGGAAGTATGAGAGTACAGCAGAAACCAATATCGTTGATGTCTATATTCGCTATCTTCGTGGGAAAATAGATCTCCCAGGACAAAAGAGCTATATCAAAACTGTCCGAGGTGTCGGCTACCAAATGCAAGAATAAAAGCATTCCCTTTGATGAGCAATCTCAAAGGGATTTTTTTGTTTGTTAAAAAGGAAGAAAGAAGAAATTTTTAAAAAATTTTTTAAAAAAAAATTGTGAAAGAAGCAAACGTTTGCTTAAATAATGGGCTTTTCAAGGCCTTTATGTATAAAGTTTGTGAATTAAAAATATAGATGTAAGGGCTTTACAAAAAGAAAAAAAGTGGTATAATAGTAAGTGAAATATGCAAACGTTTTCTCATATTACGGGCATTTCAAATTTATAAGGAGGTCGAATGATGAATAAACAATCATTCAAAAGTCTATTTAGCTTTGAATTTTGGCAAAAATTCGGTAAAGCGTTGATGGTGGTCGTTGCAGTTATGCCTGCGGCAGGTCTGATGATCAGTCTTGGTAAAACTGTTGCAATGATTAATCCAGAACTTGGTTTCTTGGTGACGACCGGTGGTGTTCTTGAACAAATCGGTTGGGGTGTCATTGGGAATCTTCATATTCTCTTTGCATTGGCTATCGGTGGTAGCTGGGCAAAAGAACGTGCTGGTGGTGCCTTTGCGGCGGGTCTATCCTTTATCTTGATCAACCGCATCACTGGTGTGATGTTCGGTGTAACTAGCGATCTGATGAAAAATCCAGATTCAGTAGTGCACACTCTCAGTTTTAAGATTTTTGGAATCCAAATTGGTTGGGATATTCCACTTAAAGTTTCAGATTACTTCACAAGTGTTTTAGAATCACCTGCCTTGAATATGGGAGTTTTCGTTGGGATTATTGCCGGTTTTGTAGGTGCGACAGCCTTTAATAAATACTACAACTACCGTAAATTACCAGATGCTCTATCATTCTTTAACGGGAAACGGTTTGTACCATTTGTCGTTATCCTTCGTTCTGTCATTGTGGCTCTTGCCTTGTCATTCTTATGGCCAGTAGTCCAAACAGGAATTAACAACTTTGGTATTTGGATTGCCAACTCAAAAGAAACTGCTCCAATCTTAGCACCATTTGCTTTTGGTACCTTGGAACGTCTTTTGCTTCCATTCGGTCTTCACCATATGTTAACTATCCCAATCAACTACACACAATTGGGTGGTACCTATGAAGTTATCTCTGGTATCTCAAAAGGAACAACTGTATTTGGTCAAGATCCACTTTGGTTGGCTTGGATTACAGACTTAGGAAATACTAAAGGAACTGACCCTGCTACTTACCAACACTTGTTGGCTACCTATACACCTGCTCGTTTCAAAGTAGGACAAATGATCGGTTCATTCGGTATCTTGATGGGGGTTGCCCTTGCCATTTACCGCAATGTAGACCCTGATAAGAAACACAAATACAAAGGGATGATGATTGCGACGGCTCTTGCAACCTTCCTTACAGGGGTTACAGAACCAATCGAGTACATGTTTATGTTCGTGGCAATGCCTCTTTACCTCGTATATGCAGTGGTACAAGGTGCAGCCTTCGCGATGGCCGATATCGTAACTCTCCGTGTCCATTCATTTGGATCTATCGAGTTCTTGACTCGTACACCTATGACCATTAAAGCTGGTATTGGCGGGGACATCCTTAACTTTATCTGGGTAACTGTTCTCTTTGCCGTGATCATGTACTTCATTGCAGACTTCATGATCAAGAAATTTAACTACGCAACTCCTGGACGTAACGGAAACTACGAACAAGCTGAAGGTGGATCAGATGAGTCTGAAACTTCAGGTTCAGGTAAAGTAGCTGCAGCTTCTCAAGCAGTTAACATCATTAACCTTCTTGGTGGACGTGCTAACATCGTTGATGTGGACGCATGTATGACTCGTCTTCGTGTGACTGTTAAAGATGCTGAAAAAGTTGGAACAGAAGAACAATGGAAGGCTGAAGGAGCGATGGGACTTGTCATGAAAGGACAAGGGGTCCAAGCGATTTACGGTCCAAAAGCTGACGTTTTGAAATCAGATATCCAAGATTTGTTAGATTCAGGTGAAGTGATTCCTGAAACTCTTCCAGGTCAACAGACAGCGACTCAACAAGCAGAAGTTGCCTTTAAAGGGGTGACAGAAGAAGTTCACTCAGTTGCTGAAGGACAAGTCATTGAGTTAGAAAAAGTTCAAGATCCAGTTTTCTCACAAAAAATGATGGGTGACGGATTTGCAGTTGAACCAGCAAATGGTCAGATTGTTTCACCAGTAGCTGGTAAGGTGACAAGCGTCTTCCCTACCAAACATGCACTTGGTTTGGTAACAGAATCTGGTCTTGAAGTTCTCGTTCATATTGGTCTTGATACTGTAAGTTTGGAAGGCAAACCTTTCACAGTGAAGGTAGAAGAAGGCCAAACAGTGGCAGCGGGTGATTTATTGGTAGAAGCAGATTTGGATGCTATTCGTGAAGCTGGACGTGCAACTACAACAGTTGTAGTCTTCACAAATGCTGCAGCTATTCAATCTGTCACTCTTACACAAACTGGTCAACTTCCAGCAGATGCTGTAGTTGCCAAGGTTGAATTATAATCTATGAGAGTCATTCCTTGTATCCATCGGATACAGGGAATTCTCTATTAGGAGAGTAGGATCATGAAATTTTTAACTTTAAACACTCATAGTTGGATGGAAGAAAATCCCCAACAAAAATTTGAGGACTTATTAACAGACATTCTTGAAAAGCAATACGATCTGATTTGTTTCCAAGAAATCAATCAGGCCATCGAAAGTCCAGTTGTTCCAGTTAATGACTTGTATCATCCAACTCCTTCTGCGGAGCCGATCCATCAGGATCACTATGTTCGTTGTTTAGTTGAAAAATTAGAAGAAGAAGGATTGAGCTATCACTGGACCTGGGCTTACAACCATATCGGCTATGACCGTTATCATGAAGGTGTGGCAGTTCTATCACGTACCCCAATCCAGGCAAGCGAACTCTTGGTTTCAGATGTGAATGATCCAACAGATTATCATACACGACGGATTGCCATTGCAGAAACTCAAGTTGATGGGAAAGAAATTGCGGTTGCCAGTGTCCACCTTTCCTGGTGGGACAAAGGCTTCCAACAAGAGTGGGCACGTTTAGAAGAGCGTTTTAGCCAATTGCAGAAACCCTTGATCTTAGCCGGAGATTTTAATAATCCAGCTGGTCAAGAGGGTTATGAGGCCATTTTAGCGAGTCCTCTAGATCTTCAAGATAGCTTTATTGAAGCCCGTCAGACCAAGGGGACTTACACAGTAGGTCCTGGAATTGATGGATGGGATGATAATCAAGTACCTTTGCGGATTGATTATGTTTTCACTTCAAAAGAATGGGTTATCGAACGACTAGAAGTTGTGTTTGATGGTTCCAACCAACCTCTCGTCAGCGACCATTATGGTTTGTCAGCTGACTTGTATTTACCATAAGATTCAAATCCCTATGCCTTTAGGAGGCTAGGGATTTTCTTTGTTTCGCTTGCTTTCCCTTTAGCCCTAAATATGATAGAATAAAGTATTAAGGAACGATAAGGAGGGTGTCCATGCGGTGTCCAAAATGTGGCGGAAACAAGTCTAGTGTTGTAGATAGTCGCCAGGCAGAAGATGGGAAAACGATTCGTAGAAGAAGAGAATGTGATGAATGTCATCATCGCTTCACCACTTATGAACGAGTAGAAGAGCGGACTCTTGTTGTAGTGAAAAAAGATGGCACCCGAGAACAGTTTTCTAGAGATAAAATATTTAATGGGATTATTCGATCTGCTCAGAAACGTCCAGTTTCCAGTGACGAAATTGAGGAAATTGTGGGGCGCATCGAACAAAAGATTCGAAGCCAGAGTGAAAATGAGATCCAGAGTGACTATATTGGATCACTGGTCATGGACGAGTTAGCAGAGTTGGACGAAATCACCTATGTCCGCTTTGCGAGTGTCTATCGTAGTTTCAAGGATGTTGGTGAATTGGAAAGTCTCTTAAAACAGATTACCAAAGGAACGAAGAAGAAAAAGGAAAAATAGATGAAGCCCAATACTTCATTTTCTTTCTTGAAGAATAATTATTTGGCGCCTACAGGAGCCTCCTTTACGCATCTGTATGGACCAATATTAGGTGTTCAAGCAAGTCAATTATATACTTTTCTGCTGAGTCTCTATGATCAGGGAAAAGAAAAACGGCTGATTGCTGTCATTTTAAATCATCTGGATCTAGGTTTCGCTCATTTTCTCGAAAGTCTAGACCGCTTGATTGCCATGAATTTATTAGAGGTTTATGAAACAGAAGAAGGGCTTCAGTTCCGATTTGTGCCTCCGCTAGAAGCAGATCAATTTTTTACCAATGTTGCTTATCAGAAATTGCTGGAGAAAAAAATAGGAGAAGCGGCAGTTCGTGACTTGCTTCCTGAAAAACCAGAGGGCGAAAAACGGAAGGTGAACTTTGCCTCTGTCTTTGGGATTGACGGAGTTTCGACCCCTCAGTGGAAAACATCTTCCTTCAGTTTGGAGCACTTTAAACAATTGATGGCGCGAGATGGTCTCCGTTTTGAGAACGAACAAGAAGACCTCTTGGTTCTCTATGCCATCACAGAAGAGAAGAATTGGACTTGGTATGAGACCTATCTCTTGGCCAAGGAGACAGCGGCTAATTTGATCATTTCGACCAAGCGGATGAGACAGAAACTAACCCAACAACCACAGGAAAACGGTAAGGATGAGTTCACTCCGCAGGAAAGAGCCATTATCCGAGAAGCTAAAAATAGGACTAGTATCCAATTTTTAGCAGGAATTAAAAAAGCGCGTAAGGCTGTCGTGACCCAATCTGAGCGTAAGGTGATTTCTGATTTGGCCCAGTTAGGCCTATTAGATGAAGTCATTAACGTGATTTTGCTCTTGACCTTTAATAAGGTTGCTTCTGCCAATCTCAATGAAAAATATGCCTTAAAAGTTGGGAATGATTTTGCGTATGAGGGGATTAAAACGGCTGAAGAGGCTGTCCTGAAGATCCGACAGCGCCAAGACTCCCATACACAAAAAGCAAAAGAGAAAGCAACTAAGAGTGGACAAGCGACTGGAAAAACCAATGTTCCTAAGTGGAGTCAGCCTAACTATACCAATCAGACCAGCCAGGAAGAACAGGCTGATCTAGAACAACAAAAACGGGCCTTGCTCGAGAAATTAAATCAAGGAGGGGAGTAAATGGAGAGTGTAGGGAAAACCATGTCCCAGATGAATCGATCACAGCAGTTCAATTATGAAGAATTGGTAGCTCAAATTCTCGCCGAACCTGAGATTGCAAACTTTATTCAAAAGGAAGCCTTGTCGGAAGCAGAAATCCGTCGCAGCATTTCCAAATTTAACCAATACATCAGTGAACGGAATCGCTTCGTCCTCGGGGATGCAGATTATATTGCAAGAGGGTATAAGCCTGTATTGGTTATGAATGAGGGCTATGCGGATGTTTCCTATGAAGAGACACCTGAGTTGATTGAGGCACAAAAACAAGCCGCTATCAATAAACGCTTGCAGTTGATCAACTTGCCAAGTACCTTGAAGGAAGCTTCCTTAGCGAAAGTCGACTTGGATGACCGGGGACGTTTTGGAGCCTTTGAAGAGTTGGCCAATTTTGTTGCTTCCTATCCTCAAGCTCGTAAAGGAATTTTTCTATTCGGAGATTTCGGAGTTGGGAAAAGCTATATGATGGCAGCTCTTGCTCATGACTTGTCTGAAAAACGGCAAGCATCTTCAACCCTCTTACATTTCCCAAGCTTTGTCATTGATGTCAAAAATGCCATTAATACAGGTCAGGTTAAAGAGATGTTGGATCAGGGCAAGAAGGCTGAAATTTTGATTCTAGATGATATTGGGGCAGAGCAAATGTCGCCTTGGGTGCGGGATGAAGTCTTGCAAGTGATTTTGCAACATCGGATGCAGGAGATTCTTCCAACCTTCTTTACTTCGAATTTCAATTTTGAAGATTTGGAACGTCATTTTGCTACATCTCGGAATGGAGATGAGACTTGGCAAGCCAAACGTGTTATGGAGCGAATCAAGTTCCTTGCTAAAGAAGTCCGCCTAGAAGGAGAAAATCGCCGATGAATACTGTTATTGATTTGATGAAATCTCATTCTTCTGTCCGTCGCTTTAAGGAGGAGGACATCAAAGAGGAAGACCTTCAAGCGATTCTTACAGCAGGACAGATGGCTTCCTCTTGGAAGAACTTCCAGTCTTATTCCATTATCTTAGTGAGAAGCCAGGAAAAGAAAGAGGCGCTTTACCAATTCGTCCCTCAGGAGGCAATTCGTCAATGCTCTGTTTTCTTACTGTTTGTAGGAGATCTCAACCGAGCTGAAAAAGGGGTTCGGATGCATACGGATCAATTCCATCCAGAAGGACCAGATAATTTATTGATTACTTCTGTAGATGCAGCCTTGGCAGGTCAGAATACCTTGCTGGCTGCTGAAAGTCTAGGCTACGGAGGAGTCATTATTGGCTTGGTTCGGTATGAAGCGGCTGAAGTGGCCAAACTATTTAACTTACCAGACTACACCTATCCTGTCTTTGGGATGGCTTTAGGAGTGCCAAATCAGAACCATCCTGTGAAGCCCCGCCTTCCTTTGGAAGCTGTTGTCTTCGAAGAAAGTTACCAGGAGCAGACTCCTGAAGTGATTGAAGCCTTTGATCGAGTACAGACTGCCTATGCTGGAGCACGGGCAACGGATACTTGGAGCCAACGCTTGGCTGCCCAATTTGGACAGGAAGAACCAGCTGCTACGGCAGAATTATTAAAGAAACACCAACTAGAAAAATAAGAGAAAAGAGGACACCATGGCTTTACCTACTGTTGCCATTGTAGGACGTCCAAATGTCGGGAAGTCAACGCTCTTTAACCGGATTGCCGGTGAGCGGATTTCCATTGTCGAGGATGTCGAAGGGGTTACTCGGGACCGTATTTATGCAACGGCTGAGTGGCTCAACCACCAATTTAGTATTATTGATACTGGCGGGATTGATGACGTGGACGCACCTTTCATGGAGCAAATCAAGCACCAAGCGGAGATTGCCATGGATGAAGCAGACGTCATTGTCTTTGTCGTATCTGGAAAAGAAGGGATTACCGATGCAGATGAGTATGTCGCTCGGATGCTCTACAAGACCCACAAACCAGTCATTTTAGCAGTCAATAAAGTGGATAATCCAGAGATGCGAACTGACATCTATGATTTCTACGCTCTTGGCCTGGGGGAACCCTTGCCAGTGTCATCTGTGCACGGGATTGGTACAGGGGATGTCTTGGATGCCATCGTTGAAAACCTTCCGACGGATCGGGAACCAGAAAATCCAGATGTCATTAAGTTCAGCTTGATTGGCCGCCCTAATGTTGGAAAATCTAGTCTGATCAATGCCATCCTTGGGGAAGACCGCGTCATTGCCAGTCCTGTAGCAGGGACTACGCGGGATGCGATTGACACCCATTTCACGGATGCAGAAGGCCAAGAATACACCATGATTGATACAGCTGGAATGCGGAAATCTGGTAAGGTCTATGAAAATACAGAGAAATATTCTGTCATGCGGGCTATGCGGGCTATCGATCGTTCGGATGTTGTCTTGATGGTCTTGAACGCAGAAGAAGGAATCCGCGAGTACGATAAGCGGATTGCCGGATTTGCCCATGAAGCTGGAAAAGGGATGATCATCGTGGTTAATAAGTGGGATACCCTTGAAAAGGATAACCACACCATGAAACAATGGGAAGATGATATTCGAGATCAGTTCCAATACTTATCTTATGCACCCATTATCTTTGTCTCTGCTCTGACCAAACAACGCCTGCACAAGTTACCAGATATGATCAAGCAGATCAGTGAGAGCCAAAATACACGGATTCCTTCAGCTGTCTTGAACGATGTCATTATGGATGCCATCGCCATTAATCCGACGCCAACAGATAAAGGAAAACGTCTAAAAATCTTCTATGCGACTCAGGTTGCGACCAAACCACCAACCTTTGTGGTCTTTGTCAATGAAGAAGAGCTCATGCACTTCTCTTATCTTCGTTTCTTGGAAAATCAAATTCGGAAAGCCTTTGTCTTTGAAGGAACCCCAATCCATTTGATCGCTCGGAAACGGAAGTAGGTGTTTATGAAAAAAATAAAACAAGGACTCATGCTGGCTGTCACATTCATAGTATTTCTGGGACTGACAGCTTGTAGCGTTGAAAGAGAAGAAACCTATGAGAAAAAAGATAAAGACATTCTTCTTCGAGTGACGATTCGACATAGAGCCAACCAGATGATCTCTGAAGAGTTTTGGGCTGATAATTTTAATGTAAATATTGAAGATGATTCTGAGTTCGAATATATTAAAAAAGAAATTGTTGAACCTAAAAAAGGAATTTCGGGCTATACAACAGATGTGAGTCGGACGAAAGAGGGTGGACTGATGATTCATACCAAAATCGTCTACCAAGACTTAGATGTTGAAGCCTTGAATAAAGCCAACGATGAGAAAAAAACGTTTGGAGAACTGGCCAACTATTCAGAACATATCAAAAATTTCAAAAAAGAAGGTTATAAGAGAGTAAAATAAAAGAGAGTGGGACAGAAATCGGTAATTCGTTAGAATTCGATTTCGTCGTCCCACCTCCGCACAGTTGAGTAGGGTTGTAAAAGCTGATGAAATCAGCGTAGTAGAGCCCACTCAACCACTGCGTCTTGCTCGACAATCCAAAGATAATTGAGAGGCTAGGACATTTGTCCCAGCCTCTTTCTGATTGAAGACAAAGTATTTTTAACATAAAATAGCTAGCTATATTTCAAATAATGATTTTTATTTTTGGAGTCATTCAAGTAGATCTGAAACTTTCCGCCGTGAGAAAAGTGCTAGAAACAAGATTGTTTCTAGCACTCGGGAGTTTTGGAACCTTGGGTCCAAAACTAAGTCATGGAACTTCATAGAAGTTCGCTGACGTCCGTACTCTCCTAAGGGAAGTTTCTAAGAATACCTCTTCTTTAATTTGAATGGAAAAAGAAAAGTGGAGTAGGAGATAGTAAAATCAGGCATTGAATTCTTCACAATTCTTTGTCTTTTTTTCTATTTTAGAGGGGATATGATATAATAAGGAGATAAACATAAGGTGGTAAATATGGCAAAATTAATTCCTGGGAAAATCCGTTCAGAAGGAATCCTTCTTTATGAAAACGGGAAAGTAACCCTACAGGAAATAAAAAATCAGTACCTCTATTTCAGAATTGACAATGAGTCCCTCCGGTACAGTCTAGATGATCAAGCAATTTTTTGTAGTTGTGAGTTTTTCCAGAAGAAAAAATTCTGTGTGCATTTAGCCGCAGGAGAAGCCTTTTTAAAAAATGATGAGGAAGGGAAGGAACTCTTGCTTGGTTTGGAGCAAGATGCAACAGAAAGTCAAGAAACAAAGGAAAAAGTATCTTTTGGAAGTTTGTTTTTAGATCAAGTCCTACCAAAAATTGAAAGCAAAGAAGTCCGTTTTGGTCTCTCAGCAACTGGTCATGTAGACGACTATTCGGGTCAGTTTTTGTGGACCCTTCGTATCTATCGCAGACCGGATGAGAGAACTTATGTTGTGCGGGATGTTGTAGCATTTTTGCAAGCTATCAGAAAACAGTCCCATTTTGCAATTGGAAAAAGTTATTACGAGCCGATTTCCTATGCAGCCTTTGACCCTGAAAGTCGTGCCTTGATTCGATTCTTAGAAGGCTTGTTATCGGGGGATACGGTGCATGATGCCCTCTTCTTTCCAAATGGGGGTCGCCATCTTTACTTTCCAATGAGCTTCTTTGAAGAAGCTGTGCAATTATTGATGGACCTACCGTCCTTTACCCTTGAAGTCGGACTGGATACCTATCAGGAAGTTTTCTTTCAAGAACTCCAGGAAGATTCCGGCTTGTTTTCTTTCCAAGTAGTGGAAATGAAGGAGTTTATCGAACTACAGGTCCAAGTGGCTTCCTATAAAATGGTGGAAGGTCGCTTTCTTTTGGCAAATGGCCATTTTTACCAAATATCACCGCTTCAAAAGATTTTGATTGAGGCTGTTCAGAGTTTACCCCTCTCCAGTGATCAGAAAAGACATGTTCAGTTTGATTTGTCTGATCAGACCAAATTAACCTATAGCTTAGAGCAATTCAGGAAAATTGGTGAGGTGAAAGCACCAAGTAACTTCTACATTCATGATTTTCAACCTCACTTTGCTTTTGATTTATCGGAGCATGGAGAAGTATTGCTGGATCTAGTTTTTGTCTACGAGGACCGCATCGTTCGCTCTGAGAAAGAACTTAAGGATCTGCCTTATTCCAGTAATTTTGATAAGGAACGTTTGGTTTTTGAAACCATCTTGACAGCTGGCTTTACCAATCAATTTCAAACCAAACGAGCTCCTCTCCTTCCCAAGCAGATTTATCCCTTCTTTCAGCAGACCCTTCCCTTGTTTGAAGAACTTGGAGAGGTGGAAGTTTCGGACAAGTTGTTAGACTTGTATCAGGTTGAAAAGCCAAAGATTGCCATTCAAACCAGTGGTCGTCTCCTTGAGATTGGTTTTGAATTTGACTCTATTGATCCCTCTGAGGTTGAGCAAGTGATGAGTGCCTTGGTTGAGAAGAATGACTATTATATCAGTCAATCAGGAAAGGTTCTAATCTTTGATGAAGAAACCAAGAGGATCAGTCAGACCTTATTGAATCTTCGTGCAAAGAAGACAAAAACAGGTCAGTTACAAACCAATCGCATTGCAGCCTTCCAGCTCTCCCAGTTATTTGAGTCAGCTGACAATGTCCAATTTTCTGAAGAGTTTCGTCACTTGGCTCATGATTTGATTCATCCAGAACAATTTCCTTTGGGTGAGTTGCAAGTGACAGCTAAACTTCGAGATTATCAGGAAGTCGGAGTCCGCTGGCTATCCATGCTCAATCACTATGGCTTTGGGGGGATTTTGGCAGATGATATGGGACTTGGAAAGACCCTCCAGACCATTGCCTTTCTCTCAAGTATTGTGACGGCGGAGTCTAAGATTTTGATCTTAGCTCCATCTAGTCTAATCTATAATTGGAAAGAGGAGTTCGAAAAGTTTGCTCCACAAATGGAAGTGGAGGTTATCTATGGCCTTAAAGCAAGTCGTGACGAGGTGATTGCAAGCAACCCTCAGGTAGCGATTACCAGTTACGCTTCCTTCCGCCAGGACGTAGAGCAATACGAAAAAAATCAGTACCAATACCTCATCTTGGATGAAGCCCAGGTCATGAAGAATTCCCAAACCAAGATTGCCCAATACTTACGGAAATTCGATGTTCCTCATACCTTTGCTTTGTCGGGAACGCCAATAGAAAACCATGTAGAGGAACTCTGGTCGATTTTCCAAATTGTGCTTCCTGGTTTGTTTCCGGGTAAAAAAGAATTTAAACAATTGAGTCCAGAGACTATTTCTCAATACGTCAAGCCCTTTATCATGAGACGGAAAAAAAGTGAAGTCTTGCAGGAACTTCCAGATCTGATAGAGATGACCTACAAGAATGAATTGGCTGACGATCAAAAAACGATCTATTTAGCCCAGTTGAAGCAAATGCAAGACCGCATTCTAAGCTCTTCTGAAGAGGAACTCAATCGCAGTAAGATGGAAATCTTATCTGGTTTGATGCGTCTTCGTCAGATTTGTGATACGCCATCCCTCTTTTTAGAGGACTATACTGGAGAAAGTGGGAAGCTGGATAGCCTTCGAGAATTGCTAGAGCAGATCAAAGATGGAAACCAACGAGTGTTGATCTTCTCACAATTTAGGGGCATGTTGGATATCATTGAAAAAGAGTTGGATGCTCTGAAGATGACTTCGTTTAAAATCACAGGATCTACTCCAGCTAATGAGCGCCAAGATATGACCAACGCCTTTAACTCCGGTCAAGGAGATGCCTTTCTCATTTCCTTGAAAGCAGGTGGAGTTGGCTTGAATTTGACAGGTGCTGACACGGTTATTTTGGTTGACCTATGGTGGAACCCTGCGGTAGAAGATCAAGCCATTGGCCGTGCCCATCGAATGGGACAAGATAAGAATGTTGAGGTCTACCGGATGATTACTCGAGGGACTATCGAAGAAAAAATTCAAGAGCTCCAGACTAGCAAACGTCATTTAGTTTCTACCATATTAGATGGCACCGAAACGCGCTCCAGCCTCTCTATTGAAGAAATTCGGGAAATTTTGGGTATTTCGGTAGAATAACTTGAAAAATAAAATGAATAGTTTATAATTAATGAAGTGTCGAAAGGAAGAAATAGGATGACGGATAAGCAGTTTCCTCAAGTAGCAGATGATGAATTGATGCTAACTCAAATGCCCCATATGAATTTATATGATGATGGGGACTTCATTAGTAATATTCTTGGGGAGTATACAGATAAAAACTATTTAGAATGGGAGCCAATTGCTACTGGAAAGGTAGCAGAGCAACCTTATCAAAAAAATCTACAAAAATCCCTTCAAAAACCATTTGAAGTGCCTAAGTCAAGAAGGCAACCAATGACTCCTGATTTCAAGGAGCCTGTTGATAAAAAGAGCCCAGCGAATCGCTACGCAGAAGAAGCTCGGGAAGCAGCGCGTGCTGATTTGAAAAAGAAGCGGACGGCTCCGTATTTAACAGCAGATATTGCATCTAAGCCTAATCGTAAGAAATTCACCCCTTCTTTCATGCCAAAAGTGAAGCCAACAGCTCCTTTTCAAAAAGAAAATCCCGGTGAATTGATTAAATATGGTGAGCGATTGAAACAAGAGCAATTGATCCTTTTAGAGGGGGCAGAGGAACTTCCAGTTCAAGAATCCCATCAAGAAGAGAAACCAAAAAAGAACAATTATGATTTCTTGAAAAAGAGTCAAATCTATAACAAGGATCAACAGAACATTCCAACGAGACCTATTAAACAAGAACTCAATGTGACCAATCTGGACTAGCGGGAGGAGAAACTATGTCAAAAACATTTCATTTTATCGGAATAAAAGGAGCTGGTATGAGTGCCTTGGCTCTCATGCTCCATCAGATGGGACACACTGTACAAGGATCTGATGTAGAGAAATATTACTTTACTCAAAGAGGTCTGGAGCAAGCAGGGATTACCATCCTACCATTCAGCGAAGAAAATCTTACTGGGGATCAAATCTTGATCGCTGGAAATGCCTTTAAACCTGAGAACAACGTAGAGATTGCTTATGCAGATGCTCAAGGCTATACCTATCAACGCTACCATGAATTCTTGGGTGAATTTATGCGTGATTTTGTCAGCATGGGAGTAGCAGGAGCTCACGGGAAAACCTCTACTACAGGGATTTTGTCTCATGTTCTGTCTAATATCACAGATACTAGCTATTTGATTGGGGATGGAACTGGTCGTGGTTCGAAAGGGGCTAAGTACTTTGTCTTTGAATCAGACGAGTACGAACGTCACTTCATGCCTTACCACCCAGAGTATTCGATTATCACCAATATTGACTTTGACCATCCTGATTACTTTACTGGCCTAGAAGATGTCTTTAATGCCTTCAATGATTATGCCAAACAAATCTCCAAAGCCTTGTTCATCTATGGTGAAGATGCTGAGCTTCGTCGGATTACAGCCAATGCTCCGATTTACTACTATGGATTTGAAGAAGAAGGCAATGATTTTGTAGCCAGTGATCTCTTGCGTTCTACTACGGGATCAACCTTTAGTGTTCACTTCCGTGGAGAAGATTTGGGACAATTCCAAATCCCATCCTTTGGACGTCACAATATCATGAATGCAACAGCAGTTGTCGGCTTACTTTATATCGCTGGATTTGATCTTGATTTGGTTCGGGAACACTTAAAAACATTTGGCGGGGTCAAACGTCGCTTTACAGAAAAGATTGTCAACGATACCGTCATCATTGATGACTTTGCCCACCATCCAACTGAAATTATTGCCACTTTGGATGCAGCCCGTCAAAAATACCCAAGTAAGGAAATTGTAGCGGTCTTCCAACCTCATACCTTTACTCGGACGATTGCCCTCTTGGATGAGTTTGCGGATGCCTTGAATCAGGCAGATGCGGTCTACTTGGCACAGATTTATGGATCAGCTCGTGAAGTGGATCATGGGGATGTCAAAGTTGAAGATCTAGAAGCGAAAATTATTAAGAAATCCGGTGTGATTACAGCTGAAAATGTTTCTCCACTTTTGGATCATGACAATGCCGTTTATGTTTTCATGGGAGCAGGAGATATCCAGACCTATGAATATTCATTTGAACGGTTGCTTGGGAACTTGACCAATAACGTTCAATAAGGAGATACCATGCAACCAAGCGTTAGGATTCGGTTTGCTAAAGAAAATGATTGGGATGAGATCGAACAGATCACGTCCCAAAATTTTTCTTTTCAAAGAGAGAAGTTGCAAGAACTGAATGGGTTTAGGCCCCTGGTCTTAGAATTTGAAGGGCAAGTGATTGGAAGTTGCCTGATTCAGATGGAGGACCAGTTTGAGAATCCCTCTTTAAAATTATTGTGGTTGGAAATTCTTCCAGACTATAGAAAACAAGGGTTTGGCACCTTGCTACTCGCCACACTCAAGTCTCTTGTAGCTCAAGAATCCTTGTTAGAGATTCATGTGACCTGCCAGGAAGAGTTGATTCCGTATTTTGAAATGAATGATTTTCAACTAGAGATAGGGGATAAGGAAGAAGGAGTTGAGGGCTATCACCTAATGTGGCACCTATCCCTATAGAAAGGAAGAAAAATGAACATTCGTCAAGCAACTATGAATGATTTAGAAGCCATTGTTGCTATAGAACTGGAAAATTTTAGTCCAGAAGAGGCAATAGATAAGACGGTGCTTGCAAAACATATTGAAACGTTTCATAATAGCTTTATAGTCGCTGAAAAGGATGGCCAAATTCTTGGCTATCTAGAAGGCCCAGTGACACAAACTAGATATGTCGAGGACCGCTCTTTTACAGCGGACGTAAAAGACGAGTCCCATCTACCAGGAGGTTATATTACCCTTACGAGTCTTTCGATTTCTCCGTCTGCACAGGGCTTAGGGGTCGGGAAAGCCCTGCTTGAAGCCATGAAAAATCTTGCTTTAGAGGAAGGTCGAGAAGGGATTAGTTTGACTTGTCATGATTACTTGATTGAGTATTATGAAAGGAACGGCTTTGTAAACGAAGGACGCTCGGCCTCTAACTATGCTGGGGAAGTCTGGTACGATTTAGTATGGGAGGTCCCATCAAGTAAGTGATCAATAGGATTTGAGGCCCTCAAGCCTCGTTCCTATTGCTTTTCTATCCCTTTTAAGATATAATATTAAGGATTATGACAAGGGGGGTCAAGTATTTGACTGAAAACCAACAAGAGAATGAAAAATTATTAAGCTTCAAAGAGCGGATTCTCCGTGATCTTGAAGAAGCCAATAAACAGATTGTACAGGTTGAAAAAGAATATGACTTACCTGTTCAAGAAATTTCTATTCCAGAGAACAAAGAAGATGAGACGGAAGAATCGCTTTCTGACTCTGTGTCAGAAGAGTCCAAGGTACAGGAAACAGTAGAGATTCCAGAGGAAGTAGAAAAAGTAGAAGTACCAGAGGTTACAGAGGTTCCTGCAATTCAGGAAGTAGCCGAAGAGAACCAAGAAGAAGCGCCTCTACTAATCGAAGAGCCGACTCGAGAACCAGAGAGCTCAAGTCAGTCTGTAGCTGTTTCGAGAAAAGAAAAACCGGTATCTAGTGTTTCGCGCAAGGATCGGGACCAACGTGTTCAGAAAAAGAAAAAGCAGAACACCATTGCGAAACGAATCGTCTTGACGGTTCTAGGAATTCTTTTTGTCTTAATGGTTGCAACTGGAATTTTTGCAGTGACCTATGTTCAATCTAACTTAAATGCTATGGATGCCAAGGCTACAGAGTTTGTAACTGTTGAAATTCCTGCTGGTTCTAGCAATCGTGAAATTGGGACTATTTTGGAGAAAAAAGGCTTGATTAAGAATGGCCAGTTCTTCAACTATTACACCAAGTTCAAGAATTATGGGAACTTCCAATCTGGTTATTTCAATCTTCAAAAGAGTATGGATCTCGATACCATTATTCAAAAATTGCAAGAGCAAGGAACTAAAACTCCGGAACCACCAGTCTTAGGAAAAATTACCATTCCTGAGGGCTACACGATTGATCAAATCGCGGAAGTGGTTTCTGTGGATGCGAGCTCAAAATCTGGTGCCAAGACTCCATATACGCAAGAAGAATTCCTAAAAGTCATCCAAGATGATGCCTTTATTGAAAAGATGGTAGCCAAATATCCTAAGTTATTAGCAACCTTGCCATCCAAGGAAAGTGGCGTACGCTACCGCTTGGAGGGATATCTCTTCCCAGCTACTTATGGCTATGGAAAAGATAGTAAAATGGAAGATCTTGTAGACCAGATGTTAGCTGCAATGGACCAAAATCTTTCAGCCTACTATGACACCATGGAAGCTAAAAATATTGATGTCAATGAGGTATTGACGCTGGCTTCTTTGATTGAAAAAGAAGGTGCTACTGATAAAGATCGCAAGGATATTGCAAGCGTCTTTTATAACCGTTTGAATCAAGATATGCCTCTTCAAAGTAATATTGCTATCTTGTACGCACAAGGCCAATTAGGCAAGAAGACGACTCTAAAAGAAGACGCAACCATTGACACTAATATCGATTCACCTTATAATATCTACAAGAATACTGGTTTGATGCCTGGTCCAGTAGATAGTCCAGGGGTATCTGCAATTGAAGCAGCCGTCAACCCAAGCAAGACAGACTACCTCTACTTTGTAGCAAATGTAGAGACTGGGGAAGTCTATTTTGCGAAAACTTATGAGGAACACACTAAAAACGTGGAAGAACACGTGAATAGCAAATTAACAGAAAGCAGCTCAAACTAAGGAGGATGTGGCATGCCACACCTTTTTAGTTCGAAAAAAATAATAGAAAAGAGAAAAAAATATGGCAGAAAAAACCTATCCAATGACCCTAGCTGAAAAGCAAAAATTAGAACTTGAATTAGAAGAGTTGAAATTAGTTCGTCGTCCAGAAGTTGTAGAGCGGATTAAAATTGCTCGTTCTTACGGAGACCTTTCAGAAAACAGTGAATACGAAGCCGCTAAAGACGAACAGGCTTTTGTTGAAGGACAAATCTCAAGCCTAGAAACAAAGATTCGTTATGCTGAAATTGTCGATAGTGATGCTGTCGCTGTTGACGAAGTAGCGATTGGAAAAACCGTTACTGTTCAAGAAATTGGCGAAGATGAAGAAGATGTTTACATTATTGTTGGTTCAGCTGGAGCGGATGCTTTTGCTGGTAAGATCTCAAATGAAAGTCCAATCGGTCATGCCTTAATTGGTAAGAAAACAGGGGACACTGTGACGATTGAAACTCCAGCAGGAAGCTACCAAGTGAAAATCTTGAATGTGGAAAAAACAGAATAAAAAATGAGAGTGAGTCACTCTCATTTTTTTTGAAGATAAAGTCTTCTGAAAAACTTTCCTTAGGTGAGTACAGACGTCAGCGAACTTAGAAGAAGTTCCATGACTTAGTTTTGAGACCTTCGCTCTTTAATTTCCAGGCTCAGGCTAAAACAGTTCCCCAAACTGTTTTACTCTCAAAACTCCCGAGTGCCTGAAACACAATAGTTTCAGGCACTTTTCTCACAGCGGAAAGTTTTTCATCTTCTTAAATAACTAAAAAATAAAAGTCATTTTTTGATAATCATCTAACTGTTTTATGTAAAACAATAGTTTGTATCTATTATTATATGAGAATGAACCACACTCTTTTTTTTGTAGTAATAGAAAAGGCCGAGATGATATCTCGGCCTTTTTACTAGTATTAGTTACGATTGCGTTGTTTTCCAGCGTTTCGTTTTTTGTTTCCGTTAGTTGGAAGGGAACGATTAGTGTTGGTTGGATTGGTAGGTGTGATATCTTTTTTAACGCGACGTCCATTGGATGCTGGAGCTTTTGGAGGGTTGTTTTTATATTCCTCAGCAACTTGTTTCCGCAATCTTGGACGGATGAGGTAGTTGATGACAAATTGTTGAATAATCTGTACGAAACCACCGACTACCCAGTAGAGAGTGACACCAGCTGGCGCCATCAAAGAGAAGACGGCAATCATAATTGGGCTTACGAGAGCTGTTTTCTTCATAGTTTCTCTTTGGTTTTCATCTTCGATACCATGGAGAGAGAGCATACTTTGAATGTAGTAAAGAACAGCAACAACTAAGGTTAAAGCAAGACTTTTTGAACCGAGACCAATGCCAAGGAAAGAGTCCTTGCTAATACCTGGAGTGTATTGAGCTGCAAAATAAAGGGCAGAGAAGAAAGGCATTTGAATCAACAAAGGCAAACAGCCAATGCCGCCGAATGGGCTGACACCATTTGCTTTTTGAGCATCCATTAATTCAGAGTTGGCCAATAATTTCTCTTCTTGAGTCTCCGCATTTTTGATGCGTTCTTGGATCGGCGCAAAGATCGGTTTGAGGTAGTTCATCTTTTCAGACTGGTAGGTTGCCTTCCAAGATTGATAAATACCTAGAGGGAAGATGATGACACGAACAATCACTGTTACGAGGATAATCCCTAGACCAAAGCCGAGGCCAAGATCTGTCGCAAAGAAATTGATGGCTTCCCCCATCGGTTTTCCAATGAGATTCCAGACGAAACCGGTTGGTTGTTTGGTTGTCTTGTCGATGCTGACACATCCTGTTAAGAGGAGGAGGGCAGACAAGCTGAAAGCAGCAAGTAGATAACGTTTATATTTTTTCACGAGTTATAATCCTTTAATTTTAAATAATACCTTTCTATTCTACTGTTTTTTTATCAAATTAACAATAGTTCTCTAGACTTAATTTGAAATTTTAAAATCTTTGTAAGATTCAAAATTAGCCAAATGGACGTCCAAATAAGAAACCTTTGAAAAAGGAGTAGGGCCTTTTCGTATTTCTTGGATAAATTTGGCCATGCGGGCATTGTCTTCGCAGGCGGCAAGGATAGTGACCGTTCCATCATCATTGTTCCAGACCCGACCTGTAATGCCTCCGATTTCTAGTGCTAAGCTATAAACTCCCCAACGGAAGCCAACACCTTGAACTCGACCTTGGGCCGTCATTTCAACTTTTTGCATGCTTGTTCTCCTTATGCTTGAATTCCTACTCAGGACGGAGAAGCTCCTCCTGTGAATGTGGTATAATAGTCTTATGAATATTATAACCTCTAAGTCCAATAATGGGATCAAAAAAGTTAAAAAACTTCATCAAAAAAAATACCGAATTGACTCCTACCTGATCGAAGGTTGGCATCTTTATGAAGAAGCTATCAATCATCAGGCTCCGATTGAACAAGTCTTTGTTCTGGAAGAGTTTGTAGATAAGATCAAAAAAGATACGAAGGTGACCATCGTAAGTCCTGAGGTTTTAGCGGAAATTTCTGATTCCAAAAGCCCTCAAGGAATCGTGGCAGAAATTAAGATACAGCCAATCCAGCATCTTCAGCTGGCTCAAGGACGGTATTTATTGTTAGAGGATGTTCAAGATCCAGGAAATGTCGGAACCATGATTCGGACCGCTGACGCAGCAGGCTTTGACGGGGTGCTTCTAACCGATCAATCAGCAGATTTGTATAATATGAAAACCTTGCGCTCTATGCAGGGGAGTCATTTTCATCTTCCTGTTATCCGTCTGCCTAAAGAGCAACTCTTGACAGCCATTGAAGAAAGTCAGCTACCCATCTATGCGACCACCTTGTCTCAGGATTCTATTGACTATAAGCAAGTGGAGAAAGTCCCTGCTTTTGTACTGGTCATGGGGAATGAAGGACAAGGTATTAGTGACCAGATGGCTGAGAAGGCAGATCAGCTGGTTCATATCACCATGCCAGGTCAGGCAGAGAGTCTGAATGTCGCTGTTGCTGCAGGGATTTTGATCTTTTCTATGATTGAAGAATAGTGCGTTAGTCAGATAGAGGAGGTGAGACGCATGTATCGACAAGATAAAGAATATATGGCTGAAGTCGGACATTTGATCCAGCATCCCAAACTTCAAAAATTAAAGGAAATTCCCCACCATATTCATTCCAACCGTTTGGAGCATTCCATTCACGTTAGCTACACTAGCTACCGCATTTCTAAGAAGATGGGCTGGGATACCAAAAGTACAGCAAGGGGAGCTCTCTTACACGATCTTTTTTACTACGATTGGCGGCAGGTCAAATTTAACAAGAGCCATGCCTGGGTACATCCTCGGATAGCTGTCCGAAATGCCAAAAAGATAACAAGCCTTAATAAAAAAGAAGAGGACATCATCCTCAAACATATGTGGGGATTGACGCTTGCTCCACCTCGCTACAAAGAATCTTTCCTCGTGACCATGGTCGATAAATACTGGGCGATCAAAGAAGCATCAGAACCAATGAGAAAAAAGTGGTCAAAGAGGAGACTTTTCCATCGAAAAATGTTAAAATCATAATAATTTAAGTTTGAAAGGAATAATTGATGATGAATCAACAAACCGTTATCCACGAACAAAGTGGTCTTAATAGCTTTTATAGCAAAATTTATTCTTTAGTCGGAGTTGGAGTTGGAGTTTCTGCTGTCGTCTCTGCTTTGATGATGACCATTTTCCAAGACACCTTCATGTATATTCTAACTCAGGCTCCGATGGTCTACTATATTGCCATTGCCGTTGAACTGATTTTGGTCTTGGTCGCTTCGAGACAATCTGTGAAAAACAATCCCATGGCCTTGCCTCTCTTTTTAACTTATTCAGCTTTGAATGGCTTTACCTTGAGTTTTATCATTGCACGCTATGCTCAAGCAACAGTTTATAAAGCCTTCGTCGTTAGTGCCTTGATGTTCTTCATTATGTCAGCCATTGGTCGTGTGACCAAAAAAGACTTGTCTGGAATGGGACGAGCATTTATGGGAGCCTTGATTGGTATTATCATTGCTTCGATTGCGAACATTTTCTTACAAAGCTCTGGTATGGATTATGTCCTTAGCATTCTTTGTGTCATCATCTTTGCAGGTTTGACTGCTTGGGATAATCAAAAGATTCGTTATGTCTATGAACAATCCAATGGTCAGCCAACCAATGGATGGGTTGTTGCGTTGGCTTTGGAACTCTATCTTGATTTCATCAACTTGTTCATCAATATCTTACGTATTTTTGGACGCAACGATTAATAGAAAGAGCCGGGGAACCGGCTTTTTTTGTTGGAAAACTTGTGATATACTAAAGAAAATTGATAGAAAAGAGAATCTTCACATGAAACGTCCATTTATTAGTAGAGAAAAATTAAAACAAATTACGGAAACCTATCCAACTCCCTTTCACCTATATGATGAAGCTGGGATCCGGCAGACAGCTCGTGCCCTCCATCAAGCCTTTTCTTGGAATCCAGGATTTAAAGAGTATTTCGCTATCAAAGCGACCCCTAATCCAGCTATCCTAAAAATCCTCAAAGAAGAAGGCTGTGGTGTGGACTGTGCCAGCTACGTGGAGCTGCTGATGGCACAAAAATTAGGGTTTACAGGCCAAGAAATTATGTTTTCTTCCAACAATACACCGGCTGAAGAGATGGTCTTTGCACGTCAACTAGGTGCGACTATCAACTTGGATGCTTACGAAGATGTAGCCTTCCTACAATCTGTTGCGACATTACCGGAGGTCATCTCTTGCCGCTATAATCCAGGAGGGGTGTTTGAACTGGGAACGGATATCATGGACCATCCTGAAGAGGCTAAGTTCGGTATGACCAAGGAGCAATTGATCCAAGCATTTACGGAGTTGAAAGATTTAGGAGTCAAACGATTTGGGATCCATGCCCTCTTAGCTTCGAATACCGTCTCCAATGATTACTATCCAGAATTGGCTAAACAATTATTCCAGTTGGCAGTAGAAGTGGTTGAAAAGACAGGGGTTACCTTGGACTTTGTCAACCTCTCTGGTGGGGTTGGAGTGAACTACAAACCAGAAGACCAACCAAATGATATTGCTGTGATTGGGGAAGGTGTTCGTCGGGCTTACGAGGACATTTTAGTTCCAGCCGGCTTAGATCAAGTGAAAATCTATACAGAATTAGGCCGCTTTATGCTAGCACCACATGGCCTATTGGTCACCCATGTCACCCATAAGAAACAGACTTATCGGACCTATCTAGGAGTAGATGCTTCGGCTGTCAACCTCCTTCGTCCTGCTATGTACGGGGCCTACCACCATATTACCAATCTCGATCGTCCAGACGGAGAGACAGAAATAGTAGATATTGTTGGTAGTTTGTGTGAGAATAATGACAAGTTTGCCAAGAATCGGGAATTTCCTGTCTCTGAAATTGGGGATCTCTTGGTCATCCATGATACAGGAGCGCATGGTTATTCCATGGGCTATCAGTACAATGCCAAGCTTCGCTCTGCCGAGATTTTATTAGAAGAATCAGGCCAAACTCGTCTCATTCGACGGGCCGAAAAACCAGAGGATTACTTTGCAACATTGTATGGCTTTGACTTTGAAAAATAGGGCCTTTTTGGTATAATAGAAAATGTGTAAATATTGAATTTAGGAGAAAAACACTTATGTCTACATTTTTGACAATTTTATTGATTATCCTTGCTTTCTTTGGTGGAATGTTGGCCGGTATGTACCTACTTCGCAAGCAGTTTGAAAAAGAATTTGCATCAAACCCACGTTTGAATGTTGAAGCGGTTCGTACATTATTGGGAGCTAGTGGTCAACGTCCAAGTGAAGCGAAGGTGCAACAAGTTTACCGTCAAATTCTGAACCAACAAAAAGCATCTTTGAATACGAAGAAGAAATAAAAGCAAAACAGATGACACAATAAAATAAGTAGGGGGACTTTAAGATTTTTCTTGGTCCCTTGTTTTGAAAGGAAGGCAGATGGACAATCGACCAATTGGTTTTTTGGATTCGGGTGTCGGAGGGTTAACCGTTGTTCGCGAATTGATGCGGCAACTCCCCCATGAAGAGGTGGTCTATATTGGTGATTCCGCTAGAGCACCTTATGGCCCGAGACCAGCAGATCAAATTCGTGACTATACTTGGGAGATGGTTCGTTTTCTCCTAACGAAAAATGTGAAGATGATTGTTTTGGCCTGTAATACGGCGACAGCTGTTGTATGGGAAGAGGTGAAAGAAGCCTTGGATATCCCAGTTCTAGGAGTGATTTTGCCAGGAGCTTCTGCAGCGATCAAGGCGACAAAAAGCAAACGAATTGGAGTCATTGGGACCCCAATGACGGTTGCCTCAGATATTTATCGGAAAAAAATTCAAAGCCTGTCACCAGAAATGGCAGTAGAGAGTTTAGCATGTCCGAAATTTGTACCTCTGGTTGAATCTAATGAGTTGCAGTCCAGTGTTACAAAAAAAGTTGTCTATGAAACTTTGAAACCTTTGGCTGGGAAAGTGGATACACTGGTATTGGGATGTACCCATTATCCTCTCCTTCGCCCCATTATTCAAAATGTCATGGGGCCAGAGGTTCAGTTAATTGATAGCGGTGCTGAGTGTGTCCGGGATATCTCGGTCTTGCTCAACTACTTTGAGATTAATCGCAGTCGCCAACTGGAGGATTGCCACCATCAGTTTTATACAACGGCCAATGCAGCCAGTTTTGCAGCGATTGCTAAGACTTGGTTGCATCAAGTCGTTCATGTGGAGCATGTAGAATTATGAACCAAAAGATTTACGAATACAAAGATGCCTTAAATTGGTTTCTAGTTGAATGGGGAGATCGGAGTGACTATAACGAATATAGTGAAGTCTCTTCAGAAGCTTCTGAGCTTGTTGACTTAGTAGAATCACTAGTTGGAGACACAGATTTGGGCTTTCCCCTAAATGTAACGGTTGTTCGTTACGCCTCTAGTTTGCAGTTTTTGACCTTCCTCTTTCAAATCGTTGAGGAAACACTAGGTCGCAAAATTGAAATCGTGCAGCGTCAAGGAGCTCTTCTCATTGTAGAAGGAGAGCAATTGCTCTCTGTTTATCTGCCAAAGAATGGTCTTCCACTTGCAGATTTTTTGGGCCAGGAAGGTCTCAAGGATCGCTTGCTAATCGCTACTCGGAATGAAGGAAAAACCAAAGAGTTTCGTCAGATCTTTGAACAAATGGGTTTTGAAGTCGAGAATCTCAATGACTATCCAGATCTTCCAGAAGTCGCTGAAACAGGAATGACTTTCGAAGAAAATGCTCGCCTAAAAGCTGAGACAATTTCACAGCTAACAGGGAAAATGGTGTTGGCAGATGATTCAGGACTCATGGTCGATATCCTAGGGGGCTTACCAGGTGTCTGGTCTGCTCGCTTTGCAGGTGTAGGAGCGACCGACTTAGAGAACAATGCCAAGCTCTTACACGAGTTGGCGATGGTCTTTGAATTGAAGGATCGGTCAGCAAAATTTCATACAACCTTAGTGGTTGCCAGTCCTGGTAAGGAGAGCCTTGTTGTGGAGGCGGATTGGCCAGGATATATCAATTTTGAACCAAAAGGTGAGAACGGGTTTGGCTATGATCCCCTCTTTCTGGTAGGAGAAACAGGTAAGACATCTGCTCAACTAACTCTAGAGGAGAAAAATCAACAATCGCATCGTGCTTTAGCCGTGAAGAAATTAGTGGAGGTATTCCCAGCATGGCAGAACAAGTAATTATCGTCATGAGCGATTCTCATGGCGATCGTCAGATCGTAGAAGAAATCAAAAACCACTATAAAGGAAAGGTCGATGCCATTTTTCACAACGGGGATTCTGAGTTAGAAAGTACCGACCCTGTATGGGAAGGCATTCATGTTGTCAAAGGGAACATGGACTTTTATGGGGAGTACCCCGAACGTCTGGTGACGCAATTGGGTCCTACTCGGATTATTCAAACCCATGGTCATCTTTTCCAAATTAATTTTAGTTTTCAAAAGTTAGATTTGTGGGCCCAGGAAGAAGATGCGGATATCTGTCTCTATGGCCATCTGCATATTCCGGATGCTTGGAAGGAAGGGCGTACCCTTTTTCTAAACCCTGGGTCAGTCAGTTTACCGAGGGGGCCTATTCAAGAGTGCCTCTATGCTAAAGTGGAAATTGATGCAGATTCCTATCGAGTTGAATTTTTAAATCGGAAACATGAGGTCTATGAACCTCTTACAAAGGAGTTTGATCGATGATCGCCAAGGAATTTGAGGAGTTTATTCTCCGAGAAGAAAAGACTTTTTTGACTCCAGCGCGCAATTTGGCTGTCTTGATTGATACGCATAATGTGGATCATGCTATCTTGGTGCTGAGTCAAATTAGCTACACTCGTGTTCCTGTTGTGACCGATCAAATGAAATACGTAGGGACGATTTCTTTAACTGATATTCTTTCTTACCAAATGAAACATGATTATTCTGATGAAGTCTTTTCATCCATGGACATTGTCCATATGACAAAAACGGATGGGGAGCGCCTTGGAAAAGACTATACTGTGACGGAAGTCTTGCATAAGTTGGTAGAGGAATCCTTTCTACCGGTTGTTTCAGAGGATGGAGTCTTTGAAGGAATCATCACTCGAAAATCCATTTTAAAAGCCATCAACTCCCTCATGCACAATTTCTCAAATGAATATGAGATGAGGAAAAAATGAAAGAATACATAGCTAGTTTTATCAAAGAAAAAGACTTAAGTGAAAATTCACAGACGGCTTATTCTTATGATTTGGATCAGTTCGTGGATACTGTTCATAACCATGTCTCAGATACCAATCTTCGAATTTATCAAGCTTCGATTAAAGATTTTAAACCAGCTGTTCAAAAACGGAAGCTTTCAGCCGTCAACCAATTTTTGTTTTATCTTTATCAACATCAAGTTATCGAGGATTACCATCGCTTAGTCCTTCCAAAAGTCTCTGTGCCGAAAAGCCACGATCAAGAACTATTGGACTTATCCCTCTTGTGGGAAGGGTCAGAGCTATCCCAAGGTCGCTTGATTGCTCTATTGATTGTCGAGATGGGCTTATTGCCTAGTGAAATTCTTCAGTTGAAAATCGTTGATATCGAGCTCGATTTTCAGGTTTTACGCGTAGGAAAAGAAGGACAAAAACGGGTCTTGCGTATTCCGGATGCTCTTCTAGGAGAGTTGACGGATTTGATGACGGGGACTTATTTATTTGATAACAAGGGCAAGGCCTACTCGCGTCAGTGGGGCTTCCGTCAATTAGAGTCCTTCCTATTGGAAAAAGGATTTGAGAATCTTTCGGCACAATCCTTACGAGAACAATACATTTTAAAACAAAGAGAACAGGGGATGGATCTGTTTAGCATCGCCCGCGAGCTCGGTTTAAAAACTCTTGTTACCTTAGAAAAGTATAAGTAATGGATATTAAAATAAAGGATTTTGAAGGTCCCTTGGATCTTCTCTTACACCTCGTTTCAAAATACCAAATGGATATTTATGAGGTTCCTCTAATTGAGGTGATCGAGCAGTACTTGGCCTATTTAACGACCCTTCAAGCCATGCGGCTAGAGGTTGCTGGTGAATACATGCTGATGGCTAGTCAATTGACCTTGATTAAGAGCCGGCGTCTCCTTCCCAAAATTGCGGAGCAAGCAACGGATGAAGAAGATTTGGAGCAGGACCTCCTGTCTCAAATCGAAGAGTACCGGAAGTTTAAACTATTGGGTGAAAAGATGGCCCTTCAACACGAGGAGAGAGCCCAGTACTTTTCAAAACCCAAAACGGAATTAGTCTATGATGATGCTGAATTGGTCCATGACAAGACCACGATAGATCTTTTCTTGGCCTTTTCAAAATTGTTAACAAAAAAGAAGGAAGAATTTCGACAAAATCATACGACCATTGTTCGAGACGAGTATAGAATTGAAGACCTGATGAATGTTGTTCGTCACTTGTGTCAACCTGGTAAGAGAATCTTGTTACAAGATATTTTTGAGGAAGCCAAGGATGTCAACGAACTGATTACAGTCTTTTTGGCGACTTTGGAATTAATTAAAGTACAAGAAGTTGAGGCTCTTCAGGAAGAACCATTTGGAGATATTATTTTAGTAGGATTAAAGAATGAGTAAAATTGCAGAGATGGAGGCCCTCTTGTTTGTTGCAGGAGAAGATGGTTTAACGGTGAGACAGATTGCCGACCTCTTATCCCTTCCTCCCACAGGGGTGATTCAAAGTTTAGAAAAATTGGCCCAGAAATATGAGCAGGATCAAGATTCTAGTATGGCCTTATTGGAGACAGCGTCAACCTATAAATTAGTGACCAAGTCCCAATATGCAGAGCTGTTACGTGAGTATTCAAAGTCACCAATGAATCAAAGTCTCTCTCGTGCCGCCTTGGAAACTCTCTCCATCATTGCCTATAAACAGCCGATTACTCGGATTGAAGTCGATGATATTCGAGGGGTGAACTCTAGTGGGGCTATTTCAAAATTACTTTCTTTTGAGTTGATTCGAGAAGATGGGAAGAAAGAAGTCATTGGGAGACCCAATCTCTATGTGACGACAGATTACTTTTTGGATTACATGGGGATAAACCATCTAGACGAGCTACCAATTGTTGAAGAGACTGAGTTAATCGGTCAAGAAAGCCAATTATTTACAGAAAGAACTGAGGAAATTGATGAGAATTAACAAATATATTGCTCATGCTGGTGTCGCAAGCCGCCGCAAAGCAGAGGAATTGATTAAGCAAGGCCTTGTCACTGTAAATGGCCAAGTGGTCCGTGAATTGGCGACGACGATCAAGTCTGGAGACAAGGTAGAAGTAGAAGGTCAACCAATATACAACGAGGAGAAGGTTTACTACCTCTTAAATAAACCAAGAGGGGTCATCTCCAGTGTATCAGACGATAAAGGGAGACCAACTGTTATTGATTTGTTACCGCAAGTCAAGGAACGGATTTATCCTGTCGGTCGTTTGGACTGGGATACTTCTGGTGTCCTGATTTTGACCAATGATGGTGATTTTACGGATGAAATGATCCACCCGCGTAATGAGATTGATAAGGTTTATGTTGCGCGCGTGAAGGGATTGGCGAACAAAGAAAACTTGCGTCCCTTGACTCGTGGTGTGACCATTGATGGCAAAAAGACCAAGCCAGCAACCTATGAGATTCTAAAGGTTGATCCAGAAAAGAATCGCTCAGTTGTCCAATTGACCATCCATGAAGGACGCAATCACCAAGTCAAAAAGATGTTTGAAGCCGTTGGCCTCTTGGTGGATAAATTGTCCCGGACCCAATTTGGAAATCTAGACGTTTCTGGACTTCGTCCTGGTGAATACCGCCGTCTCAATAAAAAAGAAATCAGCCAATTGCATACCCTTGCAGTGACAAAGACGAAAAAATAATGAAGAAATGTGCAATCGGCCTTGTTCGTCTCTATCAACGCCTTCTTTCTCCCCTCTTTCCACCTTCCTGCCGCTATAGTCCTACCTGTTCCAACTATATGATTCAGGCTATTGAACGGCATGGTTTAAAAGGGATTCTGATAGGGTTTGCCCGGATTCTTCGTTGCCATCCCTGGAGCAAGACTGGAGTAGATCCAGTTCCAGATCATTTCAGTCTGAGAAGCCACCTAGAAGAAGAGAAAAGCGAAAATTAAGTTAGAGCAAACTTCTATAAGAAGTCTCACTCAGAGCAAAGAAAAAAGTTTTGGAAATTCTCCAAAACTTTTTGTTTTTAGCGATCTGACCAAGTGCGAGGCATAAAGAGCAGTAACATCGGGTAGATTTCTAACCGTCCTGCAATCATGGCAATTGATAATAAGAATTTAGAGATGGGGCTAAAGATAGCGAAGGTGTCCGTTGTCCCAATCATCGGTCCGATATTGTTAAAGCAACTAAAGACTGCACTGACAACCGTCATAAAATTGTTGCTGTCAAAGCTGACAACCGCAATGAGGGCGATCGTAATCAAGGTATAGACTACGAAATATTTTAAGATTTTGTGCTGGGTGTCCTTATCCAAGGCAGTGCCATTCACATGTAGGGTCATCACCCGGTTGGGTGAGAGAGTCGAACGAATTTGATTCTTGCCGATCCGAGCTAGAATTAAGCAGCGAATCACTTTTAGTCCACCGGCCGTTGATCCTGCGGATCCACCAACCACCATGAGCATGAGAAGGAGGAACTGAGAAAAGAGCGGCCAATCAACAGTATTGCCAAAACCAAATCCAGTCGTGGTAATGACATTGGAGACTTGGAAAAAGGACATTTCAAAACTATCTGCAAAATTATGATAGAGATGGAAAATGTTGCAGGCAATCAGAAGGGAAGAAACCCCGACAATCATCAGGTAGGTGCGAAGTTCTTCATCGCCGAAGAAGGCTTTGAACTTGCGAAGCATGATGTAGTAATAAAGGTTAAAATTGACCCCAAAGACCAAGACTCCAAAACTGACCAAATAGGTGATGAGCGTCGAATGGTAGTGAGCAATCCCGTCATTGAAGACGGTGAACCCACCAGTACCAGCAGTCCCCATAGCAATGATAAAGCTATCATAAAGAGGCATGCCAGCACAGAAGTAGATCACGACAAAGAGGAAGAAGAGGGCCAAATAAAGGTAATAAAGGATTTGAGCTGTGTTCTTCAATTTGGATACAATTTTACCAAATACGGGACCAGGCACTTCTGCTTTCATCACTTCGAGGTAGCTGTTCTTATTGTTGTCCATAATAGCTAGGGCAAAGACCAGCACCCCCATCCCTCCGATTAAGTGGGTGAAACTACGCCAGAAAAGAAGGGAAGGACTGAGGACGGAGACGTCATTTAAAATGGTTGCCCCTGTAGTCGTAAAACCAGAGCTAACTTCGAAAAATGCATCAATGATGTTTGGGATTTGTCCTGAAAAGACAAAAGGAAGAGCACCAAAGAAGGACCAGAGGATCCAACACAAAGCCACAATCAGAACGCCTTCCTTGGCATAGATGTGAAAATCTTTGGGTTTGAAAAAGGAACCAATGCCTCCCAATACAAGGAGGATGGCAATGGTTGCAAATAGGGAGATAAAGACAGTCGGGCTATCCTTTACAACAAAATCGTTTTTTAGATTGAGAAGTGCAACCACAATCGGCACACAGAGCAACATAGCTTCAATCAGAAGGAGTTTTGCTAAAAGGTAGCGAATCATACTTTTATTCATGGCTTACCCCTCTAACAAATCATAGATTTTAGTGATGTTGCTGATTAGGGTAGTAACGATAATGCGATCCCCTATCAAAAGATGGTCATCTCCAGTTGGGAAAATAGCTTTCCCGTTTCGAATGATGGCTGCGATGAGAACACCTTTTTTCAATTTCAGTTGTGCCAAAGGTTTGCCCGTCATTTTGTTTTCTTCGCGAATCTGGAATTGAAGGGTCTCGATTTGACCGTTAGCGACGTGGTGCAAGGCTTCAAGATTTGAATAGCGGGCATTATAGCGACCACGAATGAAGTGCATGATGGTATCCACCGCAATTCCTTTAGGTGTCACAATACTTGAAAAATCTTGCCGATCAATAATTTCCAGCAGGCTAGTCCGGTTGACCTTGGTAATATTCTTTTGAACACCTACACTATTTAGGAACATAGAAGCGATAATGTTTTCTTCATCGACCCCTGTTAGAGTCGCCACAGCATCAAAGTTACCTGCGCGCTCTTCCATTAGAATATCTTTTGATGTCCCATCTCCCTGAATAACATAAAGATCCGGGAATTCTTGACTAAACCATTCTGCCCGTTTTTGATCGATTTCAATGACTTTTAAGTCGATCTTCCGTTTGCTATTTTCCAAAATATTTAGGAGATAATAGGAAATCTTGCCAGCTCCGATCAGAAGCAGACTTTTAACGACTTGCGGTCGAATGCTATTGTGGAAGTCTACGATTTCCACTCGATTTCCAGTCATAAAAATCTTATCAAAGGCTTGTAAAGTGAAGTCGCCATCTGGAATCGTTAACTGACCTTGCCGTTCGATAGCACAGATAATGATGTTTCCGTATTTCTTTCTGAATTGAGAAAGAGTCATCTGGCAGAGCGGGCTTTCCTCCTTGATTTTGAACTCCATGAAGGCCACTCGCCCACCAGCGAAGTGCTCAACGGATAAGGCATTTGGGAAGTCAATGCTATTAGCAATGTAGCGAGCAGCAAGAAGCTCAGGATTGACAACTAGAGAGAAGCCGAGAATATTTTTCTCTTTAAAATAAGAATTTGAGTATTCCGGATTGCGGACCCGGACAATGGTTTCTTTGGCTCCCATTTTTTTGGCTAAGACGGCAGATACCATATTGACTTCGTCTTGCTCTGTTAGGGCGACAAAGATGTCACAGTCGGCTACATCTGCTTGTTCGAGAATCTTAAAGTTGGCACCATTTCCGACAATACCAATGATATCGTAGCGTTTGGTAATATGATTAACGACGGCTTCATCTTGTTCAATCAAGATGACATCGTGATTTTCTGCGACGAGGGAACGACAGAGTGCTGTTCCGACTTTACCGCCTCCAACTACAATAATTTTCATGAATATTTCCTCCAAAGTATGATTCTATCTTACTCTATTTTCAAAAAAAAATCACCTCTTAATGGTGGAGATAGGGCATAAAGGGGTAGATTCTCAAAACTACATGAAAGAGAATGTAAAAAAGTGAAATTTTTTTGTCGAAATAGTTGACAGGAGGTATGAAAGTGGTATACTGATACAGTAACCTCATTGATTTACCTCAAACCTGTTGTGAGTTAAGTTAATGAAGTCGTAACCACGCTGTTTGCTGAGCTTGACTCCGGGCAGTGTGGCTATTTTTTTGCCAGAAATGAGATCGTGATGAATATTGAAGAATTAGCTTATACAGAAACCAAATCAAAAAACCATGTAGTTCTCTATCAACCTCAAATCCCCCAAAACACAGGGAACATTGCTCGTACTTGTGCAGCTACCAATGCCCCCCTTCACATCATTCGGCCCATGGCTTTTCCTATCGATGATCGGAAGATGAAACGTGCGGGACTGGATTATTGGGATAAGTTAGATGTTCGCTTTTACGACAGCTTGGATGAATTTATGGAGGCTGCAGCTGGAGGAAAGGTCCACCTGGTTTCAAAATTTGCTGACCAGACCTATTCGGATGTGGATTACAATGATGATACAGAACATTATTTCATTTTTGGTCGTGAGGACAAAGGCTTACCAGAGGATTTTATGCGGCTTCATGCTGAAAAGGCGATCCGGATTCCGATGAATGATGAGCATGTCAGAAGCTTGAATGTCTCCAATACCGTTTGTATGATTGTTTATGAAGCCCTCAGACAACAGGAGTTTGCAGGCTTAGAGCTGGTCCATCAGTATGAGGGAGATAAGTTGAAGTAGGAAGAGGCTCTTTGCAAAAGGGGTTTCGTTGTAACTTTTGATATTACAAAACACTTGCAATAGCAGGTGTTTTTTGTTATGATTAAGGAGTCTTCAGGGCAGGGTGTAATTCCCGACCGGCGGTGACTTTTACTAGGAAATGTTCTTTTCCTTTTCTACTTTGTTGCCAAGCTTTGCCTAACTAGAAGTTATGCCTAGAGCTTGTCGCCTCGTCTAAAAGAAAAATCTCCATTTCCATACTCTAAAAGAAGTCCGCGAGCGCAAGCTGATGTGGTGTGATTCCACAACCGACAGTATAGTCTGGATGGGAGAAGACGAGAGAGGAACAAACCTGTTCTTTTTGACGATGGACTTGATGGAAATTTTGTTGATTCTATTAGAAATCAGTCTTTGTGCTTTTTTCTTGTAGCATCAGGGCTTTTTTAATCAAGTACCAAGGAACTGTTTAAGTTTTCTTTAAAACGATTGAAATAGAATAAGGTTAAGGGAATCTTTCCAACTTCTTCTAATTTTAGTAAAAATTGGAGGAACCTGTGATGACAAATACTCGTAAACTGACCCTAGTGGCTGTTTTATCTGCACTTTCTTTTCTATTGATGTTTTATCAACTATCAATAGGGATTGATTTTTTGAAGGTTGACTTTAGTACGATTCCAATCTTGCTCGCCTTAGTTCTATTAGATTTGAAGAGCTCAGTTGTGGTGGTTTTGATTCGATCGGTTCTCAAGTTGGTTTTGAATGGTCGAGGAGCTGAGACCTTGGTTGGCTTACCGATTAATATCATTGGTGTCTTAGTCTTTGTCTTAGCATTTGCAGTCATTTGGAATAAGAAGAAAAACCTGGTTCGGTTTGTAATTGCTAGTCTAGTTGGGACCATTGGTTTAACCATTTCCATGCTCCTGGTCAATTACTATTATGCCATCCCTCTCTATGCCAAATTTGTTGGTTTTGACATCGCAAAGATGGTCGGAGTTGAAAAGTATCTTCTCAGTATGGTTGTTCCCTTTAATCTAATAGAAGGACTGATTTGGGCTGTAACCTTCTGGATGGTATATACCGTCGTACAGCCCCTACTTAAAATCTATGAAAAATAAACAATCTCATTTCTTAAAGGGCTCTTTTGCCCTTTTGTTATTTATGATTCTGGGCTATGTAGTCAAATTTTATCCTGAAAATTTAGTCGGAATCGATCAACCGATTCAATCTGCTATTCGCGGGGATTTACCAGTCTATTTGACAGCCTTCTTTACCCGTGTCACAGTGCTGATGAACACACCAGTTGTTGCAGCCTGGGTTGGCGTTATCGTTCTCTTCTTTGTCTGGAAGAAATGGTATATGGAGGCCCTCCTCCTCACTGGGAGTTTAGTTACAACTGGAGTACTCGTGGTAATCTTGAAACACATCTATTTACGTCCACGGCCAGCACTTCAACATTTGGTCCAAGAAGGGGGCTATTCTTTCCCAAGTGGACACTCTTTGGCAGCCACCCTGGTCTTCGGTAGTTTGATCATTGTGGTGGGGCAACGGATGACCTCTCAAGTCGGGAAAGTCCTGGCTCAGCTTGCCCTCTTCCTTTGTATGGTGACCATCGTTGTATCTCGTGTCTATGTTGGGGTTCATTACCCGACAGACGTCACAGGAAGTATGCTTTTAGGATTTGGTCTGTTGCAAATGGTCTTTCCTTATTACGACCGTTTGCGTTTTGAATGGCGCTTTAAGAGTAAGCAGAAGTAAAGCATGAACGATTTATTTGAAGAAAAGGTCCTAAAGGTCGTTGCTCAGATTCCACTGGGATGTGTGGCAACCTATGGTCAAATTGCCCAACTCATTGGCTATCCTCGCCACGCCCGCCAGGTCGGCAAGGTCTTGGCCACTTCTACTAAAGCTGTGACCTATCCCTGTCATCGGGTCGTGACCTCTACTGGTCGCCTGGCTCCTGATTGGGAAGAGCAAGGCACGCTTCTCTGGGCCGAAGGGGTGGAATGCAAATCCAACGGTTGTGT
The DNA here is from genome assembly GCA_902363395.1 of Streptococcaceae bacterium. Taxonomy (GTDB): domain Bacteria; phylum Bacillota; class Bacilli; order Lactobacillales; family Streptococcaceae; genus Streptococcus. Next base: position 571,165 of record CABIZZ010000001.1, read on the forward strand.
GGATCTTAAGAAATACAAATGGAAAGCAGAGGAGACTCAACTTTGAGTTCACTCTGCTTTTTTGCTATAATGAGGGGTATGAAATCCTATACGACCTTAAATGATTATTACCGAACTTTATTTGGAGAAAAGACCTTCAAAGTCCCAATCGATGCGGGCTTTGACTGTCCCAATCGTGATGGAACTGTTGCTCGAGGGGGCTGTACTTTTTGTACAGTTTCTGGCTCTGGGGATGCCATCGTAGCACCAGATGCCCCTATTCGGGATCAGTTTTACAAAGAAATTGATTTTATGCACCGCAAATGGCCCGACGTCAAAAAGTATTTGGTCTATTTTCAAAATTTCACTAATACGCATGAATCCGTCGATGTCATTCGGGAGCGCTATGAGCAAGCCATCAATGAACCAGGTGTCGTAGGGATTAACATCGGGACACGACCAGACTGCTTGCCGGATGAAACGTTGGCCTATCTAGCAGAATTGACAGAGCGCATGCATGTGACTATTGAGCTGGGTTTGCAGACGACCTATGAAACGACATCTGAATTGATCAACCGAGCCCATAGCTATGAACTCTATGTGGAAACGGTGAAGCGGATTCGCCAACAGGTCCCTAAGGCAGAGATTGTTTCACACTTAATCAACGGTCTTCCTGGGGAGACGCATGAGATGATGGTGGAGAATGTCCGCCGTTGTGTAACAGACAACGATATCCAGGGCATTAAATTGCACCTGCTCCATCTGATGACCAATACCCGGATGCAACGAGACTACCATGAAGGACGATTGCAATTGATGAGTCAGGAGGAATACGTGTCGGTCATCTGTGACCAACTGGAGATCATTCCCAAGGAGATCGTCATCCACCGGATTACTGGAGATGCTCCACGCGAAATGCTGATAGGACCGATGTGGAGTCTCAATAAGTGGGAAGTACTGAATGCTATTGAAACAGAAATGCGTCGCCGTGGAAGTGTTCAAGGTTGTAAAGTAGGAAAATAGGAGGAGTAGCATGTTGCGACCATTAGAGATGGCCCATGATTTTCTTAGGGAGGTTATTACAGATCAAGATACCGTGGTTGATGCGACCATGGGAAATGGGCATGATACCCTTTTCTTGGCGAAACTAGCCAAAGAAGTCTATGCATTTGATATTCAAGAGCAGGCCTTGGTCCAAACGCAAAAGCGTTTGGAAGAAGCAGGTCTTTCCAATGCCCACCTTCTTTTAAAGGGGCATGAAGAAGTAGATCACTATGTGGACCAGGTCAAGGCGGCTATCTTCAACTTAGGCTATCTTCCTTCAGCAGACAAGTCGATTATTACCCAGCCTAAAACAACGATCCAAGCCATTGATAAACTCTGTCACCGCTTGATCAAGGGAGGGCGAATAGCCATTATGATCTATTATGGTCATGAGGGTGGGGATCTCGAGAAGGATGCTGTCTTGGAGTTTGTCTCCCAACTGCCTCAACAAGAATTTACGGTCACTAGTTACCGGACCCTGAACCAGATCAATCATCCCCCATTTTTGGTCATGATCGAAAAATTAGAAAGTTATCGCCATGGATAAAGAATTTTTAAAAAATAAAATTGATGCTCTTCGCCACGATTTTGTGGAGTCTACCTCTCATGAACGTGCCGTTGGTTTTTTAGATGAAGCACGGATGAGCAAAAAGATGATCAAAATCAAGAAGAAGCTGGTTTCTCTTGAAATGGAACGTTGCCAGAAGAAAATTGAGCACAAGGATCTGACAAAGATTGATCAAAAGATCCAAGAACAAAAGCAACTCTTTGAGGACTGTTGTAACCAACGATCAGGAGGATAAGGGATGGAGATTCTTGTATACGCCATTGTCTTTTCCTTAATCCTGATTGTCTCCAATGCGACTAATAAGTTGATTCCTACCTTGCCCCTCCCTTTGATCCAGATATTATTGGGGATTGGGATTGGCTTTCTCTTACCCAATTCGGAGTACCACTTAGATACCGAGCTCTTTTTGGCCTTGGTTATTGGACCGCTCCTCTTTCGAGAGGCAGAAGAAGCAGACATTACCTCGATTCTGAAGCACTGGCGCATCATCGCCTTTTTAATCTTCCCAGTTATTTTTATTTCGACCCTTAGCTTGGGGTGGTTGGCCCATCTCTTGTGGCTAGGAATTCCACTAGCAGCCTGTATGGCAGTAGGGGCAGCGCTCGGGCCGACTGATTTGGTGGCTTTTGCCTCCCTTTCGGAACGCTTTACCTTTCCAAAACGAATCTCCAACATTCTAAAAGGAGAGGGCTTGCTCAATGATGCTTCAGGTTTGGTTGCCTTTCGTGTGGCTCTAGCTGCATGGACCACTGGAGTCTTTTCCTTGGGCCAAGCTAGTTGGGACTTGGTCATCTCTATTTTAGGAGGGTTTGCGGTCGGGATTGTGACAGCTGCTGTCAACCGTGGGCTTCAAAAATTACTGCTCAGTGTTCGGGCAACGGATATTGCCAGTGAACTCATTTTAGAATTGAGTCTCCCCTTACTGACCTTCTTTATCGCAGAAGAGATCCATGTATCAGGGATTATTGCGGTTGTCGTAGCTGGGATCCTAAAGGCTAGTCGGTTTAAGAAAATTACCCTACTAGAAGCCAAGGTGGATACGGTCACGCATACGGTATGGAATACAGTTAATTTTGTCCTCAATGGGTCTGTCTTTGTCCTCTTGGGGATGGAGCTGGAGATGATTTCTGAGCCAATTTTGAGGACTCCCTTTTACAACAATCTGCTCTTGATTGTGACTGTTCTCTTATTGACGGGGCTCTTGTTCCTGATTCGCTTTTTGATGGTGTATGGATTTTACTGGTATCGGGGTTTCCGATTGAAAAAATCCATTGATAAGTATCTGAAAGATGCCCTCTTATTGACCTTTTCAGGGGTCAAAGGAACAGTGTCCATTGCGACTATTCTCTTGATACCGACGAATCTAGAAGCAGAATATCCAGTTCTCTTGTTTTTAGTAGCAGGGGTCACCTTGTGTAGTTTCTTAATCGGACTTCTCGTCCTCCCAAAACTATCCGAGGACAAAGAGGAATCCAATGATCATCTGATGCATATTGCTATCTTGAATGATGTCGTCATGCTATTGGAGAAAGACTTGACGGTGACCAAGCAGAAGGGTCCTTTATACGCGGCGATTGATAATTATCATGGACGGATAGAAAATATGATTCTCAGTCAGGAAGATAAGGCGACTCAAAGAGACTGGGAACAACTGAAACTCCTTATTCTCAGTATCGAGAACGATGGCTTGGAACAGGCTTATGAAGAAGGAAAGATTCGAGATAGAAGTTACCATGTCTATCAACGTTATCTTCGGGCCATGGAGCAGAAGGTCAACCGCAATCTGTCATCGCGCCTGACCTATTATTTCTTGGTGCTCTTCCGCTTGCTCCGGCTGCTGTTGCACGAGCTTGTGACCTTGGGTTCGGGTATTCGGGAATGGAAAAACGGAGAGAATTACAAGCTTGAAGCCATCGACTATGACCAGATTGCTGCCTTGTATCTGGCCAATACGGAAATCATTATCGAGAGTTTGGAAAACCTAAAAGGGATTTATCGGAGTACCTTGATTTCCTTCCTTCAAGAATCTCGTCTGCGAGAAACATCATTGATTACCAGTGGTGCTTTTGTAGAGCGGGTTATCAATCGCATCAAGCCTAATAATATTGACGAGATGCTAAGAGGCTATTACTTAGAAAGAAAATTGATTTTCGAATATGAGGAGCAGCACTTGATTTCGGCCAAGTATGCGCGTCGCATGCGCCAAAATGTCAACGAATTGGAAAACTATTCCTTAAGAGAAAGTGCCAATACTCTTCCTTATGACATGATCAATTATGCTCGGAATCGGTAAAAGTGAGTTTCCGCTTTAATAGAAGAAAAGAGATTGGTGACGCTTGTCCCAATCTCTTTGTTTTGTATCTTAGTAAGTCTTTTTACTGCTCTGGCTGGATATAATAGCGTTCTTCCCCGATTGGAATCAGCTGGACCTTTCCCCCATAAAAAGCTGATAGCGTTTCTTGGGTGAGAATTTCCTCCTTGGGTCCTTGGGCAAAACTTTGTCCCTCCTTGAGGAGAAGGACATGGCTAAAGGACTTGGTGATTTCCTCTGCATGGTGGGTGACAAAGAGAATGGTCGGCGCCTTTTCCATCTGCTTGATCTGTTGGATCAGCTGAAAGATCGCTTCCCGAGCAAATAAGTCAAGCCCACTGGAGGCTTCGTCAAAGATGAGAAGATCGGGCTCTTCCATGAGACTACGTGCGATAAGAATCGTCTGTTTTTCCCCTTGAGAGAGAGTCCGGTATTTTCGTCCAATCAAAGAAGCAGCACCGATGCGACGCAACATGGATCGTGATTCCTCGAGTTCTTTTTCTCCATAAGCTGTATAAAGAATGCTACTCTTGTATTTTCCAGTGAGGACGATTTCTTCTGGTGATAGAGATTCAGGGATGCGCTCAGAAATAAAGGAGCTGACCACTCCGATTCGCTTGCGGAGCTCAGGAATCCCTCCTTGTCCAAATTGTGTTCCAAGGACAGAAACTTCCCCTTCCGTTTTCCAATATTCCGCCATTAAGAGACGAAGTAGGGTTGATTTGCCAGCCCCATTCAGTCCAAGAATGGCCCAGGTTTCCCCCTTATTGACGGTCCAATTCAAACGGGAGAGGAGATTTTTTCCTTCTTTTCTGAGAGTGACGTCTTTCAGTTCAATTAAGCTTTCTTTCATCTTTTTAACCTTCATAAAAATATTCTCTATTTTACCATAAATATGATAAAATAGCAGATAGGAGGAAAGGGATGTTTCATAAAAGTAAATTATTTTTCTGGACCTGTGAAGTCCTATTATTAACGATTATATTCTATATTTGGGGAAGTATGGGAAGCCTGATCTCTCCCTTTGTATCCGTTCTGAATACCATTATTCTTCCATTTTTGATTGCTGGTTTCTTGTACTATATCACCAATCCAATCGTAGAATTTTTGGAAAAGAAATTTCATCTGAATCGAATTTTGGGCATTCTATTAACCTTGGTAACCCTTTTTGGATTGATTATTTATGGGATTGTTTATATCCTGCCTATTTTGATCAACCAGTTGACAAGTTTGATTAATTCAACCCAAGGCTTGTATTGGGAAGTGCAAAGTTTTGTGACGAAGTTATCGAAGAATCCAGCCTTTCAGAGTATCAATATCCAATCAACCATTCAGCAGTTAAACCTATCCTATGTGGATATTCTGCAAAATATCTTAAACAGTGTGACCAATAGTTTGGGTAGTGTGGTGTCAACGATTGTCAATACACTCTTCATTCTGGTGATGACACCGATATTCCTGGTTTACTTCTTGATTGATGGTAAAAAACTACTACCGATGTTAGAGCGGACGATCCTGAAAAATGACCGGCGGAATATTACCTCTCTCTTAGTGAGTCTCAACCAAACAGTTTCTCGCTATATTAGTGGGATTTCTATCGATGCTTTAATCATCGGGACTTTAGCCTTTATTGGCTACAGTTTTATCGGTTTGAAGTATGCCTTGGTCTTTGCGATTTTCTCAGCCTTGGCTAACCTCATTCCTTACATTGGACCGACGATTGGCTTGATTCCTATGGTGGTTACCTATGCCTTCACGGATTTCAATATGATGATCAAAGCGGTTATCTTCATGCTCATCGTCCAACAGATTGACGGAAATATCCTCTACCCTCGGATTGTGGGAGGGGTGATGAAGGTGCATCCTATTACCATCATGGTCCTCTTGCTCTTATCCAGTAACATCTATGGTGTGATTGGGATGGTTGTGGCCATTCCGGTCTATTCGATCGGTAAAGAGATCGTGAAATTCCTCGTGGCCTTGTATGAAAATCATAAAAAGACAAAGGAACAGCGCAAGCAAGAAGAGTATGGAATCATCAATAAATCCTAACAGAATAAATGAGAAGGGAATGGGTGACCATTCCTTTTTGAGTATAGACTTAGACAGGATAGGCTAAGGGCTTGAATCGTAAACTTTTACCTTTCCTTTTAGAAAATATGTTATAATGAATTAGTAATGATACAAAATCAAGGAGTTTCTATAAGATGATAGAATTGCTTGCCAAAAAGCAGCGACGCCAAATGCGTTTGCTAGAAACATTAATTCGAGAGAAGCGCTGGTTTCATTTGAAGGAACTCGCTGAAATGTTAGATTGTACAGAACGGTCATTGAAGGAGGATCTTTCAAATTTACGAACGGTCTTTAATGAGTTTTTGATTGAGTCCTCGACAAATGGTATTAAGATTAGTTATGACGATTCGATTGGGATTGAGGTGGTCTACCATCACTTCTTTAAAGAATCTACAGCTTTCTCCCTCTTGGAATACTTGTTCTTCCATAAGGATGTTTCCAGTGACTTAATTTGTAGACGGTATGATCTCAGCCAGCAATCATTTTATCGCTTGATTCGAAATATCAATCAAATTATTCAGGAAAAGTACAATATCCGAATCACCTTGAATCCTCTAAATGTTGTGGGGGACGAAGTCGATATTCGCTTTTTCTATTCCCAGTATTTTGCAGAGCGGTATTATTATTTAGAGTGGCCATTTCCAGATATCAGAGAGCAAGTCATTATTGATTTCATCACCTTCTTCTATAAACTGACAGAAATCCCACTGACTTATTCGATCTTCCATTCTTATAAAATTATGCTGACGGTCTACCTTTACCGGATTAAGCAAGGTTATCGAATTGAAGGGGCCAATAATTTTGAACAATACGCCTATCTCTATCAAGAGCTCCCAAAAATTAATGAGATGCTTCGTTATTTTGGTTTGCAGCTGGGTGTAGAATTTAACGAAGAAATCATTGAACAGCTCTTTATTATCTTCCTACAGAAACGCTTCTATTTTACCCCACAGGATCTGATTGACTCCACTGAGGAAGATGCGGTTACAAAAAAATCCTATATTTTAGCCTCTCAATTTCTTGATCACCTGAGTGAATCTTATGGTTTAGAACTTGAGAATTATGAAGAGATGATTATGCATATTCACAACACCGCCTATTTGGAGCGGCGTGAAATCTTTGGTGAATTTCTTCTCTATGATACCAAGAGCTATACCAATGAGGATTATCGAACCCTCTTCCCTAAATTTTATCAGGATGTTGAAACAGGTCTGTATCACTATCTCAAAGAGATGGGCTTTCATGAAAATCCTGAAAACCTCAAGCATCAGATTTATACCGTATTTTCACATTGGGAAAATCTATTGCCTCAACTATTAAGGAGACGGACAGCTGTCAAGGTCTTAATCATTAGCCGATACGATGACCACCATGCCAAGTCCATGATTGATTTCTTAAAATTCTATTGTACGGATAACTTTGAGTTTTCACAGGTCATCAAGCATGACTTTAATCTTCATGAACTAGAGCACACCGAATATGATGTCATTGTTGCCAACTTTATGATTCCGAATATAAAAGGGAAAAAATTTATTTGTACAAGTAGTTTGACCCTTTTGGAACTTGTAGAAAAACTGAATGTACTCTTTTATGACTTTACACGTTATGGAGTCTAACCAAACCTTCCCTCCTCTTTTAGGAGGGAAATTTTTACGACTATGCACCATTTTAAAAAATATGATATAATGGGCATTATTACTATACATTGAGGAGAATATCCATGGAAGACCCTGGCAGTCAGGATTTAATACTGCAATTTGTTTTACTATTTGTATTGACCTTATTAAATGCATTTTTCTCTGCAACGGAGATGTCGATGGTATCACTGAATCGTTCTCGGGTAGAGCAAAAAGCGGAGGAAGGCGATAAGAAATATATTCGTCTCTTAAAGGTATTGGAAAATCCAAACCACTTTTTATCTACGATTCAGGTGGGTATTACCTTGATTACCATCTTGTCTGGGGCAAGTCTAGCTGATGATCTCGGGAAAGTAATAGCTTCTTGGATGGGAAATACGGAGACAGCGCGTGCGATCGCTAGTTTCCTCTCCTTGGCTTTTCTGACCTATATTTCGATTGTATTTGGTGAGTTATATCCCAAGCGGATTGCCATGAATCTGAAAGATAGCTTGGCTATTCGGACGGCTCCAATTGTTATTTTACTAGGGGAAATCGTTAGCCCCTTTGTCTGGCTCCTATCGGCATCAACCAATCTGGTCAGTCGTCTGACCCCTATGCAATTCGATGATGCAGACGAAGAGATGTCACGAGATGAGATTGCCTATATGCTGGCTAAGAGTGAAACGAGTCTGGATGCTGACGAGATTGAAATGTTGCAAGGAGTCTTTTCACTAGATGAGCTGATGGCGCGTGAGCTAATGGTTCCTCGTACGGATGCCTTTATGGTGGATATTCAAGATGATACCAGAGAAATCATAGAAAGTATCTTAAAACAAAATTTTTCTCGTATTCCTGTCTATGATGATGATAAGGACAATGTCATTGGTCTGATCCATACCAAACGTTTGCTTAATGAAGGTTTTATAAATGGCTTTGATAACATCGCTCTTCGCAAGATCCTTCAGGAACCTCTCTTTGTACCGGAAACGATCTTTGTAGATGACCTCTTAAAGGAACTCCGAAATACACAAAATCAGATGGCCATTTTGCTCGATGAGTATGGAGGAATGGCTGGTCTAGTAACTTTGGAAGACCTTCTCGAGGAAATTGTTGGTGAAATTGATGATGAAACCGATAAGGCTGAAAATGATGTATTTGAAATTGAACCCAACCTCTATATCGTTCAGGGGATTGTGACCTTAAATGACTTCAATGAGTATTTTGATGTGAAGTTAGAAAGCGATGATGTGGATACCATTGCAGGCTACTACCTGACTGGTGTCGGACGAATTCCAGGACACAAGGAGCGCTTGAGTTTTGAAGTAGATAGCATGAAGAAACATTTGATCCTTACAAATGATAAGGTGAAAAATGGTCGTGTCACCAAGGTCAAGGTTGAGGTCAGTGACTTAGTCGATGAAGATGAGCAAGCGACAAAAGTTCAAGAATAAGAGTATGAAATCAGGGGTTTTCCCTGATTTTTTTATGCTCACTTTAGTCGGATTTGCATCTCTCATTAAATTCCTTTATAATAAAATAACTAAAGGTTAGAAGGAGATAGTAATGAAACAAGAAGAGTGGTTAGCAGAGTTTGAGAGAGTCCATGGTCGACTAGCCAATCAAGAGGAAATACAAGAGGCATTTGGTATGTTTGGAAGCCCAGAAACACAAGTGGCTCCTGATACGCCAGTAAATCCAATTCAATCTCCATTTGAAGGAGCAGCACCTGTTTCCAATCAAGGACAATTTGGGGGTCCCTTACCGTTTCCAGAACAAGCCAAATTTGGAGGTGTAGCACCAACACCAGAGCAAACGCCATTTGGAGGTGCAGCATCAACACCAGAGCAAACACAGTTTGGAAGTGCAAGCCCAGCACCAGAGCAAACGTCATTTGGAGGTGCGACACCGGCACCAGAGCAAATACCATTTGGAGGTACGACACCGGCACCAGAGCAAACGCCATTTGGTGGTGCAGCACCAACACCAGAACAAACACCATTTGGAGGTGCGACACCGGCACCAGAGCAAACGCCATTTGGAGGTGCAGCACCAACACCAGAGCAAACGTCATTTGGTGGTGCAGCACCAACACCAGAACAAACACCATTTGGAGGTGCGACACCAACACCAGAACAAACACAGTTTGGAGGTACAGGCCCAGCCCCATTTGGAGGTGCAAGTCCAACTCCAAATCAATTCCAAGGTGGAGCAAGTCAGTATCAACATCAAGGACAGGCTTTTGGACAAGGTGGAACTCAGCCACAAGCTCCTGTCCAGGAGGCGGCTCAAGCAGGAGCGCCCTTCGCATCTTATAACAATGCTCAGATGCAGGGAGGCTATCCAAACAATGGGCAACTGAATTACCAGACTAATTCCCCATATATGGGACAAGCCCCAATGCCAGGTAAGAAGTCTAAAAAAGGGCTGATTATTGGTTTATGTAGTATTGTTGCTGTTGCAGTTTTATCTGTGCTTGCATTTTTCTTATTTGCTAAAAATCCAAATAGTATTCAAGGAAAATGGTCGGCTACTCCTGAAATGAAAAAGACAATGAAGTCTGCTTTTTCAGGCACTTTCTCTACTACATCAGATATTTCTAGTGAATTTGTAAAAGATATTGATATGATCGTAGAGGTAAAGGGGAAAAAAGTTACCATCAGTATGGTTGCTAAGATTGATTTCAAGGGAGCTGCGAAGGAGCTCTATGATGATGGGGACAATGATTTTTACTCTGTTGAGGATGCTTTAGACTATATCCAAGAAAACAGTGAGAATTCCTATTTAGAGGATATGGGACTTGAAATCGATGTGAAGAAAGGCACTCTTAAAATGGTAGCCTTTGAAGGTGAGGTGGATGAAAAAGATCATCGATTTATTCAGGATGAAGATGCGAGTCATTTCCTTCAATACGACCTCAAGTATAAAATTGAAAATGGAACGCTGAAAGTTTCCGTCGATGGAAATGATTATGGAATAGAATACTCCTTTAAAAAATAAGATATTCGCTCATTTAGTGCCCTCATCGGGCACTTTTTTGTTTGGTAACGAAGAAAAAATAAGATAATTAAAAAAATTCTGAATTTAGGCTTGACAGCTTGAAAAATTTTCGGCAAGATAGTCAACATAAAAAAACGAAAGCAGAATCTTATGAAAAACACGAACTCCACATTGTTGAATCAAAACTTTTACTTTAGCTACTTTAGATAGTGTTTGTAGACATGAACTCATGGATGCAAACGAAACGAGCAATTTGTTTGTATCTATGTGGCTAAGATTTTTGATTGTGGTCCATATAGATGATATCTAAATGGACGGCAATGCTGGCATACTTTTAAGTTTGTGAGGAATGATACCAACCGTTTAGAATCATCTAAACGGTTTTTTGTATTCTGTTTGAATGTTTTAGAGAAGGAGACATGTTTCATGAAAGTTGTAAAGAAGTTAATTGCCCCGGTTCTGGTGGTTGGTCTACTGATGACCTCCCTCTTGACCCTCCATCACTTGAAGACCTCTAAGCATCAAAAGATCAAGATTGGGATTTCCCAGTATATTACCCATAAGTCTCTTGATGCGACTCGAAAAGGCTTTGTGGAAGAGTTAGCTAAACAAGGTTATGTGGATGGAGAAGAGATTGAAATTGATTATCAAAATGCTCAAGGGGAGCAGAGAAATTTGAAGAACATTTCAAATCAATTATCACAGGAAAGTGACCTTGTGTTTGCCATTGCGACTCCATCAGCACAAAGTATCGCCAATACAAGCAAAACGACCCCGGTAGTCTTTTCTGCAGTGACGGACCCTTTGGCTGCCAAGTTGGTCAAGAACTTGGATCAGCCTGGTGGCAATGTGACAGGAACGAGCGACCAATCTTCAGATGCCATTGCTACGCAAGTCGATCTGATTCAAAAGGTTTTGCCAACAGCTAAGACGATTGGGATCCTCTATACGCAAAGTGAACCCAACTCAGTCGTTCAAAAAGAGGAAGCCAAGAAGGTTCTTGAGGCCAAAGGCTATCGTGTCGTAGAGAAGACTATCTTAGATAGTAATAATGTAAAGGCAGCGGCTGACAGTTTGATGTCAGAAGTCGATATGGTCTTTGTCCCTACAGACAACATCATTTCTTCCACAATGGAAACCATCAAACAAGTGTCTTTGAAACATCAGGTTCCAGTTATTGGAGGTTCGATTGAAATGGCCCAAGTAGGAGGGCTCTATACCTATGGGACAGACTACACCGAGTTAGGGCGTCAATCTGCTCGGATGGCGATTCGTATCCTGAAAGGGGAAAAGGCAGGCAAACTGGCAGTGGAGGCCCCTAAAAATCTAGAATTGTATGTTAACAAAGAGATGGCTAAGAAATTAGGAATTGATCTCTCTGGTATAAACGTAAAGAAATAGGAGATGGATGATGGATTTAGTATTATCAAGTTTATCTGAAGGTTTATTGTGGTCGATTATGGCCATTGGTATTTTCTTAACATTCCGCATTTTAGATATAGCGGATATGACAGCAGAAGGGGCTTTCCCACTTGGTGCTGCAGTCGTTGCGTCACAAATCCAAGCAGGGCAAAACCCTTGGCTAGCGACCCTCTTCTCGATTTTAGCAGGGATTCTAGCAGGTTTGGTCTCTGGTCTTCTTCATACCAAGATGAAGATCCCAGCGCTCTTAACAGGGATTGTGACTCTGACGGGACTCTATTCAATCAATATTAAGATCATGGGGGGCGTCCCTAATTTATCCATTGGAGATTCTAGTACCATTTTCAAGTCTGTGATGGGCTTGGGTTTGTCCAATGAGGAGGCAGTCTTTGCTGTTAGTATTGCTTGTTTGTTATTGGTCTGTCTGATTTTGACCCTCTTGATGAAAACCCAGATTGGTTTGGTTCTTCGTTCGACTGGTGACAATATCCCGATGAGTGAGGCCAATGGGGTGAATGTGGACACCATGAAGATTTTCGGTTACATGATTTCCAATGGCTTGGTGGCACTGTGTGGGGCTCTCTTCGCTCAGACAGATGGCTTCTCAGACGTGACTTCTGGTACAGGGACCATCGTCGTAGGACTTAGTGCTGTTATTTTAGCAGAAGTCTTGATCCATGATTTGACTATTGGAGGACGCTTGCTTTCGATTGGAGTGGGGGCAATTGTCTACCGCCTCATTATCCTCAATATCTACGAAATTCCAAACCTAGACCAAAACTTGGTCCGTTTGTTTAACGCTATTCTCTTGGTCTTGGTCTTGTTCGCACCAGAAGCCCAGAAACGTCTCAAGATTCGTGGATTAAAATTAACTAGCAACTAGAAGGAGAAGATAAATGGCAACATTGTTAAAAATTGAAGATATCCATAAGACATTCGAAGCAGGTACGGTCAATGAAAACCATGTTCTCAAAGGCTTAGATCTGACAGTAGAAGAAGGAGATTTCATTTCCGTCATCGGAGGAAATGGAGCCGGTAAATCGACCTTGATGAATATTCTGGCAGGTGGCCTGCAAGTGGACCAAGGGGATATCCTTTTGGAAGGAAAATCGATTAAGCAGACCAGTGTTCGGAAGCGTGCGAAAGATATTGCGCGTGTTTTCCAGGATCCTAAGATGGGAACGGCTTCCCGCTTGACCATTGAAGAAAATATGGCCATTGCTAAAAAACGGGGAGCAAAACGGGGACTCAGTTGGGGGGTTAAAGAAAAAGAACGCGAAGAATTTAAAACGGCTTTGAAGGAACTCAATATTGGTTTGGAAAATCGCCTCAAAGTGGACACGCAATACTTATCAGGGGGACAACGGCAAGCTTTGACCTTGGTCATGGCTGCCTTGGTCAAACCAAAACTCTTGCTACTGGATGAACATACCGCAGCGCTCGATCCCAAGACCAGTGAAATGGTCATGGAATTGACACAAAAGATCGTGGAAAGCCATGGTTTGACAACCTTGATGATTACGCATGATATGAACCATGCCATCGCATATGGCAATCGTTTGATCATGCTCTACCAAGGCAAGATCGTTGTCGATGTTAAAGGGGAAGAAAAGAAGAACCTGACGGTTGAAGACTTGATGCGCCTTTTCCATCAGAACAGTGGTAAAACCTTGGTGAGTGACGAATTGGTTTTAGGATAAACGAAAAAGGATGGAGATTCCATCCTTTTTATTGATCTTGTCAGCTACATCAAGCTAAACCTGTTCCTTTTTCCCTAGGAAGCTAGCTGCGAGAACAAGGCTGAGTCCTGCTAAGAAGAGGAGGTATGAACGTTGTTCATGATTTGTTTTTGGAAGTTGTCTTTGCGAAGCCTGGTCTTGTTTAGAGTTGGGAACACTCATTAAACTATCACCGGCCTTCTTTGGACTCGTGCTCTCTGAAACAAGCATCTTCCTATTTTGAACCTTTCTTCCTGAGACGATAGGCTCAACTTTTTCATAGGAATCTGGACTAAGGGTTCCGACCTCTGGTTCCGACTGGTAGACAATGGCATAGGTTCCTAACTCTTGTGCCATGAATTCAATCATGCCCTCTCGTAGTGTAAATGCTAATGGTTGGAGTTCTCGATTAGGAGTCAAGACATAGACTTGCTTCACTTCTTTTGATAGTGGAAGTCGTACCAGTACACTTCCTTTGACTGAAACTGGATTCCCTTCTTTATCCTTGAGTTGAAGGTTGAAAGCATCGTAGATTTTGCCAAATAGTCCTTGGTCAAGGACCTTTTGAATCTCTAAATGACTGTCACTACCAATCTCATTTTCTCCACTAATGACCTCTACCTGGCTTGCTTGGTCTTTCAGTACTCGAAGGACATATTCAGGTAGAGAGTGGATAGCTGCCTCCTGTCCAGCAGTGCCGATTGGCTCTGTGTACTCAGGAAGGGTCACTACAGGAGGTTCTTGGTCTCCCAAACTTGTCACAATAGCAGGTAAGAGAGAGACGACTGGACTAGTGATGGTCTTTCCTCGGATGGCATAGGCTGAGATGATCTGAGTTTGTTTTTGATGAGCAGTTTCTGGGATCGGCAATTCAACTTGCTGGTCCTTAATCGCTAACACTCGATTTCCATCTGATAGGGTGACGTGCTGCTCGTCCGTTTTTCTGAGGAAAATAGGATTTTTTTCCCCAGGGAAATGAAGGGCAATAGCATCCCACTCCCCAGACGGAAGTGTGAGGGTAATCGTCTGATCGCCTGCTTTTATTGGGGCCAGGCTTGGAGTATCCAGGGATACTGTTGACGGCTTCAGGATGTCAAATGAATCCAGAGAAATCATCTTTCTGTCATCAGGAGAGTTAGGATCCACTGTCAGGGTGAGGATATGATCTCCATTGCTTAAGTTTGTATACTCGCCAATCAACACATTCTTTTCATAGTCAGCACTTGAGTAGAAGTCCAAACTTGGCATTTCTTTTCCATCTATGGTGACTAAGGCTTTTCCATAGTCAGAAGATTTTAAGCCGTAAATACGAATACCTGTACCAGTGAAAGGAATGGTTGCCTTGGCCTCTGCATACTGAGATGGATCCACGTTTTGGAGAGTCGCGTATTTTTCTGTCGTTTGATATAAGCCTGATTCGCTCCAGTCCTTGAACAAGGAGCCATAGTGGATACGAGAATCTCTGTCATCCATCTTTTCAACAGTCGCCCCTTGACCTGGATAGATTTTAAAGTAATCCAAGGAAATTTTTGAGCGTTCATTCCCTCGGTTCAAATGCTCCTTCTTCACGGTTAGAGTCAGGAGGTGCTCTCCATCGGGAAGTCCTGTGAAACGACCGATTAGAGCACTTTTTTCCGTCTCTCCCGATGTGTGGAAATCTAGGTCTCCTACTTTCTTGCCATCGATTTGTACTTCTGCTAGGCCTAATTCAGATGATTTGAGACCATAGATTTCAATTCCTCGTCCATTAAAAGAAATTCTAGCAGTGGCATCGTTGTCAGAATAACTATCGACAGTTAGGTCAGCATATTTTTCAGTTCCTGCAAATAGGTCAGCATCCTCCCAGTTATGGAAGGCAGGACCGTATTGAACACGAGGATCTCTGTCGTCCATCAATTCGACAACTGGTTGGATTGACGCAGCTTCTGATGCTTGCCTTGAGCGCTCCCCAATCATGGCTCTAATAGAATAGCTATAGCTATGGAGAGAATCGATGGAGCGGTCGATGAAATGAGTGACATTGGTTAGGAATTCCTTGACAGAAGAAGCGTCATTGCTTTCATCTTTGCTTTCTCGACGGATGACATAGTGGGTTGCATCTGTAACCGGATTGAAATCGAGTTCAGCTGTTACAGCATCTTTTCTCACAGCAGATAGGCGAGTGACCCGCTCTGGTAACTTTTCAAAGGTGATCTGATCCCCTTTTTGAGTGGCAATCTGAATCCGATTGCCCTTCAGAAGAGTTGGCTTGATTTCTTTCCTGTTAATCTTGACAATACTCGATTCGATGTCTGGATAATCGACCACTAAATCTCCACCTGCATGGGAAAGGAAAGCTAATGTCTCAAGATTTTTTTCTTTCCATTTCATGCTGACTTCAAAGTTGCCACGGGCCACGAGACCTGAGACTTGACCGTCTTTCCAAGCATCTGGAAGGGCTGGTAATGGGGCAATATAGCCTGTGTGAGACTGAAGGAGCATTTCTGCCATCCCACTGGTTGCACCAAAGTTCCCATCGATTTGGAAAGGCGCATGGGTATCCCAGAGGTTTTCTAGAGTTGAAGATTTTAGCTGTTCCGCCAACAAACGATGAGCGCGGTTTCCGTCTAAGAGACGAGCCCAGAGGTTAATTTTATTAGCCTTGGACCAACCTGTACCGCCATCTCCACGATGGTTCAAAGTTGCGCGTGCGGCCTCCAGATATTCAGGCTGGTCCTTATCAAATAGAGTACCTGGAAAAAGTCCAACTAGATGGGAAACGTGACGGTGATGATTTTCAATGCCTTCGTTGGTGAATTGAGGACTGTCTTCCTCGTACCATTCCTTGATACGTCCCTCTTGGTTGATATGAAGTGGTTTGAGCTTGTCAAATTTAGCCTTCACTTCTGTCACCAAATCTTGGTCCATATTGAGGTGATTGGCTGCCTCCATATAGTCATGGAAAAGCTGCCAAACTAGTGATTGGTCAAAGGTATTCCCGATCGTGATAGTTCCATGCTCTGGCGAGTAGGATGGAGAAGAAACCCAACGGTCACTAGATTTGTCGTAGTGCAAGAAGGAATTCCAGAACTTGGCTGTTTCCTTGAGCATTGGATAAATCTTTTCTTTGAGATAAGTTTCATCCTTGGTGAATTTGTAGTAGTCATAGACGTTTTGCATCATCCAAGCATTGGCAGCAGGAGACCAACCCCAGTAATAATTCCAACCTGGAGTTGTCCAGCCAAATGGTGTTGCCTGAGTATGAACCAGCCATCCGTTTTCTTGGCCCTCTTTAGACTCGATGCCGGCATATTCTTTAGCAGCGATACGGCCATAGTAACGCATGTCATCGATATAATTGACCATTGGCTTAGCCGTTTCTGCGAGATTACTCATATAGGCAGGCCAATAGTTCATTTGTAGATTGACATTGAGGTGGTAGTCAGCGTTCCAAGGTGGATTGTCTACAGCATTCCAGACTCCCTGCAAGTTAGCAGGAAGGGCATCTGTCCGGTCACGAGAAGAGCTGATGAGGAGGTAACGGCCGTATTGGAAGAAGAGCTCTTCTAGTTCTTGTCCTTTTGTAGGATCATAGGTTTGGAGAGCTTCTTTTGTCGTTTGGCTAGACTTGTTGCCACCCAGATTTAGTTGGACACGATTGAAGAGACGCTGGTAGTCCTCGATGTGGTCATGTTTCAGAGTTTCATAATCTTTGGCTTTAGCCGACTCGACAATCGATTTAACAGTTGCTTCTACATCAATATCCTTGCGGTAATTGGTTTTTGGATTTTGAGCATAATTAGTCTTGGCACTGAGTAAAAGGGTCGCATAGCTGGCTCCAGTGACAGTCAAATAGCCATCTTGGGCAGTGACTTGTCCATCTGTCTTGATTCCAAGATAAGAGGCAAATTGAAGGCCATTGTCTTTGACAGTCCCCTTGAGCAAGATACCATTTGAATCGGTCGTGACTGCTCCCTGTTTATAGTTCGAATATTCCCAAGAGTAGTCACCATTCGCAAGTAAATCCTCTGTCAAGCTATTCCAAAGGGTAAAATCGAGGGTCTTATCCCCTTTTTTACTCAAATGGGTCACAGTAACATCATCCGGATAGCTAGAGAAGGTTTCGCGTTTAAAAGTGGTTCCATCCTGGCTATAAGAAGTAGTTGTGATAGCTTCGGTAATATTTAAGTCACGGTGATAGTCGGTAACGTTCTCCAAACCTTTCTTTTGGTTGTTAAAGACCATGAAGATATCACCGAAAGATAAGTAGCGTCCGTATTGAGCGTTGTTTGGTCCTACTAGATTTTCTTCGGCTAACTGTTTCGCTTTTTGGCGGTCTCCGGCTTCAAGGGCCTTACGGATTTCTGCCAAAATCTTATAACGGTCCTGATAGTTTCCTCCGTTGTAGTCGGTGCTATCCGGTTGTGGTCCACCAGACCAAAGAGTTTTTTCGTTGTATTGGATTCTTTCCTCGCCGATGAGTCCGAAAACCTTAGCGCCCATTTCTCCATTTCCGACTGGGAGGGCTTGTTTTTCCCACCCATCATAGGTAGCAGCAGCAGGTTGATTGTAGCTTAAATGATAATCTGTTTGTTTGGCCACGGGAGTCTCAACTTTCATAGTTTCCCTTTCTTCATTTGGCTCAATCGAAGTAGTCGAAGTGGCTGTATGCTTGCTTTCAACAGCTGTATCTGGAGACAAGCCTTTTTCTTCAGATATAGGAGGGATATACCGATTTTCTGGTTTGGCTTCTCCGGTTCCATCAGTCGGGCTCTCTATGGCTGGGGCAGCTTCAAGGTGGTTGCTTTCGTTTTGGCTTCCAACAATACTATCAGCACCTACCTGGTGTGAGCCGAGAAAAATGGCTCCTAATAAAACAGAAGCCGTACCGACAGTTAGTTTGCGGATACTATAACGACAGGATTTTTCCAAAAATCTTTGGTCCATAGAACTCTCCTCTATTTTTTGAGACCGCTTACATTTTCAGTTAAAGACAGTCCCTTCATATTTATTTCTATCATACCCAATTTAATAGGGAAATAGGAAAATGTCAATAGCTTTTAGGTAAGATGCATATTTGAGAGTGTTATTTCTTGAAATAGTAGAGAAATAAGAGATAAATTAGCTATTATTTTGGGCTGAAAACAGTTTTCATTTTTGGATATCGTAAAAAAAAACAGTTGAGTCCATTCTCAACTGTCAGCGGAGTACTTTATTTTTGATTTCTTTTTGCATAGTCGACAAAATGAAACTTGTCTAATTTGTGTCGACTTTCGGTGAATTGGAATTGCCGCCCATCTGCTAGGTAAACTTGGGAGCGGACTGTCACCACGTGTTGGTCTTTTCCAAGATCCAGTAAGATTTTGTCGCGATTATCGATTGGTGAAATCAAGATTCTTAAAATATTAGAAAAAAAGAAAACGGCTCTTCGTTTTCTTTTTTTGCCATAGAGAATAGGTAAGAGTAACAGCGATTGGAAGGGCCTGTACTAATACAATGGGTTGAAATTGAAAAACAGTTTATTTTCTAAAAAATCATTAAAATCCTTTTATTCACAAGGAATCATGGTATAATAAAACCATAAAACGTTTTCAAGAGAGAAGGACAAGACATGGAAAATGAAACAGTTGACTATGGAAAAGTAACAGGAATGGTACACTCTACGGAAAGCTTCGGTGCAGTGGATGGACCAGGGATCCGTTTTATTGTCTTTCTTCAAGGCTGTCAAATGCGGTGTCAGTATTGCCATAACCCGGATACTTGGGCTATGGAAACCAACATGTCTAGAGAACGAACAGTGGATGATGTCCTAGAAGAAGCCCTCCGCTATCGTGGATTTTGGGGTCAAAAAGGTGGGATCACGGTCAGCGGTGGAGAAGCCCTCTTGCAGATTGACTTCTTGATTGCCCTCTTCACCAAGGCTCAAGAGTTGGGCATTCACTGCACGCTCGATACCTGTGCTCTACCTTTCCGTAATACCCCTCGTTACTTGGAAAAATTTGATAAATTAATGGCAGTGACAGACTTGGTGCTTCTGGATATCAAGGAAATTAATGATGAACGGCACAGATTTGTAACCAGTCAGACAAACAAGAATATTTTAGCTTGTGCTAAGTATTTGTCTGATATTGGTAAGCCCGTTTGGATTCGCCACGTCTTGGTGCCTGGGCTTACAGACCGAGATGATGACTTGATCGAACTTGGGAAATTTGTTAAAACCCTTAAAAATGTCGATAAATTTGAGATTTTGCCTTACCATACCATGGGGGAATTCAAATGGCGGGAATTGGGCATTCCTTACAAGTTGGAGGGTGTGAAACCACCGACAAAAGAACGGGTCCAAAATGCGAAGGACTTGATGGAAACGGAAAGTTACCAAGATTACCTGAAACGGGTTAAAGGATAAAATAAATCGAGACAGTTGGTCCTTCCAGCTGTCTTTTTCTGATGAAATGAACAACTATTCCCTTTCTTTAAACGGAAAAACGTGCTAAAATAGAGTGAATATACAAATGAAAATGAAGAGGTAGAAACATGTCAAAAATTCTCGTTTTTGGTCACCAAAATCCTGACTCAGATGCCATCGGTTCATCTGTAGCCTTTGCTTATCTTGCAAAAGAAGCTTACGGTTTGGATACAGAAGCAGTGGCTCTTGGAACTCCAAATGAAGAAACAGCTTTCGTATTGGACTATTTTGGTGTGGAAGCACCACGCGTGATCACATCAGCTAAAGCAGAAGGTGCAGAGCAAGTCATCTTGACGGACCACAATGAATTCCAACAATCTGTGTCAGATATCGCTGAAGTAGAAGTATACGGTGTAGTGGATCACCACCGTGTGGCTAACTTTGAAACTGCTAGCCCACTTTACATGCGTTTGGAGCCAGTTGGATCAGCATCTTCTATCGTTTACCGCATGTTCAAAGAACACGGTGTAGCAGTGCCAAAAGAAATCGCAGGTTTGATGCTTTCAGGTTTGATTTCAGATACTCTTCTTTTGAAATCTCCAACAACTCACCCATCTGATAAGGTGATTGCGCCTGAATTGGCAGAATTGGCTGGTGTGAACTTGGAAGAATATGGTCTTGCCATGCTCAAGGCTGGTACGAACTTGGCAAGCAAATCAGCAGAAGAATTGATCGACATCGATGCTAAGACCTTTGAACTCAACGGAAACAACGTTCGTGTGGCTCAAGTCAATACAGTTGATATTGCTGAAGTTTTGGAACGCCAAGCTGAAATCGAAGCAGCCATCCAAGCCGCAAATGCAGCTAACGGATACTCTGACTTTGTCTTGATGATTACAGATATCGTCAACTCAAACTCAGAAATTTTGGCTCTTGGTGCTAATATGGATAAGGTAGAAGCAGCTTTCAACTTCAAACTTGAAAACAATCATGCTTTCCTTCCAGGTGCCGTTTCACGTAAGAAACAAGTGGTACCACAATTGACTGAAAGCTTTAATGCATAATGATAAATGGGGAAACCCATTATAAAAAAGGAGTTTCGACTCCTTTTTTGCTAGGAGAGAAGTATGTTAGAAAATGGTGATTTGATTTTTGTGAAAGAAAATACGGAAATGGGGCAGGCCATCCAGGCTTCGACAGGTAACTACAGTCACGTGGCTATCTTTTTGGACGGACAGGTCTATCATGCTACAGTGGAAGGTGGCGTCCTTGCCCAGGCCTCTGAGGACTTCTTTGAAGCTGGAAAAGTCTATGACCTTTATCGCTATGCGGCGATTGATCACGAAGAAGTCAAAAAGCGGGCAGAAAACCTTTTAGGGTCTCCCTACAATGCGTCCTTTTATCCAGATGGAGTTGGTTATTACTGTTCCCAGTTCATCGCTGAATTACTTCCTATCTTTGAAACCATTCCCATGAAGTTTGGAGATGGGGAAGAGGAGATTAGTCCGTTCTGGCTGGATTACTACAAGGAGCTTGGTCTAGCTGTTCCTTTAGATCAGCCCGGGACCAACCCGAGTCAGTTAGCCCAATCACCACAGCTACAGTTTAAAGAAAGGTATTTGGATGATTCGGATTCATGAAACAACAATCTGAATCTTTGATATAGTTTATAAGAGTTACATCAAACTAAAGAAAAATAATTTCTCAATCCTTTCCTTTGGTGAGTGCGGACGTCAGCGAACTTCTCCGAAGTTCCATGACTTAGTTTTGAGCCTAAGGTCTCAAAACTACCGAGTCCTTGAAACCTAATTGTTTCAAGGACTTTTCTCACAGCGGAAAGTCTCGATATATCATTTTTTTCTTTAAAAATATATTTTACGTTCGAATACAACTTGTAAAAGTTGTATTTTTTATTTTAATATCCTCTGGATGTTTCTTGTGTAGCCGGATGAAATATGATATACTTCAGAAAAAAACTAACCACTGGTTAGTTTTTTTGGAAGTCAAAGGAGGTATAAAAAGTGTTTTTCTTGTATCGTTTATTAACACGTACGAAACAAATCAGTCCACATATAAGAAAGTTTGAGTTCGATTTGGGCATTTTTGTTGTCAGTATCTGGTTGGTTGAAGAATCTGGTCGCTTTTATGTGATTGATACGGGAATGCGAGGAATGGAGAAGTACGCTGCCCAGTTTTTACTCCCACAAAAAATCGAAGCAATTTTCCTGACCCATGGACATCCAGATCATATCAAAGGTTTGCCCTATCTTAGACAGTACTTTGGTAACATCCCTACTTTAATCAGTGAGAAGGAATTCCCCTATATTTCAGGCAAAGAACCTTTTCCTAATAGAAAAGAGACGGAAAAAGTGATTTTTGATCCGGCTACTTTTATAACTGTTGAAAGTCAAGAAGGTCAAGACTTGATAAGTAGTGCAGGACTAAAACCACTATTTTCTCCTGGTCATTCCCCTGGTCATGTTGTTTATTACCATGAAGAGGATCAAGTTTTAATTGCTGGAGATCTTTTTACAGCTACGAGAAATGGAAAGTTGCGTCCACCAATGAAAGGATATACAGCAGATATGAGACAGGCTTTAGCTAGTGGTGAAAGAATTCTCAAGGATTATTCACAGGCACTTGTTAGTGTTTGTCATGGTAGTGAGGTAAAAGATGCTGTACGAGATTTTGAGGCATCGGATGGGTTTAAAGGGAGTTTGTAATGGCAAAGGATACAAGATCTAGAATTATCAGGGCAGCCGAGGAACTTTTCCGGACAGAATCTCAGCAAAAAGTAGGAATCAGGCAGATTGCTCAAGCTGCGGGATGTTCACATACAGCTATTTATCAGTATTTTAAAAAGAAAGAGGATATATTATATGCAGTAGCGGAAAAACCGTTAACTCACCTCTATCATACTTGCTTAGAAATCAGTCATTCCAAGCAGAATGATAAGGAACGTCTGCTTCAAATCTGTCAAACATACGTGGATTTTGGGTTTAGAGAACGTAATTTTTATGAATTATTGATTTTTTACCGTGGAGAGCATGAAGATCCAGGCGATTGTTCGCAACCGTTGATGCAATTGAGAATGAAAAGTTATCGTTTATTGGAAGAAGCTATTGATGTCTTTTTACCGAAAGACTTATCTGATGCAGAAGCGCTAAATATTCGTAGTGGAATCTTTATTTTTTTACATGGCTTAGTGAGTATCTACAGTAGGGACAATGAAGAATGTCCAGAACGCATTAGGCAACTACTGACTGATTTTATTTCTTTTAAAATAATAGAAATGAAATGAGTTGGAATAACTTATGGGGCTTCTACAGTAAACTTGGATTGAAAAGACTAAGTTCTTTTATTGCCTTATTTTCCCCTCTTGCCTGCCTATCCATAAATTGAAGATTTTGTCCTTTGGTATTGATTTCGCTTAAACTAATTTTTATGTTACAATAAGAACGAACCGATAAAACAGTAAACGAGACCTATTCATGATTACAATCATTAATCCCACACGTTTGACACGTCAGCCATTTTTCAAGGACTTGATCAACTTTTTGGATCAGCACGACGATGTGATCCTGCGGCAAATCAAGGCCCAATTTCCAGATCAACCAGTGGATAAGCTGATGGAGGAGTATATCAAAGCGGGCTTCATCCTTCGAGAAAATAAACGCTACACCCTCAACCTGCCCTTCTTGAAGTCAGCTGATCTTGTTGACTTGGATCAGGAGGTCTTTGTTCGAGAGGACAGTGCAGTTTATCAAGAATTAAATGCCAAGGTCTTCCAAACGGAACTCCGCAACACGACTAATGCAGCGATTCTCATAGAAGAGACGGACTTTGCGCGACATGCACAGACCCTTTCCAATTACTTTTATAAGGTAGCTCACCAATACCCATTGACGGAGGAGCAAGAGAAGCTCTATGCCATCTTGGGAGATGTCAATTCCGAGTATGCTCTTAAGTATATGACCAGCTTTTTGCTCAAATTTCTCAAAAAAGAAGTAGTCCAGCAAAAGCGCAAGGACATCTTTGTCGATAGTTTAGAAATCTTAGGCTATATCCGCAAAAATGATGAAGGCAAATATGAATTAGCAGTGGACTTGGATAAGGAAAGACTGGTGTTTATGAAGCAATAAAAAGGCTAGGAATTTTCCTAGCCTTGTTTCGTTTGATTATAGGTAACGTTCAGCAATGGCAGCATCACCTGGATATTCTTCTTTTACGCCATTGACGATTTGGTAGCAGTCAGCTCCTTTTCCGGCGATAATGACGGCATCTTCAGGCTTGCTGGTCGTTGCCATAGCTACTTGAATGGCTTCTTCGCGATCTGCGATTTTTTCGACAGGGCGCGTGATGAAACTGCTAATCTCTTCAGCGATAGCCAAAGGATCTTCATAGTTGGGATCATCCGCTGTGAGGAAGACTTGGATCTCAGGATGGTCTTCTAAGAGTAAGCCAAAGTCCTTGCGGCGGCTCTCTCCCTTATTCCCAGTTGATCCAAGGACCAGTGAAATCGTCCCCGTTTGATGGGTTTCAACAACTGAGAGCAGCTTTTTCAAGCTATCTCCATTATGGGCATAGTCGATGAAGACCTTGGCCCCATTTTTCTGAGTCAAGACTTCCATTCGGCCAGGAACGCGCGTCTTAGCAATCCCTTTTTGGATATCCTCGAGACTCGCTCCTAGGCGAAGGCAGGCAAGACCTGCAGCTACAGCATTTTCTTGGTTGAAGTGGCCAATGAGCTGGGTATCATAATCTCCCGCCAGCTTGCCAGTGACAGAAAAGATAAAGGCTTTTGAGTTCTGGACTTGGTTGCTTGATTGACTACCGTAGAAGTCGTGGTCTTGCTCAGCGACTTGTTCCGCAAGAATCTCAAAATGATCCATATCGCTATTGACGACAACAGCACGGCTATTTTCCATCAAGAGACGTTTGTGGTAGAAATAGTCTTCGAAGGTTGGATGCTCAATTGGTCCAATATGGTCAGGGCTGATGTTAAGGAAGACACCGACATCAAAGGTCAGACCGTAAACCCGTTTCACCAAATAAGCTTGGCTAGAAACTTCCATAATCAGGTGGGTCCGATCGTTGGCAACTGCCTGGGCCATCATTTCAAAAAGATCAATGCTTTCTGGAGTGGTCAAGGTTGATTTGAAGAAAGTCTTGCCATCCAAGGTTGTATTCATAGTGGATAGCATGGCTGGACGGTGTCCTTGCTCAAGAATCTTGTAGGCATAGTAAGCAGAAGTCGTTTTGCCCTTGGTCCCTGTAAAGGCTAAGAGTTTTAGCTGACGCTCAGGGTGGCCATAGAATTCCATGGCAATCAAGCTCATAGCCTGTTTGATATCCGTAACGATAATGGCTGGGATGCTGACCTCAAAGTCTTGCTCAGCGACATACCACTGGAGACCTTGCTCGATCGCTTGCTCCAAAAATTCCTTCTTGAAATTTGCCCCCTTGACAAAAAAGAGGGTCTCGGAGTTGACCTTTCGACTATCGTAGCTAATTTGATTAAAAGAAACCCCACTTGCTGAATAGTGGTATTCTCCGTCTTGTAGGATCTCACGAAAGTTGTGATCCTCTTTTAAAATGTTTAGTACAGTTTCTATCTTTATCATAATCCTATTTTAAACTGAAAGACCTTATTTTACAAGTGTAAAGGAAAAGTTTATAATGAAAGAAGACTATAAAGTAGAGGAAACATATGAGTAACGAAACAAGTAATCAACAGGCCCAGATGCTTCGAGGTACAGTCTGGTTAACAGCCAGCAATTTCATTAGTCGTCTCTTAGGTGCGGCCTATATCATCCCTTGGTATATCTGGATGGGTAAACATGGAGCAGAGGCAAACGGTCTCTTCACTATGGGCTACAATATCTACGCTTGGTTTTTGCTGATTTCAACAGCAGGCGTCCCAGTAGCAGTCGCTAAGCAGGTGGCCAAGTATAATACCAAGGGACAAGAAGAGCACAGTTTTGCCATGATTCGTGGCTTCCTTAAGTTCATGTCTTTATTGGGCTTGGTTTTTGCCATTATCATGTATGTGCTTTCCCCAGTCTTTGCAAACCTATCAGGAGGTGGGAAAGACCTAATCCCTGTCATGCAGAGCTTGTCTTGGGCAGTCTTGATATTCCCTTCCATGAGTGTCATTCGTGGCTTCTTCCAAGGGCATAACAATCTGAAACCTTATGCTATCAGTCAAATTGCTGAGCAAGTGATTCGGGTTATCTGGATGCTCTTGACAGCCTACTTCATTATGAAGGTCGGTTCAGGTGATTACGTTGAAGCCGTGACCCAGTCCACTTTTGCAGCCTTTATTGGGATGGGAGCGAGTCTTCTAGTCCTCGTCTATTACCTCTGGAAAACAGGACTTCTACAGCACATTATTCATCGCCCGGAGTCTGATAGCCAGATTGATACCAAGGCTCTCTTGTGGGATACTATTCGTGAAGCGATTCCGTTCATTGTGACAGGATCAGCCATTCAACTCTTTCAAATTATCGACCAGATGACCTATAGCAATGTCATGTCTTGGTTCACCAACTTCACTCGTTCAGAGCTTTTGGTTCAGTTCAGCTACTTCTCAGCGAATCCGAACAAGATCACCATGATTTTAATTGCAGTTGCGACATCGATCGGTGGGGTGGGAATCCCTCTCCTTACAGAGAACTATGTCAAGGGCGATTTCCGGGCTGCAGGTAAGCTGGTTCAAGATAATTTGACCATGCTAGTAGCCTTCTTGCTTCCAGCGACGATTGGAGCAGTAGCCATTGCAGAGCCTCTCTATACGGTCTTTTACGGGAAACCAGATTCCCTGGCTTTGGGACTCTTTATCCTAGCCATGTTACAAACGGTCATTCTAGGCTTGTATACGGTTCTCTCTCCAATGATCCAGGCTCTTTTCCAAAATCGGAAGGCAATTCTTTACTTTGGCTATGGAGTATTGGTAAAAATGATTCTCCAAGTACCTTTCATCTATTTCTTTAAAGCCTATGGTCCGCTTCTTTCTACTACGATTGGTCTTATGATTCCGATTGTTCTTATGTACAAGGAAATTCATCTGGTGACCCGATTTAATCGAAAGAACGTCTTCAAACGGAGCTTATTGACAGCCATTCTCACCTTGATCATGCTCTTGGTGGTCCTAGTTGCAGGCTTTATCCTTGGCTTTGTGATCAAACCAAATGGTCGAGTGACCAGTATGATCTATGTAGCTCTGATTGGTGGTGTGGGAATCGTTGTATACGGTGGCCTCGGTCTTCGTCTTCGTTTCTTAGATCGCTTTATTGGTAGCAAGGCAGCTAGTCTTCGAAATAAATTTCATATTTCATAATCAGTAGAGGTTGGGGCTATCCCACCTCTTTTTTTCATTATAGTTTGAAGCTATATCTAGCTCTTGAAAAAGGAAAAACCGAATCATCTAAAGAAGTGATACAATAGAGACAATTGAATTTACGTCCATTGGAGGTTTGTATGAGTCACAAAAAGAATATTAACACCATCCTAGCTCAAGCGGGAATCAAGTCGGATCCAGCAACAGGGGCTTTGATTACTCCGCTTCATTTTTCAACCACTTACCAGCATCCAGAGTTTGGTCAATCTACTGGTTTTGACTATATCCGTACCAAGAATCCGACGCGGGTAAACGCTGAAAAGACCTTGGCAGCTATTGAGAGTGCAGAGCATGCCTTGGTGACGAGCTCAGGTATGTCTGCCATTGTCTTAGCCTTCAGTATTTTTCCTGTTGGCAGTAAGGTTTTGGCAGTAAGAGATCTTTATGGAGGTTCTTTCCGTTGGTTCAACCAAATGGAACAAGAAGGACGCTTTTTCTTTACCTATGCAAATTCTGAAGAAGAATTGGTAGAGGGATTGAAGGGAGAGGTGGATATTCTCTATATTGAAACTCCTACTAACCCACTCATGCTGGAGTTTGACATCCAGAAATTAGCTAAACTCGCTCATGAAAAAGGGGCAAAAGTGATTGTAGACAACACCTTCTATAGCCCTATCTACCAACGTCCAATTGAAGAAGGAGCAGATATCGTCCTTCACTCAGCGACCAAATATCTAGCGGGTCATAATGACGTTTTGGCTGGTGTTGTAGTGACTGATGATGAAGGTCTCTATGAGCAACTCTTTTATAACTTAAACACAACTGGAGCTGTTCTCTCTCCTTTTGACAGCTACCAATTGATCCGTGGGATAAAAACCTTAGCCCTTCGAATGGAGCGCTCTACAGAAAACGCGAAGAAGGTAGTGGAATTCTTGAAGGGGCATCCAGCTGTTAAGGAAGTCTTGTATACCGGCAAGGGAGGCATGGTTTCCTTTAAAGTAAGCCACCAAGAAAAGATTCCAACCATTTTGAACCACTTGCAAGTCTTTACCTTTGCAGAAAGCTTAGGTGGAGTAGAGAGTTTGATTACCTACCCAACTACACAGACCCACGCAGATATTCCTGCAGAGGTTCGTCATTCCTATGGGTTAACGGATGACTTGCTTCGCCTTTCCATCGGAATTGAAGATGCACGGGATTTGATTGAGGATTTAGAACAAGCATTGGCTAGATAGGAGTCCATCATGGGAAAAGAACAATTTTTGACTGTCCCTAATCGTTTGGGGCACCACACTAGCAAATGGAAGGAGTCAGAGCAAGATCCAGAACTTCTTCCTGCTTGGATTGCAGATATGGATTTTGAATCCTTGCCTGCGGTTCGCCAAGCCATTCGAGATTACGCAGATCAATTGGTCTACGGATACACCTATCCTAGCGAGGAGCTTTACCAGGCTGTTCAGAATTGGGAAAAGTCAGAGCATGGATATGTGTTTGAGAAGGAAGCCATTGTCTTTATGGAGGGTGTGGTTCCGTCTATTTCGACGGCTATTCAGGCTTTCACTAAGGAAGGAGAGGCTGTTCTCATCAATACGCCAGTTTATCCCCCCTTTGCCCGTAGCGTCCGCCTCAATCAGCGCAAATTAGTGACCAATTCCTTAGTAGAAGTGGATGGACTTTTCCAAATTGATTTTGAGCAATTGGAAAAAGACTTTGTGGAGCACCAAGTCAAGCTCTACATCCTGTGCAATCCTCATAACCCAGGCGGTCGCGTCTGGGAACGAGAAGTCCTAGAAAAGATTGGTCGTCTCTGTCAAAAACATGGGGTCTTGCTTGTTTCAGATGAAATTCACCAAGACTTGGCGCTATTTGGAAATCGGCACGTATGTTTTAATACGGTAGATCCAAGCTTTAAGGACTTCACCCTTGTCTTATCGAGTGCGACCAAAACCTTCAACATCGCAGGGACAAAAAATTCCTATGCCATCATCGAAAATGATGCACTAAGAAAATCCTTCCAAGCTCAGCAGTTGCGAAACAATCAACATGAAATTTCTGCCCTTGGCTTTATCGCCACCGAAGTAGCCTATCAGAATGGAAAGGCTTGGTTAGAGGACTTAAAGGAAGTCTTGGAAGAAAATATCGATTACACTGTAGAAGTTTTGCGTGAGCAGACAGACATTGGTGTGATGAAACCGCAAGGGACCTATCTACTCTGGCTTGATTTTTCTGCCTACGGTTTGTCAGAGGAAGAACTCCATGCTCGACTTCATGACCAGGCCAAGGTCATCCTCAATAAAGGGACAGACTTTGGAGTAGAAGGGAAGCAACATGCCCGTTTGAATGTGGCAGCTCCGAAAACCCTAGTCCAAGAGATTGTCGATCGGATCGTAACAAATTTTCCTAAAAAAGGTTGATTTTAAGGGTTGACTTTTCTATAGGGGAGGAGTATACTCAAGGGGAATAACGGTAGGTGAGGCTACCACAAGGATACGGATGACTACCGCAAAGCAGTGGAGACACTACTCGTTGGTCAACAGTCCTGATCGCAAAGGTCAAGACTAAGCTCATTTCATTGCCTTGCGGAGCTAAAGCTTGGACGGTCTATTTTTTGAGAATTTTTATTAAAAAATAAACGACGAGTTTAATGAGTCCTACCTGTAAAAGGGGAGGGCTCTTTTCTTATGCTTAAGAAGCCTCTCACCTATCAAGTAGAAAAGGAGAGCACTATGATACAAATCGACGATCATCCCGAACCGCACATAGCCAGCCAATCGCTGATTTGTGTCATCGGGACTCTATAAGCGTTTGGCTCCTGATTTAAAAGGAGATTCCAATGCAAACAACAAAAGAAAGACTCATTGCTGCATTACAAGATGCAGAAACAAAAACCTTAGCAACCTATCAATCTAGCTGGTCTGGTTTGACGGAAGACCAAGTAGAGGAGAACCGGGATAGCTATGGAGAAAATGTCCTCACAAAGGGGCAAGATAATTCTATCTGGAAACGGATTGTTGAATCCATCATCAATCCCTTCACGGTCATCTTACTGCTCATTGCCCTTGTTTCTCTGGTGACCAATGTTTGGTTAGCTAAACCAGGAGAGGAAGATCCAACGACCTCTCTCATCATCGTCGTACTCGTTCTTCTCTCTGGAGGGATTCGCTTTATCCAAGAATTGCGAAGTGACAAGGCTGCTAGCAACCTTTCTCGCATGATTGTCAATACAGCAACGGTCATTCGAGAAGGTAAAGAAGAAGAGATTCCCATTGATGAGATCGTTGTGGGAGACCTGATTAAATTGAGTGCAGGCGACATGATCCCAGCAGATGTGGTCTTGTTAGATTCTCGAGACTTCTTCGTTCAACAGTCTGGTTTGACTGGAGAGAGCGATGCTGTCGAAAAAGTCTGCTTGAAAAAAGCAAGTGGCCAAAATCTGGACAGTCTTTTGGAGAGTGAAAGTCTAGCTTTCATGGGGACCAACGTCATCTCAGGTCGAGCAACAGCCTTGGTCTTGGTCGTTGGGGATGAAACCATGATGGGAGCGATTGAGCAAACCATCAATACTTATGATGAACCAACCTCTTTTGAACGAGAAATGAACACCATCTCTTGGTTGTTGATCCGACTCATGATGGTCATGGTACCCATCGTCTTCTTTATCAATGGTTTGACAGATGGGGATTGGCTGGAAGCAGGGGTCTTTGCCCTCAGTGTAGGGGTGGGCTTGACTCCGGAAATGCTCCCAATGATTATCACAGCTAGCTTGGCCAAGGGTTCCATTATCATGGCCAAAGAAAAGGTGGTCATCAAAAAGCTCAATGCTATTCAAGATCTAGGCGCTATTGATATCCTCTGTACCGACAAGACAGGAACCTTGACCCAAGATGAGATTGTACTCGAATACCCACTCGACATTCGTGGGGACTTGGATTTGTCCGTCCTTCGTCGGGCCTACCTCAACTCTTACTTCCAAACCGGCCTCAAAAACTTGATGGACCGCGCTATTATCAGTCGGACAGAAAGAGAAGCTAAGAAACATGAGATTGTCAGAGGCTTGGACCAAAGCTTCCAAAAAATTGATGAATTGCCTTTTGACTTTGAACGCCGGCGGATGAGTGTCATTGTCAAAGATGAGCAGGGAGTCGTGAGCATGGTCACCAAGGGAGCCTTGGAAGAAATGTTAGCAGTCTCTAACTATGTAGAATACAAGGATGAGATTATCCCCCTAACAGACCAAGTGCGGGAAGACGTCTTGGCAGAGGTGGCTCAGCTGAATGAACAAGGTTTGCGCGTGCTAGGAGTTAGTTACAAATCAAATCTTGAGGAAGGCTATGCCTTTGAAGTGGCAGATGAAGCAGACATGATCTTGACGGGCTACCTAGCCTTCTTAGATCCACCAAAACCATCTGCAGCACCAGCCATCAATACCCTTGCGGAATACGGAGTTGCTACTAAAATCCTTACGGGTGATAATGAGAAAGTGACCCAAGCGGTTTGTGAAAAGGTGGGACTGGATGTTGACCGCATTTTGCTGGGTAGCGATATCGACAGTCTCTCTGATTCAGACTTGGCCCAAGCAGTCGAAACCACCACCGTTTTTGCAAAATTATCTCCAGATCAAAAAGCACGCATTATCTTGCAACTGAAAGCAAATGGCCACAAGGTCGGATATATGGGAGATGGGATCAACGATGCTCCTTCTATGAAAGTGGCAGATGTGGGGATTTCGGTTGATACAGCTGTCGATATTGCCAAAGAAACAGCAGATGTTATCCTTCTGGATAAAGACTTGATGGTCCTCGAAAAAGGCTTGGTAGAAGGCCGCAAAGTTTATGCCAACATGACCAAGTACATCAAGATGACTGTTTCTTCTAATTTCGGAAATATCTTCTCTCTTCTCTTTGCTAGTATTTTCCTTCCTTTTCTTCCAATGGCCCCTATCCATCTCATCGTTTTAAACTTGGTTTATGACCTTTCCTGTATCGCCTTGCCTTTTGACCGAGTGGATAAGGACTTCTTGAAGAAACCTCGGATTTGGGAAGCAAAATCCATTACCCGCTTTATGGCCTGGTTTGGTCCTATTTCCTCTGTCTTTGACATCTTGACCTTTATCGCTCTCTACTTTATCATCGTACCGATGATTACAGGCTATGGCTATGTCCATGGAGCAGACAGTGCGGGACTCTTCATCATGCTCTTTCAAACTGGATGGTTCATTGAGTCCATGTGGTCCCAAACCATGGTCATCTATATGCTCCGCTCTCCAAAATTGCCTTTTGTTCAAAGTCGGCCAGCCCTTGCAGTCATGGCAACGACTTTATTGGGGGCGCTCTTGGTTACCTTCTTACCATATGGCCCACTGGCTTCCTTGTTGAAAGTAGCGCCACTGAATAGTCTTTACTTCCTATTACTGGCGGGAATTCTCTTCCTTTATATGGCAAGTGTCACCTTGGTCAAACACTATTATATTGGCAAGTACAAGGAGTGGCTATAAGCTAGTCATTAAAATAAGAAAAGAAAAGGTTTGCATATTTGTAGGCCTTTTTCTTCCTTTTTGATATAATAAGATGAATATAGAGAAAGAAGGAACCACAATGGGAAAACTTGAAGTTATTAAACATCCACTGATTCAGCATAAATTGTCTATTTTGCGTCGGACTGATACCTCTACAAAGGCTTTTCGTGAATTAGTAGATGAAATTGCTATGTTGATGGGATACGAAGTTTTGCGCGAACTTCCTCTTGAAGATGTAGAAATCGAAACACCGATCACAAAGACAGTTCAAAAACAAATTGCTGGTAAAAAACTAGCGATTGTTCCAATCCTTCGTGCAGGGATCGGGATGGTAGACGGACTCTTGAGTTTGGTACCCGCTGCTAAAGTTGGTCACATCGGAATGTACCGCGATGAAGAAACCTTGAAACCAGTTGAATACTTGGTGAAATTGCCAGAAGATATCGACCAACGTCAAATCTTTGTGGTAGACCCAATGTTGGCGACTGGGGGATCTGCAATCCTAGCGGTAGATTCATTAAAGAAACGTGGTGCAAGCCATATTAAATTTGTCTGCTTAGTTGCAGCACCAGAAGGAGTGGAAGCTCTTCAAACAGCTCATCCAGATGTCGAAATCTTTGCTGCAGCCTTGGATGAACGCCTCAACGAAAACGGCTATATCGTTCCAGGTTTAGGTGATGCTGGGGACCGTTTATTTGGTACCAAATAAGCACATTTCCAATCCATCTTAGGGAAAGTAAAAATTTGACCTTTGTTGACCAATGGGATATAATAGCTTTTATAAAGAATGGAAGGAGAGCTAGCCTCTCGAATCAACCGGATGAAACTCCTGAGATGGTGCCGGTTATA
Organism: Streptococcaceae bacterium; assembly: GCA_902363395.1. Taxonomy (GTDB): domain Bacteria; phylum Bacillota; class Bacilli; order Lactobacillales; family Streptococcaceae; genus Streptococcus. Next base: position 604,984 of record CABIZZ010000001.1, read on the forward strand.
ATGGATAAAAGGAGATGAATGAATGATTCCAGTAGTAATTGAACAAACTAGTCGTGGCGAACGCTCATACGACATTTACTCACGCCTCTTAAAAGACCGTATTATCATGGTGACAGGACCGGTAGAAGACCAAATGGCCAATTCGATTATTGCCCAATTACTCTTCTTGGATGCCCAAGATAATACCAAAGATATCTATATGTATATCAATACGCCAGGAGGCTCTGTCTCTGCAGGTTTGGCAATCGTCGATACCATGAACTTTATCAAATCAGACGTCCAAACCATCGTCATGGGGATGGCAGCTTCAATGGGGACTGTGATTGCATCAAGTGGTGCCAAAGGCAAACGCTTCATGTTGCCAAATGCTGAGTACATGATCCACCAACCAATGGGTGGTACTGGTGGCGGTACCCAACAAACGGATATGGCCATTGCAGCAGAACACCTCTTGAAAACACGTCACAGATTGGAAAAAATCTTGGCAGAAAATTCAGGTCAAACCATCAAGAAAATCCACGCTGATGCGGAACGAGATAATTGGATGACTGCAGAAGAAACCTTAGCTTATGGTTTCATCGATGAAATCATGGCTAACAACAATCTCGGATAAGAAATCTTAACCATCCAGCCCTCTCCTTTGACAGGAGAGGTTTTTTTTAGGACATTCTTTACTTTCTAGAAAAAGATAGTATTTTTACCTGAAATTTGCTATACTTGTAACAGAAGCAGAAAGGGATTGTGTATGTTTGAGAAGCAAGCTAGAACAGGCTTAATTGTAAAATTGTATTATAATCGAGATGCAAAGAAATTACAGGAAATTGGGGATGTGATCTATCATTCCAAAAAAATGCGCTATGTCCAGGTCTATGTCGATAGTCCTCAAGTTCTTGAAATTATGCAGCAATTAAAAAAAGAACGCTTTGTAAAGAAGGTTCAAATTTGCCATATTCAAGAATTGGATCGTGATTTTGTAGGAAGTTTGCATCGTCAACAGGATGAAACACAAGTAGAAAACGCAATCATTTAAAGGATTGCGTTTTTTATATTGACAATTGTCAGATAATTCGGTATATTCTTAATATGTATTTATTTTAAGATTATTTAAGGAGATTATTACAAATGAAGAAAAAATTTGCTCTTTCATTTTTAACAATTGCAAGTGTCGCTCTTCTTGCGGCCTGTGGTGAAGTTTCAACTTCAGGTTCAAACACAACTGGTAACGAAATCGGCAAAGAACTAAAAATCGGTTTTAACTTTGAAAAAACTGGTGAAGTAGCAGCATATGGTAGTGCTGAACAAAAAGGTGCTCAATTAGCCGTTGATGAAATCAATGCTAATGGTGGAGCTGATGGTAAGAAGATTGTTGTCACAGACAAAGATAACAAATCTGAGACAGCGGAAGCAGCTACCATTACTACAAACCTTGTCACTCAATCAAAAGTGAACGCTCTTGTAGGGCCTGCTACTTCGGGTGCCACTGCCGCAGCTGTTGCGAATGCTGGTAAAGCAGGTGTTCCATTGGTAACACCATCAGCAACACAAGATAATTTGACAAAAGGTCAAGATTACCTTTTCCGTGCAACCTTCATCGATAGCTTCCAAGGACAAATCATTGCTAAATATACAACGGATAACTTGAAAGCGAAGAAAGTTGTTCTTTACTACGATAATTCATCTGACTATGCTAAAGGGATTGCTGAAGCCTTTAAGAAATCTTATAAAGGTGAAATCGTAGCAACAGAAACTTTCCAATCTAAGGATACAGACTTCCAAGCTGCTCTTACAAAAATCAAAGACAAAGACTTCGATGCGATTGTCCTTCCAGGGTACTACACTGAAACTGGTAAAATCGTAAACCAAGCACGTGGTATGGGAATCAAACAACCAATCATTGGTGGTGATGGATTTAGCGATGCTAAATTCGTTGAACAAGCAACACCTGCTGCAGCTACAGACATCTACTACGTAGCTGGATTCTCTACTGAAGGTGAAATGACTGATAAAGCCAAAAAATTCGTAGAAGCTTATAAAGCGAAATATAACGAAGAACCTTCAATGTTTGCAGCTTTGGCATATGATTCAGTTTACATGGTTGCAGAAGCATCTAAAGGTGCTAAGAACTCTGTCGAATTGAAAGACAACCTTGCGAAGTTGAAAGACTTGGAAGGTGTTACTGGTACAATGTCTATTGACAAAGACCATAATCCGGTTAAATCTGCACTTATGATTGGCTTAAAAGATGGTAAAGTTGAGTCAGTTGAGTCGGTTAAACCTTAATTATCATTTGTTGTTTGTACAAGAGGCTGGGAGAATGAAAATTCCTGGCCTCGCTCTTTATTATTAGAAAGGATGGTTCAAATGCTCCAGCAATTAGTGAACGGTCTAATCTTGGGAAGTGTCTATGCACTCTTGGCCCTTGGTTATACTATGGTGTATGGAATTATCAAATTGATCAACTTTGCCCATGGGGATATCTACATGGTAGGTGCCTTTATGGGATATTTCTTATTGAACTCATTGAAAATTAACTTCTTTGTAGCCTTGCTTCTAGCTATGGTCGGGACAGCTATTTTAGGGGTTGTGATTGAATACCTGGCTTATCGTCCACTTCGTCATTCAACACGGATTGCAGCCTTGATCACAGCCATCGGAGTTTCCTTTTTGCTTGAATATGGGATGGTCTTCTTTGTAGGGGCCAATACCCGTTCCTTCCCGCAAGTCATTGAAACTGTTCGTTACAACTTTGGTCCTATTTCGATCTCCAACATTCAGTTGATGATTTTAGGAGTGTCTATTTTCTTGATGGTCGCTCTTCAATTTATTATCCAAAAGACAAAGATGGGGAAAGCCATGCGTGCCGTTTCTGTCGACAGCGATGCCGCTCAATTGATGGGGATTAATGTCAACCGGACCATCAGCTTTACCTTTGCCTTGGGATCAGCTTTGGCTGGTGCTGGTGGGGTTTTGATCGGTTTGTATTACAACTCGATCGAGCCTTTGATGGGGATGACACCAGGGATTAAAGCCTTTGTCGCAGCCGTTCTTGGAGGAATCGGAATCATTCCAGGTGCTGCCCTAGGTGGATTTGTTATTGGTTTGTTAGAAACCTTCGCTACAGCGATCGGTCTTTCAGACTTCCGTGATGCCATTGTGTATGCCATCTTGATTGTGATCTTGCTTATCCGTCCTGCAGGTATCCTCGGTAAAAATGTGAAAGAGAAGGTGTAAGCCATGAAACAAAATTTAAAAGTGAATTTAGTCTGGCTTGGTCTTTTGGTCGCAGGTTTTGCCTTGATCCAAGTCTTAGTAGCAGCGGGTGTGCTCAACCTCTTTTATATCCAAATTTTGGAACAAATTGGGATTAATATCATTCTTGCAGTTGGCTTGAACCTCATTGTAGGTTTTTCAGGTCAATTCTCACTCGGTCATGCAGGATTTATGGCCATTGGTGCCTATTCTGCAGCCATTCTCGGTTCTAAATCACCAACCTATGGAGCGTTCTTTGGCGCGATGGTTTTAGGGGCTTTGATCGCAGGTGCTGTGGCCTTGATTGTTGGGGTTCCAACACTTCGTTTGAAAGGGGACTACCTCGCGATTGCGACACTGGGGGTTTCTGAAATCATCCGGATCCTGATTGTCAATGGTGGTACTCTGACAAATGGTGCCGCTGGGATCCTTGGTTTGCCAGCCTTTACAACCTGGCAATTGGTTTACCTTTTTGTCGTGATTACAACCATCTTTACCATCAACTTCTTACGCAGTCCAATTGGGCGTTCCACCCTTTCTGTTCGTGAAGATGAAATTGCAGCAGAATCTGTTGGGATTAATACGACCAAAGTCAAAGTTATCGCCTTTGTTTTCGGTGCGATCACAGCAGCGATTGCAGGATCTCTCCAAGCAGGTTTCATTGGATCTGTCGTTCCGAAAGATTATTCCTTTACTAATACCATTAATGTCTTGATCATTGTCGTGTTTGGTGGTTTGGGATCAATGTCAGGAACGGTTGTGGCAGCAATCGTCTTGGGGATCTTGAACATGGTGCTTCAAGACTTCTCAAGCGTTCGTATGATCATTTACTCATTGGCTTTGATCCTCGTGATGATCTTCCGTCCAGGTGGTCTTCTTGGAACATGGGAATTCAGCTTGAAAAAACTACTCTCAAAAAAGGAGGCTAACTAATGGCACTTCTTGAAGTAAAAAATTTAACAAAAAACTTTGGTGGTTTGACAGCCGTTGGGGATGTGACCATGGAACTCAATGAAGGGGAATTGGTTGGGTTGATCGGGCCCAACGGTGCCGGTAAAACAACCCTCTTCAACCTCCTAACAGGGGTATATGAACCAAGTGAAGGAACCATTACTTTAGATGGTCACCTATTAAATGGTAAAGCACCTTATAAAATCGCTGCAGGTGGTCTGGGACGGACTTTCCAAAATATTCGTCTCTTTAAAGACTTGAGCGTTTTGGATAATGTCTTGATTGCCTTTGCCAATCACCACAAACCACATGTCTTTGCGAGTCTTTTCCGCTTGCCAAGCTATTACAAAAATGAAGAAGCTTTGAAAGCAAAAGCCCTTGAATTGTTAGCCATTTTCGGTTTGGAAAAAGAAGCAGATACTTTGGCTAAAAACTTGGCTTACGGACAACAACGTCACTTGGAGATCGTTCGTGCCCTTGCGACAGAGCCAAAAATCCTCTTCTTGGATGAACCTGCTGCAGGGATGAACCCTCAAGAAACAGCAGAATTGACCCAATTGATCCGTCGCATTCAAAAAGAATTTAATATTACGATCATGCTGATTGAGCACGATATGAGCTTGGTCATGGAAGTAACAGAACGGATTTATGTATTAGAATATGGCCGCTTGATTGCCCATGGTACGCCAGATGAAATCAAGAATAATAAACGCGTAATCGAAGCATATCTAGGAGGTGAAGCCTAATGTCTATGTTAAAAGTTGAAAATCTTTCTGTACACTATGGCATGATCCAGGCTGTCCGTGATGTCAGTTTCGAGGTAAATGAAGGAGAAGTTGTTTCTCTTATCGGTGCTAACGGTGCTGGGAAAACATCTATTCTTCGTACCATTTCAGGTTTGGTGCGTCCAAGTGCTGGGAAAATTGAGTTTTTGGGTCAGGAGATTCAAAAGGTTCCAGCTCAAAAGATTGTAGCAGCAGGACTCTCCCAAGTTCCAGAAGGCCGTCACGTCTTTCCAGGCTTGACCGTTATGGAAAACTTGGAAATGGGAGCTTTCTTGAAGAAAGATCGAGAAGAAAATCAAGCTAACTTGAAGAAAGTCTTCTCCCGTTTCCCACGTTTGGAAGAACGGAAGAACCAAGATGCAGCCACCCTATCTGGTGGGGAGCAACAAATGCTTGCAATGGGTCGTGCCCTCATGTCGACGCCAAAACTTTTGCTCCTGGATGAACCTTCTATGGGATTGGCACCAATCTTTATCCAAGAAATCTTTGATATCATCCAAGATATCCAAAAACAAGGAACAACTGTTCTCTTGATTGAACAAAATGCCAACAAGGCCCTTGCCATCGCAGACCGCGGTTATGTTCTTGAAACAGGGAAAGTCGTTCTTACCGGAACAGGAAAAGAACTCTTAGCCTCAGAAGAAGTCCGCAAGGCCTACCTTGGTGGATAAGATTTTTAAAGTTTGTTTGAAAGGAAAGGTCGAATGGCCTTTCTTTTTTTCACCTCTCTTGTTTGATTTTTCTAAATTTTGAAAACAAGAGAAAACTGCTGAAAGCGTTTGAAATCATTCTAAAAATCAAGTATAATAAAACTAAGAAAAGCATAGGAGAATGATTATGGCTGTTAAAGATTTTATGACCCGTAAAGTAGTGTATATTAGTCCAGATACAACAATTGCTCATGCGGCAGATTTGATGCGGGAACAAGGCTTGCACCGCTTGCCAGTCATTGAAAATGACAAATTGGTCGGCTTGGTGACAGAGGGCACGATTGCAGAAGCAAGTCCATCTAAAGCAACAAGCTTGTCTATTTTTGAGATGAACTATCTGTTGAACAAGACAAAGGTCAAAGATGTCATGCTTCGTGATGTCATTACTGTCTCTAAATTTGCCAGCCTCGAAGATGCGACCTATCTCATGTATAAGAACAAGGTGGGAATTCTTCCGGTTGTAGACAATGACCAAGTATCCGGTGTCATCACAGACCGTGATATTTTCCGTGCCTTCCTCGAAGTATCCGGTTATGGAGAAGAAGGAGTTCGTGTTCGCTTTGTGACAGAAGATAAGGTTGGTGTTCTAGAACAAATCATTCATTTGATTGTAGAAGAAGGCTATAACATCGCCAATACAGTCAATATCCCAACCAAAGACGATCATGTGGTTATCGAAGTTCAAATTGATGGCATTACCGATACGGAAGTCATCAAGAAGAAATTTGAAGAAAATGGTATTCGTGTGGATGAAATTAGTTGTACATCTGCAAAAGCCTTTTAAATAAACAAAGAGAGGCTGGGACAAAAGTCCTAGCCTCTTAATTGTTTTTGGATCGTCGAGCAAGACGCAGTGGTTGAGTGGGCTCTACTACGCTGATTTCATCAGCTTTTACAGCCCTACTCAACTGTGCGGAGGTGGGACGACGAAATCGAATTCTAACGAATTACCGATTTCTGTCCCACTCTCTCTTTGTTTTAGCGAGCAATGGGTTGCTTGTTGGTATCCAAGGTAAATCCTTCTCCTAGGATTTCATGGGCTTCTGTAATGGTAATGAAGGCGAATGGATCGATCTTATTGATGATATCTTTCATCTGTTTCATTTCATTCCGTGAAACCACGCAGTAGACAATCTTCATTTCTTGTTGGCTATAATAGCCCATGCCGTTTACGAAGGTGACTCCTCGGCCCAAATCAGTCGTGATTTGTTTGGCAATTTCATCTGGTTTAGATGTAACAACGAGGAATCCTTTTCCTGCAAAACCTCCTTCACCGACGATATCAATGACGACGGTGTCAATCAGGATAAAGAGGAGGGTGTAGGCTGCAATTCGGAAGTCCTTAAAGACGATCAAAACAGTTGTCAAGACGATGGCATCCACAATCAACATGAGGCGTCCCATGGAAAGCGTCGTGTACTTGTTAAAGATACGTGCGACAATATCGGTTCCACCTGTTGTTCCTCCAGCGTTGAAGATAATCCCCAGTCCAGTTCCAAGGATAACCCCTGATCCGATACAGGCCAGAAGGATATCTCCGTCAAGAGCCGTAAAGACTGCAGTTTGAAGATGATGACTTCCAGGGATCAGCTCGAAGATGGCCATCCAAATAGAGACCGAAAAAGTTCCAATCAAACTGAGATAGAGGGATCGGAGCCCCAGTAATTTCCAGGCTAGGAAAAAGAGGGGAATATTGATGGCCAAGTTCATGACCGAAACGGGAATTTTAAAGAGGTAGTAGGTAATCAGGGTAATCCCTGTAGCTCCTCCCTCATAAAAGTGAAATGGAATGACTAAAAAGAAGATTCCAAAAGAAAAAATGCCAGCCCCCAAAATAATGGCCAGAATATTTTTTGCCTTAAACATGCTCGTTCTCCTATTCATTTTTCACCATACATTTTACCAAAAAAAATGAAAAATAGGAAATAATTTTCATCAATTTTCACGAATTCGGACAGGATTTTTACCCCTATTTTTGGTAAAATAAAAAGAAGTGATGCATGCTAGAGAAATGAGTATAGAAAGTTAAGATAAGAGAATGAAACAGGGAACATTAATTTCAATTGAAGGCCCAGAAGGTGCAGGGAAATCCTCCGTTTTAGAAGCCTTGCTACCACGCTTGGAAAAGGCAGGGATTGCCTATATTACCACGCGGGAGCCAGGGGGCGTCGAAATAGCAGAAAAAATACGCGAGGTCATTCTAGATCCATCCCATACGGAGATGGATCCTAAGACAGAATTGCTTCTTTATATCGCCAGTCGTCGCCAACACTTGGCAGAACGTGTCCTTCCAGCTTTGAAAGCAGGAAAGCTAGTCATCATGGATCGTTTTATCGACAGTTCGGTAGCATACCAAGGCTTTGGGCGTGGATTAGCAGTAGCAGATATTGAATGGTTGAACCAATTTGCGACTGATGGTCTGAAACCCAATCGGACCTTCTACTTTGACATTGATGTAGAAGAAGGGTTGGCGAGAATTGCTAAGAGTGCTAGCCGTGAAGTCAATCGCTTGGATCTAGAAGGACTCAGTCTCCATCAGAAAGTCCGTCAAGGCTATCTGGCTATCCTCGAAAAAGAACCACAACGTGTGGTGAAAATTGATGCCAGTCAACCTTTTGACCAGGTGGTCGAGGATACTTGGCTATTATTGAAAGAAGTCTTGGAGATCAGTGAATGAAGTTAGAACAAGTGCAAAAACTTCAACCTCAGTTAGTCGATCGCTTCCAAGCTATTTTAGAACAAGACCGCTTGAGCCACGCCTATCTCTTTACAGGAGATTTTGGAAGTTTTGAGATGGCCCAGCTCTTGTCCCAAAGTCTCTTTTGTACGGATAAGAAGGGTGTTTGGCCCTGTGGGACTTGTCGGGCTTGTCGCTTGATTGAAGAGGATGAATTCTCAGATGTAACGGTTGTCCGACCGGTCAATCAAATCATCAAAACGGATCGGATCCGGGATTTGATCCAGCATTTTTCTCAGTCAGGATACGAAGGATCCAAACAAGTCTTTATCATTTGCGATGCAGACCGGATGCATGTCAATGCGGCCAATTCCCTCCTCAAGGTCATTGAAGAACCTCAGAGTGAAGTTCATATCTTTCTGCTGACAGCAGATGAGCAGCTGGTTCTCCCGACCATAAAAAGTCGGGCGCAGCAGGTTCATTTTCCAAAAAACCAAGATTTCCTAAAAGAGTATCTCCTTCAGGAAGGTTTCTTGCTTCAACAAGCAGATTTGTTAGCCAACTTTAGTCAAGGTTTCCAAGAGGCTCAAATTCTTGCTCAGAATACATCCTTTTTCGATCTGGCGAGGGAGTGTGAGCGTTTCGTCGCAGCTTGTCTAAAAGCAGATCCGCATGTCTACTTACTGGTTTCTCGCTTGGTTCAAGAGACGGATGATAAAGAAAAGCAGGCCCAAGCCTTTCGCTTGTTGGAATTGCTCTTTGCACGCTCCATCGGTCAGTCCTTAGGAAGAGACTATCTAGAAAAATTGGTCTTGGCCAAACAGATGTGGGAACGGAATGTGAGTTTTCAAAATGCTCTCGAGTATATGGTCCTACAGTTGAAAAATAGAAGGTAAAGAGATGAATAAAAAAGAATTATTTGATGCTTTGGATGGCTTCTCCCAGGAATTGCTGGTTACATTAGCAGAGGTTGAAGCCATTAAGAAAAATCTCAAACTCATTGTCGAGGAAAATACTGCTCTGCGTCTTGAAAATGATAAATTAAGAGAGCGCTTAGGAGAAGTGGAGAAAACCAGCTCCCCTAAATTCCATCGCAATGGTCGTGAAAATTTACAAAGAATTTACAATGATGGATTTCATGTTTGTACAGACTCCTATGGTCAACGTCGTGAAAATGATGAAGAGTGTATTTTCTGTGATGAATTGTTATTTAGGGAGTAAACATGCAGATTCAACGAAGTTTTAAAGGGGATAAAGCGACAGGGACTCTATTTTTAGTGCCAACCCCAATTGGCAATCGGGATGACATGAGCTACCGCATGATCCAAACTCTAAAAGAGGTGGATCTGATAGCAGCAGAAGATACACGCAATACAGGACTCTTGCTCAAGCATTTTGAGATTGCGACACCACAAACTAGCTTCCATGAGCACAATGCCATGGAGAAAATCCCTGATTTGCTAGCTCATTTAGAGTCTGGAAAGGACCTGGCCCAGGTATCGGATGCAGGACTGCCTAGTATTTCGGATCCAGGTCACGACCTGGTCAAGGCGGCTATTGAACGAGAAATCCCTGTTGTGGCAGTTCCTGGTCCGAGTGCCGGCATTACCGGCCTAATTGCCAGTGGCTTGGCACCCCAGCCCCATATCTTTTATGGCTTTCTTCCACGCAAGGAAGGGCAGCAAAAGGCCTTTTTCCAAGAGAAATTGGCCTATCCTGAGACTCAGATCTTTTATGAGTCCCCGCACCGGGTACGAGCGACCCTTGAAAATATGCTGGCAGTCTATGGTGACCGTCCGGTTGTGCTGGTCCGAGAACTGACCAAGATCTATGAAGAGTATACGCGAGGGACTATTGAGGAGTTAGTGGCTTACCTAGAGGAAAATCCCCTCAAGGGGGAGTGCCTTCTGATTGTAGAGGGGGCCAGTGAGCAGGGGCCAGATCTAGAAGAAGTGGATCTGATCCAAGAGATTGATCTTCTGGTCCAGTCTGGCATGAAAAAGAACCAGGCGATTAAACAGGTTGCCAAACAATTTGGGCTACAAAAGAGTGAACTTTATGCCCGTTACCACCAAGAGGAAGAAAAAGGAGAGTCTGATGGAAATTAGAATGGCCTATCCCAATGAAATCAATCGGATTATGGAAATTATCCAAGATGGCAAGGACAGCTTAGCTGCAGCTGGAGTAGACCAATGGCAGGATGGTTATCCGGATCAAGAAATCATTTTTGAGGATATCCTAGAAAGCCGTGGTTATGTGGCTGTAGAGAATCAAGAAGTCGTAGCCTATGCCGCTCTCTACAAGGGAAATGAAGCCGCTTATAATGACATTTATGAAGGAAAATGGGAACATGATAACTATCTCTATATCAGTTTCCACCGAGTCGCTGTTGCCAAAGAAGCTGCTGGTCGAGGAGTAGCCCAAACCTTCCTTCAAGGTTTGATCGAAGGAGAGAAGGGCCCAGATTTTCGCTGTGATACCCATCCTGACAACAAGGTTATGCAACACCTTTTAGAGAAGTTAGGCTTCCATTACTGTGGGAAGGTACCAATTGATGGGGTTCGTCTCGCTTATCAGAAGATCAAACGAAAGGCAGAAACCAGCCTCTTCCAAGTGATTAGCGAAGATGATCGTTGGGACTACCGTGCAGAACAGTCTCAAAATGACTAGGTTTTATCGCCAACTCTATCAGAGTCCCTTGGGGCCTCTATCTGTTGTGGTGGATGAGGAAAGCCTAGTTGGGATCTGGTTTTGTGACCAAGCCAATTGTGAGCAGGGGCTTGAGCATATCGAAGAAGCTTTTCAGCCTCTTCATGGAGCTGTCTTTGAATGGCTGGATCGATACTTTATAGGGGAAAGTCCTTCCATGCCCTTTCCCCTATCTCCTCAAGGGACAGACTTTCAACAAAGAGTTTGGGCCTATTTAGCTCAGATTCCCTATGGGGAGAGTCGGACTTATGGAGAGATCGCCCGGGCCTTGTCTTGCAGATCGGCTCAAGCCATCGGTCAAGCAGTAGGTCGGAATCCCTTGGTCCTCCTCATCCCGTGTCACCGGGTGCTGGGGACGGAGAAAAAGTTGACTGGCTATGCTGCTGGTCTAGATCGCAAACGTTGGCTGTTGCAACATGAGGCCATATCTTGGAAAGAATAAGGAGAAAAAATGTTATCATTTATTGAATACCCAAAATGTTCAACCTGCCGCAAGGCGAAATCGGAGTTAACGAGCTTAGGTTGCGAGTTTGATAGCCAAGATATCGTGGTAGACACACCGACCAGTGAGCAACTGCAAACCTGGATCAAGGAGTCTTCCCTACCAATCAAATCATTCTTTAACACTAGTGGGATGAAGTATCGGGAATTGGGCTTGAAAGACAAGGTGGATCAGCTTTCGATAGAAGAAGCGGCAGACCTTTTAGCTAGCGATGGCATGCTGATCAAACGCCCTCTCTTAGTGAAGGACGGAAAAGTTGTTCAAGTGGGCTACCGGAAGCCATATGCAGACTTAGGTTTGTAAGAGAAAAGGGAGTTGGACTCCCTTTTAATTTTGTCTTGAAGATGATATAATCATACGAGTGAAATCAATGAAAGAGAGTCAATCATGAGTATTTTAGAGGTGAAAAATTTAAGCCACGGCTTTGGAGACCGGGCTATTTTTGAGGATGTGTCCTTCCGCTTGTTAAAGGGAGAGCATATCGGTTTGGTTGGAGCCAATGGTGAAGGGAAATCCACCTTCATGAGCATCGTGACCGGCAAGATGCAACCCGACGAAGGGAAGGTCGAGTGGTCTAAGTATGTGACCACTGGCTATCTGGACCAGCATGCTGTCCTAAAAGAGGGGCAAACGGTGCGCGATGTCTTACGGACAGCTTTCGACGAGCTTTTTAAAGCAGAGGCTCGCATCAATGACCTCTATATGGAGATGGCTGAAGATGGAGCGGATATGGATGCTCTCATGGAAGAAGTCGGAGAGCTCCAGGATCGGTTAGAGAGTCGGGATTTCTATACCTTGGATGCCAAGATAGATGAAGTGGCGCGTGCTCTTGGGGTCATGGACTTTGGCATGGAGACAGATGTGACGGCCCTTTCAGGTGGGCAGCGGACCAAGGTCCTTTTGGCTAAATTGCTCCTTGAAAAACCAGATATCCTTCTCTTGGACGAGCCAACCAACTACTTGGATGCGGAGCACATCGATTGGCTCAAACGCTACTTGCAAAACTATGAAAATGCCTTTGTCCTTATTTCCCACGATATTCCTTTCTTGAACGATGTGATCAACATCGTCTACCATGTGGAAAATCAACAGTTGACCCGCTATTCCGGAGACTACTACCAATTCCTTGAAGTCTACGAGATGAAGAAATCGCAATTGGAAGCAGCTTATGAACGCCAGCAAAAAGAGATTGCTGATTTGAAAGATTTCGTAGCGCGTAATAAGGCGCGTGTGGCTACACGGAATATGGCCATGTCTCGTCAGAAGAAGCTTGACAAGATGGAACTCATTGAGTTGCAAAGTGAGAAACCAAAACCATCCTTTGAATTTAAAAATGCCCGAACTCCTGGACGCTTCATTTTCCAAGCCAAGGACCTTCAAATCGGGTATGATCGTCCTTTGACTAAGCCTTTAAACCTAACCTTTGAACGCAATCAAAAGGTAGCCATCATCGGAGCTAACGGGATCGGGAAAACCACTCTCTTGAAGAGCTTGCTAGGAATCATCCCACCGATTGCTGGAGAAGTAGAGCGTGGAGATTATTTAGAACTAGGCTATTTTGAGCAAGAGGTCGAAGGGGGCAATCGTCAGACACCGCTAGAGGCAGTCTGGAATGCCTTTCCAGCTCTCAACCAAGCAGAAGTCCGTGCAGCTCTTGCTCGCTGTGGTTTGACCACCAAGCATATCGAGAGTCAAATCCAGGTACTATCTGGTGGGGAGCAAGCCAAGGTACGTTTCTGTCTCTTGATGAACCGTGAAAACAATGTCTTGGTACTAGATGAGCCGACCAACCACTTGGATGTGGATGCCAAAGATGAATTGAAACGAGCCCTTAAAGAATACAAGGGATCGATCCTCATGGTTTGCCACGAGCCAGACTTCTATGAAGGCTGGATGGACCAAATCTGGGACTTTAATGAATTGACGTAAACACAAAAAGAGAACCGCGAGGTTCTCTTTTGCTTATTTCTTGAAATCGTAGTCTTTTACGATTTCCATTTTTTCAATTTTGACATCTTCTTTTGGTTTGTCTTTGTCATCTGTTTCAACTTCGGCAATTTTGTCGACTACATCCATGCCGTCGATGACTTGTCCAAAGACAGTGTAGTTCCCACCATCAAGAGTAGGGTTTCCACCATTCTTATAGGCTTCGATGATTTTAGCAGGGAAGCGCTCAGTTGGAAGCTTGCTGGACCAGTCTTCTTTATTTTGGTTAATATAGAATTGGCTACCATTTGTATTTGGTCCAGAATTGGCCATGGCTAAAGCACCACGAAGATTGTAGAGGTAAGGGGAGTATTCATTTTCAAAGCCTGCTCCAGAATCTTTAGAGGTATCTTTTCCTTTCCAAATGGACTCACCACCTGTACCATCTCCTTTAGGATCTCCTGTTTGGATCATAAAGTTATTAATCACGCGGTGGAAGAGGAGGCCATTATAATAGCCTTCCTTAGCGTGAGTTAAGAAATTCTCAACGGCTAAAGGTGCGTATTTCGGAAAGAGCTTAACGGTAATGTCCCCTTTGTTGGTCGTGATTTTCACGACAGCTTCATCTTCAGCAACTTCGTTGGAGAGCTGAGGAAAGACCGCATTTTCATTGGTCATCGCATCTTGGATATCCTTACGAAGCTGATCTATTTTCTTTTGTTCACTAGCATCTACGCTGGAAGTAGTTGATTGCTTAGTTTCTGAAGCCGAGCTAGAGGATGTCTTTGTATCTGATTGATGAGAGCCACATCCTGCCAAAGCTAAACCGGAAAATACAAGTAGGGCAATTAATTTTTTCATATTAATCCTTTCAACACATTAGTCTACCCTCTATTGTACCTTAATTTTCCATTTGATTCAAATCTATCCTAGGAATGAGGTGATATTCAGCTTGCGGGCCTATAAAAAATAAGGTATGATGAGAGGTGAACTTTTAAAATCTATCTAACATTATCTGTATGGGATAGTATACACGAGGAAACAACATACAGCTGTGCAATTGACTATACAAAAAGGAAATTATCATAAATGAAACAACCACGTAAATTCTACATTTACTCTAGAAGTTCACTGTATTTTTTGATCTTTTTGGTAGTGTCGATGTTCATCGCCATCATCCATTTACTGATTGAAGATAATTTTTTTGAAAACCTAAAAGTCTTATTAGCTACTTTGTCTCTTCTAGTGACAGTTGGATGGATTGCTTTTTCATCAATGGGAAGAATAGAGATTAGGAAATCGGAAATAGTGGTAGATCGTAATTTTAAGCACTATCGCCTAGATCCATTAACTATTGTCGTCCGGTTAGGAGAAAAGGACTCGTCTCGAGGAATCACCAATTATCCAATTTATGTGGAAGGAAAGATCATAGGAAATGGGACTTCTGATCGTTTAGTTACACTTAAATTCCTTGGTACCAAACGAAAAAATAAAGAATTACTGAAGTATTATCAAGAGCATTTTCAAGCATTAGTAGAAGCAAATAAAGCTCTTGAGCAGGAGTCTACGGAAGTGGACTTTGAACAGATTGTGTTAGCATCGAAGGAGCGACAACAGTTCCCTTTACGCGATTTGGTCGAATTCGGTGCAGATCAAGGTGATCTAGAAAAAACAGTATTTTATCATCCTAAAGAGAATAAGCTCTATGTCGGAAAAAGTGTTCCATTTCCCATTATCTTTACTCCGAGCACGGTACTTTTTTATGGCATTTATCTGTTAACAGATCGAGTATCCTTTCATGGGTTCATCCCACTAGTGCTATCGTTTGGATTGATGCTTGTCATCGCTATATGGCAATTGCAACACAGAAGGCAGAAGTATACAGTGAATGTCATTCCTTATGAAATGCCTGAGCATTATTTTAAAGTACAGAAGTCGAATGGCTTGAAAACCTATTTGCTAATTCTTGTCTTTGGGCTCATCACCTTAGGATTATCCATCTTATATCTCACCTTCGGAAGCTTTCTGTTATTGTTTATAAGTTTTTTGATGTGGTATCTCTTTGTTGTATTAACTTTATGTGGTCAATTCAAGAAAACACATTATTTAAAAATTTTGGAAAAGAAATAGTTTCCTTAATTCTTTAGCATTTGTCACCCTCTAAGGGTGATTTCTTTTTGGTCTAAAACACTAATTAAGAAGGAAGTTGCGTATAGGGATGAAATCGGGTATGATGGAAGATAAGTTGTTTAGTTTATGAAAGAAACGATTGGTTTTGTAGAGGAAAAGAATGAAAAAATGCTTAAATAGTAAAATGGCAGGGATTCTATTAAGTTTGTTACTTATTTTCGGGTGTGTATTCGTATTGGTTCATCCTAAATCGAATCAGCACAAGAAAACTGAACCTGCTTCAAAATATGTAGAGTCAGGGAATATTAAGAATGTTTCATACTGGGGCAATCATAACGAATATATTCTAGCTAAAGATTTCTATTTTGTAGGGAATCGTTATTTAGTTAGTTTTAATTATAATGAAAGACAAGATCAAAACAAAATACAGAAAGAGTACACTGGATTTCGATACTATGATATAAGTAGTGATATGGTAGAAACTAAAGTTGATTTCATAAAAAATATCCGAAAAAAATTTCCAAAAGCTTACTCGAAAAATTTCGATGTGATAAATAATAAAGGTCAAAGTCTTGTATGGTTGCGCTATTATGAGTCAAAGGATTCAGAAAAATCACATGAATTATTTTTTGATTTAGACCATCATAAATTTATTGAAACCGAAAATATAGATACAGAAGTGACAACTATTGACGCAATTCTTACTTCCTATACTAATTTAGGTGGTTTGGTAGTGAAAAATACAGGGTATCGTATTGGGTCAAGAATAGAGCTTAATGGTTATAGAGACAAAAGTAGCGTAAATCTAAATATTTTTAAAGAACATCCTGAATTGAAAGAAAAGCTTTCAAAGGAAGGTTACATCTTATACCCACGTCAAGACTCTATGTCTAATGCGGAATATTTTGACCAACTACTTCACTGGTTTGCTCCTACCGGTCAAAATCGAATCTCGGGAGTAAAGATAGATGCTTACTACTCAAAAAGATGGACAGGAGCATGAAATCCATTCTTATGAAGAGTTTAGACAATACTACAATGGAAAAGGCGGCGAATTATAGGATTGAATCTAGCCGCATTGAAAACAGGAATAGAAAAGAGTGATTTGTATGAATTATTGCCAAATGCGCAAAAACTATAGACTCTATACTAGATCTGCTGGCCTTTTGGCAATGCTTCTGATTTTTTGCATTGGGTTAGTGATTAGAGATACTCTTCTTCAGACGGCTGGCGTCTTATTGGTTCTTGTTGGATTATTTCTATTTATCCAATTGCTCAAGAAGCGTTATACCAACAAGTGCAACACCTTGCTGCATGTAGACTTAGATTTAGACTCTTGGCAGCAATACCTTCAGTTGAACAAGAATGTGAAAAAGCCCATTTTACAGATAGATATGAAGCTGACATCGGTTGCCTATTCTTTTATGATGGGAGATTTCGATACCGTCATAAAAGAAGCTAGGGAAGCACTCAGTCAGAAGGAACTACCACAGAAATATAAGAACTTTTTTGAGAGTTATCTTATGCGATCAATTGTCCTGACAGATCCTGAATTGTCTAAGGAAGAGCTGGAGGCTCGATTAAATGAATTGACCATTACAGATCCTACACTAGCTGAGAAAACTAAAAAGGTCTGTCTCGCTCTTTATGATTTAACCATTGCCCACCAAAGCAATGATTATTTTGAAGACTTAAGCAATGACTTCAAGTACCAACAGTTAGAAATGATCTACTACCAGGCCTTAAATGCTACTCTTAAAGGCGATAAGTCTAGAGCGGAAGAGCTCTTTCGCAAGTTGGTTTCAGAAGATGAGTCGCTCTATATCGTTCAAAAGGCGCAACAATACTTGAAGGATGAGGGGAATTATCTGTAAATCCTCCAATCAAAACAGAATTTTTCCAAATGAAGGTATAAATAGTTCAAGAAAGATAGGATTGAAATGGAGAAACAGATGACAACTATTTCAGATATACTTGAAAAATTTTATACAGATCACGAGGTGAAACCTTATATTTCGCTTGAGAGAGACTTGGAAGCTTGGTTGTTGGATCCAAAGCCCGTTTCGAAGAGAAACATGGAGTTGCTTCAAGATGGCTTGCTTGCAGGAGATATCATTCTCTTGTGGCGAATCCATTTTGGAACGTTTACGACGGAGACTTGGTTTCCTAAGTATTTCGAATACACTTATGGGATTCATGCTCCGGAACATTTGAGGGCTTTGGTAGATAAGGGGTATGCTGTTATCGAATCCGCTTTTGATTCGCTGGACCATATCAATGCGACCATGAAAAAAGCCATTCTCAAAAAGA
Organism: Streptococcaceae bacterium; assembly: GCA_902363395.1. Classification (GTDB taxonomy): domain Bacteria; phylum Bacillota; class Bacilli; order Lactobacillales; family Streptococcaceae; genus Streptococcus. Next base: position 622,933 of record CABIZZ010000001.1, read on the forward strand.
AGGGAGTCGCGGGCTTGTCCAAAATGAAAGCAGCCGATTTGAACCTAGCTTTGGCTAATCACTTTACCGAAGAAGAGTTGGCACAAGAGTTCACAGTTCGGGGCTATCAGTTGACGGAAAAAGGTAAGCAAGCGCTGAAAGAGCATCAAGCCATCATCGACCGCCACCCAAAGAAAAATCTATAAGTAACAGTGCCTGTGAGGTACTGTTTTTTGTTGTTGCTTTCGCACATGAGAGAAAAGGATTTTACTAGAGAACTAGTCTAGAAATGTGGTATAATAAAGGTTATGGCAAACAATAATCAATCAAAAAAAACACGGTCGACAAGACGACTGTCTAAAGCAGAAATAGAAAGAAAAAAAGCAATTCGCCGAATGATTATGACGATTGTCTTAACTCTCGTCTTCATTTTCGCCTTTTTACGATTAGGGGCCTTAGGCTTAGTGACCTACAACCTTATCCGTCTCTTGGTAGGTAGTCTGGCTTACGTAGCGATGACGGCTGTTATTGTCTACCTCTTCTTTTTCAAATGGATTGAGAAGCATGAGGGAACCTTGTCTGGCTTTTTAAGTCTTTTTGCAGGCTTGCTACTGATCTATCAAGCTTACTTTGTCTCCCTCTTGAAACTTGAAGGATCTTCTTTGGGGCCAACCTTCTCACGTATCTTAGGGGACCTCGTACACCTTCGCGTCTCTTCTTTTGCAGGAGGTGGTTTACTGGGTGCTATCTTGTACACGCCGATTGCCTTCTTGCTCTCGAACATCGGGACTTATTTCATTGGAGGACTCTTGATCGTATTAGGACTTCTCTTGATGAGTTCTTATTCGGTTTATGACTTGTATGAGCAGGCTGTCGCAGCTTTTCACTCCTTTATGGAAAAACGAGAAATTCGTCGCCAAGAGCGCTTTGTCGAGCGTGAAGAGAAGAAGGCCCTTCAAGCAGAAGCAGAGGAGGCTGCCCGCATCGAGCAACTTGCAGAAGCTAGTCCCATGAGTACAGAAGGCTATCCTGTAGATCTTGAGACAGGTGAGGTCATGGAACCTGTGATCGAAACAGAAGCGCCCGCAGAGGAGGCCTACCCTCAAATTTATCTACCAAATGAAGAGGAAGGTTATTCGGAAGACTGGCCAGAAGACGATCCAGAGGAAATGGAAGAAGTTCCTGAGGAGGATATGGATGAAGAAGTCACTGTGGACTTCACACCTAAGGAACTCCTTCAGTACAAGCTTCCAACGATTGATCTCTTTGCGCCTGATAAGCCCAAAAATCAATCCAAAGAGAAAAACATCGTTCGTCAGAACATCCGCATTTTGGAAGAAACCTTTGCAAGCTTTAACATCAAGGCGACAGTGGAACGGGCGGAAATCGGTCCTTCTGTCACCAAATATGAGGTTAAGCCAGCTGTCGGTGTGCGGGTCAACCGCATCTCCAACTTAGCAGATGATTTGGCCTTAGCCCTAGCAGCCAAGGATGTGCGGATTGAAGCGCCGATTCCAGGGAAGTCTCTGGTCGGGATTGAGGTGCCCAATTCAGAGATTGCGACGGTTTCCTTCCGTGAATTGTGGGAGCAGTCCAAGACAGATCCAGCTAAACTCCTTGAGATTCCTCTTGGGAAGGCCGTAGATGGTTCAGCTCGGACCTTTGATTTGGCCCGGATGCCCCACCTCTTGGTAGCTGGTTCTACCGGATCTGGTAAATCGGTTGCGGTTAATGGGATCATTTCGAGTATCTTGATGAAGGCCCGTCCGGACGAAGTCAAATTTATGATGGTCGATCCAAAGATGGTGGAGCTTTCTGTCTATAATGATATTCCTCACCTCTTGATTCCAGTTGTGACCAACCCACGCAAGGCCAGTCGGGCCCTACAAAAGGTTGTCGATGAGATGGAAAATCGCTACGAGCTCTTCTCGAAAGTGGGTGCTCGGAATATTGCTGGCTTTAATGCCAAGGTTGCGGAGTACAATACCCAGTCTGAGATGAAGCAAGTACCACTTCCATTGATTGTGGTCATTGTCGATGAGTTGGCAGACTTGATGATGGTGGCAAGTAAAGAAGTGGAAGATGCTATTATTCGTCTTGGACAGAAGGCGCGAGCGGCAGGGATCCACATGATCCTTGCGACCCAACGGCCATCGGTTGATGTTATTTCAGGTTTGATCAAGGCCAATGTACCTTCCCGTGTCGCTTTTGCGGTATCATCCGGGACCGACTCACGGACCATCTTGGACGAAAATGGAGCGGAGAAATTGCTTGGTCGTGGAGACATGCTCTTTAAACCGATTGATGAAAATCATCCGATCCGTCTCCAAGGATCCTTTATCTCAGATGACGATGTGGAGCGGATTGTCAACTTCGTCAAAGAGCAAGCTGAAGCGGATTATGATGATGCCTTCGATCCTGGTGAAGTATCTGAGTCAGACTTTGATGGAGGTATGGGTGGCTCAGACGAAGGCGACCCTCTCTTTGAAGAGGCAAAGGCGCTCGTGATTGAAACTCAAAAAGCCAGTGCTTCGATGATTCAGCGCCGCTTATCGGTTGGCTTTAACCGGGCCACTCGCCTCATGGAAGACTTGGAAGCAGCGGGTGTCATCGGACCAGCTGAAGGAACCAAGCCAAGAAAGGTCTTACAGACCAATTAATCTTTCTTTAAATGAAGAAGGAATGAGATATTTGACAATAGCAAAAACCTGCCTGTACAAGGGGCAGGTTTTCTTTACGATAAAAAAGAAAAGGACAGCAGATGCATCTCGATACCATTCACCACATTGCCATTATTGGCCACGATTATGATAAAACCAGAGAATTCTATGTAGACAAGTTAGGCTTTGAACCTTTAGACGAACACCATCGGCCAGAAAAGCAGGATATTCTCTTTAATATTCGAAAGGGAAATCTGACCTTGGAAATATTTATCAAACCAGATGCCCCCAAGAGACCCTTTCTCCCTCATCCAGAGCATACCGGTCTCCGTCATCTGGCTTTTAAAGTGGAAGATGTTCAAGCCTGTCTAGCAGAGTTTGACCAATTGGGAATTCCTCATACAGAGCTACGGGTGGATGATTTTGATGGGCGCAAAATGGCCTTCTTCTTTGATCCAGATGGCTTGCCTCTTGAACTTCACGAATAGATCTACACAATCTTCGGTCTCTAGTCCCAAGCCAAAAGACATTCTTTTTGCTAAACTAGATACAGAAAAAAGAAAGAAGAAAATATGGAAGAGAAGCGATATAGAGGGCTAACGAATGAGCAAGTCCAAAGCAGAATTAGAGAAGGCAAACAAAATCGAGTAACCATCACGGCTGAAAAGTCGACCAGAGAGATTATTTATTCAAATGTCTTTACCTATTTTAACCTGGTTTTTGGTATTCTAGCTATCTTATTGATACTAGTACGGTCTTGGAACAATATGTTATTTGTTCCCATTGTGGTCGTTAACTCCTTGATTGGGATTGTTCAAGAATTGCGGTCTCGGCGGATTTTGAATAAGATGCGCCTCCTTCAAGTGGAGAAAGCTCGAGTGATTCGTGAAGGAGAACGGCTGGATCTTCCTGTCGACCAGGTGGTAGAGGGGGATGTCGTCTTGTTCCAAGCAGGGGATCAGATCTATGCGGATGCCAAGGTTCTGGATGGCTCGATCATGGTCGATGAGTCTCAATTAACAGGTGAAGCAGATGAAATCCCTAAAGGTGAGAATCAGAAACTCATGTCAGGAAGTTTTGTCATCTCAGGTCAAGCAGTTGCCGTCTTGGAACAAGTAGGAGATGCGTCTTATATTAATCAGCTGAGTCTATCTGCTAAGAAAGTCAAGGGACACGAAGAATCCGAAATGGTTCATGCGGTGGATGGTCTTGTCCGAATGATCGGAATGATTCTCATCCCGATTGGCTTGCTCTTGTTCTTGCAAAGCTATCTAGGAAATCAAGACTCCCTCAAAGTTAGCATTACCTCTATGGTTGGTGCCATCATTGGGATGATCCCAGAGGGACTCTACCTCTTAATGACCCTGGCTTTGGTACTTGGAGCAACCCGCTTAGCCCTTCAAAAGGTCCTACTCAACAGTATGAAGGGGATTGAAACCCTATCCCGTATCGACGTCCTTTGTCTAGACAAGACGGGAACCATTACCGAACACAGGATGCAGGTGAGTGAACTGCTCCCCTTGGCACTAGATGAAAAAGAAGGCAGAGAAATATTAAGTCACTATCTCCAGGCCAGTGAGGATCAGAATGATACTATCACGGCCATTCGGCAGTTTCACTCAGTCCAAACAAGTGAAGTTTGGACCGTTCAAGACCGTCTTCCTTTTTCATCTAAGAAGAAATTTGGGGGCCTTCAGTTCCAACAAGGTATTTACCTACTAGGGGCACCGGATGTTTTGCTTCGAGATGATCTCGATGCTTACCAAGAAGTCTGGCAGCGAGAGATTGAACGAGGGGCGCGTGTCCTTATTTTGGGGCATTACCAGGGGGAGCAGTTGACAGAAGTATTAGAGGCTCCAGTCCTTCCCCTTCTAGCCTTGGTCTTGGAGAATCCTGTACGATCGACTGCTCCTGAAACCTTTGCTTATTTCCAAAAACAAGGGGTGACCATCAAGGTTATTTCAGGGGATCATCCTGTGACAGTTGCTGCCGTTGCTCAGAAAGCAGGTATTCCTGATGCAGATCAAGTGGTCGATGCTAGTCAGCTTAAGACATATGAGGAGGTAGTAGATGCAGCACGGACCTACACAGTCTTTGGCCGGGTTAGTCCAGAACAAAAACAAATCCTCGTAGAGAGCTTGCAGGCGGATGGTCATAAGGTTGGGATGACAGGGGATGGGGTCAATGACATTCTCGCTATGAAAAAGGCAGATTGTAGTATTGCCATGAATTCGGGCCACGATGCGACCAAAAAGGTGGCCCAGGTTGTGCTTTTAGATTCGGACTTCTCTCACATGCCGTCGATTGTGGATGAAGGTCGCCGAGTTGTCAACAATATTCAGCGTTCGGCGAGTCTCTTTTTGGTCAAGAATATTTTTTCAATATTATTGGCTATTTTGGCCATTCTCTTTGCTTTCACTTATCCCATTCAGGCTTCTCAGATGTCCTTGATCAGTGGATTTACAATCGGAATCCCCGGTTTCTTACTAGCCCTGGAGAAGAATCGATCCCGGATAGAAGGAGACTTTATTGAAACCGTGATAGAGCAGGCTCTTCCAGCCGCCTTGACCAATCTCATATCGGTCCTTTTTCTTGTGGTTCTGGGTCCTTTCCTTGGATTAAGTCAGGGAGATATTTCGACCATCTCGATTTACCTGCTGGCTTTGATTGGCTTTACAAAAGTATACCAACTCAGCCTTCCCTTCAATCATGTGAAATTGGGCATTATCCTTCTAAATGTAGCAGGATTTTGTCTGTCGGTCTTTGTATTTTCTTCCATTTTTAATCTCAGCCACCTTCATCTGACTGGCTGGATTTTGACCCTAGTCCTAGGATTGGTCATGGAAGGAGTCTTATGGTTGATGAATCGTCTTGTCTATACCTTTGTGACCCATCTGCATAAGTCCAGAAACAAATAGAAAAACGGTATTAGCTAAACCATCTTGGATCTAGTTAATACCGTTATTTTATTATTAAAATCAGATAAAGAGACTAATCGTCATAATGAGGTAAAGGAAGAAGGTAATGAGAAAGCCTGCGCGCCAAAAGTACTTGAAAAATTTTGGATAGTAAAAGCTACGTCTCTTTTTCAAGAAATAGATAGTCAAGCCGATAGCTAAGAGGGACAAGGCCAATAATAATTGTGGCAACAAATTATGATAGTAAGCCGCATCTGAAATCAAATAGTATTCAAGCGCGAACAGAGGAAAAGCCAGATCGGCAAAATTCCAGCCATATCGACGGAGTTTAAAGACTCGGACAATAATCCCACTGAGAATCAGGGTCAAAAAAATAAAGACAAGGGAAGCAACTTTTATTAACATACCTCCATTTTATCATAAAAGTAAAAAAAGTGTGATGGAAATGAAATTTTTTCTTGCATTCGGAAGAAAATAGTGTATAATAGAAAGGTATGCGCAGAGCATACTTGTGGGAGGTAAAAATCTGTAATTACCGCCAAAACCACAAAGGAGGATTTAAGAAATGGCTAAAAAAGTCGAAAAACTTGTAAAATTGCAAATCCCTGCTGGTAAAGCTACTCCAGCTCCACCGGTTGGACCAGCACTTGGTCAAGCAGGTATCAACATCATGGGATTCACTAAAGAGTTTAATGCTCGTACGGCTGACCAAGCTGGAATGATTATCCCAGTTGTAATCACTGTTTATGAAGATAAATCATTTGATTTCGTTACAAAAACACCACCAGCTGCTGTTCTTTTGAAAAAAGCTGCAGGTGTTGAAAAAGGATCAGGTACACCTAACAAAACGAAAGTTGCAACAGTTACTCGTGCGCAAGTACAAGAAATTGCTGAAACTAAGATGCCAGATTTGAACGCTGCAAACATTGAGTCTGCAATGCGTATGATCGAAGGTACTGCTCGTTCTATGGGATTCACTGTTACTGACTAATTGTAACAATCCTATTTGCCCGCAATACACTTGATCATGAGACGAGTGACGTGGGAGATGAAAATCGATATGACCACATTACAAGGAGAAAGATAAAATGGCTAAAAAAAGCAAACAACTTCGTGCTGCACTTGAAAAAATCGACAGCACAAAAGCATACAGCGTAGAAGAAGCTGTAGCTCTTGCAAAAGAAACTAACTTTGCAAAATTTGACGCAACTGTAGAAGTTGCTTACAACTTGAACATCGACGTGAAAAAAGCTGACCAACAAATCCGTGGTGCAATGGTATTGCCAAACGGAACTGGTAAAACTGCTCGCGTTCTTGTATTTGCACGTGGTGCAAAAGCTGAAGAAGCAAAAGCTGCTGGTGCAGACTTCGTTGGTGAAGATGACCTTGTTGCGAAAATCAACGATGGTTGGTTGGACTTCGACGTTGTTATCGCTACACCTGACATGATGGCTCTTGTTGGACGTCTTGGACGTGTCCTTGGACCACGTAACTTGATGCCAAACCCTAAAACTGGTACTGTAACAATGGATGTTGCTAAAGCAGTTGAAGAGTCTAAAGGTGGTAAAATCACTTACCGTGCAGACCGTGCAGGTATCGTACAAGCAATCATCGGTAAAGTGTCATTTGACGCTGACAAATTGGTTGAAAACTTCAAAGCTTTCAATGATGTTATCCAAAAAGCAAAACCAGCTACAGCTAAAGGTACTTACGTAACTAGCTTGACTTTGACTACAACTCAAGGTCCTGGTATCAAAGTGGATGTTAACTCACTTTAATTAGAAATCAAAGCTACCTTCGGGTAGCTTTTTTTATTTCTTTGAATGCTTTCAAAATCGTTCTCCCTAATGATAAACTTGACAAATAATAAAACGCTTGCATAAGTACAGAAAAAAGGTATAATATAGTTGAAAATAAAAATTAAGGAGAATCAAATGATTTTTAAACGTTCAAACGGAGAATTCCGTGAAACTGATCGAGTGACTCGTTTCAAGTTGATCAAGTCGGGTAAGAACTGGTTGCGTGCAGCTACTTCAAACTTTGGTTTGCTCAAAGTGATCCGAGGTCAAGTCGAAGAGACTGTTGTTGCTGAGGTTCGTGAAGATGCTGTTTCTGCTAAGAGCCGTCACTTCTTAAAAGGGATCGTAGTAGCAACGGCCCTTTTAAGTGCTACTACAGTTGCAACTACTACGTTTGCGGATGAAGTTGGAAACGAAGTAGTTTCTTCCTCTACAGCAGTGAGTGCTCCATCCCTTTCACCTGAAGCTGCTCCATTGACTGAAGAAAGTTCTAAAGAAGTCTCAGTCCCTCAAAATGAAACTGCTACAGAAACAAAAGCTTCAGCAGAAAGTTCATCCCAAGTGGTCGAAAGTGCTGTAGCATCGGATGATAAAGCAATCTTAGAACAAAATGCATCTGAGGCTGCTCTATTGAATCAGATAGCTGAAAAATATGCTTCTACTCATCAAAATGCAGAGCAAAAAGCAGCCATTAAAGAGGCAGTTGCAAAAGTTCAAGCTGAATTGCCAACAAAAGAAGCTTCGAGCAATTCTGAAGTAAAATCACAATCATATGCTGAAAAACGAGAACGCTTGAACAAGTCAGTAGACGATATGATGGCAACCTTGAAGGCTGCAGGCTTTAATGGAAATACAACTGTTAATGGTGCACCAGCAATCTCTGCTCAGTTAGATGCTCTTTCAACTTCAAACACCTTGACTGCCCCATCAGTTACTCCAACAATGGAGGATCCAAACGGTGCTTCCATTAATGACCCAGCATGGAACAATACAACTTATCAATTGGATCCAAATGCTGACCGCTATACCTATTCTATTTGGGATCTTCAAAACTGGCAAGGTCCGGCAAATCAAGGTGGCGTTACCTATAGCAATGGTGGCTATTATGTAACCTTCTCAGTAGATCGTTCTGCTGTCGGAACAACTCAGACACCAACTGTTCATGCTCGTTTGGTCGAAAAAGCTACTGGTAAAGAAGTCGAATCCTTGGATTTGACTGCCAAGTCAACTTTCCAATTTAAGACCTTGGTGAACGAAAATCCTACTTATGCCCCTCAATTTGATTATACTGCTGGGGAATCTTCGCAAATCCTAGGAACTTGGACCAATAACCGTGAAGCTGGTCCAACTTCTGATGATAAATATAAACACCATATTCTTCAAATTCGTGATACGACTAAACCAGGAAATGTTGGGGAAACAAAACCGAATGTTCAAACAGTTATACCAACTGAAAAAGTAACCCATACCACCTACTATAAAGTAGACGGTACGAATGAAGAATTGGCTTCATACAGCCAGACGGGTATTGAAAGCCAAGACTACAAGGCCTCTAATCCGCGTGAATTTGAAGGCTACGAGTTTGTACGTACGGATGCTGAAAAGGATATGACCGGTTCTCTGGGTGGTGTCGGAGCTAAATATTTGGAACTCCAAGGTGGACGTGCTCACTACTACGTCAAACGGATTGTAGAGCAAGTCGATAAAGATGGAACATCTGTTGTTAAATTGTATGCTTTAGACCCATCAAAAGTGGCATCGTATAATCCATCAACGGATGTAAATACGCTTGATTTAACCAACTATACATTATTGTATACTTCAGATCCGGTTAAGCCAGGAGGTAAGCCAACACCTGCTGGAACAGCAACTGAACCTAAAGAGGTCGGATATGTTGACAGTAAGGATGGAAAATACCATCTTAAAGTAGCAACTTATACGGATGGTGGAAATGGAAATGTGCGTTTGAGTGGTTGGTACAATAAGGCTACTGGGGATGCCTTTACAGCCTCACCACAGTTCTCAGCAGATGTCGATCCTGTTCGAAACAATACTTCCAACATCATTGGTGGGAACACACCAGGGGATAAAGCGTCTGGATATCCATCATTCTTTAATAACTATTCTCTTCCATCCATTAAAGAAATTTCTACAGATGTAACGCACTATTACCGCAAATCAGATGTTACTGGTAGTGTTTACGTTCATTATAAGGATACCGAGGGTAATGAGCTGAAAACTTCCGTCACAGATGAAGCGGCACAACCAATTAATAAGGCCTACGATACAGTGGTAGACAACCGTCCACAAGAGATTACATTCGAAGGCAAGACTTACGAATTGGTTCCAGCAGGTAACTATACAGTCGGTGAAGTAGATGATGAAGGTCACCTCAAGTCTACTGATCCTACCACAGGTAAGGTCATCGAAGGTGATAAGAACGTCACCTACGTATACAAATTGAAGGAAACTCCAGCTGAGCCTAAGGGTAATGTCTATGTTCACTATGTAGATACAGAAGGCAAGACTATCAAGTCCGATGTGACGGATGAAGACGCTCAACCAGTGGACAAAGACTACGATACAGTGGTAGACAACCGCCCACAAGAGATTGAATTCGAAGGCAAGACTTACGAATTGGTACCAGCTGGCAGCTACACAGTCGGTGAAGTAGATGATGAAGGTCACCTTAAATCTACCGATCCTACAACAGGCAAAGTGATCGAAGGCGATAAGAACGTCACCTACGTATACAAATTGAAGGAAACCCCAGCTGAGCCTAAGGGTAACGTCTATGTACACTATGTAGATACAGAAGGGAAGACCATCAAGTCAGATGTGACCGATGAAGACGCTCAACCAGTGGATAAAGACTACGATACAGTGGTAGACAACCGCCCACAAGAGATTACATTCGAAGGCAAGACTTACGAATTGGTACCAGCTGGCAACTACACAGTCGGTGAAGTAGATGACGAGGGTCACCTTAAATCTACCGATCCTACAACAGGCAAAGTGATCGAAGGCGATAAGAACGTCACCTACGTATACAAATTGAAGGAAACCCCAGCAGAGCCTAAGGGTAACGTCTATGTACACTATGTAGATACAGAAGGGAAGACCATCAAGTCAGATGTGACCGATGAAGACGCTCAACCAGTGGATAAAGACTACGATACAGTGGTAGACAACCGCCCACAAGAGATTACATTCGAAGGCAAGACTTACGAATTGGTACCAGCTGGCAGCTACACAGTCGGTGAAGTAGATGACGAGGGTCACCTTAAATCTACAGACCCTACAACCGGTAAGGTTATCGAAGGCGATAAGAACGTCACCTACGTATACAAATTGAAGGAAACCCCAGCAGAGCCTAAGGGTAACGTCTATGTACACTATGTAGATACAGAAGGGAAGACCATCAAGTCAGATGTGACGGATGAAGATGCTCAACCAGTGGACAAGGATTACGACACAGTTGTAGATAATCGCCCACAAGAGATTACATTCGAAGGCAAGACTTACGAATTGGTACCAGCTGGTAGCTACACAGTCGGTGAAGTAGATGATGAAGGTCACCTCAAGTCAACCGACCCAACAACCGGTAAGGTCATCGAAGGCGATAAGAATGTCACCTATGTATACAAATTGAAGGAAACCCCAGCTGAGCCGAAGGGTAATGTTTATGTACACTATGTGGATACAGAAGGCAAGACCATCAAGTCAGATGTGACGGACGAAGATGCTCAACCAGTGGACAAAGACTACGATACAGTGGTAGACAACCGTCCGCAAGAGATCGAATTCGAAGGCAAGACTTACGAATTGGTACCAGCTGGTAGCTACACAGTCGGTGAAGTAGATGATGAAGGTCACCTTAAATCTACCGACCCTACAACCGGTAAGGTCATCGAAGGCGATAAGAATGTCACCTACGTATACAAACTGAAGGAAACTCCAGTTGAGCCTAAGAAGGGTGAAGTCATCATCACTTACGTAGACGAAAATGGCAAGGAAATCGAAAAACCTCGTCAAGACACACCAAACTCACCATATGACACTCCATATAACACCACTGAGGAAGGTGAAAAACCAAACACAATCAAGACACCAGACGGTAAGACCTACAAGATCGTACCGAAAGGTGACTACCCAGTAGGTAAAGTGGACGAAGATGGCCATTTGGAATCATCTGATCCAATTAAAGGTAAAGTTGACAAACCTAAGTCAATCATCACTTACGTTTATAAAGAAGTGAAGGAAGAATCAACACAACCTAAGGGTAACATCTACGTACACTATGTAGATACAGAAGGCAAGACCATCAAGTCTGATGTAACCGACGAAGACGCTCAACCAGTGGACAAAGACTACGACACAGTGGTAGACAACCGTCCACAAGAGATCGCATTCGAAGGCAAGACCTATGAATTAGTACCAGCTGGCACTTACACTGTCGGTGAAGTAGATGACCAAGGTCACCTTAAATCTACCGATCCTACAACCGGCAAGGTCATCGAAGGCGATAAGAACGTCACCTACGTATACAAACTGAAGGAAACCCCAGCAGAGCCTAAGAAGGGTGAAGTCATCATCACTTACGTAGACGAAAACGGTAAGGAAATCGAAAAACCTCGTCAAGATACACCAAACTCACCATATGACACACCATATAACACCACTGAGGAAGGTGAAAAACCTAACACTATCAAGACACCAGACGGTAAGACCTACAAGATCGTACCGAAAGGTGACTACCCAGTAGGTAAAGTGGACGAAGATGGCCATTTGGAATCATCTGATCCAATTAAAGGTAAAGTTGATAAACCAAAATCAACCATCACTTACGTCTATAAAGAAGTGAAGGGTAACGTCTATGTTCACTATAAAGATACAGAAGGAAATGAACTGAAACCTTCTGTAACGGATGAAGAAAATCAACCGGTTGATAAGGACTACAACACAGTGGTAGACAACCGTCCACAAACAATCGAAAAAGACGGTAAGACTTATGAATTGGTTCCAGCAGGAACTTACAAAGTTGGTGAAGTAGACGAGCAAGGTCACCTCAAGTCTACCGATCCTACAACCGGTAAGGTCATCGAAGGTGATAAGAACGTTACTTACGTCTACAAACTTGTGAAGTCACCAGAAAAACCAGAAGAACCAACGCCTGGTAAACCGGTAGAACCTACACCAAATAAACCAGTTTCAGAGCGTCCAGCTAAGCCATCTTCAGCGAAAGAGCAGCTTCCAAATACTGGTGAAAACTCTTCTACAGGTTCTACTGTCCTTGGACTAGTTGCAGGTTTTGTAGGAATCGTGGCATTTGGTCGCCGAAAAAAAGAAGATGAAAAATAGTTTCTCTTCCTTTGGTGAATGACTGATTTTGCTTTATTCCAAACAGCAAGGTCTACTTGAAGACTAGAATAGGTTTTATAGCCTTGAAAAGGGGATGTTGTATCCCCTTTTTTTACTTAGTCAACTACGATTCTTATCATCAATGAGATTTTTATAATAAGAGCCTCCAGTCCTAAACAGGTTGAAAGATACATCCTGTTTCTCTCAAGAGGCTCTTTTTGATAGGTAAGAAAGTCAGCCAACTTCATTATTTTGAGAGGTAAAAGGAAGTTCTATGTTTGAAGGAATCGTCTATCCATACGATCAAGCCACTCGGAGATAGTCCATAGAAAAGTGTGGGGTAAAATGATCACTTTTAAGAGGATAAGATAAAAATTTTTTTGATAGATATCACTATATAAAAAACGCTTTTTGTGGTAAAATAATACAGATTAAAGAAGGAGTGACAAAATGGTAGAACCTAAGTATAAACGAATCTTAATTAAGTTATCAGGTGAAGCGTTAGCTGGTGAGCGTGGTGTCGGAATTGATATCAAGACAGTTCAAAAGATGGCACTAGAAATCAAAGAAGTTCACGATCTTGGGGTTGAGATCGCTCTCGTAATTGGTGGAGGCAACCTTTGGCGTGGTGAACCTGCTGCAGAGGCAGGAATGGATCGTGTGCAAGCGGATTATACTGGAATGCTTGGAACAGTTATGAATGCCTTGGTAATGGCAGATTCTCTTCAACAGGTTGGAGTAGATACTCGGGTCCAAACAGCGATTGCCATGCAACAAGTCGCTGAGCCTTATATTCGTGGCCGTGCCCTTCGTCACTTGGAAAAAGAGCGTATTGTTATCTTTGGTGCAGGTATTGGCTCTCCATACTTCTCAACAGATACAACAGCAGCTCTTCGTGCTGCTGAGATTGAAGCAGAAGCTATCTTGATGGCCAAGAATGGGGTAGACGGTGTTTACAATGCCGATCCGAAGAAAGATAAGACAGCTGTGAAGTTTGAAGAGTTGACTCACCGCGATGTCATCAATAAAGGTCTTCGCATTATGGATTCGACAGCATCAACCATCTCGATGGACAATGATATTGACCTAGTCGTTTTCAATATGAACGAACCTGGCAATATTAAACGTGTTGTCTTTGGTGAAAATATCGGTACCACCGTGTCAAATAATCTAGAAAAATAAGGAAGTTAGAGGAATAAAATGGCAAATCCAATTGTAGAAAAAGCAAAAGAAAGAATGACTCAGTCTCACCAAAGTTTGGGACGTGAATTTGGAAGTATCCGAGCAGGTCGTGCAAACGCAAGTCTCTTGGATCGTATCTATGTTCAATATTACGGAGTTGATACTCCATTGAATCAAATCGCATCAATCACCATTCCAGAAGCTCGTGTGATGTTGATCACACCTTTTGACAAGTCTTCATTAAAAGATATCGAGCACGCTTTGAATGCTTCTGACCTCGGTATTACTCCAGCCAACGATGGTTCTGTTATCCGCTTGGTCATCCCAGCTTTGACAGAAGAAACACGTCGTGACTTGGCTAAAGAAGTGAAAAAAGTTGGTGAAAATGCTAAAGTAGCGATCCGTAACATCCGCCGTGATGCGATGGATGAAGCCAAGAAGCAAGAAAAAGCAAAAGAAATCACTGAAGATGAATTGAAGGGTCTTGAAAAAGAAATCCAAAAAGTAACCGATGATGCTGTGAAACATGTTGATGAAATGACAGCACACAAAGAAAAAGAATTGCTTGAAGTCTAATCATTTCCAGCAGTTTACAGAGGAAATGAACTCAGTTGGCACTGCTGGCTGAGTTTTATTTCCATTAAGGGGCTATTGATGAGCTTTAGCCAGAAAGAAGGAAAAAATGAATACCAACCTCGCACATGATATCGTGGGCCTTGTAACGGATGAGAATGATCGATTTTACTTTGTCCAGAAGGATGGGCAGACTTATGCCTTGGACAAGTCTGAAGGAGAGCATGCACTTGGAGAATCCGTCAAGGGCTTTGCCTATACGGATATGAAGCAACGTTTGCGTCTGACCACCCTTGAAGTCACAGCCCGTCAGGACCAATTTGGCTGGGGAACTGTGACAGAAGTTCGCAAGGACCTGGGTGTATTTGTCGATACGGGTCTACCCGATAAGGAGATTGTCGTCTCTCTGGATATTTTGCCAGAAATCAAGGATCTGTGGCCGAAAAAAGGCGATAAACTCTTTGTTCGCCTAGAAGTTGATAAAAAAGATCGGATCTGGGGTGTCTTGGCCTATCAAGAAGACTTCCAACGAATTGCTCGTCCAGCCTACAACAATATGCAAAACCAGAACTGGCCGGCTATCGTCTATCGCTTAAAACTCTCAGGGACCTTTGTTTACCTGCCTGAGAACAATATGCTGGGCTTTATCCATCCAAGTGAGCGCTATGCTGAACCCCGTTTGGGACAAGTCCTAGATGCTCGGGTCATCGGTTTCCGAGAGGTGGATCGGACCTTGAATTTGTCCTTGAAACCACGCTCATTTGAAATGCTTGAAAACGATGCGCAGATGATTTTGGCCTACTTGGAGGGGAATGGCGGCTTTATGACCTTGAATGACAAGTCCTCGCCAGAAGAGATTAAGGCTACCTTTGGGATTTCCAAGGGGCAGTTCAAAAAGGCTCTGGGTGGCTTGATGAAAGCGAAAAAAATCAAGCAAGACCAGTTTGGAACGGAACTAATCTAAGAGGAGGCCTATGAGAAAATCATTTTACACTTGGCTGATGACAGAGCGCAATCCCAAAAGCAATGCTCCGAAAGCCTTGCTGGCTGATCTAGCTTTTCATGAGTCTGCCTTTCCAAAACATACAGATGATTTTGATGAGGTCAGCCGCTTTCTGGAAGAGCATGCCAGTTTCTCCTTTAATCTAGGAGATTTTGATGCAATCTGGGAAGAATACCTCAGTCATTAGTAACAGAAGATAGTGGTGAGCCGGGGATGGTCAATTCTCGGTCACTTTGTTATAATAGAGAAAACTTACAGAAATAGAGAGGTTCTTTATTTGAAAGAACATTCAATTGATATTCAATTAAGTCATCCAGATGATCTCTTCCATCTGTTTGGATCCAATGAGCGTCATTTGCGTTTGATGGAGCAAGAGTTGGATGTGATCATCCATGCTCGAACAGAAATTGTCCAGGTCATTGGTCAAGAAGAAGATTGCGAGAAAGCTAGACAAGTTATTGAGGCTTTGCTGATCTTGGTGAATCGTGGTATGACCATCGGGACGCCCGATGTCGTAACAGCTATTCAAATGGTCCGCAATGATGAGTTGGATAAGTTCGTCGCCTTGTATGAAGAAGAAATCATCAAGGATAGCTACGGCAAGCCCATTCGGGTCAAAACATTGGGGCAAAAGATTTATGTCGATAGTGTCAAGCACCATGATGTGACCTTTGGGATTGGACCAGCCGGGACAGGGAAAACCTTCCTAGCGGTGACCTTGGCTGTGACTGCCCTCAAGCGTGGTCAAGTCAAGCGGATCATTTTGACCCGTCCAGCTGTAGAAGCAGGAGAGAGCCTTGGTTTCCTTCCAGGAGATCTCAAGGAAAAAGTAGACCCTTATCTACGACCAGTCTATGATGCTCTTTATCAAATTTTAGGGAAAGACCAGACTACTCGGATGATGGAACGAGAAATTATTGAGATTGCTCCCTTGGCTTATATGCGGGGGCGGACCTTGGACGATGCTTTCGTCATTCTCGATGAAGCGCAAAATACAACTATCATGCAGATGAAGATGTTTTTGACCCGTCTTGGTTTTAACTCTAAGATGATTGTCAATGGAGATACCAGCCAGATTGACCTTCCGCGAAATGTCAAATCCGGCTTGATTGATGCTCAGGAGAAATTGAAGAACATTTCTCAGATTGACTTTGTGCATTTCTCTGCTAAGGATGTCGTTCGCCATCCGGTAGTTGCTGAAATTATCCGGGCCTATGAGCCCATCCCGAATCCAGTCCTCAAAGAAGAACCGGATGTGGAAGAAGAAGCAGAATAAAAGAAGAGGCAAAGATCTTATGATCTTTGCCTTAAATTGACGATAAAATCATCTTCTAGCCTTTCCTTAGGTGAGAACGGACGTCAGCGAACTTCTTCGAAGTTCCATGACTAATAATTGAGCCTAAGGTCTCAATTATTCCGAGTGCTTGAAACTAAATTGTTTCAGGCACTTTTCTCACGGCGGAAAGTCTCTGAAAATGATTTAAAAAAATCAAAACAACTTGTTTTTTCCAAAATTTTTTTAATTAGTTCATATGAAAAAGTAAGTTGCTTATTTTTTTTCGATGATAATTCTTTAAATATATGATAGTTTAAACCAATTCATCAATTGGTGTGAAGTTGCGTTCTAGCCCTTCTGCAACTGGTTGGCTTGTGATATGGCCTTGGTAAGTAGTGACCCCTTGGCGCAAGCCTTCATCAAGGGCGATGGCCTTATGGAAACCTTTGTCAGCCAAAGCTTCTACATAAGGTAGGGTCACGTTGGTGAGGGCGATGGTAGAAGTGCGAGCGACAGCCCCTGGGATATTGGCAACGGCATAGTGGAGCACGCCATGTTTTTCGTAAACTGGCTCCGTATGCGTTGTCACACGGTCTGCTGTTTCAATAACCCCACCTTGGTCCACAGCTACGTCCACGATGACAGAACCGGGACGCATTTGTTTGACCATATCGTCTGTCACTAATTTAGGAGCTTTAGCTCCAGGGATCAAGACAGCCCCGATGACAACATCGGCATCACGTACACTGGCTTCGATATTAAATGGATTGGACATAAGGGTTTGGATTTGGTGACCAAAGACATCTTCTAGAACAGACAAACGTTTGGCACTGATATCTAAGATGGTAACCTGGGCACCGAGTCCAAGAGCGATCCTAGCAGCATGGGTTCCAACGACCCCACCACCTATGATGGTGACTTTCCCTTTAGGAACACCAGGTACCCCACCTAGGAGGACACCAGATCCACCTTCTTGTTTGGTCAGGAAGTGAGCACCGATTTGCACGGCCATCCGTCCAGCAACCTCACTCATTGGCACCAAGAGTGGCAACTGTCCATCTAAGTCACGAACGGTTTCGTAGGCCACCCCTGTTGTTTTAGCTGAGACCATAGCGTCCGCTAATTCTGGTGCAGCAGCCATGTGCAAGTAGGTGAAGAGCAAGAGGTCCTCACGAAGGAAGTCGTATTCTTCAGCGAGGGGTTCTTTGACCTTGACCACCAATTCAGCTGACCAAGCTTCTGCAGCAGTCGCTACAATAGTCGCTCCTTGTTTGGCGTAATCTTCATCGCCAAAGCCAGAACCAAGTCCGGCATTTGTTTCTACCAAAACGTGATGACCTTTCTTCACCAAGCTTTGTACGCCTGCAGGAGTCAAACCGACCCGATTTTCGTTGTTTTTAATTTCTTTAGGAATTCCAATGAGCATTCTTGCCTCCTTGCTCAGATTTTGGTGTGAAAAGGCCATTGGTGTGAGATTGCTCTCTTGACTCAATGACCTTTTCACTCCTTATCCGATTGTTTTGATTGATTTTATTGTATAGAAAAGTGGGTTAAAAAGCAAGAAAAATTTGAGCTTGCCTTCCTTTATGTTATTTGCTAAACTAATCCCTAAAGAAGGAGTGTCAAATGTAAAATTTATATGTGAAGTTAGCGGCTTATCGTGAAGTGGAGACAGAGCGTTTGCACTTGCGTCCGGTCACTCTTGAAGACGCACCGGCTATGTTTGAGTATGCTTCTGATGAAACAGTTACGCGCTATACCTTTCCAACCAATCAGAGTCTAGGAGAGACGCGTAATAATATTGCCCTATTTTACCTAGCGAGCCCACTTGGCAGATGGGGGATCGAGCTCAAAGAAAATTGAAAATTTATCGGGACGATTGATTTACTGGATTTGGATCTTTGTCTGAAGAAGGGGAGTATCGACTATGTTCTGAATAAAGACTATTGGAACCAAGGTCTTGCGACAGAAGCTACAAAGGCAATCATTGCCTTGGCTTTTGAACAGTTAGGGATGAACAAGCTCCTTGCCGTTCATGATAAGGACAACCCAGCTTCTGGCCGGGTGATGGCCAAATCAGGGATGAAATTTTCTCACGAGGAGCCCTACGCGATGCTAGACCTGCATGAAGAAGGGCGAATGGTGACGAGAGTCCATTATGTCCTCACAAAGGAAGAATATTTGGCAGAAAAATGAGTCAGGATATTGACAAAAGACCTATCTCCATGATATAGTAGATAGGTACTGCTGGTTTAGCTCAGTCGGTAGAGCGCATCCATGGTAAGGATGAGGTCGCCGGTTCAATCCCGGCAACTAGCATAGCAGAAGAGAGAAGCTTAGAGAGGATCTAGGCTTCTTTTTTGTGCTTTAATTTCTAATTGAGTGCCTATTTATGGATCTTTTTTCAACAATTTTCAAAAAAACGTTGACAAGCACAGAAATCCGTGGTAAAGTTAGAACAACAAAGAGAAAGGAGAAAACCATCATGAACAAAGTAGATGTTTTGATGACACAATTGAATACACAGCTTCTCCAATCTCAGTTGAGTTCTATGTAAAAATTGAATGAAACCCAAGATGGAGGAGTCTGTCTTGGGTTTTTTGTATGCATTTTTGCCTGCCTTAACTGAATTGGTGACAGGCATCAGAAGGCCCAAGTGTGGACTGAGCACGTACTCAGCTCCTACTTGGGTTTTTTCTGTGCCAAAATGAAAGGGGAGAAGATGATAGGAGCTTTATGGAAGTACATCTGGGAGCATAAGTGGCTGTATCTCAGCATTGCTGTGGTCCTAGTGATTTATGATTATACAATTTTAATACCGACACAGGTCATTCAACGACTAGTCGACCAGCTGAGCAAGCAGACCTTGACTCAGGCAAGTTTTACGAGAGATATTGCTCTCTTGTTGGGAGCTACTTTTTTAAATTACATTTCCGCTTACTACTGGCATCTGAAGTTGTTTCAAGCTTCGGTCCATTACAAGGCCAGGCTACAGGGGCAAGCTTTTCGTAAGCTCGTAGCCATGAGACGGCCATTTTATGAAAAGTTTCGCTCAGGGGATCTCCTGACTCGATTTACCACAGATGTGGATGGGATGATGGGGATGGTCGGCTATGGAATGCTCATTGTCCTTTATGGGGGAGGTTTGTTCCTCTTTATTATTCCAGCTATGTTCTTGATTTCCTGGCAGTTGAGTTTGATTTCCTTTATTCCTATGAGTTTTCTGGTTTTATCAACCTATCTCCTTGGGAAAAAGGAAGAGGTCTATGTAGATGAAAACCGTGATGCCGTTGCTCACTTGAATGATGAGGTCCTAGAATCTATCGAAGGGATTCGGGTAATGCGGGCCTATAGTCGCAAGGAGCATCAGGTGCGACAATTTCAAGGGCGGACAGAAAGTTTGGCCAAGACGGGTGATAAGATCGCCTCTATTCAAAATGCCTTTGGTCCTTTTGCCCTCTTCTTTATCGGGGTTTCAACCGTCCTTCTTTTGGTCTGTGGGGGCCATTTCTTGAAAACTGGACAGATTAGCTTGGGTCAACTGCTAGGTCTAGAATTGTATCTAGTGGCCTTGATTGAGCCGATGTGGATGCTAGCAGATTTCATCCTTGTCTATCAAACAGCTAAGACCTCCCACAAAAAGTTGTCAGAATTGGTCGAAGAGGATGATGACTTGGAAAGAGATGGGGACGATTGGTTAGAGGAACTGAATGAGGTAGTTTTCGAAAATTATTCCTTTACCTATCCGATGGCGGAGAAGGAGAGTCTTTCGCAGATTTCTTTGCTGTTCAATAAAGGGCAAACCATTGGGATTGTGGGTCGAACAGGAGCAGGAAAGACAAGCTTGGTCCGTCAATTTTTACGACAATACCCACTTGGGCAAGGGACATTTACCATTAATGGGAAGTCCGTTACACGCTATGTGAGACGCTCTATTGAGGAAAAAATCGGTTATGTCTCTCAGGAACACATCCTATTTTCGAAGTCTATTTTAGAAAACATTTCCCTTGGTAAGAAGGGGGCTAGTCAAGAGGAAATCATGGATGCTATCGCTCAGGCAGCCTTTGCAGATGATTTGGAACGGATGTCGGATGGCCTGGATACTTTGATCGGAGAAAAGGGAGTATCCGTATCGGGAGGGCAGAAGCAGCGGATTTCTCTGGCACGTGCCTTTTTACGTGATGCCCAGTTGCTCCTCTTGGATGATTCTTTATCCGCAGTGGATGCCAAGACGGAACAGGCCATTATTGAGACCATTCAAAGAGAGCGACAAGGAAAGACAACCTTGATAGTCTCCCACCGTCTCTCAGCTGTCCATCAGGCAGATTGGATCCTTGTGTTAGATCAAGGACGGATTGTAGAAGAAGGAACAGCTAGTGATTTACTGGCTCAAGAAGGTTGGTATTATGAACAATACCAACGGCAACAAAGACAGGAAGGAGAATAAGATGGGTATTTTAAAACGACTGTTACAAAAACTATCCCTTTTTCCTGGTATTTTTGGGCTAGGTTTCATCTGTCTTTTGCTGGCAACGATTTTGTCAGATCTATCGCCATTTATTCTACAAAAAATGATTGATGGTCCCTTGACAGCCTTGAGTCAGGGAGGAGAGTTAGGAGCACTCTATCCTATGGGTGTCCTCTATCTAATTGTTTTGGCAGTGGGTCAGATTTTCAGTTATATAGGCAATCGGGTTTTGATCCATGGAGGCAATAAGGTAACTGCACAGCTGCGCGATCAAGCCTTCCTCGTGATGCAACAACTACCGATTTCCTACTTTGATGACAAGCCAGCAGGGAAAATTGCTACACGAATTGTTAATGATACAGAGACCTTACGGACTCAATTTTACAATTCCTGCATGTATTTGGTGATTCATTTGATGCGTTTCTTCTTTATCATGGGAGTTCTCTTTACTATCAATCCCATGATGGGTCTCCTCTTATGCTTGATTTTCCCTATCTTTTACGGGATTCAGGCCTTGTATAAGCGCATGACGGACAAGCCCATGAAGGACTTCTTTGATTCCAGAAGTGAAATCAATACCCAGGTAAATGAACTGCTTCATGGAGCCAGTATGATCCAACTTTACGGACAAGAAGAGCGCGTAATTGAGGAGTTTGATCAGACGACTGAGAAGATGACTGTGGCTAATGATCGTTTGATCCTAGCAGACTCCATTGCCTCTTGGACCCTGACAGAATTCTTGAAATACATCGTCATTGCAGGAATTTTAACCATTGCAGGCCTATCCTATCTTGGGGGAGATTTGGGGATGACTGCAGGTTTCTTGTTTATCAATCTCAATTATGTCATTCAACTCTTTGATCTGATGGCCAATTTGATCCGTCGTCTACCGGATATCCGGCGCTCTCTTGAAACAGGGCAACGGGTCTTGACTTTCTTAGATGAAAAGGTAGAGGCAGATGCAACAGAAGAAATCCAAATAGATAGGGCAACTGTGGAGTTTAATCATGTCACTTTTGCCTATGAAGAAGGCAAGCCAGTTCTGAAGGATATTTCCATCCAAGCTCATCCGGGTCAAACTCTTGCCTTGGTTGGCCATACCGGTTCGGGTAAATCCTCCATTATGAACTTGCTCTATCGTTTCTATGATCCGCAGGAGGGGGAAATCCGGATCGACGGCCAGAATATTCGCCATTTCTCTAGAGAGAGTCTTCGCTCCCATATGGGAATTGTCTTACAGGATCCTTATCTGTTCTCAGGGACCATTGCTAGCAATGTGGCCATGAGTCAAACAGATATCGACCGTGATCGCGTCTTGGATGCTCTAAAACAGGTCGGTGCCCTACCTATGATCCAGAGATTAGAAAAGGGAATCGACCATCCAGTGGTTGAAAAGGGATCTGCCTTCTCAAGTGGAGAGCGTCAACTGATTTCTTTCGCTCGGACCCTCTACATGAACCCGAAAATTCTGATTCTGGACGAAGCAACCTCTCACATTGATACGGAGACAGAGGAGATCATTCAGAAGGCTATGGCAGTCTTACAGAAAGGCCGGACCACCTTTATTATTGCCCACCGCTTATCGACCATTCAAGATGCAGATCAGATCTTGCTTCTATCAGAAGGGCGCATTGTCGAACGTGGGCAACATGCAGACTTGATTGCCCATGGTGGCATCTATGCCCAGATGCAAGCTATCCAACAGACGGTTGAATAAAAGGGCATTCTTCAAATAGTAAAAGTAGCGTGTATTCTAGTATATACGCTATTTTTATGCTATAATTGAAATGATAGTGAGGTGATCCAAGATGTATATTGAGATGGTTGATGAGACCGGTCAAGTCTCTGAAGAAATGATCAAACAAACCCAGGAAATTTTAGAATTTGCTGCAAAAAAATTGGGCAAAGAAGACAAGGAAATGGCAGTGACCTTTGTAACCAACGAACGTAGCCATGAATTGAACTTGGAATACCGAGACACGGATCGCCCAACGGATGTGATCAGTCTGGAATACAAACCAGAGATGGACATTGCTTTTTCGGAAGAAGATTTAGAAGATCACCCAGAGTTAGCAGAAATGATGGCTGAATTCGATACCTATATTGGAGAGCTCTTTATTTCTGTAGACAAGGCGCGTGAGCAAGCGGCTGAGTATGGCCACAGTTTTGAGCGCGAAATGGGCTTTTTAGCAGTGCATGGCTTCCTTCATATCAACGGTTATGATCACTATACGCCGGAAGAAGAAAAGGAAATGTTTGGCTTACAGGAAGAGATTTTGACAGCCTATGGACTCACAAGACAATAAACGAAAATGGAAAAATCGAGAACTGATTGCCAGTCTTGAATTTGCTTTAACAGGGATTTTCACAGCCTTTAAAGAGGAACGAAATATGCGTAAGCATGCACTTTCAGCTATCTTAGCGATTGTTGCAGGCTTCCTTTTTGGCATTTCAGCAACAGAGTGGCTCTTTCTACTCTTAAGTGTTTCTTTGGTCATTGCCTTTGAAATCATGAATTCTGCTCTTGAAAATGTAGTGGATTTGGCGAGCGATTACCATTTCTCCATGCTGGCAAAGAATGCCAAGGATATGGCGGCAGGAGCGGTTCTCGTTATTTCGGGCTTTGCCTTTGTGACAGGTCTCATTATATTTGTGCCCAAGTTGTGGGCTTTGGTATTTGGATAAGAGGGAGACTTCCCTCATGAAAGGAAACTATGACATTTAAATCAGGCTTTGTAGCCATTTTAGGACGTCCCAATGTCGGGAAGTCAACTTTTTTGAACCACGTCATGGGGCAAAAAATTGCTATCATGAGTGACAAGGCGCAGACAACGCGCAACAAGATTATGGGAATCTACACGACCGATAAGGAACAGATCGTCTTTATCGATACCCCAGGGATTCACAAACCAAAGACAGCGCTTGGAGACTTCATGGTAGAGTCTGCCTATAGCACCCTTCGAGAAGTCGATACCGTTCTCTTTATGGTGCCAGCAGACGAGCCACGTGGTAAAGGCGATGACATGATCATCGAGCGCCTCAAGGCTGCTAAGGTACCGGTTATTCTGGTGGTCAACAAGATCGACAAGGTGCACCCTGATCAACTCTTGGCGCAAATCGATGACTTCCGTAGTCAGATGGAGTTCAAGGAAATCGTGCCGATTTCAGCCCTTCAAGGAAACAATGTTTCGCATTTGATTGATATTTTGAGCGAAAACTTAGAAGAAGGTTTCCAATATTTCCCTGCTGATCAAATCACTGACCACCCAGAGCGCTTCCTGGTCTCTGAAATGATCCGTGAGAAGGTCTTGCACTTAACGCGGGAAGAAATTCCCCACTCTGTTGCCGTAGTGGTGGATTCTATGAAGCGGGATGAAGAGACAGATAAGGTTCATATCCGTGCAACCATCATGGTCGAGCGCGATAGCCAAAAAGGCATTGTGATTGGTAAAGGTGGGGCCATGCTCAAGAAGATCGGAACCCTTGCGCGGAAGGATATTGAGCTCATGCTTGGGGATAAGGTCTTCCTAGAAACCTGGGTGAAAGTCAAGAAAAATTGGCGGGATAAAAAATTGGATCTTGCTGATTTCGGATACAACGAAAAAGAATATTAATAAGAGGTGGGCAGAAGCCTGCTTCTTGTTTTTAGAGAAGGAGAAGCTATGCCTGAATTACCAGAAGTAGAGACGGTCCGACGCGGTCTTGAGAAATTAATTCTTGGAAAAACCATTCAGTCAGTGGAAGTAAAATATCCTAAGATGATTCATACGGATCTAGATGCTTTTCGCCAAGATCTTCCAGGTCAAGAAATTCGGGCCATGGGGCGTCGCGGAAAATACCTCTTGTTTTATCTGACGGATCTGGTCCTCATCTCGCATTTGCGGATGGAAGGCAAGTATTTCTTTTATCCAGACGAAGTCCCTCTTCGCAAGCATGCCCATGTCTTCTTTCATTTTACAGATGGTAGCACCCTGGTCTATGAAGATGTCCGCAAGTTTGGAACCATGGAAGTCATCACACCTGAGCTTGTCGACAGCTATTTTTTGGCGAAAAAGATTGGTCCAGAGCCGACAGAAGGGGATTTTAAAGAACTAGCCTTCCAAGTAGCTCTTAAAAAATCAAAGAAACCCATTAAATCAGCTCTTTTAGACCAAAAATTAGTGGCTGGTCTGGGCAATATCTATGTAGATGAGGTCCTTTATCGAGCCAAGGTTCATCCAGCCCGCTTGGGTCAAAGCATAACAGCTAGAGAAGCTAAAGCCGTTCGCAAAGAAACAATCGCCGTATTGAATCAGGCTGTTGAAAAGGGTGGCTCCACCATTCGCTCTTACAGCAATGCTTTTGGCGAGGATGGCACCATGCAGGAAGAACACCAGGTCTATGGGAAAACAGGCCAGCCTTGTTTGCGCTGCGGGACACCGATTGAAAAAATTCAGCTGGGGGGACGTGGAACCCATTTTTGCCCTCACTGCCAAAAGGAGAACTAGATGGCGAGAATCATCGGATTAACAGGAGGGATTGCTTCAGGAAAGTCCACTGTCACCTCCTATTTGAGAGAAAAGGGGTATCCTGTCATTGACGCTGATCGAGTGGTCCATGACCTGCAGGCACCAGGTGGAGAACTCTATCAAGCTTTGGTAGAGCATTTTGGAAGGGACGTCCTTCTAGATACAGGAGACTTGAATCGTCCTGCTCTGGCTCAACGCATCTTCTCAAGCCAAAAAGAAATTGTCTGGTCCAACCAAGTACAAGGGGAGATCATCCGCAAAGCTCTGGCGCGAGAACGGGACCGACTAGCTGCAACAGAAGACCTCTTTTTCATGGATATCCCCTTGTTAATCGAGCAGGGATATCTGGACTGGTTTGACCAAGTGTGGCTGGTCTATGTGACGGAAGATACTCAGTTAGAACGTTTGATGGAGCGCAATGCATTAACAGAGGTCCAGGCGCGCGATCGTTTGGCAGCCCAAATGTCTCTAGATGAGAAAAAAGCTCTTGTCGATCTCGTGATCGATAACAATAGCCACCGTGATCGCCTCTATCAGGAAATCGATCGGGCTTTAGAACAAATAGAAAGAAGATGATCCTATTTCACTGGAAATCAATTGGCGTAAAAATCTTTTTATTGCCTGGATTGGCTGTTTTTTCGTAGGTGCCAGTCTTTCGTTGGTGGTCCCTTTTATGGCTCTCTTTGTGGAGGAGTTGGGGGTAAAAGGTCCGGCAGTTCCTTTTTATGCTGGGATTGCAGTTGCCTCCTCCTCTTTGACTTCTGCTCTAATGGCCCCAATCTGGGGGAGTCTGGCAGACCGTTATGGTCGGAAACCCATGATGTTGAGAGCCTCGATTGCTATGACCTTGACCATGGGAGGAATTGCTTTTGTCCCCTCCGTCTTTTGGTTGTTGCTCCTACGCTTATTAAATGGTGTCTTCTCAGGCTTTGTCCCTAACAGCACGGCTCTCATTGCCAGTCAGGTGCCAAAGAATCAATCTGGATACGCTCTAGGAACCTTATCGACGGGAACTGTTGCCGGTACTTTGATGGGACCCTTGTTGGGGGGATTGATCGCAGAGCAATTTGGTATGCGGAATGTCTTTCTCCTCGTTGGTTTTTTCCTCTTTCTCGTCTCTGCCTTAACTTGGTGGGGCATTGAGGAAGACTACCAACAAATATCCAAGGAGGAGCACCTTTCAAGCTGGGAATTACTAGCTTCTATCCAGCATAAGGACATTTTACTGGGCCTCTTTTTGACAAGTATGACCATTCAGATGATCGGCCAGTCCATTTCTCCCATTCTTCCACTCTATGTAAGAGAGCTTGGCCAGAGCGACAATGTTATTTTTGTATCTGGGCTGATCGTATCAGCGATGGGGATTTCCAGTATCCTGACATCGGGATGGATGGGAAAGCTCGGAGATAAAATTGGCAACCATCGCCTCTTACTTTTAGCTCTTCTCTATAGTGGCATCCTCTATATCTTCTGTGCCCTTGCTCAGACCCCTCTTCAATTAGGCCTTCTTCGTTTCCTATTTGGGATTGGGACAGGAGCCTTAATGCCTGGAGTGACGGCTCTCTTAAACCGCATGACTCCCAAGGAAGGAATTTCTCGGATTTTTAGTTACAATCAACTCTTCTTTTATATAGGGGGAGTTCTTGGTCCCATGATGGGCTCTAGTATTGCTATGCATGTCAATTACCATTGGGTATTCTATGGGACTGCTATCCTAGCCTTTATAGATTTGGCCTTCCTTTTATTCATCTTTAGAAAGTATTTGAAAGTGAGAGAAATTAGTGCGCATTAAAGTACAACTAACCTGCACGAGCTGTGGTAGTCAGAATTATTTGACAAGTAAAAATATGAAGACCCACCCTGAAAAAATTGAAGTTTTGAAGTATTGTCCCAAAGAGAGAAAAGTGACATTACATCTTGAAACGAAATGATTTTTATGGTAAAATAGATAGGATTTTAAGGAGTTTTTTAATTATGACTAAACCGTTGATTACTATTTTATTGGTACTATCTGTATTAATTATTATCGCTATCTTCATGCAACCAACTAAAAATCAATCTAGCAACGTATTCGATGCAAGCTCAAATGACTTGTTCGAACGTTCAAAAGCTCGTGGATTCGAAGCAGTGATGCAACGATTGACAGGAGTAATGATTTTCCTTTGGTTACTCATTGCGATGATTCTAATGGTATTATCCAGTAAATAAGATAGGCTTAGACATTGTCTTTGCCTATTTTTTCATCTATGGGTCGTTGGATAGGGAGATTGTCATTTGCAAAGAAATCTCTCTGAAAGAAAGAAAATAAAGGAGGCTGGGTATCCAGCACAAGATATGAAAAGTAAAATTATTGATTATTTAAAACAGGAGGGGAAAGCTCAGGTTGATCAATTGGCTCAAGCCATAGGGAGTACAGACGCCAAAGGTTTTCGTGAACTGATTAAGACCATTTCGCTGATGGAGCGACGTCGTCAACTAACCTTTGAAGAAAATGGGTTTTTAAGTCTCCTTGATGCCAAGCCAAAAGGCGTCATTACTGTGAAAGGGATTTTCCATGCTCATAAGAGTGGCTTTGGCTTTGTCAGCATAGAGGGGGAAGAAGAGGACCTTTTTATTGGACGAAATGATGTCAATCATGCCATTGATGGGGATACAGTTGAGGTTGTAATCACCAAGGTCGCCGATCGGCAAAAGGGGACAGCGGCAGAGGGGAAAATCATTGATGTCTTGGAGCATAGCCTCCAAACAGTCGTCGGACAAATCGTTTTGGATGAGGAAAAACCCAAATATGCAGGCTACATCCTTTCAAAGAATCAAAAGATTAGCCAACGCATTTACGTGAAAAAACCTGCCCTACAATTAGAGGGAACGGAAGTTCTCAAGGTAGTTATTGAACAGTATCCAAGTCGAAAACACAACTACTTTGTAGCCTCAGTACAAGATGTGGTTGGGCATGTGACAGATCCTGGGATTGATGTCTTGGAAGTTTTAGAGTCTATGGATATCGTCTCAGAATTTCCAGAAGCAGTCCTCAAAGAAGCAGAAAGCATCCCAGACCAGCCTAGTGAGAAGGATATGGAGGGACGTTTGGACCTTCGAGATGAAATCATCTTTACCATTGATGGTGCCGATGCCAAGGACTTGGATGATGCGGTTCATATTAAGCGCTTGGAAGGCGGAAATTATGAACTTGGCGTTCACATAGCCGATGTCTCTTATTATGTAACCGAAGGTTCTGCCTTGGACAAGGAAGCTCTCAACCGCGCGACCTCTGTCTATGTGACAGACCGAGTCGTGCCCATGTTACCTGAGCGTCTATCAAACGGGATTTGTTCCTTAAACCCTCAAGTAGATCGCTTGACCCAGTCAGCTATTATGGAGATCGATCAGCGTGGTCGGGTCCTTCGTTACCAGATTACCCAAACGGTCATTAAAACGACTTTCCGGATGACCTATAGCGATGTCAATGAGATCATTGCTGGGGACCAGGAGAAGCGTGAGGAATACCAAGCCATTGTCCCAAGTATCGAAGCTATGGTTGGTCTTCATCAGATCTTAGAAGGAATGCGGGAAAAACGAGGAGCCCTTAACTTTGATACCAGTGAAGCTAAAATTCTGGTCAATCCTCAAGGAAAACCAGTAGACATCGTCTTGCGCCAACGTGGGGTTGCAGAACGGATGATTGAATCCTTCATGCTGATCGCCAATGAGACAGTAGCAGAGCATTTTGCCAAACGAAAACTTCCCTTTATTTACCGGATTCACGAAGAACCCAAAGCAGAAAAGGTGCAAAAGTTTATAGATTATGCCTCTAGTTTTGGCTTACCAATTTATGGGACAGCTAGTTCCATGAGTCAGGAAACCTTGCAGGATATCATGAAGAAGGTAGAAGGGGAACCCTATGCTGATGTCTTGTCCATGATGTTGCTTCGTTCTATGCAGCAAGCGCGTTATTCCGAGCACAACCACGGCCACTATGGGCTAGCAGCTGAGTTCTATACTCACTTCACCAGTCCGATTCGCCGGTATCCAGACTTATTAGTCCACCGCATGGTGCGAGAGTATGGAAAAGATTCTGAAGTGGCTAGCCATTTTGAACAGGTCATTCCAGATATTGCTAGCCAATCCTCTAGCCGGGAACGCCGCGCCATTGATGCGGAACGGGAAGTAGAAGCCATGAAGAAGGCAGAGTACATGGAGGACTATGTTGGCGAAGAGTACGATGCTCTGGTGTCCAGTGTCGTCAAGTTTGGTCTCTTTGTTGAATTGCCAAATACCGTAGAAGGTTTGATCCACATCACTACCTTACCTGGTTTTTATCATTTTAACGAGCGCGATTTGACTTTACGCGGTGAAAAATCAGGCGTCACTTTCCGTGTCGGTCAGGAGATTCGAATCAGGGTCGAAAGAGCGGATAAGATGACTGGTGAGATTGATTTTTCTTATATCCCAAGTGAGCTAGATTTGATTGAAAAAGTCACGAAAGCATCGGGTCGTAAAGATCGAAATGGACACTCTAAGCGCCCTTCTTCTAAGAAAGAAGAACGAAAGCAAGGAGGCTTTAGAGAGAACAAGCGCAAGCATTCTTCAAAAGACAAGAAGAAAAAGAGTAAGAACCCTTTTTACAAGGAAGTAGCTAAGAAAGGAGCTAAGCATGGCAAAGGGCGAGGGAAAGGTCGTCGCACAAAATAAGAAAGCAAGCCACGATTATACAATTGTTGATACCATTGAAGCAGGAATGGTCCTGACTGGTACAGAAATCAAGAGTGTTCGAGCAGCTCGTATCAACCTCAAGGATGGATTTGCCCAAGTCAAAAATGGGGAAGTCTGGCTCAGCAATGTTCATATTGCTCCCTATGAGGAAGGCAATATCTGGAACCAAGATCCAGAACGCCGTCGCAAACTCTTGCTGCATAAGAAGCAAATTCAAAAGTTGGAGCAGGAGACTAAAGGAACAGGGATGACTCTAGTTCCTCTTAAGGTTTACCTTAAGGATGGCTACGCCAAGCTTTTACTAGGCTTAGCCAGAGGGAAGCACGATTATGACAAACGTGAATCCATCAAACGGCGGGAGCAAAATCGTGACATTGCTCGTGTCATGAAACAATACAATACGCGTTAAAGTAAGAAATAGGAACAGCTGAAGCAAGGGCTGAAAACTGTTCCTATTTTTAAATTTCTTTCCTTGAAACCGCTTGTATTTTTATCTGGATAAGGGTATACTGAAGGTAGCGTTGGTATAGTTGTTTTTCGTCGGCTTGAAAATTTTTTTCTAGCCTCTTTTGTAGTCATAAAGGAGATCGACTATGAGAAAACTACTGGTCAAACTGATGATTGCTTTGATGGCCTTTGCCTTGATTCCAGTTCAAGTTGCGCAGGCCTGCTCAGCCTTCATTGTTGGGAAGGAACTCACGACAGATGGTTCCATGCTCTTTGGGCGGACTGAAGACTATCCTTATGCTCCCGATGGTGGTCGCCACAATAAAACCTATGAAGTGGTACCTTCCAAAGACTATAAGGATGGGGATATGTTGAAGGACGAATCCAACGGTTTTGCTTATCCCCACTTGAGTCATGAAATGAAATATACCGCAACTTATGATGCAGCCCATGGAGATGGCTCCAACGGGAACTTCGGAGCACACGGCTTTAACGAAGCGGGCGTTTCCATGACTTCTACCGTATCTGCAACCCCACACGATAAGATTTTGAAAGCAGACCCACTGGTGAAAAATGGCTTGGCTGAAGCTGCTATGGTAGACTTGGTTCTTCCACGTGTCAAAACAGCTCGTGAAGGAATTGAGTTGGTTGCCAAGGTACTTGATGAAAAAGGATCTGCCGAAGGAAATATCATTGTCGTAGCAGATAAAAATGAACTCTGGTACATGGAAATCCTCTCTGGTCACCAATATGTAGCCATTAAATTCCCTCAAGACCGCTATGCCATCTTTGCCAATACCTACTATCTAGGACATGTAGATTTCAAGGACAAGGATAATGTCATTGCTTCAAAAGATGTGGAAGCAGTTGCTAAAAAGGCAGACCACTACAAGACTGATAAAGATGGTAACTTCCATATTGCAGACTCATATGGTCCGGATGAATATACCGAACGCAACCGCTCACGGACCTATGCAGGGATTACCTTGATGGATCCGAAGGCGGACATCAAATATGATGATAAGCACTTTGACCTCTTGCGCAAACCAACGGATCCTTCTAAAAAGTATAGTCTAGAAGATGTGTTTGCTGAACAACGGAACCGGTTCGAACACCTCAAACAATACACACCAGATGACTTAGTGGAACCAGGTAAAGAAGTTGATACCAATAAATACAAATATGCTTTGGGAAATGAAAACGTCATTAACGCCCACGTATACCAAATTAAGAAGGACTTGCCAACTCCATTTGGTGGTGTCGTTTGGTTAGGTCTCGCTCAAAGTCGGAACACGCCTTATGTGCCATTCTATGGTATTGTCAACGATACCTACGCACCATTCAAAGTTCGCTCTGCCAAATACGATCCAACTTCTTGGTATTGGGCTGTTTGGCATATTGACCAAATGGTCATGAAATATCCAGATCTCTTTGGCAACAGCATCCAAGAGAAGTGGAAAGAATTGGAAAAAGGCTGGATCAAAGAACAAGCAGCTTTGGATCAAAAATACAGTGGACTCACTGATGACCAAGCGAAAGCTACTGCAGACGAAGTAACAAGTGACTCACTTAAACGTGCGGAAACCATCTTCAAACAAATCAAGCAAGTTGAAAGCGAGATGGAAGATAAGATTCGTACAGAAAAAGGTTTGGAAGCAGACTTTGTTTATGATGGCTATAACAAGGCCAATCTGGTCGCAGCAGCTCAAGCTAAAAAAGATGCATCGAAAGAGACAGATAAGAAGGAAGAAACAGCTTCTAGTCAATCATCTAGCAAGTCAAGTGATTCAAACAGCAGTTTATCTGCCGTCTTAGGAGTTTTGGCTCTTGCAGGATTTGGCTTGGCAGGTTTCTACTTTAAAAAATCAAAAAAGAATGAAAATGAAGAATAAGTAGACAGGGACTGCTAAATCAGCATCCTGCCTCAACTGGATTCTAAGAGAGTGGAATAGAAGTCTTCACAAAAGGAGCTTGTAATTCCACTCTTTTTATTGTTATTTGCATGCAATTTTTGTATGATAGGGATAGATAGAAAGAAGGAGAAGAAACGGATGCCTGAAAAATTAATTGCCTATAAACGGATGCCTTTGTGGACCAAGGATACCATGCCTGAAGCAGTCCAAAGAAAACACAATACCAAAGTAGGTACTTGGGGAAAGATTACCGTCCTCAAAGGAAAACTCAAGTTTGTTGAGCTGACGGAAGATGGGGAAGAAGTAGCCAGCCATATTTTCGAGGCAGGTGCGGATAACCCGATGGTACAACCTCAAGCTTGGCACCGTGTAGAGGCCCTTACAGATGATGTGGAATGGTTTTTGGAATTCTACTGTGAGCCCAAAGATTATTTCCCCAAAAAATATAATAGCAACCCCGTCCATTCGGAAGTGCTAGAAGCCATGGAGTCCCTTTCTCCAGGTAAGTCCTTGGATTTGGGGTGTGGACAAGGACGAAATGCTCTCTTTTTAGCCCAACATGGCTTTGAAGTGACAGCGGTCGATCAAAATGAATTGGCCCTAGAGATCCTCCAAAGTATTGTAGAGCAAGAAGATTTGGAAATGACTGTGGGACTCTATGATATCAACTCAGCGAATCTAAAACAAAGTTATGACTTGATTGTCTCAACGGTTGTCCTCATGTTCTTGCAAGCAGATCGCATTCCGGCGATTATTCGAAATATGCAAGACCAGACCAATCCAGGTGGCTATAACTTGATCGTTTGTGCCATGGATACAGAGGACTATCCTTGCCAGGTTCCTTTCTCCTTTACTTTTAAGGAAGGCGAGCTAGCAGACTACTACAAAGATTGGGAACTCGTTAAATACAATGAAAATCCAGGGCATCTGCACCGACGTGATGAAAATGGCAATCGAATTGCCTTACGCTTTGCGACCATGCTAGCCAAGAAAATATAAATAGCTCTCTAGACAAGGACACCCTTGCAGTCGTCCTTGTCTTTTTATATCTGAAAACTTTCTGAAAATACTTGATTTTTTACAGAAAAGGAGTAGACTGTTAGTGTATCTTTCAAGAATTTTGAGGAGAAGCGCGTGAAACTATATGTTCAACTGATGATTATCTTTACCATCTCTTTGATTGGGGAAGGGATATCGACCCTCTTTCATTTGCCAATTCCAGGAAGTATTATCGGTCTACTGATTTTATTTCTTTGCTTGCAGTTGAAATGGCTTCGTATCCGCCATGTGAATCTGGTCGGATCTTTTCTCTTAGCCAATATGACGATTTTATTTTTACCTCCAGCGGTTGGGATTATGGATAAGTTTGATGTTATCCAGCCTTATTTATTGCCCATCGTATTGATTATTTTAGGGGCTATCATCATCAATGTAACCCTTATTGCCTTAGTTGTCGGTTTTATCAAGACAAGGTATGAGGGGGATTATGAAGGAGGGAAAAAATAATGGAAAGTTTGTGGTCAAATCCTCTCTTTGGGATTTCTTTATCAGTCTTTGCCTATCTGATTGGGATGATGATTTTTCGTCGTTTTCCCCATCCCATCACGACCCCCCTCTTAGTTGCAACGGTCTTGATCATTGGTTTCTTAAAGCTGACAGGGATTTCCTATAAGGCCTATAATATTGGCGGGACCTACCTCAGTAATTTGATTGTGCCCTCAACGGTTGTCCTGGGAATTCCCTTGTATAAGAGTTTCCATTTGATGAAGCACCATGCCAAGAGTATTCTTCTTAGTAGTTTTCTAGCAGTAGTAGTCAACACGCTTTTTACAGCTGTCTTGGCTAAGCTTTTTGGGATGAAGTACTTTCTAGCTATTTCCCTCTTTCCTAAGTCTGTGACAACAGCCATGGCAGTGGGGATTTCTGAAAAAATGCAGGGAATAACTACCATTACCCTAGTTGTCGTTGTAGCGACAGGTATCCTGACAAGTGTCCTAGGACCAACGATTCTTAAGTTCCTAAAAGTAGAGGATCCTGTTGCCATTGGTTTGGCCCTTGGGGGTACAGGTCATGCGGTGGGGACTGGTACAGCCTTTCAGTATGGTCAAGTAGCCGGAGCTATGGGTGGCTTAGCAATTGGGATAACTGGCGTTTTCTACGTCTTTATAAGTCCCCTTGTCGCGAGCCTGATTCTTTCCTAAAAAGGTAGAGAGTATTCAGAAAAAGCTTGGAAGAAGTTCCGAGCTTTTTTGTATACAGTTAGATAGAGAAGGTTGTTTAATAATTTGAAGGTCAAACAATTTTCAGATAAATTACTAATTGATTACAGTCGTTGTAAGCGCTTGCCAAACTTTGGTTCAAAAGGTATACTAAAAGAGGTTATACGGTTAATATCTAGTTAAAGGAGTTCAATATGAAGAAACGTTATGCTCGATCAGCCTTGGGCTTGATCACTGCTCTCTTCCTCTTTGCCCAACCGGTAGAGGCCTGTACAGGTTTTATCATCGGTAAAAAGTTAACAGCAGATGGGAATGCTTTGTACGGACGTACGGAGGACTTAGAACCAAACCACAATAAGAACTTTGTGGTCAGAGAACGAACTTATAACAAGAAAGGGGAGGTCTTTGAAGATGCCACCAATGGCTTTAAGTATGAGCTCCCAGAAGTAAGTTATAAATATACAGCTGTCCCAGATGTTACACCAGAACAGGGTGTATTTGATGAAGCTGGTTTTAATGAGCATGGTGTGTCCATCTCGGCGACCGTCTCAGCTTCAGCAAATGACAACATTAAAAAGGTCGATCCTTATGTAGAGGACGGCTTGGCTGAGTCTGCCCTCACCACTGTCGTTCTTCCAAGTGTCAAAACGGCTCGTGAAGGAGTCGAGCTCATTGCGAAAATTGTGGAAGAAAAAGGGGCAGCAGAAGGAAATATTGTGACGATCGCGGACAAGGAAGGTATCTGGTACATGGAGATCCTTTCTGGTCACCAATATGTAGCGATTCTCTTCCCAGAAGATCGCTATGCAGTCTTTCCAAATACCTTCTTCTTAGGACATGTTGATTTTTCAGATAAGGAACGGACTATTGCCTCGAAGGATGTTGAAAAAGTCGCCCGTGATGCAGGAACCTATAAAGAAATCGATGGCCAGTTCCATGTGTCTCAATCCTACAATCCACCTTTGCATGAGGCAGATCGTTCTCGTGTTTGGTCTGGTATTAAGTCACTGGATCCAGATGCAGATGTGAACTACGATGACGAGTATTTTGACTTGATGCATACAACGGATCGGAAATTGACGCTACGTGATGCGATGAATCTCCAACGCAATCGGTTAGAAGGAACAGACTTCAAACCACAAGATCAAATGGAGTTAGATGGAAAAGGGATTCCAGAAAAAGGGAAGTTTGATGAAGTCTATAAATACCCGATTTCGAACCCGAATGTCATGGAAGCCCATATTTTCCAATTAAAGGACAATGTTCCTGATAGTGCTGGTGGGGGAACTATGTGGTTAGCGATGGGAAGCCCACGAAATGCTCCTTACCTGCCTTACTATGGCAATATCACCAATACCTACCAAGCCTATCAAGAATTAGGGACAGCCTATAATCCCCAATCTTGGTATTGGACCATGTCTCGCATTAATGATTTAGTTGCCAAATATCCTGATTTGTTCGGAGATGGAGCCATCCGTACTGAAATGGAACGCCTAGAATCTCAATGGATGGCTGAGCAAGAAATCAGTGACCAAGAACAAATTGCCCTCGCTTCGCAGCCAGAGCAGGCGAGCCTAAAAGCGACAGAAACGAGCATGACTCGAGCTCAAAAGACCTTCGATCGTCTGCAAGAAATTCGTCAAGAAGCAGAAGAAAAGGTGATTGCTCAATATGGACAAGGTGCTATTGACGATTTAACAGATGAAGAAGATGCAAACCAAGAAGAAGAAATCAATTTGGTACCATTTGATTATGACTTCGTCATCACGATTGGCTTAGCCCTTGTGACAGTGATAGGAGTAGGAATTTTCTTCATTAAATCAAAGAAAGCAAAGGGAGGTAAGAAGGATGAATAAGTTTCAACGAATATTGCTCTTCCTATTTTTGGTCTTAGCAGGGATTGGGATGGAGTTTGAGCTAGGCTCTCTCTCTCAACAAGAGTTTAACCAAGTAGCAGGAAGAGATTTGGTATTAAATCTGCTTGTTTTAGCGGTGATTGTCGTCCCTCTTTATCTCTTTATTAAGCGACTTGCAAAAAGATTTGAGGTTCCTCTTCTTGTTTTGTGGGCGACCATGTTTGGTGGTGCTTTTGTTGCTGGCTGGCTCAGTTTTTCAGGGAACAGCCTCATTGACCATCTCAAT
The DNA here is from genome assembly GCA_902363395.1 of Streptococcaceae bacterium. Lineage (GTDB taxonomy): Bacteria > Bacillota > Bacilli > Lactobacillales > Streptococcaceae > Streptococcus. The sequence continues at coordinate 660,094 of CABIZZ010000001.1, forward strand.
AGTCATCTCATTCAGGATGTTAGTACCTTTAATAAATGGACAGATGCTTTGACAGCTCCATTTGCTGAAGAATTTTTCAAAGCTCTAGTGGCCTTCTGGATCCTCTTGATTTTGGGTCGTAAGGATTTGAAATCGATTTTAATTGCCGGTTTTGGATCTGGTCTTGGTTTCCAAATCATTGAAGATCTAGGTTATGTGGCGCGTCAAACGCGATCTGGAGACCTCTCAGCAGTAACAGAGGCAGTGAACCGCATTTCTGGTGGTTTAGCATCTCATGCAGTCTACACAGCTGTTGTATCTGTTGGAGCCTTTCTTATCCTATCTCAGTGCACTAAGCAAAAAGAAAAGCTCTTTGGGCTCTGGTGTGTAGTTTCCACGGTGGCCAATCACTTCTTATGGAACTCCCCATTCTATGAAACAGATCATCGGGTCAATATTTTGGTAGGCTTGCTCTTTGCCTTCCAAGTGGGAACCTTTATTGAGGTCGTTCTCTTTGCTCATAAAAATCCGAATCTAAACCTTTTAAAGAAAAACTAAGGAAAAGATTCAGTCGATATATAAGTAAAAAGCTTAGAAACTTTTGTTTCTAAGCTTCAAATTGAAGACAAAGTCATATTAAAAACTTTCCTTAGGTGAGTACGGACGTCAGCGAACTTCTTCGAAGTTCCAAGACTAATTATTGAGCCTAAGGTCTCAATAATTCCGAGTGCCTGAAACGTTATTGTTTCAGGCACTTTTCTCACAGCGGAAAGTTTTGGTATTTTTTTGATTCGATTTAAAAATTGGAACTCATTTTTATTTCTTTGCAGAATCGCTTAACTTATTTTACTTTAAAATAGTTTGTCTACTTTCTAAAAGCTTAGAAACTTTTGTTTCTAAGCTTTTTTTACTAGATTCTATTTGCTTTCTTCTTTTTTCTTTAGACCAAAGAAGGCTAAGACGGATGTCAACAGAGCGAGCATGTAGATAGCAGGAGAATCGGAAGTTCCTGTTTCTGGTAGGCTGGCTGCTGCTGGTTTAAATGTTTTTGATGCGGTGAAGGACAAGTGATGGTTTCGAACTTCTCCATTTTCCGTCTGATGGACTGCTTGATTTCCATCCGGGTTAGCAGGATTCACATCACTACCAGGGTAAGATTGAGCGTCAGTAGGATTGGTTCCTTGCTTGATTTCCTCAATATCAGTGACACCATCTCCATCTGTATCTTTGCTAGCAGAAATAGAAATGGTACGAGAATTTGGATTGATGGTTGCATAGGCTGTGAGATCTGCTTTCGCAAGGTAATCTGCAAAGGCAACGTCCATAGAAGGACCTTCCTCACGAGCTCCACCTAACATGGTGTAGCCATCTCCACCTGCTGCTAAGAAGTCATTAGTAGTCAAGTAGTAATCTTTAGCAAGGTTGAGCGGTTCATATTGACCAGTTTCTGGGTTTTTAATTTCGATATAGAGGACGCGTTTTTCAGCTGGTAGGGTTGTATCGTAATAAACTTTCGCTCCAGATACTTGGAGGAATCCTCCGCTTGGTTCAAGAAGGGGTTGACCGTTTTCGTCTAGAACAGTTTTGCCATCTTTTTCTTGTAAAATAGAGCCAAGAGATTTAGCAAACATATCAGCAATATTCTGACCAGTTACTTTAATTTGAGAAATGGTATTCCCAAATGGAAGAACGGCAATGACACTTCCTTTGGTGATTGGCTTGTCTTTGGCGATGGTTTCGCGCAAGCCTCCACCGTTGGTTACAGCGAGGTCGGTCTTATGACTAAATCCGGTTTGACCATATTCGTAGAGGGCATCTGCCACGACATTTCCAAGGTTGGTTTCGCGGACACGGACATTTTCCCGTTGACCGTTTAGTTCTACCGGACTATTGTCACGAACGATTTTTGCATTCTCAGCATCGTACTGTTCCTTGATCTTTTGAACCATGGCAGCTACTTTGGCATTTGGCACGACATTTTTGGTTGAAGCTGCTGAAATTTGTTGAGGATTACCAAGCAATTGGTTGGCCTGGTAGGTGATTTTACCGATATTGTTCAGGTAGCTACCGGTTTGGTTATAGGTCACGTTTTCTCCGTATGTGGTTGATTGAACTGTATGGGAATGCCCATCAATAACGGTGACACGTTTTCCTTTCAGTTTTGAGTTTTTAGAAAGTTCTTCAGCTAAGGTAGATCCTCGCCATTCAATTGGTGTAGTAGTATCTACTCCTAAGTGAGCAAGGACTACATAGTTTTTGTAAGTCTTACCCTCTGCAGTAGCGCGAGCTTCGATTTCATCGATGACCTTGTTTACTTCTGAAATAGGATCTGTGAAGGTTACACCTTGGACATTCTTAGGGTGGGTTTTTGTAGCTGTTTCAGGCGTTGTCACCCCGATGACGACAAACTCATCCCCAACGACATTCTTATCTTTATCGACGATGGTGGAAGCTTCAAATAAGCGAGCACCGTTGATGTAGGTGTTGGAGCTGAGAAGTGGGAAGTTCAAGATTTCTTTGTATTTCTTAGCCTCATCCAAACCAAAATCGAACTCATGGTTTCCGACTGCCATGGCATCGTAGCCAATTTCGTTCAAAATTTTAGCTCGTTCTTCCCCTTTTGAACTATTTGAAATCGGTAGTCCTTGGAAGGCATCTCCAGCATCTACGACCAAAGTAGATGGATTTTTAGCTCGTTCTTCATCGATGACTGCTGCTAATTTAGCATCTCCAATCACACCCTTTTCTTCGACGATCCGACCATGGACATCGTTGGTATGAAGGATATTTGCTTCAGGCAAGTCAGTTGAACCCTCTGTAGCACCCTCTGTAGTAGCTGCACTAGCTTCTGTTGAAGCAGGAGTAGCAGCGTCCGTAGCATTTGTGGAAGCAGCAGCTACTTCAAGGTTAGTTTCTGGAGCTGTTTGCTCATCTGCAGCTACCTGAGAAGCTAGGAAGGCAGGAGCAAGCAATAAGATCGGCAAAAGAAGTTTCTTCTTTTTCATAAACGGTCCTCTTTTCTATTTTATTCCATACTAAATATTATAGCTAAAAAGGAAAGAAAAGGAAAACGTTTTCTGATAGTTGGGCAAATATTCTTGTGAGAGCGTTGAGATTTTAGCTAGTTGGCCTTATCTATAAAAAAAGAAAACTTTCGTTTTCTCATTTTCTTATTCAGTTATAGGTTGGTTCCAAGTGGTAAAGTCTGTCACACTTAATACGACCGTTGCGATTTCAATTGGCTCTTCTTTTGCACCAGTTGACAACCATTTTGTGATTACGGCTTCAATCGTAGCTGCAAAGATCTCAACAGCATACTTATAAGGAACTTGGAATTTATTAACCAAATGGTCTTTGGCATGTGGAGTATCGTCAAGAAGTTGCAGGGTGAAATTTTTCATTAGAAAATGAAATTCTTGGTAATCCATCTGCATCAAGGCATAGATAAAGTCATAATTATCTTGAATATATTGAAGGGAGGCAAGAAAATTTGCTCGATTGACGGTGCTTGTAGCAAATAACTCTCCCAACTCGCCTAAGAGTTCAGATTTTAGCTGGTTGAACATATCTTGTTTGTCTACATAATGGAGGTAAAAGGTACCTCGATTAATGCCGGCTTCCTTTGTTAGTTGGCTAATGGTAAGGCTTTCAAGTGATTGTTCAAGAAGCAGGCGTGATAGGGCGCTTCGGATAGCATTTTTAGAATTCGTTTTTCTCTTTTTTCGGGTCATAGTTCCTCCTTTATCATGTAGTTTGGTATAAATATTGTTCACTAATCATCATATTATACAGAAATCAATTTTATTCATCAACAGAATAAAATTTTAGTATCATTCTATAAGTCTAAATGGCTTAAAATCAGGTCTTATTCTTATACTGTGAAAGCCATTTTGGAAGGATTATAAATTTTTTTCCCAGATCTACTTTCAAAGGGGCTATTATATAAAAATGAAAGAAAAACTTGAAATATCAGTTATTTAAACGATCATAACAATTTATACTTATTTTTTATTATATCACAAACCAAGGAGAGGAGGGCAGATGATGCTTGGAGATTTTTAGCTCTTGAACTAGATAGAATCAGGCGTTTTCCTTGTCTATTTTTGCATAGAAAAGTATTAGTTTTTACTATAGATTTCTCCATAAGTCTATGACTGTCCTGAACTGGTTTACTCCAGCTGTTTTAGTCGCTTTAAGAGATTGATTATCCTTGGTCTTCCGGTAAAAAAAGGACTATAATAAAGATAGGAACTTGTGTTTAAGTGGGAGAAAAGATATGGCTTATATTGAGATGAAACATAGTTACAAGCGCTATCAGTCAGGAGAAACTGACATCATTGCCAATAAAGATGTTACTTTTGAAATTGAGAAAGGCGAATTGGTCATCATTTTGGGGGCATCAGGCGCAGGAAAATCAACAGTTCTCAATATTTTGGGAGGTATGGATACCAATGATGAAGGGGAGGTTTTAGTGGATGGGAAAGCCATCTCAAGCTTCTCCTCGCACCAACGAACGGATTATCGCAGAAATGATGTTGGTTTTGTCTTCCAGTTTTATAATCTCATTCCCAATTTGACAGCCAAGGAAAATGTTGAATTGGCTTCTGAAATTGTTTCTGATGCCTTAGACCCTGAACAAGTCTTGAGGGAGGTTGGATTGGGAGAGCGAATGAACAATTTCCCAGCCCAGCTATCTGGTGGGGAACAACAACGGGTAGCCATTGCACGCGCAGTGGCGAAGAACCCTAAGATTCTCCTTTGTGATGAACCAACAGGGGCTTTAGACTACCAAACCGGTAAACAGGTTTTAAAGATTCTTCAGGACATGTCTCGTAAAAAAGGGGCAACAGTGATTATCGTCACCCATAATGCTTCTTTAGCACCAATAGCCGATCGTGTCATTCAGATGCATGATGCCCAAGTAAAATCGGTGACCATCCATAACACTCCATTAGATATCGATACCCTAGAGTATTAGGGAGGTTGTTCATGAAGCGAAAAGTATATTGGAAAGATCTATGTCATTCCTTTACCAGTTCCAAAGGGCGCTTTTTGTCCATTTTAACGCTGATGATGCTGGGGACCTTAGCCCTGGTCGGTTTAAAAGTAACGACCCCAAATATGCATCGGACAGCCCAGCGCTTTATAGACCAACAAGAGATGCTGGACCTCGCTGTCATGGGAGATCTTGGTTTGGATAAGACTGACCAAGAAGAGCTACAAGGATTGACGGGGGCCAGCTTGGAGTTTTCCTACCTGACAGATGTGACGCTTGACGGAAAGGACGAAGCTGTTCGACTTTTTTCCACTCCAGAAACCATCTCACGCTTTCAGTTGACTTCAGGACGGCTTCCGCAGAAGGAAGATGAAGTCGCTCTAGCAGCGTTTTGGAAAGATCGTTACCAGATTGGGGATCAGCTAAGGATACATGAAAAAGCTGGAAGTCCATCTGTTTTAAAGACAAAAAACTATCGAATTGTTGGCTTTGTAAAGTCTGCTGAGATGTGGTCCGAAAAAGACTTGGGACAAGCTAGGAGTGGGAGTGGTTCCTTGGATGCCTATGGTGTCCTCTCAAAAGAAGCCTTTACTAGTCCTGTTTATAGCCTTGCTCGGATTCGGTTTGATGATTTGAGGGGGTTCAATCCATTCTCAACCAGCTATCAAGATCGTCTGGCCTCCCATCAAAAGGACCTGGAAGAACTCTTAGCTGGAAATGGTCAGGAGCGCTATCGAAAGCTGCAGGCTGATGGGAAACAAAAGATCCAAAAAGGGCAAGAAGAACTTGATGTTGCCAACAAACAGTTAGCAGACGCACGCGAAAAGGCAGGTCAAGCACAGACGCAATTAACGGAGCAATCCAATAAACTGAATCAACTGTCTACACTCTTGCCCAAGGTAGAACTAGAAACAAGGCGACTCGAGTTGGCAGAAGCTCAAAAGCAACTAGATCAGCAATTGGTCAACATTCAGACAGGTGAATCGGAACTAGCAACTAAGCAGAAGGAGCTGGAAAAGGCCAAGGAAGATCTGAAAAATATAGAGCAACCAAACTATCATGTCTATGATCGAAAAACCATTCCAGGTGGCCAGGGTTACCTCATGTATAGTAATGCCAGTGCCAGTATCTCCGCCGTAGGCAATCTATTTCCCGTGGTACTCTACGCAGTCGCTGCCATGGTCACGTTTACGACCATGACTCGTTTTGTTGATGAAGAACGGAGCCATGCGGGCTTGTTCAAAGCCTTGGGCTATCGAACGAAAGATATCTTGGCAAAGTTTCTCTTGTATGGCTTGGTTGCTGGAACAGTTGGGACAGGCATCGGAACTCTTCTCGGTCATTATGTTTTATCAGGAACCATTTCGCAAATTATTACGCAGGGGATGGTCGTAGGCACTAGTCGACAGTATTTTTATGAGTCTTATAGCTTATTAGCCTTGGGGCTCTCCCTTCTTTCTAGCGTCTTTCCAGCTTATCTAGTCGCTAAGAGAGAGTTGAAGGAAGAAGCCAGTCACCTCCTTCTTCCAAAACCGCCAGTTTCAGGATCCAGTATTTTGCTCGAACGCCTTCCGTTTTTGTGGAAACGTCTGAGTTTCACCCAAAAGGTGACCGCTAGAAATATTTTTCGCTATAAACAGCGGATGGTGATGACCATATTTGGTGTTGCTGGTTCGGTTGCTCTTCTCTTTGCGGGCTTGGGGATTCAATCCTCAGTCGGTGGAGTACCCCAACGCCAGTTTGGGGAAATCCTCAAGTACGATATGATTCTCTCGACCAAATCCAGCCTGACAGATGAAGAGGAAGAATCCTTGAAGAAGCGCTTGAAGCAAGCAGATATAAAAGAGACAGAAGCCATTTTTACAAAACAAGTGGAGGCTTCTTATCCTTCCGGACGTGGAAAACAAAGCATGACCTTAATGGTGTCCTCTAAAGACAGCTTGGAACCTTTTATCAGTCTCCGCTCAGAAGGGGGAAGACTCGACCTATCCAATGGGGCGGTAATTACCAGCAAATTAGCGCAGCTGGCCAAGGTGGGCGTTGGGGATGAATTACGGATAGATGGCCATACGATTAGGGTGGCTGCGATTACCGAAAATTATGTAGGCCATTTTGTCTATATGAATCAAGCGACCTATCAGAAAACCTATGGAAGAAGCGTTAAGAAGAATGCCTATTTGGTCCGATTACAGTCTTCTTATCAGCAGTTCGTCCAGAAGGTCAGTCGGGACATGATGGAAGAAGGGGCGGTGCTTGCTGTTACGCAAAATACTTCCTTGATTTCTCTCTTCGGTTCTGTAGCCCAATCATTGAATAAGACCATGATGATTTTAGTTCTGGTATCTATTTTGCTAGCGATGGTTATTTTGTATAATTTGACCAATATCAATGTGGCAGAACGAATCCGTGAGTTATCCACCATTAAGGTATTAGGTTTTCATCATCAAGAAGTCACCCTTTATATTTATCGAGAAACCATCCTCTTGTCTCTTGTAGGGATAGGATTGGGTTTACTAGGAGGTTTTTATCTCCATCGCTTTTTGATTGCCATGATCGCCCCAGATGCCATTCTCTTTTATCCGCGGGTAGCCCTTGGTGTCTATCTTTATCCTATCGCTGGCGTCATTCTGATCCTAGCTAGCTTAGGAATCTTGGTCAATCATCATCTTCGTAAGGTAGACATGCTGGAGGCTTTGAAATCTGTTGAATAAAAAAGAAACTTCTACCCTAGGGTGGAAGTTTTTTAGAGCTTTGGTATAATGAAAGAAGGAGAAGAGACATGACAAAAATTGCTTTGCTTTCGGATATACATGGGAATACAACTGCTTTAGAGGCTGTGCTTGAAGATGCCAAGCGGGCAGGTGTAGAAGAATACTGGTTATTAGGGGATGTCCTTATGCCGGGGACTGGTAGACGATATCTTTTGAACCTACTTGAAGAATTGCCTATCACCGTACAGATTTTAGGAAATTGGGAAGATAGCTTGTGGCGAGCGATGAAGGGGATGCTGGATCCATCAAGGGCTAGTCACCGTTATTTGATGCGCCATTGTCAATATATCTTAGAAGAAATTCGTCCAGAAGAGATAGAGGCCATGCAAAGTCTGCCCATGCAAGTGCATCGGGAAGTTTCCGGCTTAATAGTGGGAATCACCCATCATCTGCCAGACAAAAACTGGGGACGCGAATTAATCCATATAGGAGACCAGAAAGATTTTGATCGCCTCGTAACCAATCCCCCTTGTGATCTAGCAGTCTATGGTCATATTCACCAACAATTTTTCCGCTATGGAAGTGGTGGAGAGCTCATCTTGAATCCGGGTTCTATTGGTCAACCCTTCTTTTTGCAAGCCAATCTTCGAAAGGATCTCCGGGCCATGTATGCTATTCTAGAGTTTGATGAATCGGGTTTGAAAGATGTTGACTTTCGGCGGGTGACCTATGACATTGAGAAAGAACTCAAACTCGCTAAGGATCTGAAACTACCTTACTTCCAAGTTTACTATGAAAGTTTAGTCAATGGGATCCACCATACTCATAATCATGAGCTTCTTCATGAAATAGCCCAGCGAGAGGGACACAATGTAGAAGTAGACGCATGGTTGAGAGACTTTTTTAATTAGTGTAACAGTTGACATTACAACAAATAAGGGTATAATAGACTAAAAGAAAGAACTTTAACGTCAGAAGAGTAAAAGTATCTAGTTACTGATGGCTTTAGATCCAGTTTAAGACATCCCTATCTAGATGGAAGAGAGGAGTATCCATGCAAATTTCAAGTCGTTTTACCATTGGAACCCATGTATTAGTCATGATTGCTTTAAAAGGAGATTGCACCAAGGTGACCAGTGATATGATTGCTGGCAGTGTTGGGGTGAACCCGGTCATTATTCGGAAGACCTTGTCTCAATTAAAAAAGGCAGGCTTGATCCATGTGGCGCGTGGAACAGGTGGGGCCGAGATGGCCAAAGAATTGGAAGACATAAGTTTGTTAGATATCTACCAGGCGGTTGAATGCCTTGGGAGGACTGGTCAATTATTTGGCTTCCACGAGCATCCAAATCCAGCTTGTCCGATTGGAAATAGCATCCATGGCGTCCTAGATGGGAAGCTGGAAGAGATTCAGTTAGCTATGGAAAAGGAAATGTCTCAGACCAGCCTCAAAGAAGTGGTGGAGCAAACCAAGAAACAAATGGAACTAGCAACCGTTTCTTGATTTGAGTCTGTAAGAAACGTGATGTAAAAAGGCCTTTCAGTACATACTGAAAGGCTTTTTTTGTTGAATGAAATGATTTAAAGTTTATCTAATTTTTATTTTTTAATAAATAAGACACTAACTAGAATAAATCCAATTGCATAAATCCATGTCCAGTAACGATTAGGAATGAACATAAAGGAAGAACGATCGCGCAAAGCAATGCGTTACCCTGTTTCCTCATCAATCATATACCGAACCTGATCGGAAACAAATTTTTTTGTTAGCAAATAATTGACTGCTGCAGCAAGAATTCCCAACATACCTCCTAAGATGATACTATCTGTACTCTTATTTACATTAAGATGCAGGAAGGAATAAATCATATTCGCCAAAGCTCCTCCAATCATAAGAGCAAGGGGAACGAGCAAGCCTTTACCAAGCCAAACAATAATTAAATAATCTCCTTATTTCCTATCTTAATCAAAATACAGCAAGTCTTTGCTGGTTTCGGTAAAGAGGCCAAAGCCATCTTTTGTCACATAGCCACAGTCTTCAATTCGAACCCCGACTTTTCCAGGGATGTAGATCCCCGGTTCGACTGAGAAGCACATTCCTTCTTCGATGACCAGGTCATTTCCTTCCATGATAGAAGGGAATTCATGCACATCCATTCCAATGCCGTGTCCGAGGCGATGGTTGAAGTATTCGCCGTAACCTGCTTTTTCAATGACACTCCGGGCAGCACGGTCTACTTCATGCGCCGTTACACCTGGTTTGATCATGTCAATGGCTGCTTGTTGAGCTTCTAACGTCAAGTGGTAGATTTCTTTTTTGAAGTCATCTGGTTTCCCAACAGCAACAGTACGAGTCATATCAGACGCATAACCATTCACCATACAGCCAAGGTCAAAGAGCAAGAGAGCATCGTTTTCGACCTTGTTGCTTCCAGGAATTCCGTGTGGGTTAGCTGCATTATTTCCAGTCAAGACCATCGTTTCAAAGCTCATTTCATAGCCCAAGCGTTTGATGCCAAAGTCGATTTCTGCAACGATATCAGTTTCTGTTTTATCCAGTGAGATGGCGTCAAAACCCATATTGACAGCCTTATCTGCGTATTGACCGGCAACCAACATCTTTTGGATCTCATCAGCAGATTTGATCAAGCGCATGCGGTTAATCCGTGGTGTTAAGTTAGTAAATTCCGCTTTTTCAAAGACAGTGCGCAAACCATTGTACTTGGTCAGAATCAAGTTATCATATTCAAGTGCAACAGTTTTGGCATCTGGTTTAGCGATAGCCCCTTTAATCTTTTCCCAAGGGTTTTCAGAATCCACATAGCCAACCACTTGGAAATCGACAACTGCAGTCGCCCGTTCCACTTCAAGTGCAGGAACGAAGAGAAGGGGTTCGTGGTCTGTATAGACGAACAAGAAGAGTTGGCGTTCGTGGGGATCACTGTAAAATCCAGTCAGGTAATTGATGGTGACAGGATCGGATACAACAGCGACATCTGTTTTTTCAGTTTCAAGAAAATCGACGATTTGATCTAATTTAGACATAATGCTACCTTCTTTCTATGGATCTATTTTGTCAAATTTTCCCTAAAAAAGCAAGAGTTTACAAAATTTTACCAAAATGCTTGAAAGTGTTTACAATACATGATAAAATAGGATTAATTAGAGAGTGAAAACGAAATTTTCAATAATGAAAGGAAATCTTATGAATACAGACGATACAGTTACAATTTATGATGTCGCCCGTGAAGCAGGGGTTTCAATGGCAACCGTTAGTCGTGTAGTGAATGGAAATAAAAACGTTAAAGAAAATACGCGGAAGAAAGTTTTGGAAGTCATCGAACGCTTGGATTACCGTCCAAACGCTGTTGCGCGTGGTCTTGCTAGCAAGAAAACTACAACAGTCGGTGTTGTGATTCCAAACATTACCAACAGCTATTTTTCTACCTTGGCTAAAGGGATTGATGACATTGCTGAAATGTACAAATACAACATTGTCCTTGCTAATAGCGATGAAGATGATGACAAAGAAGTTTCAGTAGTAAACAACCTCTTTTCAAAACAAGTAGATGGGATCATTTTCATGGGCTATCACTTGACAGAAAAGATTCGTTCAGAGTTTTCACGCTCACGTACACCAGTGGTCCTTGCTGGAACTGTGGATGTTGAGCACCAATTACCAAGTGTCAATATCGACTATAAGCAAGCAACAGTGGATGCTGTTACAGAGTTAGCAAAACACAACAAGAAAATTGCTTTTGTAAGTGGTCCATTAGTGGATGATATCAATGGTAAAATTCGTTTGTCAGGCTATAAAGATGCCTTAAAAGCGAAAAAATTGAGCTATAGCGAAGGTCTTGTGTTTGAATCCAAATACCGTTACCATGAAGGCTACAACTTGGCAGAACGCATCATTGCATCTAAAGCAACAGCAGCCTTTGTAACTGGGGATGAATTGGCAGCAGGTTTGCTTAATGGTCTAGCGGACCATGGTGTGAATGTACCGGAAGATTTCGAGTTGATTACTAGTGATGATTCACAAATTACACGCTATACTCGTCCAAACCTTTCAACTGTTGGCCAACCACTTTATGACTTGGGAGCTATCAGTATGCGGATGCTGACAAAAATTATGCATAAGGAAGAATTGGAAGAAAGAGAAGTTCTTCTTGCCCATACCATCAATCATCGTGGAACTACGAAGAAGTAAAAATCAAAGGAAGCCAAGGCTTCCTTTTTTCTTGTCTGTGTATGAATCTCCGGTAAAACTTGAAGGGGTCTACTAAATCAGGTATAATAGAGGTTATGAAAGTATTACTGTATCTAGAAGGAAAATCCGTTTTACAAAAATCGGGGATCGGTCGTGCCCTCCAACACCAAATGCATGCCTTGGATTTGGCTGGGATTCCCTATACGACAGATATTTTAGGAGACTACGATGTGGTTCATATTAATACCTATGGTCCTCGGAGTTTGTTGCTATTACATGCTGCCAAACGTCGGGGGAAAAAGGTCATCATGCATGGACATTCCACACGGGAAGATTTCCAAAATTCATTTATTGGGTCCAATTTGTTTGCTCCCTTATTTGGCAAATACTTGGCTCATATGTATAAAAAAGCCGATTTTATTATTACCCCTTCAGAGTATTCGAAACAGCTGATTCAGTCCTATGGGGTCAAGACTCCAATTGTCGCTGTTTCTAATGGGATTGATTTGTCTAAATATAAAAAAGATCCCAAAAAAGAAGAGGTTTTTCGGAAGCACTTTAATATCCAAGAAGGAGAGAAGGTCGTTTTATGTGCGGGGCTCTACTTTAGACGAAAAGGGATTGAAGACTTTGTAGAGGTGGCTCGTCGGATGCCAGATGTCCGCTTTATTTGGTTGGGGTCGATTAATAAATGGTTGATCCCTCGGGCTATTCGTCGTCTGGTCGAGAAAGATCATCCGAGTAATGTTGAATTCCCTGGCTATTTCAAGGGAGCTGTATTCCAGGGGGCTATGACGGGTGCGGATGCCTTTTTCTTCCCGTCTTATGAGGAAACGGAAGGGATTGTTGTCCTAGAGGCCTTAGCGGGTCACCAGCATGTCGTCCTCCGGGATATTCCAGTCTATCATGGTTGGGTGGACCAAGAGTCGGCAGAATTGTGTCATTCAGTGGATGAGTTTGTGGACTCTCTTGAAAAAGTCTTGTCTGGTCAAGTGGATAAGCGCGATGCAGGGGATCGAGTCGCTCAAAGTCGCTCAATTGATTTGGTAGCGGATCAACTAGTGAAAGCCTATCAGCAAGTATTGGAGATGTAATATGCGTATTGGATTATTTACAGATACTTATTTTCCGCAGGTATCGGGGGTTGCGACCAGTATTCGAACCCTTAAAACAGAATTGGAAAAGTTGGGACATACTGTTTTTATCTTTACGACGACGGATAAGGATGTCAACCGCTATGAGGACTGGCAAATTATCCGCATTCCAAGTATCCCTTTCTTTGCTTTTAAGGATCGGCGGATTGCTTATCGTGGCTTTACCAAGGCTTTGGCCATTGCCAAACAATACAAGCTGGATATGATCCATACACAGACGGAGTTTTCTTTAGGACTACTTGGGGTATGGATTGCTAAGGAGCTTCGGATTCCAGTGATTCATACCTATCATACCCAGTATGAAGATTATGTGCGTTATATTGCCAAGGGGATGGTTATCCGACCAAGTATGGTCAAATACATTGTTCGTGGATATATGAATGACTTGGATGGGGTCATCTGCCCGAGTGAGATTGTCTATGACCTCTTACTGAAATATAAGGTCAAGGCTGAAAAACGGATTATTCCGACAGGAATTGAGCTGGCGAAGTTTGAACGCCCTGAAATCACACAAGTGGAAACGCAAGCCCTTCGTGAAAAATTAGGCATTCAAGAGGGTGAAATCATGCTCTTGAGCTTGTCACGGGTTTCTTACGAGAAAAATATCCAAGCTGTTATTGCGGCCTTGCCTAAAGTGCTAGAAGAAAATGCGCATATTAAATTGATTGTGGCTGGAGATGGGCCTTATTTGGATGATTTAAAAAAACAAGCGACCAAGCTTGGTGTATCAGATGCGGTGGTCTTCACAGGAATGATTCCACCAAATGAAACAGCTCTTTACTATAAGGCGGCAGATTTCTTCATTTCAGCTTCGACTAGTGAGACGCAAGGCTTGACCTATTTAGAGAGTATTGCTAGTGGGACACCCTTAATTGCTCAGAGTAATCCTTACTTAGATAATGTGATCAATGATCGGATGTTCGGAATCTTGTATGACCAGGAAGAAGATTTGGCAGCAGCTATTTTAGAAGCGACCTCAGCCACACCAGAAAAGGATGAGGCTAAGTGGGAGGAGAAGCTTTATGAAATTTCTTCAACAAACTTTGGTCGCAGGGTCTATGAGTTCTATCTCGATGCCATTATTTCGAAAGATTTTTATAATGAACGTCATCCTGAGGAAAGCCGTACCAAACGGGTGACCAAGTCTATTGTGAAAATTCCACAAAAGGTCATCGCTATGCCAGTAAATGGGTCTGTGAGAATCATGAAAGGCTCCTTTAAACAGGTGAAAAAGATACGCAACATTACCAAGTTATTGGATTAGAATTCATCTCAGAAGCTAGGGGTCCTAAAGAAAGGCTTCTGGCATAGTGGATAGGAAGCTTTTTCCTCTTGCAAAATATTTCAATCGTGCTATAATACTAGTCAGAGACATATCAAATCTAGGAAATCTGAAAGAGAGCGCGTGGGGCTGGAAATCGCGTAGAGGATAGGTTTGGGACTACTCGGTGAACTTTTTATGCAAACATAAAACGGTGGCCACGTTAGAGCCAATCAGAGGTGTCCCTCTTTTTTGAGGAACATAAATGAAGGTGGAACCACGTTGCGACGTCCTTTTTAGGATGTCGCTTTTTATTTTTGATGAGGAAGTCAAAAAGAGTTTCACCCTAACTAAGCTAACAAAAAAACTATATAAGGAGAACATCATGATTAAGATTACTTTCCCAGATGGCGCTGTTCGTGAATTCGAATCTGGCGTTACAACTTTTGAAATTGCTCAATCTATCAGCAATTCCCTAGCTAAAAAAGCTCTTGCTGGTAAATTTAACGGCAAACTCATCGACACTACTCGTGCCATCACTGAAGATGGAAGCATTGAAATCGTGACACCTGATCACGAAGATGCTCTTCCAATCTTGCGTCATTCAGCGGCTCACTTGTTCGCTCAAGCTGCTCGTCGCCTCTTCCCAGACATTCATTTGGGTGTCGGTCCAGCTATCGAAGATGGTTTCTACTACGATACAGACAACCAAGCGGGTCAAATCTCTAACGAAGACCTTCCTCGTATCGAAGAAGAAATGAAGAAAATCGTTAAGGAAAACTTCCCATCAATCCGTGAGGAAGTGACTAAAGACGAGGCGCGTGAAATCTTCAAGAACGACCCATATAAATTGGAATTGATTGAAGAACACTCTGAAGACGAAGGTGGTTTGACCATCTACCGTCAAGGTGAATACGTTGACCTTTGCCGTGGCCCACACGTTCCATCAACTGGTCGTATCCAAATTTTCCACCTTCTCAATGTAGCTGGTGCATACTGGCGTGGTAATAGCGACAATGCTATGATGCAACGAATCTACGGTACTGCTTGGTTCGACAAGAAAGATTTGAAGAACTACCTTCAAATGCGTGAAGAAGCCAAAGAACGTGACCACCGTAAACTTGGTAAAGAGCTTGACCTCTTCATGATTTCTCAAGAGGTTGGTCAAGGTCTTCCATTCTGGTTGCCAAATGGTGCGACCATCCGTCGTGAGTTGGAACGCTACATCGTCGACAAAGAGTTGGCTTCTGGCTACCAACACGTTTACACTCCACCACTTGCTTCTGTAGAACTTTACAAGACTTCTGGTCACTGGGAACACTACCGTGAAGATATGTTCCCAACTATGGATATGGGAGATGGGGAAGAATTTGTCCTTCGTCCAATGAACTGCCCACACCACATTCAAGTCTTCAAACACCATGTTCACTCATACCGTGAATTGCCAATCCGTATCGCTGAAATCGGTATGATGCACCGCTATGAAAAATCTGGTGCTCTGACTGGTCTTCAACGGGTGCGTGAAATGTCACTCAACGACGGTCACCTCTTTGTGACTCCAGAACAAATCCAAGAGGAATTCCAACGTGCCCTTCAATTAATCATCGATGTCTACGAAGACTTCAACTTGAATGAGTATCGTTTCCGTCTCTCTCTCCGTGACCCTCAAGATACTCACAAGTACTTCGATAACGATGAAATGTGGGAAAATGCTCAAACTATGCTTCGAGCTGCGCTTGATGAAATGGGCGTGGACTACTTTGAAGCTGAAGGGGAAGCTGCCTTCTACGGACCAAAATTGGATATCCAGGTGAAGACTGCCCTTGGTAAAGAAGAAACCCTTTCTACTATCCAGCTTGACTTCTTGCTTCCAGAACGCTTTGACCTTAAATATATCGGAGCGGATGGTGAAGAGCACCGTCCAGTCATGATCCACCGTGGTGTTATCTCAACCATGGAACGCTTCACGGCTATCTTGATTGAAAACTACAAGGGTGCCTTCCCAACATGGCTGGCCCCACACCAAGTAACTCTTATCCCAGTTTCGAACGAGAAACATGTGGACTACGCTTGGGAAGTAGCGAAGAAACTTCGTGACCGTGGTGTCCGTGCCGATGTGGATGAACGCAATGAAAAAATGCAGTTCAAGATCCGTGCTTCTCAAACTCAAAAAATTCCTTACCAATTAATCGTTGGTGACAAGGAAATGGAAGAGAAGGCGGTAAATGTTCGCCGCTATGGTCAAAAAGAAACGGAAACCATGCCGGTAGATGCATTTGTAGAATTAATCCTTGCAGATATTGCAAATAAATCTCGTGTAGCAAACTAACAGATAGAAGAGAGTGGGACAGAAATCGGTAATTCGTTAGAATTCGATTTCGTCGTCCCACCTCCGCACAGTTGAGTAGGGCTGTAAAAGCTGATGAAATCAGCGTAGTAGAGCCCACTCAACCACTGCGTCTTTCTCAACAATCCAAAAACAATTAAGAGGCTAGGACTTTTGTCCCAGCCTTTTTTGTGGATTGAAAATAATTATTCAAGCGCTGTTTTAGTGACCTCTATCTTGTGATAATTATTTTTTCCATTGCATAACCTTTTTCTTTCTCTTTCTTTACAAATCAAAGTATAACTCCCATTTTTCAAAGAAATTTGCTATAATGAAAGGACAGAGATTTGAAGAAGCAAAGAAAAAATAGAAGTAGGTACATGTATGAAGAAAATTCTTGTTGTAGATGATGAAAAGCCGATTTCGGATATTATAAAATTCAATATGGCCAAAGAAGGCTATGAAGTCTTGACTGCCTTCGATGGGAAGGAAGCACTGGCTGTTTTCGAAGCTGAGAACCCAGATATTTTGATTTTGGACCTCATGCTTCCTGAAATTGACGGCTTGGAAGTGGCGCGTACCATTCGGAAGACTAGTAATGTGCCGATTATTGTTCTTTCTGCCAAAGATACCGAATTTGATAAGGTCATCGGTCTTGAAATTGGGGCGGATGACTATGTGACCAAGCCATTCTCAAATCGTGAGCTTCAAGCTCGCGTAAAAGCTTTGTTGCGTCGGACAGAACTAACGGTAGAATCACAGACAGAGTCTACTTCAGATTCAGAGATTGTGATTGGGGATTTGAAAATCATTCCGGATGCCTTCCTTGCTCAGAAAAAAGGCAAAGAGCTTGAGTTGACCCATCGCGAATTTGAGTTGCTTTATCACTTGGCGACCCATGTAGGCCAAGTCATGACTCGTGAGCATTTGCTGGAAACAGTCTGGGGCTACGATTATTTTGGTGATGTTCGGACAGTGGACGTAACGATTCGACGTTTGCGTGAAAAAATCGAAGATATTCCAGGTCGTCCGGAGTATATTTTAACGCGCCGTGGCGTCGGTTACTATATGAGAAACAATGATTAATCACATCAAAGAAGTCATGACCTCTTATAATTTTGTTTTTATTTTAATCACTCTTGGATTCATTATCGTGGTAGCCTTGCTGATCCTAGAAAATCGTCGGGATAACATGAAGCTACGCTTGTTGAATGATAAGATTAAGAGTTTGATTGCTGGAGAATATTCCGATATCATTGATTTACAAGGGGGTCCTGAATTAACAGAGATTTCCAACAATATCAATGATTTATCAGAAGTTATTCGTTTGACGCATGAAAATCTGGAACAAGAAACCAAGCGCTTGACCAGTATTCTTTCCTATATGACAGATGGGGTCTTAGCGACCAACCGTCGGGGACAGATTATCCTGGTCAATGAAATGGCTGCCAAACAGCTTAATGTCGTGGTCGAAGAGGTCATGAATATCAGTATTCTAGATCTGCTTGGCATTAGTGAAGAGTATGAACTGCGTGACTTGATTACCAATGTTCCAGAATTGACTATCGATTCGCAGGATGAAAATGGGGAGTACATCTCTTTACGGGTTCGCTTCGCTTTGATTCGGAGAGAGTCTGGTTTTATTTCTGGTCTGGTAGCCGTCTTGCATGACACAACCGAACAGGACAAGGAAGAGCGGGAACGTCGTTTATTCGTATCCAACGTTAGTCATGAACTCCGAACACCACTGACCAGTGTTAAATCTTACCTGGAAGCCTTGGATGACGGAGCCATTTCGGAGCCAGTTGCACCGGAATTTGTCAAAGTATCTTTGACAGAGACCAACCGGATGATGCGGATGGTGACGGATCTATTGAGTCTTTCACGGATTGATAATGAAACCAGTCAATTGGATGTTGAGTTGACCAACTTTACAGCCTTTATCACCTTCATTTTGAACCGCTTTGATAAGATGAAGAACCAGGCTGGTGAGAAGAAATATGATATTGTTCGTGATTATCCAATTTCGCCTGTCTGGGTTGAAATTGATACAGACAAGATGACACAGGTCTTAGATAATATCTTAAATAATGCTATCAAATATTCCCCAGATGGTGGGGAAATTCGTGTGGGAATGAAAACGACAGATGCCCAGTTGATTATCTCGATTTCAGATGAGGGCTTAGGGATTCCTAAAAAGGATCTCCCACGAATTTTTGACCGCTTTTATCGCGTGGATAAGGCACGTAGTCGCGCCCAAGGTGGGACTGGTTTAGGACTGGCCATTGCCAAGGAAATTATCAAGCAACACAAAGGATTTATCTGGGCCAAGAGTGAATATGGAAAAGGTTCTACTTTCACGATTGTCCTACCATATGACAAAGATGCTATCCTGGATGATGGATGGGATAATGAGGATGAATAAGAAAACTAATGGATGAAAAAGGGTTTAAGTATAGTATTTTAGCTTCAGGATCGAGTGGTAATTCTTTTTACTTAGAGACTCCTAAGAAGAAAATTCTAGTAGATGCAGGCTTGTCCGGGAAGAAAATTACAGGTTTGCTTGCAGAGATTGATCGCAAACCCGAAGATCTTGATGCTATTTTAATCACACATGAACATTCGGATCACATTCATGGCGTTGGTGTGCTAGCTCGTAAATACGGGATGGACCTATACGCCAATGAAGCTACCTGGAAGGCCATGGAGGGAAGCAAGTACCTTGGGAAGGTCGATGACTCCCAGAAACATTTATTTGAAATGGGTAAGACCTTAACCTTCGGGGATTTGGATGTGGAAAGTTTTGGTGTCAGCCATGATGCTGCGGCTCCCCAGTTCTATCGGTTCATGAAGGATGGGAAGAGCTTTGTCATGCTGACGGATACAGGTTATGTCAGTGATCGGATGGCGGGGATTGTTGAAAATGCAGATGGCTATTTGATCGAGTCCAACCACGATGTGGAAATCCTACGAGCTGGCTCTTATGCTTGGCGATTAAAGCAACGGATCTTATCCGATTTGGGCCACCTCTCTAATGAAGATGGTGCAGATGCCATGATTCGGACCCTAGGCAATAAGACCAAAAAGATTTATCTGGGCCACTTATCTAAGGAAAACAATATTAAAGAATTGGCCCATATGACCATGGTTAATCAACTGGCTCGAGCAGATCTAGCAGTGGGGCATGATTTTGACGTCTTGGATACATCTCCAGATACAGCGACTCCATTAGTAGATATCTAGATGATTAAAAAAGGAGATGACCTCATCTCCTTTTTAGGTCAGTAGTGTAGGCTTGAAATGAGTTGAAGGATAGGAGCAGTTAGTTTGAAATATGTGTATATAACAGTAGGGTTTATTTCCTTAGGATTAGGGATTATTGGGATTCCATTACCTATTTTACCAACGACCCCGTTTCTTTTATTAGCTATGGCTTGTTTTGCCAAGAGTTCTCAACGCTTTGAAAAATGGTTGCATGGGACCAAGTTGTACCAAACTTATGTAGCGGATTATCGGGAAACCAAGTCGATCTCAAAAAAGCGGAAAAAAAGAATTATTCTACAAATTTATCTTTTGATGGGGATTTCCATTTACCTGGCACCACTCTGGTTTGTGAAATTAGGTCTATTGGGACTAACTATTTTTATCAGTTATTATTTGTTCAAAGTGATTCCGGATAAAGAAGAATGATATAAGGACAGAATAGGTCCTAAAACCTATCGTGAAAACAAGGGAAAGGAGTGCGAGACGCACTCTTTTTTGGTATAATAGAGGGGTGTATCTTTTGGACGGAATAGGTCACAGGATTCGATCCAGATGCATAAATGAAGAAAGAAAGTAGTAACGTGATGCAATCCTTATATAACCTTCTTGTTGAGAAATTTCGGCTGACTTTTGACGATACAGAATTGTTGGAAACAGCTTTTACACATACCTCATATGCGAATGAGCATCGCCTCTTAAAAATTTCACATAATGAACGTTTGGAATTTTTAGGAGACGCTGTTCTCCAGTTAGTGATTTCCGAATATTTATTTGCCCTCTACCCTAGTAAGCCAGAGGGAGATTTGTCAAAAATGCGTTCCATGATTGTTCGTGAGGAAAGCCTGGCAGGTTTTTCCCGTGATTGTGGTTTCGATCAATTTATCAAACTTGGCAAGGGAGAGGAAAAATCTGGTGGACGTAACCGAGATACCATCTTAGGAGATTTGTTTGAAGCTTTTTTAGGCGCCTTACTCTTGGATAAGGGAGTAGAGATGGTGCGGAACTTCATTCAGCAAGTCATGATTCCTAAAGTCGAGGCAGGTCAATTTGAGCAAGTGATTGACTATAAGACGCGCTTGCAAGAAATCCTTCAAATCCATGGAGATGTCTTGATTACCTATGAGGTGACGAGTGAGTCAGGACCGGCTCATGCCAAGGAGTTTGAAGTGCAAGTGTCTGTCAATGGGAAAATCATCGGTCAAGGACGTGGCCGGTCTAAAAAGGCTGCAGAACAAGAAGCAGCAAAAAAAGCAGTGGAGAATAAGGTGGATCCCTCATGTATTTAAAGGAAATTGAGATTCAAGGATTTAAGTCTTTCGCAGATAAGACCCGAGTCATCTTTGACCAAGGGGTAACCGCAGTGGTGGGCCCTAACGGATCTGGAAAATCGAACATTACGGAAAGTCTGCGCTGGGCCTTAGGGGAATCGAGTGTCAAGAGCCTACGTGGTGGCAAGATGCCGGACGTGATTTTTGCAGGGACTGAAACTCGGAAACCCTTAAACTACGCCTGTGTAACGGTAGTACTGGATAACCGGGATGGCTTTATCAAACAGGCTGCTAAAGAAATCCGCGTGGAGCGTCATATTTATCGATCGGGTGATAGTGAATACAAGATTGATGGCAAGAAAGTCCGTTTGAGAGATGTCCATGATCTCTTTATGGATACTGGACTTGGGAGAGATTCTTTCTCTATTATTTCCCAAGGGAAGGTTGAAGAAATCTTCAACTCCAAACCAGAAGAGAGACGGGCTATTTTTGAGGAAGCCGCTGGGGTTCTTAAATTTAAGACGCGTCGCAAGGAAACGGAATCTAAGTTGGTTCAGACCCAAGATAATTTGGACCGTCTGGAAGACATTATTTTTGAGTTAGAGGGGCAAATCAAACCTCTTGAGAAGCAAGCCCTTGTGGCCAAACGTTTCTTAGAATTGGATCAACAACGCCAAGTTCTTTATTTGGATGTTTTGATTGCACAAATTGAAGTCAATAAAAAAGATTATGATCAAGCCGTCCAAGAAGAAGCCTCTATCCAAGAGCAATTAAAGGCTTATTACCAGAAAAGAGAAGAGTATGAGGCGGAAAGTCTCCGATTGAAACAGAGTCGTCAGACCCTTCAACACCAATTGTCAGATGATCAAGCTAGCCTCCTGGAATTGACTCGCCTCTTAAGTGATTTGGAGAAACAAATCGAATTGGCACGCTTGGAGTCGCAACAAGTCGCTCGAAGTCGTCAGGAAAATCAAGAGCGGGTCAATAGTCTGGAAGAGCGTCTACAAGTTCTTCGGAACCAGTTGGAAGAAAAACAAGCTAATACAAAGAGTCTTCAAGAAGAACTGGAAAAGAGCCAAGTAGCTCTGGAAGGTCTGGAGAAAGAGTTGGCCAGCTTCTCAGAAGATCCAGATCAGGTGATCGATTATTTACGTGAAAAATACGTAGCCTTGATGCAGGATGAAGCGGAGCGATCAAACGAATTAACAACCATTGAAAATCAATTGGAAACCTCAGCTCAATTGTCACAAAGTAAAAAGGAAGATTACCAAAATCAAATCCAAATGGTGACAGAATTGCAAGAAAAAGAGCAGGTTGCTCAAGAAGCTTATCAAGGAGCTCAAGAGCATCTGAAACACTTGCTTGAGACCTATCAGTCAGATGCAAAACGATTTGAGGAAGCTCGCCAGGCTTATCAAGAAGCGCAAGCCAAGATGTTTGATTTACTGGATCAAAGCAAGGAAAAACAGGCTCGCATTAACAGTTTAGAGGCGATTCAAAAAAATCATAGTAATTTTTATGCGGGTGTGAAGAGTGTCTTACAAGAAGCGGCTCGCTTAGGTGGGATCGTGGGAGCTGTCAGTGAAAAACTTTCCTTCTCACCAGAGTATCAGACTGCCTTAGAGATTGCTCTGGGAGCCAGCAGTCAGCATATTATCGTAGAAGACGAAGGAGCAGCAACACGGGCAATCGAACATCTGAAGAAGAATCGCTCGGGTCGGGGAACCTTCCTTCCATTGACAACTATTAAACCACGCTACCTTGCAGGAAAGAATCAAGAACTGATTGAATCCTGTCCAGGATTCCTAGGAATGGCTAGCAGTTTGGTGGACTATGATCCTTCCCTCGAGTCGATTTTCCAAAACCTTTTGGGTGTCACAGCTATTTTTGATACGATTGAGCACGCCAAGGCGGCTGCACGCAAGGTTGCCTACCAAGTTCGTATCGTGACGCTGGATGGAACTGAACTGCGCACGGGTGGTTCCTATGCAGGGGGAGCGAATCGAAGCAATAATTCGATTTTCATCAAGCCAGAACTGGATCGCTTGCACCAAGAATTGGCCTCTCTTCAGAAGAACTTGCGAGAAGTAGAAGGGCAGGTTCAAGAGCAACAGGACCAAGTGAGCCAATCACAAGAAACACTAGAATCTTTGAAAGGCCAAGGAGAAGGGGCTCGACTAGAAGAGCAACGCCTTCAATTGGCTTTTGAGCAAGCTCACCAGCAACTCTTGGATGCCCAAGAACTGTTAGAACTTATCCGTACAGAGCTGGATGAAGGTAGCGACCAAGAGCTCCTCCAAAAACGGGATCACTTGCAAGCGCGACTGAAAGAAATTGAGGCGGAAAAAGAGCAAGTCACTGCTGAGATTGAAGAAGTCAAGCTCAATAAAGATGTCGTTGTCGAGAAAATTGAAAATTTACGAGCAGCCATTGCCAAGCTCCAATTACAGAAAACAGAGTTGAAGAGTCGATTGACTTATGACCAAACAGATGCCGAACGCTTGCAGCAAGAGTTGGCTTCTACTGAACGGGAAATCCAAGCTCTCCAATATGCGATTGAGCAGGGAGAAGATCGACATGAGAAAATCGATGTTTCTGTCCTTGAAAAACAACTGCAAGCAACCCTTCAAGAGAAAACCGCTCTGGAGCAAGCTGTGATTCGTAAGCAATTTGAATTAGAGGATTTGGAAGGCCAGTCTGAAGATGTAGCGGGTCATATGGAACAAGCCCGTCGTCAAAATGAGGAGTGGATTCGCCTACAGGCCAAAGCAGAATCCAATCGCGATCGATTAGCAGACAAATTGAATAAACTCATGTTGGCACTGACAGACGAATTCAAGATGAGTTTTGAAGAGGCATCTAATCAGGCCAACGAACTAGAAAATCTAGCCCAGTCTGAGCAAGTCTTAAAAGACTTGGAGAAAGCGATTAAAGACTTAGGACCTGTCAATATTGATGCTATCGAACAATACGATGAGGTCAAGACTCGGTTTGATTTCCTTTCCGGTCAACGAGAAGATGTCTTGGCAGCGAAGAATCTTCTTCTTGAAACCATTAATGATATGAATGATGAGGTGAAAGAACGCTTTAAGTCTACGTTTGAAGCAATTCGTGAATCCTTCCGAATCACCTTTAAACAGATGTTTGGGGGAGGATCAGCTGATCTCATCTTGACGGATGGGGATCTCTTGTCAGCTGGGGTCGAGATTTCTGTTCAACCGCCTGGTAAGAAAATTCAATCCTTGAATTTGATGAGTGGTGGGGAGAAAGCTTTGTCAGCATTGGCGCTACTCTTCTCAATCATTCGTGTCAAGACTATTCCATTTGTCATCTTGGATGAGGTAGAAGCGGCTCTAGACGAGGCCAATGTTAAACGTTTTGGGGATTACCTCAATCGTTTTGATAAGGAAAGTCAGTTTATTGTGGTTACCCACCGTAAGGGAACCATGGCGGCAGCAGATTCCATCTATGGAGTGACCATGCAAGAATCTGGAGTCTCTAAGATTGTATCTGTGAAGCTGAAAGATATAGAAGGAATGGATAATGGAAATTAAATTAGTCGCAACCGACATGGATGGGACCTTTTTGGATGAAAATCATCAATTTGATCAAGCTTTATTCCTAAAGGTATTAAATAAGTTTCAAGAAAAAGGGATCTACTTTGCGGCAGCAAGTGGTCGGTCTCTCCTCTCTTTGAAGACAATCTTTAAAGAGGTTCAGGATCAGATTATTTTTATAGCTGAAAACGGCAGTGTTGTTGAGTTTCATGGTGAAGATGTCTATGAAGCGACCATGAGTCCTGAATTTTACCAAGCCATGTTTGCCAAGTTACAAGAAAGTCCTTATTTCGATAAAAATAAGTGCTTGTTAACGGGAAAACGCGGGAGCTATGTTTTAAAGACCGTTGATCCAGACTATCTAGCTGCTTCGCAAAACTACAATGAAAATATTCAAATGGTGTCTGATTTTTCAGAAATTGATGATCTTGTCTTTAAGATGACCACCAATTTTGACCAAGAAGTATTAGCGGAAGGGGAAGCCTGGGTTACCCAAAATGTTGAGGGTGTTAAGGCTATGACCACTGGTTATGAGTGCATTGATATTGTCTTGGATTATGTGGATAAGGGAGTCGCCATCCAAGCCCTAATGGATCAGCTAGGCATTAGTCGAGATCAAGTCCTAGCTTTTGGGGATAATCTCAATGATCTTCATATGATGCAGGTTGTTGGCCATCCAATTGCACCAGAAAATGCCCGTCCAGAGATTTTGGAATTGGCTGAAACCATCTTGCCCCACCATTCGACAGGATCTGTCCTTCGTTTCATGGAGGAAGAATTATGAGTCAGATTAAGGTTATCGCACTAGACTTGGACGGTACTCTCTTAAACTCAGAGAAGAAAATCTCCCCTCGGAACTTAGCTGCCATTCGTGCAGCTCAAGAAAAAGGGGTCAAGGTAGTTTTGACGACGGGTCGTCCCCTCAAGGCTATGGATTTTCTGCTTCAAGAGATTGGGACTGCCGGCTTGTCAGATGAATACACCATTACGTTTAATGGTGGCTTGGTACAAAAGAATACAGGGGAGATCATTGCGAAGACAGTTTTCTCTCGTGATGATGTCGTCCGTATTTATGAGGAGACAGAGGCCCTTGGTTTGCCCCTAGATGCCATCAGCGAAGGGAATGTTTATACACTGGTATCTGATCAAGAATCTCTTTACCCTCTCTATAATCCTTACTTGAACTTTATTCCCGTTTCTATTGAAGATTTGTCCAGTCAGATTTCCTACAATAAGTGTGTAACGGCCTTTCAACAGGACTATTTGGATGGCGCTATTCCAAAGATTTCTCCTGAATTAAGGGAGCGTTTTGAGATTTTTAAATCCAGAGACATGCTCTTGGAATGGTGCCCCAAAGGAGTGCAAAAGGATCGAGGTTTGGAAGCTTTGGTGGAGTATTTAGGAATCGATGCTAGCCAAGTCATGGCGTGTGGAGACGAAGCCAATGATGCCAGCATGTTAAAATGGGCAGGACTAGGAATCGCCATGGCCAATGCGGTGGATGAGGTGAAGGAGATTGCCACTCTAGTCTCGGACTACACCAATGATGAAGATGCAGTCGGAAGAGCGATTGAAGAATATGTATTGAAGGAGGGTCAATAATGGGATTATTTGACCGACTATTTGGAAGAAAAGAAGAAACAAAACCACAAGCCCAAGAACTTACAGAAGAGCTTGTAGGAAGCCCTGATGAAGCAAGCTCGCCAGCTGAGCCGGAACTAAGTAAGGCTTCACAAAGTGATGAAGCTAAGATCTCGGCAATGGAAGCCTATTATGCAGAATTAAAAGAGCGAATGGCTACCGAATCAGCGAAATCATCGCAAGAGTCGATAGCATCTATTGAAGAAGAAATTCCTTCAGAAGAGCTAGCAAATCAGGAAACAGCTATCGAGGAAGAGGGCTCTTCTCAACTAGAGCAAGCTACCTCTCTTGAGGAAGTAACCGAGCCTGCCCCTGTTCCTGAAGAACAAACTATAGAAATAGAAGCTTTACAAGAAGAGAGTCTTGATGAAGAGCACCTAGATTCTTCATCAGATCTTGGCCAAGAAGCCATTGAAGAGGATGTTCATGCAAAGAATGAAACAGAAGATGAGACTTCAAGTATTTCTAAGGAACCCGAGGAAGTAATTGAAGAAGCAACTACTGAAAGTTCAGAAGTAGAAACAGGAGAGTTTGAAGAAGACACTCCACTAGAAGAAACAACTAGCGAACCTGAAGATACAGAAGAGTTTGAAGCAGAAGTGCCAGTAGAGGAACCTACTAGTGAACCTGAAATTTCAGAAGAGGTTGAAGAAGGGCCTGTAGTAGAAGAAACGACAAGTGAGCCAGAGATTGCTCAACCAACAGAAACGGTTCAAGAAAAATACAATCGAAGCTTGAAGAAAACTCGGACTGGCTTTGGTGCTGCCCTAAATGCATTCTTTGCTAACTTCCGTTCTGTCGATGAAGAATTCTTTGAAGAGTTAGAAGAACTCTTGATTATGAGTGACGTAGGGGTCCAGGTCGCTTCGAATCTGACGGAAGAGCTCCGCTATGAAGCACGCTTGGAAAATGCCAAAAAGCCGGATGTCTTGCGTCGTGTGATCATTGAAAAATTGGTGGATCTCTACGAAAAAGATGGCCAATACAATGAGCAAATCAACTTTAAGGACGGCTTGACCGTCATGCTCTTCGTCGGAGTGAATGGCGTTGGGAAAACCACTTCTATCGGAAAACTAGCTCATAAGTACAAGAAGGAAGGGAAAAAAGTGATGCTAGTCGCAGCAGATACCTTCCGGGCAGGAGCTGTTGCTCAGTTGGCTGAATGGGGACGCCGTGTGGATGTGCCCGTTGTCACAGGTCCTGAAAAATCAGATCCTGCAAGTGTTGTCTTTGATGGGATGGAACGAGCAGTGGCAGAGCAAGTCGATGTTTTGATGATTGATACGGCTGGTCGCCTTCAGAATAAAGACAATCTGATGGCTGAATTAGAAAAAATCGGTCGCATTATCAAGCGTGTGGACCCTACAGCCCCTCATGAAACCTTCTTGGCCTTGGATGCGTCTACAGGACAAAATGCCCTGGTCCAAGCCAAGGAATTCTCAAAGATTACTCCGATTACTGGTATCGTTCTCACTAAGATTGATGGAACAGCTCGAGGAGGAGTGGTTCTTGCCATTCGAGAAGAGTTGGATATTCCAGTGAAATTAATCGGTTTTGGTGAAAAAATCGATGACATCGGTGAATTCAATTCTGAAAACTTTATGCGTGGCTTGTTAGAAGGTTTGATATAAACAAAAAACTCATCTCAAGAAAGAGATGAGTTTTTAAGTTGCACTTTTAGTCAGTCGGACAATTTATTCTTCAATTGCTGGTTGCCAGACCCATTGTGCATTGTAATCCTTCAAGAGGTCAAAGGAAGCTTGAGGTCCCATGGTTCCAGATTTATATTCATGAAGAGGGACTTGATTTTCAGCCCACATGTGTTCGATTCGGTCAATTAAGTTCCAAGAGGCTCTAACTTCGTTCCAATGACTAAAGTTGGTTGAGTCATTGTTCAAGACATCATAAATCAACTTTTCGTAAGGCTCTGGAGATGCACCGGTTGCGGTAGCTTCTGTTACATAGTCGAAGGAAATGGGAGCAATCTGGAACTGCTCGCCAACTTCTTTTCCGTTGACACTGAGAGAAAAACCTTCATTTGGTTGAATGTAGATGGTGAGCACATTTGGTGCAATTTCCTGACCAAAAATAGAGTCCATTTGTTTGAAGACAACATTGACATGGGTACCCTTTTTGGTCAGACGTTTTCCTGTACGGAAGAAGAAAGGTACTCCACGGAAGCGATCGCTATCCACAAAGAAAGCTCCAGAGGCAAAAGTCTCGGTCATGGATTCAGGGTTGACATTTGGTTCACTACGGTAAGAGATGTCCTTTTTCCCTTGAATTTTTCCAGAACGGTATTGACCTCGGATAAATAGTTTCTTTAATTCTTCATCAGATGGGTTGACCAATTGTTCAAAGACTTTCACCTTCTCTTTACGGATATCTTCCTTGGTGAAGGAGGCTGGTTTGTCCATAGCTAAGAGAGAAAGCAGTTGAAGGGTATGATTTTGGACCATGTCGCGGAGGGCACCAGATTCATCATAGTAGCCACCACGTTCTTCGACTCCTAGTCGTTCTGCGAAAGTGATCTGAACATTGTCGATATAGTCACGGTTCCAGATGTTTTCAAAGATTAGGTTGGCAAAGCGGAGGGCAAAGATGGACTGGATCATTTCTTTACCAAGATAATGGTCGATCCGGAAAATTTGCTCTTCCTCAAAGGTTTCTTCCAGTTCTTTGTTGAGCTGACTAGCTGTTTCTAAATCTGTTCCAAATGGTTTTTCAACGATCAAACGCTCAAAGCCTTTTCCATCCACAATGCCTTCAGATTTCAAATGTTTGGCAATCGTACCAAAGAATTGAGGTGCCATGGATAGGAAGAAGAGTTTATTATGTTCAGCTTGGTAGGTATCGTTAAGCTGATTTTGAAGTTCACGAAGCTTGATGTAGTGCTCCGTATCATTGACATCGTGGCTTTGGTAGTAAAAATGGCTGGCAAATTCTTGCGCCTGTTCAGGACTGTCTGCTAAATCCGAAATGGATTCAACGACAACGGATTCAAAGTATTCTTTGCTCCAAGGACGACGAGCAGTTCCAATCACTGCAAAATGCTCGGAAAGATTTCCAGCTTTATAGAGTCTAAAAAGGGAAGGGTAGAGTTTGCGTTGAGCTAAATCTCCACTGGCCCCGAAAATGGTTACAATTACTTTTGAGGACATGTTCATACCTATTTTCTAACTTGATAAACCATATTCTACCATAAAATTCAGAAAATTTCTCTTTGAAAGTAAAAGGATTCGGACTTTAAAAGAGAATGAAAGTGGAAGAAGCCACTAAAAAAGGTTGGACCGAAAGGTCACAACCGAGAGATGATTAACGTCCTTTAGAAGACCCGATAGACATAAGGATTCGTAGGTTTTTCTACTGAGTGGGCTTCCTTTATTTCTAAGATAGGAAGGGTTTGGCCAAGTTGTTTATGGTATTGGATCTTGAGAGTTCCAGTAGCTTGGACCCAGGTATTATCGTCATAGGTTTGGGAGGCTCCTTTGGTTAACAAACCATAGACTCCTGAATCAGCGATACAGTGGATAATTCCAAAACGGAAAAGGAACTGACTGCCCGGATCCTGGGGATCCTTATAAATGAAGCCGGTTAGGCTAAAGGTTTTTCCAGCAAATTCATCTGGATAGTCGTAGATCACTTCCATGACTTCCATATAGTTTTCTGTCGTGATCTGGATATGATCTTGCTTGAGGTACTTCTTGGCTGCAGCCCTCATCTCAGATTCATAAGCAGACTTTGTAAAATAACTGCTAGTATCTGGCTTGAGGTATTGGTTGGTTGTCCCCTCATCATTTTGAATATCTTTGGAAGAGCCAGCCGCGATGGGAAAATGATAGCCCTTGGCTGAAACCGTTTGGGAATCCAAGGTCACTGTCGGGAAGCCAATCCCTACAATCAAGGGAATCAGGAGCAGAAGAATACTCATGACTTTGGCTTTTTTACTGGTGAGGTGACTATGAACGGGCAGATTCTTCATCCAAATATAGAGCTGGACGACAGCCAAGAGGAAGGAAAGAATCATAGAGATATAGGCTAAATAGGAATAATGCATATTAATGTATTGGTTGAGCTTACCAGATAGCTGCAAATACATAGTAATTTCGAAATAGCCTGCTAAAATGAGAAATCGAATCATAGGACCACCCCCACAAACCAAGCATAAACCAAGACAACGAGGCTGACGATGCTAATGAATTGGACAATAAAGCGATTGGTCAGATAATTCTTCATCATCAAGAGGTTCTTGACATCTAGCATAGGTCCGATAACCAGAAAGGCTAAAACGGGAGCTAAGCCAAAACTCGAGAGAAGGGAAGAGCCGATAAAGGCGTCCGCCTCACTACACAAGGAGAGGAGGAAGGAAAGAAGCATAAGGAGGAGAATGGCTAGTAGTGGCGTCGCTGAAATAGAAGTCAGAACGCGAGTCGGCACATAAACCTGAACCACACTGGCAAATAAACAACCGAAGACCAGATAGCGTCCAGTGTCGAAAAACTCGTCAATGGCCTGCACAAACACTTGGAAGAAGCGTTGACCGGCAGATAGTTTTGAAAAGTCATGAATATGGACTTCCTTGCGGTTGGCCCGTTGAATAGAAGCTGTTTGGAAAAATCCTAGGAAAATCCCCAGAACAGTCGCTACTAGGATAGAGCCGATCGCTCGTAAGAGAGCCATTTGAATAGAATTGCCAAAAGCAGAATAAGTGGCAAAGAGGACAATGGGGTTAATAACCGGGGCTGTCACTAGGAAGGGCACAGCTGTATAGCTAGGCACCTTCTTCTCTAAAAAGCGATTGATGATGGGGACGATACCACACTCACAGGAAGGGAAAATAAAGCCAATCAAGGTCCCAAATAGAATTCTCCCCCATTTATTTTTGGGAAGGGCTCGGTAGACTTTTTCAGGGGTGATGTAGACATCAATCGCCCCTGAAATGATACTTCCAATCAAAACAAAGGGAAGGGCTTCAATCATAATCGAAAGAAAAATCGCTCCTGCTTGAAGGACACTGGTTGGCAGTTGTTGGAAGAAACTCATTTGTTAGAATCCTTCTGCTCTTTTTCCCCTGCTGTTTCATTCTTCTTATCATCTGGTAAAGTGACTTGAGGGTGATCTGGGAAGACAGCAAATTCCTCAAAGAGTTTGTCTAAATCGTCTGTTTTTGAAAATTTAATCGCCATGATAGGTCTCCTTTTCTTTTTTTCTCATTATATCAAATTCTCAAAAAAGAGGGGAAAATCAAGTCCAAAAGTAAGATGAAAAAGCAGTATAGAAGGCCTTCTATGGTATAATAGAAGCTATGGAAAAATATGAAAAAATAGCCCAAGAATTGGGCGTCAGTCTCAAACAAATTGATACTGTTTTGACCTTAACAGCAGAGGGATCCACCATCCCCTTTATTGCTCGGTATCGAAAAGATGCTACAGGGAATCTAGATGAAGTAGCCATCAAAGCTATTATCGACATGGACAAGTCTTTAACAGCCTTAGCCGATCGGAAAGAAACGGTTCTCGCTAAGATTGAAGAGCTTGGGAAACTGACCCCAGCCTTAAAAGAAACTATTGAGCAAGCTGAAAAATTGGCGGATGTGGAAGAATTGTATCTTCCCTACAAGGAAAAACGCCGGACCAAGGCAACCATTGCGCGTGAGGCAGGATTTTTTCCACTTGCTCGGATGATTCTGCAAGATCAAAAGGACTTGGAAACTGCAGCAGAAGAATTCTTATCAGAAGCTTTTCCAACTGTAAAGGATGCAATCTCTGGTGCTATCGATATCTTGGTCGAAGCTATTGCAGAAGATCCACAATTGCGTAACCTTACCTACCAGGAGATTCGCAAACACTCCTTGATCACCTCTAATCTCAAGGATGAAAGCAAAGACGAGAAGCAAGTCTTCCAAATCTATTATGATTTTTCTGAGAAGATTGCAAACATGCAGGGCTACCGAACCCTGGCCTTAAACCGTGGAGAGAAATTAGGGGTATTAAAGGTTGGATTTGAGCATCCTGTAGACCGTTTGATTCGTCACTTTGAAGCCCGATTTAAATCGAAGAATAGCTACATCGAAGAAGTTATTAACCAAGCCCTGAAAAAGAAAATGCTACCAGCTATGGAGCGTCGAATTCGGACAGAACTGACAGAAGTGGCAGAAGATGGAGCTATTCAGCTTTTCTCAGAAAATCTTCGTCACCTCTTGCTGATTGCTCCCCTCAAGGGGCGCGTGGTCTTGGGATTTGACCCTGCTTTTCGCACAGGTGCTAAATTAGCTGTCGTCGATCAGACAGGAAAGATGTTGACCACTCAGGTGATTTACCCTGTTGCACCGGCTAAACCAGCACAAATTGAAGCAGCCAAAGAAGAACTGAAACGGTTGATTCGTCAATACGACGTGGAAATCATTGCGATCGGGAACGGGACGGCTAGTCGAGAGAGCGAAGCCTTTGTTGCGGAAGTCCTCAAGGAAGTTCCAAATGTCAGTTATGTTATTGTGAATGAAAGTGGTGCCTCCGTCTATTCAGCTAGTGAATTGGCTCGCCATGAGTTTCCAGAACTGACGGTTGAAAAGCGTTCAGCCATCTCCATTGCCCGTCGTTTGCAGGATCCACTGGCTGAGTTGGTTAAGATTGATCCAAAATCAATCGGAGTTGGCCAGTACCAGCACGATGTCAGCCAGAAGAAATTATCTGAAAGCCTTGATTTCGTAGTCGATACCGTGGTAAACCAAGTCGGAGTTAATATTAACACTGCTAGTCCAGCCCTCTTGTCCCACGTGGCTGGTCTCAATAAAACCATTTCTGAGAATATCGTGAAGTACCGGGAAGAAGAAGGGTTGATCACTTCTCGGGCACAGATCAAAAAGGTTCCTCGTCTAGGAGCCAAGGCTTTTGAACAAGCAGCTGGTTTCTTACGGATCCCAGAAAGTGAGAATTTCCTCGATCGGACAGGGGTCCATCCAGAAAGTTACCCTGCAGTGAAAAAGCTCTTTACCTTACTTGGGATCACGGAGATGGATGAAGAGGCCCAAGCCAAGTTGAAACAAATTGACACGGTTTCTATGGCCCAGGAGCTTGAAATTGGCCCTGAAACCTTGAAAGATATTGTCGCAGATCTTCTCAAACCAGGTCGCGATTTACGTGATTCTTTTGATGCTCCCGTCCTTCGCCAGGATGTTCTTGATTTGAAAGACTTGAAGATTGGTCAAAAACTAGAAGGAGTTGTCCGCAATGTTGTTGACTTTGGAGCCTTTGTCGATATTGGGATTCATGAAGATGGTTTGATCCACATTTCACAGATGAGTCAGCAATTTA
Source organism: Streptococcaceae bacterium (assembly GCA_902363395.1). Lineage (GTDB taxonomy): Bacteria > Bacillota > Bacilli > Lactobacillales > Streptococcaceae > Streptococcus. Next base: position 693,774 of record CABIZZ010000001.1, read on the forward strand.
TTAAGCATCCAAGTCAAGTTGTTTCAGTTGGTGACCTAGTGACCGTTTGGGTCTACAAGATTGATTTAGAACGGGAAAAAGTAAATCTTTCCCTCTTGGCACCACATGAATCTGACTAAATACGTTCAAGAAGTATCGCTGGAAGATTTTGGTCGCCCATTTCTTCACCAAGCCATCTGGAACCCTCGCTTGAGGTCGACCGGCGGTCGCTTCTTTCCTAAAGATGGCCATCTGGATTTCAATCCCAGCATCCTAGAAAGATTTGGCTGGGAGATTTTTCGAAAGATTGTCCGCCATGAATTGTGTCACTACCATCTCTACTACATGAAAAAGGGCTATCGCCATCAGGATCAAGATTTCAAGGCCTTACTCAAAAAGGTAGACGGCTTGCGGTATGCCCCTTCAGTTGATAAGGGAAACTATAAGATTTATGTTTGTACGAGCTGTGGGCAAGAATTCAGGAGAAAGCGGCAGATTGATCTGCAAAAGTACCGCTGTGGGCGGTGTCGAGGACTACTTAAGTATCAAGGGACAATTGATTCAGGAAATCGGCCTTGAGTCGGATGACAGTGACTTGATTTCGGGATATACTGTTCTAAAATAATAGGAGGTAGGCCCTTGAATCCAACTTTTTATAAATTACGTCGAGGCAGAATCGTTTTCGGAGTATTTGCTGGACTAGCGGATCGATTTGGGCTCGATGCAAACCTATTGCGTTTTCTCTTTGTGCTCTTCAGTATCTTTCATGCTTATGGGCTTGTAGGCTTGGCTATTTATTGCCTGTGTGCCTTCTCCTTGCCGTATAAAGAAGACCTTGAAAGAGAAAAGTATGGCCTCGGACCTCGCAAACGGAAGGATGCACAAGTAATCAAAGACGATGATCCATTCTTTTAAAGAATTTTCATGAATCGAATAAGAATGTGAGGCTGGGACAAAAGTCCTAGCCTCTCAATTGTCTTTGGATTATCGAGCAAGACGCAGTGGTTGAGTGAGCTCTACTACGCTGATTTCATCAGCTTTTATAGCCCTACTCAACTGTGCGGAGGTGGGACGACGAAATCGAATTCTAACGAATTACCGATTTCTGTCCCACTCTCATCTTTTTTTTCAAATGAAGAAACGATGGAAAAATGGGATAAGAAGGTTAAAGAGAAACATCAAAGAGTACTGGAATGAGTGTGAGAATAATAGCATCAGTTTCGATATCAAAAAAAGATGCTTGAGTAAGTCTTACCTGGGATAATTTGCTATAATAGTAAGAGAAAACAAAAAGGGAGAAGCCTATGGCAATAACAGTCCGAGATTTAATTGATAAGCTTCGTTTGAAGGTTGTGTACGGCAATGAAAGCCTATTTGAAAAAGAAATCACAACGGCAGATATTTCACGTCCTGGACTTGAAATGACAGGATATTTTGATTACTATACTCCAGAACGAATTCAATTGGTTGGGATGAAAGAGTGGTCTTACCTCATCAAGATGACCTCCCACAATCGTCACCAAGTTTTGAGAAAGATGTTCCAGCCGGAAACACCAGTTATCATTATTGCGCGTGATTTGGAGATTCCAGAAGAAATGCTCCGTGCTGCAGAGGAAAAGCAAATCGCGATTTTAAGCAGTCGCGTTCCAACTAGTCGCCTGTCTGGCGAACTATCAAGCTACCTAGATTCTCTCCTTGCGGAAAGAACTAGTGTCCATGGTGTCTTGATGGATATCTATGGCATGGGGGTTCTGATCCAAGGAGATAGTGGAATCGGGAAGAGTGAGACTGGTTTAGAGCTTGTCAAGCGAGGCCATCGTTTGGTAGCGGATGACCGCGTAGATGTCTTCGCCCGTGATGAGATGACCTTGTGGGGTGAGCCTGCTGAAATTCTACGACATCTGCTAGAGATTCGGGGGGTAGGGATCATTGATGTTATGAGTCTCTATGGTGCCAGTGCTGTGAAGGATTCTTCACAGGTCCAAATCGCTGTCTACTTGGAAAACTACACCAAGGAACAAACCTACGATCGTCTAGGCAATAATGCAGAAGAAATTGAGTTCTGTGGAGTGACCATTCCAAGAATTCGTATCCCTGTTAAGACAGGTCGCAATATTTCCGTTGTCATTGAAGCAGCAGCGATGAACTACCGCGCCAAAGAAATGGGATATGATGCTACTAAAACCTTTGAAGATCGATTGACCCAGTTGATTGATCAGAATGAGGTGAAAGTATGAATCCAGTAGCCATTCAACTTGGTCCCTTTAGCATTCGCTGGTATGCGATTTGTATCGTCCTCGGTCTCCTTTTGGCGGTTATCCTGTCTATGAAAGAAGCCCCTCGTAAAGGGATAGAGTCAGACGATATTATTGATTTCATTCTGATTGCTTTTCCAGTAGCGATCATAGGGGCCCGTCTCTACTATGTTATTTTTCAATGGTCTTATTACAGGGAACATCCAGGAGAGATTTTTGCCGTATGGAACGGTGGGATCGCTATCTATGGTGGACTCCTGGCAGGGGCTCTAGTCCTCTACCTATTTTCACGCAGTCGTTTGATTGATCCGGTTGATTTTTTAGATATCGCTGCACCGAGTGTCATGATAGCTCAAAGTATTGGCCGTTGGGGCAATTTTGTTAACCAAGAAGCCTACGGAGCCATTGTTAAGAATTTAGATTATTTACCTTCTTTCATTCGGAATCAGATGTTTATCGATGGACATTACCGCCAACCGACCTTCTTATATGAATCTTGTTGGAACTTGCTTGGTTTTGTACTGATTCTTTACTTGCGTCGTCGTCCGAAACTGTTGAGAAAGGGCGAAATTACTGCTTTCTATCTAATCTGGTATGGCTTTGGTCGAATGATTATTGAAGGAATGCGGACAGATAGCTTGATGTTTTTGGGAATTCGAGTATCACAATGGCTTTCCCTGATCCTCATCCTACTTGGTATCAGCATCATGATCTATCAACGAAAAAAGAATGCACCATTTTATAGAACGGAAATAAATTAAGGAGAAAAGAAATGTTTATTGAAATTGCATATGGGCTTTTAGGGTTAGCTTTAGTAGTTTTGGTCATCTACTTGATTATCTTGTTTTCAAAGATTGGAAAAGTTGTAGATGAGACTCAAGTAACGATTAAGACCTTGACATCAGATGTAAATGTAACCTTACACCAAACCAATGAGTTGTTAGCAAAAGTGAATGTTTTGACAGAAGATTTGAATCAAAAGGTTGCAACCATTGATCCACTCTTCACAGCAGTAGCAGATTTATCTGTATCTGTGTCGGATCTGAATGATCAAGCACGTCAGATTAGCAAAAAAGCTGTCGTTGTTGGTGGAAAGACCGTTAAAACATCTGTCGGATTAAAAGCAGCTCGCATGGCTATGAAATTATTTAAATAAGAAAAGAGGTACCTTATGGGACGTTTATCATCATTATTAATTGGAACAATCACTGGCGCATCCGCAGCCTACTTCCTGACAACCAAAAAAGGGAAAGAGTTGACTGGGAAAGTGAAAGGTTTTGTAAAAGAATACCAAGAAAATCCACAAGAAGTTCATGATTCAGTGAAACAATCTGCAATGGAACTATCCAAGCAAGCATCAGACGCTATTCAGCAAACCAAGGAAAAAGTTGAAAGTGGCGAGATCAACAAAGACACTGTTATCGAGACAGTGAAAGATAAGACGCAGGATGTGGTAGAATTTTCACAAGATGCTATCCAAACGATTAAGGAAAAAATCCAGCAAAAGACCGGCAATCAAGCAAGTCCTTTCCAGCCTAAACAGGAAAAAGAAAGTGAAGAGATTGTCCTTGAATTAGAAGAAGAAACAGCTCTTCCAGAAGTGGAAGAAGAGATCAAAGAAACAGCTGTAGAAGAAGAATAAAATAATCCCTCACCAATGGTAATGGATTCAGATTGAAGATAAAGTCTTCTGAAAAACTTCCCTTAGGTGAGTACGGACGTCAGCGAACTTAGAAGAAGTTCCATGACTTAGTTTTGAGCCTAAGGTCTCAAAACTCCCGAGTGCCTGAAACAACTTTGTTTCAGGCACTTTTCTCACAGCGGAAAGTTTTAATTTTCTCAAATGGCTAAAAAAGTAAAAGTCATTTTTTGAAAATCGTCAAGCTGTTTTATGTAACACAATGGTTAGTCAACATTCAAAAATCCCTCACCAATGGTGAGGGATTTCTCTTATACAATGACAAACGAGTATGGGAAATGCCAAAAAGCCTCCCGAAGGAGGCTAAAAAATTAATCTTAGTCCTGTTCCCGTTTTAACTGGAAAATACGGAAAGCTTGGATACTTCCCAAACTACAAGCAATTGCTGAGGCAAAAGCAAAGAAGGTATTCATCTTCATTGATAAAAAGACGAAACTAAATAAAACAGTTAAGACACAAAACACAGCAATATTAAGGAAAAACAGTAGCTCACTTAATTGCGGAGCTGGTTCAGTATCAAGGTTAAAATCATAATTAGTTGTTGTATTCTCTTGTTGAAGAGGGACTTCGACATAGTCGTATTCTTCAACAACTCTAAGTTTTCTTGCGGGCATATTTCTCTCTCCTAACAGTACTCTATTATTTTAACACGTTTTCAAGCATAGAAATGTTACAAAACTGTTACAATTTTTACAAAATTAAGAAATTTAGAGAGCAAAATGACTTTTTTGGTATAATAGTTTTCATGAAAAAGATAATTATTAAAGCTACAGCTGAAAGTATTGAACAGGTTCAAGCCCTTCTAGAAGTAGGTGTGGACCGTATTTATGTCGGAGAAAAGGAATTTGGATTACGACTTCCTCACACTTTCTCGTATGACGAATTAAGTCGAATTTCTGACCTAGTCCATGCTGCAGGAAAGGAAATGACAGTGGCTGTCAATGCCTTGATGCACCAAGACATGATGGATCGTATCAAACCATTTTTAGATTTCCTTGCTTCGATAAACGTTGATTATATCACGGTGGGAGATGCAGGCGTCTTTTATGTATTGAAGCGGGATGGCTACAACTTTAAAACCATTTATGATGCTTCTACCATGGTGACAAGTAGCCGTCAGATTAATTTCTGGGGACAAAAGGCTGGTGCTTCAGAAGCAGTTCTTGCTCGAGAAATCCCATCTGCAGAGCTTTTCAAGATGCCTGAAATCTTAGAGATTCCTGCTGAGGTATTGGTTTATGGGGCCAGTGTGATTCATCATTCCAAACGTCCTCTTTTGCAGAATTACTACAATTTTACGCACATCGATGACGAAAAGACGAGAGAGCGCGATCTCTTTTTGGCAGAACCAGGAGATCCAGAAAGCCACTATTCTATCTTTGAGGACAAGCATGGAACTCATATTTTTGCCAATAATGACCTGGATTTGATGACCAAACTCTCTGAGTTAGTGGAGCATGGTTTCACCCACTGGAAGTTAGAGGGGATTTATACACCTGGTCAAAACTTTGTGGAAATTGCCAAGTGTTTTGTGAAAGCACGTGAGCTTCTAGAAGCTGGGACTTTCACATCTGATCAAGCCTTCTTATTGGATGAGCAGATTCACCAATTGCATCCTAAGAATCGTTTCCTTGACACTGGATTTTATGATTACGATCCAGACATGGTTAAATAAAGGAGAAAAGCCTGCAAGAGTGCGGGCCTTCCTTTTTAGTGATGGTAAAGAATGAGAATTGTCAAAACAATTCCCAAACCATTGCCTTTCGACTGGATTTGCTATAAAATAGACAAGATTGATAATCTAACTAATATACTTGTAATATACTAGGAGATATGATGACAAAACAATTGAAACGTCCTGAGGTTCTATCACCTGCAGGAACACTTGAAAAACTAAAGGTTGCTGTACGCTATGGTGCGGATGCCGTCTTTATTGGTGGACAGGCCTATGGGCTTCGTAGCCGTGCAGGGAACTTCACCTTTGAGCAAATGGAAGAAGGTGTCCAATTTGCGGCCAAGTATGGTGCCAAGGTCTATGTTGCAGCCAATATGGTCATGCATGAAGGAAATGAAGTTGGAGCTGGTGAATGGTTCCGTCGCTTACGGGATATAGGTATTGCAGCTGTCATTGTATCAGACCCTGCCTTGATTACCATCGCAGCGACAGAAGCTCCTGGCTTGGAAATTCACCTCTCTACCCAAGCTAGTGCCACCAACTATGAAACTCTCGAGTTTTGGAAAGACTTGGGCTTGACACGGGTTGTTTTGGCTCGGGAAGTTTCGATGGAAGAACTAGCTGAAATTCGTAAGCGGACGGATGTTGAAATTGAAGCCTTTGTTCACGGAGCAATGTGTATCTCCTACTCTGGCCGTTGTACCTTGTCCAATCATATGAGTATGCGGGATGCCAACCGTGGAGGATGTTCCCAATCTTGTCGTTGGAAGTACGATCTCTACGATATGCCATTTGGCCAAGAACGTAAGAGTCTCAAAGGGGAAATCCCTGAAGAATTCTCGATGTCAGCTGTGGACATGTCGATGATTGACCATATCCCTGATATGATTGAAAATGGAGTGGATAGCCTCAAGATTGAAGGTCGGATGAAGTCCATTCACTATGTCTCTACCGTAACGAACTGCTACAAGGCAGCTGTTGATGCTTATTTGGAAAGTCCTGAGAAGTTTGAAGCGATTAAGCAAGACTTGATTGATGAAATGTGGAAGGTAGCCCAACGTGAGTTGGCTACAGGATTCTATTATGGAACACCATCTGAAAACGAGCAACTGTTTGGGGCTCGTCGGAAGATTCCAGAGTACAAGTTTGTCGGAGAAGTGGTAGCCTATGATGCGGACAAGCAAATTGCGACCATTCGACAACGGAATGTCATCAATGAAGGAGATCAAGTAGAATTTTACGGACCTGGGTTCCGCCATTTTGAAACAGTCATTGAAGATTTACATGATGCCAAGGGCAATAAAATTGATCGGGCTCCAAATCCGATGGAGTTATTGACCATTCATATGCCAACACCAGTTGAACCAGGTGATATGATCCGTGCACTAAAAGAAGGATTGATCAACCTCTATAAAGAAGATGGAACCAGCCAAACAGTTCGTGCCTAAAACGTAAAAAAAAACACCGCATGCTTCCCAAGCTTGGAAGTTTACGGTGTTTTTTGTTGTGCGATTCGAATTGTATGTGGAACGAGACTAATCTTTTGAATGTCAGAAATTCGAATGATGGTTGACATACTCTTTTTAAAATTCTTGACAATGAGTTGTTTTCGTTCCTGATCATATTTCACGATATCGCCTGTAAAACTCTTATTTTGGAAGATGACATGGACTCCTTGTTTTTTTCGAAGGGCCAGTTCAATAATCTGAATCGTTTTACCATCCTCTAAAGGAGCTGGTTGAGAGGTTTTATCGTTGAAAAATTCATTGGCTCGGTCCTTGAGAAGCTCAAGAAATCTTTTCATAGCATAATTCTCCATAAGTTGATACAATATATTATAGAAAATTTCATTCATTTTGTAAAATTTTTTACGAATTATTAAGGTGAAAGACATTGAAAGGAGTATGAAATGGCAGATTTTAGTTTTGAAATTGAAGAACAACTCTTGGTCTTATCTGAAAATGAAAAAGGATGGACCAAGGAGTTAAACCGGGTTAGCTTTAATGGAGCACCTGCCAAGTATGATATCCGAACTTGGAGCCCAGACCATACGAAGATGGGCAAGGGGATCACGCTCACCAATGAAGAATTCCAAGTTCTGCTAGATGCATTTAAACAGTAATAGGCTGAGTAAGAAAGAGAGTGGGATAGAAATCGGTAATTCATTAGAATTCGATTTCGTCGTCCCACCTCCGCAAAGTTGAGTAGGGCTGTAAAAAGCTGATGAAATCAGCGTGGTAGAGCCCACTCAACCACTGCGTCTTGCTCGATAATCCAAAGACAATTGAGAGGCTAGGACTTTTGTCCCAGCCTCTTTTTTGCTGTTTTCTATAATTATAGTTTGAAACTATATCCCATTCAAGAAAACAAGATTAACGCAAATCATTGTGGATGATGGGATGGACTGTTATAATAACCTTATTCGTTTATCTCATGTAGCACTTATAGGAAAGGAATCCATATGTCAGATTTACTAAGTATTTATAAAGAATTGCAAGCTAAAAAATGGGTGGACTTGAGTCACCAAATCAATGCAGAAAGTCCACACTTCCCAGCCCTTCCTGCCTTGCAACAAGAAGACCTCTTCACATTAAAAGATGGCTTCCATGTCCAAAAATTTACAGTGGTTGGTCAATACGGAACGCATATTGATGCACCAATTCACTTTGTAGAAGGTGGTCGTTGGTTGGATGAGATTGACCTCAAAGATCTCCTCTTGCCACTCTATGTTATCGACAAGTCTAAAGAAGTTGCTGCGAATCCAAACTTTATCTTGAGCAAACAAGATATCTTAGACTTTGAGGCAGAGCATGGACAAATTGCTGAGGGTGCTTTTGTTGCCTTCCGTAGTGATTGGTCAAAACGTTGGCCAGATCAAGATGCTATGCGCAATCTTGATGAAAATGGGGTTCAACAGAGTCCAGGATGGAGCCGTGAAGCCTTGGAATTCTTGATTCATGAACGCCATGTCAAGGCTGTGGGTCATGAAACCTTTGATACCGATGCAGGTATTCCAGCAGCAGAGCATGGCTTGGTCAATGAATACTACCTTTTGGAGCAAAATATCTACCAAGTAGAAGTCTTGAACCACTTGGATCAAGTGCCAGCCGTAGGTGCCTTGATTTCAATTGCCTTCCCACATTGGGATAAGGCAACTGGTTCACCTGTCCGTGCCATTGCTATCTTGCCTTAAAAAAACAGAGCCTGAAGCGAATCTTCAGGCTCTTTTATATGGATGTTGAAATATATTAGTGAATCTGATGGTTATCTTATCAAACCTTCTTATCTTACAAAAATGTAAGGAAAGAAAGTTAAAATGAAAGATTAGACTATGGTAGCTCTAATGATGATCCATTAAAATTTAAACATAAGAAAAAGGCTTGTCAGACAAACCTTTTCTGATATTAGCGCATGGTAACGAATTCTTCGGATCCAGTTGGATGAATAGCGACAGTTGCATCGAAATCGGCTTTTGTAGCTCCCATCTTGATAGCAACAGCAAATCCTTGGATCATTTCATCCACCCCATACCCAAGTCCATGAAGACCGACAACGGTTTCTTCCGGTCCTGCAGTGATGAGTTTAAATTTAGCCAACTGACGATGCTGGGTCACAGCTGAATACATAGAGGCGAAACTTGAAGTATAGACCTTGATAGCATCTTTTCCATATTGTTTTTCGGCTTCTTCTTGAGTGAGACCGACTGTACCAATAGCAGGATGGGAAAAGATAACGGTCGGAATGGTTGCGTAGTCCATTTTAGCATCGGTTTTTCCATTAAAGAGACGTTCGGATAGGGTACGCCCTGCCTTGATAGCGACAGGAGTTAATTCTTTTTCTCCTGTGACATCTCCAAGAGCATAGATGCCAGGAACAACCGTATTCTGGTATTCATCCACTGCAATGAATCCTTTTTCATTTAAGGTGACGCCTGCAGCTTCTAGATTGAGGTCTTGGACGTTTGGTTTGCGGCCGGTCGCCCAGATCACATGATCAGCAACAAAAGATGTTTGGTCTTCGAAATAGACTCGGATTTGACCATTTTCTTCCTTAGTCAGTCGGACAGGAACCTTGTGAGGATGGAGAGGCAATCCTTGTTTATCCATCTCCTCCATTAAGCCATCGACAATGTAAGAATCAAACTTTCTTAAGGGACGATCCCCTCGAACGAAGAGGTCTGTCTTAACACCAAGGGCATGTAGCACACCGGCTAGTTCTACCGCAATGTAGCCAGCGCCAATAATGGCAACTGATTTTGGTAGTTCTTCCCAAACAAAGACATCGTCAGAGGTTTCTCCTAGGTCTGCTCCAGGTAGATCTGGGATGTAAGCATGAGCCCCTGTAGCGATCACAATGTGTTTAGCCTTGATGGTTTCCCCGTTGACTTCGACTGTATGGGCGTCGACAAAGCGAGCGCGACCTTGGATATACTCCACACCATTTCGTTTAAAACTGCCATCATAAGAAGAACGAGCTCGATCAATATAAGCTTCGCGATTTTTTCTTAAGGTCGCAAAATCAAAATTGGTCTGTTCAGAAGTAAACCCATAATCTGGACCATAATCACGAATGGCTTCAGCAATTTGGGCGCCATACCACATAATTTTTTTAGGGACACATCCTTTGTTGACACAGGTCCCACCTAGCTGTTTTTCTTCAATAACAGCAGCGCGGGCTCCATGTTCTCCAGCTCGGTTCATGGTAGCAATCCCTCCGCTACCTCCACCAATGGAGATAATATCAAATTCTTTCATGGTTAGTACTCCTTTGTTGATTTACACTTTCATTGTAACAACAAAGGTTACAAAAATCAAGAAATTGCCATCGTTGAATAGGAGGAGAAAACAAGATAGCAAAAAAAACGTGCAAAACAGATGATTCTGAATTGAAAAATGAGGAAATATGATATACTAAACTTATAATTTGAAACGCTTTCGAATACTGGAGGAAAGAAATGAAGAAACTTAAAAAATGGCAAATGATTACAGCGACAGGTGCTGCAATAGCAGTTGTAGGAATGGGGAGCTGGCTTGCTTTTGGAAAATCAAGTAGTGGCCCTGAAGAAATGGTCAATATGACACCTATGGTACAAACCGTGAAAGAAGGTTCGATTGCTTCCTCTGTTTTATTGACAGGTAAGGTCACAGCCAATCAAGAACAATATATTTATTTTGACGGAACCAAAGGAGATTTGCAATCCATCCTAGTGAATGTCGGGGATCAAGTAACCGCCGGCCAAGCTATTGTTCAATATAGTAGTACAGAAGCGCAATCTGCCTATGACGCGGCGGTACGTGCGGTCAATAAGGCAGATCGTCAATTGAACGATCTCTTGACCAATGGAGTAACCATTGATACAACAGGGGATGAGGAAGCAGATAGTAGTTCGGCCTCTCAAGCCCAACGCTCCTTGGACACACAAGTGGGTGATTTGCGCGATGCTCGTGCGGATGCAGTAGCCAATATGGAAAAAGCCAAGGCCTTGTTGGATGCTACAACCGTAAAAAGTAGTACAGATGGAACGGTTGTAGAAGTCAATAAAGATGTTTCCAAATCAACAACCGGAACCAACCAAACCCTTGTTCATATTGTCAGCAACGGTAACCTTCAAGTAAAAGGTGAGTTGTCTGAATACAATCTAGCCAACATTTCAGTTGGTCAGGAAGTGACCTTAACCTCTAAGGTCTATCCTGGAAAAAAATGGACCGGAAAGATTAGCTACGTTGCCAACTATCCGACAGATGCAGGTCAGGCTGGTGCAAATGCCGCAGGTTCTGGACAAGGAACAGGGGGAGCTAAATATCCATTTACGGTAGACATTACCAGTGAGATTGGTGATTTGAAACAAGGTTTCTCTGTCAATATTGAAGTAAAAAGTTCAACCATCCATCCTTTAGTTCCTGTGACCAGTGTCTTATCAGATGGCGATCAAAGCTATGTTTGGACCATTGAAGCTGGCAAGGCTAAAAAAGTCAATGTTACCTTAGGAAATGCAGATGCAGAAAATCAAGAAGTCTTATCTGGTTTGAACAAGGATGCTCAAGTCATCACCAACCCTTCTGGCGATTTGGAAGATGGGAAAGAGGTCGGAAAATATGACAAAATTGATTGAGCTGAAAAACATCAATAAAAGTTATCAAAATGGCGATCAAACCCTACAGGTATTAAAGGATATCCATTTAGATGTGGAAGAAGGGGAATTTCTAGCTATTATGGGACCTTCCGGGTCTGGTAAATCTACCCTAATGAACATCATTGGACTTCTAGATCGTCCGACCAGCGGTGAGTACAGGCTAGAGGGGGAAGAAGTTGGAAATCTCAGTGAGAAGAAATTAGCCCAGGTTCGTAATGAGCAAATAGGCTTTGTCTTCCAACAATTCTTTCTTCTATCAAAACTCAATGCTTTTCAAAATGTCGAGCTTCCCTTGATCTATGCAGGAGTAAATCCTTCTAAACGAAAGGAATTAGCTGAACAATTTTTAAAGAAAGTTGAGCTAGATACGCGGATGCACCACCTTCCTTCGGAACTGTCCGGAGGGCAAAAACAACGGGTGGCCATCGCGCGTGCTTTAGTCAATCATCCTTCTATTATCTTAGCGGATGAACCAACAGGAGCTCTCGACTCCAAGACCGGCGAACAAATTATGGAGCTTTTGACAGCACTCAATCAAGAAGGGAAAACTATCATCATGGTGACCCACGAAACAGAGATTGCTGCCTATGCCAAACGTCAGATTGTCATTCGAGATGGAGTGATTTCTTCGGATAGCCGCAACGAAAGGAGGGCCTGATGCAGAACTGGAAATTCGCTATTAGTTCCATTATGGGACATAAAATGAGATCGTTCTTAACCATGGTAGGGATTATCATCGGGGTTGCCTCAGTCGTTGTCATCATGGCTCTCGGAGATGGGATGAAAGCGGGAGTGACTAAGACCTTTACCAAGGATCAACAATATGTTCAGATTTCCTACTCCGCTCGAAAGAGTGGCTACATGACTGGTTTTAATCTTGGCCCAGAACCTGTCTCAGAAGAAGGAGGCGCAGAAGGTGGTGGCGAAGGCGGTGTTGCCAGTGAAGAAGACCAAGGAATGTCACCGCCAGCAGGCTATGGAGAGGAAACTAGCGAGGACGTTGACAACCCAATCCTTGAAACACCACCCGTCGTTCAAGAAGAATGGGTCAAGGAATTAACCAAGATTCCTGGTATTGATGGCTACTATGTTGGAAATACGGCCAATGCCACTATCTCCTATCAGAAGAAAAAATCTGAAGGGGTCAATATCATGGGGGTTAATGATACTTATTTCTCAGTAAGAAAATTTGAATTGGTTTCAGGAAGAAAACTAAATCCTTCAGATTATCAGAGTTTCTCACGGGTCATCATGTTGGATGAAGGTTTAGCTTCGACCTTATTTGGGACGGAAAGTGCCCTCAACCAAGTGGTTGCTGTCGGAGACAACAACTATCGGGTGGTAGGGATCTTCAAGGATCCAAATGCTGGATCTGCATTATACGGGGTTTCTTCTGGAGGAAGTGCCTTGATGGCCAATACCCAAGTAGCTTCAGAATTTGGAACAGAAGAAATTTCTACTATTGTGGTACATATCCCAGATGTCAAACAGATTAAACCAACTGGGATCGAAGCAGCGAAAAAATTAACCGAGTTATCGGGAGTTCGCCAAGGAGAGTTCCAAATCTTTAACATGGATAGTATCTTGGAGCAGACCAATCAAATGCTCAGTATTATGACAACAGTCATCGGAGCGATTGCAGGAATCTCCCTTCTCGTTGGTGGGATTGGGGTCATGAATATCATGTTGGTATCTGTGACTGAGCGGACACGTGAAATCGGTCTGAGAAAAGCTCTTGGAGCTACTCGTGGAAAAATCTTGATTCAATTCCTCATCGAATCCATGGTCTTGACCATGATGGGAGGAATTCTCGGTCTGGGATTGGCTTATGGTGTCAATGCCCTCATCGCCACAGCTGCCGCAGGTGCTCTAGAAGGACCACCAGTCGTCTCCATGTCAGTGGCTATCGGAAGTATCATCTTTTCAGCTTGTGTCGGAATTGTCTTTGGTATCTTACCAGCAAGCAAGGCATCAAAACTCGATCCGATTGAAGCTCTTCGCTATGAATAAGGATGAATGACCTACATGCTTGAATCGGATGAAGCAGAATTTGATCATGAATGAATGGAATGTGATGGAAAAGGGAGAAGGAACCCTTTCCTTCCATTCCTTTTTTCATTTTTCCTGCTCAAGAATAGTGTATTTCCCCGTCAAATATGATAAAATAGGGGAGAATAACTTAGGAGGTTCCAAATGACTACTGAACATATGGAAGAATTAAATGACCAGCAGATTGTCCGTCGCGAAAAGATGGCGGCCCTTCGTGAACAAGGAATCGACCCATTTGGAAAGCGATTCGAACGAACTGCAGATTCTGGTCAATTGAAAGAAAAATATTCAGAATTAGATAAAGAACAACTTCATGATTTGAACGAAACGGCCATTATTGCGGGTCGTCTTGTAACCAAACGTGGGAAAGGGAAGGTTGGCTTTGCCCACCTTCAAGACCGTGAAGGTCAAATCCAAATTTACGTTCGGAAAGATGCGGTCGGTGAAGAAAATTATGAAATTTTCAAAAAGGCTGACCTTGGAGATTTCCTTGGGGTAGAAGGTGAAGTGATGCGGACAGACATGGGTGAACTTTCCATCAAAGCTACTCACATCACCCATTTGTCTAAAGCCCTTCGTCCCTTGCCTGAAAAATTCCATGGCTTGTCTGATGTGGAAACCATCTACCGCAAACGCTACTTGGATTTGATTTCGAACCGTGAAAGCTTTAACCGCTTTGTAACCCGTTCGAAAATCATTTCAGAAATCCGTCGTTACTTGGATGGTCAAGGCTTCCTTGAAGTAGAAACACCTGTTCTTCACAATGAAGCTGGTGGAGCATCTGCGCGTCCGTTTATCACTCACCACAATGCCCAAAACATTGACATGGTACTTCGTATCGCGACCGAGCTTCACTTGAAACGTTTGATCGTTGGTGGAATGGAGCGCGTCTATGAAATCGGACGTATCTTCCGTAACGAAGGAATGGATGCTACCCACAACCCTGAATTCACCTCCATCGAAGTCTACCAAGCCTATGCTGACTACCAAGATATTATGGACTTGACGGAAGGGATTATCCAACACGCTGCGAAAGCCATTCATGGGGATGGTCCTGTTAACTACCAAGGAACTGAAATCAAGATCAATGAACCATTCAAGCGTGTACACATGGTGGATGCAATCAAGGAAATTGCTGGTGTTGACTTCTGGCAGGAAATGAGCTTTGAAGAAGCAGCAGCCCTTGCCAAAGAAAAACATGTGCCAGTTGAAAAACACTACACTGAAGTGGGGCATATCATCAATGCCTTCTTCGAGGAATATGTAGAAGAAACCTTGACACAACCAACCTTTGTCTATGGACACCCTGTAGCTGTATCTCCATTGGCTAAGAAGAATGATGAGGATCCTCGTTTCACAGATCGTTTCGAGCTCTTCATCATGACCAAGGAATATGCTAATGCCTTTACAGAATTGAACGACCCAATCGACCAATTGGAGCGTTTCGAAGCGCAGGCACGTGCCAAAGAATTGGGAGACGACGAAGCAACTGGAATTGACTACGATTATGTAGAAGCTCTTGAATATGGTATGCCACCAACAGGAGGATTGGGAATCGGTATCGACCGTCTCTGCATGCTCCTTACTGATACAACTACTATCCGTGACGTATTGCTCTTCCCAACTATGAAATAAGCTAAAAGAAAACACTGATCGCAAGATCAGTGTTTTTGAATGTATACAGACTATTGTTTTACATAAGACAACTAGATGATTTTCAAAAAATAACTTTTATTTTTTTGTTATTTAAGAAGATTAAAAACTTTCCGCAGTGAGAAAAGTTCCTGAAACTAAATTGTTTCAGGAACTCGGGAGTTTTGGGAGTAAAACAGTTTGGGAAACTGTTTTAGCCTGAGCTTTGAAATTAAAAAGCGAAGGGGTCCAAAACTAATTGAACACGGGCTTCCTATTTTGACTTTATCCGCAGACGCCCTTTGTATCTTAATTAGTCATGGAACTTCTTAGAAGTTCCATGACGTCCGCATTCACCTAAGGAAAGTTTCTAAATAGACTTTGCCTCTATTCTAAAACAATTATCTTGCTATCAGTGTTTTTTAGTCTTCCAAATAGGAAGTATCATTCCATTGTAAGAGGTCAAAGTGCTCAAAATCATCTGTAGTCAAAATGGTCACACTGGCATTGGTGAGACCACCATTTTTGCGAAGTTCTTCTGGTTTATAGCCAAGTAGAGTCCGGATCGAAGCGGTTAAATTAGCCCCATGGCCAACGATAAGAACGGTATCGAATTTTTTTCCTTTCAAGCTTTTCACAAAATCACAGGTCCGCTTGGTTGTATCAAAAAGGGATTCTGCATCGAATAGATCGTGATGGAATTGTGATAGATCGTGGCGGAAAGCTTCCATTTCTTGAGGATATTTGGATCGAATGGTATCAATTTTACATCCTTCCAATTGTCCTAGACTCCATTCCCGCAAGTCAGAGATTTCTTCTACATGGATGGGGAACTGATTTTGAACCATAATCAGTTGGGCGGTGTCGCCTGCCCGTTTTAAATCACTAGAAAAGACGGCATCAAATCTTATCGATGAGAGGGAATGCCCTAGTTTTTTGATTTGCTGAATGGAAGAAGGAAGAAGTGGTGAATCGCCATTGGCTCCTTGAAAACGTCCTTCCTCGTTCCACTCAGTACGTCCGTGGCGGATAAAATATAGTTTCATATGTGTTTGGTCCTTTACTCGACTAAGTCTTCGAAGCTAGCCTTGACAAAATCAGCTAAATCTTGTGCCTTGATTTGAATACTATGACCAACTTCACCTGAAGAGACAATCATCTGATCAAGTTCCAGGGCAGACTGGTCAATAAAAATAGGGTAGTTGTGTTTTTGTCGAATGCCAACAGGATTATTGGCCCCATGGACATAGCCCGTTGTCTTTTCCAAGTCTTTTTGCGGAATCATACTAACTTTTTTATTGCCAGATAGTTTGGCAAATTTTTTCTCTGACAAGTGGGAAGAGATGGGAACAATCCCAATGACGGGACCAGTTTTATCACCTGTTAGAGCCAGTGTCTTATAGATTTGATCAGTCGTAATCCCTTCTGGGATGATTCCCTCAAGGGCATTGATTTGCAATCCTGTATGGTCGATTTTTGCTTTTTGCAAGATTTGTTCAACCAATGTTTTTTTTACTTTTTGTTTTTTTGCCATCTCACTCTTCTCTTTCTCTTAATTTCCTAACATTATATCATACTCTTTGAGTTTCCGTTCAAGAGAAAAAGAGGCAGTTGCCTCTTTTAATTTTTTTCGACTGTAAATAGTTTTCGGTAGATCTTTTCTTGATCTTGTGTTGGCGCAATCTGGTTCAAGTCCAAGTAGTGGGTAAAGCCATTCAATTGCCCCTGAGAGGTGTACTGATGAAGATCATACTCGTTATCAGTAGATGGAGCTGCATTGTAGTAGCCGTCATCATAGCCATAAGTTGGAATCCAGAGGGCGGTAAATTTATCAGTGGAGATACTATGTTCTTCCATGAAATAGGTCCCGATATAGATTCCGATATTTTTGGCTCCCAATGATTCTAGCTTGGCACGGAAAGCTTCCACTCCAGCGTTCATATCATCCATGGTTTTTTCTTCTACATCCAACCAATAATAGGTTGGTTTGTATTTTTTGGACGCCTGATAGAACTCTTCTGCTTCCTTTTCCATTTCTTTTTTGTCCTTGGCAGCTACGTAAGCATATACCGCAACTGGAATATTTCGTTTTTGAAACTCTTTAATATGAGTTTCGTATGATTTGTCAATTCCATTTAAATAAGTCGCAGCATTTTCTTTTTTAGCTTGAGCGCCACTATGAACTCGAACAATGACTCCAGAAACATTCTGTGCTAAGAGATCATAATCAATCTCGCTTGGCAATTGCCAACCAGAGATATCAATAATTGGTCGATTCAAAAATTCTTGATCTAATTCTTCAACTGAGTCAGAAGAAGAGGAAGATGGGATTTTTGTTTGATTGGTTTTCTTTGCCTCTTGTAGGGTCTTGTTTCTAGCAAGTTGATTCCTTTGGATATCTGCTACTGTTTTAGAAATTATCAAAAAGGAAAAGATACTTGCGAAAAAGACAAAGAGGACAATTGGTTTAATCCTTTTTCTCATACAGAATCATTTTACCGTAAAAGATGGAAAAAGGCAAAACAAAGGGTCTGAAAACAGGAATAACAAGATGATATTATAGTGAATTAGAAGATTGATTTTTTTTGTTCCTCACAATAGTTAGAGTAGAAATAGGAGTTAGACTGGTCTGTTTGATCATCTTTTGAAAGTGAAAACCGAATCTTATTTGGTCTTTCCTTTTTTTTACTATTGAAAGGTGATATAATGAAATTTGAAAATTAGAAGTATGGGTGTTACATGAAATTAGAAAAACGTCATTTTTTAAACTATTCAATCCTGATCCCTTACCTCCTTTTGTCAGTATTGGGATTGATTGTAGTCTACTCGACAACGAGTGCCTTAGCCATCCAAAAAGGGGTTAGTCCATTTGGTATGATCAGAAGCCAGGGGATCTTTTTTGTTCTAAGTTTGATCACTATTCTGATTACCTATAAGGTGAAATTAAATGTCCTTAAGAAAAAGGGCTTCATTGGAATTTTCATTATAGCTGAGACGATCCTTCTTTTGCTATCGCGTTTCATCACAGATACGGTGAATGGTGCGCATGGATGGTTGAGTTTTGGAGGTTTCTCTATTCAGCCAGCTGAGTATTTGAAGATTATCATCGTCTGGTACTTGGCCTTGGTCTTCTCTAAAAAGCAAGAAGAAATTCAACGATATGATTACCAAGCGTTAACCCACAATCAATGGCTTCCTCGAGATTTGTCGGATTGGCGTTGGATGGTACTCTTCCTGATTGCTATTGTGGTCATCATGCCAGACTTAGGAAATGCGACCATTCTTGCACTGACAACCTTAATTATGATTAGTGCAAGTGGGATAGCTTACCGCTGGTTCTCAAGCCTATTAGCTATCCTAGTAGGAGGCTCAACCGTTCTTCTTTATTCCATTCAGCTAATCGGGGTAGAGCGTTTCTCTAAAATCCCCGTCTTTGGGTATGTAGCAAAACGATTCAGTGCTTTTTACAACCCCTTTAATGATTTATCAGATTCGGGACACCAACTAGCCAATTCTTATTACGCCATGAGTAATGGGGGCTGGTTTGGCTTGGGGCTTGGAAATTCTATTGAAAAGCAAGGGTACCTCCCAGAAGCTCATACAGACTTTGTCTTTTCAATCGTTATTGAAGAACTTGGTTTTGTGGGAGCCAGTCTCATCCTAGCCTTGTTGTTCTTCTTAATTTTGCGGATTATCCTTGTTGGGATTCGGGCAAGAGATCCATTTAATTCGATGATGGCGATTGGTATAGGAGGGATGCTCCTGACCCAAACCTTCATCAACATTGGTGGGATTTCTGGGTTGATTCCTTCGACAGGGGTGACCTTTCCCTTCCTTTCACAAGGGGGAAATAGTTTGTGGGTCTTATCCATTGCGATTGCCCTTGTCTTAAATATTGATGCAAGTGAAAAGCGTGCCCTAGCTACTCAAGAGGACCCTTCTTACGAGAAGCCTCAGAAAATTCAGAGCTATTACTAAATCGGAGTGAGTAAAGAAAGGAGTTATCATGACTTTACAAAAACTAGAGAGCTATACCAACAAAGAAATTATCAAAGAAGAAGCAGAGATTTTAACCACTATTTTAGAAGATATTGCTAAAAATTTGGTGAGTCCAGAAACCTTTGATAAGATTCTTGAATTGAAAAAACTATCTGTTTCAAAAGACTATTTAAAATTGGATCAAATTGTCAAAGAGTTATCAAATGAAGAGATGATCGTGATTTCTCGTTACTTTGCCATTCTCCCCTTGTTGATTAATATCTCTGAAGACGTCGATTTGGCTTTTGAAATCAATCATCAAAATAATGTGGGACAAGACTATCTTGGGAAACTATCGTCCACCATTCGTGAGGTAGCTGAGACTGAAAATGCACAGGAAATCTTGGAGCACCTCAATGTGGTACCGGTACTGACCGCTCATCCGACCCAAGTGCAACGGAAAACCATGTTGGACTTAACCACTCACATTCACAGTCTTTTGCGCCAACACCGGGATGTAAAAGCTGGCTTGATGAACGAGACCAAATGGTACAATAATTTGCGTCGGAATATCGAAATTATGATGCAAACCGATATGATCCGTGAAAAGAAACTCAAGGTAACCAATGAGATTACCAACGTCATGGAATACTATAATAGCTCCTTCCTTCAGGCTGTTCCCAACTTAATGTTGGAATACAAACGTCTTGCCAAGGAGCAAGGGATTGAGTTGCAACACCCCAAACCGATTACGATGGGAATGTGGATCGGTGGAGACCGGGATGGGAATCCTTTTGTAACCGCAGAGACCTTGAAGCGATCAGCTACGATTCAAAGTGAAGTCATTCTGAACTATTATATTCAGAAAATCTCTAGTCTTTATCGGAACTTCTCCCTCTCTACCAATCTTTCAAAAACCAGTCAAGCGGTTGAAGAGATGGCGGCCCGTTCCAGTGATACATCTGTCTTTAGAGAGAAGGAGCCCTACCGTCGGGCCTTCCATTATATTCAATCCAAGTTGGTCCAAACCTTATTGAATATCAAGGAATGGTCTGTCGTTGGCTCAACAGTAGATGACCGTCATCCGGTTGAGCGTCTTCTCGGTGCTCACACCCATCAACAAGGAGTGGTTTCCGATTATATCGGTACCCGAATCAGTGGAGCTATCCAAGAGTTGGCAGAAGATCGCCCTCCTTATTACGAAACAGTTGAAGAATTTAAACAAGATTTGACCCTTATTCAAGAGTCATTGATTGAAAACAAGGCAGAAGCCTTAATATCAGGAGAGTTTGCTGAGTTATTAGAAGCAGTAGAAGTTTTTGGATTCTTCTTGGCTTCGATTGATATGCGTCAAGATTCGAGTGTCCATGAAGCCTGTGTTGCGGAACTTCTCAAAGAAGCTGGAATCAATGACCATTACAGTGATTTGTCAGAAGATGAAAAGTGCGAGTTGCTTTTAAAAGAGTTGTTAGAAGATCCTCGGATTTTATCTGCTACCCATGCAGAAAAATCAGAATTGCTTGAAAAAGAATTAGCTATTTTCCAAACAGCGCGTGAATTAAAAGACCGCTTAGGAGAAGATGTCATTCGCCAAACCATTATTTCTCACGCAACCAGTGTATCGGATATGCTTGAGTTGGCTATCATGCTGAAAGAAGTGGGACTGATTGACAAGGAAAGCGCACGTGTGCAAATTGTTCCCCTCTTTGAGACGATTGAGGACTTGGATCAATCTGAAGATACAATGAGAAAGTATCTATCACTTCCAATTGCTAAACGCTGGATTGCTTCTAAGAATAACTACCAAGAAATTATGCTTGGTTATTCAGATAGTAACAAAGATGGTGGTTATCTATCTTCTTGTTGGACTCTTTATAAGGCCCAGCAACAATTAACAGCGATTGGCGACGAGTTTGGTGTCAAAATTACCTTCTTCCATGGCCGTGGGGGAACGGTTGGTCGTGGGGGTGGTCCAACCTATGAAGCCATCACCTCACAACCATTGAGATCCATTAATGACCGCATTCGTTTGACGGAGCAAGGTGAGGTCATTGGCAATAAATATGGTAACAAGGATGCAGCTTATTACAACTTGGAAATGTTGGTATCTGCAACGATTAACCGGATGATTGCTAAGAAGAAGAGTGAAAAGAGCATGTCCGATCAGTACAATGAGATTATGGACCAGATTGTCAATCGTAGCTACGATATTTATCGTGAATTGGTGTTTGGCAATGAGCATTTCTATGATTACTTCTTCGAATCCAGTCCGATTAAGGCCATTTCTAGTTTCAATATTGGTTCCCGTCCAGCAGCCCGTAAGACCATCAAAGAAATCGGTGGCTTGCGTGCTATTCCTTGGGTCTTCTCATGGTCACAGAGCCGGGTGATGTTCCCTGGTTGGTACGGTGTAGGGTCTAGTTTTAAAGAATTTATTGATGCTGATCCTGAAAACATTGAAACCTTGCGTTATATGTACCAAAAATGGCCATTCTTCAAGTCTCTTCTTTCAAACGTAGACATGGTACTCTCAAAAGCCAATATGAACATTGCTTTTGAATACGCCAAGCTTTGTGAGGAAGAGGAGGTTCGTGACATCTTCAATATTATCTTGGACGAGTGGCAATTGACTAAGGATGTTATTTTACAGATTGAAGGTCATGATGAACTCTTAGCTGAGAACCCTTATCTAAAAGATAGTTTAGATTATCGTATGCCATACTTTAATGTTCTAAACTATATTCAATTAGAATTAATTAAACGCCAGAGACGCGGCGAATTGCCTGCTGATCAGGACAAGTTGATTCATATCACGATTAATGGTGTCGCGACAGGATTGCGTAATTCTGGTTAATCGTGAACCATAAAACCAATCCCGATTAAAGGGATTGGTTTTTTACTGGAATAAAGTGAAAATGATTGTGAAAAAACTCGAAAATTGGTCGCAAAGAATGAAATATCTAGCTGTTTATTTCAAAAAGAAGTGGAAATGAGATTTCACAAACTTTCATTTGGGTAAATTCCTTTAAGAAAAAAGAAATAAGAAAAAAAGCTAGTAAAACACTTGCAATTTAGACGAAATTTGATAAAATAGTAAGGAAAGTTAGACTGTATTGCCTACTGTCTATCTATAAAATATATTTTATTGGAGGCTTTTACTCAAATGGCAAAAGAAAAATACGATCGTAGTAAACCACACGTTAACATTGGTACTATCGGACACGTTGACCACGGTAAAACTACCCTAACTGCAGCTATCACAACTGTTTTGGCACGTCGCTTGCCTTCATCAGTTAACCAACCTAAAGACTATGCGTCTATCGATGCTGCTCCAGAAGAACGCGAACGCGGTATCACCATCAACACTGCGCACGTTGAGTACGAAACTGAAAAACGTCACTACGCTCACATCGACGCTCCAGGACACGCGGACTACGTTAAAAACATGATCACTGGTGCCGCTCAAATGGACGGAGCTATCCTTGTAGTAGCTTCAACTGACGGACCAATGCCACAAACTCGTGAGCACATCCTTCTTTCACGTCAGGTTGGTGTTAAACACTTGATCGTCTTCATGAACAAAGTTGACTTGGTTGACGATGAAGAATTGCTTGAATTGGTTGAAATGGAAATCCGTGACCTTCTTTCAGAATACGATTTCCCAGGTGATGACCTTCCAGTTATCCAAGGTTCAGCTCTTAAAGCTCTTGAAGGTGACTCTAAATACGAAGATATCATCATGGACTTGATGAACACTGTTGATGAGTACATTCCAGAACCAGAACGCGATACTGACAAACCATTGCTTCTTCCAGTCGAAGACGTATTCTCAATCACTGGACGTGGTACTGTAGCATCAGGACGTATCGACCGTGGTGTCGTTAAAGTCAACGACGAAATCGAAATCGTTGGTATTAAAGAAGAAATCCAAAAAGCGGTTGTTACTGGTGTTGAAATGTTCCGTAAACAACTTGACGAAGGTCTTGCAGGGGACAACGTTGGTGTGCTTCTTCGTGGTATCCAACGTGATGAAATCGAACGTGGACAAGTTATCGCTAAACCAGGTTCAATCAACCCACACACTAAATTCAAAGGTGAAGTTTACATCCTTACTAAAGAAGAAGGTGGACGTCATACTCCATTCTTCAACAACTACCGTCCACAGTTCTACTTCCGTACAACTGACGTAACTGGATCTATCGAACTTCCAGCAGGAACTGAAATGGTAATGCCTGGTGATAACGTGACTATCGACGTTGAGTTGATCCACCCAATCGCCGTTGAACAAGGTACTACATTCTCTATCCGTGAAGGTGGACGTACTGTTGGTTCAGGTATGGTTACTGAAATCGAAGCTTAATTCGATCTAGTTCCCAGATTAACAATTATATAGACAGACAGAAAACCCCGTGAAGACGGGGTTTTTATTGTTTTAAAAAGTAAAAGAGTTTGTGCAACCTTTCATTATCACGAAAATTATGGTAAAATAGGTAGTATAAAATTAGAAAAACGAGGTATGTGAAATGTCACGTAAACCATTTATTGCTGGTAACTGGAAAATGAACAAAAACCCAGAAGAAGCAAAAGCATTCGTTGAAGCAGTAGCATCAAAACTTCCTTCAACTGATCTTGTTGAAGCTGGTATTGCTGCACCTGCTCTTGACTTGACAACTGTTCTTGCTGCCGCTAAAGGTTCAAACCTTAAAGTTGCTGCTCAAAACTGCTACTTTGAAAACGCTGGTGCCTTCACTGGTGAAACTAGCCCACAAGTTTTGAAAGAAATCGGTACTGACTATGTTGTGATCGGTCACTCAGAACGTCGTGATTACTTCCACGAAACAGACGAAGACATCAACAAAAAAGCAAAAGCTATCTTTGCTAATGGTTTGCTTCCAATCATCTGTTGTGGTGAAAGTCTTGAAACTTACGAAGCTGGTAAAGCAGCAGAATTCGTAGGTGCTCAAGTATCTGCTGCTTTGGCTGGTTTGACTCCTGAGCAAGTAGCTGCATCTGTTATCGCTTATGAGCCAATCTGGGCTATCGGTACTGGTAAATCAGCTTCACAAGACGATGCACAAAAAATGTGTAAAGTGGTTCGTGATGTTGTAGCTGCTGACTTCGGTCAAGAAGTTGCTGACAAAGTACGTGTTCAATACGGCGGTTCAGTGAAACCTGAAAACGTTGCTGAATACATGGCTTGTCCAGACGTTGATGGAGCTCTTGTTGGTGGTGCATCACTTGATCCAGAAAGCTTCTTGGCATTGTTGAACTTCGTAAACTAATCGAACATATATAAGACGAGAGATTTCTCGTCTTTTTTTATCTAAAAAAAAACCAGCTAGTAAGCTGGCTTTTGTTTTTTTATGAGCGTCCTAAGATTCGTTTGATCAAGGACAAGGCTTTGAATTTCAGAGGATTTGGGTAATAACGGAAGGTTCCCATCTTACGGACGATGTAGCCATTGAAGTTCTGTTTGAAACGAAGAACGCCGTCTGAACCGTCGAAGATCCCTTGAATACCAAGGAAATTGTATAAGGTGATTCCTTTTTCTAGTGCACGCTTCATGGCATGGTATTGAATCAAGAAGGCTGCAGAGAATTTCTGATATTTGGTATACGAACCACCAAACAAATAGGTCACTTCTGATGGATTATAGATGATTAGGGCACAGGCCAAGGGCACTGTTTCAACTGTTTCGTCAGCCAAGGTCTCCCGGACAATTGTCTTTTGTTTCTCTAATTTTTGCAATTGTTGCTCATATTGTTTGGATGAAGGATTGAGCAAGGAAATCTTCTGGTCTAAGTAAGCGAGTGCATCTGCTGTATTGATTTCAGCAATGAGAAATTCTGCCTTGTCTCCAAAGGTATCATAGAGATCGTAGTAGTAGTCCAGACTCTTGTCTTCAAAGCCTTGACGTTTTCCAGTTTCCTCAATAATTTGTTTAAACTGAGGGATTTCCTCTCTCCTAATATTTCGAATAGAGATATCATAGTTGAGAGCAGTCGTAATATTCCGGCTACAGTTCTTGTTGAAGGATTTTAGGAGAGATTTGGCATCAAAATCGGTGAGGTCCTTCAGATAATGCCAAACAGGCTCTCCTCCAGGATAGCCCACTTGTAAGCCCTCAAATTGATAGCCAAGATCCAGTAATGATTGGAGAAGCTGTTTTTGCTCTTCTTCAGTCGGATTGCCATTGCTATCGAAAACTTGATAGTGGTCATAGGGTTTTAAAATGAATTCGATACCACCATTTTCTTTTACATAAGCCTGTACTGCTTTGTAAAAATCTGGTAGGTAGCGAGTATCCGTAACGATTGGCCCGCTATTGATTTCGTAATGCAGGCCTCCCGTCATAGGTAGGCTGTATAAAATGGCAGAGATAGCTAATGTTCCTTGCTCTTCCCATCCAATATAGTGAATGGTTGCGCCTCTTTTTTGAAGCAAATCAGCCATTTCAATACTCTGTAAAAAAGAGTGATTTGAAGTAGTAAGAGAGTGTTGGTAAAAATCTTCCCTACTAATAATCTTGAATGTCATAGGTCACCTTACTGTTTATTTCTTAGTTTTTTTCGTAATTGATAGGCCTTGTTAACAAGGGGATAAAGCATGCTAGTTGGGAGATTGAATTCGCCAACAAATTCTTCGATCATTGGATTAAATTTTGACTTGAAGTGGTAGAGTCCTCCATCTAACTGGTTCTCAACTCCTCCCATATTTTGCCAAGTAGCTCCACGGTCAAAGGCATGCTGGGCTGTTTCATACCAAGTCAAAATAGCTGGTTGATAGCGGCGGAAGTTCTCATCCATTCCTGCATAGACATTCTCTGAAGTGCCTCCAAATTCAAGAGTTAAGGTTCCAGAAAGAGAAACAATCTCTTGGCCTGCTTTTAGCTCTTGATGGAGAAATTGGATTTCTTCTTCCAAGCGTTCTTTTTCTTGACGGTTATTATCGATTTTGCCTGGTTTTGTTTTTTCATTAAAACGACTAGCTTCGGCTTGATTTTTTTCCAGCTGTTCTTTGAGTGAAGCAAGACGTTGAGCCAAGTTAATTCTTGATAGAGTGACGTACGATTGTCCTGCATAGGTTGTTAGCAGTTTCTCATAATAGTCTCTTCCACGAAGATGGATGCCTTTTCGTGCTTCTGTCTTTTTCATCAGAGCTGCAAATTCGTCTAAGAGTTCAGTGCCTCCAAAGATGACTTCAACTCCTTTATTTCGAGCAGTTCGAATGGCTTGCTTGGTGGATTTGGACAGTTGGTCCTCAGTGAAGTATTCCTTGTAGATATTGGCCTGAAAACGTGGTTGAATGGTTTCTCCCATGTCTTCTGTCCGTCCAACCCATTCCACTCCACATTCTTTTAAGGATTGGATAATCGCCAAAGTAGCCTCTTGATCACTTGTTTCTTGGCCGATTAATCCTTTTCTTAGGAAAAGAGAGGGATCAAATTTGGCAAAGACAGCACGCTTGCTTTTAGCATATGTTTTGATGGATTGGAGCATGAAGGCTACTAATTCGCTGTTTTGGTAATCCATAATAGGTCCACGTGGGATATAGAGCATGGTAAAACCAAGTGGAAGTGGCTGGATTAAAATACTTGCGACAGCGACTAGTTTGTGATCTTGGTAAACGCCAAGGCGCTCATTGCCCCAGTTGTCTTTGATCTTTGCCCAATCGGAGCTCTGAAGCAAATTGGTTTGGGGGCTAGTTTTAACGAATTCATCATGTTCTTCGGCAGTAATGCCGATTTTGTACGTATACATTAATGGAGTACCCACTTTCTAAGGGCGTAAGCAACACCCGACTCATCGTTGGATCGCGTAATAACTTTCGCAATCTTTTTTATTTCAGGACTAGCATTGTCCATCGCGACTGGGAGACCAGCAACCTCTAGCATGGCCTGATCGTTTTCTTGATCGCCGACCGCCATCACCTGGTCTGGACTTAGGTTTAACTTGGACGCTAAGTGTAAGAGGGCCTGACCCTTATCAACTGACTTAGGCAAAATCTCAAGGTAAAAAGGTGCAGAACGCACAATCGTAAAACGGTCGTAAAAACTATCTGGAATAGAGGAGATGATTCTTTCTAAGACTTCCGGTTCATCGACATACATACATTTGAGCACTGTATGATGCTCCATTTCTTTAGGAGTGCGGTAGAAAAGATCCGAGTGGACCAGTTTGGCTTCACGGACAGTGTAGGTACCAATGTTACGATTAGCTGTATAAATGCCAGACTTGGTACTAGCGTGCATAGGAACCGCTAATTTGCGAGCTAGCGCTTCAATGTCTAAATAGTCATTGTAGGAGAGGTGTTCTTCATAGAGCGTTTCACCAGTATGGGCGTCTTGAATCAGCCCTCCATTGAAAGTGATGACCAGGTCACCTGGTTGATCCAAATGAAGTTCTTCTAACAATCGAAGGACACCAGAACGAGGACGACCAGTTGCTAAGACAACATGGACCCCTTGAGCTTTGGCATCTTGGATGGCTTGAAAAACTTCAGGAGTTACTTGGCCATCAGATGTTAAAAGGGTCCCATCGATATCAAGGGCAACAAGTTTAATGTTCATCTTTTTCTCCTGTGAAGGTATCGTTAACAATATAGGACTGGAATAATTGTAGTTGAGGTGTGAACAGGCTGTTTTCAAGCAACATTTCTTTTGGGAAATAGAAGCGGTTATCCCCTTGCCTGCTACCGGCTAAGGAAGCAACGATAGGAGAGAGAAGGGATAGCTCAGCTAAATTTCCATCCTTCTGGATGATCTCAATTTGAGTACGAGGTTTTTCTGAATCAGGTCGGTAAACGTCGTAAGGAAGGTCAAAGTTTCGATGAATAGCCGTATAATAGGTTGGATCAAAACCGACCTCTTGAATCAGTTGTTTGAGAGAAGCTAATTGTTCTTCATCCTTATCTTGAAAAAGAATGGATTTGAAAACCTTGCGATTGATAAAACGCTGGGCCAAATCAGAGAGTACGGAGTCAGGACTCTCCATCCAAGATTGAAAGTAGGTATTCATAACGCCGTCGTCCAAAGCCAAGTAATCGGCCAGGCTAACTTGGTGCTCAAAAAAAGGAATCAGTCGAGGAGAAGTCGCTTGAAAGAATTCTTTATGCGCAAGGTAGAGATGACGTGCTCGCTTGAGCAGGTTCTGCAATAGGACTTCCATTGCTCTGGTGGCTGGATGAAAGTAGACCTGCATATACATTTGGTAGCGAGAAACAACATAATCTTCAACCGCATGCATCCCATTGACCTGAAAAGCAATTCCGTTTTCTACTGGGCGGATAACACGTAGGATACGAGTTAAATCAAAATTTCCGTAAGAAGCACCAGTGAAGTAGGCGTCTCGTAGAAGGTAATCCATGCGATCGACATCAATCTGACTAGAGATCAACTGCACCACCTGTTTATTAGGGTAGGTATGGTCGATAACACTTGCTACCTTTTGAGGAAAATCAGGTGCTACTTGAATTAATATCTGGTAGATTTCTGTTTCAGGACAGGTAATAATTTCCTGGGTCATTTTTTCATGATCAGTATCAAATAGCCCTTCAAAGGTATGCGAATAAGCGCCGTGTCCGATATCATGGAGCAAGGCGGCAACCATGGTGAGAAGGGATTCGCTTGAGTCCCATTGGTCGGTGTATTTCTCATCAAAGATTGATAGGATGCGCCGAGCAATTTCATAGGCTCCTAGACAGTGCGAAAAACGACTATGCTCGCCCCCATGAAAGGTAAACCCAGAGGTTCCTAACTGTTTGATGCGACGTAGTCGTTGAAATTCTTTCGTATTAATGAGCTTGTAAATGACTGGGTGATCCACGTGAATATAGTTGTGCACAGGATCCCGAAATACTTTTTCATTCATGCCTCTATTATAGCAGAAAACGGCCTAAATTGGTATCGAGAGATGGTTGCAATAGGAAAAAGAAAGAAGTTTTTGGTAAAATAAAGGAAAGAGGGAAAGGATGGGAACTTTTGAAGATTAGAATACAAAATCAGATTCAATTTGATGATCAAGTGGAAGTGATGGACCAATATTACGAAGGGGAATGGAAGGAAAAAGGTGGCTATCACTATCTGCTTTACGTAAACGAAGAAGGCGAAAAAGTCGCTTTGAAATTTCATGATCAAGAATTGACCATGACTCGCTTTTCAACGCCAAAATCCATCATGAAATTTATAGCTTCAGAGAAAGGTCATGCGCTCATTCCAACTCCCCTAGGCATGCAGCAGTTTGTGATTGATACTCAGGAATATAGATTGGAGCAAAATAGGCTTGGTTTGTCCTATCAGTTGTTAACGGCAGACGGAAGTCAACAGTTTGCGACCTATCGTTTAGAATTGACATGGGAAGACTAGTTTATCAGTAGTTTTTCTTGATTTTTTTACGAGTTGTGGTATAATGAAACCACTCAAGGGAGTAGCTGGCGGATTTCCCGCGATAGTGTCGTCATTCCGAATTATTTCCGGCACTATATTAAACAGCGAGACTTGTTTTTTTAAAAAACAGGTCTCTTTTTTTGTAAAAAGAGGCCAAAAAGGAGGAGACTATTTTGTCAAAAGAACAAAATAAAGACTTGTTTTACACGCAAACTGCAGAAGAAGTCCTAAAGAATTTGGACTCATCTATCGAAGGTTTGTCAACTGCTCAAGCTCAAGAACGCCTAGCGACTTATGGTCGAAATGAGTTGGAAGAGGGCGAAAAACGTAGCCTACTAGCTAAATTCCTTGATCAATTTAAGGATTTGATGATTATCATCTTGCTTGTGGCAGCGGCACTTTCTGTCATTACAGAAGGGATGGACGGTTTAACGGATGCCATGATCATCTTGGCCGTAGTTGTCTTGAATGCTGCCTTTGGGGTTTACCAAGAAGGTCAAGCAGAAGCAGCCATTGAAGCATTGAAAAATATGTCTAGCCCGATGGCCCGTGTTCGTCGGGATGGTCATGTTATTGAGATTGATTCAAAAGAATTAGTTCCTGGGGACATCGTCTTGCTAGAAGCAGGGGATGTTGTGCCTGCTGATATGCGCTTGTTTGAAGCAGCTTCCCTCAAAATCGAAGAAGCAGCTCTTACAGGGGAATCTGTCCCAGTTGAAAAAGATGTGACTGGACTTGTCGAAGCAGATGCAGGTATCGGAGACCGCGTCAATATGGGTTACCAAAACTCAAACGTAACATATGGTCGTGGGATTGGGGTCGTGACTAACACCGGTATGTATACTGAAGTTGGTAAGATTGCGGATATGTTGGCCAATGCCGATGAGACAGAAACACCATTGAAGCAAAGCTTGGAACAATTATCTAAAGCCTTGACTTACTTAATCGTTGTGATTGCGATTATCACTTTCTTGGTTGGTGTCTTCGTCCGTGGGGAACATCCATTGGAAGGCTTGATGGTGGCAGTTGCCCTTGCGGTTGCGGCCATTCCAGAAGGACTTCCTGCTATTGTGACCATCGTTCTCTCTTTGGGAACTACAACCCTTGCTAAACGCAATTCAATCGTTCGTAAATTGCCAGCCGTGGAAACACTTGGTTCAACAGAAATCATCGCATCTGATAAAACAGGTACTTTGACCATGAACCAAATGACAGTTGAAAAAGTATATACAAACGGTCAATTGCAAAGCTCAGCAGCTGAGATTGCTGCTAGCAACAATACCCTTCGCATCATGAACTTTGCCAATGATACCAAGGTGGACCCATCTGGCAAGTTGATTGGGGACCCAACAGAGACTGCTTTGGTACAGTTTGGTTTGGACCACAATTTTGATGTTCGTGAAGTTCTGAAAGATGAGCCACGTGTGGCTGAATTGCCATTTGACTCAGACCGTAAGCTCATGTCTACCATCCATAAGGAAGCAGACGGTTCTTACTTTATCGCTGTTAAGGGAGCTCCTGACCAATTGCTCAAACGTGTGACGCGTATTGAAGTCAATGGGGAAGTTTGCCCCATCACAGAAGAAGACAAGAAAGCTATTCTTGCAACCAACAAAGACTTGGCTAAACAAGCCCTTCGTGTCTTGATGATGGCTTATAAGACAAGCAAGGAAATCCCAACATTGGAATCTGAAATCGTTGAGTCTGACCTCATCTTCTCAGGTTTGGTCGGCATGATTGACCCTGAGCGTCCAGAAGCTGCAGAAGCTGTACGTGTCGCTAAAGAAGCAGGTATCCGTCCGATCATGATTACGGGTGACCACCAAGATACAGCAGAAGCTATTGCCAAACGTCTTGGAATCATTGATCCAAATGATACAGAAGACCATGTCTTCACTGGTGCTGAGTTGAATGAACTTTCTGATGAAGAATTCCAAAAAGTCTTCAAGCAATTCTCTGTATACGCACGTGTATCACCTGAACACAAGGTTCGGATCGTAAAAGCATGGCAAAAAGAAGGTAAAGTTGTTGCCATGACTGGTGACGGGGTTAACGATGCGCCATCGCTTAAAACAGCTGATATCGGTATCGGTATGGGGATTACAGGTACAGAGGTTTCTAAGGGTGCTTCTGACATGGTCCTTGCCGATGATAACTTCGCCACTATTATCGTAGCGGTAGAAGAAGGACGTAAGGTCTTCTCCAATATCCAAAAATCTATCCAATACCTCTTGTCTGCCAATATGGCTGAGGTCTTCACGATTTTCTTTGCAACCCTATTTGGTTGGGACGTTCTACAACCAGTGCATCTTCTCTGGATTAACTTGGTAACAGATACCCTACCTGCCATCGCCCTAGGTGTGGAGCCAGCTGAACCAGGTGTCATGACCCACAAACCTCGTGGTCGTAAATCTAACTTCTTTGACGGTGGTGTCTTCGGAGCTATCCTTTATCAAGGAATCTTCCAAACTATGCTGGTTCTTGGTGTCTATGGCTGGGCTTTGATTTCTCCTGAACACTCTACTCGGGCAGAAATCCATGCAGATGCTTTGACGATGGCCTTTGCGACTCTTGGATTGATCCAATTGCTTCATGCCTTTAACGTCAAGTCTGTTTATCAATCTATCTTTAAAGTGGGGCTCTTCAAGAACAAGACCTTTAACTGGTCTATCCCAGTTGCCTTTATTCTCTTAATGGCGACGATTATGGTACCTGGATTCAATAAACTCTTCCACGTGTCTCATTTGAGCTTGACGCAATGGTTAGTTGTTGCTGTAGGTGCCCTTATGATTGTTGTCCTTGTTGAAATCGTTAAAGCCGTTCAACGTGCACTTGGTAAGGATAAAAACGCTATTTAAGCGCATATCAAAAGTCATCTTCGGATGGCTTTTTTGTGTGCAGAGATGTCTGGGCATATTTCTTGAGGCAAGACTGGATTTTTGATAAACTAGACAACAGTTTGAAGAAAGGAAACTTATATTATGAAAAAGTTTTTTGCTGAAGTAATCGGCACATTTATGCTTGTCTTTATCGGGACTGGCGCAGTTGTTTTTGGAAATGGGACAGAAGGTCTTGGGCATTTAGGAATTGCCTTGGCATTTGGTTTGTCCATTGTTGCAGCTGCATACTCTATTGGGACTGTTTCTGGTGCTCACTTGAATCCTGCTGTTTCGATTGCTATGTTTGTCAACAAACGCTTGTCATCTAAAGACTTAGTCAACTACATTGTAGCGCAAGTAGTAGGAGCTTTCCTTGCGACTGCTTCTGTCTTCTTCCTTTTGTCTAATTCAGGGATGTCAACAGCTAGTCTTGGTGAAA
Organism: Streptococcaceae bacterium; assembly: GCA_902363395.1. Lineage (GTDB taxonomy): Bacteria > Bacillota > Bacilli > Lactobacillales > Streptococcaceae > Streptococcus. The sequence continues at coordinate 726,876 of CABIZZ010000001.1, forward strand.
ATGCCTTGGCTAAAGGAGTAACTCCATTTGGCGGTTTCTTGTTTGAAGTGATTGCATCCTTTATCTTTATCTTGGTCATCATGACAGTGACATCAGCTTCTAAAGGAAACGGGAAGATTGCTGGTCTTGTCATCGGTTTGAGCTTGACCTTGATCATTCTTGTAGGTTTGAACATTACAGGTCTTTCTGTAAACCCAGCTCGTAGCTTGGCTCCTGCACTCTTTGTAAGTGGTGCTGCCCTCCAACAAATTTGGATCTTTATCCTTGCTCCAATCGTTGGTGGTGTCTTGGCAGCGCTTGTTGCAAAGAATCTCCTTGAAACTGAAGCTTAAGCTATTTTAACGAAAAAAAGATTTCGATTCCCTGTGGGGTCGAAATCTTTTTCTTTTTAGCAGTCAAGGATGGTTAAAGCCTGACGAAATTCGCTTGCTAACTGCTGTCTTTTGTATTGATGAAATTCAGGTAAGTCTTTCACAGCGTTGTAGCGTTTATGAAGACGATACATGTGAGGGATCTTGTACTGTGGATAGGCCTTGAAAAAGTCTTCTGTTAGTTGCCATTCTCGAATATAGCCAAGAGGCCGCAAGTGATAATGGACGTTATCGATGGCTCTGGAAGGATGGCGATGATGCAAGTGTCCGAAGACGACATCCGCTACCTCGTGCTTTACAAAGAGATCGTGAAAAGCTTGACTACCTAAGAAGGCGTTGAATTTCTGAAAGTAGGGGTGACTAACGAGGAAGTCCTTGTGGGGGACAAAGTGAAGAGCGACGATGATTCTACCATCTAAAGAAGCGAGGACCTGATCCAATCGGAAGAGAACTTCTTGGGTGATGGTTGGATCATCTAAAGGACGTTCCAATCTTCGATCAAACCAGAAAGTATTCTTGGTACGTAGATGGGCCTCCTTGCTCTTTTCAGGGACAAAGCTATAATCGTACCATCCAGCAAGAGATACTAAATGGTTATCCCCAAAGGTCTGGACCTGAAAATCGTACTGTTTGATTTCTTCTTCTGAAAGAAATAGCATATCGTGATTGCCCAGGTTAAAGGAGACAGGAAGCTGTCTTTGGAGGTCCTGAATGAAGGGAAGGCTTATCTGTTTAAAGTCATTAGAGATGTCTCCAGCTAGATGAAGGTGGTCAATTTGTTCTTCTTGTAGGACCTGCAGGAGTTGCATGCGTTCGGCCTCGCCAAACTGATTGGAATCCAGGTGCAGGTCACTCATAAAACCAATACGTGTCATATCACTAGTGTATCATAAGTTGATGAGAAAGAGAAAGGTAACCAACATGTAACAAATCTAACAATTATGTAACAAGGGAGGTGACAACGACCTGGTTTTATGCGATTTTTGTAGGGTAAACCATTCTTACTATCTCTTACTATGTGCAAATGACGGGGTTTGTGGTATAATAGACTGATACTTAGAAAGAGGTACTTATGGATATTTCAGAAATCCGTCAGAAAATTGACGCGAATCGTGAAAAATTAGCTTCTTTCAGGGGGTCTCTTTGACTTAGAGGGTCTGGAAGAAGAAATTGCTATTTTGGAAAACAAAATGACAGAACCTGATTTTTGGGATGATAATATTGCGGCGCAAAAAACGTCCCAGGAATTGAATGAGTTGAAACAAACTTATGAGAATTTCCATCAAATGACAGACTTGTTTGATGAATCCGAAATCCTTCTTGAGTTTCTCTCAGAAGATGAATCCGTTCACGAAGAGCTAGAAGAGAAGTTGATAGAGTTGGATAAGATGATGACCAGTTATGAGATGACGCTTCTCTTATCAGAACCCTATGATAATAATAATGCAATCTTGGAAATCCATCCGGGATCTGGTGGTACTGAGGCTCAGGACTGGGGAGATATGCTTCTTCGGATGTATACCCGCTTCGGAAATGCTCATGGCTTCAAGGTGGAAGTCTTGGACTACCAGGCAGGAGACGAGGCTGGGATTAAATCCGTTACCTTGTCTTTTGAAGGACCGCATGCCTATGGCTTGTTGAAATCTGAAATGGGCGTTCACCGTTTGGTACGGATCTCGCCATTCGACTCAGCTAAACGTCGCCATACTTCCTTCACATCAGTTGAAGTCATGCCAGAATTGGATGATACCATTGAAGTGGAAGTCCGAGATGATGATATCAAGATGGATACCTTCCGTTCGGGTGGAGCTGGTGGACAAAATGTCAACAAGGTTTCTACAGGTGTTCGTTTGACTCACATCCCAACAGGGATTGTGGTTGCTTCGACGGTTGACCGGACTCAGTACGGAAACCGTGACCGTGCAATGAAAATGTTGCAGGCGAAACTTTATCAATTGGAGCAAGAAAAGAAGGCAGCTGAAGTGGATTCCTTAAAGGGTGATAAAAAAGAAATCACCTGGGGAAGTCAGATTCGCTCTTACGTCTTTACACCATATACCATGGTGAAGGATCACCGTACAAGCTATGAAGTGGCCCAAGTTGATAAAGTAATGGACGGAGATATTGATGGCTTTATTGATGCCTATTTAAAATGGCGTCTCAATTAAAGTCCTCCTTCTATATAAAATGTGGAAAGGAATTTTCAATACATGTCAATGATTGAAATGAAAGATGTTGTCAAAAAGTATGACAACGGAACGACAGCTCTTCGAGGAGTGACCGTTCATATTGAACCAGGAGAATTTGCCTATATTGTAGGACCTTCTGGTGCAGGTAAATCAACCTTTATTCGCTTGCTTTACCGTGAGGTGAAGCATGATAAAGGTAGCTTGAAAGTTGCTGGTTTTGATTTAGATAAAATCAAAAAACGCGATATTCCGATGTTGCGTCGGAACGTTGGGGTAGTCTTCCAAGACTACAAATTGCTTCCTAAAAAGACCGTTTATGAAAATATTGCCTACGCAATGGAAGTAATCGGAGAGCGTCGTCGCAACATTAAAAAACGCGTTATGGAAGTTTTAGACCTTGTTGGTTTGAAACACAAGGTTCGTTCATTCCCAAATGAGCTTTCAGGTGGTGAGCAACAACGGATCGCTATCGCGCGTGCCATCGTCAACAATCCTAAAGTATTGATTGCGGACGAACCAACAGGGAACTTGGACCCAGATAACTCTTGGGAAATTATGAACCTCTTAGAGCGAATTAATTTGCAAGGTACCACTGTTTTGATGGCGACTCATAATAGCCAAATTGTAAATACACTTCGTCACCGTGTTATCGCCATTGAAAATGGCCGTGTTGTACGGGATGAAGCGGAAGGAGAGTACGGATACGATGATTAGAAGATTTTTCCGCCATCTCATTGAATCATTTAAAAGTTTAAAACGGAATGGCTGGATGACCATTGCTGCGGTTAGTTCGGTGATGATTACACTTGGACTTGTAGCGATTTTTGCCTCAGTTATTGCGAATACGATCAAGCTATCAGATGATATTCAAAATAGTGTACGGATTGTTGTCTATATGCGTAAGGATATCCAAGATCAAAGCCAGCAGATTGAAAAAGAAGGCCAGATGGTTGATAATGAGGACTACAAGAAAGTCTATAATGCGTTGACAGCCATGAAGAATGTTGATAAAGTTGAGTTCTCCAGCAAGGAAGAACAATATGAAAACTTGATCAAGACTGCCGGTAACAACTGGAAAATTTTTGACGGGGATGCCAACCCACTCTATGATGCCTATTTTGTAGAGACCACGGCTCCTAAATATGTGAAAGAAGTTTCCAAGGCCGCTAAGAAAATTGAAGGGGTGTCTGAAGTAAAAGATGGGGGAGTTGATACTCAACGTCTCTTTGCTCTCGGGAACTTCATCCGTATTTGGGGCTTGATTGGTGCTGGTTTACTTATCTTTATCGCGGTCTTCTTGATTTCTAATACGATTCGGATTACCATTATTTCACGAAGTCGAGAAATCAAGATTATGCGTCTGGTAGGTGCTAAGAGTGGCTATATTCGTGCTCCATTCCTTCTGGAAGGTGCTTGGATTGGCTTGATTGGTGCAATTCCACCAGCTCTCTTGCTTTATTATGTCTATAATATTGTCTACAAGTCTATGTACAATACCCTACAAGATCAGAAATTGTTCTTATATAGTCCAAACCTTCTTGTTCCGATTATGGTCGGTGGTTTGTTTGGTCTCGGTATTTTAATTGGCGCGATTGGCTCATCTATTTCAATGAGACGTTTCTTGAAGATTTAAGATTATTCAAAAAAGGAAGTTCATCTGAACTTCCTTTTTTATCGGTTTCGAAAGAAGGGATTAAACATTTTTTCATGACCGATAGTGGTATCATTCCCATGTCCTGGGTATACTGCATAAGAGGATGGAAGAGTGAGCAATTGTGTCTCAATACTTTCAAGGAGTTGAGGCCCACTTCCTGTTGGCAAATCGGTCCGTCCAATAGTTTCTCGGAAAAGGGCATCTCCTGTCAAGACAAGGTGGTCATCAGGAAAGACCAAGGAGACCCCTCCGATGGAATGTCCTGGTGTATGAAGAACATAAAAATGGAAGTCCTTCAAATGATAATCTGTTCGGTAGTCAAAAAGTTCTTCGGCTGGCTGACAGACCACATCCATTAAATCAGAATGGCGGTCTAAACCGGAAAGATTGTCCACAGGACTTTGAAGCCAGGCTGCTTCATGAGCATCTACATAAACAGGTGGATGGCCATAAGATTCCCGCACCTTCTCTAAACTCATGATATGGTCGTAGTGGGTATGGGTGAGGAGAATAGCAGCAATTGGTTTTGCGAGTTGATCGATGCGGCTGCGAATTTGTTCCCAGGCACTCCCGGGATCAACGACGAGAAGATAGTCCTCGTTTTCAAGCAAGTAGGTGTTTTCATAAGCAATGGGATTGACAATGCGATGGATTTTCATAAGAGCTCCTTTCTCTATTAGTCTATCAAAAATATTGTAAAATAGCTGACTAAAACGCCTCTAGAAACCGAAGAATCGTCCCTTGGCTGGATTTGGCCCCTTCAATGTCATAAAATACCAAGCAAAGCGACTCGGAAAATGATATAATTTTAAGTGCTATGACGACGAATGTTAAAAGAAAATATGCTGTCGTGGACCTGGAAGCGACCAGTGCAAGCAGCAATGCAAAAATTATTCAAATCGGGATTGTCATCATTCAAGATGGGCAGATTGTAGAGACCTATGAGACTGATGTCAATCCGCATGAGGAATTAGACGAACATATTCGCCAACTGACTGGGATTACCAATTCGCAATTAAAGAAGGCCCCTGACTTTTCACAGGTGGCCAGACAAGTTTACGAACTGATTGAAGATGCTGTCTTTGTGGCTCATAATGTCAAATTTGATGCCAATCTCTTGGCAGAATCATTGTTTTGGGAAGGCTTTGAGCTCATAACCCCCCGCGTCGATACGGTTGAATTGGCCCAAGTCTTTTTCCCAACCCTAGAAAGATACAATTTAAGTAACCTGTGTGAAGAATTGGCGATTCCTCTAGACCATGCCCACTCAGCTATCTCAGATGCGCAAGCAACCGCCCAGCTATTTCTTAAGCTTCGTGAAACGATTGCTTCCTTACCAAGAGAATTAGTTGAAACTTTGCTGTCATTTTCTGATAATCTGATTTACGAGTCGAGGCTCTTGATAGAGGATGCATTCGAGGATGCGGGAGCTTTTCATAAAGAGGACTTGACATCTCACCATGGGATTTTTCTTCGGAAGCCTCTGATCAAAAGAGATGCCAAGAATTTTTCTAATCAGTTTGCTATTAATATCCAGTTAATGGGCATGGACCCCCGTCCCTTGCAGCAAGAGTTTGCCCAATCGATTGAAGAAAGTATTCAGTCTTCAAGAGAAGTAGCAACCTTTGTAGAGGGACCTACTGGGATTGGAAAAACCTATGGCTACCTCCTTCCCTTACTAGCGCATACAAGGGACCAGATTGTCGTCAGTGTTCCAACCAAGGTCTTGCAAGACCAAATCATGCAACAGGAAGCTAAGGTGATTGAGGACGTTTTTCAGACTTCTTTTCATAGCCTAAAAAGTCCTCAAAATTATTTAAAACTGGATGAGTTCTTTCGAATCTTGCATGAACCAGAGGAAAATCGCCTCTGGAATCGGTTCAAAATGCAATTGCTAGTCTGGTTGACCCAAACAAGGACGGGTGATCTAAACGAAGTGGGACAGCTCCATCGTTACGGGAATTTTGTTCAACGAATCCGTCATGATGGGAAGCTATCAAAAAAATCTTTATTTTACACAGAAGATTTTTGGCGTCTCGGTCAAGAAAAAGCCAAAATGAGTCGGGTCTTGCTCACCAATCATGCTTATTTATTGACTCGATTAGAGGATGATCCTTCTCTAGTAGAAAATCGGACTCTAGTGGTGGATGAGGCACAAAAACTTTATTTTTCATTGGAGCAGTTTTCAAGGGCTTCCTTATCCTTATCGGATTTCATGCTAGATCTGCAACGGGAGATAGAAATAGAAAAATCCTTGTTAAAACGACGGATCCTTGAAAGTCTCCAATTTGAATTGAATGCTCTACTCAAACATCTTGAATCGGGTAGCAGAAAGGTCGAACTAACACCGGAACAGGTTAAAAAAATTCGCCAGGATTTATCTGAACTAGATAATCCAATCTTGGCTGCAATAAAAACGGTCTTTGATCCTCGTTTTCAAATTTTTTGGATTGATCGTACACAAGAGGATCAGCATCCGATGATTCGCTTGCAGTCTGGAAGAGAGGGCTTGGTTTCTCTTCAAGACTTTATTCCAACAACTACCAGACTTCTCTTGGTCTCAGCTACCTTATCCATTAGTAAAAAGGTCAATCTAGCCTCGATTTTAGGAATTGAGAATTACCAATTCATTGGGAAAGAACTGTCCTATCATCAAGGGCAAACCATCTTCATCGATCGAGAATTTCCTGATTTGACCAATTTGACGCAAGAGGAATTAGCTGGCTCTTTAGCAAGTTATTTGGATGATCTAGCAACTACTGGCTTGCCTCTCTTTGCCTTGTTCACTTCCAAGGACTTGCTTTTAGCAACTTCTCAGCTGATGACAGTGGGTCATCTGGCTCAGTATAAGAATGGTGAAGCAGCAACTATTAAACGCCGATTTGATAGAGGGGAAGCTTCCGTCCTTTTAGGATCCGGTAGTTTTTGGGAAGGGGTCGATTTTGCCCAGCAAGCAAAAATCATTCAAGTCATTCCTCGCATTCCTTTTGATAATCCAAGTGATTTCTTCGTGCAAAAACTTCACGAAACCTTGCGTTTAGAAGGGAAAAATCCCTTCTATGATTATAGTTTGCCACTAGCTATCTTACGCTTGAAGCAGGCTCTTGGACGATCGAGTCGTTCGAGCGAGCAAGAATCTCTGGTCATTTTATTAGATCAACGCTTACTAAATCGCCAATATGGCTCGCAGATTCAAGACAGTTTAGAGAAAATAGCTCCTCTTGTCATTGCTAAGACAGGAGAAGTAAAAGAAGTTGTTGAACAATTTAGGAGTTAACATGAATCAAAAAACCAATGGAACTCAGTATGTCCCCGGTATCCTAATAGCAGCTTTCACAGCAGGACTATCTATGGTGTTAGGAAAAGCAGTTCCTATCCTTGGCTCTAGTCTCTTTGCTATCCTATGTGGGATCCTCTTGAATGCTAGTCAACTATTGCCTCAAAATAGCAGGCCGGGACTAGCCTATTCAGGGAAAAAACTCTTGCAATATTCCATTATCTTGATGGGCTTTACCTTGTCCTTTCAAAAGGTGACCCAATTGGGCCTGTCTTCTTTGGTTATTAGTTTACCGACCATCAGTATTGCCTTTTTCTCTGCTTTTGCAATGGGCTACCTCTTAAAAGCTCCAAAGATCTTAACAGCCTTGGTTGGAATGGGGACAGCTATTTGTGGAGGGTCTGCAATCGCGGCAGCCTCTCCTGTCCTAGAAGCTGATGAAAATGACATTGCTCTGTCCATGTCGACCATCTTTTTCTTTAATATCCTAGCGGTTTTCCTCTTTCCTTTCTTTGGTCACCTCCTTGCTATGACGGATCGGCAATTTGGTTTTTGGGCAGGAACAGCTATTAATGATACCTCATCTGTTGTAGCGGCTGCATTTTCCTATAGTAAAGCAGCGGGTGAAGTGGCTACGGTTGTAAAGTTGACCCGAGCTCTGATGATTATTCCAATCTGTTTTGGGATGTTGGGACTAAAACTTCTAGGACGGTCGAAACAGGATCGAGAAGGCAAGCAAGTGGCATTGAGTAAAATTGTTCCTTGGTTTATTTTCTACTTCCTTTTGGCTTCTTTAGTGACGTCCTTTGGCTGGTTTCCAAGTTCTTGGATTCCCTTCTGTAAATGGTTGTCACAATATTTGATGGCCATGGCCTTGGTTGGCATTGGAAGTCAAGTGTCTATTCAGGCCTTCCGTAAGCAGGGGGTAGCTCCTCTCCTCATCGGCCTTGTGGCCTGGCTAGCTGTATCCATTTCTAGTTTGCTACTTCAACACGTTTTAGGAATCTAAATGAAAGGGAGATGAAATGAAGAGACGTCAGTCTTTCAAACTTAGAGGAGATTTCTCCTTGATCACCACTGTTTTGTTATTATTAGCATTTGGTGTGGTGGCAGTCTACATTGCAGTTTCGAATGATTATCCTGACTTGGTTTGGTCTATTTTAGGCCAACAGGTTGCCTGGATTGTTTTAGGATGTATGATTAGTTTTGTCGTTATGCTCTTTAATACAGAATTTTTATGGAAAGTAACGCCTTACTTGTATGTCTTTGGCTTGGTCTTAATGGTCTTGCCCCTTTATTTTTACAACCCAAACCTGGTTGCTTCGACCGGTTCTAAAAACTGGGTGGCCTACAAGGGGATCAGTCTTTTTCAGCCATCAGAGTTTATGAAAATTTCTTATATCTTGATGGTCTCTCGTGCGATTGTTCATTTTTTACGAAACAATAGGGAAGAAGATCGGACGCTAAAAAAAGACTTTTTTCTCATTCTCCAAATTGCTGCCTATACCATACCGGTCCTAGGGCTTCTAGCCTTTCAACATGATTTTGGAACCTCCTTGGTATTTATGGCTATCTTCTCAGGAGTAGTCCTTATTTCAGGGGTCTCTTGGAAAATCATTTTACCAGTCTTTTTGACCCTCGCAGGTGGAATTGCTCTCTTTTTGGCTGTCTTTCTATCCGACGGTGGGCGGGCCTTTCTCCATCAAACTCTGGGGATGCCCACCTATCAGATGAACCGCATTTTAGCCTGGTTGAATCCTTTTGATTATGCCCAAACCATGACCTTCCAACAGGCTCAGGGACAGCTGGCCATTGCCAGCGGTGGTCTATTGGGGCAAGGTTTTAATGTATCTAATCTGTTGATCCCGGTCAGGGAGAGTGATATGATTTTTACGGTCATCGCGGAAGATTTTGGATTTGTAGGAGGATTGGGACTCCTTCTCTTATACATGTTTTTAGTCTATAAGATGTTGCGAATTACCCTGAAATCCAATAATCAATTTTATACCTATATTTCAACTGGTTTCATCATGATGTTGGTCTTCCACATATTTGAGAATATTGGGGCGGTAACGGGGATCTTGCCTCTCACTGGAATTCCCTTGCCATTTATCTCACAAGGAGGATCCGCTATTGTGAGTAACCTCATTGGGATTGGCTTATTGTTATCCATGAGCCATCAAAATAGGGTGAGTGAAGAACGGAAAAAAGAAAGTCGACTCTTGAGACAGAAACAATTGAGTCGACTACACGAGAAAGGAATGATTTGATATGACAAAAGTAGCAGTGATGTTAGCAAATGGTTTCGAGGAAATCGAAGCCTTGACTGTTGTCGATGTCTTGCGAAGAGCAGCAATCGAGTGTCAGATGGTTGGATTTGATCAAGAAGTGACAGGTTCCCATGGTATCACAGTAAAGGTAGATGAGGTCTGGTCCGGTTCGTTGGATCATTTTGATGGCATTGTCCTTCCAGGAGGGATGCCGGGAGCAGCAAATCTACGCGACCATGAGGGCTTAATCCAGTCTTTAAAAGAAGCCCATGAACAAGGAAAAAGTTTAGCAGCTATTTGTGCAGCTCCGATTGTATTGCATCGCGCTGGACTACTTGATGAAAAGCGCTATACCTGCTATGATGGCTTTGAAAAAGAAATTGGAACAGAGCATTATGTGAAGGAAGCAGTGGTTCAGGATGATCACATTTTGACCAGTCGGGGTCCTGCAACAGCACTTGCGTTTTCCTATGCCCTGGTCAACCATTTTGGGGGAGACGCCACAGCATTGAGAGAAGGGATGCTCTATCAAGATGTTTTTGGAACATCGGCCCCTTAGTTGTTGAGAAGAAAAATGAAGGTAGGAAAATTCCTGTCTTCATTTTTTTATAGGCTAGTTTTGTCAAAATATAAATGCTTTTTGAATGAAAGTAAAACAGGTGGTAGATGACTGTAAAAAAACCGTGAAAACATTGACTTTACAAGCAATTTTTTGAAAATTATGGTATAATTGAAGCTATGGATTATCATGATTTTATATGGGATCTTGGTGGGACTTTATTGGACAATTATGAGACCTCTACAAAAGCTTTTGTAGCGACCTTACAGTATTTCCAAAGGGAGGCTGATCATGATTCCGTTTATGCAGCTTTAAAGGTTTCCACGGATTATGCTGTTCAGCAGTTTGCTTCAGACCTTCCAGACTTTTTGGGAGAGTATAAACAGCGAGAGAAAGAAGCTCTTGAAATCCCCTGCTTATTCGAGGGGACTGAGGAGTTATTGCATCGTCTGACAGCAGTCGGAGCCCGTCATTTTTTGGTTTCTCACCGTGACCATCATGTAGAGACCATCTTAGAAAAAACAGGGATTCGTCATTACTTTACAGAAGTTGTGACAGCTGATGATGGTTTTCCACGTAAACCAGATCCTACGTCCATGTTGTATCTAAAAGACAAGTATGCGGTTGAGTCTGGCTTGGTGATTGGAGATCGCCCGATCGATATCGAAGCTGGTCAGAGAGCTGGCATGGCGACCTATTTGTTCGACTCAATGGATCAATTAAGTGCCTATATTTTTAATTAGAAAAGGGAAAGAATGACAGAAGAATTGAAGCAAGAAACGACTGGTCAAGAATATGATGCCAGTCAGATTCAGGTTTTAGAAGGTTTAGAAGCAGTTCGGATGCGTCCGGGGATGTATATCGGGTCCACTTCTAAAGAAGGTCTTCACCATTTGGTCTGGGAAATCGTCGATAACTCAATCGATGAGGCCCTTGCAGGCTTTGCTAGCCATATCGAAGTCTTTATCGAAGCGGACAATTCGATTACAGTCGTCGATGATGGACGGGGGATTCCGGTTGACATTCAAGAAAAAACGGGTCGTCCAGCGGTTGAGACTGTCTTTACCGTTCTCCATGCGGGAGGAAAATTTGGCGGTGGTGGGTACAAGGTATCTGGTGGACTCCATGGAGTTGGATCATCTGTCGTAAATGCCTTGTCGACTCAGTTAGATGTTCATGTCCATAAGAATGGCCAAATTCATTATCAAGAATACAAACGCGGTCAAGTCGTTGCAGATCTTGAAGTGGTTGGTGAAACAGATCGAACTGGTACAACTGTTCACTTTACTCCAGACCCAGAAATCTTCACAGAAACAACAGTCTTTGATTTTGACAAGTTGAATAAGCGGATTCAAGAGCTAGCCTTCTTGAACCGTGGCTTACGCATCTCGATCACAGACAAGCGTGCAGGGCAGGAGCAAACGAAAGATTACCACTATGAGGGTGGGATTGCTAGTTATGTGGAATACATCAACGAAAACAAGGATGTCATATTTGAAACTCCGATTTATACCGATGGAGAATTGGATGATATCACTGTTGAAGTAGCCATGCAGTATACGACTGGTTATCACGAAACCGTCATGAGTTTTGCCAATAACATCCATACCCATGAGGGGGGGACTCATGAACAAGGTTTCCGTACAGCTTTGACCCGTGTTATCAACGACTATGCGCGTAAGAATAAACTTCTCAAGGACAATGAAGAAAATCTAACAGGGGAAGATGTCCGGGAAGGATTGACAGCAGTGATTTCTGTCAAACACCCAAATCCACAGTTTGAAGGACAAACCAAGACCAAACTTGGAAACTCTGAAGTGGTGAAGATTACCAACCGCTTGTTCAGCGATGCCTTCTCTGATTTCTTGTTGGAAAATCCGCAGATTGCTAAGAAAATTGTTGAAAAGGGAATCTTGGCTGCCAAAGCACGTGTTGCTGCTAAGCGCGCTCGTGAAGTTACCCGTAAGAAATCTGGTTTAGAAATCTCCAACCTCCCTGGTAAATTAGCAGACTGTTCATCTAACAATCCAGCAGAGACAGAACTCTTCATCGTCGAAGGAGACTCTGCCGGAGGATCTGCTAAATCAGGTCGAAATCGCGAGTTCCAGGCGATTCTCCCTATTCGTGGGAAAATCCTCAACGTGGAAAAAGCCAGCATGGACAAGATTTTAGCCAACGAAGAAATTCGTAGTCTTTTCACAGCTATGGGAACCGGTTTTGGTGCAGAATTTGATGTATCGAAAGCCCGTTATCAAAAATTAGTCATCATGACAGATGCCGATGTCGATGGAGCTCATATTCGAACCCTCCTCTTAACCTTGATTTATCGCTATATGAAACCAGTTTTGGAGGCAGGCTATGTTTACATCGCCCAACCACCAATCTATGGTGTAAAAGTTGGTAGTGAAATCAAAGAATACATCCAACCAGGAGCCAACCAAGAAGCAGAATTGGCTGAAGCTCTTGAACGCTATTCTGAAGGTCGTTCCAAACCAACGATTCAACGATACAAAGGTTTGGGTGAGATGGATGATCATCAGCTCTGGGAAACAACGATGAACCCAGAACATCGCCTCATGGCGCGTGTAACAGTTGATGATGCAGCAGAAGCAGATAAGATCTTTGATATGCTCATGGGAGATCGAGTAGAACCTCGCCGTGAATTTATCGAAGAAAATGCCGAATATAGTACACTTGATGTATAAAATTCTGCGATATTTGCCAATTATTCGAATATTTATGATATAATAACTACGATTACTTTCAAGTAATTTAATGAAGGAGTTTTTATATGTCTCGTGGACTAATTATTCTCATCATTGTCATTGGGGTCCTTTTGGTTTTAGGATATGTAGTGGCAGTCTTATTGAGAAAGCGTAATGAAGCCTTACTGGCATCTCTGGAAGAACGAAAAGAAGAGTTGTATAACCTTCCGGTAAATGATGAAGTAGAGGCTGTGAAGAATATGCATTTGATTGGTCAAAGTCAAGTTGCATTTCGTGAATGGAATCAAAAATGGGTGGACCTATCCCTCAATTCTTTTGCTGATATCGAGAACAACCTCTTTGAAGCAGAAGGCTACAACAATTCTTTCCGCTTTTTAAAAGCAAAGCAAGCGATTGGAAATATTGAGAGTCAGGTTCAATTGATTGATGAAGATATCAAGGCCATCCGTCAAGCTTTATCTGAATTAAAAGAAAAAGAAGAAATGAATAGCGGTCGGGTTGTTCATGCCTTGGATATGTTTGAAAACTTGCAAAAACAAGTAGCTTCTGATCCAGATGCATATGGCCCAGCGCTTCCCGAAATTGAGAAGCAAGCTGAAAATATTCAAGTAGAGTTTTCAAAATTTGTAACCTTGAATTCATCAGGTGACCCTGTTGAAGCTGCTGAAATTTTGGATACAGCTGAAAATCACATTGTAGCCTTGACGCATATTGTTGAAAAAGTTCCTGCAATTGTGAAAGATGTACAGACTACTCTACCTGATCAATTGGAAGATTTGGAAGCTGGTCATCGTAAACTTTTGGAGTCTGGTTATCATTTTACAGAGACCGATTTGGAAGCACGTTTCCAACAATTGCATGCAGCTTTGAAAGCCAACCTACAAAATGTTGCTGCTCTTGAATTAGATAATGCGCTCTATGAAAATGAGCAGATTCAAGAAGAAATCAACGCCTTGTATGATATTTTCACTCGTGAAATTGAATCACACAAAGTTGTTGAAAAATTGGTCAAAGCCTTACCAGGTTACCTTGCCCATGCGAAGGAAAATAACAAGAGTTTAGCAGAAGAAGTTGAACGTCTCAGCAAAACATTTGAAAGCAAAGAACTCAAGGAAAATCATTTGAAAGAGTTAGAAGCTGAATTAACAGCTCAAGAGCTCGTTGTAGAAGATGCCTTGAAGGATACATCTGAAACTCAAAAAGCCTACTCTATCCTTCAAGAAGAGTTAGAAGCGATTGAAGAACGTTTGAAAGAGATTGAAGATGATCAAATTGCTTTGAGCGAAACCTTGTCTAAGATTGAGAAAGACGACACAAATGCTCGTCAAAAGGTAAATATCTACGCCAACCGTTTACATGCCATTAAGCGTTACATGGATAAGCGGAACTTACCTGGAATTCCTCAATCCTTCCTTACTATCTTCTTCACTGCAAGTGATAACACAGAAGCTCTCTTGGCTGAGTTAGAAGGTCGTCGTGTCAATATTGAAAACGCCAACCGTCTCCTGGATATTTTGACCAACGATATGACAGAGTTAGAGGAAGAAACCTACAAATTAGTACAATATGCTACTCTAACAGAGCAGTTGCTTCAATACTCAAATCGCTATCGTTCATTCGACGATCATGTCCAAGCAGCGTTTGATGAAGCCTTGTACATCTTTGAAAAAGAGTATGACTATCCTGCTTCATTCAAAGTCATTTCAGAAGCATTGGAAACAGTAGAACCAGGAGTAACAGAGCGATTTGTTACCTCATTTGAAAAAACAAGAGAATCCATCCGATTCTAATCCAAAACATCCAGGAGAAAATTCCTGGATGTTTTTTTATGGAGATGAAGGTGTGAGGAGAAATAGAAACATAGAAAAAAATAGGAGATGAATCCATGAAAGTTTTAATTGCTCCAGATTCATTCAAAGAAAGCTTATCTGCGAAAGAAGTAGCGGAAATTATTGCAGAAGGCTTGCGTCAGTCTCTCCTCGATGTAGAACCGGTCACCTGTCCTGTTGGAGATGGTGGGGAAGGGACAGTGGATGCCATCAGCTACTCATTGGGATTGAAGGAAACTTTTACCCTTGTCACAGGTCCATTTGGGAAGCCGGTAGAAATGCGGTATATGGAGAAGGATTCTCTGGCTCTCTTTGAAGTAGCCGACTTGATCGGTTTAGGAAAAATTCCAATTGATCAACGCCGTCCACTAGACCTAGAAACCCGAGGAATTGGTGAACTGATTTGTAATTTAATCAAACAGGGGAAAAAGGAGATTTATATCGGTGTTGGAGGAACCGCGACCAATGATGGGGGCCTGGGACTTGCTTCAGGTCTAGGTTACCAATTCTATGATCGAGAAGGAAGAGAATTAAAGGCCTGTGGACAAAGTCTTTTAGAATGGGATTCCATCCGTAAAGAGGAAGCGTTCAAAATCCCAGACAATGTCCAGATACAGGTCTTAGCAGATGTTTCCAATCCCTTATGTGGACTAGATGGTGCGACCTATATTTTTGGAAAACAAAAGGGGCTCAGTCCCAATATGTTTGAGCAAGTGGATCAAGCTATTTACAGCTTTTACGACAAGCACTGTCCAAGTATTTTGAATCAAGCAGGGATGGGAGCTGGTGGAGGTCTTGCTGCGGGTCTTTGTGCCTTCGCGCAAGCGAGATTGGTATCAGGTATCGATAGCTGTTTAGATCTGATCGACTTTGACTCCAAAGTAGCCAACGCAGACTTGGTCATTGTCGGAGAAGGACGACTGGACCATCAGAGTCTATCCGGGAAAGCTCCGATAGGGGTTGCGAGACGAACGCCAAAGGGGATCCCAGTAATAGCCATTTGTGGCAGTCTTGCAGACGATTTACCAAATCTCCCATTTGAAAATATAGTCGTTGCTTTTTCCAGTATGAAACATCCCGATAGTTTAGAGCAACTTCTAAAGGATGCGAGGGAAAATCTTCTCTTTACAGCTAGAAATATCGGAAATCTATTAAGCATAGAAAAAAGCGGTTAAACCGCTTCAAATTGAAGATAAAGTCTTCAGAAAAACTTTCCTTAGGTGAGTACGGACGTCAGCGAACTTTTTCAAAGTTCCATGACTAATTATTGAGCCTCTTCGCTCTTTAATTTCTGGGCTCAGGCTAAAACAGTTCCCCAAACTGTTTTACTCTCAATAATTCCGAATGCCTGGAACAATTATGTTTCAGGCATTTTTCTCACAGCGGAAAGTTTTTGATCTTCGTAAATAACTAAAAATTAAAAGTCATTTCTGATAATTATCTAACTGTTTTATGTAAAACAATAGCTTGTCTACATACTCAAGCGGTTAAACCGCTATTTTTCATCTAATATTTAATACTAATAAAATGTCTAAGGGACAGCTTTGATTAACCAAACCATTTCTTCCAAAGAGAAGGTTTGGTCGGTTTCTTTTCTTCCTCCCAGAGATCCGCAAAAGCAGATCGGAGGTCCTTGTCAGTAGTGGTCACTGGTGCATCTGTATGAATCACGAGCCCAAAAGGAGAGGAGTCGTGTTCCTCCGAAACAATTGTAGCCTGGCAACCGAATTCTTTTGCTTGTTTTAGATAGCTCAACTGAACGCTAGAATCAACATTTGGAGAGATCTTTACAAAGAGTGGGTTAGCTTGTTCATTCAAGCTTTTCAGCACCTTCAAAAAGCCCTTCTGAAGCTGAGGACTATTGCTTGTTTTTAAATCGGCATATCCTAGAACGCGCTCTTCAAATGTACCTAGAAAGCGACGTTGTTCATCAGGATTTAATTTTAGGCCACCGTTAGCCTTTTCCATAATTTCTTTAGATAGATCAGTCATAAGAATAGTATATCATACTTTAGGTTGAAAATGCCAAACGAATAAAGGCTGATCCAAACAAAAAGAAAGCGATTTCTTGATAAAGTTAAGGAAAATCTGCACAAAGATAACGTTTTTTCTTGAAAAACGCGTATTTTTAAGGTATCATAGAGGTGTAAAAAATTTAACTCAATAAGGAGAGTAAGAAATGTCAATTATTACTGATGTTTACGCTCGCGAAGTCCTAGACTCACGCGGTAACCCAACACTTGAAGTAGAAGTGTATACTGAATCAGGTGCTTTCGGACGTGGTATGGTTCCATCAGGAGCTTCTACTGGTGAACACGAAGCAGTAGAACTTCGCGACGGTGACAAATCTCGTTACGGTGGTCTTGGAACTCAAAAAGCTGTTGACAATGTAAACAACATCATTGCTGAAGCTATCATCGGTTACGATGTACGTGATCAACAAGCTATTGACCGTGCAATGATCGCTCTTGACGGTACTCCTAACAAAGGTAAATTGGGAGCAAACGCAATCCTTGGTGTGTCTATCGCTGTAGCTCGTGCTGCTGCTGACTACCTTGAAATCCCACTTTACAGCTACCTTGGTGGATTCAACACTAAAGTTCTTCCAACTCCAATGATGAACATCATCAACGGTGGTTCTCACTCAGATGCTCCAATCGCTTTCCAAGAATTCATGATCGTACCTGCTGGTGCACCTACATTCAAAGAAGCTCTTCGTTGGGGTGCTGAAATCTTCCACGCTCTTAAGAAAATCCTTAAATCTCGTGGTCTTGAAACAGCCGTAGGTGATGAAGGTGGATTCGCTCCTCGTTTCGAAGGAACTGAAGATGGTGTTGAAACTATCATCGCTGCAATCGAAGCTGCTGGTTATGTTCCAGGTAAAGACGTATTCATCGGATTTGACTGTGCATCATCAGAATTCTACGATAAAGAACGTAAAGTTTACGATTACACTAAATTCGAAGGTGAAGGAGCTGCTGTCCGCACTGCTGCTGAACAAATCGACTACCTTGAAGAATTGGTAAACAAATACCCAATCATCACTATCGAAGATGGTATGGACGAAAACGACTGGGACGGATGGAAAGCTCTTACTGAACGTCTTGGTGGTAAAGTTCAATTGGTTGGTGACGACTTCTTCGTAACAAACACTTCTTACCTTGAAAAAGGTATCGCAGAAGGTGCTGCTAACTCAATCCTTATCAAAGTTAACCAAATCGGTACTCTTACTGAAACATTCGACGCTATCGAAATGGCGAAAGAAGCTGGTTACACTGCCGTTGTATCACACCGTTCAGGTGAAACTGAAGATTCAACAATCGCTGACATCGCAGTTGCAACAAACGCAGGACAAATCAAGACTGGTTCACTTTCACGTACTGACCGTATCGCTAAATACAACCAATTGCTTCGTATCGAAGACCAACTTGGTGAAGTAGCTGAATACCGTGGATTGAAATCATTCTACAACCTTAAGAAATAATCTAGTTAACTAGATACAAAAGATCCTTGAGTTTTCTCAAGGATCTTTTTTGTTATCGAGCCAAACAAAAAATCCTCAACTAGATAGTTGAGGAATCGTTTTATTAGAACAAGCCTTTGATTTTATCAACAGCACCGCTGACGAGATCATTTCCAGCAACAAGAGCTTTCGCTTGTTCTAAGTAGTCACCAAGGTTATCCTTGTTGTCATCGATAAATTTTTTAGCAGCATCGAAATCTTTCTTTTCGATCATTTCTTTGACTTGGTTAAACAAATCCATTGGGTTCATGAGTTTTCTCCTATAAACTATTTATTAATATCACTATTTAATCATTTTTCAACCAAACTAGCAAGCGTTTTGATTCTTAGTTGAAAAGGACGCAAACCGCCTCTGGTACGTAGAAATCATGGCTCAATTCAGTCAATCTACCACTTGTCTTGTCGCGTTTAAAAACAGTAGCATTGTCTGAATCTTGATGAACTGCAATGAGGTATTCTTGATCAGGACTAAGAATGAAATCACGCGGATTGAGACCATTGGTTGGAACGATTTCAAGAAGCACTAGGCTACCATCTGCCAAGATTTCATAGACTGCAATGGAATTATGGGCCCGATTAGAGGCATAGAGGAATTTCCCATCCTCGGAAAGGCGAATAGCAGCAGCCCATTTTTGACCTTCATAATCTTCTGGTAGGGTGGAGATGGTTTGGAAATGTTCAAAGTAGCCAAGTCCATCATAGAAAAGGACATCGATGGTGGCCTTTAATTCATTAATCAGGTAGGCCGTCTTGTAATGAGAATGGAAAATGATGTGACGGGGACCAGCACCTGGAGCTGTTTGGTAGGTTTGTGCTTCCGTAAGATTCCCTAGATCATCGACTTGGTAGACCACAACTTGATCAGTTCCCAAATCACAAGTAACGAGCAGTTTATCAGGAGTAAGATCTGCATAGTGAACATGGGGACTGGCTTGGTTTTCGTGAGGTCCAGAACCCTGATGAGTGGCTTGATCGACCAAGGTCAAATGCCCATCCTCATGTATGCGATAAGATAGGACTTGTCCCTTGTGATAGTTAGCTCCATAGACCAACCCACGCGCTTCATCAACAGAGACATAACAGAGGGGGGCTCCTTCATCGACAACGTGATTAATTAACTGGTGGTCAGGGTTAAAGCTCGCAATGCCACCAAGACCCTCTTCGGCTCCCACACTGTATAAGAAACCAGCTTTTGAAAAAGCGAGATAGGTTGGATTTGGCTCTTGAGCAACTAGTTGTAAGTCGCTAAGCTGACCAGTTCTTTCATCGAAGGAAGCTTTATAAATTCCTTTGGAGTCGCGTTTGGTATAGGTTCCGAAATAAATATCTTGCATTACATGCACCTCGACTTTGTTGATAGCTCCATTATATCAGAAAAGAAGGGGATGGAAAACGATTTGGTGAAGGATTGAGGGACTCAGAAACAAAAAGTCTGTCACTTTCAGCTATATCGTGAAATTATAGACTAAAAATGCTAAAATAAAAACAGATTGAAAACGAAGGAGATTCCTGTGGAACATAAAGAAAAAGATTTTAGTTTATCCTGGTTTTTTAAATGGTTTGTTGATAATAAGGCCATTACTGTTTTTCTAGTAGCCTTGCTGATAGGATTGAATATTTTAGTTCTGAGCAAGATTAGCTTTATTTTTACACCCCTGTTAGAGTTTGGAGCAGCGGTCATGTTGCCTGTCATTATTTCAGGGCTCCTCTATTATTTGTTAAATCCAATTGTCGACTTTTTGGAAAGGCATCGGGTTAAGCGGATTATTGCGATTTCCATCGTCTTCATCTTGATTGCCCTTCTCATTTTATGGGGCTTGGCCGTCGCTATTCCAGCCATTCAGCGTCAGGTGGTCAGTTTTATGAAGAATCTGCCAGATTACTTGGAAAAGGCCAATATGACCATTGATGATTTCCTAGACAACAAAGTGTCGCCAGAAATCAAGCCTCAACTGGATGAATGGACCAGCCAGTTGTCGCAAAACATTACCAGTTGGGCGAGTTCTTTCTCTGCCCGTGCAGTCAACTGGGTCAGCAATCTGATTGCTGTCGCCTCTCAGGTTATTATCGCTTTAATTATCATGCCTTTCATCGTCTTCTACCTTTTGAGAGATGGAAAGAACCTGAAAGGGCAGATCATTCGCTTCTTACCAACCAAGATTCGCGAATCAGCAGGCAAGGTGCTGTCTGATGTCAATACACAATTGGCCAATTATGTCAGAGGTCAGATCACTGTTGCCATCATCGTAGCTTTGATGTTCATTCTATTGTTTAAGATCATTGGACTTCGTTACGGAGTGACACTTGGTGTAACCGCTGGTTTTCTGAACTTGATTCCATACTTGGGTAGTTTCTTGGCTATGCTCCCAGCTTTAGTTTTAGGCTTGGTAGCAGGACCAGAGATGTTTGTCAAAGTTGTTATTGTCTTTATTGTTGAGCAAACCATCGAGGGACGTTTCGTTTCCCCACTTGTCTTGGGTAGTCAGCTCAATATCCACCCAATCACGATTCTGTTTGTATTGATTACTTCAGGTTCTATGTTTGGAATCTGGGGAGTCTTCTTAGGAATCCCAGTTTACGCTTCAGCTAAAGTAGTCATCAGTGCTCTATTTGAGTGGTACAAAGATGTCAGTGGCTTGTACGAAAAGGACGAAATTGAGGAAATTCAACGTGAAGAATAGTCAAAAAATTCTAGAAGCAATTGAGAAACAAGAGTTAGATCGCCTACCGGCTTATTTGGAGAAGGCTTTGCTAGAAGACGATCCAGCAACCTTGTTAGAATTGGGCCAGTATTTTGAAAGTATCGGCTTTTACCCTGAAGCCAAGCAAACCTACTTGCATCTAAGAGATGATTATCCAGAGGTCTATCTGAGTCTAGCGACCATTGTAGCCGAGGATGGTCAAATGGAAGAAGCCTTTGCTTATCTGGAAGAAATCCCTGAAAGTTCGGAATGGTATCTAGCCAGTCTCCTAGTCAAGGCAGATCTCTACCAAAGTGAGGGGCTTGCTGATGTGGCTCGGGAAAAGCTGATGGAAGCAGCGACGCTTTCAGATGATCCGATCATTCAGCTGGGCTTGGCAGAGATTGATCTGGAACTCGAAAATTACCAAGAAGCCATTCAAGAATATGCTCAATTAGACAACCGTCTCATTTTAGAAGAAACAGGCATTTCCACCTATCAGCGGATCGGCTATGCTTATGCGAATCTAGGTCGGTTTGAGGCTGCCATTGAGTTTTTAGAAAAGGCCTTAGAAATCGAGTTTGATGACCAGATTGCCTATGAATTGGCAACCCTTCTCTATGACCGAGAAGAGTATCAACGGGCTCTGATCTACTTCAAGCAGATTGATACGCTGTCACCAGACTTTGAAGGGTATGAATACGGCTATGCCTTGGCTCTACAAGCTGAGAATGACCGAGAAACAGCGCTAGTGATAGCAGAGCAAGGGATCCAAAAGAATCCTTTTGACGCCTACCTCCTCCTTCTAGCTTCCCAGTTGGCCTACGAGTTGCACCAGCCAGAAAAGGCAGAAAACTATCTGTTAGAAGCCAAAGAAGTGGCTGAGGACCTCGAAGATATCGCCCTTCGCCTAACAACCCTTTATTTGGAACAGGAACGCTATGAAGACGTCCTTGAATGGCAAGATGTGGAAGTGGAGAATGTGGTCACCCGCTGGAATATCGCTCGTGCCTTGGTAGCACTCGAAGAGGTTGAAAAAGCAGATCCAATCTATGAAGAGCTCTACCCAGATTTGAAAGAAAATCCAGAGTTCTTAGAAAGCTATAGCTACCTCTTGAGAGAGTTGGGTGATATTGCAAAAGCTCGGGAAGTGGCAGAAGGCTACTTGCAGCTAGTGCCAGATGATGGGCAGATGCAAGCTTTCTATGAGAGTCTGCTAGAAGAATAAGAGTTTGGCTCTTGTGGGAGTGGGACTAGGAACAAGTGTGTATCATTGTTCTATCCCACTCTTTTTAATCAGTCTTTCTGTTATTGTCCTTAAGAATATGGTATACTGGAAGGGCTAAAAATTAGACAAGATGAATGAGGGAGAAAAAATGGAACCGGTGAAATTGTTTCAATACAATACCTTGGGGGCTTTGATGGCAGGTCTCTATGGGGGATCCTTTACCATTAAAGAATTACTGGAGCATGGAGATTTAGGAATCGGGACCTTGGACTCAATCGATGGCGAATTGATCGTCTTAGATGGTAAGGCTTATCAAGCTAAGGGTTCAGGAGAGGAACCAGAGATTGTGGAAGTATCTCCAGATGCGACCGTCCCCTATGCGGCCATTGTTCCCCACCAGGCCGAAGTGATTTTTCGGCAACGTTTTGAAATGACGGATGAGGAATTAGAGGCTCGCATTGAATCTTATTACGATGGCGAAAATCTGTTTCGTTCGATTAAGATTCACGGTGATTTTGCCACAATGCATGTGCGCATGATTCCCAAATCGACCTCGGAAACCAAATTTGCAGATGTGGCGACCCATCAGCCAGAATTTACACGTGAAAATGTTACAGGAACCATTGTTGGTTTCTGGACACCGGAGATTTTCCATGGGGTCAGTGTAGCAGGCTATCACCTTCACTTTATCTCAGATGACCATACCTTCGGGGGCCATGTCATGGATTTTGTCATCAAAGAGGGCATCGTTGAAGTTGGGGCTATTGATCAATTGGATCAACGCTTCCCCGTCCAGGACCGCCAGTACCTCTTTGCCAAGTTCAATGTTGACCAAGTCAAAGAGGATATCCACAAATCAGAATAAAACAAAAGGGCTGAGATGATTCTCAGTCCTAGGATGAATATTATTTCTTATGAACTTTCCTTAGGTGAGTACGGACGTCAGCGAACTTCTAAGAAGTTCCATGACTTAGTTTTGAGCCTAAGGTCTCAAAACTCCCGAGTGCTAGAAACGTTGGTGTTTCTAGCACTTTTCTCACGGCGGAAAGTTCCTGGATAAATGCTAGAATGCCTTATAGAAGAGATTATTTCTTGTATTACCATTCGAGTTCCTTTATGTAAATAGTTGTCTACACTTAAAAGGGATGGGCAAAAACTGTCCAGCCTT
The DNA here is from genome assembly GCA_902363395.1 of Streptococcaceae bacterium. Lineage (GTDB taxonomy): Bacteria > Bacillota > Bacilli > Lactobacillales > Streptococcaceae > Streptococcus. Next base: position 750,351 of record CABIZZ010000001.1, read on the forward strand.
TGATATTTGATTGGAATAACTACAAGAAGCAGTGGTTGATTAGCATCTTTGTTCGCTTTTTAAACTTCAAAGATGACTTAATCAACTGTGTGGGGTGGGAAGATTGAAAAGGTTTAAAGAACCTTTTCAATCTTTTTTAATTTTTCGGAGTTCTTTCCCACTCACTTTTACGTTGTCTACTCATTGATGCGCATGGATTTGATCTTTTCTTCTTCAGGGGTGACTCGTAGGGTTTTCTGACCGGTATAGGTTACAAAGCCAGGTTTTCCTCCGGTCGGTTTGTTGAGTTTCTTGGTTTCAATCATGTCGACTTGGACCAGATTGGAGAGGCGTCCCTTAGAGAAATAGGCTGCCAGCTCAGCTGCATCGGTTTTGACCTCATCAGAAGGGTTGAGATTACCTGTAATGACCACGTGACTACCTGGAATATCCTTAGCGTGGAACCAGAGTTCGTCCTTTTTAGCCATTTTGAAGGTCAATTCTTCGTTTTGAAGATTATTCCGGCCTACCAGAATAATGGTTTTGCCGTCTGAGGCTAAATACTTTTCTGGTTTTTTCCGTTTGTGGATCTTTTCTCGGTTGCGTCGTTTGATAAAGCCTGTTTGGATCAGCTCTTCGCGAATCTCGGCTACTTCAGAGAGGCTGGCTTGGGCCAGAGCAGTTTCGACTGTTTCCAGGTAGGAGATGGTTTCCTTGGTTTCCTGGATGAGAGAGGTCAAATGTTTAACAGCTTCTTTTAGCTTCTGGTAGCGCTTGAAGTAGCGTTGCGCATTTTGACTGGGGGTCAAGGCCTTATCCAAGGCAATGGTAATAGGCTGGTTGGTATAGTAGTTGTCTAAGGTGACTTGGTCTTGATCATTTGGGACTTGATGGAGGAAAGTAGTAAGCAGTTCGCCTTTTTGACGGAACTCTTCGGCATTTTCTGTCGCTGCTAGTTCGGCTTCCTGTTTGGCCATTTTTTTCCGGTTCTTTTCTAGCTCATTATCCACCTTGCGGATTAGTTCCCCAGCTTGTTGTTGGACTCGGTCGCGCTCAGCCTTGTCCAAGTAGTAGTGGTCGAGTAGATCTGATAAGGTTTCAAAGGTCTCCTCCTGGCTATCTGCATAAGCGAGAGCAGCAAAAGATTTTTTCGTTAGACGGGGCTCTGTTGGAGCTTCAAAGAAAGCTCGGAAGGTTTTTAATTTTTCTCCACTTTCTAATCGACTGGCCAATTCTTGAGCAGTATCACGACCAAGACCCTGGAAATGGGTTTGAAGATTTTTAGGTGTCAACTCTTCTCGGTGAAGAAAGGCGAATAAGGCTTCGTCCTTGATGGTAAAGGGGTTGACCGCTTCGGTTTTTGGAGGAGCTACATAGGTCGAACCTGGCAAGATGGTTCGGTAGCTATTTTGAGAGAAGCCCACATGCTTGATGGCTTCGATGATTTTTCCAGTTGCCTTGTCCAGAAGAATGATATTGCTATGCTTACCCATGATTTCAATAATTAGGGTCACAGATATATCATCTCCAATTTCATTTTTATTGGAGACGGCAATTTCTAAAATACGGTCATTCTCCAGTTGCTGAATCTGCTCAATGACTGCCCCTTGGAGATACTTGCGCATGACCATGATAAAAGTATTAGGGAAGGCAGGATTCTCAAAATTGGTCTGGGTTCGTTGGATCCGACCAAAAACAGAGTGGGAAGACAGCAAGAGTTTTTGATTCTTGCGATTGCTACGAATTTGTAAAACCAACTCTTGTTCAAAGGGTTGGTTAATTTTTTGGATGCGACCATTTAGGAGTTCGCTTTGTAATTCATTCACCATATGGTGTAAAAAAAATCCATCAAAAGACATGGGGTTCCTCAACATTCTAGACTAGTTCTAGTAAATTATATCAAAAAAGTGCCTGAAAACCCAGTAAGAAGGCGGTTTTCAATCCTTGTAAAAGTGCCCGTTAGAAAATGAATTTCAGGAAATGACGAACGTTTTCAAAAAAAACATAAAAAAGTATTGACAAGGCTTACAGAAACATTTACAATGGATTCAATTAGAAAAGTAATAAATGAAAATTTATTAGAGAGCTCACGGTTGGTGGAAGTGGGTAGTGGACATTTATGAAATTGGACTAATGATGAGATGAATTTGAAACAATAAAAATTCGGTCGGCACACCTTATCGTGCAACTTGTTGCTAGACAAGACAGAGATATGGGAGGAGTTTATCCATTTTCCCATAAGTGAGGTGGCACCGCGATGACACGTCCTCACATAGCTATAGCTATGTGTGGGCGTGTTTTTTGTTTCAAAAAGAAGGGAGAAAAGAAGATGAAGAAACGATGGCGACTCAGTCTTTAACAAAGATGCGAAAAAACGAAAAAAATAAATAATTGAGGTAAAAAATATGAAAAACAAACGTGTATTGGGAATGATCAGTGCTTTGCTAGCTATTATTTTAGTAGCTGTTGTTTATCCAATGTTAAACAATAAAAATGATGCCAATAAAGCAGATGGAACTAAAAAGGTAAAAGTCGGTGTCTTACAGTTGGTCAGCCACCCATCGCTAGACGAAATCTACAAGGGGATTCAAGACGGCTTGGCTGAAGAAGGCTACGATAAGGACAAGATTGAGATCGAATTCCTCAATGCGGAAGGAGACCAAAACAAGGTTGCAACCATGAGCAAGCAATTGGTCCAAAACAACAACGACGTCTTGATCGGAATCGCAACCCCATCTGCTCAAGGTTTGGCTAGTGCGACTAAGGACAAACCAATCGTCATGGGTGCTATCACAGACCCAGTCGGCGCTAACTTGGTCAAAGATTTGAAAAAACCAGGTGGCAATATCACAGGAGTATCTGACCACAACCCAACGGAACAACAGTTGAAGTTAATCAAAGAGTTGACTCCAAACGTGAAAACAATCGGTGTCCTTTACTCAACCAGTGAAGATAATTCTAAAACTCAAGTAGAAGAATTTACAAAATTGGCTGAAAAAGCAGGCTACAAGGTGGTTCCTTATTCAGTTCCTTCTACAAATGAAATTGCTTCAACGGTTTCTGTCATGACTGGTAAAGTAGATGCCATCTGGGTTCCAATCGACAACACCATCGCTTCAGCCTTCTCAACGGTAGTCGAAGCAAACAAAACAGCTAAAAAACCAATCTTCCCAAGTGCGACAGCCATGGTCGAAGCAGGTGGTTTAGGTTCAGTCGTTGTCGACCAACATGATCTTGGAGTGGCAACTGGTAAAATGGCTGCGAAAATCTTGAAAGGTCAAAAACCAGGTGATACACCAGTCGAAATCTTCACAGATGGTAAATCTGTCATCAACAAAAAAGTGGCAGAAGAATTAGGCATTACCATTCCAGAATCTGTCTTGAAAGAAGCTGGACAAGTCATCGAATAAAAACAAACGAATCACAAGAGTAGCAGGAGAATTTGGCTTTGATAGGTCTTTTAATCGGGACCTTTGAGGAGAAAGAAATGAAAGTCAAGCTAACGGACCTTCATCCGACCCAACTATACTTATCAGAAAAGAAGTTACATGATATCCAGATGCTTGATCAGTCGGCGGAAATCATCAATGTGGATCCAATTAGTATTCTTGCGTTTGGAAATTGCTTCTTGATTACAGACGGGCATCACAGGGCTTATCAGGCTTTATTGGCAGGTCGGGATACGATTTCTGCTGAGTTTGATAAAGATGGTGGTGATGAAATTTATCATCTCTATGCGCAAGCTTGTGAGGAAAGAAAGATATCCTCTGTTATGGATTTAAAACATCATATCTTAGCTCAAGATGAGTATGAAGCAAAATGGTATAACTGGTGTGATGGTTTTAACCAAGCAGCAACTCTTCTATTGAAAAGGAAAGCAGATGAAGCAGACCAGGCAAATAGATAATGCCCTGCGTCTTGTTCCTTTGTCTATTGAAATTAGTCTCATCTAACTTGTTTTTTAACTAAAAATCTGATAAACTAGAATGTAATTGAATAGAAATCTGCAAGACTAGTACCTCAAGGGAAGTGCAACAGGGAGAAGAGCCGTGACTGAAAGCTCTTTGCATGAAAGCTGGGTGAATTCACTTGCGCAAAGATTTAGAAATTAAGGTCTGAGTTTCAGATAAAAGACGGATGGTACCGCGTGTCAACGCTCCGAATATGGGTGTGGCGCGTGGTTTTTTCTATGTCTGAGTGAAGACCATGATGGAGGAAATATGTCAACGATTGAAGAACAATTAAAAGCGCTTCGGGAAGAAACGCTGGCAGCCTTGAAGCAGATCTCTGCTGAAAATAAAAAAGAGATGCAAGAGTTACGCGTCTCTGTCCTTGGGAAAAAAGGTTCCCTTACTGAAATCCTTAAAGGGATGAAAGATGTTTCTGCTGAAATGCGTCCGGTTATCGGGAAACACGTCAATGAAGCGCGTGATGTTTTGACGGCTGCCTTTGAAGAAACAGCTAAGCTCTTGGAAGAAAAGAAAGTCCAAGCCAAATTGGCTAGTGAGAGTATCGATGTGACCCTTCCGGGACGTCCAGTCGCAGTTGGTCATCGCCATGTCTTGACCCAAACCAGTGAAGAAATCGAAGATATCTTTATCGGGATGGGCTACCAAGTTGTAGATGGATTTGAAGTCGAAAAAGACTACTACAACTTTGAACGCATGAACTTGCCAAAGGATCACCCAGCTCGTGATATGCAGGATACCTTCTATATCACAGAAGAAATCTTGCTTCGGACCCACACATCACCAGTACAGGCGCGAGCGATGGATGCCCATGACTTTAGCAAGGGGCCTTTGAAGATGATCTCGCCAGGGCGTGTTTTCCGTCGGGATACGGATGATGCGACCCACAGCCACCAATTCCATCAAATCGAAGGCTTGGTCGTTGGGAAAAGCATTTCTATGGCAGACCTTCAAGGAACGCTTCAATTGATCGTGCAAAAGATGTTTGGTGCAGAACGTCAAATCCGTTTGCGTCCTTCTTACTTCCCATTCACTGAGCCATCGGTTGAAGTGGACGTTTCTTGCTTCAAGTGTGGTGGAGCGGGATGTAACGTATGTAAGAAAACTGGTTGGATTGAAATCATGGGAGCCGGTATGGTTCACCCACGCGTCCTTGAGATGAGTGGTATTGACCCAACAGTTTATTCAGGATTTGCCTTTGGACTTGGTCAAGAGCGTGTGGCCATGCTTCGTTATGGAATCAATGATATCCGTGGCTTCTATCAAGGAGATGTTCGCTTCTCAGAACAGTTTAAATAATCATGTTAGTTAGAGTAAAAATCGATCAATTAGAGACCTTACGTGACCTAGAAGTGGAAACCTATCGGGATACCTTTGGTCCCTATATTGTTGAGGAAGATTTGGAAGATTACTTCTCTACTGTGCTCTCTTTGGAGCAAATCGAGAAGGATCTGCTAGATCCAGAATCTGAAACCTATTTTGTCCTCAATGAAGATCAAGAAATCTGTGGTTTTCTCAAGATCAACTGGGGTCAGGCGCAGACCGAGCCAGTAGAGATGGATAAGTCCTTTGAGATCCAACGGATCTATGTCAAGAAGGAATGTCAAGGGGCTGGTTTCGGCAAGGAAATGTTTACCTTTGCGCTGGATCAAGCCAAGAGTCGTGGCTTTGAGTGGGCTTGGCTAGGTGTATGGGAACGCAACTTTAAGGCGCAAGATTTTTACTACCGCTTTGGATTTGAACGATTTAGTGAACACCAGTATATCACCGGAGATACCGTGGATACAGACTGGTTGTTGCGCAAGCATTTGAAGGAGAATCCGTAAGCTTAATTGTGGGTTCAAATTGAGAGAAAGGAATTGAGAAGATCTCACCTAGTGGGATCTTATGATCGGAATTATGTTAGTATCATATAAATGGTTAAAACAATTGGTGGACGTGGATGTGCCATCAGAAGAGTTGGCTGAAAAAATGTCAACTACAGGGATCGAGGTAGAAGGTGTGGAATCACCTGCTGCTGGTCTCTCAAAAATTGTCGTCGGAGAAGTCTTGTCTTGCGAAGATGTGCCAGAAACTCATCTTCATGTTTGCCAAGTCAATGTGGGCGAAGAAGAAGCTCGTCAAATCGTCTGTGGAGCACCAAATGTGCGTGCAGGAATCAAGGTTATGGTGGCTCTTCCAGGTGCTCGCATCGCGGATAACTACAAGATTAAAAAAGGGAAAATCCGTGGCTTAGAGTCACTAGGGATGATCTGTTCACTTGGTGAATTGGGCATTTCTGATTCCGTTGTACCTAAGGAATTTGCAGATGGCATCCAAATCTTGCCGGATGATGCAGTACCAGGTGAGGAAGTATTCTCTTACCTAGACTTGGATGATGAAATCATCGAACTTTCCATCACGCCTAACCGTGCAGACGCTCTTTCTATGCGTGGGGTAGCGCACGAAGTAGCAGCGATTTATGACAAGGCAGTCAATTTCAAAGACTTTGCTTTGACTGAAACAGACCAAGCTGCAGCAGACGCTCTTTCTGTCAGCATTGACACAGACAAGGCGCCATACTATGCTGCTCGTATCTTGGACAATGTGACCATCGCACCAAGTCCACAATGGTTGCAAAACCTCCTCATGAATGAAGGTATTCGTCCGATCAACAATGTCGTTGACGTGACCAACTATATCCTACTCTACTTTGGTCAGCCTATGCATGCCTTTGACTTGGATACCTTTGAAGGAAACGAGATCCGTGTCCGTGAAGCGCGTGCGGGTGAAAAATTGGTGACCTTGGACGGGGAAGAGCGTGAGTTGGAGACGAATGACCTAGTCATTACTGTGGCTGACAAGCCAGTAGCCCTTGCCGGTGTTATGGGTGGTCAGGCTACAGAAATTTCTGAAAAGTCTAGTCGTGTCGTCCTTGAAGCCGCTGTCTTCAATGGCAAATCTATCCGCAAGACCAGCGGTCGTCTCAACCTTCGTTCTGAATCATCTTCTCGTTTTGAAAAAGGCATCAACGTGGCAACTGTCAATGAAGCCCTTGATGCGGCAGCAAGCATGATAGCAGAGCTTGCAGGTGCAACCGTGCGTAAGGGCATCGTTTCAGCAGGTGAATTGGATACTTCAGATGTAGAAGTATCTTCCACTCTTGCTGACGTCAACCGTGTCCTTGGTACAGAGCTTTCCTACGCAGATATTGAAGATGTCTTCCGCCGTCTTGGATTTGGCCTTTCTGGAAATGCAGAAGCCTTCACAGTTAGCGTTCCACGTCGCCGTTGGGATATCACTATCGAAGCGGACCTCTTTGAAGAAATCGCCCGAATTTATGGTTACGACCGCTTGCCAACCAGTCTTCCAAAAGATGATGGGACAGCTGGTGAGTTGACAGCGACACAAAAATTGCGCCGTCAAGTTCGTACCATTGCAGAAGGTGCTGGATTGACAGAAATCATCACCTGCGCTCTAACAACGCCTGAAAAAGCAGTGGAGTTCACGACTGCACCAAGCAACTTAACGGAGCTCATGTGGCCAATGACTGTGGATCGTTCAGTCCTCCGTCAAAATATGGTTTCAGGTATTTTGGATACAGTTGCCTACAACGTAGCGCGTAAGAACAAAGATTTGGCTCTCTATGAGATTGGAAAAGTCTTCGAGCAAACGGGTAATCCAAAAGAAGACTTGCCAAATGAAATCAACAGCTTTGCTTTTGCATTGACAGGTTTAGTCGCTGAAAAAGACTTCCAGACTCCAGCAGTTCCAGTTGATTTCTTCTATGCCAAGGGAATATTGGAAGCCCTCTTTGCTCGCTTGGGTCTTGAAGCAACCTATACAGCAACGCAAGAGATCAAGAGTCTTCACCCAGGACGTACAGCCTTGATCTCACTTGGTGATCAAGTAGTCGGTTTCCTCGGTCAAGTGCACCCTATTACGGCTAAGGCTTACGATATTCCAGAAACTTATGTATCTGAGCTTAACCTTTCGGCTATTGAAGCAGCCCTTCAACCAGCAGCAGCCTTTGTGGAAATTACGAAGTTCCCAGCAGTCAGCCGTGATATCGCTCTTCTCCTCAAGGCAGAAGTGACTCACCAAGAGGTGGTTGATGCCATCCAAGCTGCAGGCGTAAAACGTTTGACAGACATCAAACTCTTTGACGTCTTCTCCGGTGAAAAACTGGGTATCGGAATGAAATCTATGGCATACAGCTTGACCTTCCAAAATCCAGAAGATAGCTTGACCGACGAAGAAGTCGCTCGCTATATGGAAAAAATCCAAGCATCACTCGAAGAAAAAGTAGACGCAGAAGTGCGATAAATCGTAAAAAGATGAAACAGTTGAGAATTTCTCAACTGTTTTTTTCTTACAGGATTTGTAAGTTATAGGCCTTGAAACCCTATAAAAATAAAGAAATTCCTTTAAGTACTCAAAATATCCATGTCAACCATCCTTCTATTTTTGACAAATATTTTTATTTTTTGACAAATATACTTGTCAAAAAGAAAAAGAAGTGTTACAATGATTTTAGTTGAAAGAAGGGGAGGTTTCTTATGGGAGCCATATGGATTCTTTTTATCCCTTTTCTGGTTATATTTTACGCAAGCACAGAAAAGAAGATAAAAAGGTTGAACAAACGCATCAAAAGATTAGAAAAACAAGTGAAAGGAAATCAAGACATGTCTAGACTTTTAGAAGAATTGAAAGGACAAACGGTCACGGTTACAGTGAGTGGTGTTGGATTCGAGTATGAAATTTTGGATATCGACGAAGATTGGGTCAAACTGACTCGTGTGAATAATAAACAACAAAGAGAGACAAAATTAGTTCGCATCGAAGATATTCAAGGTATTCAACTATAAGGGGGCGAAAGCCATGATCTTAAAAAATCGACTGAAAGAGCTGAGGGCGCGTGATGGGCTCAATCAATCCGAGCTAGCCAAGCTAGCAGGGGTCTCGCGCCAGTCCATCAGTCTCTTGGAGCGGGGGGAATACACCCCCTCGGTTATTATTGCCATCACCATCGCCCAAATTTTCAAGGAACCGGTGGAGAATGTCTTTAGTCTAGTAGAGGGAGAGGAATAAAAGTGAAAAAGAAATTAAAAGAGAGGTCAGCCCGTTTTCGTTTTTGGAGAAACATGGCCATGATCCTTTCAGGATTAATCATTGGTTTTTTGACAGGTTATTTTGGTTCAGACCATCCTATTGAATTCCAAAAGCTTTTTGATCGAGATATGCTCTATATAGGGTCAATCATTTTATATCTGGTGGTTTTCGGGATTGCGTCTACCTACCTCATCTCATCGCGCCAGTCTTATCAGATGATGGAGGAGGCAGAAGATGAAGACGAAGCCTACCGTTATGAAAGCCAAACGAGAAGAATCTATGACTTGGCTACGATGTTCAAAGGCGTCATGATTGTTCCCTATCTATTAGTGATTTTCTTCTCTTGCCAAAAACTAGTCTATGAAGAAAAACTAACAGGTGCTTTTGGGAAATACACCATCCCGCTTATTTTTCTTGCTTTGTTCCTTCTTACTTTTGGGCTAGAACATCAGTTTCGAAAAACCTTCAAACAGATTTATGGAAAAGCAATCCCACGCAATGCTAGTGGGGCAGAAGTCCGTGAACTAATAATGAGCATGATAGATGAGGCAGAGAAACAAATTTGCTATGAGGAGAATTACGATATTGTCTTCAAGTTAAGCAATTATGTCTTACCGATTTCCTTGATGGTGATATTCTTAGTTGGCATTGCTTTCCAGGCAGATATCTTGTTAGCATTAGTAGTTGTATCACTGATTTATGTCTATATCTTGGTCTCTCAGTACAAGATTACCAAACGTTACTATAAAGAGTAGAGGAGTTTTCTATGTTAGAAATTAGAAATTTAGAAAAGAGCTTTGGCAAGAAGCAGGTCTTGTTCGGCATTAACTTGACTGCGAAAAAAGGATCTATCTTAGGTTTGATCGGGAAGAACGGAGCAGGGAAGACGACCATCTTCCATAGTATCCTCCGCTTCCTAGAATACAGTGGCGATATCCAATTGGATGGCAAAGCAATCAGTCAAGAAACCTACAAGGAAATTGGTTACCTGCCAGAAGAGCGGAGCCTCATGCCTAAGTTGACTATCTACGAGCAAGTCCGTTACCTTGCTAATCTCAAAGGAATGTCAACTGCTGAGGTCAAGGAGAAACTTCCGATCTGGATGGAAAAACTCCAAGTAAAAGGAAAATTAACCGATAAGATTAAGAGCCTCTCAAAAGGGAATCAACAAAAGGTGCAATTGATCATTACCATGATTCATGAGCCAAAATTGATCATCCTAGATGAGCCTTTTAGTGGACTGGATCCTGTCAATACAGAAGTCCTCAAGCAGGTCATCTTTGAAGAAAAAGAACGCGGTGCGACCATTATCTTCTCAGACCACGTCATGACCAATGTGGAAGAACTCTGTGATGAGTTGGTCATGATCCGTGATGGATCAGTGATTCTTTCAGGTCCCGTACAAGAAGTTCGTAATAGCTTTGGCAAGACTCGTCTCTTCGTATCCAATGACTTCAGTAAAGAGGAGTTGGAAGCCTTGCCTCATGTGACTAAAGTGACTATGACCAAGCAAGGTCTATGGAAGTTGGTATTGGATGATGAGACAGCAGGTCCAGACCTCTTTGACCAGTTGACCAAGGGTCGCTATCTAGCAACCTTTGACCAACAAGCCCCAACCATTGATGAAATCTTTAAATTAGAATCAGGAGTAGAAGTATGAAACAGATGCTGATTGTTATCAAAGAAACTTATTTACGCCAAGTGAAATCATGGAGCTTTTTGCTGATGGTGCTTACTCCCTTTCTCTTCTTCGGATTGACGATTGGAGTGAACTATTTCGTCGGATCTTCTACATCTGCGAAAAGCAACATCGCCTTGATTACAGATCAAGCTCCTGTCAAGGAAGTCTTGAAAGGGACCGATGGCTTGTCCTTTGACTATAAGGATGAAGCAGCAGCTAAGAAGGGCATGAAAGAGGAAGAAATCAAGGGAATCCTCACAGTTGAAGAAAAGGATGGCCAGCTAGAGGCTCGCTACCAGAGTGAGGATGCCATGAAGCCAGGTTTCAAAGCAATCCTTATGGCTAAATTGAGTCAGGTCCAACAAATGCTCAATGTTTCTAAAGCGGATTTAAGCCAAGAGCAGTTAGCAGCCCTTTCGCAACAGGTTTCATTGATTGAAAAAATTGATGAGAAGAAAGAAGGGCTGAAAATGGTGCAGACCGTGGTAGCTGGAGGAATCGGTTTTCTTATCTACATGATTCTGATGTTTTATTCAGGTATCACTGCTCAAGAGGTAGCCAGTGAAAAAGGGACCAAGATTATGGAAGTGGTCTTCTCAAGCATTCGCGCAACTCACTATTTCTATGCTCGCATGATTGGTCTTTTCGGAGTCATTTGTACTCATATTGGTATCTATGCAGTCGGATTGGGAGGCGTTTGGATTTTTAGAGACTCCATTCCTCTTGTGAAAGATATCTTATCTCCAGACTCTCCTATCACCCAACATATTGGACAATCCATTTCCTTGAATACCTTATTCTTGATCATTCTTGGAATCTTCATGTACGTGGTTCTTTCAGCTTTCCTAGGTTCAACAGTTGCTCGTCCAGAAGATACAGGAAAAGCGATTTCGCCACTGATGATGTTAGTGTTCTTTAGCTTCTTTGGAGTAACTACCTTAGGTAGCGCAGGTGATGTCCTTCTGTTGAAGATTGGATCATACATTCCATTCATTTCAACCTTCTTCATGCCATTCCGTACCATCAATGGCTATGCAAGTGGACTTGAATCATGGGGTTCATTCGGAATCGCCTTGGCCTTCACGCTCCTCGGCACCATGATCATTGGAAAAATCTATTCTAGCCTCATCTTACAAACGGATGACCTAGGCTTGGTCAAAACAGTCAAAAAAGCCTTGAGCTATCGCTAAAAGAGACACCTTCAGTGGATACTGGAGGTGTTTTACTTTGTGAAATCATTGCTGTTTGATCTTCTTTCCTTTATAATGAAAGAAGAATGAAAAGGAGGCGGACATGAACTATATTGAGTTTGCTGAAAATGAGCGTCTGTCCACGATTGTCCTTGGGATGATGCGGATCAGCCAGATGAGTGAAGATGAAGTGGAGGCCTTGGTGGAGGCAGCTTTATCGATTGGGATCAACACTTTTGACCTGGCAGATATCTATGGCGATGGCCAGTGTGAGGTCCTGCTGGGTAAGGTTCTCAAGCGTCGTCCGGATCTTCGGGACCAGATGTGGATTCAGTCCAAGTGTGGCATTCGCAAAGACGGCTTTACCTATTTTGATTTTTCCAAAGATTATATTTTGGATTCCGTTGATGGTATTCTCAATCGTCTGCAGATCGAGCGCTTAGATAGTCTCCTCCTTCACCGACCGGATGCCCTCATGGAGCCTGAAGAGGTGGCGGCAGCTTTTGATCAGTTGGAGCAAGCGGGCAAGGTCCGTCATTTTGGGGTGTCCAATCAAAATCCCATGATGATGGAATTGCTTAAGACGGCTGTCAAACAACCTCTCAAGGTCAACCAGCTCCAGTTGAGTGCCGCCTTTACACCGAGCTTTGAAGCTGGTTTTCATGTCAACATGGAGGGGCCAAAAGCAGCAGTTCGTGATGGTAGTGTCTTTGAGTATTGTCGCTTAACTGATACGGTGATTCAAGCTTGGTCTGTCCTCCAGCATGGCTATTTCAAGGGGAATTTTGTCGGCAAGGAAGAGTTTGCGGCTCTGAATCATGTCCTTACTGACTTGGCGAAAAAATACCAAGTCACACCGACAGCTGTCGCCCTTGCTTGGGTCCTTCGCTATCCGGGTAAGATGCAGGCTGTCATCGGAACGACCAAGCCCCAGCATGTCCTTGAAGCAGGGAAAGCAGCAACAGTCACCCTAACTCGCAAGGAATGGTACCAAATCTACCTGGCGGCGGGAAATGATTTGCCTTAGAATCTTGTTAGTAAACCAGATTCCACTCATATCAGTGGTCTGGTTTTTTGTTTTTTAGTTTTCAGATTTTTCTTGACAAGTCTTTCTTTTTTATGGTATTCTTTATGCAACAAGTGTTGCGCAACGGATGTTGCGTGAAAGGAGTCTTATGCCACCCAAGGTTAAATTTAGTAAAGAGGCTATCATTGGGACAGCTTTACAATTGGTGAGAGAAGAGGGAATGGCTAGTTTAACTGCTCGAGCATTAGCGGAGAAACTGGGAGCCACACCGAGAGTCATTTTTGGGCAATTTGCCAATATGGCTGAGTTACAAGCAGAAGTTATTGGTGCTGCGGAGATGGTCGTGGTAGAGTATATTCGCAAGGCCTTAGAAGATGAGAAGCCTTTTCGATCTGTCGGGGTTGCTTATATTCTTTTCGCCTCAAAAGAGCCCCAACTCTTTCAATTGCTTTTCCAAAATCCTAGCAAAGAGCCGATTCGTCGCTTTCAAGATTTTCTTCCCATGAAGGATCATAGTTACCAATTGGTTCTGGATTCGATCGTTGCAGACTATCCTTTGACTCTAGAGGAGGCTAGTCGCTTGTACCAGCATCTATTTATCTACTCGCACGGGATGGCCTCGATGGTTGCTTCTGGTATTTACCAGTTCAGCATGGAAGAAGTGATTGGATTACTGACAGAGGTTTGTCAATCTCTCATCAAAGAAATGGTAGGAAAGAAATGATTCAACTAGAAAATGTGCACAAAAGTTACGGCCAAACCAAGGTTTTAAAGGGGATTGATTTGCAGATTCAAGACCAGGATGATGTGGTTATCCTTGGTCCTTCTGGATCGGGCAAGTCAACTCTCTTAAATGTGTTATCAGGCTTAGAAAAGGTGGACGAGGGGCATATCCTCATTCAAGGACAAGATTTATCACAACTCACGGATGCTCAATTAACAACTTTTAGACGTGAGAAGATTGCCTTTATTTTCCAGCAGTATTATCTATTGCCTAATCTAACGGTTAGACAAAATGTAAAGATGGGAGCTGATCTGGCAAACAATCATGATTTTTTACAGATCATCGAGGATTTGGGCCTTGGCGATAAGCTGGACAAATATCCGAGTGAATTGTCGGGTGGGGAACAGCAGAGAGTGTCTATTGCCCGGGCCTTGGCCAAAAAGCCAGAGATTCTCTTCTTAGATGAGCCGACGGGAGCCCTGGATGAAGAAACAGGGCGCAAGATTCTAGACTATATCTGGAAATTAAAGGAGAAACTGGGCTTTACCCTCATCATGGTGACGCACAACCAAAATATTGCGGATATGGCCAGAACCATCATTCGAGTTAATAGTGGCAAGATTACCGAAGTTGTGACCAATGATCAGCCTCAGACTGCTTATGAGATTGGATGGTAAGCCATGTTTTCAGTAAAAGATATTCGAAAATTAGTTGTCGTCAGTATCATTGGGGCTTGTGCGGTCTTTGTGGCCAATCTCTTCTTGAATTTTTACCTGGATATCGAGCAGTTGGAGATTTCGAAAACCAATCCCATGATGCAGACCTACTATGATGCCCAGGTTTCGCTTTCCTGGATGGTGGCCATGGTCAGTGGGGTCGTCTTGTCTTTGACGTCGGTCCTTCTCATGTGTTTTTATATCAAACAATTTGTCGATGACCACAAGGAACAATTAGGGATTTTAAAGGCTTTGGGCTATAGCAATGGCCAGTTGGCGAAACGATTTTGGGCTTTTGGACTCAGTTTTGGGGCTGGAGCGCTTCTTGGCTATTTCACTTCATTTCTCATGATGGGACATTTTTATGACTTCCGCAATGAGAAGAGGATTTTGCCAGAAATCACCATTCACTTTCACTGGCAGCTCTTGCTTGCTTTGGTGATTCTTCCAACAGCATTTTTTATACTTCTCGCGATTGGCTATGCTAGAAGACAATTACAAACGCCGGTACTCCGCTTATTGAAAAAATCTCCAACACCAATCAAGGTCAAAAGGAGAAAGAGGACTCCTAAGAAAGACAAAGACTTCCTAAAAGAGCTGTCTTCGTCGCTGATTTGGGGAAGAAAATCGATCCTGTTTTTTGTAGTCTTTGGTTCTATGTGTTTTGCGGCCATGGTTCAATTGTCCTTTGGCCTCAGGGATTACACAGATGATATCATCCAAACCATGATGATCATGATTGGCTTGATCCTTTCTTTCTCGATTCTCTTTTTGTCATTGGGGATTGTGGTCTCTGAAAGTCGGGAAACCTTGGCTCTTATGAAGGCTTTTGGCTACACCAATCGTGAATGCCAAAGTCATATTCTCGCTCCCTATCGTTTTTGGGCCTATCTAGGATTTGTTCTTGGGACAGCTTATCAATATGGCAT
Source organism: Streptococcaceae bacterium (assembly GCA_902363395.1). GTDB lineage: Bacteria > Bacillota > Bacilli > Lactobacillales > Streptococcaceae > Streptococcus. Next base: position 765,656 of record CABIZZ010000001.1, read on the forward strand.
CATGGAAATCTTGATTGGTGTGATCAAAGATACGGTTCCTGAGAAGATTGAGCATCACTTTGATGGGAATGTGTGCTTCTGGACCTTGCTCGGTTTTGCTGTGGTTTATGAAAGCCTCTTTTATCTATCCAACAGAAAACTCCAAAAACAAACCATCAAAGAAGTGCTCTTAGCTGAATAAATAGAAAAGAGAGTGGGACAGAAATTGGTAATTCGTTAGAATTTGATTTCGTCGTCCCACCTCCGCACAGTTGAGTAGGGCTATAAAAGCTGATGAAATCAGCGTAGTAGAGTCCACTCAACCACTGCGTCTTGCTCGACAATCTAAAGACAATTGAGAGGCCAGGACTTTTGTCCCAGCCTTTTTCTTGTAGAATCATTGACAGGGAGAGGCTTTTCCGCTATTCTAGGGGAATAAAAGAAATGAAAGAGAAACAGCATGAAACGGAGTTATTGGCAGGACCTGAAGGGGGCCTTTTACTTAATCTGGCGCAACAAATGGTCCTTTATCTCTGTAGGGATCCTTTTGCAGTTTGTGGTTGGTATAGGGGCTGCGGCCTTGAGTTGGGTCTTTCAACTGGCTCTCATCTTATCGGGTGAGTCCAACATTGATAAGAACAATATCCTCACGACCTTGACCAATCCTCTGAGTCTAGTGGCTTTGATTCTCTTTGCCATCGTCTTCGCCTTTCTTTTTATGCTGGAGATGCGGACCATGATCGCCCTGATCTATTTGTCTCGTACGGATCAGCATCTGTCTTTTAAAAAGGTCTTTCGCCAGTCTTTTGGTCGCTTAAAGGATTTTAGCGGTTGGAATCTGTTGCATTTTCTCTTTTATATGGTTCTGACTCTGCCTGTAGCGGGGCTCTTCATTGGTTCTACTCTGACGGATGGTCTCTATATTCCGAACTTTATCACAGGGGAGTTTTCCAAGACGACCGCTGGGGCCATCGGTCTCTTCATAGTTCAATTGCTTCTGATTTATCTCAATCTGCGTCTCATCTATACGGTACCCAATATCGTGATTGAAGAGTTGCCTTTTGGGGCTGCCATGCGCAAGAGTTGGGAGATGACCAAGAAGGGTGGGATCCGCCTTATCCTGCAGATCTTCTCCTTTGAGTTTATCCTTTCTGTTACGGGTATTCTCTTGATCCTTGGCCTGGTCTTTGCGTCTAGTCAGCTGGACAAAACGGGCCAGCATATCTGGGTGCAGACCGTCTTTTTGGTCTTGATCCGCCTCTACATTTTCCTCTTTTCTGTCATGTCTAAACTGGGAACCTTGGGAATCATCCTAGACAATGGCTGGGAGGCTCCAAGTCGCTCGGTCATCAAGACTCGAGGCTCTCGCAAGATGAAGGGGCTCTTTGTCCTGACCGTTTTTTTCCTCCTGGCTCAGTCAGGGATGGCAGCATTTGACTTAGTGACCTTAGAGGTCAATGACCAGGTAAAAATCGTAGCCCATCGTGGATATGTGGCCAAAGGTGTAGAAAATTCCCTCGAAGCACTCGAGGCAGCTGCCAAGGAGAAGGCTTCCTATGTCGAGATGGATATCCTCTTGACCAAGGACCATCAATTCGTCGTCATGCATGACTACAATCTCAAACGCTTGGCTGGAGTGGACAAGGATGTCAAAGATATGACGCTGGCTGAGGTGCAGGGATTGAAGATCCAACAGGATGGTCATACCAGTCACATCCCCTCCTTTGAGGAGTTTGTCACCCGGGCCAAGGAGCTGAAGATGCCCCTCTTGGTCGAGCTCAAGCCTCACGGTTCAGAACCAGAAAATTACGTGGATCTCTTCGTCCAAAAGATGAAGGACTTAGGAGTTGAAAAGGACTATCCAACCATGTCCTTGGCTCTGTCGGTGATGGAAGAGGTGGAGAAGAAAGCTCCGGAGATTAAGACCGGCTATGTCATTCCGATTCAGTTTGGACAATTTGAAAACACCTCGGTCGACTTCTTTGCGATTGAAGACTTTTCTTATCAGGAGGATTTGGTAACCCAGGCCCATGAGATGAAAAAAGAGCTCTATGTCTGGACCATCAATGATGAGCAAAAGTTAACGGCCTACCTTCAACGACCGGTTGATGGAATCATTACGGATGAAGTAGCAGAGGCACAAAGCCTGAAGAAAAACTTGAAGAAGAATAAGACCTACTTTGATCGCTTCCTGAGCTTGGTGTCTCTCAGTACCAGTGAAGAGTAGGAACTTGTCTCCAGAAGAATGTCAGTCTATTTGGTAAGGACTGACTAAAAGTTTGATTTTTATTCATTGTTAAGCTATAATAACTATTACAAATAACGAAAGTCGTCCCTACAGTCACGCTGTCAGGGCGCTTTCTCTTTCTATAGCTTTCGCATGCAGAGATGGCTGATTCTGTTCAAATGATTTTTTCTTTGTTGGGAATGGACATCATGCTAACGAAAACTGTACTAACTAGTATTTTAGGAGGTATCTATGCTTCAGTCATTGATTGCTGAAATCAAGGAATACAAGAAACCCTCAGTTCTAGCCTCACTCTATATGGTGTTTGAGGTCATGTTTGAGATTTCTATTCCCTTTATCATGGCGACGCTTCTGGACAAGGGGGTTCAGAAGGGGGATATGACCACGGTTCTGACCTATGGTCTCCTCATGTTGGTCTTCGCCTTTCTCTCTCTTTTCTGTGGGATGCAGTCGGCTCGCTACGGGGCTTTTGCATCAGCCGGATTTGCTAAAAATCTACGGAAGGCGATCTTCAAGAAGATCCAAACCTTCTCCTTTGAGAACATCGATAGCTTCTCCTCAGGTGGTCTAGTAACCCGCATGATGACGGATGTGACCAATGTGCAGAACTCCTATCAGATGGTCATCCGGATCTGTGTCCGTGCTCCGCTCAACTTGATCTTTGCCATTGTTGCTAGCTATTTGATCAATCCGCAGATGGCCATGATCTTTGTCGGGATCACCCTTTTCTTGGGGCTGGTCTTGGGTGTGATTACGAAGATTGTCTATCCACTCTTTACTAAGGTCTTTGAGGCCTATGATAACTTGAACAACAGCATCCAGGAAAATATTACCAACATGCGCGTGGTCAAGTCCTATGTTAAGGAAGAAGAAGAGACGGTTAAGTTTAAGAAGGCTTCTCGCTTGATCTACAACATGTTCATGAAAGCTATCCGCATCGTGATCTTGAGTAGTCCAGCCATGATGTTATCCTTGTATGCATCCTTTATCTTGATCTCTTGGATCGGGGCCCAACTCATCGTGGCTGGCAGCTTTACGACAGGTGAGCTGACCTCTATGTTTGCCTACGTCATGACCATCCTCATGTCTCTCATGATGTTTATGATGATCTTCGTCATGCTCTCGATCTCTATGGCATCTGTGGAGCGGATCAATGAAGTCCTTGGGACAGAGTCAACCATCGTCTCTCCTGAGAATGGTCTGACAGAAGTAGCAGATGGATCCATTACCTTCGACCATGTGAACTTCGCCTACACAGACGAAAATGGTGACAAGGCCCATGTCTTGTCTGATATCAACCTCAGCATTCGCTCGGGTGAAGTGATTGGAATCCTTGGAGGGACTGGTTCTGGTAAGTCTAGTCTGGTCCAGCTCATCCCTCGTCTCTATGATGTAGAGTCTGGTAGTGTCAAGGTAGCTGGTCAGGATGTGCGAAACTATGATCTAGACCATTTGCGCAAGCAAGTTGCTATGGTGCTTCAGACCAATGTCCTCTTCTCTGGTACCATCAAGGAAAACATGCGCTGGGGTAATAAGGACGCGACGGACGAAGAAATCGTGGAAGCTTGTAAGATCGCTCAAGCGGATGAATTTATCCAGAACTTTAAAGATGGCTATGATACCATGATCGAACGTGGTGGAGCCAACGTCTCAGGTGGTCAGCGCCAACGTCTCTGTATCGCCCGCGCTCTCTTGATGAATCCAAAAATCCTAATCTTGGATGATTCGACCTCAGCTGTCGATACCAAGACGGATAGCCTGATCCGTCAAGGTCTAGCATCTAGTCTCAAGGACACGACCAAGATTATCATTGGCCAACGGATCTCTTCGATCCAAGATGCAGACCGGATCGTGGTCATGAATGATGGGAAGATTGATGCCATCGGTACTCACCAAGAGCTGCTCGAGACTAATGCCATCTACCGTGAAGTCTATGACATGCAAACCCAAGGGAAAGGAGGACAAGCAGATGAAGAATAAGAAAAAAGCTAGCTGGGGCTCTCTGGTGCGCTTGCTAGACTATATGTGGAAACAATATAAGTTCGTCCTTCTCTTAGCGGCTGTCCTCATTGTGGTAGCCTCCCTCTCTACGGTCTATATTACCTCCTCTATCCGGGCCTTGGTGGACCAATACATCCAACCCATGTTGGATAGTGGCAGCAGAGACTTTGGTCCTCTCCTCAGCTTCTTGATGATGCTGGCAGTAGTCGGTATTTTGGGAGTTTTAGCCAACTATGGTTTCTCCCTCATTATGGCGACAGTTTCTCAGGATACGCTTCGCTCGCTACGGAACCAGCTCTTTGCCCGCATGCAAAAGCTCCCTGTCAAGTACTTCGATACCCACCAACACGGGGATATTATGTCGATCTACACCAATGACATCGATGCTCTTCGCCAAGCGATCGAGCAGTCTATCCCGCAGCTCTTGCAGTCTGCCATTACCATTATCGGGGTAGCTGTCAGCATGATCATGATCAGCCCTCTCCTTTTCCTTCTCGTTCTTTTGATGGTCGGAGTCATGGCCTATGTCATCAAAGATATCTCTGGCAAATCTGGTCGCTATTTTGCTGATCAGCAAAAGAACTTAGGGATCGAAAATGGCTTTATCGAAGAGATGATGTCTGGTCAAAAGGTGGTCAAGGCCTTCGTGCATGAAGAAGAGAGCATTGAAGCCTTTGAGCGGATCAATGACCAACTCTTTGAATCTTCCTACCAAGCCAACCGCTATGCCAATGTCTTGATGCCTATATTGGGGAACCTGGGAAATGTCTCCTTCGTCTTGACCTCACTGGTCGGAGGGATCTTTGCCTTGAATGGCATCAGTGGCCTCACCATTGGTGGACTCATGGCCTTTCTCCAGCTCAACCGTTCCTTCAACGGTCCTATCACCCAAGTATCGCAACAGTTGAACTTTGTCCTTATGGCACTGGCTGGGGGAGATCGGATCTTTGATCTCTTGGATGAAGAAGTCGAAGTGGATGAAGGGAAAGTCACCTTGGTCAACTATGAAGAGGTCGATGGTCGCATGGTCATCACTGATAAGAAGACCAATCTCTGGGCTTGGAAACACCCTCGGGAAAATGGCGACTACGAACTGGTCAAACTGGTCGGAAATGTCGTCTTTACAAATGTAGACTTCTCCTACAATGAGAAGAACCAAATCCTTTACGATATCAACCTCTACGCAGACAAGGGGCAGAAGGTGGCCTTCGTCGGTGCGACAGGAGCAGGGAAGACTACCATTACCAACTTGATCAATCGTTTCTACGATATCCAATCAGGATCTATCACCTATGATGGGATCGATGTGAAGCTGATTGAGAAGGATTCGCTCCGTCGTTCGCTAGGGATCGTCTTGCAGGATACCCACCTCTTTACTGGAACTATCGCAGAAAATATCGCCTATGGTCGATCAGATGCGACCCGGGAGGAAATCCTGGAAGCAGCCCGCATTGCCAATGTGGATTCCTTCGTCAAACATCTGGACCAAGGCTACGATACTGTCTTGAACGATGATGGAGCTGGTCTCTCTAACGGTCAACGTCAGCTGATCGCTATCGCGCGTGCAGCCTTGGCCAATGCGCCGGTCTTGATCCTTGATGAAGCAACTTCCTCAATCGACTCACGGACAGAGAAGATGGTCCAAGAGGGGATGGATCGCCTGATGGCAGGACGGACTGTCTTTGTCATCGCCCACCGTCTCTCAACCATCGTCAACTCGGATGTGATCATGGTCATGGACAAGGGACGCATCATCGAGCGAGGCAACCACGCTTCCTTGATGGCAGAACGTGGGACTTATTACCGCCTCTACACCGGTGGCCTTGAAATTGATTAATACAAAAAAGTCTGAGCTGGTCTCAGACTTTTTACTTATGGATAATGTTGTCTTTGAAACTTTCCTTAGGTGAGATTGGACGTCAGTGAACTTCGAAGAAGTTCCATGACTAAATCAAGATACAAAGGGCGTCTGCGGATAAAGTAAAAATAGGGAGCATGACAGAAGCACTGTTGTATGGGATTGCTTCGTTGTCCTGCCCCCACAAGGCTGATTAGGATTTTTCCGAGCTAAAAGGCGAGAGAAGAATTCAATCAGCTACTGTGTCTTGGATATAGTACTAATGTATTTTGCGCTTTTGACACAATCCGCAGCCCGTGTTCAATTCGATTTGAGCTCCTTCGCTCTTTATTTTCTAATCTCAGTCTAGAACAGTTAAAAGGCTCCCTTTGATAAATATAGCGGAGAAAAAACGGGCCAAGTAGGTCCGCTTTTTTTATGACTTAACTCATTTCCATGGTATAATGGGAGGACTATTGATAGAGAAGATCAAAAGGAGACACGAGTGGATCAAAAACATCACTGCCAAGTCCTATGGGCGAAAAATAAATACCTGGTGCTGAGTCATTCCAGCAACATTTACAAGGAGATCCGGGAATACCTCAAGCAAGACCAGGTTGAGGTCAGTCACGTCGAGGACCTGATCCAGCAAGCGCTGGCCTTGCCGGAAAATCGTGGCCAGGTCTCCAATGCCTTCCAGCATATCTGGGGCTATTTCAAAAAGCAGGCGACTCCTGAGGAAAAGGCGGACTTTATGCTGCTACTTGAGAAATACCAGCATGGCCAAGCTAGCCAAGAGGATCTCATCAAGGGGATCCAGACGCTCCTTGAGCGCTATCCCAATCGCTACTTGCAAGACTCGACATTACTAGGAGGTCAATAGATGAGACTGTGGCACCAAGACTTGATTAGCAAACTCCCTCGTCCCCAGCTCCTCGGCCAACATCGGGAATGCTGCGCCCTTCGAGGCAACGGCTGGGGCAAGAAGCACGCGACGGTCAACTATGTCTTTGACTACTCGCCCTATCGCCTCTATGCCTATCACCGCCTCATCATGGAGGAGATGACCGCTCGTGGCTACAAGGTCAGCCCAGAGTGGTGGGAGTCGACCTACCGAGGCAAGACCTGCCCAGCCTACCCAGAACTGGGAGAAGAAGCCTTGAGTACACCCATCTATCCCGAGCATCAGGCTACTTACCTCCAAGAATGCCTAGACAATCTAGCAGAAAAAGGGATTCAATTAGATTAAGAAAAAACGGACCAGACCAGGTTCGTTTTTTTGCGCCAATTCCCAACAAAATGTTTTGAAAGCGTTAATTTCTTTCCCAAACATGCTATAATAATAGGAGATTATGTACAGGAAAAGGATAGACGGATGAAAGAATTAATCGATTTAATTAATCAATTTAGAGATGAACGTGACTGGAGAAAGTTTCATAACGAAAAAGATTTAGCTATTTCGATTTCACTAGAAGCAAGTGAATTATTGGAACTATTTCAGTGGAAACAGTCAGAGGAAGTAGTTGAAAAGTCGTTACAAGAAATCAAAGAAGAACTTGCGGATGTTTTTATGTATGCCTTAATGCTTGCCGATAATTTGAATCTGGATGTAGAAGAAATTATAAAAGAGAAAATTGATATAAACTCAAAAAAATACCCTGTAGAATTAAGCAAAGGTAGCAATAAAAAATATACGGACTTGGAGAAAAAATGAGCAACATTCAATCACCCGTAGTTATAGAAATCGACTATTCAAGTCGAACGTTTGACCAATTAAAAGAAACGATTGCCCCAAAACATTCTAAGCTTATTTTTGATTATCCAACTGTATATATCGTAAATGATGAGAATAAAAATAAGTATAGTGTGTATGTTGGAGAAACAACAGATATTATTCGAAGAACAAATCAACACTTATCAGATGATATAAAGAAGAACCGAGAAGATTGGCGACAATTTGAACAATCTAAAACTTCTAAAATGTTTGTCATTGGGCATAACCATTTTAATAAATCATTGACATTGGATATTGAGAATAGATTAATGCTCTATCTTTCAAGTGTTGAACAGGTTGAACGTGTTCAGAATAGAAGAGGGAATCCTCAAAATCAATACTATACTTCTGAGGAATTGGACGAGATTTTTTCAAAGATTTGGAGAACCCTAAATAGAAAAAACCACTATTTATTCCCAGCTGAAAGCTTTATTCGAAATTCAGCGATATTTAAATCCTCTCCATTTCACAAGTTAACGGATGAACAAGTAAAGGCCAAAAATGAAATATTGCTCAAAATTACATCCGTCATCAGTAAAAATGAAACAGGAGTTCTAATTTTAGTAAAGGGTGATGCTGGTGCAGGGAAAACGGTATTGATGAGTTCTCTCATCGATGATTTGTTGAATTCTGAAGATATTCAGATGATCCGTGAAAACAATGATATCAATTTGGTTGTGAATCATGATGATCAACTCAGTGTTTATCAAGAAATTGAGAAAAAATTGGAATGGAAGAGTGGATCAAATATTAATGTTGTGATGAAACCAACTCAATTTTTGAATGCTCTGAAGAAAGAAAAAACTGATGCTGGAATTGTAGTGGTTGATGAAGGTCATTTATTATTGACTGCAAAAAATCAAGCTTATCTAGGTGGGAATCATCTAAATGATTTACTTTCTAAATCAAAAGTAGTAGTACTTGTTTATGATGAAAATCAGATCATGAACAAATCCCAAATATGGACAGATGATTCTTTCTTGAAATTGGAACACGAAGCCAATTTAAAAGGAAATCTCATTACGCTACATAACCAAATGCGTATCCATGCTACAAAGGAAACAGTTGAGTGGATAAGAAATCTGATTGATGTTGGAGTTGTGAATGAGGTTCCAAGAGATAATGATTATGATATTAGAGTTTTTGACTCTCCTGAGGAACTTCAAAGTGCAATCATGGAAAAAAATGATAATCAGAGTTTAGGGATTTCACGCTTAACAGCAACCTATGATTGGGAATATAGTAGTCAATCAAAACCAAAGGATTCGGACTATTGGTGTGTTCGTATCGGAGACTGGTCTTGTCCGTGGAACAGACAACTTGCAAAAGAAAAAGAATCTAAACATTTATCTTGGATAGAGCAGTCTCAAACGATTCATGAAATTGGCTCAACGTTTACCGTTCAGGGATTTGATCTAAATTATGTGGGAGTTATCATTGGCCCATCTGTCAAATATAGAGACGGGAAAATCATTTTTGATATAAGTGAAAGCAAAAACAAAAGTGCTGTGCAAAACAGAAAACTTGAATCAGGTGAAATGATTAATTACGGAGAAACATTATTGCGAAATGAGTTAAATGTTTTGCTCACCCGTGGAGTTAACGGGCTATATGTCTATGCGGTTGATGAAGAACTTCAAAATGCTCTTAAGAAAGCAATTGGAAATAGAAAGTAAGATTTCAAAAATAGTTTCCCGAATTTTGATAAGGGTAGCAGAAGTGTTCTAAAGTAAGATAATTATTTTGTCCAACTATTAAACTCACAACCCTCCTTAGTTTTCTAAGGAGGTTTTTCTGTCGAGTTATTTTTCTTGCTTCTTTGGAAAAAGAATGTATAATGTTGTAATATAAAAAGTTACAACTAAACAAGACCAAAAAGGAGACACTTATGACCTACGCCTACAATAGCAAGATTTACTTGGCAGAAACAGCGCTAAATGTGAAGGATTTGGCGCGCCAGACTGCTTTTTACACCCAAATTCTGGGCTTGGAGATGTTGTCTCAGACTGAGGAGGAAGTCCTTCTTGGGGCTGGAGGCAAGCCCTTGGTCCACCTCATCCAAACGGATCGGACTGAGTCTGTTAAGGCTAGCTACGGTCTCTACCACATGGCCATTCTCCTACCTAGTCGGGAGGACTTAGCGGATGTCTTCAAGCATATGGCTGAGCTGAAGGTTCCCTTTGTCGGGGCTGCCGACCACGGCTACAGTGAGGCTCTCTATCTTGAAGATCCAGAGGGCAATGGCATTGAGCTCTACCGGGATAAGCCGGTGGCGGAGTGGGATATCCGTGAGGATGGCCGTATCATCGGCGTGACGGAGGAGCTCTCAGCTCAAGAAATCTATGAAATGGGCCGCAAGGTGGAGCCTTTCCAGATAGCATCCGATACCCGCATGGGGCATATCCATCTCTCTGTGAGAGATAGCCGAGTAGCGTCAGCCTTTTATCAGAAAGTGCTAGACCTGTCAGATAAGTTCACCGTCCCGTCTGCCAGCTGGATTGCTTCTGGGGATTACCACCATCACCTGGCTGTCAATGAGTGGGGTGGAAAGCACTTATCTAAACGTGAAGCTCAGCTTCCTGGCCTTGCCTATTACGTCGTCCACGTAGAAATGAAAGAAGACTTGGTTGCCATCGCAGAGAGAGCAAAAGAGCAGGAGGCACCAGTCACCTGGCTAACCTCAGGCGAGCTCGAGTTTACAGACCCGGATGGGATTGTAACCCGCGTCAGAAAAGGTTAGAAACCTTGATAAATTAGGGTTTTTGAGATAAAAAAACAAAAATAGTAAAAATTAGTGATAGTTCAAGATGTAATTCTTGACATTACATCTAGGCCGTGTATAATAGTTTTTGTAACAAATAAACTTACAACAGAAAGAGGAAACAACTATGAAAAACATTTTATTTATCGTCGGATCTCTTCGTCAAGGATCTTTCAACCACCAAATGGCTAAGAAAGCAGAAAGCCTTCTTGAAGGAAAAGCAACAGTGACTTACTTGGACTACAAGGACATCCCTATGATGAACCAAGATTTGGAAACGCCAACCTTGCCAGCAGTAAAAGCGGCGCGTGATGCAGTCCTTGCGGCGGATGCCATCTGGATCTTCTCACCAGTCTATAACTTTGCCGTTCCAGGTGTAGTGAAAAACTTGATCGACTGGCTCAGCCGTGCCCTTGACCTATCAGAAACTCGTGGTCCATCTGCCCTCCAAGACAAGATCGTAACAGTATCTTCAGTCGCTAATGCAGGACACGAGCCAATGTTTGCGGCCTACCAAGCCCTCTTACCATTCGTTCGTACCCAAGTAGTAGGAGACTTCACAGGAACAACCGTTAACCCAGAAGCCTGGGCAACAGGTGAATTGATCTTGACAGACGAAGCAATCGCAGGATTGGAAAAACAAGCCCAAGCCCTATTGGAAGCATAATAAAAGCTGAAACTGAGGTTCCAGCTTAGGATGTAGAACAGTTAATAGCTAGATAATTCTTTCAAATAATGGCTATAATTTTAGTCATTGAAGATAAAAAACTTTCCGCTGTGAGAAAGTGCCTGAAACGCATTTGTTTCAGGCAGTCGGGAGTTTTGGAACCTTAGGTCCAAAACTAAGTCATGGAACTTCTACGAAGTTCGCTGACGTCCGTACTCACCTAAGGAAAGTTTTTTTGAGGATTAAATCTTCAAATTAAGCTGAGACTTCTGTCTCAGCTTTTTTAAATACTAAACAATTGTCCGAAGAGATAGGTAACCCCCATAGTCAGTAATCCGATGACCAAGTTACGGATCATAGCCTGCTTGGTAGGAGCTTTTCCTAGCTTGGCACTGGTGTAGCCAGTAAATAGAAGGGAAAGGGCCACGATGATTACCGTTGCTGGGATCCGGATTTCTTTTGGCAAGAGGATGATAGACAGCATAGGAGGAAGGGATCCAAGGACAAAGGCAACAAAGCTAGAGATGGCCGCATGCCATGGATTGGTAAACTCTTCAAACTCCAGGCCATACTTTTCTTCCACTAGGGCCTTGAGAGGGTGTTTGAGAAAGGCCCGCTCGGTCATGATTTGAGCAGCCGTTTCGCATTCCCCATTTTGGATATAGGCCGCGTAGAGAGAGTTGCGGGCGGCTTTTGGATCCCGGTCCAGAAGGGCTTGCTCCCGACTCACAGCGGCTTCTTCTGTATCCTTTTGGGTCGATACAGAGACGTATTCACCACCTGCCATAGAGAAGGCACCGGCTAGAATGGCCGAAAGGCCAGATAGGAAGATGATCCAGAGGTTGCTGGTCGCACTGGCAACCCCGATAACAACTCCAGCGATTGAGATAATGCCATCATTGGCACCGAGCACTCCAGCCCGTAAGATATTTAAGCGGTCATTAAATGAAGCATCAACGCCATGTTTTGTTTCAGTCATACTTGTCTCCTAAGACTTATTTAGAATGATTATAATTAATCTTATATAATTTTGCAAGTCTTTTGTCCTAAATGATAAAAGTCCGACAATTTAAGAAAGGACTATAGAGGGTAGGAGGCCTATCTCATCTTAAAAAAAATACCGCAAGCAGAAGGAGCTAAGATATTATAATGCTTTGACAATCGAAATAATTTTAGATATAATTCTATAAATGAAACATAAATAGGAGTCAACCATGAAAAAATTAGTCGCAAGCGGTATTACCCTTCTCTCGGTCTTGACCTTGGTCGCATGTTCGGGAAATCAAACTGCAAAACCAAAGGCTTCTTCAGAGAAGTCTTCAAGCAAGGTGGAGAAATCTTCTTCTAAGAAGTCTTCCTCATCTAAGAAGAAATCATCTTCATCAAAGAAATTTGAATTGACAGATGATACAAGTAGCTCTTCTAGTCAGTCTACATCAGGCTCTGGCGCTCAAGCAACCACTCCAGAAGTTGTTTTGGTAACAGATCAGGAAATTGAAAATGCGAAAACTATTGGGGATATCAAGGCGCTTTACGCAAAATTAGCTGAAAATTATAAGAAGTATGCCAATGAACTGGGAGAAAAATTGCCAAAATCTGAACAAGAATCTTATTTCAAGGCCTTGGAACCTGGTATCAAGAAGATGGATGAAGAGTTGGCTTCTGTGAATGAAACTCTTGCTCAATTTGGAGATGATACAACGCTATTCCCAGAAGAGAACCGTGCTGCTTTTATTGAGGCCTTCAAAGCAACTCGTGATACCATGACAAACGCTATGGTATCTGGCTATAAGTTGGTTGCAGGTTTAACTAGCTAAGGCTCCTGTCTTCTCTGTGGAGCCCCAGTTTTTACAGCTACAGATTGAATCTGAAAAGAAATAAAGAAAGAGAGAGTGGGACAGAAATCGGTAATTCGTTAGAATTCGATTTCGTCGTCCCACCTCCGCACAGTTGAGTAGGACTGTAAAAGCTGATGAAATTAGCGTAGTAGAGCCCACTCAACCACTGCGTCTTGCTCGATAATCCAAAGACAAATGAGAGGCTAGGACTTTTGTCCCAGCCTCTTTTTGCTTTCTATCTGAGCTAGTCTTTTAAAGGCAGTCGTGCTATAATCGTACTAACAGATTATTGAAGGAGAAAATCATGAATCAAACAGTTGAATATCTAAAAGAACTCACAGCCATCGCATCACCGACAGGCTTTACAGAAGAAGTGGCGACCTACCTGGTCAAGACTTTGACAGATCTAGGCTACAGCCCTGTTCGGACGGCTAAGGGAGGCGTAACCGTTGTCCTCAAGGGTGAGAATGACGAGCAACACCGCTATATCACGGCCCATGTGGATACCTTGGGAGCAATTGTCCGTGCTGTGAAACCAGATGGCCGTCTCAAGCTAGACCGTATTGGTGGTTTCCCTTGGAACATGATTGAAGGGGAAAACTGTACGGTCCATGTGGCCAATACTGGTAAGACCCACTCCGGTACTATCCTTGTCCACCAAACCTCTTGCCATGTCTACAAGGATGCGGGAACAGTGGAGCGGACCCAGGATAATATGGAAGTGCGCTTGGATGAAAAAGTGACCTCTGAAAAAGAAACCCGTGACTTGGGGATTGAAGTGGGAGACTTTATCAGCTTTGATGCTCGGACCATCGTCACAGATACGGGCTTTATCAAGTCTCGTCACTTGGATGACAAGGTCAGCGCTGCCATCTTGCTTAACCTCCTTCGCGTCTACAAGGAAGAAGGCGTGACCCTTCCAGTGACGACTCACTTTGCCTTTTCTGTCTTTGAAGAAGTGGGGCATGGGGCTAACTCCAGCATCCCAGCTCAAGCGGTCGAATATTTGGCAGTGGACATGGGCGCTATGGGAGATGACCAGCAGACAGACGAGTACACGGTTTCTATCTGTGTCAAAGATGCTTCTGGACCATACCACTATGGTTTCCGCCAGCACTTGGTGGCCTTGGCCAAGGAGCAAAACATCCCTTACAAACTGGACATCTATCCTTTCTATGGCTCTGATGCTTCTGCAGCCATGAGCGCAGGAGCAGAAGTCAAGCATGGTCTTCTCGGAGCAGGGATCGAGTCTAGCCACTCTTATGAGCGGACCCACGTGGATTCTGTGGTAGCGACAGAGCGCATGGTCGATGCCTATCTCAAGAGCGACTTGGTCAAATAAGTTTCGTTTTCAAGGTTAAAACATAGGATTGAATCTGCCTGGTCAAGTTGACTAGGTAGATTTTTTAGGATAAACTGTCAAAAAATTCTTGACAAGCCAAAAAAATGTAGTAAAATATGTAGTAAATCAGAAAGTAACTAGTCTAAGATTTTCAGGGAGCCTGCGGGTATTGTGAGTAGGTAGTCGGGATTAGCGAACATTGGGCTGATTGTATAGAGTAAGAGAAGATAACACATATTCTTCTCGGTAGGCACCCCTTATCGTGCAACTCCTTGTTAGAGGAGATAGAGATAATGGTCGCTTTCTACCCTTTTGACCATTAACTGAGGTGGTACCGTGTTAAACCTGATTTAATGCCCTCACAGAGTGTTACTCTGTGAGGTTTTTTGTATTCTGTTGAAGTTGGTCAGTTTGCTAACTTCGAAGAGTATTGGATGTGATTGGTCCAGGACTTGCATTGCTTTGTCCCTAGGAAAAGAAAGGAATTCCTATGAAAAAAATTTTACCAGCTGATACCTTAACCCCCATTCTAGCCTACATGCGTGTCCAAGGTGACCATAAGGTCATCCTTGAGTCGATCCCGCGTGAGAAGGAGAATGCCCGCTTTTCTATCGTGGCCTACAATCCAGTATTTGAGGTGACCTATCAAGATGGCATCCTGTATGAGAATGGCAAGATGCTAGAGCAAGATCCTTTTGACTACCTCCACCAGGTAACGGTCAAGGGGCTGACGTCTGATCTTCCTTTCGCCGGTGGGGCCATCGGTTTTGCAGGCTACGATATGATCGGAGTCTATGAGGAGATTGGCTCCATTCCTGAGGATACCATCGGGACGCCAGATATGCATTTCTTCATCTACGAGTCCTATTTGATTTTTGACCACAAGAAGGAAAAAGTCTATGTGGTGGAAGACAATATTTACTCTGGGCGGAGCAATGACGCGGTCCGCCAATCACTGGGGCAAGTGGTGACCGATCTGCAAACCCAAGCACCCAACGAGTTCACCCCTCAGGCCTTGCAGGCCCTGCACTTCACCAACCATATCGAGAAGGAAGTCTTTATGGAGATGGTGGAGAAGGCCAAGAAACTGATCCGTGAAGGCGATATGTTCCAATGTGTCCTCAGTCAACGCTTTTCAGCAGACTTTGAGGGTGATCCTTTGGATTATTACCGGAATTTGCGCGTGACCAACCCATCCAACTATCTCTATTTCTATGACTTTGGCGACTATCAAATCATTGGGGCCAGTCCTGAAAGTCTGGTATCGGTGAAAAAGGGAGAGGTGACGACTAATCCAATCGCCGGAACCCGACCTCGTGGAGCAACGGAAGAAGAGGACCAAGCCCTGGCACATGAACTGCTTCACGATATCAAGGAAACAGCCGAGCACCGTATGCTGGTAGATCTGGGCCGCAATGATATCGGGAAAATCGCTCAAAACGGGACTGTCGAAGTGACCAAGTATATGGAAGTCGAGTATTTCCGCTATGTCATGCACCTAACCAGTGTGGTCAAGGGGCAACTCCTGCCTCACTTAACAGCTCTCGATGCACTCAAATCTACCTTGCCAGCTGGGACAGTCTCTGGGGCTCCTAAGATTCGGGCCATGCATCGGATCTATGAATTGGAACAGGAAAAACGTGGCGTCTATGCAGGAGCTATTGGTTACCTCTCTGCGACAGGGGATATGGACTTTGCCATTGCCATACGGACCATGATCCTCAAGAATCAAAAGGCCTACGTCCAAGCAGGAGCAGGGATTGTCTACGACAGTGTTCCGGAGAATGAATTTTACGAGACGATTAACAAGGCAAAATCGATGACAAGAATAGGAGATGTTCAATGATTTTATTAGTGGATAATTACGATTCCTTCACCTATAATTTGGCCCAATACTTGGGAACTTTTACAGACGTTGAAGTCTTGCGAAATGATGATGAGCGTTTGTATGAGCAGGCGGAAGTGGCAGATGCCCTCGTCTTCTCTCCAGGTCCAGGCTGGCCAGCAGATGCTGGGAAAATGGAAGCCATGATCAAGGACTTTGCAGGTAAGAAACCTATGTTGGGGATTTGCTTAGGTCACCAGGCCCTGGCGGAGACATTTGGCGGCAAGTTGCGCCTGGCTAAGAATGTCATGCATGGCAAACAAAGCCAGATTACTTTTGAAACTCCATCTCCCATTTTCAAGGATATTGAAAATGATGTGCCCATCATGCGTTACCATTCTATCGTCGTTGACCAAATGCCAGAAGAATTTGAGGTCACGGCCATTACCACGGACGACCAAGAAATCATGGCCATCCAACACAAGAGCCTGCCAATCTACGGACTTCAGTATCATCCTGAGAGTATCGGTAGTCCAGATGGTTTAAAAATGATCGAAAATTTTGTGAAGCTGGTCCTAGACTAGACCAGCAGTTCCAAGCAGCTAAAATTTCTATTGAAACGTGTAGAAAAGACAAGAGGAAACCCTTATGAAAGAACTATTCTTACAAATCTCTAATCGCCAAGACTTGACGCAAGAGCAAGTCCAAGAAGTCTTTGATCAAATCTTGCAAAACCAACTATCAGAAAGTCAAATCGCTGCCTTTTTGATGGGACTCAAAACCAAGGGAGAAACAGCAGACGAAATTACCGGAATTGTACGCGCCTTAAAGGCCCATGCGACGGTATTGCCAGAGACCTTCTCAGATGCCATGTGTAACTGTGGGACTGGTGGAGACCAATCCTATAGCTTTAACATTTCGACGACCGTTTGCTTCGTTTTGGCTGCGGGAGGGATCCGCATGGCCAAGGCCGGCAATCGCTCTGTTTCTTCTAAGTCAGGCTCTGCAGATGTCCTTGAAGCGCTGGGCATCAACGTGGCTGCCTCGCCAGAGACCCTCTCTAAAGCCTTGGACGAGGTTGGTTTGGCCTTTATCTTTGCGCAAACCATGCATCCGGCTATGCGCTTCATTGGCCCTGCTCGTCAAGCGATGGGGATTCCAACCATTATGAACTTGGTTGGTCCGCTAGCTAATCCACTGGATCTTGAAACCCAACTCATGGGGCTCTATCGTGTCGAATTGCAAGAGATTGTCGCGCGTGCCATCCAGCAGTTGGGACGCAAACGTGCCGTCGTCATCACTGGTCCTGACAATATGGACGAAGCAGCTCTTTATGGAACCAATACCTATACTCTCCTAGAAGACGGCAAGATCAGCCAGCATACCTTTACCTATGAAGATCTGGGGATGGACAAGGTGGAGCTGTCTGAAATAACTGGTGGCGATGCCAAGGAAAATGCAGAAATTCTCCTCAGTGTCTTGAAGAATGAAGCCAGCCCTTATCTGGAAACGACAGTTCTCAATGCTGGTCTTGGCTTTTATGCCAATGGAAAAATGGCAAGCATCAAAGAAGGTGTGGAGCTTGCGCGTCAATTGATTGCAGATGGTTCTGCCCTTGCTAAATTGCAACACTTACAAGAGGTTCAAGTATGAGTAAAGCCTTTCTACCGACAATCCTAGAACAAAAAGAAAAAGAAGTGGCGCAAATGGTCATGGAAGACCTCCAACCTCTTCGTCAGACCTACCGTCTCTATGATTTTCTCAAGAGCCATCAAGAGCACTTGCAGATCATCGCTGAGGTGAAGAAAGCCAGCCCTAGTATGGGGGATATTAACTTGGATGTGGATATTGTCACCCAAGCCAAGACCTATGAAGAAAATGGGGCAGCCATGATCTCAGTCCTGACGGACCAAGTCTTTTTCAAGGGAGATCTAGACTACCTTCGTGAGATTTCTTCCCAGGTGTCAATTCCAACCTTGGCCAAGGACTTTATCATCGATGAGATGCAAATCGTCCGCTCTCGCAATGCCGGAGCGACGGTCATTCTCTTGATTGTCGCAGCCCTGCCAGAAGCCCGGCTCAAAGAACTCTACGACTTTGCGACGGGGCTTGGTTTGGAAGTGCTTGTAGAGACCCATAACTTAGCTGAGCTCGAAATCGCCCATCGAATCGGAGCGGACATCATCGGGGTCAACAACCGGAACCTGGTCACTTTTGAAACGGATCTGAATACCAGTCTTGAATTGTCCACGCATTTCAAAGACCAGCCAGTTTATATATCGGAGTCTGCTATTTTTAATGGGGCAGATGCGGCTCTAGTCGCTCCCTACTTTAATGGGATCTTGGTAGGGACTGCCCTCATGACAGCAGGTGATGTAGCAGAAAAGGTCAAGGAGTTACAAATTGACAAAGGTTAAAATATGTGGCCTGTCTACAGCGGAAGCCGTGGAGACGGCTGTCCTAGCAGGAGCGGACTATATCGGCTTTGTATTCGCTAAGAGCAAGCGACAAGTCAGTCTGGAGCTAGCCCATGAATTGGCGAGACTGGTGACTGGTCCGACCAAAATTGTCGGAGTCTTTGTCTCACCTAGTCTAGAGGAGTTGAAGCAAGCCATTGCTCAGGTTCCCTTAGACATCGTTCAGATTCATGGAACGTTTGATGAAGATCAGATTCCAAATATTTCAGTTCCCGTCATTCGCGCGATCCAGCTCAATGATAGTGGAGCCCAAGTGTCAAGCCAGGCAGATTATCTGCTCTTTGATGCTCCAGTAGCTGGGAGTGGGCAAACCTTTGATTGGAACTTGCTAAAAGATCAGAAGATCCGGCAAGACTTCTTTATTGCAGGGGGCTTGACAGTGGACAATGTCCGCAAAGCTCGAGAGACCTTTCAGCCTTATGCACTGGATGTCTCTTCAGGGGTCGAAACAGACGGACACAAAGATATAGAAAAGATAAAAGCATTTATAGAAGGAGCGAAAGCATGAACTATCAACTACCGGATGAAAAAGGGTTTTATGGAAAATTTGGGGGCCAGTTTGTCCCAGAAACCCTGATGACAGCCGTGATCGAACTGGATAAGGCATACCGAGAAGCCAAAGCAGATCCAAGCTTTCAGGCGGAATTGGATGACTTGCTCAAGAATTATGTAGGGCGGGAAACTCCACTTTACCACGCCAAAAGCCTCTCCAAGCACATCGGTGGGGCACAAATCTACCTGAAACGGGAAGACCTCAACCATACAGGGGCCCACAAGATTAACAATGCTCTTGGTCAGGTCTTGCTGGCTAAACGGATGGGCAAGAAGAAGATCATCGCGGAGACAGGGGCTGGTCAACACGGAGTTGCAACAGCGACGGCAGCAGCACTCTTTGAGATGGAGTGTACCATATACATGGGGGAAGAAGATGTCAAACGCCAAGCCCTCAATGTCTTTCGGATGGAACTCTTGGGAGCAAAAGTCCATAGTGTGATAGATGGATCGCGCGTGCTGAAAGATGCGGTCAATGCAGCCCTTCGTGCATGGGTAGCTGGGATTGATGATACCCACTACATCATGGGATCTGCCCTTGGACCAGCTCCCTTCCCAGAGATTGTCCGAGATTTTCAATCCGTGATTGGTAAGGAAGCCAAACGTCAGTTTGCTGAAGTCTCAGGTGGAAAACTTCCTGATGCAGTCCTAGCTTGTATCGGTGGAGGCTCCAATGCCATTGGCATGTTCTACCCATTCGTAGAAGATGAATCTGTAGCCATGTACGGAGCAGAAGCTTCTGGTCTTGGTTTGGATACGGACAAACACGCAGCGACCTTTGCCAAAGGTCGTCCAGGAATCCTTCATGGAGCCTTGATGGAAGTGCTTCAAGATGCCCATGGACAGATCATGGAGGCTTTCTCTATCTCTGCTGGATTGGATTATCCTGGTGTGGGGCCAGAGCATTGCTATTTCAATGAAATTGGCCGGGCTACCTATGATTCCATCACAGATGAAGAAGCCCTCGAAGGATTTAAGTTGCTCTCTCGTTTGGAGGGGATCATTCCAGCATTGGAGTCCAGTCATGCTATCGCTCTAGCGCAAAAAGTCGCAGCAAAAATGACTCCGGACCAAAATCTTATCATTTGCCTATCTGGTCGTGGAGACAAAGATGTCATGCAGGTGAAAGAACGGTTTGAAGCAGAAGGGAAGTAGAGATGACCAAAACACTAACACAGCATTTACAAGCTATTAAAGACAGCAAGCGTGGGATCTTCGTCCCTTACATCATGGCGGGGGATCATGAGAAGGGACTGGATGGCCTCTTTGATACTATTCAGCTCTTAGAAGAAAGTGGAGCATCGGCTATTGAAGTGGGGATTCCTTGGTCGGATCCTGTAGCGGATGGGCCAGTCATCGAAATGGCTGGGCAACGCAGTTTGGCCAAGGGAGTGACCTTAACCGCTATTGTAAAAAAACTCCAAGAACAAGAGACCAAGATTCCCCTGGTCATCATGACCTATATCAATCCAGTCTATCAATATGGGATTGAGGCTTTTATAAAAGAATTGGCTTCTACCTCCGTCAAAGGCTTGATCATTCCAGATCTGCCAAATGAGCATGCGGATATGATAGCGCCTTACTTGGAAGGGATCGATATTGCCCTTGTACCCCTGGTCAGTTTGACCACAGGCATCGAACGCCAAAAGGCTTTGATCCAAGAAGCAGAAGGCTTTATCTATGCGGTAGCCATCAATGGGGTTACTGGGAAGATGGGCAACTACCGGGACGACTTGGATCAGCACTTGGCGACCTTGAGAGACTTGGCCACTATTCCAGTTCTGACAGGATTTGGGGTCTCCACCCAAGAAGATATCCAACGCTTTAATCAGGTATCGGATGGTGTCATCGTAGGCTCGAAAATTGTTCGAGACCTTCATGAGGGCAAAACCAGCGATGTTAAGGCCTTTGTAGACTATGGTTCGCACTTTAATAAATGCTAAGGATAAGAAAAATTACAAAATTTAATAAATTTTCAGAAAATTACTTCTCTTCTGAAAATCTTTGTGGTATAATCTTAAGACAACCTTAAAAATTTATTAGGAGTAAACTATGAAAAAAAGAAATGTCATTGCTCTTGCAGGAGTAGCTCTTCTTTCAGCAGGTATTCTTGCAGCATGTTCTGGTGGTTCTAAATCATCAAGCTCAAGCTCAAAATCAAGTGAAGCAGGTCAAAAATTCTCTTACGTCTATGAGACAGAACCTGAAAACTTGAACTACATCACATCTGGTAAAGCTGCAACCCACGAAATCACAGGAAACTTGATCGATGGTTTGTTTGAAAACGACAAGTATGGGAATTTGATACCTTCACTTGCTAAAGATTGGACAGTTTCAGAAGATGGCTTGACTTATACTTACAAACTTCGTGATGATGCCAAATGGTATGATTCAGAAGGGGAAGAGTATGCGGATGTGACAGCTGATGACTTCGTTGCAGGGATCAAGTATGCTGCTGACCACAAGTCTGAAATGCTCTACATCATTCAAAACTCTATCAAGGGCTTGAATGATTATGTTGAAGGTAAGACTTCTGACTTCAAAAATGTAGGCATTAAAGCAGTTGATGATCATACCCTTCAAATCACTTTGAACCAGGCAGAGCCTTTCTGGAATTCTAAGTTGACTCTTGGGATCACTTTCCCAATCAATCAGAAATTCGTTGAATCAAAAGGGGATAAATTTGCCCAAGCAAGTGACACTAGCTCACTTCTTTACAATGGTCCATACATCTTGAAGAGCTTCACTTCTAAATCATCTATCGAGATGAGCAAGAATGAAAACTACTGGGATAAGGACAATGTTCACATCACAGATGTTAAGCTCGAATACTATGATGGTCAAGACCAAAGTAAATTGGCAAACTCATTTGAGGACAACGCTCTTAGCCTTGCTAAATTGTTCCCAACTGGACCTGGATTTACAGACCAAGCTAAGAAGTTTAAAGATGAAATCATCTACACTCCTCAAGATGCCAGCACCTTCGTTATCGGTGTGAATATCGACCGTCAGTCTTACAAGTACACTTCAAAAACAACAGATGAAGAAAAATCATCTACTAAGAAAGCTCTTTTGAACAAAGACTTCCGTCAATCAATCAGCTTTGCCTTTGACCGTGAAGCCTATGCTGCCCAAGCAAATGGTAAAGATGGAGCAAGCAAACTGATCCGTAACTTGTACATCCCACCTACATTCGTTCAAGCAGATGGTAAGACCTTCGGTGAGATGGTTAAATCTGAGTTGGTGACTTATGGAGACGAGTGGAAAGATGCAAATCTTGACGATGGTCAAAATGGTCTTTACAACGCAAAACAAGCCAAAGAAGAGTTTGCCAAAGCGAAATCTGCACTTGAAGCAGATGGCGTGAAATTCCCAATCCACTTGGATATGCCAGTAGACCAAACGACTCAATCAAAGGTTCAACGTGCTCAATCCTTCAAACAATCAGTTGAAAGTACGCTTGGAAAAGAAAACGTCGTTGTCGATATCCATATGGTATCAAAAGAAGACCTCTTGAACGTAACCCTCTTTGCTGCTAAAGCAGAAGACGAAGACTGGGATATCTCAGATAACGTTGGATGGAGCCCTGACTATCAAGACCCATCAACTTACCTTGATATCTTGAAAGCATCTTCTGGTGAAAACACTCGTACCTTCCTTGGATTTGACCCAAGCGAAAACAATGAGGCAGCTAAGAAAGTTGGCTTGTACGACTTTGAGAAGATGGTAACAGAAGCAGGAGCTGAAACACAAGACCTTAACAAACGTTATGAGAAATATGCGGCAGCTCAAGCTTGGTTGACAGATAGTGCTTTGGTCATCCCAACCACTTCTAAGACTGGTCGTCCATTCTTGACTCGTGTTGTACCATTCTCAGCACCATTTGGCTGGACCGGTGGTAAAGGGAAAGACAACGTTGTCTACAAAGGTATGGAACTTCAAGATAAGGCTGTAAAAACCGAAGACTACAACAAAGCTCTTGAAAAATGGAAGAAAGAGCAAGCAGAGTCTAACCAAAAAGCTCAAGAAGAATTAAAAGATCACGTGAAATAAACATCTTTTGATCGAGGCAAATTTGCCTCGATTTTTTTCTTGTTCAGAATTTGAAATAAAAGCGCTTACATAGTATAATAGCTATATTGATTACAAAATTGTGAGGTCTTTTTTATGAAAAAGAAAACAGTGGTGTCCATGGTGGCTTCAAGCCTGCTGCTAGCTCCCTTTGTCTTAAATCAAGTGGTAGTAGCAGATGAGAACCTACCAGAGCTTACTCCAACGAAAGAAGTGGTGACTCAGGTGGCTCCGGAGCCTGTGGCTTCTGATGGAGCAGCTTCCCAATCTCAAGCAGACCCGTCTGCATCCGCTCCAAGTGTGGATCCTAAGAAGGAAGTAGAGACTGCTGAACCTGCAGGACCGAGTCCAATTGCTCCGGTAGAGACGGAGAAGGCTGACCAGCCAGTCGGACAAGAAAAGACCGTGACGGTAACTGAAAAAACAAACCTCCCACAAGCACCTCAGGGGGCAGGTGTCCCAGCTAGTTCAGCGGCTTCGACAGGAACATCAACTCCAGCGACAGGACAAGCCTTGACTTCTTATACAGGAAGCTTGGCTAATAGTGAACTCAAGGATAAGGAATTAACGGTTCAAAATGCTGTTGATGAATTGCTTCAGTGGGCTGCGACGGATTCCAAACAGGTCGGTCAATCAGCTGCGGATCGGGAACGCTTTGCTAAGAGTCTAGGGATGATCAGCACTCAAGAGGACTTGAACCGCAAGGTCAGCCAAGAAGAGCTGACTAATATGTATAGCATTGCTAAGAAACTCTATGATGCCTATCGCTCTGAGAAGAAAGCTCCTCTCTTTTTAAATGGGCGGGCTCAACCCATCTTCCCTTATACAAGTGGGGAAAAATCAGATGAAGACTATCACTATGAGGATAGCGAAATCGTCCGCTTCCCAGTCTATGTAGAGACCGATTACGATACAGATGCGGATGGCAAGCCGGACTTAGTCAAGGCCATTGTCCAGTTGCCTAAGGCAGTTGCCAGGGGAGACTTCAAGGCGGCGACCATTCTGGAAGCGCGTCCTTATGTAGCAGGAACCTTGGATGAGAACTATGTGACCCTTGAAAGTTTGGGCTTGCCGACAGATGGCTCCTATGATATGAAGAAGTTGCGGGAGCAACCTGCTAAACGACAAGCAGTTGGAAACTCGTCAACTGTAGATGCAGCTAAGAAGGCCAAGGCTTCGGATTGGTATTACTACAGTCCCTACGAGTATATCTATGACTACGAGGATCTCAACTGGTACGACTATTTCTTGGTCAGAGGCTATGCTTTTATCTCCAGTGCAGGACTTGGTACCAAGGGATCAGAAGGATTTAACACGACGGGATCTGATCTCGAAATCAATGCCTTTAAGAATATTATTGAGTGGGTCAATGGCAAGCGCAAGGCCTACACCGATAAGACCAGCAATGTCGAAATCAAGGCAGACTGGGCAACTGGCAATGTCGCAATGACCGGTCTATCCTGGGCTGGAACCACGACCTTTGGTGTGGCAGGTACTGGAGTCGAAGGTCTGAAGACCATCGTACCAGCTGCTGGGATTGCTTCTTGGTATGATTATTTCAATAGCCAAGGAACCCAGTTTGGCAATGCACCTTATAGTGACCTTTCATGGCTCTCCCTCTACGTTAGCACGCGGATGTTGGATGAAAAAGACTGGGCAGGGATTTGGCAAAATTATGCCAACTATATCAACCAGCTCAACAAGGACCAAAATGCGCATGAACGCAATTACAGCGATGTCTGGAAGGAGCGGGATTATACCCTTCATCCTGAAAAATTCAAGACCAGTGCCCTCTTGGTTCACGGCTTGAATGATGACAACGTTAAAACCAAGCATTTTGAACTCATGTACGATGCCCTCAAGAAGGCAGGCCAAGATGTCAAGCTCTATCTCCACCAGGGAGACCACGTCTATCCAGCAGCTATGTCTCGTGGTTATGGTATCCAGGCCAATGGCCAAGATTTCTATGACCTGCTCAATACCTGGTTGACCCATTACCTCTATGGCGTGGACAATCAGGTCGAAAACTTGCCAGCGGTTCTAGCTCAAAACAACTATGACCCAAGCAAGTGGACCACTTATGATAACTGGAAAACCTCGCAACGCCTCTTCCTCAATGCCCAGTCGAAACGCTTGGAGGAGACGATTTCAAGTGATTACGCAGGAGCGGGTGTAGAAGTTGCTAAACGCAACGAAACTGTGAGCCAAGGATCTTCAAAAGCCAACATGACCTTTGTGTCAGAAGTGACAGAAGATACCACCATCAAAGGTCATATCCCTGTGCACTTCAAGGCAGCCCTGGCTAAGGGTCAAGGCAAAAACTTCCAGATCAATGCCCTCTTGGTCGATGTCTCTGATGAGGAATTTGATGTGGTCGGCAATGGTGGCGTCAAGGCGGATAAAAAAGCAGATGGCTTTTGGATGGGAAGTAACCTTTCTAATCTCTCTGTAGCAGAGTTTGAGACCATTAAGACCAAATACAAGGTCATTGCCAAAGGATGGATCAACCTGGCCAACCCTGAGTCTGGCTATGATTCAGTCAGCTCAAGAAATAGTATCGAGCCAAAAGTTGGAGAATTCCACGACTATACGGTCCATCTCCAACCAAACCTCTATACGGTTAAAAAGGGCCACAAATTAGCCCTAGTCTTCAATACCTATGATCCATCAGACTTAACTGTTGAAAATCCTTATGAAGTCACCTTCAAGACAGATTCGATCCGTGCGACCATTCCGATTGTAGAAGGGACGCGTTCTCAAGTAGCTACTTATCTTCCTAACGCAGCTGATACAGCATATGCTGCTCTTCCTGAGATTCAAGGAGCCAAATTGGTCGCAGCAGAGATTCACTACAAGGAAGAATATCACTTACCAATGGATCCTGAGCCACAGGGAGAAACGACCAGCCCTCTTCCGATTAATTTTGGACAAAAATTCCTTTCTCTAGATAAACCAAACAAAACAGAAGACCAGGCTCAACTTCCTCAAACAGGTGAGCAAGAAAGACAGTTTGGCCTTTATGCTCTAAGTACCCTCCTCTTGTCCAGACTTCTTTTCTGGAAGAAAAAGAAAGAAGATGTCCAAGGCTGAGAACGTAGCAAATATTTCTAAAAACTTGAATTTTGGTGTAGAATAGAACTATCAATGAGAGATTAGTGGAAATCACTGATCAAAGGAGGAACTATGGTACACGTACTAACAGATGCAACATTTGAACAAGAAACTAGCCAAGGCTTAGTCTTGGTTGACTTCTGGGCAACTTGGTGTGGTCCTTGCCGGATGCAGGCACCAATCTTGGAACAGTTAGCAGAAGAGATCCATGAAGATGACTTGAAAATCTTTAAGATGGATGTGGATGAAAATCCAAACACTGCTCGTAACTTTGGCATCATGTCCATCCCAACACTCTTGTTCAAAAAAGATGGCCAAGTGGTGAAACAAGTCGCTGGTGTTCACACCAAAGAACAACTCAAAGCGATTGTTGCGGAATTAAGCTAACATAAAGAAGCCCTTGCTTCTTAGCGAATCAAACTCGTTCATTTCCGATGATGGAAGTGGGCGAGTTTTTCTTTTTATGAATTTGTTAACAGAATAAGATAAGGAATTGACAGCGCTTTCCTAAGGTGTTAGAATGAACCTGTGGTTGTCTATAAAATATAAGAAAAATAGTGGGACAGAAATCGGTAATTCGTTAGAATTCGATTTCGTCGTCCCACCTCCGCACAGTTGAGTAGGGCTGTAAAAGCTGATGAAATCAGCGTAGTAGGGCCCACTCAACCACTGCGTCTTGCTCGACAATTCAAAGACAATTGAAAGGCTAGAACATTTGTCCCAGCCTCTTTACTCGATTTAATTTTCTAGTTAGTCTGCCAAAATCCATACGCTGACAGAGCGTTCTGAGACTGGGAAATCAGCCCAGCCGTCTTCTTGGATTTGAACGGGTTCTTGGTAATTTCCTAGGGCATCGTAGTAGGTCTGTCCTGCATATGCTTGGCCGATTTCCATGCGTTTGGCAGATGCAGCCGCATTTGAAATCACGCAGGCGATAGGAGCAGACTCTTCCGTTCCAGAGCGAGTCCAACCAATGCAGTTAGGATCGTCAAAGTAGTCTTTTTGTTCACCGTAGGATAAGTCTTTGCGGATACGAAGGAGTTGATCAAGCTCGGCTTGGAAATCCTGCTGGGCAAAGTCCCCTGAAATCCCGTAATAGTCTCCGTAAAAGACACATGGAAGTCCAGCCTCGCGGAGGAGAATGAGGGCGTAAGCAGCAGGCTTGAACCATTCACCAACAGTGGACTCTAAAGCTTGTCCTCTTTGGGTATCGTGATTATCGACAAAAGTTACAGCACTTTCTGGATGATTGCTTGCGAGCGTACCATTGAAAATAGTGGTTAAATCAAAGTTTTCCCCTTCTTGGCTAGCTCTAAAGAGATTTTGGTGGAGGGCAACGTCGACTAAGTCGAACTGGTAGTCAATGCTGGCTAGGTAGTCATTGTTGCTTTGTTCATCCCCGTTCCAAAACTCACCAAATACATAGAAATCGTCTCCATATTTGTCTGTGATTTGCTGGATGAAGTTCTTCATAAAGAAGGAGTCGATGTGTTTGACCGCATCGAGACGGAAGCCTTCTACCCCAGTTGTTTCAATAAACCATTCTGCCCATTGGTTGAGATTTTCAATCACCTCTGGGTGTTTGAAGTCGATATCGGCATACATGAGATAGTCATAGTTTCCATTTTCGTTGTCAACCAGATCATCTTGTGCCCAACCTTTGTTATCCCCTTGAATCTGGTAGATCCCACTTTTATTGCGGGAAGCATCATAGTCGGTACCGGTGAAGTGGTACCAGTGCCAGTGGAAGTCATTGTAGGCTCCATTTCGGCCATCAAAGGTGAATTTGGTCCAGCCCTTGATAGTAAAAGGCTCTGTCAAGACGATGGTCCGATCGTTAGGGTCCACTTCGACCACTTCAAATTTTTCTAGACCATCGGCTGCTGCCTTATGGTTGAGGACCACATCAGCCATGGGTTGAATTCCAGCTTCTTTTAAGGCCTGGATGGCTTGCAAGTAGTCGTCTTTGAAACCATATTTGGTCCGGACAGTCCCTTTTTGGTCGAATTCTCCGAGGTCAAAGAGGTCATAGACGCCATAGCCGACATCATTGGCAGATGTCGCTTTAAAAGCTGGTGGCATCCAGATTTTACGAATGCCCAAGTCTGCCAGGTGAGGAGCATCTGCAACTAAGCGGGACCAGTGTTGACCATCCGAGGGTAAGTACCATTCAAAATATTGCATTAAGGTTTGATTTTCCATTTTGTTCTCATCTTTCGTGAATTAATGCTTTATTTTACCAAAAATGACAGGATAGGGCAAAGGTTTGCACTCTCGAAAACGCTGTCTTTATTGGATTAAGGATAAATGGGCTGGAAACGAGCTCTCGCATGGGAAAAATGGGGATTTTGCCCTCATGAATAGGAACCATTTTTTCGCTTTTGTTCAAGTTGGCACCATTTGTCTAAAAAGGGACTATCAGTCGAAGAAGTGTCTCCATCATTTGATTGACAGGAAGGAATGTCTGTAGGATCTTCCCTGCTGTCAGTTAAGTTGTTATCCTGTTTGAAAGCTAGCTGAATACCAGATGAGAGGAATTCTAGCTTGCGGACAGGAGGAGATGCCGTTGTTGAAAGGAGGCTTCGTTTTTACTGCATCTATTGAAAAATGATCTTGTCTACATTTTGTCGTTTCGGGTAAACCGTTAAAACGACAGCTTTCAAAGGAGTTTGTATATGAAAAAATCTAGCCTTGTTTCGATTGTTTTTGCAAGTTTGTTACTGAGTCCAGTTGTTTTGGCGCGCCATGTCCAGGCGGAGGAAGTGGCTACGAATGGTGTAGAACCAGCCTTGACTAGCCAGGTGGGACAGCCAAGTACAGCTGAAGCCACTCCTATTTCAGATGCAGTTCCAGCAAGTGGGGAGCTGTCTCCTAAGAAGGAGCTTACGAATCAACCTAACTTGGACCAAGCGACTGCTGAAACAGGTCCTACAACGATTCAGCCGACAACGGGAAATGAATCCTCTCCGACCAAGGAGAGTGCTGTAGCAGAAAAAGCTCCAGTCCAGCCTACTAGTGATGCTCCTCAATCAGCAGAAGTGTCTGTTGCAGAGAAGAATCCTTCTCCAGTTTCTAGCGCTCCTAAAGTGACTCTAGGAGAACTTTCAGAAGTGACAGGCCAACCAGTAGCAGAGCCAGATGTGAAGAAGGAAGCCACAGTGATTGACGCTGTCAATCATCTCTTGAACTGGGCTTCGACCAAGGAGAATCAAGTCGGGTCTACCGATAAAGACCGATTGGCATTTGCTAAGAGCTTAGGAATGGTCAAGGAGGGAGTAGAGGGTACTGCTCCAGTTACAGAACTCTCCAGCATGGTAGAAGTGGCTAAAAAGCTCCATACTGCATACCGAGCTGATCGGAAGGAGCCTCTCTTTTTGAATGGACGAGCACAGCCTATCTTCCCATTTTCACCTGGGGATGATATTGAGCATTATTCCTATGACAAGAGTGACATCGTCCGCTATATTGTCTATGTAGAGACTGACTATGATACGGATGGAGACGGCAAACCTGACTTGGTCAAGACCTTTGTACAGGTACCGAAAGCTGCTGTCAACGGGGACTATAAGGCTGCCAGCATCTTTGAAGCTAGCCCTTATGTGACAGGGACGACCGAAGAGCGGACTTTAGAAGGGATTGGTCTCAAAGAAGGCGGTAACTTTGAGATGGCCAAGCTCTATGAAAAACCTGCTAAACGCCAAGCCAGCAAAACCGTAACGACAGAAGAAGTAGCCAAAGCAACCGATCCAAAAGATTGGTACTATATCAATCCGCGTGAAAGCTATGAAGGTTACAACCACTATGATTATGAAAACCTCAACTGGTACAATTACTATTTGGTTCGTGGTTATGCAGTGGTGACCAGCAGTGGTTTGGGATCAAAAGGATCAGACGGGATTAATACGACCGGCTCTGATCTTGAAGTGGCCGCATACAAAAATATCGTGGAATGGCTCAACGGCAAACGTAAAGCCTATTCTGATAAGACTAGCAATCACGAAGTCAAGGCAGACTGGTCCAACGGCAATGTTGCCATGACAGGCTTGTCTTGGGCAGGTACGACGACATTTGGTGTAGCGTCTACTGGAGTGGAAGGTCTCAAGACCATTGTGCCAGCTGCAGGGATTGCTAGTTGGTACGACCATTTCAACAGCCAAGGATCTCCTCTTGATACCGGAGCTTCCAATGACCTATCTTGGCTGTCTGTCTATACCTCAGGCCGAATCCTTGATAAGGAAGATTGGGACAAGATCAAGGATTACTATGCAGCCTATATCACCAAGCTCAATGAGCTCCAACACAAGGATGGTCATAATTATAACGAAGAATATGCCAAACGCGACTACACGCTCAATGCAGCCAATCTGAAAGCGGCCCCTCTCATTATCCAAGGGCTCAATGATGACAATGTCAAACCCAAACATTTTGAACTCATGTTAGAAGCCTATAAAAAGGCGGGGATCGATGCCAAGGTCTTGCTCCACCAGGGCAATCACATTTATCCATCTACTCGTTGGTCAGGGACAGAAGTCGCAGGCCAAGCCTTTAATGACCTGATGAATCTCTGGTATAGTCATTACCTCTACGGTATTGAAAATGGGATTGAAAACCTTCCGCAAGTAACAGCTCAGGACAATCTAGATCCAAGTAAATGGCGTCGTTTTGATAAATGGGATACCAACAATGCCATCTCTGCTCGAATCTACTCCAAACGGGAGGATGTGACAGTAACTGGTGATTACTATGGTACAGGAAATAACTGGACTACACGTAACCAAGATGCGGCCTTCCATTCCTCAGAAGTAGCGGCTTCCTATGCAGCACCAGTTGATCAAGATGTCACCATCAAAGGTCATATTCCGGTGCATTTTAGCGCCGCATTTGTCAAGGGAGACAAAAACCATGCCCATGTCAGTGCGACCCTGATGGATGTTTCAGACGAAAACTTTGATGTGGTCAAAGAAGAAATCACCTATGACAAAGACGGTTATAGCACGCGCACATTAGACAAGGAAACGATCGACGAGACAGGCTACTGGAATGGTAGCAACCTTGAAACCTTGCCTCTCAAACGTTACAAGACCCACAAGGTTAAGAGTGTGGTGATTGCGCGTGGTTGGATGAATCTGGCCAATCCAGCATCTCGCTATGACTCAGCAAGTTCTAGTCATTCTATTGATCTGAAAGAAAACGAATATCATGATTACACCATGTATCTGCAACCAAATCTCTATACAGTGAAAAAAGGTCATCGACTGGTTTTGAGTTTGCACACTTATGATCCGGATTACATCTATTTTGCAGATCCTTATGAAGTGACCTTCAAGACAGATTCTATTTCTGCAACGATTCCAATCGTAGAAGACAGTCGGTCTCTCTTGTTCCGTTATCAACCGAGTGAAAAAGATACAGAGTATGCCACATTGGCAGATCGGATCCTCCCAATCGCACAGAAGGAAGCAACAGGAGAAGATGGAGGTAAGGACTTGGCTACCCATCCAGACCAACAACCACCAGTCGGACGGGATCCAATGAATTTCCGTCAGGAACAAAAAGCAGAAATCGCTCAATTGACACAGGCAAATAAATCTACCAGTCAAGAAAGTGAAGTTCACTTGCCTGAAACTGGAGAAACAGCAAATATCTGGACAGTTTATGGTTTACTTACTGTCCTTGCGACAAGCTTGTGGAAAGTAGTCTACCGTCGCAAAGAAGATCAATAATATCAGACTGATCGCCCAAGGGTGATAGCATACCAAAGGATCCAGTCCATCAGAAGGAGGCTTTCATTGAGATCCATAGAACATTTCCAAGAACAAATTGCCACCATTTTTCAAGAGGCAATGTCCATACCGAGCTTTACCAATACAGAGACAGAAAGGGAGATAGAAGACTATCTAGACCAACGAATTGGCTCTATTCCATATTTCAAGAGTCACCCCCAGCACTTTGGTCGCTCCCCTCTACCCAATGACCATCTTCATCGCAGTGTCAATTGGGCCTTGGTCGATAAAGGCAAGGAAAAGACAGTGATCCTTTTTCACCACCACGATACGGTAGATCTAGAAGATTACGGTCCCCTAGCTCCAATAGCTTTGGATTCCGAGGCACTGGTTCAAGCCTTGAAGGGCATTGATTTTCGATCAGAAATGCAGGAGGACCTAGATTCTGGTCAATGGCAATTTGGACGAGGTTCTTGTGACATGAAGGCGGCCTTAGCGCTCCAACTGGGTGTCTTAGAAGCCTACGCCTCCGATCCAGAAGGGGGTCAGGTCAACCTCCTCTACCTTTCTGTGGGAGATGAGGAGTCCTATTCACGTGGGATGAGAGGAGCATTGACTTTGCTCTGTCAGTTAAAAGATGAGTTTGACTTGGACTATGTCTTAGCGGTCGATTCAGAACCCTTTGAAGCTACTAGTGACAAGGAGAAGGTCCTGCACATCGGAACGGTTGGCAAGCTCATGCCAGTCGTCGTCGCTCAAGGGGTCCTATCCCATATGAAGGAGCCTCTCAAGGGAATCAACGCCCTCTCTCTCCTGATAGCAGTCGCCTCGAAATTGGACCTCCATCCGGACCTATCCGACCAAGCGCTGGGAGAGCAGTCTCCTCTCCCTTCTTGGTCTTATCTTCGAGATTTGAAGGAGCAATATGATGTATCGACGGTCCTCTATGCTGCTGGCTATTTCAGTGTGCTGCATCTGAAAATGACCCCTCAGGAATTACTGCAACGCATCAAGGAGTTGAGCCAGGAAGCGGTTGATGAGTTTTATGTCAAATACCTGTCCCTCCAGGACCAAGCATGCCAAGAACATGTGATAGGTCAGCCAAGGGTGATCAGCTATCAAGAATTGCTGGATCGTTGCCAAAAGAAGGAAGGATTTTCAAGCTTCCAAGAGCAATGTGAGCAAAGAGCCTACCAAGCTTTCTTAGCTGGAGTCAGCTATCAGGCTATTGCCATCCAGCAGATCCAAGCTTACTTAGACCTCCTAGCGGAGAAGACGCCATTGGTCGTCATTGGCTTTGCACCACCTTATTACCCATCCATGAACTGTCGCTCTTTACCGAATACCAGTCTCAAAATTGGCACCCTGGTGGATGATTACCGCCACTATTTAGGAAGACGCGGCCTGTCCCTGAAGGTGGAAGAATATTTCATGGGCATTTGCGACACCAGTTATTGCGCCTTGGAGAGAGACCTAGCAAGCTATCAGGTCGTCTTGGATAGTTTGGCGACCCCCTCTCAAGTCTACGAGTTGGATCTGGAAAAAATTGCCCAGATCCAAGTGCCAGCAGTCAATTTAGGACCTTGGGGCAAGGAGCTCCATCAAAGAGGAGAGCGGGTCTTTACGGAGGATCTTCTGGAGACCATCCCTAACTATCTATTTGACCTTCTCTATCGCTTTGAGGAATTGCTTTAATACTTAAGTTTTCCATTGACAAGAGAGGAAAAGAAGACTAAAATATAGGCAACATAAGGAAACCATTTGCTTTCGTCAGGAAAGTTATGTGGTAGAAGGAGAATCTATGATTGAATTTCAAGGTGTAACCAAGGATTATGATGGTCAACTGGCATTGAACCATTTGAACTTAACCATTGAAGATGGGCAAATTGTTGGATTGATCGGCCATAATGGAGCCGGGAAATCAACAACCATTAAGAGTCTGGTCAGTGTCATCACCCCAACGACCGGTAGGATCCTAGTAGATGGGAAGGACCTCTATAGCAATCGCTTGGAAATAAAGAAGAAAATTGGCTACGTAGCCGATTCGCCAGATCTCTTTCTTCGTTTGACGGCTAATGAATTTTGGGAGTTAGTCGCTACTTCCTATGATATGAGCCAGCAAGAATGTGATGACCGCTTGGAGCATTTGCTGCATCTGTTTGACTTTGCTAGTCATCGTTATGAGGTCATCGAGTCTTTCTCTCATGGGATGCGCCAGAAGGTCTTTGTCATCGGGGCTCTTTTATCTGATCCAGACATTTGGGTTCTAGATGAGCCTATGACTGGTTTGGATCCCCAAGCCTCTTACGACTTGAAGCAGATGATGCGGGAGCATGCGGATAAGGGCAATACCGTCATCTTCTCCACCCATGTCCTCGAAGTGGCAGAGCAGCTCTGTGATAAGATTGCTATCCTGAAGAAGGGAAATCTCATCTTTTATGGAACCATCGAGGAATTGAAGGGGCAACACCCAGAACAAAGCCTAGAGTCCATTTATCTTGGATTGGCTGGTCGAAGAGAAGAGGTGAGTCCAGATGCGTCTTAAAATGGTTCGTCGCCTAGTCGATGTCAACATTATCTACGCTACTCAGCCTGCCCAATTAGCGAAATTTAGAAAGAAGCAGGAAAAGGATCCGACTAGGAAGGTCAATGTTTCCGCCCAGTCTATTCGGACCTATATATTTATCGGTCTCCTTTATCTCTTCCTTTTTGGGATACTTTCTAGTGCCAATGATTTTGTCTCTAGCCCTGGTCCCTTTGTCAACATGATTACGCTCTTTGCGCTCTTGGCTATATCCCAAGGCTTGATGAGTTTTTACAATGTCTTTTACGAAAGCAAGGATTTACAATTTTACCGTCCCTATGCCTTTTCGGATGCAGAAGTAATTGCAGGAAAGAGTATTTCGGTCATCTTAGTACTCTTGATGGCCCTGCTTCCAATGCTGAGTTATTTTATCATTCTTCCTATTCAAGCAGGGGGAAATGTTTTGGTGGGGCTCCTTCTTGGCCTTCTTTGTGCCATGATTCTCCTCTCCATCCTCTTTTTAGGCACCTTGTTCCTATCCCATCTGATTACCAAATCAGCTGTCTTTAAGAAGCACACCAGTTTGGTGTCTAACCTCATCATTGGATTGAGTAGTCTCATTTCCATTGGAGCCTATCTCTATATCAATATGCTCCAGTCAGAGCACTCAGCAGCGGGTGAACTGGTCACTCAACCCAGCATTTTTCCTCCGATAGAGGTCTTCCATACCTTTATCTTGAATCCTTTGGATTCAGGAGCTCTACTTGGGATGTTGGCTTGGGTATTGGTTCTAGCAGTCCTCCTTTGGCTGGTCAAAAGTCAGGTCTTGCCTCATTTTTATGATGCTGCCCTTGAGGTTTCTTCCAGCCATGCGGTCAAGGAGCGGGTCAGCCAGATGAAGCTAGGAGATCAGAAAGCCTTCCATCGTTTTACAGTTTCCTATCATAAACGGCTTCTGAGTGATGGTACCTTGCTGACGCAGGTCATCTTCATGATGGCGATTTTCCCTTATCTTTTCACATTTGGCTTGTTTTTAGGGGCATCGCGAGCTTCCCTCCAAATTGAAAACTTCCTCACGCCCCAATACCTCCTTCCTTTATCGCTGATTGCTTTTATGATTGGAGTCTTCAACTCTGTCGAAAGCTTGACCAGTATTGGGATATCCTTGGAGCGGGAAAATTTCGCTTATCTTCGTGCCCTTCCGATTGACTTTAAACGCTATTGTTTGAAGAAATTTTGGATCCTCTTTTCAGTTCAGTCTGCTTTACCGATCGTGCTCTTAGTAGGGGTATCTTGCTACTTTGGGGTCCATCCTCTCTCCCTTCTACCTATGCTTTTGATTTGGTTTTTGACCAGTTTGAGTTTGAGTGTGGTCGCTTTTAGACGTGACTACAAGCTCTTAACGACCAATTGGTCGACTGTAACGGATCTGATGAACCGTAATAGAGGAAATGCTGCCCTGAGAGGCTTATTGATCTTTATCTTTATTATCGTCATGCTGATTTTGATAGGATTTGCTTTCTATCTCTCTGCTGTGGCCTTCACCACCTTGATTGCTAGTGTGATTTATCTTCTCATTGCAGCTATAGGAACTTTTGCAACTGTTTATATCTATAAACGTACTTTTTATAAATTTAACCAAGAAATTGGTGAATAAAAAAGATTCCCTCGGGTCAGACCGGAGGGAATCTGTATTTTAAAATACTGGAATGAGTTCTAGCCTTTCAGATTGAAGACAAAGTCATATTAAAAACTTTCCTTAGGTGAGTACGGACGTCAGCGAACTTCTTCGAAGTTCCAAGACTAATTATTGAGCCTAAGGTCTCAATAATTCCGAGTGCCTGAAACGTTATTGTTTCAGGCACTTTTCTCACAGCGGAAAGTTTTGGTATTTTTTTGAATCGATTTAAAAATTGGAACTCATTTTTATTTCTGCAGAATCGCTTAACTTATTTTACTTTAAAATAGTTTGTCTACATTATAAAAGACTGGAATGAGTTCCAGTCTTTTATAGTTCGTTGTTAAATTTCATAGCCGATTAAGAGGCCACCTTCTTCAGCGTAGAAGCTGCAGAGGCCAGAGGTCGGAAGAACTTCGATATCCGCATTGGCGAATTTTTCATGGACCAAGTCAGAGAGTTGTTCTACGAATTTATCGTTGCGACGGTGAGCAATGGTGATATGTCCACCTTTATAGCCGGCTTTAAGCATTTCTTCAAAAGTAGTGGAAATAGCTTTCTTTTGGCCACGGGCTTTATGGAGGAGCTCAAGGGTTCCTGTATCGCTAGCTTGGCCGACCATACGGATGTTTAAGAGGCCGACAACCGTTCCGATAATTTTATTGAGTCGTCCATTTTTGACCAAATTATCGACCTTAGCCAGGACAAAAATCAGTTTGGTTTTTTCTTGATATTTGGTGATGACTTCGATCACTTGATCAAAGTCAAGGTCTTGGGCGATGAGTTGATGGAGTTTGCGGACGAGGAGATCCACTTCACCACCAGCTGATAAACTATCAATCACATGGATATTGCTTGCAGGATGTTCTTCTAGATAAAGTTTTTTTGCAACCTGAGCACTATTGTGGCTACCAGACAACGTACCAGTGATGGTAACAACGATGATATTATCAGCTCCCTCAAAGGCTTTCATATAGTCATCAGGACTGGGACAAGCTGATTTGGAAGCAGTAGTAGTAGCATACATATCTTCCATCATTTTGTCAGTATCAAGCTTGGCGTCGTCTGTGTAGATGGTCTCACCAATCTGGATGGTAAGGGGAACTGAAACAAAGCTAGTATCTGGTGCAGCATTTTCATAAGTACGATAATCACAGCCAGAGTCTGCAATAATTTTCCATTTCATTTTTATTACCTCAAAATGTAAAAAATTGTACATTGACAAGTAGTTAGTCTTTTTTTACAATTATATCATGAAGTTACATTCTCTGAAAGCAGATACATTCAGATGATACAGATAGAAAGTAAGTGTTATGGCAGAAAGAAAGATATCAGAAAAATCCTTAGCGAACCTAAAGCGATCCAATCAAGAAAGCAATGCCATCACACGGGAATCCTTGGAGATTTCCCTGCTTCAGTTGTTGGATAAAAAGGACTTGAAAAAGATTACCATTTCAGAATTGGTGGAGAGAGCAGGCGTTTCTCGTGCAGCTTTTTACCGAAATTACGAGTCAAAAGAAGAATTGCTCGAATCCATCTTCCAATCAACTGTTTCGAAGATTACCAAGTCTTTGGAAGGCTATAATTTCAAGACCGATTTGTACCAGATATGGGTTTATCTCTTTAAAGAGGCCAAGAAGGAAGCCCGCATTATCAGCTTGGCCGTCGATTATAATTTTGAGAAATTGCTTACCAAGGCTGTTTATGAATTTCTGGAAAAGAGGAGTAAAAGTCAGAAATCCTCACAAGGACCAGCTAGTTATTTGAATTCCTTCCTCAGCTCAGCCATTGTCTCTGTCCTAGCCAAATGGATTAAGGATGGCATGAAGGTGCCGGCGGAGAAGATGGCTTCCT
Source organism: Streptococcaceae bacterium (assembly GCA_902363395.1). GTDB lineage: Bacteria > Bacillota > Bacilli > Lactobacillales > Streptococcaceae > Streptococcus. The sequence goes on from CABIZZ010000001.1 coordinate 803,918, forward strand.
TAGGTCTGCCCTTGTTTCCTCAAAAGAAAAGAAAATAAGAAAAGAGGCTGGGACAAAAGTCCTAGCCTCTCAATTATTTTTGGATTGTTGAGCAAGACGCAGTGGTTGAGTGGGCTCTACTACGCTGATTTTATCAGCTTTTACAGCCCTACTCAACCGTGCGGAGGTGGGACGACGAAATCGAATTCTAACGAATTACTGATTTCTGTCCCACTCTCTTTTTACTTTATCTAGGAAACGGTCCAGTTCCTTTTGATTCTTGAGAGAGATGAATTTTTTGGGGTAGGTGGAGTGGATGTTTTGATACCTTTCTCTGGCAGTTTTTGTTCGTCCATCCCAGAGAATCCAACGGATGAATTCCCAGTCAAAACGTTCAGGGCAGCCTGCTGCCATACTCTCACGGACGCGTCCTTTATAACGGCGGTATCGTTTCCACCCTCTATAGAGGCAGTTCCAACGAGAGAAGTTGAGAAAGATGATCTGGTCGGCTTGCTCCATTCTCTCCTCATAGCAGCACCAAGAGTAATTGCCATCAATGACCCAGTCTCTATGATCGCTGAGAAACTGTTTCATTTCTTGCTCCATCCAATCCCGGTCACTGTCTATCCAACCCGGTTGAAATTGAAGAGTATCCATGTGGAGTTTGGGAATGGAGTAGTGGCGGGCTAGGTTTTCAGCCAAAGTTGACTTACCAGATCCTGAATAGCCGATAATCGTAATTTTCATCTCTTCTCCTCATTTGGAAGCAACAAAAAAAGCTCCGGAGAGCTCATTTTGTATGCAATGCTTGATTAGCCAAGTTTTGCTGCAAGACGTGCTTTATCACGGCTAGCTTTGTTTTTGTGGATCAAACCTTTAGTTTCTGCTTTATCGATAGCTGAGCTAGCAGCGCGGTAAAGTTCTTCAGATGGGTTTGCTTCAAAAGCTTTGATTGCAGTACGCATAGCTGATTTTTGAGCTGAGTTTTTTTCGTTTTGTTTAACGTTCAATTCAGCGCGTTTGATAGCTGATTTAATGTTTGCCAATTTTTTCACCTCCAATGATAATCTAACTCTCTTATTATATCTGAAAACTTTTCTTTTGACAAGCCCAAACTAATTTTTCTTCGAATCGCTATTTTTTAAAGATCATTTTGTTTTAAAACACTTATCTCTTGAGATAGATTTCGTCAATCTCATGGTTGGCAGATTTGTGCAGGATCAGCTCGGCTCGGTTCCGGGTGGGCTCGATATAGTCTTTTAGATTTAAGAGGTTGATCGACTCCCATACCTGATGAGCGAAGGCGAGGACTCCTTCTTCAGGTTGCTTGGTAAAGCGGTGGTAGTAGTTGCTTGGGTCATCTTTCGCACGGTCTAACAACTTTTTAAAGCGATCAATATACCAGGACTCAATATTGGCAACCTCAGCATCCACATAGATGGAAAAGTCAAAGAAGTCAGTCATATAAAGCCGATCATTTTGAGGATTCTGAAAGACGTTGATCCCTTCAACGATAATGAAGTCCGCAGCATGGATGGTTTGCTTCTGGTCAGGGACGATATCATAAATCTCGTGAGAATAGACGGGGATTTGATAGCTTTGACCATTTTTGAGTTGGTTGAGGAAATCCAAAAGGAGCTCCATATCATAACTTTCAGGGAAACCCTTGCGATTGAGGATGTTTTGTTCAATCAAGGTGGCGTTGGAATACAAGAAGCCATCTGTAGTGACCAATTCAACAGTGGAACCAGAAAAGGTCCGAGAAAGAAGGATTTGAAGGAGACGACTAGTCGTTGATTTGCCGACAGCCACGCTCCCTGAAATTCCAATCATAAAAGGCTGTTTTTTACTTTCCTGTTGGAGAAAAATGCCTTTTGAGAATGCTAAATCCTCTTTCGCTTTTTTGTAGATTTGAATCAGATGTGTCAAGGGTAAGTAGATATCTGTTACATCTTGCAAGCTAATGAGGTCATTAAAACTCTTGATTGAATTCAATTCCTCTTCAGATAGAGGAGGGGTTGATTTCCGGTGGAGATTTTGCCAAGTTTGTCGATTGATTTTTTCGAAGTGTAGAAATTCTTTATCCATTGCAAGCCTTTCCTCCATAGTGACCTTTAGTATATCAGTTTTGAGATCTTCTGTAAACGATTTAAAAATAGGTTAAATTATGCTATAATGCTAATATGAGTAAAATGTACTATGATGAACATCCAGATGCCCAACATGATATCCATGAGTTACAGGTGGTTCTTCTAGGGGAGCGGATGAAATTTCTGACGGATGCCGGTGTTTTTAGTAAGAAAATGATCGACTTTGGTAGCCAGGTCCTTTTATCTTGTTTGTCCTTCCAGCAAGGAGAGACGGTTTTGGATGTTGGTTGCGGGTATGGTCCACTTGGTCTCTCTTTGGTTAAGGCCCAAGGGATCCATGCGACTATGGTAGATGTCAATACACGGGCTTTAGATCTAGCTCAGAAAAACGCAGCTTTAAATCAAGTAGAAGCTACTATCTTCCAATCCAATGTTTATGATCAGGTTGAGGGAAGTTTTGATCATATTATCAGTAACCCTCCCATTCGGGCTGGAAAAAAGGTAGTTCATGAAGTGCTTTCTGGGAGTTTTGACCATTTGAATCCTGGTGGAGACCTAACCATTGTCATTCAGAAAAAACAAGGTGCTCCCAGTGCGAAAGCAAAAATGGAAGAAGTCTTTGGAAACTGTGAAATCCTCAAAAAAGACAAAGGTTATTATATTTTAAGGAGTGAGAAAGTTACATGAGAGCTGTAGATATCATTCAGAAAAAACGTGATGGCATTGAGTTGAGTAAAGAAGAAATTCACTGGCTGATTGAGGGCTATGTAGCGGGAACAGTACCGGACTATCAAATGGCTGCCTTTGCCATGGCGGTTTATTTCAAGGGAATGACGACTCGAGAAATATCAGATTTGACCATGAAGATGGTGGAAACAGGGGAGCAATTCGACCTCTCTGCTATTAAAGGCATCAAGGTGGACAAACACTCAACAGGTGGTGTAGGGGACAAAGTAACGATTGTACTGGCCCCTCTAGTAGCCAGCTTTGGAGTTCCAGTAGCCAAGATGAGTGGTCGTGGTCTTGGACATACAGGGGGGACCATTGATAAATTGGAATCGATTAAAGGATTCCAAATTGAGCGGACCCAAGAAGAGTTCATCAAACAAGTACAAGACATTGGTCTTTCTGTTATCGGCCAATCTGATCAATTGGTCATGGCGGATAAGCTTCTCTATGCACTTCGAGATGTGACGGCAACAGTTGACACGATTCCCTTAATTGCCAGTTCCGTCATGAGTAAGAAGATTGCGGCTGGAGCAGATGCTATCCTTCTCGATGTTACCGTTGGAGAAGGGGCCTTTATGAAGACCATCGAAGAGGCGCGTGAATTGGCCCGCACTATGGTGGACCTTGGAAATGCTGTCGGGCGCAAGACCATTGCTGTCTTGACGGATATGAGCCAACCTTTGGGAACCAGCATTGGGAACCGTTTGGAAATTCTTGAAGCCTTAGATATTCTTCAAGGCAAAGGCAGAGAAGATGTCACCCACTTTATTTGTGAATTGGCTCAAATTATGTTGGAGCTTGGCGGAGTGACGGCTAGCTTGGAAGAAGTCAAGCAACATTTGACAGCCGGCAAGGCTCTGAAGAAATTTGAAGAAATGGTCCTCGCTCAAGGTGGCGATTTAGAAGATCTCTACCGTCCAGTTCAGGTAAAAAAACAGGTGCCTGTCTATGCAGAAGAGGATGGCTATATTGCAGCCTTGCCTGCCATGGAACACGGACTCTTCGCTATGCGTCTGGGGGCTGGCAGAGCAGTCAAATCAGATGATTTAGACTATGAAACAGGGATTGTTTTTGCTAAGAAAGTTGGGGATCCTGTTCAAAAAGGGGACCTTGTTGCAACTATTTATACAAATCTAGAAATTTGTCAAAAAAACATTGCAGAATTCCAAAAAAATGTTAAAATACTAGACGAGGTTGTAAGCGTTTCAGAGATTATTGAAATCGTTTCGTAATTCGTTTGGGGGGAGATTTATTAATGAAATTAAACAAATATATTGACCACACATTATTAAAACCTGATGCACAACAAGAACAAATCGAGGCTTTGATCGAAGAAGCGAAAGAATATGATTTTGCGAGTGTTTGTGTCCAACCGACCTGGGTTAACTTCGCTGCAGAAGGACTTCGGGATTCAGATGTAAAAGTGTGTACGGTGATTGGTTTTCCTCTTGGCGCGAACACACCAGTTGTTAAAGCATTTGAAACTCAAAATGCCATCCAAAATGGAGCCGATGAGATTGACATGGTCATCAATATCGGTGCCTTGAAATCAAAAAATCTGACATTAGTAGAAGAAGATATTCAGGCCGTTGTGGATGCTAGTGGCGATCGCTTGGTAAAAGTGATTATCGAAACTTGCTTATTAACTGAAACTGAAAAAGTAGTGGCTTGTCAGATTGCCAAATTGGCAGGAGCAGATTTTGTGAAAACTTCGACTGGCTTCTCTACTGGTGGAGCAACTGTTGAGGATGTAGCTCTCATGCGCGAGGTTGTTGGACCGGATATGGGAGTGAAAGCATCTGGTGGCACTCGTAGCTATGAGGATGCTCAAGCCATGATCCAAGCGGGTGCTAACCGAATCGGTACTTCCTCTGGAGTAGCCATCATGAAGGGAGAAGTAGCCCATGGCGACTACTGAGTTGATTGACCTAGCTGTAAAAACAAGCGAGAATGCTTACGTGCCTTATTCTCGTTTTCCAATTGGTGCTGTCTTAGTTACAGCAGAGGGGAAGATTTATACAGGCGTCAATGTTGAAAATGCGAGCTTCGGCTTGACCAATTGTGGTGAGCGAACAGCTATCTTCAAGGCTGTTTCAGAAGGTGAGCGTTCATTTAAGGAATTAATTATTTATGGTCAGACGGAAAAACCAGTTTCACCCTGTGGTGCTTGTCGCCAGGTGATGGCTGAATTTTTCGAGCCAGACCTACCGGTTACTCTGGTAGCCAAAGATAAATCGACGGTCGTGATGACGGTCAAGGAATTGCTTCCATATTCCTTTACAGATCTTACCTAGTAACTTCTGTAAAGGCGGTCTATTGACCCTTTCATTAATCCGCAACTTAGTTGCATATCTTATTTAGGAGGTTCAGAAATGAACAAGAAACAATGGTTAGGCCTAGGTCTAGTAACTGTCGCTGCAATCGGACTTGCTGCATGTGGAAATCGTGCGTCTCGCAAAGATTCTTCAGATGCAAAAACTGATTTGAAAGCTGCTATCGTTACTGACACAGGTGGTGTTGATGACAAATCATTTAACCAATCTGCATGGGAAGGTCTACAAGCTTGGGGTAAAGAAAACGGTCTTTCTAAAGATAACGGATTCACTTATTTCCAATCTACAAGTGAAGCAGATTTTGCGAATAACTTTAGCCAAGCTGCTACAAACGGCTACAAATTAGTTTACGGTGTTGGTTACAAACTTGCTCCAGCTGTTACAGCAGCTGCAGATGAAAATGCTGATATCAACTATGTTATCATTGACTCTGTTGTTGGTGATAAGAAGAACGTAGCATCTGCTGTTTTTGCAGATAATGAAGCTGCTTATCTTGCAGGGGTTGCTGCTGCCAAAACTACGAAAACAAACAAAGTTGGTTTCATCGGTGGAGCACGTGGTGAAGTTATCACTCGTTTTGAAAAAGGATTTGAAGCAGGCGTGAAGTCTGTAAACAAAGACATTTCAGTTGATGTACAATATGCTGAAGACTTCAACAACCCTGAAAAAGGTAGAACAATTGCAGCAACACAATACGCTGCAGGAGCTGACGTTATTTACCAAGCTGCTGGTGGTACAGGAGCTGGTGTCTTCAAGGAAGCAAAAGACTTGAACGAGAAGAAAAACGAAGACGAAAAAGTTTGGGTTATTGGTGTAGACCGTGACCAAGTTGATGAAGGTAAATACACTTCAAAAGATGGTAAAGAATCTAACTTCGTATTGGCTTCTACTTTGAAACAAGTTGGTAAAACTGTTCAAGAAATCGCAACTCAAACTGCTGACGGTAAATTCCCAGGTGGAAAAGTAATTACATTTGGTTTGAAAGATGCTGGTGTTGATTTGACAACTTCTAATCTTTCAGAAGATGCTAAAAAAGCAGTAGAAGATGCTAAAAAACAAATTATTGATGGTAGTGTAAAAGCACCTGAGAAATAAAACCTTCCAGAAGCGATCCATCCTTCTTGGGTCGCTTTTTTATGAGGTGTTGAGACATTTTGTCTCAATAGAACTTACTAACTCGTTTAGCAGGTCCTACTGAAATAAAATATAGTTTTCTAGAAAGGAATATTCGAATGGCACACGAAAACGTCATTGAGATGCGTGAAATTACCAAAATCTTTGGTGAATTTGTCGCAAACGACAAAATCAACCTCGAATTGCGTAAAGGTGAAATTCATGCACTTCTTGGTGAAAATGGAGCTGGGAAATCAACCCTGATGAATATGTTGGCTGGTCTTTTGGAGCCAACGAGCGGAGAAATTGTGGTCAATGGGAAATCTGAAAAACTAGATTCCCCTTCAAAGGCTGCTTCTCTAGGGATCGGGATGGTTCACCAGCACTTCATGTTGGTAGAGGCTTTCACTGTTGCAGAAAATATCATTCTTGGTAGCGAAGTAACGAACAAGGGTGTATTAGATTTGAAAAAAGCTAATGCAGATATTCTAGAGTTATCTGAACGCTACGGCTTGGCTGTGGATCCTACAGCAAAAGTTGAAGATATTTCTGTTGGGGCTCAACAACGTGTAGAAATCTTGAAGACACTCTATCGCGGAGCTGATATTCTGATTTTCGACGAGCCTACAGCAGTGCTAACTCCTGCTGAAATTTTGGAGTTAATGGATATTATGAAAACCCTCGTTAAAGAAGGCAAATCCATTATCCTCATCACTCACAAACTGGACGAAATTCGTGCCGTCGCAGACCGTGTCACAGTTATTCGTCGTGGGAAATCCATTCAAACAGTTGGCATCGAAGGTGCTACCAATAAAGACTTGGCGGAAATGATGGTTGGGCGCTCAGTGTCTTTCGTAACAGAAAAGGAAGAAGCGCAACCTAAAGAAGTGGTTCTGCAAATTTCTGACTTGGTCGTGAATGAAAACCGTGGTGTTCCTGCGGTCAAAGAACTATCTCTTGATGTTCGTGCAGGCGAAATTGTCGGAATTGCAGGGATTGACGGAAATGGTCAGAGTGAATTGATCCAGGCTATTACCGGACTTCGCAAAGTCAAATCAGGCAGTATCAAAATTAAGGGACAAGAAGTTGTTGGCCTTTCCCCACGTAAGATTACTGAAATGAATGTCAGCCACGTGCCTGAAGATCGTCATCGCGATGGTCTTGTGCTTGAAATGATGCTTTCTGAAAACATCGCACTTCAAACTTACTACAAAGAACCTCTTAGCAAGAATGGTGTGTTGAATTACAATCAAATTAATTCCTATGCTCGCAAGTTGATGGAAGAATTTGATGTTCGTGCAGCCAATGAGATTGTTCCAGCAAGTGCTCTATCAGGAGGAAATCAACAAAAAGCCATCATTGCTCGTGAAGTTGATCGGAATCCAGATTTGTTAATCGTTAGCCAACCGACACGTGGATTGGACGTTGGTGCGATCGAGTACATCCATAAACGTTTGATTGGTGAACGTGATAAAGGAAAAGCCGTCCTCGTTGTCAGCTTCGAATTAGATGAAATTCTAAATCTATCAGACCGGATTGCTGTTATTCATGATGGAAAAATCCAAGGTATTGTGAAGCCGTCTGAGACCAACAAACAAGAGCTTGGTATTCTAATGGCTGGTGGAGAAATCAAGGAGGCTTCAAATGAATAAAAATACAAGACAAATTGCTATTCCTTTTATTTCTGTAATCCTAGGAATCATCCTCGGAGCCATTATTATGTGGATCTTTGGTTATGATGCTCTTTGGGGTTATGAAGAACTCTTCAAGACAGCTTTTGGTTCCATAAAAAATGTGGGTGAAATTTTCCGTACTATGGGGCCACTGATATTGATTGCTCTCGGATTTGCGATAGCCAGTCGAGCTGGATTTTTTAATGTCGGCTTACCTGGACAAGCTTTGGCAGGTTGGATTGCGGCTGTATGGTTCGCTCTATCCTTCCCAGATATTCCTCGCGTTCTAATGATTCCTTTGACCGTCCTTGTGGCTGCAATTGCCGGTGGTCTCATTGGATTGATTCCAGGACTCCTACGAGCATTTTTGGGAACGAGTGAAGTGATCGTTACCATTATGATGAACTACATCGTACTGTTTGCTGGAAATGAAATCATCCGGAACTTCCCTAAAAAGTTCATGGTCGATTCTGAATCTAGTATCACAGTAGGAGCAAATGCAAGTTACCGCCTAGGGTTCTTGACAGAATTGACTAAGTCACGGATGAATATCGGGATCTTCATTGCTTTGATTGCCGTTGCAGTGATTTGGTTCATTATCAAGAAAACAACACTTGGATTTGAAATTCGTTCTGTTGGTCTTAACCCCAATGCTTCAGACTATGCAGGGATGTCAGCTAAACGGACCATCATCCTTTCCATGGTGATTTCAGGTGCCCTCTGTGGGATCGGTGGAGCAGTAGAAGGAATTGGTACCTTCCAGAACGTTTATGTTCAAGCTGGTTCCTTGGCTGTTGGATTTAATGGGATGGCAGTTGCTCTCCTTGCTAGCAATTCTCCTATTGGAATTGTCTTTGCGGCCTTCTTGCTTGGAACCTTGCAAACAGGTGCGCCAGGTATGACCACAGCGACTATTCCACCAGAACTTGTCAATATTGTGACAGCTTCGATTATCTTCTTTGTAAGTGCTCATTACATTATTGAAAAATACATCAAGCCTAAGAAACAAATGAAAGGAGCAGAGTAAGAATGAATACTGTTGCTATACTAACGATTCTTGTATCGAATATGCTGGTCTATGCTGCTCCCCTCATTTTCACTAGTATCGGAGGAGCCTACTCCGAACATGCTGGTGTCGTTAATGTCGGTTTGGAAGGTATCATGGTTATGGGAGCTTTCACAGGGGTTGTGTTTAACTTGACTTTTGCTAGCTCTCTTGGTGGCATGACAATCTGGTTGTCTCTCCTTGCAGGTGGTTTGGTTGGTCTTATTTTCTCTGCCATCCATGCGGTAGCGACTATTAACTTCCGTGCTGACCATGTGGTGAGTGGTACGGTGTTGAACTTGTTGGCTCCTGCCTTAGCCGTCTTCTTGGTAAAAGCTATCTACGGAAAAGGCCAAACCAACAACATCGATTTGTCATTTGGTAAATTTGATTTTCCTTTCTTGTCTGATATCCCTGTCATTGGTGATATCTTCTTCAAGAATACAAGTTTAATGGGATATGTCGCGATTGGATTTTCATTTGTAGCATGGTTTATCATGTTTAAAACGAAATTTGGTCTTCGCCTTCGCTCAGTCGGTGAACATCCACAAGCTGCGGATACCCTAGGGATTAATGTTTACCTCATGCGTTACTACGGTGTGCTCATCTCTGGATTTTTAGGAGGAGTTGGGGGTGCCTTGTATGCGCAATCTGCTTCTGTCAATTTCTCTGCCACTACCATTGTGGGACCTGGATTTATCGCCCTAGCGGCTATGATCTTTGGTAAATGGAGCCCAATCGGTGCCATGCTATCAAGTCTATTCTTTGGTCTTTCACAAGCCTTGGCGGTCGTATCTACGCAGATTCCTTTCCTTGCCCATATTCCTGGAGTATACCTCCGTATTGCTCCGTATGTGTTGACTATCATCGTACTAGCAGCCTTCTTTGGTAAGTCGGTTGCACCAAAAGCAGATGGTGTGAACTACATCAAATCCAAATAAAAGCCTCCATTATGGAGAAAGAAAGCACGAGTCATTCGGACTCGTGCTTTTTGTATGTTTATGGATTAGGTTGCATTTCGGCAAGTAGGTTTTCTGCTGTTGTAGTTGGTAAGATCCGCAGGCGTTTTAGTGAGTAGAGGCCATCGTCTAGACTAGCTAGTCCATTGTTGGTCGTTAAGCCCATTTTGTAACCATTGTTTTCTGCTAGTTCCATGGTGACATCAGAGTAGCGGCCGGCAGGGTAAACAATGGTAGTAGTAGTTTGATGGAGTTTCTTGTCTAGTACTTGTTTGGAAGTTGCCAATTCAGATTCCTGACGAGAGCTATCTGATTTGGCCAAGTCTGGGTGAGATACCGTATGACTCTCAAACGTCATACCTTGCGCTTTCATTTCTTTGATCTGATCGAAGGTTAAAACACTAGGTCTTTCTTCGTCAGAAAAGGAAGTAATGATATTGTTGGTTGCGGTCATTTGGTATTTTTTTAGGAGAGGATAGACAATGGTATAAAAGTCAGCAATTCCATCATCAAAGGTCAACCAAACGACTTTGCCACCTTCCGGCAGTTCGTTTTTTGTGAGTGCCCGATAAGCTTCTTCAGGAGTTAAAGTGTAGTAACCGGCCTCTTTTAAGGCTTTGAGATGACTCTCGAAAGTTTCTGGTGCTACAATAAGGTTGGCATTGGCTTCTTCTGAAGGGGCCATCGTGTGAACGGCGTGGTACATGAGGATCGGTATTTTTACAGGTTGATCTTGTTTTACCCATTTAGTGGTAGCTCCTGGCTGTTTCATCGTCTGACTTGTATTTGTTTCCTGCTTGTCAGCAACAGGAGTGCTAGCCCCCCGTTTTAATAAGAGAAAACCTAAAAAGAATATGCAGGTTAGCAGAAAAGCATTTAAAATAAGTAATAATCGTATTTTCTTTGGGACGCGTCTTTTTCGGTGATTCATAGAGACCCCTTTCTTATTTCTTATCATTATATCACAGGGATAGGAAATCATTTAAAGACAAAGTTACAATTGGGGAAAAATTTCAGGGAATCTCGCCGGCTTTTGTAGGAATGAGTTGCTAGTTGCTTTTAAGAGGAGGTCTAAATCCCAAAAGGTAAAGTTCTTGTAGAGGATGAAGGCCAAAGAACTAGTCAGAAGGGCCTAGTTTTTGATATAATGGAATATATTAGATTTTTAAGGAGACCAACATGTCTGTTAAAATTGCCTTATTAGGATTTGGTACTGTTGCCAGTGGCGTACCATTTTTATTAAAAGAAAACCATGAAAAAATCAGCCAGGCTGCTCAGGATGACATTGAGATCGCTAAGGTCCTTGTTCGTGATGATGCGGAAAAGCAAAGCTTGCAAGCGGCTGGCCATGACTACAACTTTGTGACCAATGTCGATGAGATCATTGAAGACAAAGAGATTGCCATCGTAGTTGAATTGATGGGCCGGATTGAGCCAGCGAAGACCTTTATCACCCGTGCTCTGGAAGCAGGTAAGCATGTGGTCTCTGCGAACAAAGACCTTCTAGCTGTTCATGGAAGTGAATTGCTAGAGATTGCTCAAAAACACCAAGTAGCTCTTTATTATGAAGCGGCTGTAGCGGGTGGGATCCCAATCCTTCGAACCTTGGTGAATTCCTTGGCTTCTGACAAGGTGACCAAAGTACTCGGTGTGGTCAATGGAACATCCAACTTCATGATGACCAAAATGGTCGAAGAAGGCTGGACTTATGAAGATGCTTTAGCAGAAGCGCAACGCCTTGGTTACGCTGAAAGTGACCCAACCAATGACGTCGAAGGGATCGATGCCGCCTACAAGATGGTGATCTTGAGCCAATTCGCCTTTGGGATGAACATCCAATTTGACCAAGTGGGGCACAAAGGGATCAGCCAGATCACTCCTCAAGATGTCTCAGTCGCTCAAAGCCTTGGCTATGTGATTAAGCTTGTCGGATCCATTGTAGAAACAGAGTCAGGGATTGCAGCAGAAGTGACACCAACCTTCCTTCCAAAACAACATCCACTTGCTGGTGTGAACGATGTCATGAATGCGGTCTATGTGGAATCGATCGGGATTGGTGAGTCTATGTACTACGGACCAGGTGCAGGCCAAAAACCAACTGCGACTAGTGTCGTAGCCGACATCGTTCGCATTGTCCGTCGTCTGAAAGAAGGAACGATCGGTAAAGCCTTCAATGAATACAGCCGCCCTCTTCAATTGGCTAAACCAGAAGATGTGAAGAACAATTATTACTTCTCAATCAAGGCACCAGATGCGACTGGTCAAATCTTGCGTCTCGCGGAGATCTTTAATGCAGAAGGAGCTTCCTTCAAACAAATCCTTCAAGAAGACACAGATGGTCAATTTGCAAGTGTGGTCATCATTACCCACCAAGTCAACCAAACCCAATTAAAGAACTTGGTTGAAAAACTGGATTCAGAGCCGAATTTCGAACTCTTGAATACCTTTAAGGTCTTGGGAGAATAAGCATGAAGATTATTGTTCCAGCAACCAGTGCCAATGTAGGGCCCGGATTTGATTCTGTTGGTATCGCTGTTTCTAAGTATTTGACCATTGATGTGCTAGAAGCGCAAGAAAACTGGTGGATTGAACACGATTTGGGTGAGGAGATTCCAAGCGACGAAGAGAATCTCTTGCTTCAAACTGCTCTCCAAGTCGCAGCCGATTTGCCTCCTCATCGTCTCAAGATGACCAGTGAAGTGCCTTTGGCGCGTGGACTTGGTTCCTCTAGCTCTGTTATCGTAGCGGGGATTGAGTTGGCCAATCAACTGGGCAAGCTAGCTCTAAGTGATGAAGATAAACTAGAAATTGCGACAAAAATCGAAGGGCATCCTGATAACGTAGCCCCAGCTATTTTTGGAAATCTGGTCGTAGCGAGCTATGTGGATCAGCAGACCAATCATTTGGTCCTTCCATTCCCTGAGTGTGCTTTGGTAGCCTTTGTTCCCAATTACGAACTCAAGACCAGCGATAGTCGAAATGTCCTTCCAAGTGAGTGGACTTATAAGGAAGCTGTGGCAGCTAGTTCAATTGCAAACGTGGCCATTGCTGCCCTTGCTAAGGGAGACTTGAGAGTTGCAGGAAAAGCTATCGAAGCAGATCGCTTCCATGAACGCTACCGCCAACAGTTGGTTGCAGAGTTCCCTCAGGTTAAAGAAGTTGCACATCAACACGATGCTTATGCCACTTACCTTTCTGGTGCAGGTCCAACTATTATGACCTTGCTTCCAGTTGAATATGCAGAAACCTTTGCCAAAGACTTGGAGTCTAAGTGCTTAAATGGTCAGGTCTTCTCACTAAAGATTGACACAACTGGTGTAAAAGTAGAGGCCAGTGAATCTTGATTCAATAAAAAATGATTAGATAGGCTAAATTAGTCTATCTAATTTTATTTATCTATGATAAAATAGTTCTATAAATCATTTGTCTATCAAATTATTTTAGGATAATAAACAATTATTCGAAAGATAGATAGAATTGTAAAGGAGATTGTAATTCTAATGAAAGACTTTGAACGTCATCAACTTGCTACGGAACTTGGATTCCAGTATGATCCGGAAACCTCATCTATTTATGGGGAAAACTCTGGCTATTTCTTCTTAATGAAAGAAACCGACACAAAAAATGTTTTTACCATTGCTCTTTCTGTCTCACGTGATGATGCAGAGGAAGCAGCAGCTCAATTGCATCAAATGGTCAAAGAATCTTCTGTTCTAAAGAGCATTAGCCTCAACCAATATGTCACAACTTTCACTGTAAAAGCTGGGATGACCAAAGCAAAAACGATTGAAAACATTCACCAAGCCGTAACAGAAATCCTGGAATTTTTACAAACCAATGGCTTCTACACTGTTTGTGGCTACTCTGGTGAAAAAGGACCGGTTGGTCTCTACCAGATTGGAGATTCCCTTTTCTTGATGAATGAAGAAAACTATCAAATTGTGAGTTCCCAATTAAAAATTGAAACAGATTCATATAATAGTCAGAAAGAAAATGTCCTTCTTGGAACAGTCGGTGCCTTTATTGGTGCCATTATCGGAGGAGCTGTTACTCTTTTTATTGCCCGTCTCGGCTACGTAGCTTTTTATGCTGGATTTATCCTTGGGATCTGTGTTGTCAAAGGCTATGAGATCTTAGGGAAGAAATTTAGCAAACTTGGTGCAGTTATTTCTAGTATCCTCTTGTTGGTGACTATTGTTCTCGTTCACCAATTTGACTATGCCTTAGAAGCAGTTAAACAGCTTGGACTCGACTTTAGTGATGGATTTGATTTGATCAATTCCCTTGTTCTAAATGGTGAAGCACCTGAAAAATACTTCTTTAACTTCTTTATGTTGGCAGTCTTTACCATTATTGGGGGTGGTGTTGCCATTAGCTCAGCCTTGTCTACTAAAAAAACACGTGGCATTGCACGTAAGATTGGCTAATTCAATTAACCCTTGTTTAAAAAAATTAAAACAGAATCGGTCCTTTGGCTGTTTCTGTTTTTTTACTTCTGGGTCGAAAAGTGGGCTGGTTTTTGTTATAATGGATAAGATAACGTATAGAAGAGAGTTGTGAGATGGAAATCGTAAAGCAAATCAAAGAGGAATTGGCTGGTATTGAGATTTTGTTCAATGAGCCACTCAAACAATACACCTATACCAAGGTTGGAGGGGCGGCAGATTATTTAGCCTTTCCTCGTAATCAATATGAATTAAAACGAATTGTTACCTTTGCTAATGCTCAGGAGATTCCTTGGATGGTCTTGGGGAATTCTTCCAATATTATCGTCCGTGACGGTGGGATTGAAGGTTTTGTGATCATGTTTGATCATTTCCATGACGTCCGTGTCAATGGCTATGTGATTGAAGCAGAGGCGGGTGCTAAGCTAATCGATGTGACTCACGTAGCCCGCTACCATAGCTTGACAGGCTTTGAATTTGCTTGTGGGATCCCTGGAAGCATTGGTGGTGCTGTCTATATGAATGCTGGTGCCTATGGCGGTGAGATTGCCCATATTCTTCAATCGTGTAAGGTCTTGACGCCAGAAGGAGAAATTAAAACCTTAACAGCAGAAGAATTAGTTTTTGGCTATCGCCATTCCAAGATCCAAGAAACCGGTGACGTAGTGATTTCGGCTAAGTTTGCCTTAGCACCTGGTAATTATGATCAGATCGATCAAGAAATGGCTCGTTTGACGCATTTGAGAGAGATGAAACAACCCCTCGAATACCCGTCTTGTGGCTCTGTCTTCAAGCGTCCGGTCGGGCACTTTGCGGGTCAATTGATCAGTGAAGCTGGACTGAAAGGGCATCGAATTGGTGGTGTGGAGGTTTCTGAAAAGCATGCCGGCTTTATGATCAACGTCGATCATGGTACTGCCAAAGATTATGAAGACTTGATTGCCCATGTCATTGCGACAGTTGAAAAATCAGCTGGTGTAACCTTGGAGCGCGAAGTCCGTATTATTGGGAAAGATTAACGGTTCGAGATGGAATAGGGGCTACTCTAGGGTAGACCCTTCCTACTTTAGAAGGGGGGTGAGTGCCTATCGATACCGAAAATAGGTGGGGCAGTCTTATAAGTCCCCGAGAGGTGTTGGTGGCCTGACGGGTCCGCTCGTCAGCCTATGAGACTAGTTGGTTGGTCTCAGAAGGAAACGCATGAAAAAGAAGGAATTTATGTGAATTGAAAAAACCAATTATTGAGTTTAGAAATGTCTCAAAAGTATTTGAAGACAGTGATACAGTGGTTCTCAAAGATATCAACTTTGAGTTGGAAGAAGGGAAATTCTATACCCTCCTCGGTGCTTCAGGTTCCGGTAAATCGACTATTTTGAACATCATTGCCGGTTTGCTAGATGCTTCGACAGGAGATGTCCTCTTGGATGGTGTTCGGATTAATGATGTACCGACCAATAAACGGGACGTCCATACTGTCTTCCAATCCTATGCCCTTTTCCCACACATGAATGTGTTTGAGAATGTTGCTTTCCCCCTTCGTTTGAAGAAGGTAGACAAGTCTGAAATCGAGAGACGCGTGACTGAAGTCCTCAAGATGGTGCAATTGGGAGGCTTTGAGAAACGTTCCATCCAGAAACTGTCTGGTGGTCAACGCCAGCGGGTAGCCATTGCCCGGGCGATTATCAATGAACCGCGAGTAGTCCTCTTGGATGAGCCCTTGTCTGCCCTCGACTTGAAGTTGCGGACTGACATGCAGTATGAGCTTCGTGAATTGCAACAACGTCTGGGGATTACCTTCGTCTTTGTCACCCACGATCAGGAAGAAGCGCTTGCGATGAGTGACTGGATCTTCGTCATGAACGAAGGAGAAATCGTCCAGTCAGGGACGCCAGTCGATATCTACGATGAGCCCATCAACCATTTCGTTGCGACCTTTATCGGTGAGTCCAATATCCTTCCAGGGATCATGATCGAGGATTATCTAGTAGAATTCAACGGCAAACGCTTTGAGTCGGTCGATGGAGGGATGAGACCAAACGAACCGGTCGAAGTCGTCATTCGTCCTGAGGACTTGCGAATCACCCTGCCCGAAGAAGGTAAGCTCCAGGTGAAGGTGGATACCCAACTCTTCCGTGGGGTTCACTATGAAATCATCGCTTATGATGAATTGGGCAATGAGTGGATGATTCACTCAACCCGTAAGGCTATCGTAGGTGAGGAAATCGGTCTGGACTTTGAGCCAGAAGATATCCACGTCATGCGTCTCAACGAAACGGAAGAAGAGTTCGATGCTCGGATCGAAGAATACGTCGAAGTGGAAGAGCAAGAAGCCGGATTGATCAATGCCATCGAGGAGGAAAGAGATGAAGAAAACAACCTCTAACCTCTTTGTGGTTCCCTACTTTCTCTGGATCCTCCTCTTTGTCTTGGCTCCTGTAGCCTTGATCATTTGGCAATCCTTTGTCAATGTCCAGGGGCAAGGTTCCTTAGAGAATTACCAAACCTTTTTTACAGCGCAGAATTGGACCTACCTCAAGATGAGTTTCAACTCCATTCTCTACGCTGGGATCGTTACCTTTGTGACGCTTTTGATTTCTTACCCGACAGCTTATTTTTTGACTCAGCTTAAGCACCGCCAACTCTGGCTCATGCTGATTGTCCTTCCAACCTGGGTCAACCTCTTGCTCAAGGCTTATGCCTTTATCGGGATTTTTGGTCAAGGGGGATCTATTAACCAATTCTTAAGTTTCATCGGAATTGGTCCTCAACAGATCCTTTTTACGGACTTTTCGTTCATCTTTGTTGCTAGTTACATTGAGTTGCCTTTTATGATCCTTCCAATCTTCAATGTCTTGGATGATTTGGATCCAAACCTCATCAATGCTAGCTATGACCTAGGAGCTAACAAGTGGGATACCTTCCGTCGAGTTGTCTTTCCACTGTCGATGAACGGGGTTCGCTCGGGTGTTCAGTCAGTCTTTATTCCAAGTTTGAGTCTCTTCATGTTGACGCGTTTGATCGGAGGAAACCGGGTCATTACTCTGGGGACTGCCATCGAGCAGCACTTCCTTACGACGCAAAACTGGGGAATGGGATCCACCATTGGGGTGGTCTTAATCCTTGCTATGCTCTTAGTCATGTGGGTAACGAGAGAAAGGAGTGAACGATGAAAAAGATTTCACGTATCTATTTAGGATTGATTTTCCTGCTCCTTTATCTGCCAATCTTCTACTTGATTGCCTATGCCTTTAATGCTGGTGGGGATATGAATGCTTTTACAGGTTTTACCTTGGAGCATTTCCAAAGTCTCTTTGAGGATACGCGTCTCATGTTGATCCTCTCACAGACCTTCCTCTTAGCCTTCTTATCAGCCTTGATTGCGACTATTATTGGGACCTTTGGGGCGATCTAC
Organism: Streptococcaceae bacterium; assembly: GCA_902363395.1. Lineage (GTDB taxonomy): Bacteria > Bacillota > Bacilli > Lactobacillales > Streptococcaceae > Streptococcus. Next base: position 821,696 of record CABIZZ010000001.1, read on the forward strand.
ATTTACCAGTCTAAGAAGAAGTTTGAAGGACCATTTTTGTCCATCAATAACATCCTCATGGTGGCACCTGACGTGATGATTGGGGCTAGCTTCCTGATCCTCTTTACGACCATCAAGTTCCAGCTGGGCTTTGCTTCTGTCTTGATGAGTCACGTGGCCTTCTCTATTCCAATCGTGGTCTTGATGGTCTTGCCACGCTTGAAGGAAATGAACCGTGATATGGTCAATGCGGCCTATGACCTAGGAGCTACTCAGGTACAAATGTTGAAGGAAATCATGCTTCCTTATTTGACACCTGCCATCATCGCTGGTTACTTCATGGCCTTTACCTATTCCTTGGATGACTTTGCGGTGACCTTCTTTGTCACAGGGAACGGCTTTACCACCTTGTCTGTTGAGATCTACTCACGGGCTCGTCAAGGGATTTCGTTGAATATCAATGCCCTTTCTGCCTTGGTCTTCCTCTTCAGTATCTTACTGGTGGTCGGCTATTACTTCATCACTAGAGAGAAGGAGGAGACAGTATGAAAAAACTCTATTCATTCTTGCTAGGGATTGTCGTGGTCATCCTTGTGTTAGCGGGACTAAGTGCCCGTCTTGAAGCCAAGACCAATCCAAAAGACAGTGACAAGCTGGTCATCTACAACTGGGGAGACTATATCGATCCAGAATTGCTCAAGGAATTTACCAAGGAGACAGGCATTCAAGTCCAATACAATACCTTTGATTCTAATGAGGCCATGTATACCAAGATCAAGCAAGGGGGTACGGCATACGATATTGCTATCCCAAGTGAATACATGATCGCTAAGATGATGGACGAAAACCTGCTTGAAAAGTTGGATAAGTCTAAACTGAAAGGCTTAGACAATATCGACCCACGTTTCTTGGACTTGGATTTTGATCCGGACAATCAGTATTCAGTTCCTTATTTCTGGGGGACTCTTGGCATCATCTACAATAGCAAGATGGTTGATAAGGCTCCTGAGCACTGGGCAGATCTATGGAGACCAGAGTACAAGAATGACATCATGATGTACGATGGGGCGCGTGAGGTTATGGGGATTGGACTCAATAGCTTAGGCTATAGTCTCAACTCCAAGGATCCTCAGCAATTACAAGAGTCTGTTGATAAGCTTTATACCTTGATGCCCAATATCAAGGCCCTTGTAGCCGATGAAATGAAAGGCTACATGATCCAGAACAATGCGGCTATTGGGGTGACCTTCTCCGGTGAAGCCAGTCAAATGCTAGAGGCCAATGAGGACCTCCGCTATGTGGTCCCATCAGAAGCCAGCAACCTTTGGTTCGATAATATTGTCATTCCAAAGACGGTGAAGAATAAAGAAGCAGCTTATGCCTTTATCAACTTTATGCTTCGCCCAGAAAATGCATATAAGAATGCGCTCTATGTCGGTTATTCCACACCGAACAAAGAAGCTAAGAAGATGCTACCAGAAGAGGTCCAAGAAGACCAGTCCTTCTACCCAAGTGATGACACGCTAAAGAACTTAGAAGTCTATGAACAACTTGGCAAGAAGTGGTTGGGCGTCTATAACGATCTCTACCTACAAGTGAAGATGTATCGCAAGTAGGATGGAATTCTATTCTGTCGTATAAACTAGTAACAAGCTTATATGCCTATTTATGGTTTTATAAGCTTGTTTTTTTATAAACTAGAAAATAAAAAGATTATTATAGGAAAAATTTTGAAATTCTTTTATAAATGTGGGATAATGGAAAAAAAGTTGATTCAGACGGGAGATAGATTACATGCATCATAAAATATTAGTAACTGGTGGGGCTGGATTTATCGGTTCTCATACCATCATTGAATTGGTCAATGCAGGTCATGAAGTTGTCATCGTTGATAATTTAGTAAATAGTAGTGAGAAAAGTATACAAGAAGTAGAAAAAATCCTTGGGAAGTCTATTACTTTTTATCATGAGGATATTCGAAATAAATCAAAACTTCTAGAGATTTTTCTAAAAGAAAAACCGACTGGTGTGATTCACTTTGCTGCATTGAAAGCAGTTGGAGAATCAGTTCAAATTCCACTCACATATTATGAAAATAATATTAGTGGAACATTGACTTTGCTTCATGTGATGGAAGAAGTTCAATGTAAAAATATTATCTTTAGTTCATCAGCAACGGTTTATGGAGATCCTCATACCGTTCCTATCTTGGAAGATTTTCCCTTATCTGTTACAAATCCATATGGTAGAACGAAACTCATGATTGAAGAAATCCTTCAAGATATTTACAAAGCGGATTCTACATGGAATATTGTATTGTTACGCTATTTCAATCCAATTGGGGCTCATGAAAGTGGAAACATTGGTGAAAATCCAAATGGTATTCCAAATAATCTATTACCCTATGTAACACAAGTAGCAGTAGGAAAATTAGAGTCTGTTAATGTGTTTGGTAACGATTATCCAACTCCAGATGGAACTGGTGTACGCGATTATATTCACGTAGTTGATCTGGCAAAAGGCCACGTTGCTGCTTTGAAAAAAATTTCCAAAGACTCTGGATTGAATATTTATAATCTGGGTACTGGTCGGGGCTACTCTGTATTAGAAATTATTCAAAATATGGAGAAGGTTGTAGGAAAACCAATTCCATACAAGATTATTGATCGACGACCAGGAGATATCGCAACCTGTTATGCAGATCCATCTAAGGCACGTGAAGAACTAGGATGGAGTGCCCAATTTGATATTCATCGGATGTGCAAAGATGCTTGGAGATGGCAGAGTAAGCATCCAAATGGATTTGAATAAAAACTAAATTTAACTAACTGCTTGATATTTGTAACTAATATCAAGCTTTTTTATGCTTAAAATAATTGTTATTGATGGTATAAAATTCTGAGATTAGTAGATAAAAAAGGCCTCTTATTGTATAATGGTTAAAAAGAATTGTAATGGAGGACGAGGGAGATTGAAATCCTCAGATTTATTGATTATTATACCTGCTTATAATGAGGAAGGTTCTATTCAAACGGTAGTGGATAATATTATCCAAAATTATCCTCAGTACGATTATGTGATTATCAACGACGGTTCTCGAGACCGAACTTCAGAAATTTGCCATAAAAATGGATATAATATTATTGATTTACCAGTTAATCTCGGTTTAGCTGGAGCGTTTCAAACTGGATTATTATATGCTTATCAATACGGTTATGAAAAAGCAGTGCAATTTGATGCAGATGGTCAGCATCTTCCAGAGTATATTGCAGCTTTAGAAGAAGAAATTGATAAAGGAAATAAAATGGTGATTGGTTCTCGATTTGTAACAGAGAAAAGACCAAATTCATTTCGTATGTTAGGGAATACCCTTATAAGTTTTGCTATTAAATTAACCACTGGAAAAACCATTAATGATCCAACATCTGGAATGAGAATGTTTTCTAAAGATTTAATACAAGTTTTTGCAAAAAATATTAACTATGGTCCAGAACCAGATACTGTTTCTTATCTATTAAGGAATGGTGTTCCAATTTCAGAAGTTCAAGTTCGAATGGAAGAGAGACAAGCAGGAGAAAGCTATCTAACTTTTTCACGTTCCATTAAGTACATGATTCACATGTTCGTGTCTATTTTATTCATTCAGAATTTTAGAGAGAGAGGAAAATAGAATGTCAATCTGGTTTCAAGTTGTATTAGTGTTTGTTTCATTGGGAACATGCGGGTTTATCCTTCAGAATATTAGAAAATCTCGTGTACAGATTAATGATGCCTTGTTTTGGATTTTCTTCTCATTAATTTTATTAGTTTTTAGTATTTTTCCAAAGTTAGCAGAGTTTATCGCAGCATCCTTGGGAATTGCATCTGCTGTTAATTTTATTTTTCTTTTCATTATTTTCTTATTATTAATGAATCAATTCCAGTTAACTGTACGGTTATCAAAATTGGATACTAAGTTTAAAAATCTTGTGCAAGTTATCGCTTTAAACAAAAATGAGGAGAAAGATGAATAATACTCCTTCTCAAAAAAGTATTTACATTTGGAATCTACTGGGTAATCTAGCAGCAGCGGCAGTCTCGGTATTATATTTGTTAATTGTATCTAGAATGCAAACCAGTGAGGTGGCAGACCAATTTAGTCTAGCTACCTCAATTGGTAATTTATGGATTATTATCGGACAATTTCAAGTTCGAAACTATCAAGCCACTGATGTAAACTCAAGTCATCCTTTTTCAGCTTACTTTTTTACAAGATTGCTGACTGTTGTCCTGATGTTGATTACTTTATTTCCTTACTTGAGGATAATAAACTATGATTTTACTAATAGCTCTGTGATGATTATTACTTGGATTATTGTGTATCGTGTAGCAGATGCTTTTTCGGACCTATTCCAAGGTTATTTTCAACAACATGGTCGTTTAGATATTGCAGGGAAGGCCATGGTTTATCGATATACTTTAAGTGTACTCGTTCTTTTATTTGGACTCTTGTTGTCTCATTCTATGGTTTTGACTCTGATAGTCCTAGCTTTCATCAATCTGTTTTTTGTATTTGTTTATGATTATGCACATTTCAAATTGTTTGACAGGGTGAGTTTTAGTCATATTTTTTCAAGGGATATTTTTGATGAATCCTTAAAAATTATTAAAATTTGTTTCTCATTATTTATTTATGGGTTTTTATTGACACTTGTTTTTAATGAGGCGAAGTTATCGATTTCTGGTGCTTATGCTAAAGGTATAGTCGAGACTGGTGCTCAAAGGGATTACAACATCCTGTTTATGCCAGTATTTTTTATGAGTCTTTGTATTTTGGTAGTAAGACCTCTCATTACTCAAATGGCTGAACTGTGGCAGAAGAAACAGTTTCAGATGTTTTACAAAATGTTCTTCAAAATAGTGCTTTTTACTCTTTTAATAGGGATAGTTATTACTTTTTTTGCTTATTTAATTGGTGTCAATGTTCTAAGCTTAATATTTGGAATAGACCTATTAAAATATAAGATAGAACTGACTATTCTCGTTTTTTCAGGTGTCTTATATTCATTTTCAATTATCCTCGAAAATATCTTAATTATCATGAGAAAACACTATTATTTATTATCCGTGTATACCCTAATGTTTATCGTTACTAAATTGATAACCAGTGAGCTGGTTAATAAGTATCAGATTATGGGAGCCTCTATTAGTTTTTGCATTGCTATGTTAGTTTATATAATGGGAAGTTTTACAATCTTTAGTATTATAAAATCAAGAAAGAAATAGAAAAATGACAAGAGATATTATTTTTGTCACTCACCATTTAGGTGGAATCGGTGGTGTTCAGCGTGTAGTTGATCAGCTCGCTACACGTTTTGCTGAAGATGGAAACAAAGTGACGGTTGTCGGCTGTGCTGTTCAATCACAAGAAAAGTATGAGAAGGTACAAAAGAATTATCATGAAATTCTTCTATATCAGGAGGATATTTTCTTTGAAAAGCCGTGGTTATTCTTAAAAGAAAAGTATTACTCAAAAAAATTAGAAAAAGAATTAACTGTACTTTTGTCACAATCAAAGAATCCAATGGTCATTTTAGCAAACCCAATTGTTTATCTTTTGATGGAAAAAAGTTTGAAGAAATTTTCTAATTGTGCTTTCTTCATTGGACAAATGCATTCTTCTGCTGATTTTGTATTGGAATGTAAGGGAATTTATAAAGTTTATCCATATATTATTAAAAATAAATATCCGAAATTGGATTGTATAATGTTTTTATCGGATTCTTATTCGGAAGTGATTAGCAATCATTACAATATTCCATTGGAAAAATTTGTTGCGATTACAAATCCTCTGCCTAGATATATAAAAGTATCAGAGGTGTTAGATAATGAGAAGTCAAAAGTGATTTCTTTTGTGGGTAGACTAGATCCAGTTAAGCAAATTGATCATCAAATTCGTGCTTTTGCACAAGTTGCAGATGAATTTCCAGAAATGGTTTTTAATATATATGGATCTGGAAACTTGAAGGAATCTCTCCAATCGCTCATCAATCAATTAGGAATGACAAAGCGTATTATCTTAAAAGGGAAAACAACTCAGGTTAAAGAAGTTTATCAAGAGTCATTGTTTACCTTATTAACTTCTAAATCGGAAGCATTTGGTATGTCGGTTGTTGAGTCAATGGTTTTAGGTACTCCAGTATTAACTTATAATTGTTCACAAGGAGTTGCTGAACTTCAAACTGGTACGCCTGAGATGCTCTTTGATCCAAGTATTGAGGAGTTAGCAACTAAAATGCGGTATTTTCTAACCAATCCTGCTTTTCTAGAGGACATTGGAAGAAGAGGACGTGAATATGTCATAGGGACTTATGCAGAGGATATTATCATTCAAAAGTGGTATGATCTGTTTCAGCAGTTAGAAGAAAAGAAAGGTGTTACATGACAAATCTACTTTTTAAAAATGGTTCAGATTTCTTTCACAATATTTGGCAAAAGAAATTTTATATTTTGCTTATCTGGTTTCTGATATTTGGAACGTATTTATATTTCGATGGTCCATTCAATAATGCGCCAATTAAAACATTTGTTATCATTGGAGGAATTTTCACCCTTCTATCGCTAATAAATATGAAGTTATACAATAAAATTTTTTCAGTAGTTTTATTTACTGGACTAATTTTTTGTGTCTATACCCCGAATATGGATACACCAGATGAAAATTTTCATTATTCTAGAGCTCTTTATATTAGTGATGGACATTTATATTTACCTTCATCAGTAGAAGAGATGAAGGTTTCATCGGATATATCTGAAGTTGAAGAAGAATTTAAGAAGCCTTTATTACAAACTGATTTGGAAGAGAAACAATTATCTGACAAACAGGTAGTATATTCTAATTTAGGTAATACCAATGGCTATTCATTTGTAAGTTATTTACCCCAAACATTAGGAATTCTTATAGCGCGTCTCTTACATTTAAGTGTATTCGGTTCAATTTTTCTAGGTAGATTTTTCAATTTACTAGTTTTTGCCTTACTTGTTAGATTTGCTATAAAAAAATCTGGTGATAAGCAATTAATTTTTTCTCTATTAACTATTATTCCTATCAATATTTATATTGCTGCATCATTTAATCAAGATGCTTTTGCCAATGGTCTTATCTTTTTAGTTGTTGGATTATTCCTGTCCTATTTTGAAAAAGAGAGAGTGAGTAATAGAGATTTATTAATCTATACTTTTTTATGTATTTTAATTGCTTTTTCAAAATTACCATATGTGTTACTAGTTTGTTTATTAGTATTTTTGCCCAAAGAGAAACTAAATAAAAAACAGTATCTTTTGATTGTTGGTTCTATTTTTATTGTCGCTTTAACCAGTGTGATTTGGTTGAAAGTGACAAGTGGGATAAATGCAACGGTTGTTCATCCGAATCCAGCTATTAATCCAATGAAAAAGATTATTTTTACAATGCATCATTTCTCAGATTTTATTAGAATGATGATTAAAGAAGTTGTGAATTTTATTCCATTTAAACTGCAATCCTTGTTTACTTTTGGTTGGCTGACCTATGATACGAAAGCTTTTATGTGGTTCTATTTGATTTTCTTATCTGTTGCTCTATTTGTGCTTCCAAATGGGAAACCAATAAAACCATTTACAAAGTTTGGAGTAATACTTGTTTCGATGGGAATTATTTTCGGAATCCTAATGACAGCTTATCTAATGTGGGGTGAGGTTGCTGATATTTCCATTAAAGGGATTCAGGGTAGATATTTTTCAGGCGTTTTTGTCCTCCTTGGTTGTATAACGGATTTTTCAAGAAGACTGTTTTGGAATCAGAATAGACCAGAACCTATTGAATACGATAAGAATAAAGTAGAATTTAACTATACCTACATTGCTTCTTTGTTTATTCTTGTCTCAATTATTACAACCATTAGTCAATATTATTAAATTGTTGTTTTACCATCCAATTAAGTGATATACTAGGGGAAACCCTAGTTTTTTGTTACAATAGAAGATGAAGAAGTCAAGGAGTAAGAGATGACCATATCAGTTGTAGTCCCATGTTTTAACGAAGAAGAATCGATTCCATTATTTTATCGAGAAATGGAACGTGTTCGGATGAAGATGGGAGAAAAGTTTGAATATATTTTTATAAATGATGGCTCTTCAGATGGTACGCTATCCGTTCTTCGAAAGCTACATCTTACAGATTCAAATGTGCACTACCTTTCTTTTTCTCGAAATTTCGGAAAAGAGGCTGCACTATATGCTGGACTTGAGCGTGCTAGTGGTGAATACGTGACCGTCATGGATGTAGATCTGCAGGACCCTCCGGAGTTATTGATCGAAATGAAGCAGAAGTTGGAGGAACAGCCGAATTTAGACTGTGTCGGAACGAGACGCGTAACTCGTGATGGGGAACCACCGATCCGCTCTTTCTTTGCACGGATGTTTTATAAATTGATCAATCATATTAGTCAAGTGGAAATGGTTGACGGGGCGCGTGATTTTCGTTTGATGCGGCGTCCCATGGTTGATGCCATCATGGAGTTATCCGAGTACAATCGTTTTTCAAAAGGGATTTTCGCCTGGGTTGGATTTGAGACAGAATACCTCGAATATAAAAATGTAGAGCGCGTAGCAGGAGAGACATCTTGGAATTTTTGGTCTCTATTCAAATACTCGATTGAAGGGATCGTTAACTTCTCAGATGCCCCACTAAATATTGCCTTTATTGGTGGACTGTTATCTTGGATTTTGGCTTTTATCATGGTGATTCTGATTGTAATCCGTACCTTAGTCTTTGGAGATCCTACTTCAGGTTGGCCATCCCTCATGACAGTGATTCTTTTCCTTGGGGGCTTCCAATTGCTAACTATTGGGATTTTAGGGAAATATATCGGTAAGATTTTCATGGAAACCAAGAAACGTCCAATCTATGTTATCAAAGAGAAAAGCAAGTAAAAGCAGAAAACTTCTGCTTTTTTTGCTATAATGAAAGGGAAAAAGCATTTGAAAGGATATTACCATGATTTTAATTACAGGTGCAAATGGTCAACTTGGAACGGAGCTTCGCCATTTGTTAGATGAACGAAATGAAGAATATGTAGCTGTTGATGTAGCTGAAATGGACATCACAAATGCAGAGAAAGTAGATGAGGTTTTTGCGCAAGTGAAGCCAACTCTAGTCTATCACTGTGCTGCCTATACAGCCGTTGATGCTGCTGAAGATGAAGGGAAAGAGTTGGACTATGCGATCAACGTGACTGGTACGGAAAATGTAGCGAAGGCGTCTGAAAAACATGGGGCAACCCTAGTCTATATTTCTACGGACTATGTGTTTGATGGGAATAAGCCAGTTGGACAAGAATGGGAAGTAGACGATCAACCAAATCCCCAAACAGAGTACGGTCGCACAAAACGTATGGGAGAAGAATTGGTTGAGAAGCATGTTTCGAACTTCTACATCATCCGTACAGCTTGGGTCTTCGGGAACTACGGTAAGAACTTTGTCTTCACCATGCAAAACTTAGCCAAGACTCACAAGACTTTAACAGTTGTTAATGACCAACATGGTCGTCCAACCTGGACACGTACCCTTGCAGAGTTCATGACTTATTTGGCTGAAAACCGTAAGGAGTATGGTTATTACCACTTGTCTAACGATGCGAAAGAAGATACAACTTGGTATGACTTTGCAGTTGAAATCCTCAAAGATACGGATGTTGAAGTGAAACCAGTGGATTCTAGCCAATTCCCAGCTAAGGCAAAACGCCCACTGAACTCAACGATGAGCTTGGCAAAAGCTAAAGCTACAGGATTCGTTATTCCAACTTGGCAAGATGCCTTGAAAGAGTTTTATAAACAAGAAGTGAAATAAGAGCAAATTGAAGCGACTCTAGAGGGTCGCTTTTCTATTTGAATTAGGCAAAAAGCCTAGAAAATGGTATAATTGAGTAGACTGTAAATTGTTAGAAAGGGAATATTATGCAACACGTTTTTATTATCGGAAGTCGTGGGCTTCCGGCTCAATATGGCGGTTTTGAGACTTTTGTGGACCAATTGGTCTCCCATCAAGTGTCTTCGGAAATCCAGTACCATGTTGCTTGCCTTTCTAATGATCAAGCCTATCATCATTTTAATTACAAGGGTGTCGATTGTTTTACGATTAAAGCCCCCAAGCTTGGGCCTGCACGGGTTATCGCCTATGATATGATGGCCATCAACTATGCCTTGAAGGTTATCAAGAAGCAAGGTATTGAACGGCCGATTTTTTATGTTTTGGGAAATACGATTGGGGCCTTCGTGGCACCCTTTGCGCGTAAGATCCATAAGAAGGGTGGGAAATTCTATATCAATCCAGATGGACTGGAGTGGAAGCGGGCCAAGTGGGCTAAACCGATTCAAGCTTATCTCAAGTATTCCGAAAAGGTCATGACACGCCATGCGGATTTGGTGATTTCTGACAACCCTGGTATCGAGTCCTATATCAAGGAAGCCTATCCTTGGTCCAAGACGACCTATATTGCCTATGGGACGGACTTGTCTCCGACCAGCCTGACCAGTCAGGATAATAAGGTCCGAGAATTCTATCAGAAATGGCAGACACAGGAGAAGAACTATTACTTGATTTTGGGTCGCTTTGTCCCAGAAAATAATTATGAGACTGCCATTCGTGAATTTATGGCCTCTTCCACCAAGCGGGATTTGGTGATCATTTGTAATCATGAAGGCAATCCCTATTTTGAAGAACTCCGAGCTCGAACAGGATTCGATCAGGATCCTCGCGTTAAGTTTGTAGGAACGGTCTATGATCAAGACCTTTTGAAGTATATCCGTAAAGAAGCCTTTGCTTATATCCATGGTCATGAAGTGGGCGGAACCAATCCTGGTCTCTTAGAGGCTCTTGCTCAGACGGATCTGAATTTGGTTTTAGGAGTCTCCTTTAACCAAACGGTTGCCAAGGACGCAGCTCACTATTGGACCAAAGAAACTGGGAATTTGGCGCATTTGATCGACCAGGTTGATTCTTTAGAAGATGTATCTGAATGGGGTCAATTAGCTAAAGCCAATATGAAGCATAACTTTACTTGGGAAAAAATTGTAGGTGAGTACGAGGAATTATTCTTATCATGAAAGTAAATATCTTGTTGTCCACCTATAATGGTGAACAGTATCTAATAGAGCAGGTCAAAAGTATCCAAGACCAGACTTATCAAGACTGGCAACTCTTGATCCGAGATGATGGGTCGACAGATGGGACGGTGGAGATTATTCGAGAGTTGGTAGCCCAGGATGAGCGCATTCGCTTTATCAATCAAGGTGCTATCGAAAATCTTGGTGTCATCAAAAGCTTCCATGCCCTATTGAAATATGAAAAAGCTGATCTTTATTGCTTCAGTGATCAAGATGATGTTTGGCTTCCTGAAAAAATTGCTCTTCAAGTAGCAGAAGTGGCCAAGCACCCTCAAGAAGTCCCTTTGCTGGTCTACACAGATTTAAAAGTGGTCGATGAAAACTTGAACGTGCAACATGAGAGTATGATTCGCACCCAGTCTGATCATGCCAATACAGAATTGATTCAAGAGTTGACGGAAAATACAGTAACTGGTGGGGTAGCCATGATTAACCATACCCTGGCGGACTTATGGACGGGTCAAGAAAAACATGCACTCCTTATGCATGACTGGTACTTGGCCTTGTTGGCAACTGCCTTTGGAAAGTTGATCTATATCGATCAGCCGACAGAACTGTACCGTCAGCACAGTAGCAACGTTCTTGGAGCTCGAACCCTAAGAAAACGGGTTAAAAACTGGGTTCGCCCTCATATTCTTTTTGCTAAATATTGGAAGCTTATCGAGTCCAGTCAAGAACAAGCAAAAAATTTATTGGATCTGCCAGTCAGTCCCCAAAATAAAGAAATTATTGAAAACTTTGTGACCATCATGGACGTTCCACTAAAAGAACGTTTGAGACGGATTCGTCAGTATGGTTATCGGAAGAACCGGGCTTTTCACACCTTTGTGTTTACCAGCTTGATTCTGACAAAGTTTGCATATCGAGGTAAGAAATAATGTTTGACGTTTTTAGTCAGAAAAATCGAATTTTATTACGAGAATTAATTAAAACAGACTTTAAATTACGCTACCAAGGATCAGCGATCGGTTATCTTTGGTCGATTTTAAAGCCATTGATGACCTTTACGATCATGTACGTCGTCTTCATCCGCTTCTTACGTTTGGGTGGAGATGTGCCCCATTTCCCAGTTGCCCTCTTATTGGCCAATGTAATTTGGGGCTTCTTCTCAGAAGCAACATCTATGGGGATGGTATCGATCGTTAGTCGAGGCGACCTATTGCGCAAGTTGAATTTCTCCAAACACATCATTGTCTTGTCTGCGATTTCAGGAGCAGCCATTAACTTTGTCATTAACCTTATTGTTGTTTTGATTTTTTCATTCTTTAATGGGGTGACATTCTCTTGGACAGCTTTGATGGTGATTCCGCTATTCTTTGAGTTGTTCTTGATGGCGACAGGATGTGCATTGATTTTAGCGACATTTTTCGTTCGTTTCCGTGACCTAGGTCAAGTTTGGGAAGTGCTCTTGCAAGCTGGATTGTATGCGACGCCAATTATCTACCCAATTACCTTTATCGCAGACCGCAATCCATGGGCAGCTAAGTTGGTCATGATGAATCCTTTGGCTCAAATCATCCAAGACATGCGTTATTTCTTGATTGATAAGGCCAACACCCCTGTCTGGCTTTTGGTAGAGAATAAGTTCTTGGTTCTGATTCCTTATGTTTTACCAATTCTTATTTTTGTCGCTGGCTTTGCTTACTTTAACAAACATGCTAAGAAATTTGCGGAGATTCTCTAATGACAGATAAACAAATTGTAGTAAAAGTAGACCATGTCAGCAAATACTTTAAGTTGCCAACAGAAGCAACCAATAGTCTTCGAACTGCCCTGGTCAATCGCTTTAAAGGCATTAAAGGCTATAAAGAACAACACGTCCTTAAGGATATTTCTTTTGAAGTAGAAAAAGGTGATTTTTTCGGGATCCTCGGAAGAAATGGTTCAGGGAAATCTACCCTCTTAAAAATTATTTCTGAAATCTATGTACCAGAAAAAGGTACTGTCACTATCGATGGGAAACTGGTGTCCTTCATTGAGCTTGGAGTGGGCTTTAACCCAGAACTGACAGGTCGTGAAAATGTCTATATGAATGGAGCCATGCTGGGCTTTTCAACAGCTGAGATTGATGCCATGTATGATGACATCGTAGACTTTGCCGAGTTGCATGAATTCATGAACCAGAAACTCAAGAACTACTCATCAGGGATGCAGGTTCGTTTAGCCTTTTCGGTTGCCATTAAGGCTCAAGGGGATATCTTGATTTTGGATGAAGTCCTTGCGGTAGGAGATGAAGCCTTCCAGCGCAAGTGTAACGATTATTTCCAAGAACGGAAAAAATCAGGGAAAACTACTATCCTGGTTACCCATGATATGGGGGCCGTCAAGAAATATTGTAACAAGGCTGTTTTGATTGAAAATGGTTTGGTGAAAGCAATTGGTAGTCCTGAAAATGTTGCCAACCAGTATAGTTTTGACAATACAGCTCCTTTGCAACAGGGAGGAGAAGGTAGTGGAGGTGCTAATCCCAACCATGAAGAACAAGTATTGGTTGAAAACTTTCAGCTTCAGTTGTTAAGCTCGAACAAATTACGCCCCCAAGATACGATTCACTTCCAAATTGATTTTGATGTACTTGAAGATATCCAGACCTATATCGCACTGTCTTTAACAGATATCGATCGGAATATTTGGATCTACAATGATAATTCGATGGATCAGCTGATGAGTGGTGTTGGACATAAAACGGTTCATTATACTTGTTCACTGCCAACAGTAAATGACTTGAAAATGAAATTAGAAGTGACAGTAAGGGATGCTGAAGGGCAGATGTTGGCTTTTTCAGATGCTACGCAAACCCCACTGATCTTTATCAATCGAGATGATATCGCTTTGGATGATAAATCATCAATGGATGCGGCAAGTGGTTTAATCCAACGCAATGGAACATGGTCAATGACTGACTAGACTGAGGGAGATATGGAAACGACGCCTTTTGTTTCGATTATTTGTACGGTTTTTAATAAAGAGCCCTGGCTAAAAAAGACGATTGATAGTTTTTTAGCCCAAGAGACGGAGTTTGCTTATGAGATTATCTTGGTGGATGATGCTTCAAGTGATGGATCTCGTTCCATCATTCAGGATTATCAAGCAAACTACCCTGATCTGATCCGTGCCTTTTATCAGGATGAGAATCAGGGAATCGCCAAAACCTGGCTAGCTATCTGTAAGGAAGCACGTGGTCAGTATATTGCTCGCTGTGACGGAGATGATTTTTGGTTAGAGCCTTTAAAACTGCAGAAACAGGTTGACTTATTAGAAAGTAAACCGGATTGCAAATGGTCCAATACTGATTTTGATATCTATGATGAGCATGGCAATTTTGTTTCTAAGGCTGGCTTTGCTAATCATACGATTCCATTAGCAGATACCTACGAAAAAATGCTTGCGACTAGAGGCTTTACCATGGCCTCTACATGGCTAGTAGATAGAGATCTGATGCTAGAAGTCAATCAAGAGCTAGATCTTACGACATCAGACGATACCTTTAATCTACAACTGGAACTCTTTCAACGGACTTCTTTAGCGTATCTGGATGAAGCAACAGTTGCCTATACTATCAACCAAGGATCGGATTCTCGTCCTTGTGATTTTAGAAAATTGGAACGTCGCTTCCATAAGCTACTGCAAACTCAATTTGCCTATCTTGATAAATATCCAAATGCAGATTTTAAAGAGATGACAAAAATTCTCTTAGATCGTACTAATACTTATGAGATTCGCTTGTCTAAACCAATGGACTCCCTTTCACATATTGGGATGGAATCTGTTACGATTTATTTGGGAGATGAAGAAAACACCTATTCGGAAGATCGTACTTTGACCAAACTGCTTCAAAAAGAAGATTGCCTGACAATCGAAATTCCGAAGGGAACATCAGTCATTCGAGTGGATCTTTCGGAACGTCCAAGTTATTATTCTGATGTTGAATTGAAAGATTTGTCAGGCAAGGTTTGTTCAGCTGTTTATAGTAATGGCGTTGTTGTTGATAATTTGTATTTGTTTAGCGAACCGGATCCTCAATTGATTTATGAAGTTGAAGAAGAAGGGGTGTATCAACTGAGCTATAAAATGATTTCTATAGATAATCCCTCTGCACCGGATTATATCGGAAAAGTTTTTGCTGCCGAAATGTTAGATTGTCAAAATAGTTTGAAAAATCTTGAGGCAGAGTTACAAGCTACGAAAGAAGCATATAATACAGTCATTCATTCGCGCCGTTGGACCATTCCAACAAAGATCTTGAAATTCTTAAGAATAAGGAAATAATATGCAACGTTTACTTTTATATGTTCACTACAATAAGTTTAATTTTATTAGTGGGCATGTACTCTACCAATTAGAAAAAATTCGTCCCTTGTATTCACGGGTGGTCTTTATCTCTAATAGTCAGCTACCAGAAGATGTGAAGGATCATTTGTCTTCCCAACAGTTGGTGGATGATATTCTTGAGCGCCAAAATAGTGGCTTTGACTTCGCTGCTTGGCGGGATGGAATGAAGACAGTCGGCTTTGATCAACTGTCTCACTTTGATTCTGTTACCCTCATGAATGATACCTGCTTTGGACCGCTTTGGGATTTAGAACCCATTTATCAGCAGTTTGAAAATGACCCTGAAGTAGATTTCTGGGGAATGACCAATTACCGGAAAGACAAGGATTTTAACGAGCATATTCAAAGTTATTATCTTAGCTTTAAGAAACAGGTTATTGAATCAAGTACTTTCCATGAGTTTTGGCAGGGCGTTCAAGACTTTACCAATGTCCAAGATGTGATCGATCACTATGAGACCAAGGTCACAACGAATTTCTTGGATGCTGGTTTTCGCTATAAAACTGTCTTTAATACCATCCATGAAGATACAACGGGGATGCTCTATCCAGACTTTTCATACTACAATCCTACAGCGATTCTCAAACATAAGGTGCCTTTCATCAAAGTCAAAACCATTGCAAACAATGAAGGAATCATGCCTTATATTTTTGATGAATTGGAGCGTGTATCGGACTATCCATTGGATTTGATTCTTAACCACATGTCTATGATTGACCGTCCGGACTATCCTTATCTCTTATCCCGTAAGTATTTGAAGGATCAAAACATAGGAGACACATTTGATAAAAAAGTTGCGGTTCATCTCCATGTCTTTTATGTGGACCTCTTGGGAGAATTTCTAGATGCTTTCCAAGCTTTTCATTTTGACTTTGATCTATGGATTACGACAGATGTAGAAGAGAAGAAGCAGGCTATTGAGGAGATTCTTTCTAATCGGGCACAAGATGCGACGGTTGTGGTGACTGGAAACATTGGACGAGATGTGTTACCAATGTTGCTCTTAAAAGAGCAACTCTCTCACTATGATTATGTGGGCCATTTTCATACCAAGAAATCGAAAGAAGCAGATTTCTGGGCTGGTGAATCTTGGCGGAAAGAATTGATTGATATGTTGGTTAAACCGGCAGATCAAATCCTTGCCAATATGGAGGCCAATCCTAAAGTTGGAATCACCATCGCAGATATTCCAACCTTCTTCCGATACAATCGAATAGTGGTTGCCTGGAATGAAGCCCTCATTTCACCAGAGATGAACAAGCTCTGGCAACGGATGGGAGCAACCAAGACAATTGATTTCAAAAATCTCAATACTTTTGTTATGAGCTATGGGACCTTTGTTTGGTTTAAGTATGATGCTTTGAAACCGCTCTTTGATTTGAATTTGACAGTAGCAGATGTTCCAGCTGAACCTCTTCCTCAAAATTCAATCCTTCATGCGATTGAACGCTTATTAGTCTACATTGCCTGGGACCAAAAATATGACTTTAGGATCTCCCAAAATCCACACGTTCTCACACCATTTATCGATAATAAGCAGTTGAACAATCGAGAGGATCTCCAACCACATACCTTCGTGGACTTTAATCAAATCGGTGGGATTAAAGGAGCCTTAAAGTATATCGTGATTGGGCCAGCAAGAGCTGTGAAATATATAGTGAAAAGAATAATTAAGAAAGTGAAATAATGAAACGGAAAAAGAAGTTTAATTTTTATACGTTTTTAAATAACTTGAAATCCAAAATTTCGAGGACTCAATTTTATTATGTAATCACCTTTGTCTTATTTTTCTTTTTTAATTTTTATTTAGCGCAAAATAATTTAGCCATACATAACAAAGCGACAGGGACTGTACTTAAATACGTCAACTATTTGGGAATATTATTTGGAATTAGTTTTTTATTGTTAATTGTATTTATGTCACATTTTAACTTTAAGAAATGGTTTCCTCTGAAATTACTGATTAGTTACTTAATTTATAATGTACTTTCTTATATTACAGAAATTTCTCTGTTTCTAAATAATCCCAAATATAAGGTTTGGAACTTTCAAAAAAATCCTTTTTTTAGAACGGATTCCTTTGTAGTTATTGGTACCCTATTTTTATTAACAATGATGCTTGTTCTATATAGGTATTATTCGGATGGATTATTTTCTAGAAAAAAGAATTTAGAAGAAATAAAAGATAACTATCAATACATTATACTGTCACAGATTTTGATAACATTTATCGTAACGGATAAGAATTTTTCGTTATTAATATACAGAACAGATAATTTTTTGTATAAAGCATTAGAAATTGGTAAATATTCTGCTCAACAGTTTTGGATGACAAATGAATTTTTAATGCTTGCTTTTCCGATTCTTTCCATATTTGGTTTTTTCTATACGAAAGGCCAAAGAGATTTCGTGAAAAATAAACCCAGTTTATCATTAGCATTTTTCTCAAGTGTAACTATTGCAATCGTTCTAAATTATTTCTTCCAATTTAGCTTAGGAAGAACAGAACCATTTTTAGGAATACATTATACAATCCCAGATGCTATCTTGTTCCAAATTTTAGTGCTGACAGCAATCATCTTATTTGTCTATATTGCTATCAACCAGTATTGGATAGCCTCTTGTTTGATTTTACTGGTATCTGTATCTTTTGTCATTGCGAATTTTATCAAATTTGGAATGAGAAACGAGCCAGTATTGCCGAGTGATCTAACTTGGTTAACAAAGCCAGCTACCTTACTCGGTTTTGTTGATGCTTCTCAAATACTATATACAATTGGTGGATTAGTAGCAATCGTGGTTCTTTCTCTTCTTGGAATGAGGTACTTTTTCAAAGGAAAAATTATTTCTTCTTGGAAAGCACAAGTTCTACTTGTATTATCAATGTTTCTCTTATTTATAAACGTAGCGTCTGTTTTTTCTGATAAAGAAAATGGGAAAATTAAATCGAATGTTCCGATTATAAGCACCCTCAATAATTATCAAGATATCGATTGGTTAGGGAACACCTCCAATGCTCGCTATAAAGGACTTACATATGTTTGGATGAACCAATTGACGACGGAAGTTATTCAGAAGCCTGAAGGTTATTCAAAAGATCGTATAGCTAAGATTGAAGCAAAGTACAATGAATTAGCGAATGGTATAAATAAGGAGAGACAAAACTATTTGAATGATCAGACGGTTATTTACGTCTTAAGCGAAAGTTTTTCAGATCCGAGAAAAATTGAAGGAGTTGAATTAACTCAAAATCCAATTCCTAATATTGAGAACGTTATGCGTAACCACACGAGTGGTCAAATGCAATCAGATGGCTATGGTGGTGGAACTGCCAATATGGAATTTCAAACATTGACGGGGCTACCTTTTTATAATATTTCTCAAACAGTATCTGTTTTGTATACAGAAGTATTTCCAAAAATTCATAATGTTCCCTCAATTAGTAATTCTTATGAAACGAAGAACAAAATCGCGATTCACCTCGCTGGGAAGTCAAATTATTCGAGAGATATCGTCTATTCTCGACTAGATTTTAAGGATTTTATCACGACGAATACAAAGGGAATCAAATATAGAAAAGAAGGGATTAGTCCAAGTGACGAATCTACCTACGATTTAGTACTAGAAAATATAATTCCTCAAAAGGGACAATTCTTTTCAGTAATGACTATGCAGAATCATTCACCTTGGTTAGAAGCTAATCCAGAAACTTTGGATGCAAAAGGAAATGGTTTTAGCGACGAGGAGAACTCTAAACTAACCTTCTACAGTCGTCTACTATACCAAACTGATAGCGCCACCCAAGATTTCCTAGAAAAGCTATCCAAAATCGATAAAAAGATTACAGTTGTCTTCTATGGGGATCATTTGCCTGGTTTGTATCCAGAATCTGCCTTTAAGAACTATCCAGAAGGTCAATACCAAACAGACTACTTTATTTGGAGTAATTTCGATGCTCCTAAATTAGAATATCCTTTAGTTAACTCGAGTGATTTCTCTGCTATGGTCTTTGAACAGACCAACTCTAAAGTCTCACCTTACTATGCTCTTTTGACTGAGGTTTTGAAGAAAGCAAGTGTTGACAAAAAAGCTTTAGAAGGAGAAGCGTTGGAAATCGCTGAGGATCTCAAAATGGTTGAGTATGATCTGATAAGTGGTAAAGGCTACCTTTCCCAAGATTTCTTCGAGGTACCATCGGCAAAAAATTAATGGAAAGAGACCAGCTTTCATCAATCTGTCATTCAGTGATTTGATTGCTAAAATTATTAAAATAGAACAGGCTTTCCTGTTCTATTTTTGTTGATTTTATGCTAAACTAGTAGGAGGGGGTTCCGCATATGATTAAGATTTTTGGGAAAATCCGATACCATTGGCAGCCTGATTTATCCATGCTGATTACCTATTGGTCTTTATCGGTTATACCCGTCTTTATTGGACTAGCTCTGATGTATGAGAGTTCCAGTATCCCGACGGTGGTACTCTTTTCATTCTTTCTCTTTATGGCCTTGCTGGCTGTAGGAGTGCATCGCTATTTTACGATATACGATGATGGGATTCTACGGATTATCACGGCGAACCCATTAACTCCTATAAAAGTTCCGATTTCATCGATTGAAAAAGTGGAAGTTACAAAGAATTCCATCAAGTTGATTTTTAATGATGGATCAAGAAGTCGGACCTTCTGTATGCGTAAGTGGCCCAAAAAATATTTTATCAATGCCTTGGCCTTGAATGATCATTTCAAGGGTGAGATTGAGTTGACTGATAACTTTATCCATGTGGACTATTATCAACTCTACTATGCAGATAATGAAAAAAGCTCTTAATCTTTGATAAGAGCTCGGGTTGGGCAATTTTTAACCGCTTCTTGGATAGAAGCATCGGTGGGAAATTCCTTTTCCAATCGTTCATCCTCAGAGGCGAACTTAACAATGCCATTATCGTGGTAGTCAAAAATGTCCGAGTATGTTTGGCAAAGGCCACATGCGATACAACGTTCAGGTATTAAGGTTATTTTCATATCTATATTGTAATGATTTTAACAGGAAAACACAAGGAGGAAGTTATGCCGAAAGAGCCATGGGAAGAAGAAATTTATGATGACGGAGAAGAAACATTGAAACGAACAAACAAATTAAATGGGATAAAAGCTGATCGCTTGTTGACCATCTTGGCGATTATTTTCTTTATTATTATTGTAGCGATGGTCTGCTTCTTAATTTACCTTTCTACAGGTGGCAGCGATAAGAAAAAACAAATGAGCGGTTTCTATAATGGTGAAACAACAGTCGTTGCAGCAAGCAGTGCTCCAGCTGCAGAACAGACAGAGGAAGCAAGTGCAGAAGAATCTGAAGAAGGAACGATTACAGTCCTAGCTGGTGAAGGAGAGGCAGCGATTGCAGCGCGTGCTGGAATTTCGATTGCCGAATTGGAACAACTGAATCCATCTCACATGTCTACTGGATCATGGTATGCCAACCCAGGAGATGTCGTAAAGATTAAATAAAGGATAAGCTATGAAACAGATTCAAATCGCGATTGATGGTCCTGCATCTAGCGGGAAGTCAACTGTTGCTAAGATTATTGCTAAAGAGCTAGGTTACACCTATCTGGATACGGGTGCCATGTACCGAGCAGCTACTTATTTGGCTCTTCGTCATGACCTTTCAGAAGATGATGTGGAAAGTTTGATAGAACTGTTGGATCGCTATCCAGTTAGTTTCGGACGCTCTGAAGATGGCCAACAGATGGTCTTCGTAGCTGATGTCGATGTGACTCATCCAATTCGTGACAATGAAGTGACCAACAATGTCTCTTGGGTATCTGCCTTGGCTCCTGTGCGTGAGCGCTTGGTAGCCCAGCAACAACAGATTGCTGCTCAAGGGGGAATCGTCATGGACGGTCGCGATATTGGGACGGTTGTCTTACCAAATGCAGAATTGAAGATTTTCCTAGTGGCTTCTGTAGAAGAACGTGCAGAACGTCGCTATAAGGAAAATTTGAGCAAGAGCATTGAAACAGATTTAGAAGTATTGAAACAAGAAATTGCTGAGCGGGACTACAAAGACAGTCACCGAGAGGTTTCGCCATTGAAACCAGCAGACGATGCCATTCATTTTGATACGACTGGTGTCGGGATTGATCAAGTGGT
Organism: Streptococcaceae bacterium; assembly: GCA_902363395.1. GTDB lineage: Bacteria > Bacillota > Bacilli > Lactobacillales > Streptococcaceae > Streptococcus. Next base: position 843,342 of record CABIZZ010000001.1, read on the forward strand.
TGCATTTATTGAAGAAAAAGCAAAAAAAATCCTTGACAATCCATCATAAACTTGATATCATATAAAAGTTGAGAAAAGCAGAAGTGAGAACTTCTCGCCTTGCGACTAACGTTGTCTGGCCCCTACGGATCAAGTTTCAGAAATGAACTATAATCATGTAGTGCGGGTTTGCGTTAGCAAGTCCGCTCTTGTTTTTCTCTAAAATAAAAAAAGAGGTGAAAACCATAGCAAAGCAAGACTTATTCATCAATGATGAAATTCGTGTACGTGAAGTTCGCTTAATCGGTCTTGAGGGCGAACAATTGGGTATCAAACCACTTGGTGAAGCGCAAGCACTTGCGGACGACGCTAATGTGGACTTGGTTCTCATTCAACCTCAAGCTAAACCTCCTGTTGCAAAAATTATGGACTACGGTAAGTTCAAATTTGAGTACCAGAAGAAACAAAAAGAACAACGCAAAAAACAAAGCGTTGTGACCGTGAAAGAAGTTCGTTTGAGCCCAGTGATTGACAAGGGTGATTTCGATACAAAACTTCGCAATGCTCGCAAGTTCCTTGAAAAAGGAAACAAAGTGAAGGTTTCCATTCGCTTTAAGGGTCGTATGATCACCCATAAAGAGATTGGGGCAAAAGTTTTAGCCGACTTCGCTGAAGCAACTCAAGATATTGCTATCATCGAACAACGTGCTAAAATGGATGGTCGTCAAATGTTCATGCAGTTGGCACCAGCAACTGACAAGAAGTAATCTGTCAGAAAGTTAAAAAAAGGAGAAAATATCATGCCAAAACAAAAAACACACCGCGCATCAGCTAAACGTTTCAAACGTACAGGTTCTGGTGGACTTAAACGTTTCCGTGCTTACACTTCTCACCGTTTCCACGGAAAAACTAAGAAACAACGTCGTCATCTTCGTAAAGCATCTATGGTGCATTCAGGAGATTTCAAACGTATCAAAGCAATGCTTACTCGCTTGAAATAATCGCGTATTTGTAAGTAAAGAATTCTAGGAAATATTGGAGGAAATATAAATGGCACGTGTTAAAGGTGGCGTTGTATCACGCAAACGTCGTAAACGTATTCTTAAATTAGCTAAAGGTTACTATGGAGCTAAACACATCTTGTTCCGTACTGCAAAAGAACAAGTAATGAACTCTTACTACTATGCATACCGTGACCGTCGTCAAAAGAAACGTGACTTCCGCAAATTGTGGATCACACGTATCAATGCGGCAGCTCGTATGAACGGTCTTTCATACTCACAATTGATGCATGGTTTGAAATTGGCTGAGATCGAAGTTAACCGTAAAATGCTTGCTGACTTGGCTGTTAACGATGCAGCAGCTTTCACAGCTCTTGCAGACGCAGCTAAAGCAAGACTTGGTAAATAATTGATAAAGAGATCCGCATGGATCTCTTTTTTTGGATGATGGAATCAGCTGTGACAGTGTCATCTTTTTTTCTTGCTGATTTCGTGCTATAATGAAAAAAATTAGAAGGTTTATGAAGGAGGATAAGACTGTGGGACACAAGCGATTAGCCTGGGATGAGTATTTTGCAGCACAGGCTTTATTAATATCAAATCGAGCAACCTGTAAGCGGGCAAAGGTAGGGGCTGTATTAGTCAAGGATCATAAGGTGGTTGCGACGGGCTACAATGGCTCTGTCTCTGGTACAGAACATTGCTTGGATCATGACTGTCTCATGGTGGAAGGGCACTGTGTCCGAACCCTCCATGCGGAAGTCAATGCCATTTTACAGGGAGCAGAACGGGGGATTCCCAGAGGTTTCACAGCCTATGTGACCCATTTCCCTTGCCTCAATTGTACCAAGCAGTTGCTTCAAGTTGGTTGCAAGCGGGTTGTTTATATCCATCAATACCGTATCGATGAATATGCTGAGTACCTCTACCGTGAAAAAGAAGTAGAACTGGTCCATCTCCCATTGGAAGTGGTCAAAGAAGCTATTGCAGAGGCTGATTTTATTTAAGAATGAATTACTGTCTCACTAGCTACAATTAAAAAGAAAGCTCGTTTTTGAGTTCACGCTTCACTGATTCGTCTAGAGGAAGGAGATTGTGATGAACCGTAAAATTTGCTACCTGATTCTCTTCCTAGTCCAGGTTCTAGGGGCTCTTTTTCAAGTATCTATGTTCTTATCCGGAGAGCCTGGAAACGGTGAATCTCCCCCTATTATCTGGTTGTCAATTCTTCAGATTGTTTTATGGCTGGCTATTCAAGTCTTTCTCACAGTAAAGATTTGGAAAGATGAGAAGAAGGCGGAAGGTCTTCTTCCCTATGCTTTCTTCCTAGTCCTCAGCATCTTTTGGCCACAAGAGGTTCCCATTTCTTTGTTTGGTGCGGAGGTTGTGATGAGACTTTCTCAACTTCCAAGTTTAGCCATTGTCCTGATCATGATCAATAAGGTGGAGTGGCCTCGTCTTCGTTCTTTGGTTGGTCAGGAAGGGACTTGGTATCCAATCGTTCCGTTGGTTTCCTTGGGGATCAGTATCTTACAATTGGTAGATCGGATTCCTGTTGTATTACGCTTATGGGATATATTGGATCATTCGAAATCTGACTTTTACTGGAGATTATTTGAAGGAGTGGACCAAGAAGTCCTGCTAGTCATCTTGTTGTCTAGTTTCCTCATCATTAAGAATCAGAAGGTCCTATTTGTGCTCAATTGCCTTTATGGTTGTTACTATCTCCCTTCCGTCACGCTAGACTTACTCGTTTTAAAGACGACTTCACCCATTCCTTTTTACCATTCTGTCATTTCCCTTTATCTGGTATATAGACAGAAGGAAAGTTTGCAGAAGCTGTTTGGGACGCGGTCAAGTGCCTATACTGACAAAGATGGTGGTGCAAGTGGAGATGAAGAAGAGTCAGCTGAGAGGTTAGAAAGTCAATGGGGATCGGATGAAGTAATCTCCGGAAATAAGGAATCTTCGTCCTTATTATCCGATTTGCTTTCTTACCCAAAACGATTTGGCTATCCTAATGTATTCGTCTTGATGAAAGAAAAATTAGTCATCGCTCCCCTTGTTATGTTATTTGGGAACCAATCGAGTGATAATGGCGAAGGAGTAGTAACAAAGGGGTTAGAGTATGGGCAAGAAAGGCCTACAGTGGAAGTGACTTTGGAGCAAGACGACAATAGCAATCAGTCATTTGAGACATCTAGAGAGCCCCTTAACAGGAACTTAAGCAAGGGAGAAAATGCATCGTCTCCTTATTCCTATCTCTTTGCTCTTCCAAAATGGCTCGGTCTTACTTATTATGGCTTGGGCTTCGTCGGACTCATCTTGACCGGCCCTTTTGCCTTCATGATTTTTTATGCAACGAGTATCCATTTGATCCTATTCACCATCGGCTTTGTCTCAACCCAGTTCGCTTTGGCGATAGATTCTCGAATCTTTTGGGCATCAGCATGTATTTTCTACGGTCTATCAGCTGTTTATGGCTTGCTGTGGCCGCTACAGGTCCTCTCTGTCTGTTTAGCCATCGATGTCCTATTAGGTACTTTCTTTTGGGTGAAACGACCAAAGGATACTAAGAAAAACAGTTTTTGACAAGAAAAAAGGCTCTATCATTGCGATAGAGTCTTTATTTGTTATTTCACTTCGCCACCTTCAACAACGAGGTCATCCGCTTTTGCAGCATCGCCGTAGGTTGGGTGAAGAGTTTTTTCATAAGCTTTGTGGAAGAAGTTTTCTTTTCCAAGCTTTTGAATGTCATCGTTAATGAAATCAAGGAGCTCTTTGTTTCCTTTTTGAACTGCTGGTGCGATTGTATCTGGATCACCAAGTGAAGTAATTCCAACTTCGTATCCTTTGTTTTCAAGGGCCCAAGCAAGGACTTCTGTGTTGTCTGTTGAGAAGGCATCGCCACGTCCATCTAGGAGAGCTTGATAGGCATCGCTGTATTGGTCATATTTTTGAAGTTTTACTTCTGGATGGTTCTTTTCGAAGTAAGTTTCAGCAGTAGTTCCCTTGGTTACGATCAAGGTTTTTCCTTCCAATTGTTTCACATCTGTGATGACCTTATCTTTAGGAGATACCACACCGAGTGAAACCTTCATGTAAGGAAGGGCAAAGTCTACTTGTTTTTTCCGCTCATCTGTTACTGTGAAGTTGGCTAAGGTGATATCCACTTTATTAGAGATCAGGTATTCCGCACGGTTAGCCGCATCCACTGATACATATTTCGGTTTGACACCAAGGTCTTTAGCTAATTGGTTTCCTAGTTCGATATCGTAACCTTGGTATGATCCATCATTATCAACATAACCAAATGGTTTTTTGTCTCCAAAGACTGCGATACGAAGCTCGCCACTTTTCTTGATTTCTTCAATGGTACGAGCTTTAGAGCCGGTAGAAGAAGATGATGACTTGCTGGAGCCACATGCAGTGATAAAGAGCAAAGCGAGAGCGAAGGTAAAAAGAACTAAAATTGGTTTAATGAATTTCATAAAAATCTCCTTTATAGATATGAGCCAAATTGGCTAAAGTCAAATACATTTAAAAATTCTTGTGCTCGTTGGGTTTGTGGGTTGGTAAAGAAGGAGTGAGCACTTCCTTCTTCGGCAATTTTGCCCTGATCCAAGAAAATGATTCGATCGGCAATGGCTTGTGCGAACTGCAACTCGTGGGTCACTAGAATCATGGTCCGTCCTTCTTGGGCCAGGTCGTTGATGAGTTCTAGGACTTCCCGCACCATCTCTGGGTCTAGAGAGGCTGTCACCTCATCGAAGAGGATAATTTCTGGATGCATGAGGAGGGAGCGGACGATGGCTACCCGTTGCTTCTGTCCACCAGACAACTGCCTTGCGTAGCTATGTTTCTTCTCCAAGAGACCGACCCGTTCCAGTAACTCTTCTGCTTCCTTGATAACTTCCTCTTTAGCTCGTCCTTGAGCTTTTGTAGGACCAAGAATCAAGTTTTGGAGAACGTCTAAATGGGGGAAGAGTTCATAACTTTGGAAGACCATCCCAATCTTTTGGCGGACCAGGTGGAAGTCTTTTTGGTTTTTGGTAATGGATTGACCATCCAAGAGGATATCGCCAGCTTGGATAGTTTCTAAGCCATTGATACAACGAAGGAGGGTACTCTTACCACAACCAGAAGGCCCCAAGATCACTACGACCTCCCCTTTTTGAACCTTGAGGGAAAGCCCTTGGAGGATAGGAGTATCTCCAAAGGATTTTTTTAGGTCCTTGATTTCTAAAATGGTTTCAGACATATTAATTCCTCCAGTGGTTTTCTAACTGTCCTGCTAATTTGGAAATAGGGAAGCAGACAATAAAGTACAAGACTAAAATGGTTCCATAAATCCAAAAAGAAGCGGTTGGGATGGTCAGGCGGTTGCTATCAATGATTTGTTGGCCGACCTTGGTAACTTCTACAACCCCGATGAGGACCACTAAGGAGGTTGTCTTTATCATACGGGTAATCAAGTTAATAGCTTGTGGAAGCAAGCGTCTGAGAACCTGTGGGATGATGATGTAGCGATATAGTTGGACCTTGCTTAATCCTAAGGCTTGTCCACTTTCAAACTGGTGTTTTGGAAGAGAAGTGATAGCCCCTCGGACTAAATCTCCCATCTCAGCCGTTCCCCAAAGGGTAAAGACGATAATAGCTGAACTTTCACCAGAAATGTTGATGTTGAAATTGCGGGCCAAACCGAAGTATACAATAAAGAGCAAGACCAACTGGGGCATGATCCGAATGAATTCCAGATAAAAGCGAGTGAGCAGACGAATGACTTTTGAATGAGAAGTCATCACGATTCCGAGTAAAGTTCCAAGGATCATGGATAGGAAGACAGAGATAATGGAAATCCCAATGGTCACGCCCAAGCCTTGGAGTATCCGAAGGAGATTATTTCCCTGAAAGAGTACTTGGATTCCCGAATCCTGCATGGCGTAATCTCCTTTCTATCCAACTAAAGAGAAGTGAAATCGGTAGTAAGAGAAGCAGATAGGCAATGACCAACATGGTCAGGGCGATATCTGTCTCGTAATAGAGTCCGATCAAATCTTTTGCGACATACATGAGGTCAGCTAAAGCGACTACAGAGAATACAGAGGTCTCTTTAATCAGGAAAATAACATTGGCACTAAAGGAAGGCAGAGCCACTGCAGTCGCTTGCGGTAGGATCACATAGCGAAAGACCTGTTTGGGTGTTAGACCAATGGAGAGACCGATTTCATGCTGGGTTTGGCTGACAGCTTCTAGACCGCTTCGGAAGGACTCAGCCATATAGGAACCACCTAAAAAGATGAGACCAATGGTTGCACAGACTTCTGAAGAAAGGACGATTCCTATCCTTGGCAATCCAAAGTAGAGGAAGAAGAGCTGAATCAAGAGCGGCGTATTTCGAGAAAGTTCGATGTAACAGCCAGCTAGTTGACTTAAAATCGGTAGACGATAATGACGGATGATACTGACAATCAGTCCTAAAAGAAATGAACCTAAAATTCCCCACACAGCAATGTGTAAGGTCAAGAAAAAGGCCTGCTGGTAGAGTGGAAAATATTGTTCAACAATTGACCAATCCAAAAATGATTTCCTCCTCTCTAATAAGCAAGGAGAAAAGGAAACTACCTTACCGATTAGAAAATAATACAGTCATTGTAACACGAAAAAAATCATTTGAATAATATGGATAATTTATCAACTTGATAGATAAAATCTATCACCAATAATCGCATATGCAATGGCTCATCAAATGGGGTATAATAGGAGTAGAAGACACCGTAAAACCAATCAATCAGATTATAAAAGAGGAGGGATAAAGATGACAGATCAAGATCCAAAGTTTGAATCAAATCAAGAGCATCAAGGTGTGCCTGAAGCGGCTGTTCAGCAACCCATGGCGGGGGAAGGTCCGGATAATTCTGTACAAACATCCATGATGGGGCAAGGTCTAGAAAATCCAGCTCAGTGGCCAATGATGGAGCAAGGTTCAGATAACCCTGTTCCTAATACGGGACTTTTAACTTTTGCATTTTTCTTAAACATCGGCTATCTTGGACTGTTTATAGGTAGTGCTCTGATAGCGGGAGGATGGGCAATTGCCTTCCTATTCTTTTTGGGATATCATCTGATTTCTTATATTATTGCAACAGTCCTGCTTGGCATTGGAAGGACATTCGCCAGTAAGGAGATTCTATTTGTTTCTGTAGCTTTCTTTTTCATCTCCATGTTTTTGGCTGGTGATCCGGATTGGTTTCTATTTCGAATACCATCTATTATTTCCACTATCCTTGTCTTAATAGGGACCTTGCTACTGTAGGGATTAGAGTTGGATAGAGGTTAAGTTCAAAAGATATAGTTTCAAGCTATATCTTTTTCTTTTTATAAAAAAAGGAAAACTGGTGGAAAATCGTGATATAATAGTTAAGTTATATGGTCCCGATAAGGTGGTAGAAGCATCTACCAGTTCTTTGTAACTCTATAACGATTATTTTTTAAGGGGGGACATTTTTATGTCAGAACGTAAATTATTCACGTCTGAATCAGTATCTGAGGGGCATCCAGATAAGATTGCAGACCAAATTTCAGATGCTATTTTGGATGCTATTTTAGAGCAAGATCCAGAAGCACACGTGGCTGCGGAAACAGCAGTTTATACTGGTTCCGTGCATGTTTTCGGTGAGATTTCAACGACCTCTTATGTCGATATTAACCGTGTGGTTCGTGATACCATTGCAGAGATTGGTTATACCAATACTGAGTATGGTTTTTCTGCTGAGACGGTGGGAGTTCACCCATCATTGGTGGAACAATCTCCTGATATCGCTCAAGGGGTTAATGAAGCCTTGGAAGTTCGTGGAAACGCAGACCAAGATCCACTTGATTTGATTGGAGCTGGAGACCAAGGTCTCATGTTTGGTTTTGCGGTGGATGAAACTGAAGAACTCATGCCATTGCCAATCTCACTCAGCCACAAATTGGTTCGTCGTTTGGCAGAACTTCGTAAGTCTGGTGAGATTAGCTATCTTCGTCCAGATGCGAAGTCACAAGTCACTGTTGAGTATGATGAAAATGACCAGCCAGTGCGCGTGGATACGGTGGTTATTTCAACTCAACACGATCCAGAAGTGAGCAATGAACAAATCCATGAGGATGTAATCAACAAGGTCATCAAGGAAGTGATTTCAGCTTCTTACCTGGATGATGAGACTAAATTCTTTATCAATCCAACAGGTCGATTCGTTATCGGAGGACCTCAAGGAGACTCAGGTTTGACGGGTCGGAAGATTATCGTAGATACCTATGGTGGTTACTCACGTCACGGTGGTGGTGCCTTCTCTGGTAAGGACGCAACTAAGGTGGACCGTTCAGCTTCTTATGCAGCTCGCTATATCGCTAAAAACATTGTTGCTGCAGGTCTTGCTAAGAAAGCAGAAGTGCAATTGGCTTACGCAATTGGTGTAGCTCAACCTGTCTCTGTTCGGATTGATACCTTCGGTACGGGAACAGTCGCTGAAAGCAAGCTTGAAAAAGCGGCACGTGAGATTTTTGACCTTCGCCCAGCAGGAATCATCCAAATGTTGGATCTCAAACGTCCAATCTATCGTCAAACAGCAGCTTATGGACATATGGGACGTACTGATATCGATCTACCATGGGAACGTTTGGACAAGGTAGAAGCCTTGAAAGAAGCAGTTAACTAAGGAAATAGAAAGGAGGCTGGGACAAAAGTCCTAGCCTCTCAATTATCTTTGGATTGTCGAGCAAGACGCAGTGGTTGAGTGGGCTCTACTACGCTGATTTCATCAGCTTTTACAGCCCTACTCAACTGTGCGGAGGTGGGACGACGAAATCGAATTCTAACGAATTACCGATTTCTGTCCCACTCTCTTTTTATAAAATAAATCTACAAATGTAAACAAAACTATTGACAAGAAAAATGGAAGGTGTATAATAAAACTACAAATGTAAATTAATTATTCTTGATGAGAGCTAGAAAGGTAATAGAATGGCAAAGATTTCAAGTGCAGAATGGGAAGTCATGAGAGTTCTCTGGACCAAGGGGGAAACGACTTCTACAGAAATAACCAAGATTCTCTCCACCAAGCAGGACTGGTCTGCCTCAACGGTGAAAACCCTCTTGGGACGCTTAGCAGATAAGGGCTATTTGACAAGCCGAAGAGAAGGTCGGACCTATTTGTATCAGGCTATCCTCAATGAAGATGAGGCTAATTTTACAGCTGTCAATGAAGTTTTAAGTAAGGTCTGCTTGACCAAGCATTGTCACATATTGGAGAGATTAATCCAGCAAACCCCTATGACCGAGGAGCAAATGAAGGGGTTGCAAGACCTTCTGCTTTCGAAAGTGAGCGTGGAGCGGGTTCAATGTGATTGTCAACCTGGTCAATGTCACTGTGCCAGTCATGTGGAGGAAGAGATATGAAAGAAGAAACTTTTGTGGTCAATGGGATGACCTGTGCATCCTGTGTCATCAATGTGGAGAAAGCTGTCAACCATTTGGACGGTGTTGAAAAAGCGACAGTGAATCTGACTACTGAAAAAATGACAGTGGAATACAATGGGGAACCACTAAGTCCAGAGGCTATTTCAAAAGCGGTAGCGGATGCTGGTTATGAGGCAGTAGTATACAATCCAGATACAGCTAAGAGCCAAGAAGAGCGAGAAGGTGACAAGCTACAATTGATCCGAAAACGCCTCTTTTGGTCTTCCGTCTTCACCCTGCCTCTCTTCTATCTAGCAATGGGGCCTATGATTGGCTTGCCAGCACCTGCATTTGTTTCACCTGGTCGAGCACCAGTGGCTTATACTCTTGTTCTTTTGGCCTTGACTATTCCTGTGATGATCTTTGGACGAGCCTTTTATCGAAATGGCTTCCGAACTCTTCTAAAAGGCCATCCTAATATGGATGCTTTGGTAGCTTTAGCGACTAGTGCGGCCTTTCTTTATAGTCTTTATGGGACTTATCACATTTTGCTTGGCCACCACCATCACGTGCACCAGCTTTATTTTGAATCTGTAGCCGTGATCCTGACCCTAATTACTTTGGGTAAGTATTTTGAAACGCTATCAAAAGGGCGTACTTCTCAAGCCATTAAAAAGCTCATGCATCTGGCGGCTAAAGAGGCAACAGTCCTACGTGATGGAAAAGAAGTAAAACTGCCTGTAGAAGACTTGGTCATTGGAGATCAGATTCTAGTCAAACCTGGTGAAAAAATAGCCGTTGATGGTCAAGTGGTTTCCGGACAATCAGCCATTGATGAAAGCATGCTGACAGGTGAATCAATCCCAATCCAAAAAACTGAAGGGAGTCCAGTTTACGCTGGTTCCATCAATGGTCAAGGAAGCTTGGTCTATCAGGCTGAAAAAGTTGGTCGGGATACCTTACTAGCACAAATCATTCAGCTGGTGGAAGATGCCCAACAAACCAAAGCACCGATTGCTAAAATTGCGGATCAAGTGGCAGGGGTCTTTGTCCCTGTAGTTATGGGGATTGCCCTCTTATCTGGTCTCTTTTGGTATTTTATCATGGGTGAAACCTTCACCTTTGCTATGACGGTAACGATCAGTGTCTTGGTCATTGCCTGTCCATGTGCTCTAGGCTTGGCGACTCCGACAGCCATCATGGTGGGAACAGGATTAGGAGCAGAGCATGGAATCCTCTACAAGAGGGGGGAAGTCCTTGAGTTAGCTCACCAAGCGCAAGTATTGGTCTTCGATAAAACGGGGACCATCACTCAAGGAAAGCCTCAGCTGTCTTCTTTATATACTTATGGACAAGCTGGTAATTCCTTACAAGTCCTCGCTTCTTTGGAAGCTAAGTCCGAGCATCCACTAGGACAAGCTATTTTGGATGCTGCAAAGGAAGCGCATGTAGACATCTTAGAGATGGAAAACTTCTCTAGTCTAACAGGAAGAGGCCTCACAGCTAGCTATGCTGGGCAGGTTTATCTGGCTGGGAATCAAACGCTCATGGAAGAGAAAGGAATCGATGTTCGTCTTGCCAAGGTTGACTTGGAAGTCTTGACCCAGGATGGACAAACTCCGATTTTCTTAGCTGAAGATGGACAACTCATGGCCCTATTTGGGGTAGCAGACCGGATCAAGGAAGATAGTTTAGAAATGGTCGCTAGTCTAGAAAAAATGGGCAAGAAGGTCATCATGCTGACTGGGGATAATGAACGGACTGCTCAAGCCATTGCTAAGAAGGCTGGAATCCAGCAGGTCATCAGTCAAGTCCTTCCTCAAGAAAAATCACGGGTGATCCAAGAGTTGCAAGCAGAAGGCAAGTCTGTGATCATGGTGGGGGATGGAATCAACGATGCACCAGCTCTTGCAACCGCGGATATCGGGATTGCCATGGGATCTGGGACAGATATTGCCATGGAAAGTGCGGATATCGTCGTTATGAAACCCCAATTAATGGATGTTGTCCGATCCTTGGAAATTAGTCGTTACACGATTAAGACCATCAAGGAAAACTTGTTCTGGGCCTTTATCTACAATGTTTTAGCCATTCCGGTGGCGATGGGGCTTCTCTATCTCTTTGGTGGCCCGCTCTTAAACCCGATGCTAGCAGGTCTAGCCATGAGTTTTAGTTCAGTATCGGTTGTACTGAATGCTCTAAGATTAAAGAGAAAAAAATTGTAAATTCTAGGAGAAATAACCATCTCCCCACTTAAAGGAAAGGAAAGAATTATGTCAAAAACATATGAAATTACAGGAATGAAATGCCAAGGTTGTGCTAATGCTGTCACTGAAAAACTATCTGCTGTAAAAGGTGTAGAAGAAGTGAAAGTTGATTTAGAGAAAAAACAAGTAACCATTGAAGGGAAACCTTGGAAATTGTCCTTGACCCGAGCTCTAAAAGGCAGTAAATATGAATTAGGAAATGAAGTGAAATAAAGTCAGGAAAGGCGGTCCGAAAAGGGCTGCTTTTTTTAAAAAACAACAATAAAACAAATGAAAAAATTAGGTTCGTGAGTAAAAATATAAAAAAATAGTAAAATATATATACTAGATATTCTAGGGATTGAATCGGGGGATCAAAAGATAAGAAGTAGTGGAAAATGAAGCGTTTTTATGATATAATAGATGCGGTAATTTTTACCGAATGATTGAAAGAGCTTATATAAATTAACATGAAAAAAATTATTATTAATGGTGGTCGCCCTTTAAAAGGTGAGGTGACCATTAGTGGTGCCAAAAATAGCGTGGTAGCCCTCATTCCAGCGACTATTTTAGCAGACGAAATTGTGACCCTTGATGGTGTTCCAGATATTTCAGATGTGGCTAGCTTGATTGACATCATGACCCTCATGGGGGCAAAGGTGGAGCGTGATGGGGAGACTCTTATTATCGATCCGCGTGGTGTACAAGATATGCCAATGCCATTTGGAAAGATTAACAGTCTTCGAGCTTCTTACTATTTCTACGGAAGTCTTTTGGGACGTTATGGCCAGGCAACTGTTGGTCTACCAGGTGGATGTGACCTAGGACCGCGTCCGATTGATTTGCATTTGAAAGCCTTTGAGGCGATGGGTGCTAAGATGACTATGGATGGTTCGAGTATGAACCTTTCTACAAATGGGAAGCGTCTTCGTGGTTCAGCCATCTATATGGATACCGTAAGTGTCGGAGCAACTATCAATACCATTCTAGCGGCTGTTAAAGCGGAAGGTCGTACCGTTATTGAAAACGCTGCTCGTGAACCTGAGATCATTGACGTCGTGACCCTTCTCAATAATATGGGAGCACACATTCGTGGGGCGGGTACAGATATCATTACCATTGAAGGAGTGGACTATCTCCACGGGACGCGTCACCAAGTGATCCCTGATCGCATCGAAGCAGGGACTTATATCGCCCTTGCTGCAGCTGTGGGAGAAGGAATTCAAATTACGAATGTCCTCTACGAACACCTAGAGAGCTTTATTGCCAAGCTGGAAGAGATGGGCGTTCGGATGACCATTTCTGAGGATAGTGTGTTTGTTGAAAAGCAAGAAAATCTGAAAGCTGTTCACATTAAAACCTCTCCTTACCCTGGATTTGCAACGGATTTGCAACAACCCTTGACTCCCTTGCTTTTGACGGCTAATGGAAAGGGAAGCATCGTAGATACCATTTATCAAAAGCGGGTTAACCATGTGGCTGAACTGATGCGAATGGGTGCTACGATTGAAACAGTTGGTGATCGCATTGTTTACCAAGGACCAAATCAATTAACAGGTGCTCCAGTTAAGGCGACAGACTTGCGTGCAGGCGCTGCCTTGGTGATTGCTGGATTGATGGCTCAGGGTAAAACGGAGATTACCAATATTGAGTTTATCCTTCGTGGCTATTCGCATATTATTGAGAAATTGCAACAATTGGGAGCTGACATCGAGCTGATTGATGAAGCATAACGAACGATTTTTATGAACATTTGGACGCAACTAGCAGCTTATTCATGTTTTGAAACAGAGCGCCTCTTCTTGAGGCCCTTTCTATATAGTGATGCCGCTGACTTTTATACCATATCCTCCAATCCAGAGAATTTGCCTTTTATTTTCCCAGCACAAACGTCCCTAGAGGAATGCCAGTATGTATTGGCCAATTATTTTCTAAAGAATCCTTTGGGAATATGGGCAATTTGTGATAAGGGAACAGACCGTGTGATTGGATCGATTAAATTTGAAAAGTTGGATGAAATTAAGAAAGAAGCAGAACTTGGTTATTTCTTACACAAGGACTATTGGGGTCAAGGCCTCATGACAGAGGTTGTCAAAGAGATTACCTTCTTGTCCTTCCAGGAATTTCATCTCAAACAAGTCCGAATCATTACCCATGTTGAAAATATTGCCAGTCAACAGGTGGCCTTACATGCCGGTTATAGCTTGAAACGGCAATTCAAGGGAAGTGACCGCTATACCCGAAAGATGCGGGATTATTATGAGTTCTGCATAGATAGAGGAGATCTCAATGAGTAAACACCAAGCGATCTTAGATTATTTGGAGAAACTACCAATTGGCAAACGTGTCAGTGTGAGAAGTATCTCGAATTATTTGCAGGTGAGTGATGGGACCGCCTATCGGGCTATTAAAGAAGCTGAAAATCGTGGAATTGTTGAAACGAGACCTCGTAGTGGGACAGTTCGTGTCAAGTCCAAAAAGGCTGTCCTAGAACATCTGACTTTCCGAGAGATTGTAGAAATAACCGGTTCGGAAGTCTTGGCAGGTAAAGAAGGACTGGAACGCGAGTTCAACAAATTTTATATCGGTGCCATGACTGAAGAGCATATTTTAGACTATGTCTCTGAAGGTGGGCTCCTCATTGTCGGAGACCGGACCAATATCCAGCGTCTGGCCCTCAAACACGACAATGCTGTTCTTGTAACGGGTGGTTTCGACGTTGATCCTTCTATTTTGGATCTAGGTCGCAGTGGCCAAACTCCTATCTTACGTACCAAGCATGATACCTATACTGTTGCGACCATGATCAATCGTGCTCTCGCCAACATGCAAATCAAAACAGATATTTTAACGGTCGAACAAGTCTATTCCCCCATGCATGAATATGGTTTTTTACGGGAAACAGATACCGTACGAGATTATTTGGACTTGGTAAGAAAAAGCCGATTTAGTCGTTTTCCTGTCGTCAATCAACACCAGATGGTTGTCGGAGTGGTGACTATGCGAGATGCCGGAGACAAGACACCCCAGACAACTCTGGACAAGGTTATGTCCCGTACGGTCTTTACGACAAACCTGTCTTCTAGTATCGCCAACGTCAGTCAACGCATGATTGCAGAAGATTTTGAGATGATCCCTGTTATTCGCAGTAATCAGACCCTATTAGGGGTTATTACCCGTCGTGCGGTCATGGACCGGATGAGCAAGGAGCAATTGTCGGGCTTGCCAACCTTCAGTGAACAAATCAGTCAAAAAGTAGTTCTGCAAGCAAATCATTTTGAACTGACGGTTGAGCCAAGTATGTTAGAAAAGAGTGGAGTTCTCTCGAATGGTGTTCTCACAGAAGTTCTAACAACAGTCACTCGCCAGCTCATGATGAATTCTGGAAAAAATTTAATTATCGAACAGCTCTTGGTCTATTACCTCCAAGCTGTTCAAGTGGACGATACCTTACGGATTGAGACGCGTATTGTTCGCCAGACTAGACGATCGGCTATTATAGATTTTGATTTGTACTTGAATCTACAGTTAGTTACGAAGGCCACCGTCACTTTGAAAATTAATTAGAATGGAAGTAGGAAATAGATGATTACATTGAAATCACAACGTGAAATCGAAGCCATGGACCGTGCAGGAGACTTTCTTGCTAGTATCCATATTGGCCTTCGGGATTTGATCAAACCAGGTCTCGATCTTTGGGAAGTAGAAGAGTATGTGAGACGTCGCTGTAAAGAAGCCAATGTCTTGCCCCTTCAGATCGGCGTAGAAGGAAGCTTGATGGACTATCCCTATGCGACTTGTTGTGGGATCAATGATGAAGTGGCTCACGCCTTTCCTCGCCACTATGTGTTAAAAGATGGTGACCTTTTAAAGGTTGATATGGTCTTGTCTGAGCCCTTAGACAAGTCTGTTGTTGATGTCTCAAAATTAGACTTTGATAATGTTGCACGGGTGAAAAAGTATACAGAAAACTACTCTGGTGGTTTGGCTGATTCTTGTTGGGCCTATGCAGTTGGGAATGTTTCCCAAGAGGTCAAAGATCTCATGGATGTCACCAAAGAATGTCTCTATAAGGGGATTGAACAAGCGGTTGTCGGAAATCGTCTAGGTGATATCGGAGCTGCCATTCAAGAATATGCTGAAAGCAAAGGTTATGGCGTCGTACGCGATTTGGTCGGTCACGGTGTAGGACCAACCATGCATGAAGAACCAATGGTGCCTCACTACGGACGTGCAGGACGTGGCTTGCGCTTACGTGAAGGGATGGTCTTGACCATTGAACCAATGATTAATACCGGAACTTGGGAAATCGATACAGATATGAAGACAGGTTGGGCCCACAAAACCCTTGACGGTGGCCTTTCTTGTCAGTACGAACATCAGTTTGTCATTACCAAAGATGGTCCTGTTATTTTGACCAGTCAAGGCGAAGAAGGAACCTATTAAAACAAGTAGAGAGGAAAGAATGAAGCTGAAGATAAATAACGGTTTCGCTCTTTTCTCTTTTTATGACTTTGTTTAGGGGAGGAAAGATATGAAAAAGTTTCTAAAATGGCTAGGCCAACGACCGTTTATAAAGGGGTTCTTGCGCTTTTATATGGCCTCTGAATCGGACATCACAAGTATAGCAGTGGCCTATTATTTATTGATTTCCATTCTCCCTTTATTGTTGATTGCAGCCAATATCCTCCCTTACTTCCAGATTCGTCCGACTCAGATTTTGCTGACCTTGCGTGAAGTATTACCTGCCTCCATGTACCGCATTGTCTTGCAAGTGATTTCATCGGTGCTTACTAAGCCGTCTACTGGTTTGCTGAGTTTCTCGATCATTTCGGCTTTATGGGTCTCCTCACAGTGTATTGCTTACCTGCAGAGAGCCTTCAATAAAAGTTATGGAGTGGAGAAGGAGAGGGGGATTATCTGGGCGAGAATCTTCAGTATTTTGATTAGTTTTGCTCTACAAGGTCTGTTCGGTCTATCTCTGGTTTTGACCATGTTTGGCCGGATGATTATTCGTTCCGTCTATGAAATTTTCAAGTTTGATGAAAGTATCTACCTGCGTCTCCTAAATTTTTCAGGACCATCGGTTTACTTCCTGCTCTTTTTAACCTTGCTCTTGCTCTATTACACCCTACCTAATATCAAAATTCCTAAGTTTCGCTATGTCTTTCCGGGAGCTATCTTTGTAACAGCAGTTCTTTATTTGACCTTGAATATTTTCTGGAAATATGTTGATCACTATATCACGAGTTTCCTAGATGCTCGTTTCTTCGGGTCAGTCCTTTTAGCGGTCATTATGTTCTGGTTTGTCCTGGTAGCTAAGGTGTTGATTATTGGCTGTATCTTAAATGCTAGTATTCAATATGCCATTGAAGCGAGATTTGAAACAAAAGATGGGGATGTGGTAGCCAAGTACAAGTCATCTAAAGTAGCTTTTCACCAAAAAGAGGCGTCACTCAAGCGTCGTTTCCATCTTAAAAACTTGAGAAAAAATCAGGACTGATTTTAAAGAAACAAATAATGAACAAGCCGGTTTTCAGCCGGCTTTTTGTTTTATGTGCATTTAGTTGCATTTGCAATAAAAATATGGTAGACTCCTTATAAAGGAAAGGAGGAGCAGATGAAGGTTCTAAGAGAGATTGGCATCATAGCCCGAGCCTTAGATTCGATTGCCAATATTGAGTTCCGAGACTTGGAACTGGCAAGAGGCCAATACCTATATTTAGTACGGATTGGGGAGCAACCAGGGATCATTCAAGAGGAGTTATCCGATTTATTAAAAGTGGATCGCTCAACAGTAGCCCGCTCTGTTAAAAAATTAGCTGATAAAGGTCTCATCCGAGAATTAACTGATCATTCCAATCAAAAGATAAAAAAATGGATCCTAACGGAAAAGGGACAAAAGCTATATCCTTTTATCCTTTCTGAGCATGCTTATTCTGAGAACACTGCCTTAAAAGGTTTTTCAAAGGCAGAAATCCTTCAATTAGAAGAATGGCTTGCTAAAATGAGAGAAAACGTAGCAGCGGATTGGGAGCTAGTGAAAAAAGGTCAAAAAAGAAACTATAGTGAGGAAAAGAAATGAAATTTACAGTAGATCAAGCATTTTGGGACTTATTTCCCCAAGCACAAGTAGTGGTGATGACAGTAGAAGATATCGACAATCATGTTGACGAGAGCAAGGATCCTTATTTTAAGGATCTGCTCGACAAGGGAGTCGCACGATCAAAAGAGTATATTGATGAAGAACAGTTCACTGCTAGTCCAGTCGTTCAGGAATGGCGTCAGGCTTTTACCAAATTTAAGACCAAAAAAGGTGCACGTTCGTCAATCGAAGCCTTATTGAAACGTGTGTCGCAAGGACGGGAGTTTTATCCCATTAATCCGCTAGTTGATCTCTACAATAGTGTATCTCTTGCTTATGCTATCCCCTGTGGTGGTGAGGATATGGAAAAGTTAGCTGGAGGCTTATCCTTAGGAAAAGCTAAGGGGGGAGAGCCATTCTTCCCACTAGGAGCGGAGGAGGATGCTCCAGCTTTGCCGGAAGAAATCATCTATTATGATAAAGAGGGAGCTGTTTGCCGTTGTTTGAATTGGAGAGAAGCTCAAAGAACCATGCTGACAGAAGAAACTCGACAGGCTATTCTTGTGATGGAAGCAGTAACTGAAGAGCAAGCAGAACGCGCAAAAGAAGCGATGGACGAATTAAAAGGCTTGGTCAAGGACTATTTTGGTGTGGAAGGAAAAATCTCTTATTTGAGCGCCCAAGAAGCTAGTCTGGAAGTATAAAAAATACCGTCAGAGACCATAAAGGTTCTGACGGTTTTTCTGTGTATAATGAGATGTCACTTCTTATTTCGGAAGATAAAAAGTTTGCTGAAGACGTAGTTCAAAATGACAATCATAAATTGGGCGGCAAAGGTTTCGATGGTATTAATTGCCGTCCGATTCATATTGACGAACTGACCGATGATTTGTGGATACTGGGTTACAAAGATGGTGGTCATCAGGAGGTCCAACACGAGTGTCCCCATTCTAGCAAAAGAGAAGACAATTAACCGTTTCAACCAGCCTTTTCTTTCTTGTTTAAAGACAATAGTATCATTGGTAGCAAAGGCAAAGAGAATGCCAGCAATATTTCCAATCAAGGTAGCTAGCTGTTCCTGGTCTGTCAGTTGGAAAACAATCAGCCGGGTAGCAACAGAAACAATCGTCGTAGCAACACCAAAGATCAGATAGGCTAAAATTTCATTATTAAAGATTCGATGGACTAGTTTTTTCATACAATTAGTCTATCATAATTCCCTTATTTGTGCTATACTTATAAAGTTGATTTGTCGCATGCAACTCTATTAGATGGGTTTCATTGGCAAAGATCAACCCTTGGTGCTTAGCTTCTTTCACCAAGCATATTAGATGCGGGAAAACCGCTAAAGGAGAAAACGATGAAAAACTATACTGTTCGTGATTTGGCACAGATTGCTCTAGTTGCTGCTCTCTATGTGGCCTTGACCATTACGCCCCCGTTGAATGCCATCGGAAGCAATGAGATCCAATTCCGTGTTTCTGAAATGCTAAACTTCATGGCTTTCTACAATCGGAAATATATTTGGTCGGTGACAATTGGGTGTATGATTTCTAACTTCTTGAGTTATGGAATTGTTGACGTGGTCGTTGGTGGTGGATCTACTTTGGTCTTCGTTACACTTGGAGTATATCTCTTTAAACGCTACGAAAAGACAGATCTCTTTAATGGATGGATTCGCAAGGATCATTTCTTATTCTCAATTTTCTTTGCCCTCTCTATGTTTACGATTGCCTTAGAATTGCATATCTTAAACAAAACACCATTCTTCTTGAATTGGTTGACAACTGGTTTGGGTGAATTTGCTTCCCTGATTGTCGGAGCTATTTTGATCAAAAAGATTGCCCAACGAATTGATTTGACTCAATAATCGACTAGAGAGTGGGACAGAAATCGGTAATTCGTTAGAATTCGATTTCGTCGTCCCACCTCCGCACAGTTGAGTAGGACTGTAAAAGCTGATGAAATCAGCGTAGTAGACCCCACTCGATAATCTAAAGACAATTGAGAGGCTAGGACTTTTGTCCCAGCCTCTTTTTTTGATGCCATGGTTTCATCCGATATATTCTGAAAAAAGATATTTTTTCGCTAGTGAAGTAGTCAGAAAGGCCTAGTAAAGCGTTTTTATGGTAAAATAGGGATATGGAAACCAGAATGAAAGAGCTAGTGACACTCCTGAATCACTATGCAGAAGAATATTATACAAAAGATGCTCCGTCCGTATCGGATTATGAGTATGACCAACTCTATCGGGAATTAGTCGCGTTAGAGGAAGCCCATCCGGAGTTGGTCCAGCCCAACAGCCCAACCCATCGGGTCGGAGGAACGATTCTTAAAGGGTTTGAAAAATACCAGCATATTTACCCACTTTATAGCTTGCAGGACGCCTTTTCTTATGAAGAATTGGTGGCCTTTGACCAACGGGTTCGCAAAGAATTTCCATCTGTCACCTATGTATGTGAGTTAAAAATTGATGGCCTATCTATTTCACTTTCTTATGTAGATGGTGTCCTCGAAACGGGTGCTACACGGGGGGATGGGAGCATTGGAGAAAATATCACTGAGAACCTCAAGCGCGTTCGCGATATTCCTCTAGTCTTGCCAGAACCTCTTACCTTAACAGTACGCGGAGAATGTTATATGCCCCGTGCATCTTTTGATGCTGTTAACTTGTCTCGCCAAGAAAATGGGGAAGCAGAGTTTGCGAATCCTCGAAATGCTGCAGCTGGTACTCTTAGACAGTTGGATACGAAGATTGTTGCGGAGCGAAAACTCGCGACCTTCCTCTATCAAGAAGCGAGTCCTACTGACCAAGCGACCCAAGAGAAGGTCTTAGCTAAATTAGAACGACTCGGTTTTGTTGTCAATCCTCATCACAAGACTGCGACTAGTATCGAGCAAGTCTGGGCCTATATTCAAGAAGTGGCAGTCATGCGCGACCAACTTCCTTATGATATCGATGGGGTCGTGATTAAGGTGAATGATCTAGCTATTCAGGAAGAACTAGGCTTTACCGTCAAGGCTCCCAAATGGGCAGTGGCTTACAAATTCCCAGCTGAGGAGAAGGAAGCAAAACTTTTGTCAGTTGATTGGACAGTTGGTCGGACAGGAGTGGTGACACCAACTGCTAATTTAACTCCTGTTCAGTTAGCAGGGACGACTGTCAGTCGGGCTACCCTTCATAATGTAGATTACATTGCTGAGAAAGATATTCGCAAAGACGATACCGTCATTGTCTATAAAGCAGGGGATATTATTCCAGCTGTCTTGCGTGTTGTCATGGATAAGCGCGTATCGGAAGAGCGATTGGAGATTCCGAGTCACTGTCCGAGTTGTCAGAGCGAGCTTCTTCATTTTGAAGATGAAGTGGCCTTGCGTTGTATCAACCCTCGCTGTCCGGCTCAAATAAAAGAAGGACTCGCTCACTTTGCTAGCCGGGATGCCATGAACATTACAGGCTTGGGGCCAGCAGTGGTTGAAAAACTGTTTTCTAAAGAACTGGTTCAAGATGTAGCAGGTATTTATCGCCTAACCGTCGCTGACCTCTTGCAATTGGATGGATTTAAAGAAAAATCTGCCCAAAAATTAGTAGATGCGATCCAGACATCAAAGGGAAATTCTGCTGAAAAACTATTGTTTGGTCTGGGAATTCGTCATGTGGGAAGTAAGGCTAGCCAGCTCTTGCTCCAGGAGTTTCATTCCATTCCAGCCTTAACAGAGGCAGAGGTTGAAAAGATTGCGGCGATAGACAGTTTAGGAATGGTGGTTGCAGAAAGTCTTAAGCGTTATTTTGCCCAGGAAGGCTCTCAACTTCTTTTAGAAGAGCTTAAGGAAGCTGGGGTAAACTTAGATTACCTAGGTCAAAAGGTTGCGGCAGATGCACCATTGGCTGGTAAAACAGTTGTCTTAACCGGTAAACTGGAACGTCTGACACGTTCGGAAGCTAAGGCTAAATTAGAAGCCTTAGGGGCTAAAGTCACAGGCTCCGTGTCCAAGAAAACTGACCTATTAGTTGCAGGTAGCGATGCGGGTAGTAAATTAAGCAAAGCGCAGGAATTATCAATTGAAATACAGGATGAAGCCTGGCTTGAAAGTTTATAGAGGCATGTATGGAAAATAAGATTAAAAAAGCACGAGTGATATATAATCCGACTTCTGGTCAGGAAATCATTAAAAAGAACATCGCAGAAGTCTTGGATGTGTTAGAGGATGTAGGTTACGAAACAAGTGCCTATCAGACTACTCCTGAGCCTTTATCAGCCCAGTTAGAAGCAGAACGGGCTGCAAAAGCCGGTTTTGATTTGATCGTTGCTGCCGGAGGAGATGGAACCATTAATGAGGTGGTCAATGGGGTTGCTAGCCTCGAACATCGTCCAAAGATGGCTTTTATCCCTACGGGAACAACCAATGATTATGCGCGTGCTTTGAAGATTCCGATGGGAGATCCAGTCGCAGCTGCACGGATCATTGAGAAGAATCAAACCATTCAGATGGATATCGGACGTGCTTACGGAAGTAAATATTTTATCAATATTGCCGCTGCAGGGACTTTGTCTGAATTGACCTTTAGTGTGCCGAGTGAGGTGAAGTCGCGCTATGGCTACTTTGCTTACGTAGCGGAGGCAGTGAAGAAGTTCCCTAAGAATAAAACCCGCAAGGTGCGGATTGAGCACGACAATGGGGTCTATGTTGGACCAGTTTCGCTTGTCTTCGTGGCTTTGACCAATTCAATCGGTGGCTTTGAAAGTGTGGCACCAGATGCTAAACTTGATGATGGAAATTTCACCTTGATCTTAGTGAAAACTGCTAAATTATTTGACATGTTGTCCCTCATTATGCAAGCCGTCAATGGTGGAAAACACGTCAACGATTCAAATATTGAATACCTTAAAACATCTAAATTGAAGATTGAAGTTTTGGACAACAAGGAAGAGTTCAAGATCAATTTAGATGGTGAATATGGTGGCGATACGCCAGTAGAACTGGAAGTCTTCCACAATCACTTAGAATTTTTTGCCAACATCGATGAAATTAATGACGATGCCTTGGTCCATTCAGAATACAAATCAGAAGAATAATGGAGCAACATTGCTGAGAGTGGGCAATGCCAGTTTCTTCTTACTTAGTTAATTAGGAAATAGGAAATACAATACGATGCATCAGTATCAAGTAAAAATCCACTACCATCATCCCGTAGGTGACTATTTTGCCCGTGATATGTGGAAGTGGCATGAAGGAGTATGGGGAGAGGAAGTCTCTTTCTCAAAACTCGATTATTTTGGAGTTGAGGGGCTCCTAGTTTATAACTGTGAGACACCTCAACACATTGGCCATGTCATCATCAAAGAAGGAAACTGGCTTAGTCAGTCGGATGAATACCATATTGAGCTTTTGCCAGAAGGGAAAGTACGAGAAGTTTGGTTGATTCAAGGAGATGACACCGTTTATTATTCCTTGCAGGCTGCCATGACCAGTCATGAATACAGCCGTCGGAAGCCACATGCTTTTGATATGGCGACCCATTACCAAGAATTTGATGCCAAATGGGGGTATCAGGGTTGGTTGGGATATCGCCAGCAAGATGATGATTACCGCTTCAAACTCTGGGCACCTACTGCCAATAAAGTAGACCTTCTTATCTATGATTCGGTCGCCAATGACAGCAAGGTTTGGAAGATTGTCCCAATGGTTCGTGGCCAGCGTGAATCTAGCGACCATGTTCGAAATAATTGTGGTGTCTGGTATGCGGATGTCATGGGGAACCTCAGTGGACTGGCCTATCAGTACAAGGTTTATTTTGATTACCATACGGAGATTGCGCGTGATCCTTATACAATCGCTACCAGTGAAAATGGGAAAAAATCTGCCATTCTTTCTCATCATGATTGCATCTTCCCTGCCTTTCAGTCAGAAGCTTATGAAAAGGCTGACTGGCGTCTGGATAATCCTTGTCAGGCGGTTGTCTATGAAATGCATGTCCGGGATTTGACCATTTCTCCGACTTCCGGTGTGGATGAAACCTATCGAGGAACCTACCGAGGAGCTCACCAGACTGGGACGAAGAACGCCCAAGGAGATGCCACGGCTTTTGACTATATCAAGCAATTAGGGGTAAATGTGGTTCAACTGCAACCCGTAACGGATCGCTATAAGACCTATGATGAAGACGGGAATGTCCTCTACAACTGGGGCTACGATGTGCAGAATTACTCTGCTCCAGAAACTAGTTACTCGACCAAACCTCACGACCCTAAGACCACCATGCGCGAGTTAAAAGAAATGATACACGCCTATCATGAAGCGGGTATTTCGGTAGTTATGGATGTGGTCTATAATCATATCTATTCGACAGAAGATGGAGCCTTCCAAACAACCGTTCCTGATTATTACTACCGGATGAATTCAAATGGATCCTTCCAAAATGGTACAGGAGTTGGGAATGAGACGGCCAGTGAGCATGAGATGTACCGCAAATTCATGATTGATTCCTTGACGTATTGGGTAACAGAATATAAGATTGACGGTTTCCGCTTCGACTTAATGGGGATTCACGATGTGGATACCATGAATGAAATCCGTGAAGCCATGGACGAGATTGATCCACGGATTCTCCTTTATGGAGAAGGTTGGGATATGGGGACAGGGTTGGCTCCAGAAGATAAGGCCAAAAAGGACAATGCTTATCAAATGGCCCAAGTCGGTTTCTTTAATGATACCTCTCGAGATGCCATCAAGGGCGCCGAGGTCTTTGGCTCTATCAAACGAGGCTATGTCAGTCGGAAGTCTACAGAAGACATCATTGCGCGCTCCGTACTTGGAAGTGCAGAGTTGGGATCCTTCCTAACTCCAAGTCAGGTCCTCAACTATGTTGAGGCCCATGATAACTACAACCTCTATGATTTACTTTCTTATGTCCATCCAAATGACTCTCAGGAAAAAATTAAGAAGCAGGTAGAAATGGCGACAGCCATGAATCTCCTCTTCCAAGGGATGGCCTTTATGCAGGTCGGACAAGAGTTCCTACGAACAAAGTTGGTTGCAACGGGCGAAGATGGAGAAGTGACACAGGAAGATCGAGAACGGGCTATGAATTCCTATAATGCGCCAGATGCCGTCAACCAAGTCGATTGGGATTTAGTATCAGTCAACAAGGATACAATCGAATATGTGCGTCAAATCATTCATTTGAAGAAGACCCTACCTGCCTTGTCCCTCGAATCTTATGAGGAGATTTATCAACATGTCTTTGTCCATACTGCCGATATGGGTAGTGGTGTTGTGGTCTTTGAATTGACCTGGGATAAACACTATTATGTTATCTTTAACACCAGTGGACTACCATTCTATCTCCAGAACGCAGATCATCTTGAGCTCCTTGTTGGGAATAGCCGAAACAAACGTCCATTCTATGTAGAGAATTTAACAGCATCTGTCTTTGAATGGAAGAAATGAGAGTGGGACAGAAATCGGTAATTCGTTAGAATTCGATTTCGTCGTCCCACCTCCGCACAGTTGAGTAGGGCTGTAAAATCTGATGAAATCAGCGTAGTAGAGCCCACTCAACCACTGCGTCTTGCTCGACAATCTAAAAATAATTGAGAGGCTAGGACTTTTGTCCCAGCCTCATTTCAAATTTAAGAAAAGTCTTCTTAAAAACTTTCCTTAGGTGAGTCCGGACGTCAGCGAACTTCTCTGAAGTTCCAAGACTTAGTTTTGAACCTAAAGTTTCAAAACTCCCGAGTACTTGAAACACTATGTTTCAAGTACTTTTCTCACAACGGAAAGTTTTAGATTTGCTATAATAATCCAAGGTAATCGAAGTGTTTTTTGAAAAACAATCCAGCTTCCTTAAAGTAAAAACAGTTTGTCTACATTCAAAAATAAGATTGGGAGGTCCCAATCTTATTTTTTTTCTGATGAAGATGAGCTAGAACTACTTGAGCTGGAATTCTCACTCGAAGAAGATGAACTGAACTGTTCAGGGTGGAGTTCCTTATAGCTTGGCGCTTTGAAGAGATCTACCGTTGATTGATTGCCTTTTTGGCTATAGAGGCTGGTTGAAGCATCCCCTTTTTCTTTTTCAATTTTCTTCAATGCTTTCATCGAGTTATTGTAGGAGTAGTCATCTGGGTTAACTTTACCAAGATCATTTCCAGTGTAGAATCGTAAGAGGTCCCCTGTTTGGATACTATCACTAATCTTGAGCTGTAAATTCGCTGCCTCACGGATTTTATCCAGTTGCTCTTTCGTTGATTCGTCTGGATTGGTGATTTCCTCACCAGTCTTTGTGTAATAGGTCCGGCCACTGTAACTTGTATACTCAGGAGTCACAAAGTAGTTAGCAGAACGGAAAGCTACGATTTGGCTATGATTTGGAGATAACAAGTCTTGACCAACTTGAAGGAAGTTCTTAGAATCAATGCCTAACAAGTGTTCCAATGTTGGAAGCATATCAATCTCTCCACCATAGGTCTCAATGACTTTCCCCTTGTTCATACCAGGAATGACCACCATATACGGTACCCGTTGCAACATGGCATTGTCATAACTTGACCAAGTTTCAGAGTTCTTATCAAGCAAAGGAGCCAGAGCTGGATTTCGAGAATTAGAAATACCGTAGTGGTCTCCGTACAAAACGATAATGGAGTTCTCATAGAGGCCAGAAGCTTTGAGATAATCGAAGAAGGCCTTGATAGAAGAATCCAAGTAGTTGGCTGTTGCGAAATAGCCATTAATGGTTTCATCTTGCGTCTCTGCAAGAGGGAAGCCAATCTCGTCACCAATCAGACTCGTCGTATAAGGATAGTGGTTGGAAACGGTAATGAACTTAGTATAAAACGGTTGTTGCATGTGTTCCAAGTACTTGATGGAATCCTTCAACATGATCTTGTCATTAAGTCCATACTGGAAGGAGTTGGTTTCATCTTGCTTGGTAAAGTATGATGCATCAAAGAAGTAATGGTAGCCCCATTGTTTGTAGGCTGTATTACGGTTCCAGAAGCTTCCGGCATTTCCATGGAAAACAGCACTGGATTGGTAGCCATTCTTAGAAAGAATGAAAGGAGCTGCTTGCTGGGTATTTGTCCCACCGTAATTTACCATAAAGGAACCTTGGTTCAAACCGAACAAGCCCGTTTCAATCATGGTCTCTGCATCTGATGTTTTACCAGCTTTTACCTGGTTGAAGATATTGGCAAATGCAAAGGTTTCGTTTGAATGGTAAAGCGAGTTGATAAAAGGGGTCACTTCGTATTCTTTGTCATCGACTTTCAATTTATAGTCGATCAAGAATTGTTGGAAGCTTTCCAGATGGATATAGATAACATTTCGTCCCTTTGCGAGACCAAAGGTTTCAGGGTTTGGTTGTGCATAATGGCTAGCAACATACTCTTCAACTGGCTTCAAATCAACTTCAGAAGCCTTTGAGCGTTCTTTATTGGCCATGTAGGTCTGGTTGGCACTGTAACCCAAGAAGGCAGGCAAACCAAGAGCACGAACCACATAGTAGTTGGAGAACCCACGCGTCAACAATTCTGGGCGGTCAATCTCGGCCAAGAAAAGATTGGCTGAGAAGAGCATGGCAGAGAGCGAAGTCACTGCAAAACTTGCCCGCTTGTTAAAGGGACGGCGATCTAGTTTGACCAATTTCTTTAAGAAGAGGAAAGCTAGAATCGGGAAGTCTAAAACATAGATAATATCCCAGGGACGGAACAATTCTAAGGCTGCAGCTCCAAGACCAGCGGAAACCTTACTAGAGGCCAGCATGGTATTAACCGTCACGAAGTCTGTAAACTCACGATAATAAATCGAGTTGGAAATCAACCAGATAAATAAAATGACATAGATGCTAAAAGATAGCAAATAAAAGAGTTTGGTTCTCTTAATATAAAAAGCGAGACCAATCAATAAGAGGCTTAACGGTATCGGGTTAATGACTGCGAGAAAAACCTGATAGAAGCCTTGAATATCTAAATTAAAGTCTACTGTATAGGCCCACATGGTTTTAAACCAATAAAGCAACAGTAGGGTAAAGACAAATCCTAGTCTGGTACTCATAGCATCGAGTATCGTTTTGGTAATTTTTTTCACAAAAATATACTTCCTTGCCTTATTTCCTAAAAATTTTCTTACAACAGTATACCATAATTTAAAACGTTTTGAAAATAAAGCAAGCGGATAATGAAGGAATGAAAGTTGAGGATTGAGATTTGTCATCCATTACTAAACAAAAAGAGAGAGAATGTTCAAAGTGATGGTGAAGCTTATGTTATTAATCGCATTTTTAAGGAAGAGACTTTGTGAATTTTTGAAAATTTTGATACAATAGAGAGTATGAAAAAGCTGACAATTAACCGACAAGTTGAGAAGAAAATTCATAAAGGTTATAAGATTTTAGAAAAGATTGACTTTGGGCAGCTCCCCTTTGACAATGAGGTGGTCGAGCTGGTCACAGCTTCGGGCCATTTTCTTGGGACAGGCTATCTATCAGAGCAAAACAAGGGACTTGGTTGGGTCATTTCTACGAAGAAAATCAACTTGGATCAGGCTTACTTTAGACATCTATTTGCTAAAGCTAAGTCAAAACGTCAGTCTTACTATCAGTCGGAATTGGATACAGCTTTTAGAATTTTTAATCAAGAAGGCGACGGATTTGGTGGCTTGACTATTGATCTCTATGGAGATTATGCCGTCTTTTCCATCTACAATGCCTTTGTTTATCAAATCAGAGAGCTGCTTGTTACGGCTTTTCAAGAAGTCTTTCCAGAGGTCTTGGGAGGATATGAAAAAATCCGTTTCAAGGATCCAGGTTATGAGTCAGCCCATCTTTTTGGTCAAGAAGCTCCAGAGCATTTTTTGATTTTGGAAAATGGTGTTCGCTACCAAGTCTTTCTGAATGATGGCTTGATGACAGGGATTTTCTTGGACCAACACGATGTGCGTGCTAGTTTAGTAGATGGCTTAGCTGCAGGTAAATCCTTACTCAATATGTTTTCCTACACGGCGGCTTTTTCGGTGGCAGCGGCCATGGGTGGAGCAGTAGAAACAACCTCTGTAGATCTGGCCAAGCGTAGTCGTGAACTATCCGAAGCCCATTTTGTGGCAAATGGTTTAGAACTGGATCAACACCGCTTTATTGTCATGGATGTTTTTGATTATTATAAGTATGCTAAGCGTCATGGTTTGACTTATGATGTGATCGTTCTAGATCCTCCGAGTTTTGCTCGCAATAAGAAGCGAACTTTCTCAGTTGCGAAGGATTACCACAAACTGATTGAGCAGTCCCTAGAGATTTTAAATCCAAATGGTATTTTGATTGCAAGTACGAATGCTGCCAATGTCAGTCGGGATAAATTTAAGAAAGAAATTGAAAAGGGCTTCAAAGGCCAAAAACATCGCTATATCAGTGAAGTTGGACTTCCAGCTGATTTTCGATACAATGAAAGGGAAGAAAGTAGTAATTACTTGAAAGTATTTACAATTAAGGTGGATCAATGAAATTAGTCGTTTCTGTAATGCCAAGAAATTTTGAAGAAGCACAGGCCATTGATGCCAGTCGTTATCAAGATGCAGATGTGATTGAATGGCGTGCGGATTACTTGGAAAAAAATGATATTTTACAGGTTGCGCCTGCCATCTTTGAGAAATTTGCAGGCCGTGAAATTTTATTTACGCTACGGACACGAGAGCAGGGAGGAGAAATTGAACTTTCTGGTGAAGAGTACGTAGCCCTTATCCATGATATCAACAACATCTACCATCCGGATTATGTCGATTTTGAGTACTTTGGTCATCAGGCCGAGTTTAATCAGATGATGGATTACTCCAATCTTTGCTTAAGCTACCATAATTTCCAGGAAACCCCTGAAAATTTGATGGAAATTATGTCTGAATTAACGAGTCTTACACCAAAGCTGGTTAAAGTTTCGGTTATGGCCCAAAGTGAGCAGGATGTTCTGGATCTAATGAACTATACACGTGGCTTTAAGACGCTTAATCCTGAACAAGAGTTCGTAACCATTTCTATGGGGAAAATCGGCCGAATCTCTCGCATCGCTGCCGATTTAACCGGTTCTGTTTGGTCCTATGCTAGCGTTGGAGAGCAAAGTGCACCAGGTCAAATCAGCTTGTCCAGCATGCACAAGATTCGGGAGATCTTAGATGAAGATTGATGGCTATACGCGAATGGCGGCCGTGATTGCCAAGCCCATTCGTCATAGTATCTCACCCTTTATTCACAACCATGCTTACCAACTAACCGCTACCAATGCGGTCTACCTTGCTTGGGAAGTGGAAGAAGAACAAGTCGAACAAAGTCTTCAACAGTTACGGGCACTGGATATGTTGGGCACTAATATTTCCATGCCTTACAAGAAAAAGGTCTTGCCATTTTTAGATCAGGTAGATGGAAGCGCACAACTCATTGGTTCGGTCAATACAATTGTTCAGAAAAATGGTTGTTTAACAGGCTACAATACAGACGGACTTGGTTTTCTAAAGAGTCTCCCCAAGACTTTTTCGATAAAGAATAAGAAACTTGTCCTTTTAGGAGCAGGTGGTGCTGCGACTGCTATTGTTGTAGAGGCTATTCGTCAAGGTGCTGGAAAGATTCATTTATTCGTTCGTCCAGAAAGCATAGATAAGTATCAGGCTGTCTTTGCTCCACTATCTGAAGCTCTTGCTGTGTCAATTGTCCTTCATGACTTTTCTAGTCGGGATCAGTTGAATGCAACGATAGAGGGGACGGATTTATTGATCAATGCTACAGGACTAGGAATGGACGGGTCTTCTCTCCCTATTCCAAAAGAGTTTAACTTTCCTAAAGGATGTCTAGTGGCTGATTTAGCTTATTTTCCTGCCAAGACACCTTTTCTTCAATTAGCTGAAGAACAAGGGGCGCAAACCTTAAATGGCTTGGGAATGCTCTTCCATCAAGCTGCCGTTGCCTTCGAACTGATGACGGATAAAACTTTCCCGGAAGAGGAAGTCTGGCAAGCTTTGAAATTGGAATACCCAGATTATGTATTAGAAAAATGATGGAAGAAAACAGAAAAACTTAATCAAGTATGCTCTGTTTTCTATTTTTATACAATAGTGAAATTGTAATCTTTTTCACATGGATTTGAAAGGAGATCCTTATGAAGGTGAATGTTGATCTACCAAAGAATGGTTATGAGATTGTCATTGAGAATGGCGCAATCCAAAAGGTTGGAACCTGGCTCAGTCAATTATGGAAAGCTCAAAAAGTAGCAGTCATTACAGACAACCATGTAGGATCTCTTTATGCAAGTCAGGTGGTAAAAAGCCTTGAAGATGAAGGATTTACAGTGATTAGCTTTGAGTTCCTAGAAGGAGAAGCTAGTAAAAATCTGACGACCGTTCAAAAAGTCTATGAATTCTTAGCCAAGAATGGAATGACACGATCAGACGGCATCCTCGCTCTTGGAGGTGGTGTTGTTGGTGATCTAGCTGGCTTTGTAGCATCCACCTATATGCGGGGAATCCATTTCGTCCAAGTACCGACTAGTTTGACGGCTCAGGTTGACTCCTCTATCGGAGGTAAGACCGGAGTCAATACACTCTATGCTAAAAACATGGTAGGAACCTTTGCCCAACCGGATGAGGTATTGATTGACCCTGAAGTGCTGCGGACTCTTGGCAAGCGCGAGTTGATTGAGGGCATGGGGGAAGTCATTAAGTACGGTCTCATCGAAGATCCTGCCTTATGGGAAGAACTGGATCAAATGGATGGCTCCATTGAGTCTATTTTTGAGCATGCAGAATCCTTGATTGCTCATTCCTGTCAAGTCAAGCGCAAGATGGTCGTCGAAGATGAGCTAGATCAAGGCATTCGGCTATATCTAAATTTTGGTCATACCCTTGGCCATGCGATCGAAGCAACAGCCGGTTATGGCCAGGTCATGCACGGAGAAGCCGTAGCGATTGGAATGGTGCAAGTTACTAAGGTGGCCGAAGCTAAGGGATTGGTTCAAGCCGGTTTAACGCAGGTTATTCGTCAAATGTGTCAAAAATTTGGCTTACCAGTAGAATTCCATACTTGGGATAAGGAAAAGCTTTATCAGGCCTTAACCTTGGACAAGAAGGCGAGGGGCAATCAATTGAAACTCGTTTTGGTACCTGAAATTGGAACTTGTCAGATCCATCCAGTCCCATTGGAAGAAATGAGAGACTTCTTAATCTAGAAAGCGACAAAGGAGATACCATGCGTTATTTAACAGCAGGAGAATCACACGGACCACGACTAACAGCAATTATAGAAGGAGTACCAGCAGGTCTCCCTTTGACAGCTGATTATATCAACGTCGAATTAAAACGCCGCCAAGGGGGCTATGGCCGTGGAGCACGAATGAAGATTGAAAGCGATCAGGTCGAGATCACCTCTGGAGTTCGCCATGGCTTGACCATGGGAGGTCCTATCACCTTGAATGTCACCAATCTAGACCATCAAAAATGGTTGGAGATCATGTCTGTTAGTGATGTGGAGGAAAAGAAGAAGGGGCTCCGGAAAATTACCAAGCCTCGTCCAGGCCACGCTGATTTGGTCGGCGGCATCAAGTACCGTTTCGATGACTTACGAAATTCTTTGGAACGCTCATCCGCTCGGGAAACAACCATGCGGGTAGCAGTAGGTGCAGTAGCCAAACGTCTATTGGAAGAGATTGGGGTTCAGGTAGCCAGCCACATCGTCAATTTCGGTGGCATCGAAGTAGAGGTTCCGGAAAATCTAACGGTTTCCCAAATCAAGGAAGCGGTCGCTCAGTCAGAAGTTTCCATCGTCAATCGAGAGCGAGAAGAGGAAATCAAGGCCTATATCGATAGCGTGAAGAAAGAAGGGGAAACCATTGGAGGGATCGTCGAAACGATTGTAGGTGGTGTACCTGTCGGTCTGGGGTCTTTTGTCCAATGGGACAAGAAATTGGATGCCAAGATTGCTCAAGGGGTTGTCTCTATCAATGCTTTTAAAGGTGTAGAGTTCGGGCTAGGCTTTGAAGCCGGTCGAAGAAAAGGCAGTCAAGTCATGGACGAAATTCTCTGGTCTGAGCAAGATGGGTATACTCGTCGAACCAATCATTTGGGTGGATTTGAAGGTGGTATGACCAATGGAGAGCCGATTATCGTCCGTGGTGTTATGAAACCAATCCCAACTCTTTATAACCCCCTCATGAGTGTCGATATTGAAACGCACGAACCGTATAAGGCAACGGTGGAGCGGAGTGACCCAACTGCGCTTCCAGCTGCAGGGGTTGTCATGGAGGCTGTGGTAGCAACGATCTTAGCCACAGAAGTCTTGGACAAGTTCTCTTCTGATAATTTGGAAGAATTGAAGGAGGCTGTCGAGCGTCATCGGGCCTATACCAAAGCTTTCTAAATGGAGAAATAGATGGAAGAAAAGGTTGTTTATATCGTCGGTCTAGGACTGATTGGCGCTTCTTTAGCTATGGGGATCCGAAAAGCTTATCCACAAGTGACTTTACTAGGCTATAATCGTAGTCAGGCCTCACGGGATATTGCACTTATGAATGGCATAGTGGATGAGGTGACGGCTGATCTTGAAGCATTTGCTAGTCGAGCTGATGTCATTATCGTATCCCTACCTGTCAAGCAAACCATCCAAACCTTTCAGCAACTGGCGAAAATACCACTGAAAGAAGGAGTCATTGTGACAGATGTGGGCTCCACCAAAGGTGCCATTGTAGAAGCTGGTCAAGCAGTTTTTAACCATCTACCTGTCCGTTTTGTCGGCGGGCATCCCATGGCAGGGAGTCACAAGACGGGTGCTGCCTCAGCTGACTCCACCCTCTTTGAAAATGCCTACTATATTTTTACCCCAACAGCTGCGACTGACCCAAGTGCGGTTTTGGAATTGAAGTATCTCCTCTCAGGGCTTGGAGCCCGCTTCATCGAGGTAGATCCAATGGAACACGATCGGGTCACTTCCCAGATCAGTCACTTTCCTCACGTATTGGCAGCTACCCTGATGGGACAAGCAGCTGCTTATACAGAAGAGCATAGCCTAACAGGTCGCTTTGCTGCAGGAGGATTTCGTGATATGACGCGGATTGCAGAGAGTGAGCCCAGCATGTGGACCTCCATTTTGCTATCCAATCCAGCTGCTGTTCTCAATCGGATAGCGGATTTTCAGGATCGCCTTGAGCAAGTTGCCGACATGATTCGCCAAGGGCAAGAAGATGCGATTTGGTCCTTCTTTGACCATAGTCGAGAGCAACGGCAGCATATGCAGATCCATAAAAGAGGCGGGGTGGAAAGCACCTTCGATATTTTTGTGGATGTTCCAGACGAAGAAGATGTCATTCTTCGAATCCTGGAGTTGCTTCGTGGTACCTCCTTGGTCAATATTCATATCAATGAAGAAAACCGGGAAGATGTCTACGGGATTCTTCAGATTTCATTTAAGACGGCTGCTGATCAAGCGCGGGCTGAAGCCCTGATCACCGAGCAAACGGATTATAGTGTGGTGATCAAATAGTAGGTCCTAGGTAGGATTTTTACAAAAATAGCAGTTTCTACCACAAGATCTACCAGAATCTTTGTATAATAGAACAAAACCAAATCGTTAAGGAGAAATCACATGTCAAATATTTATGATCTAGCCAATGAATTGTCACGCGGAATTCGTGACTTACCAGAATACAAGGCTGTCCTTGCTAGTAAGGAAGCCATTGATGACGATGCCGATGCAAAAGCGTTATTCGGAGACTACCTGGCTTTCCAACAAGAAATTCATGGAGTCATCCAGTCTGGACAAATGCCAACTGAAGACCAACAAAAGAAAATGCAAGACTTTGCTGGAAAATTACAAGGAAACCCAATTGTGAATGAATTTTTCACCAAACAACAGCAACTATCAGTTTATCTGGGAGATATTGAACGGATTATTTTTGATCCAGTTCAAGATCTATTTAAATAAGGGAGAGAGTGGGACAGAAATCGGTAATTCGTTAGAATTCGATTTCGTCGTCCCACCTCCGCATAGTTGAGTAGGGCTGTAAAAGCTGATGAAATCAGCGTAGTAGAGCCCACTCAACCACTGCGTCTTGCTCAACAATCCAAAGATAATTGAAAGGCTAGGACTTTAGTCCCAGCCTCTTTCGTTTCTCTTCTTAGAGCTCCTTCCAAGTGAACGTTGAAAATGGCTGCTTTTTATGGTAAAATTTTTAGAAAAGCTTGAAGGGGTAAGCCATGAAATTACAAACGAATTGTAAGGGTTTAAATGGAATCATTCGTGTTCCAGGGGATAAATCGATCAGTCATCGTTCGATTATCTTTGGTAGCCTTGCGCATGGAACCACTAAGGTCTATGATATCCTACGTGGTGAAGATGTCTTATCCACTATTCAAGTATTTAGAGACCTAGGCGTTTCTATCCAAGATGATGGTCAAATGATCACCATCGAGGGGAAAGGCTTTGAAGCCTTTCAACAACCTAAGAATGATCTGGATATGGGGAACTCAGGCACCTCCACTCGATTGATAGCGGGTGTCTTAGCAGGAAGTCCTTTTCCAGTCACCATGGTTGGAGATGACAGCTTGTCTAAACGGCCAATGGATCGAGTGGCGATCCCCCTTCGAGAGATGGGAGTCACTGTCCAGGGTCAAACAGATCGAGATATGCTTCCTCTTCATCTTCATGGAACAAAAGAGTTACAACCAATCCACTATTCATTACCGGTAGCTTCTGCTCAGGTCAAGTCAGCTCTTCTGTTTGCTGCCATGCAAGCAGAAGGGGAGTCAGTCATTCTAGAGAAAGAACTGACACGGAATCACACCGAAGATATGATCCAGCAGTTTGGTGGCCATATCAGCGTGAAGGGCAAAGAAATTCGCCTACGTGGGCCTCAAAGCTTCCAAGCCTGTGAGGTGACGGTACCAGGTGATATTTCCAGTGCAGCCTTTTGGTTAGTGGCTGGTTTGATTGTCCCTAATAGTCAGATTCGTCTGGAGAATGTCGGGATCAATGAGACTCGTACAGGTATCCTAGAGGTTATTGAAAAAATGGGAGGCAAGCTTCAAATCTTGGAAGTTGATCCCCTTGCTAAGGCTGCGACGCTTGTCGTAGAGACTTCTGACCTCCATGGAACAGAAATTTCGGGTGATTTAATTCCCCGCTTGATTGATGAGCTTCCAATCATTGCTCTTTTGGCTACCCAGGCTTCTGGCCAAACCATTATCAAAGATGCTGAAGAATTGAAAGTCAAGGAAACAGATCGTATCCAAGTAGTGGCAGATAGTCTAAATGCTATGGGGGCATCCATCACACCAACAGAGGATGGGATGATCATTGAAGGAAAAACGCCCTTACATGGTGCCATCCTGCAAACCTTTGGTGACCACCGAATCGGTATGATGGGAGCTATTGCAGCCCTGCTTGTAAGCGATGGTGAAGTGGAGCTTGCGCGTGCTGAAGCTATTAATACCAGCTATCCTACCTTCTTTGCAGATTTAGAAAAGGTGTCTCATGCCTAAAGTATTACTCGGCTTTATGGGAGCAGGGAAAACGACCATTGGCTCTTTATTGGATCCAGCTTTTGCAGATATGGATGCACTTCTAGTTCAACGCTTAGAAATGCCGATTTCTGACTATTTTGCTCGCTATGGAGAAGACAATTTTCGCCAGCAAGAGTCGCTTTTATTGCAAGAGTTACTCAATCAAGAGAGCTCGGTCATTTCAACTGGTGGGGGCATCGTCCTTAAGCCAGAAAATCGTGAGCTTCTCAAGAAGAATGCTTGTAATATTTATTTGCGGATTGATTTTGAGCGGCTTTATCACAGACTGGCTGCAGATTCTGCAACTAAGCGCCCTCTCTTTCTTAATAAAAAACCAGAAGAGTTTCGTGCCTTGTATGAGCAACGCCTGCTCCTTTATGAAGAAGTAGCCACACATGTGATTGATGTTGCTGATAAGACACCAGAAGAAATTGTGGAGATCATCCGATGCTTGTAGCTTATCTCGGTCCTAAGGGATCCTTTACCCATCATGTAGCCCTTGAAAGTTTTGAAGAGGCTACCTTGTGCCCATACGGGTCTATCACAGAAGTGATTAAAGCGTATGAGTCTGCCCAAGTTGATTATGCAGTTATCCCTGTTGAGAACTCTATCGAAGGTAGTGTCCATGAGACGATTGACTATCTCTTTCACCAGGCTCATTTTCAGGCTATTGCAGAAGTGGTCTATCCTATAAAGCAACAACTCTTGGCAGTTAAGCAGGATCAAGCCATTGAGGTGATCTATTCGCATCCTCAAGCATTAGCGCAAGGGAAAGCCTATGTCCAGGAGCATTTCCCTCAAGCCAGACTAGAGATGACAACTTCGACTTCCTATGCGGCTCGATATGTCTCTCAACATCCGGAACTTCCTATTGCAGCCATTGCGCCTTTGGAGGCCAAGGATGAATATGGTTTGGAAGTGGTAGCTAGTAATATTCAAGAGATGGATCAAAATTTCACCCGCTTTTGGATCCTTGGTCAGGGGCCTTTTGAAGGCGGCCGCTCGCTTAAGAAAGCTGCTAGTAAGGATAGTTTGGCCATTACCTTACCAAGTAATATTGCGGGCTCCTTATGCCAGGCCCTATCTACATTTGCTTCAAGAGAATTAAATTTAACAAAAATTGAAAGTCGTCCTTTAAAGACGGCCCTAGGGGAGTATTTTTTTATCATTGATGTGGTGGATGCTGACGAATCACTGTTTGCTTCTGCCTATCAAGAACTGGAATCCCTGGGGGTATCTATCAAAACCTTAGGCCACTATTGGGTCTATGTGCTAAACGACAATGAAACGGAGAACGTATGAGTAGAGAATCAGAAAACCTATCCTATCATGAACAAAAAAGATTGGATTATCTTTATTCCAACTACCATTACCTAAATGAAAAGGAGCAGTTGGAATACAAGTACTTAAAAAATAAATCAGAGGGACGATTCCAAGACGATCCCGTTTCAGCAAGAGCAGAAGAGTCTGTCGCTCCTTCAAGTAGAAGAGAAGACAATTCTGATGAATTACCAGTCTATCCATCACGTAGCCGGAAGGACAAGCCAAAAACCAATAAAAAGAATCGAGAGGAAGTAGCCACTCTTCCCAAGCGTAAGAAGGGAAGAAAGATCCGCTTCAAACGTATTTTAAAATGGATAGCCATCTTCTTCTTGTTGGTCATCGGTGGGATGGTCTTTATGTTTCTCAAAGGCTTGAATAGCAAACCTGGTGGGACCAATGCCCAACCAGCTGTTAAAGAGTATTTTAACGGTCAGAAGACCAAAGACGGGGTCAATATCCTGATCTTGGGGACAGATGGTCGGATCGGGGAAAGCTCATCTGAGACGCGAACAGACTCTATCATGGTGGTCAATGTCAATAACAAGGACGGCAAGGTGAAATTGGTCAGCTTCATGCGAGATACTCTGGTTCATATCGATGGCGTTAGCCAACAAACGGATCCAGAATATCAAGATTACTATGACCAGAAGCTGAATACGGCCTTTAGCATTGGAGAGCAGAATAACAACCAAGGAGCAGAGTTGGTCCGTCAGATGCTCAAAGATAACTTTGACATTGATATCCAATACTATGCCATGGTCGATTTCCAAACCTTTGCGACAGCCATTGATACCCTCTTCCCGAATGGAGTGGAGATGAATGCTCAGTTCTCCACCATTGATGGTGAAACTGTCTCTGAGGTTGAAGTCCCTGATGACTTGAATATGAAAGACGGTGTCGTTCCTCAACAGACCATCAAGGTCGGAAAACAACGGATGGACGGCCGGACCCTCCTCAACTATGCTCGTTTCCGTAAAGATGATGAGGGCGACTTTGGTCGGACCCGTCGCCAACAAGAGGTTATGTCTGCCATTATGCACCAAATCAAGGATCCAACCAAGCTCTTTACTGGATCTGAAGCACTAGGAAAGGTCTTCGCGATGACCTCAACCAATGTACCCTTCTCCTTCCTATTGACCAATGGGATTGGCTTAGTCGGAAGTGCCAGCAAGGGGATTGAACGTATTACCATTCCAGAAAATGGGGATTGGGTCGATGCCTACGATATGTATGGTGGCCAAGGTCTCCTAGTGGATTTTGAAGCTTACAAAAACAAATTGTCCCAAATGGGCTTAAGATGATATAATTAAGGGATAGGAGTTTTGAAAACTCCATCCCTTTTAATTTGTAGAAAGATTGAACACCATGTTAAAGAAAAATGAAATTGTAGACGTTGAGATTGTTGATTTGACACACGAAGGAGCAGGAGTGGCTAAGGTGGATGGCCTGGTCTTTTTTGTGGAGAATGCCCTGCCAGGAGAAGTAATTCGCATGCGCGTGCTCAAGGTCAATAAAAAGATCGGCTTCGGAAAGGTAGAGGAGTACCTGGAAAAATCTCCTCACCGCAATGAAGAGCTAGACCTGGCTTACTTGCGAAGCGGCATTGCTGACTTAGGCCACCTAGCTTATCCGGAGCAGCTGAAATTCAAGGCCAAACAGGTCAAGGATAGCCTTTACAAGATTGCAGGAATCTCTGATATCGAAGTGCCCCTGACCTTGGGGATGGACCATCCCGTCCAGTATCGCAACAAGGCCCAGGTTCCTGTCCGTCGTGTCAATGGTCAGGTAGAGACAGGTTTCTTTCGCAAGAACTCTCATGATTTGATGCCGATTGAAGATTTCTATATCCAAGATCCAGTCATTGACCAAGTGGTCTTGGCACTTCGGGACTTGATTCGTCGATTTGACCTTAAGCCTTATGATGAAAAAGAAACATCTGGCTTGATCCGCAATCTGGTGGTCCGCCGAGGTCACCATTCAGGAGAAATCATGGTCATTTTGGTCACCACTCGTCCCAAGGTTTTCCGTGTGGACCAGTTGATCGAGCAGTTAATCAAGCAATTCCCAGCCATCAAATCCGTCATGCAAAATATCAACGATCAGAATACCAATGCCATTTTTGGAAAAGAATGGCGGACGCTTTATGGTCAAGATTACATTACCGATCAAATGTTGGGCAATAGCTTCCAAATCTCTGGCCCAGCCTTTTACCAGGTCAATACAGAAATGGCAGAGAAGCTCTATCAGACCGCCATTGACTTTGCGGAGTTAAGAGAAGAGGATGTCGTGATTGACGCCTACTCCGGAATTGGGACCATTGGCTTATCAGTTGCCAAGCATGTCAAGGAAGTCTATGGCGTAGAGGTTATCCCAGAAGCAGTGGAGAATAGCCAGAAGAATGCTAGTTTAAACGGCATCACCAATGCCCACTATGTCTGTGACACAGCAGAAAATGCTATGAAAAATTGGCTCAAGGAAGGCATCCAACCAACCGCCATCCTAGTCGACCCACCACGCAAGGGCTTGACCGAAAGCTTTATCAAAGCAAGCGCCCAAACAGGAGCCAGTCGCATCGCCTATATCTCATGCAATGTGGCAACCATGGCGCGTGATATCAAACTCTACCAAGAGTTGGGCTATGAATTGAAGAAAGTACAGCCGGTGGACTTATTTCCGCAAACGCATCACGTCGAGTGTGTAAGCTTGTTAGTGAAACGTGGCTAATCCTCAAAAGGTTCCCCGAACCTTTTGAGTCCCACAGACGCATCATG
Organism: Streptococcaceae bacterium; assembly: GCA_902363395.1. Classification (GTDB taxonomy): domain Bacteria; phylum Bacillota; class Bacilli; order Lactobacillales; family Streptococcaceae; genus Streptococcus. The sequence goes on from CABIZZ010000001.1 coordinate 883,712, forward strand.
TTGAGGCAGTATCACTACTTGTACGAGCTACATAGTAGCGAAGTAGAAGTAGATGCTCCTCCCGTGGGATAGCTGTCGTAGAGTAAGGAGTTTACGACGAAACGATACGGTAACAGCGAACCGCTGAGTGTGTATGCTTGTTAGTGAAACGCAGCTAATCCTCAAAAGGTTCACTGAACCTTTTGAGTCCACAAACGCAGCATGTTGTGGCGGTATCACTACTTGTACGAGCTACATAGTAGCGAAGTAGAAGTAGATGATCTGCCTATGCGACAAGGTGAAACCGAAGGTCGAGAAGGTGCCCTCGGGTATATGACTCGCAGAATGAGGAAGGAAACCGACGAAACGATACGGTAACAGCGAACCGCTGAGTGTGTGACTCTACTCTTCCAATCTGAGACAGCGAAAAGTAGAAGGGTATGTTATTGGTATCAATCAATGAGTAACAAAGTAACAGCATGATTCGAAACATTTGCTTGTAATTTGCGGAGGAACATCAATATGGATGGAATAACAAAAGATTCTATAAAGATGGCTAAACTAATGAAACAATTATGGCCCCAATTGACCGATAAAGAAGCTATTGATGAAGTAAAAAAATATACGAATGGCAAAAATACTGCAATCTTTACTGAAGTTGAAGGTGACACAATTGTAGGTCTAGCACTATGTTCACTCAGATTTGATTATGTTGAAGGTTGTAAATATAGTCCTGTTGGATTCTTAGAAGGAATTATTGTCGACGAGGAATATCGTCTAAAGGATATTGCTAAAAATCTCTGTGCAAAATGTGAGGAATGGGTGAAAAATAAAGGATGTAAGGAATTTGCAAGTGACTGTACTTTAACGAATACGGATTCTATAAGATTTCATCTCAATATTGGATTTCAGGAGGCAAATAGAATTATTCATTTTAAGAAAAAATTATAATTTCGAAACGTGAATAAACTTGTTTAAACTTTATGTATCTTTAGAAAGTGTGATAACTTGAAAGAACAAATTTTTTTGATGGGTGGAAATCCGCCGATAAAAAACCATACGATTGTTAATAAAATTGTGTCATCAAGGAAGATCGAAAGAATTGTTATTTTTACAGTTTTTCGAGATAATTGGCAACCCTATATGAAAAAGTACACGGAAATTTTCCAAAGTCAATTTCCTAATCTAAACACTGATTACTTACTCTTGGACACTGAGCAGATTGATTTTGATAGCTATTTAGATGCTGATGTCATCATCATCGGTGGTGGAAATACGGAAAAGTATCTAGCTACTTATGTCAATCAGGAGTTCAAAAATTATATCGAACGTATGCTGAATAAAGGAGTGAAACTTATAGGATTTTCTGCAGGAGCCCTATTATTAGGAGAAAAAGTCTATGTCTCACCTAATGACAATTCAGATTATCAGATAAAGATTAAGAATGGCTTGGGACTTTTTAATCAATTTTTAATTAGTGTTCATTATGATTCATGGAATGATAAAGCTAATAAGGCTAGTGCTGAAGAACTTGTTGATGTTCCCATAATTCCACTAAATGATCATTCCTATCTTGTAGTGGATAAACTTGGAAACATCATAGAGAAAATTGACTAGTTTTGATCATGTGAATCTGAATCTACGAAACTAAAGTATTGACGAAATGAATAATGAAAAGCCTTGATTATAGGGCTTTTTTTTGCATTTTTGTGATAGAATATAGGTAGTTATAATCGAGAGCAACTAAGAAGCAGAAAAAAATATTATACATAGAATAATCAAAATAAGGAAGATAAAATGACAGAAATTGATAAAAGGAATTTAAAAAATTATCTTTATATTACATTTGGAATTACTTATATAGCTTGGGGGATTCTTGCCATCTTTACTCAATCTCATATTTTGGGATTAGAAACAATTATAGGGAGAATGTTACACATAGTAGGTGCACTTGGACCAGCAATTGCAAGTGGCTTATATTTGAAAAGAAATAATATAAATTTTAAACATTTTGTATTTAGTAAGAAAGAAAATAGTAGTATTTATTTCATTATTCATTTGTTAGCAATTTTGATACTATTCTCTGTATCTTCCTTAGAATTAAACGGACTATCAATTTATTTGATGCCACTATTCTTTATTCAATTAATTATTTTTGGTGGTGGACATGAAGAATTAGGGTGGAGAGGTATATTACAACCCTTACTTGATAAAAAATATACATATTGGCAATCTAATTTGATTGTAGGATTAATTTGGGGGATTTGGCATCTGCCTTTATGGTTTATAGTAGGAGAAAGTCATCAAGGATTTCCTTTTATTTTATTTTTTACATATACGTTATTTTTAAGTTTTGTTTTAGGACTTCTTTACCGTCAAACGAAATCTGTGGGGTATTGTATTTTATTTCATGCGTTCGCAAATTTATTAAATCTTTATTTTTTGTTGAAGATTAATCTTATTTTTATCATCATTTTTATTGTTTATTTAATCTATACTATCTTGGCGAGTAATAGAATTAGTAAGGAAAAGAATTTGTATCCAAAATAACTGGCTATACTCTAGAAAATGAAGGTGATTTTGTTCAAGGTTATATAGTAGAAATAACAAAAATCTATATGAAAGGTTTAGAGTAAATATGAATCTCTTATTTGAAGAATTTAAAACCATTTGTTTCCATTTAAATCGAGTCGGAATTACACCGACACTGATGGGCTCTTTGGGATTTGAGTTTAGAACGAAAGAAAATTGGGAGCCGTCTGACATTGACATTCATGTGCCTGGTGACCCTAGAGGTTGGGAAGTACCTGATCATCTCAGAATTTATGACTGGGACAAGATAATGAAAGTGATGAAAGACTTAGGCTACGTTTTAATAGATATTCATGAGCATGAATTCCAAAAGGATAGAGTGAGTGTTGAATTTGGTAGTATCGATTCCTTACCTGATTTTGCAGGAGTTTCGGAATCGGATATAGAGCTTATTCACATTGAAGGCATCACTTTTCGTCTTCCAAGTCTGGAGCAGTATCTAAGTATTTACAAAGCTTCTTCTCATGACTCCTATCGAAATGATCACAATGACAATAAGGATTTTAAAAAGATCGAGTGGCTGGAAAGACATTTGTAAATTCTCATATGAAAAGTAGTAAGTTGTAAAACTGGCTGCTATGTTATTTTTATTATCATTTTGGTTGGTTATTTAATTTATAATATATTGGCTAGTAATAGAATTGGTAAGGAAAAAATATTTTAATTTTTAGAACAGGAAATCCATTATTAAAGGTAACATTCTATCTAGATAATCGATGTTAGAGATTTTCTGTTTAAAGTGGTATCACTGCTTGTTCAAACAGATTAAACAAAGATGTAGCTAGGAAAGTCTTACAGTAAGGAGTTTAAATGTGAAATTCCATGAATTTGGTGATAAGAATTTGCCTTCTATCTTACTGATACATGGCGGTGGCAGTTCTTGGTGGAATTATCTTCGTCAAGCACGAATCTTGTCAGAAGTATACCGTGTTATTCTACCCACTTTGAATGGCCACGGCGAGGAATATCAACTTGATTATGTTTCTACGGAAGATTCTGCTTTGGAGATTCTAGACTATATCAAAGCAAACTGTGGTGGAAAATTGTTTGCAATCGGTGGCGTTTCACTTGGTGGTCAAATTGCCATGGAGCTTTTGTCCTTAGACAGCGAGATAGCTGAGAAGGCCATCATAGATGGAAGCCTCTGTATTCCTCAACCAAGGTTAACAAAAATCAGCATCTTTCTAGTATCACTATTTGGTAAAATGATGTTCAGTAAATTCTCTTGCAAACTTCAATTAAGCATGATGGACAAACTCTATCCTAAACTGGCTTATCCAGAGGAAATAAAAGCTTATTATTTGGAGGATCTGCCAAGAACGCCTGTCAAAACAATGGTGACCATTTACAAAACCTATATGGGGCGTTACAAGCTGAAAGGTATGATTTCTGCTAGCAAAGCTCAGGTTTTGTATATCTATGGTGAAAAAGAATTAAACTGTGTGAAAGCATCGGCGAAATTATTTCAACAACTGCATCCAAATACGATCTTGTATGAAGCCAAGGGCTACAATCATGGCTATTTGTCAGCTTACTTGCCTCAAGAGTGGGTTGATTTGGTGCTACCGTTTTTGGAGAATAACGATTGATTATACTTTATTAATTTAGAAAGCAGAGTTTCATGGAAGTCAAAAAATATAGTCCGCTCAATTTCTTAAAAAAGATAGCAGATAACCTCTGGATTGTAGATGGGGAAGAAGTACTGATGAATTTCAAACTCTTCAAAGTGCCTTTTTCAACTAGAATGACAGTTATCCGTCTGCAGAATGGTGGTCTTTGGGTGCATTCGCCGATTAAGCCTAGTGATAATTTACTTTTTGAAATCAAGCAATTAGGTGAGGTAAAACACCTTATTGCACCCAATGTCTTACATTATAGTTATATAAATGAGTGGCACGAACTATTTCCGGAAGCAGAAGTATGGCTAGCTAGTGGTGTTCAAAAGCGTGCCGGAAAATCGGGAATGAATTTATATTATGGTCATGAACTAGAGAAAGCCAATTGGAACGAGGAAATTTGTTTTACAACATTTGAGGGAAGTTTTTACGTGAAAGAGGTTGTTTTTTTCCATACTGAAAGTTCAACTCTAATTTTAACGGATCTTATTGAAAACATAGAAACAGAAAATTTATCGATTTTTGAAAAGCTACTGTTAAAAATAGGTGATAATCACTATCCAAATGGTAAAACACCAAGAGATTTAAGAATGACTTTTTTATTTGGTAAAAAACAAGCATTGAAGAGTTATCATAAAATAAAGAAATGGGAACCTAAGAATATTATTATTTCTCATGGACCGTGTATCATTGGACAAACAAAAGAGATGTTAAACCAAGCGTTCTTTTGGCTAGAGAAATAGGAATTTACTATAAAGAAATTAATAAAATATATCTAATATAATTGACTACAATTACTTGGAGTTGTTAAATTAAGATGTGGAATCTACTTAAATTGTTGATTCTAAGAGGTATCAGTTGACACGAGAGAAAGAATATAGATTAACTAACGGTATCTCTTAATTAGATTTAGTGAAAGAAGAATCCATTTTTCACTTGAATCCCTTCTCTTTCGTATGGTAGAATGTATATACAAATTGTATGTACAAAGGAGAGGTAGAAATGGCAAACACGAAAGCAGTGAATTTTCGCGCAGATGCGATGTTTTACCAAAAAACAAAAGAGGTACTTGCAGATCAAAAAATTTCGGTGTCAGATGTCCTAAATGCAGCACTTCGAAAAATTGCCAACGGGACTGTGGATCCAAGAGAATTTGTTTCAAGTGATTTGCAGGACACGCAGTATCAAGTGGCCTTTGAGGATTTGAAGAAGGAGATTTTAGTTGGGCACCAGGAAATTGCTCAAGGGAAAGTCACTTCTGTAGCCGATGTGAGAAAGGAATTTGGTCTTGACTAAGTTGAAACGCTATCAGGTCTTTCTTGCAGATCAGGCTAAGCAGGACTTGCGTGGCATTCACGACTATATTCTTGTGAATTTTTATAGCCAGCAAGCTGCAGATGGCAAAGTTGATTTGCTATTAAGTGCTCTTGAGACCCTAGAACTGTTTCCAGAAGCCTGTCCTCTGGTATCAAGCCGGGGCTATGGTGAGATGACGAATGATGGGAAACCCTATCGTTATATGCCAATAGAGAACTATCTCGCATTTTATTATATTGAGAAGCATACAGTGTATGTTGCTCGTATACTCAGTGCAAAGCAGGATTGGGTCAAGATTTTTTATAAGTAGGATGAGGACCCCATGTTAAAATCGAATAAGCTAATTATTTTTTTAATTTCTCTACCTTTTCTGATGGTCATTGTTTTCTATTCTCTTAGTGAGCATCCTGGATACAGTGATGATGGGAATTTCGTCAGAAGTCATGAGGCTGCCATTAAGCGTGAGATCATCGCACACTTAGCCCGGGAAAAGCAGGACATAGAATCTGTTACCTTATTGCCAAATACTGCTAGAGGAGAGTATGATAATGGTGGTGATGTGAGTGGACATTACCATATCTATTTTACAGCCTACGTCAATCATAATCGCGAGCAAACGATAAGCGTAGAACTATTCTTCCCAGATGCCAGCATCCCCCCTTTCACCTTGTTTCCTCCTAACCCTTATAAAGACAAAGGCAAAAAGATGTCCAATTGGTTGATGGGGAATATTGAAGTATCGGAATAAATCTCTAAATAGAAATAAGAACAAGTCATGATGAATAGAATAGTAGACGAACAGATCACTCTTATTCCTTATTATAGGAATGATGACATCTCCCTTCTTTGGTATCAGGATAGTGAGGTTTGCAAACAAGTTGATAATACTGATCAGATTTACGATCTAACAAAACTTCATAAAATGTATGATTACCTAACTTCACACGGATCTTGCTATTATATCCAATATGAGGGAGTGTTAGTTGGAGATGTGACACTTCAAGATAACTCGGAACTTTCTATAGTGATCAGTAAAGAGTATCAAAATTTACAGATCGGAAGACGATGTATTTCTGAAATGATACAGCTGGCTAAAGAGAAAGAAATGGTTAAGGTAACTGCACAAATTTATCCTTTTAATACTCAAAGTCAAAGATTGTTTTTGGCTTTGGGATTTCAGAAAGTAGATGAAAAGTGGTATGAATATAAGTTGATTTAGAATAGTTGTATATCTCCATATATGTTAAGACTGTAATCTACTGTTTATAAAACAATGTTCATGAAAAATAGAGTTAAAGGATACCTACTGATACATGAACAAGAGGTTTTTTCAGAAATCTAAAAATGAAGAGAACACCAACAGATGATTTTTTGTTGGTGTTCTTTTTATATGATTTTACAATCTATCACTCTGATTCATGTTTGAAACAAGTTAAACAAACAGTTGTAGGAGGACCTTCGAAGTCGAAATTTTGTACGGTTAATGGAGGGATTTTCCCACTATAATCTCTCCACAGTTTTATTTCGTATATGAATTGCAATCGGTGTGATAAGTAGGTATAGCAAGGTCAAAATGATAAAAAATCCGATATCAGCATCCAAAAATACATAAACGATATTAAAGCCAAAATGCATGAAAATAGAATAAATCAGATTATTATATTTTTCCAAAATAATATTCATACAAATAGTAATAGATGTAATCACAACTATATTAGAAATAATATAAGGAACGGCCCGCCAGTCCGTAAATTTTGAATCTACAACCCACAGAAGTGTATGCCAGAAACACCAGACTAGGCCTTGGTAAATAGAGGATTTTAAAAAATGATACTTTTTATTAAATTCTTCTCTCATATAACCACGCCAACCTAATTCTTCACCAGTCGGACCTGATGTAAATGATAAGAATATACTTAGTGGCAATGATACGGTTCCTAGATTGATGTAGGAGAGCATTGTTTTTTGGGTCATAAGTGAGTAGATGAAGAGTGATAAAATACTGAGCCCAAATGTAAGACCAAATGAAGATAGAAGTGGGAGTAACGACACTTTAGCAGAGAAACACCGCTTAAGGAAAGTTGTTCTTTTCTCATCAGTCCTGAAATACTTCCATCCAAATAAAAGTAGGTATGATGGAGACCACGCGACGATATTTCGTACAATCCACATGATAACTGGTGGAACCTTAAATACTAAACTTGCAGGAGCTGCTACGAAAATAATGAGTGCCCAAACAAGTACATAAGAACTGATGATGTATCTTTTTAAATAATTTACATTCATTTAGTTACCCTCTTTCTTCAGCTGTATAGATAACCAGTTCACTCTTAATACCATTTAATTCAATTATATTATCTGAATCGGGTGAATCGAATGGTTTAGTTTTTTGTCCATTTTTTTCATAATAAATGTTTGTACCAATTCCTTTGGTGACAGCAGTAAATAGGCTGTTTTCAGGAATACGAATTCTGGACGTTGCTGAAATCTGGTTAATTTCAACTTCACCGTTTAATGAATGACATAATACTTCCATATCAAGATTACAGTTTATTTTTACTTTTCCTGAAATATCTTCTAGGGTAATACGAGATGTCTTAACGTCAAGTTCGATATTGTCACATTCTAGGGAGTGAATTTCTACAGACTCTGCACGAACCGCACATTCAATGTGACTAATATAAGGAGTTGGGATTTGCACAAAGATACTGACAGTTTCTTTAGCCGTTGCCTCTGTTACACCATTATAACGTTTTACATCTAGGTCAATTCTTTTTCTACTATCATCAATTTTTACTTTAAAATCATTTTGAAGTGTAGGAAGAAGGTTAGATACCAGACGAACTCGAATTTTTTCTCCCTTGTATCCAGACAATACAAACTTTTCTGCGCCTCCAAATTTCATATCATAGCTCTTGATCTTATCGATATCATACTCTGTGATACTCTCAAAAAGATATTCGCTCGTCTTAAGAGTAGTTCTTTCATTACAGATTAGCTCATCGATAGAGATGTTAAATAGGTTTGAGATGGATATCATATTTTCGATATCTGGAATTCCAGCACCAGTTTCCCACTTTGTTACAGCTTGTCTGGATACACCGATTTTTTCAGCTAAAAGTTCTTGTGACATCCCTACTTGTTTACGTATGGATTTTAATTTATCAGCAAATGTCATGTTGTATGACCTCCTCTATATTTTATGATGTAATTTGTCATAAAGTAGCAATATGACTGATTTTAGTATAGAATAAACGATGATTACAGCACAAGCAAGTAGAAGTTGCATTCTCATTATTTTTGCTACTTTGCGTGGCATTTATCGTTTTAACGTTGATTTTTAGCATTATTTTAGTTATTTTATCATACATTCAAATTGAATGATGAATAGAATTTAAAATAATATTTTGAAATCCCAGATAGTCTGGTAGTAATAAAAAATAGCATAAAATAATTTCTAAAAGCTATTTATTTGTAACCGTTTTTTTTGCTATAATAATACTAGATAGTAATACGGGAGTTTATTATGGTTACAAAACGGTTTTTGAAAAATGTTATTGTTGCGATAGTCTCGATTTTTATGTCCTTGGTCGTTGTTCAAGGGGCCCAAGCTCAGCAAACTGGACTCGATTACCAAAGTCTTAATCTGCTACCTTTTACTGGTAACAAGCAGCTCGTTCTAGGTGAGTTTGATCATTTGGGTCGTGCGACCTCCGCTCATATTCAGCTGCAGGACAAGGATGAGCCAAAGAAAAAAAGAGAACCACATCTCAGCTATAATCCGGTTGGCTGGCACAATTATAAGATTGCTTATGGAAACAAGGGAAAGAAGGCCTGGTTGTTCCATAGAGGGCATTTGATCGGCTATCAGTTTAGCGGTCTGACCAATGAAGGGAAAAATCTGGTTCCTCTAACTGCCTGGACCAATACGGGGAATTATAAAGGGACAGCGGATAGCAATGTGGAGGGCATGCTCTACTACGAGAAACGACTCGATAGCTGGCTAGCCACCCACCCCAATTATTGGCTGGACTACAAGGTGACACCTGTCTACACGGGGGATGAATTGATTCCTCGGCAGGTGGCCTTGCAATATGTAGGAATTGATCGAGATGGCAACCTTCTGCCTATCCATCTAAGTAGTCCCAAAGAGTCAGTAGATGCTTATGGAATTACCACTGTTACCTTGGACAACTACTCTAAGAATGCGACCATTGACTATCTGAAGGGGACCGCCAAGCCATCTTTAGTACCGACAGAACCAAGTAGCCAACCTCAACCAGCCAGCCCTTCTGTAGAGACGCAACCAAGTCAAGCCCCTCAACCGAGTCAGCCAGCAGTGCCTGCACAGCCAGTTCAACCTGTAGAGCCTGCAGCACCAACTCCTCAACTAGCTCCAGTTGTTTATGTAGCCAGAAATGGGAGTGCGGATGTTTACTGGTATTCTTTGGACAGTATGCCTCGCAATACTAACTTTTCTAAGGTTGTTCAAATGTCAGAAGAGCAAGCGCTGAGTCTTGGAAAGCGGCATACAAGTAAGGAATGAATATCAGTTATTTTGATAATGAGAAAGCCCAATCGCTGGGCTTTTTGTGTAGGGTAAGTACTAAATAGGAGAACTAAAATGATTGAAAATATGCTATAATAATAGGACGGAGGTAGAATATGACCTTAGATGTAGATATAGAAAAAATGATGATTATGGGTGTGATTTTTGACAACAAAAAGGTTTTTAAGAGCGTCTGGTTTGCTCTGAGCACCAATATGATTGAAGGATGGCATCCCACGGTAGAAGATGTGGAGCGACTGAGAGAAGAGGCCATTCTGGAGAGCTTAAACTAGAATGATCTATTTTTTAACCATAAATGTAGGTTTAATTTTCTGAGTGTATGAATAATTGCGTTAGTAAATTTTAAACAATACGAATAACACTTGAATTATCTAGTAAAAACTGTACAATATAATTAATAGGACCGCCCACCTCTCTTTGATGTGACAAGGCGGACATTTTGTATAAAAATATTGAAATAACTATTTAAGAATAATTCAATAAAGATCTTATAGCCCAATTGTTGGGCTTTTTGTGTTGCATTACAATCTTAAAAAGCTTGTAAACTAAAATTATCTCTCAGAATCTTGCAAACGTTTTTATAAAGTAGTATACTAGAAATAGTTTATGGAATCGTTTGCATAAATTGGTAAATGATGAAAAGAGAGTATAGTAGGAGACAAGACAGATGGAATTAACAGCGATTTATCACCGGCCTGAATCGGAGTACGCCTATCTTTATAAGGATGGCCAGCTCCATATTCGCATCCGGACTAAGAAAGAGGATATCAAACGGATTGTCTTGCACTATGGGGATCCCTTTATTTTTATAGAGGATCTTTATGAGGCAACTAAGGAAATGGACAAGGTGACGACAGATGACCTCTTTGATTATTGGCAAGTGTCGGTATCGGTTCGCCATGCACGGATCCAGTACCTCTTTGAATTAGAGTCCACGGCGGGAGAGAAGGTCTTGTATGGGGATCGGGGTGTGGCAGCCTACAACAAGGAGAACCTGGACTTCGTCATGAACGGTTTTAAGCTTCCCTTTATCCATGAGATTGATGGGTGTGCTGTTCCGGATTGGGTGGCGCAGACGGTTTGGTATCAGATTTTTCCTGAGCGCTTTGCAAATGGGAATCCAGCCATCTCGCCAGAAGGAGTCCGTCCTTGGGATGCCTCTATTGCCCCTCAAGTATTAGATTTCTTTGGTGGAGATTTGCAAGGGATTATCGATCACTTAGATTACTTGCAGGAGTTAGGGATTACAGGGCTCTACCTTTGCCCGATTTTTGAATCTCCGAGTAATCACAAGTACGATACCATTGACTATTTTGAAATTGATCGACATTTTGGTGATAAGGAGACCTTCCGCCAGCTAGTGAAAGAGGCTCACGCGCGTGGGATGAAGATCATGCTGGATGCCGTCTTTAACCATATTGGCTATGATTCACCCCAATGGCAGGATGTGCTCAAAAACGGAGAAGATTCGGTTTACAAGGACTGGTTCCATATTAAAGAGTTCCCTGTCTCCTCAGAAAATCTGTGGAATAGTCGCGACTTGTCTTACCATGCTTTTGCCTTTGCGGGCTATATGCCCAAGCTCAATACGGCTAATCCAGAGGTGAAGGACTATCTCTTGAAGGTTGCGACATACTGGATTGAAGAGTTTGATATCGATGCTTGGCGACTGGATGTGGCAAATGAAATCGACCATCAATTCTGGCGGGATTTTCGTAAGGCGGTCTTGGCCAAGAAGCCAGACCTCTATATTCTCGGGGAAATCTGGCATTCGTCCCAACCCTGGCTCAATGGCGATGAGTTTCATGCAGTGATGAATTACCCCCTCTCTGAAAGTATCAAAGATTATTTCCTGCGGGGGCATAAGGAGACGCAACGCTTCATTTGGGAGATCAATAGCCAGTCGATGTACTACAGGCAGCAGATCTCTGAGGTGATGTTTAATCTCTTGGACTCGCATGATACCGAGCGCATCCTGACGACGGCCAAAGGTGATCTTCGGTCCGTCAAGTCTGCTCTCGCCTTCCTCTATCTCCAACGCGGTACGCCATGTATTTATTATGGAACGGAGCTAGCCCTCATTGGTGGCCCCGATCCAGATTGCCGCCGTGTCATGCCATGGGAGCGCGTGTCAGCGGACAATGATATGCTGAACTTTATGAAGGACTTGATCCAGCTACGAAAAGAAGTAGTCGGCATGATTCAGTATGGTAAGGTTAGCTTGGAAGAAGTAGAGCCGGATGTGGTGGAAGTAAAATGGAAACATGAAGGTCAGGTGCTCAAAGCCTACTTTAACCACTCGAAGAAAGACTTTTTCTTAGAAAACGGACAGGCAGATCTAATCAGTCTTGGGAGCATTTCCTATGATCGATTGATCATTCAGCCAAATGGCTTTGTTATTTATAGAGAAGATCTGAGCAAATAATGCTAGATCGAATGAACGCATTTGTGTGCTATTTTCCGAAATCCTTTAGTTGTACTTTCCTCTACATAGGTGTATAATGTGTCCTTAGATAAACAAATGAGGGTTTACTATGGATTTAAAAGATTTTACAGAAAAAGAACAAGACCAAATCAAGCAAGGATTGAGCACGGCTGAGATTTCAGATAAGGAAGTGGCGAAGAAGTTGCTTGCTCTTGTTCCACAAGAATGGATTAAACGCATTCCTTTCTTTGTCAGAGGACATGCGACGACCAAGACAGTGGAGCGTGTAGCCAAGCAATACCCTGAACTCTATGCCGTTGCCAAGCGCCAAGGAGACCTTCCTGAAAAAGAACGGGAAGAATTGCGTGTCATTATGACGGAAGTCTTTGAAGAAAAGATGAACAAACATAAGATTAAATAAGATTCATTATTCATTGAAGAGCTGGACAGTTTTCCAGCTCTTTTTTGCTACTTATAAAGTTTCCTCAATTCGTGAAAAATAGTTGGAGCAAAGCTAGTTTTAAACTATAATATAGGAGAAGGATTATCAATATGAAAAATTTATGGTACAAACATTTTAATCAATTGAAAAGGAACCAGTTTATGAAACCATCTAAAAAAATTATGCTCCTTACTAGCTGTGCTTTGGCGCTCTTTGCTTTAGCGGCTTGTGGTAGCAACCAAAAGCAATCCAAGGAAAAGAAGGAACCCTCAACGGTTCAGAAATCTAGTTCAGACAAGAAGCACTACAAGGGTACCTACAGCAACCTAAATAGCAAGGAAAGCGTCGAAGAAGTGAGGGCTCTCTTATCTGCTTATTTGGATCAGGAAAGTGTAGACAAGTTTCTGGGTCTAGTAACGGACTACGATAGCATCGTCGGCTCTGTTGGCTTAACGGGCGATTTTAGTTCGTTCAAAAAGACAGAATACGATGTGGAGAAGATCAGTGACTTGTGGACCAAGCAAAAGGGCGATTTTGTCGGGACCAACTGTCGAATTAATAGCTATACCTTGCTGAAGAACCGCATCGAGATTCCTAAGATGAAATCTGATGGTGAACTCTTGTTCGTGGACAATGATGCCATTGACAAAGGGAAGATCTTCGATGAGGCAGACAAGGAAGCCTTTAACATTCTCTATTCACGGGTTCAGACAGAGGCGACAACAGATGTCAAAGTCCATGCTAAGAAGATGGAAGAGTATTTTGCCAATTTCAAATTCAATGAAAATGCCCGCATGCTTTCCGTCATCGTTCATGATAACCTAGATGGCAATACCCTATTTGTCGGGCACGTCGGTGTCTTAGTTCCTGCCAAGGACGGCTACCTCTTTGTCGAAAAGCTGACCTTTGAAGAGCCTTATCAAGCAATCAAGTTTGCGACCAAGGAAGATGTCTACAAATACTTGGAGACCAAATACCAAGATTACACCGGTGAAGGTCTAGCTAAGCCCTTTATCATGGACAATGAAAAATGGGTTGAAACCAAATAGAATTTCCAGCTAGTTAAGTTTGATGGGAGCTCCAGCTAAGGAAAGGAGGTAAAGATGAATAAAAAACGGAGCTACTTTGCTCTAGCCCTTATTCTTATCGGTTTTCTATTAGTAGAATCAAGTATGTATATCCTACCCTATATTGAAGGATTTAAAGAATTAGAGCTTGCTGTTTTTATAATTGGAGTTCTAATCTTAGTGGGTGTCATCATCTTATTAACAAAGACTAAAAAGCATACTGATTAAGGCCGAGTCAACAATTGTACTATGTATTTAGAATTTATGGTGGGAGAAATGGAATGGAGAGTTTAGAATCAGGACCAGTATTATTAAGTGTTGGTTTTATTGGCTTCTTCAGCATTACTTTATTCGTTCGTCGGTGGTTAGCTAGCCGACGTAGTGGAGGCTCATTTTTTGAACCTTACCACATTTCGAATGGCATCTTCTACATTCATGTGCCTTTGTGTTTTAGCCGTCGTATGATCCCATTGAAAGAGATGAAGCAGATCACCTACTTATTGCTCCGGGGTCGCGCTGGTGGTGGGAGTCGCTATGCTTTCTATATCGAACTCAGAAATGGAAAGACCATTCCCTTCTTTTTCGGTAGAAGCAAGCGGAATGAACTGTTGGTTGAAAAACTCAAGCAAAATGCTGGTAAGTATGGGTTTAAAGTACATTTTCAACGCTAGAATACAATCACCTGAAGGAAACAAAACTAGGATTTGATTCTCTGTAAAAACGAAAGTGAGCAATTCTATGAATGATTCTATGAAAGAATATATCCACTTAAAAAAGCAGTTTCAAGCGCAAGATAAGGATTCATCCAGCGTGCTGGCTTTCTATGAATTTGCAGATCGGCTGACCTTACTGGAAACTCCAGAAGCTAAGCAGGTCTTGGTAGATGTGTATCAGGAGTTGGGCTTGTATGCCAGTGCCTATGCTCTCTTCTCAGAGCTAGTAGACAAGTCTGATCGCAAGCAAGTTAAGAAACTTTTTACTTTAGAAAAGATGAGTCTAAGTCATGGAGATCGATTTGCTCTCCCTCGTCCCTTGACCGAAAAAGAAAAAGAGGCTCATAAGGAGAAAGTCAGTGAATTGCCAACCTTCCGCTATCATCCGAATCCACTAGCGACGGGTTCCTTTAAGGAAGGGGAGCCTAAGACCTGCCCTTCGTGTGGGGAAGACCACACCATCTATTATGCTCTGAGACCTTATTGTGTAGAAGAGCTAAGACATCTCTGTCCAACTTGTATTTCTACTGGTCGTGCTGCCCAAAAGTTTGAAGCAGAGTTTATCCAAGATGCTGATTGGCAAGGGGTCATGGATAAGGAAAAAGACCAGATCCTCTTCTGTCAAACTCCAGGCTATAGTAGCTGGCAGGGCGAATATTGGCTCTCCTGTTGCCAAGACTACTGTGCCTATATGGGGACAGTTGGCACTCGTGAACTGGAAGAGATGGGCATTGCAGAGCAAGTATTGGAAGAATATGAGGCGCGTGATGAATTTCAGGATGTAGCTGAATACTTAGTCAAGGATGGTTCGATGTGTGGTTATCTCTTTCGATGCCTGCATTGTGAACAATACCATCTTTGGGTCGATGTGGATTAGGGGGATGCTCCAAATCTAATAGAGTCATGAACTAGATGAAAGAATAGAAAAGGAATCACGAATGAGTAGAAAGCAAGCCTTATCTATGTATTTGTTAGGAACCTTTGGTCAAGTATTGCTAGTGGCACTTCTGGTTTGGTTTGTAAGAACGGGAGGAGTGAAGGTTGATTTTACATCACCAATGGGGATTATCGCTGTTATTGTAGGTGGATTGTCATCAGCTTTGTGGGGCAGTCTTGCAAGCATTAGTTACCATCAATCTAGTTTCAAACAACTTCTCAAAGATTTTTTTCAAGTCAAAGACAGTTTTGCTAATTATTGTTTAGTGCTCGTTTTCTTGATACTCGACTTTTTCCCATTTATCTTAGGTGGTAAGATTACCACTCAATCGTTGGTCTTGCCAGTGGTGCTCTTTTTCAAGGCTCTTCTTTTTGGTGGGATTGAAGAAATTGGCTGGCGTTATTTCTTTCAACCAACTTTGGAGGAAAGAATACCTTATCTTTCAGCTACTTTGATCACCTTTTTAGCCTGGTCTAGCTGGCATCTTTTTTACTTTTACATTGATGGTTCTTTAGGTGTCATTCAGTTGCTTCCGTTTCTAGTAGGTCTGCTAACTAACTGCTTTATCTTATCGGCCTTGTATCATAAAACGCAAAATTTATGGATCTGTGTCATGACTCATGCCTGTATTAATTCCTTGTCTCAGATTCTAGTGAATGAAGATGGATGGCTATCTCTAGTCAGTAAAATTCTTATTATTAGTTTAGCAATCATGATTGCAAGAAAGAAGTATATAACTCTAAAGGAGAAATAATGAGCAAATTTATTTCAAAACAATCAGTCGCTATCTGGTATGCACTGACTGCCCTCTTTACTACACATATAGTAGAGCAAGTTATCCTATGGTGTTTCCCAGATGGGAGTAGTATGGGAGGCTCTTTGCTTTTTATCCTGATGAATTTGATTCCCATGATAACGGCTCTTTGCTTTTCCATCGTCTTAGGTGAAACTAAATCCCTGGGTGAATTTTTCAAGAAGGTCTTTCTTCAAAAAGAAAGTAACCTGTCCTGGATGCTAGCTTTCTTTATCCCCATCATTTATTATGGGATCTCCATCCTGCTCATGAATGTTCGCTTTACTGGGAACTCCCTCTTGGCCTTCTTCCTCTATTTCCCTTGGACATTTTTATATGGAGGTCTGGAAGAAGTCGGTTGGCGTTGGTTCTTACAAGATCATCTTTCCTTTAGCAATCACTTTATAACTAAAATGATGGTTCTTTCCCTTGTCTGGTTCCTCTGGCACATCCCTATCTATCAACTTCCTTGGATTACAGCAGGTTCGTCCAACTATCTCATCTTTTACCTGATGATTTTAGGAAATACCTTCCTATTTGGAGCGCTCAAGGAGTACTCGAAAGGAGCTGTTCCTTGTATCCTCGCTCATATGTTGATCGATAGTCTAGCTGTTCTCATGCTGGTTCAGAGTTCTCTTCCTCAGATTATCCTTCTAGTTATTATTGAAATCCTAGTATCCTCTTGGCTAGTGGCTATACGAAAATCATAAAAAAGCCTTCAATCTCTCATCCAATTTCGGTGGGAGGTTTTTTTATATGGTGATAAAATCAAACCTTTTTATCTAATGACACATGCCATCATATAGGAGTCTGTAAAATGATATAATTAGTCTAACGAAGAACTCAGAGATAGGATTATCGATCATTTAAGGGGAAAAGACCATGCAAAAAACTTTTCAGTTATTGCGAAGAGGTGATATAGAGGCTGTCCGTCAGATATTGGATAAAAAGCCTGAAGAAGTCAATTCTGTTTCGGGTCGTAAACCTAAAAGAGATCAAGGATAGTCGCTCCTTCAAGTCGCTATTAAATCAGGACATTTAGATATTGCGGACTTACTCATTGATAGAGGGGCAGATCTTAACTTTATTGAAGAACCGACAGAGCTAAATCCATTCTGTCAATCGGTTATCCAAACTGCCGGTGGAAGAGCTATATTTGACTGCTGGCGCATGATCAAAGGTTGGAATGGTCAATATCAGTTGTATTCGTCTAAGGAAAAGGCTGACCAATCCTTCAAGGTTTTTAAAAAATGTTAGAACTTGGAGCAGATATCTCTCAGAAGGATAGTCATGGGGGAACTTTATTGCAAACTATTTTAATAGAAACCAAGGAAGTTCTGCCATCTTATTATTGGAAAACAAAAGAAACGAGCGATAATGTCCTCATTACGGATGAATTACGTCATGATTTAAATCGTATTTATGATCTCTTGATTCGTTATGGTGTGACATCGGAGGAGATTTCTGCCTATCATAAGATTCCTCTCAAAGAACTTTATCAGGACAGTCCGACCATGGAATTCTTAAATCGGTTAGATTAGAGCAGATCTTGATAAGCATCTGAAATACTAGGAAGAGCCTTAGGCTCTTTTTTCTTTTGCTGACGAGGATAGAAACAGATTGTTTTTTCTTTTGGCCAAATTATGGTACTCTAAAGATAGAATAATGGAAGGGTTTTCTGAAAATGCATTTAGCTGATTTAATGGAAAAAAGTGAGGGTGGGCAGTTTTTAATCATGTCCCATCTGCAGCAACATTCTCCAAGCAGTCTGTCGGAAGTGATGGCGGAGACGGATTTTTCCAAAGCAACCTTGAACAAATATCTTACACTGATCAATGACAAGGCCAAAGAGAATCAGCTGGCCCTTTCCATTGAACTAGAAGATGAAAATCTTCGCCTTCTTGTGGGTTCGGATACCAAGGGGCGTGACATTCGTCGGGCTTTTTTGGACAATTCGATCAAGTACCAACTATTGATCCATTTGCTTTATCAGGGCCAGTTTCAAGCCCAGCAACTAGCTCAGGAACTCTTGATTAGTGAAGCCACACTAGGGCGTCATATTTCTGGCTTGAATAAATTATTAACTGAGTTCTCTATTTCAATTCAAAATGGGCGCCTCAAGGGATCTGAACATAAAATTCGTTATTTTTATTTTGGCTTGCTACGAAAGGTTTGGGCTAGTGCAGACTGGAAACAAGAACTTGCCAAGAAAGAAAGACAAACCGAAATTGAAACATTAGAAGAACTCTGTGGTGCCCAGTTGTCTCAAGGCCAACGCTTGGATTTTGTTCTCTGGTCCCACATTACCCAGCAACGACTTAAGATCAATGCCTGTCAGTTTCAAGAAATTGAACAGAAGATGAAGGGCTATACGGACAACATTTTTTACCAACGCTTATTTCGTCGGGTAAACCAGCTCTTTTCTGGGAAACACATCGCTCTTAGCCATGAAGATGGAGAGATGTTAGTCCTCTTTGCTTTCCTTGTCACCCATCGGATCCTCCCGCTTCATACTATGGAGTACATCTTAGGCTTTGGGGGAGAGATTGGTAATTTGACAACGCAACTCATTCAAGAGATGAAAACGCAGAAGTTATTAGGGGATTATATCGAAGGCCCTGTGACCTATGAATTGAGTCAAATTTGTGGACAGGTCTATCTTTTTACCGGCTACCTTCTTCAAGACAAGTATAAGTACCAACTTGAAAGCCACAATCCTTATGTCTTTAGTAGTCATGATTATAGAGAAGTAGCAGACACTATCTTCAGCAAACTTCCAATCTTTTGCAAAGGGACAGCTCTGGATAAAAAAATCAAGTGGGAGTGGCTCCAGTTAATGGATTATATCGCAGAAAATAGTGGGAGACAAATTAAGATCGGCTTAGACTTAACAGTGGGCTATTTAGGCTATACACGGATGACAGAAGTCCTCAAGCGCTACTTAGAGTATAATCGTTTTATTACCATTGAAGCCTTTGATCCAGCTTCAGATTACGATTTGATCGTGAGCAACAATCCGATTAGCCTTACCCAGCGGATTCCTGTCTATTATTTAAAATATGATTTAGATATGATCGATCTAGCCAATATTCGCCAGATGATCTACCAAGAAGAAGGTTAATAAAGGTATTCAATGCTTGATGAGACTTTTATGATATTATTGAGCTGAATTAGTAGTAATTATAAATTTGAGGTTAGGCAGAACAGATTCTAAACGAATGGTTCTGCCTGGCTTTTTTATTAGATTTTTCTAAAAATTTCATTTTTTCTAAGTCTTAGAAATCCTTATGAAACAAGGGTTCTGAATCTATCTACTCAAATTTTTTAAAATTCTTAAAAAAATTGATGATCATGAAAGCGGTTTATTTTGTATACTAGACAATGTAAGGAGTACGTCTCCTAAAGAATATTTCTTTTCCCAGGAGGACAATTCATGTCACAAGAAAAATACATTATGGCCATTGACCAAGGAACAACAAGTTCAAGAGCCATCATTTTTAATAAAAAAGGAGAAAAAGTAAGCTCTAGCCAAAAAGAGTTCACGCAAATTTTCCCTCAAGCTGGTTGGGTTGAACACAATCCAAATGAAATCTGGAACTCTGTTCAGTCTGTTATCGCTGGTGCCTTTATCGAAAGTGGCATCAAGCCAGGACAAATCGAAGCTATCGGAATTACCAATCAACGGGAAACAACCGTTGTTTGGGATAAGAATACTGGACTTCCAATCTACAATGCCATTGTCTGGCAGTCTCGCCAAACTGCTCCTTTAGCTGAACAGCTTAAGAGCCAAGGTTATATCGAAAAATTCCACCAAAAAACAGGTTTGGTCATTGATGCCTACTTCTCAGCAACTAAGATTCGCTGGATCTTGGACCATGTAGAAGGAGCACAAGAACGTGCTGAAAAAGGAGAATTGCTCTTTGGAACCATCGATACTTGGTTGGTTTGGAAGTTGACAGACGGAGCTTCTCACGTAACAGACTATTCAAACGCTGCTCGTACCATGCTCTACAATATCAAAGACCTAAAATGGGATGATGAGATTTTGGAAATCCTCAATATTCCTAAGGCTATGCTTCCAGAAGTGCGTTCAAACTCTGAAATCTATGGAAAAACAGCTCCTTTCCATTTCTACGGTGGAGAAGTTCCTATCTCAGGTATGGCGGGTGACCAACAAGCAGCCCTCTTTGGACAGTTGGCCTTTGAACCAGGTATGGTCAAAAATACTTACGGTACTGGATCTTTCATCATCATGAATACAGGTGAAGAGATGCAGTTATCTGAAAATAACTTGCTAACTACCATTGGATATGGAATTAACGGGAAAGTATACTATGCCTTAGAAGGATCTATCTTTATCGCGGGTAGTGCAATTCAATGGCTTCGTGATGGTCTTCGTATGGTGGAAAACTCACCTGAATCTGAACAATATGCGCGTGATTCTCACAATAACGATGAAGTCTATGTGGTACCAGCCTTTACAGGTCTAGGAGCACCATACTGGAATCAAAATGCTCGTGGTTCTGTCTTTGGCTTGACTCGTGGAACAACCAAAGAAGACTTTATCAAGGCGACTCTTCAATCCATTGCTTATCAAGTACGTGATATCATTGATACCATGCAAGTTGATTCTAAGACGGCTATTCAAGTCCTTAAAGTGGACGGTGGTGCAGCTATGAATAACTTCTTGATGCAGTTCCAAGCAGATATTCTCGGTATTGATATCGCTCGTGCGAAAAACTTGGAAACAACAGCTTTGGGGGCAGCCTTCCTTGCTGGTCTGTCAGTCGGCTACTGGAAAGACCTAGATGAATTGAAAGAACTCAATGCAACTGGTGAACTCTTCGAGCCTTCTATGAACGAATCTCGTAAAGAACAACTCTACAAAGGATGGAAGAAAGCTGTTAAAGCTACCCAACTCTTTGCAGAAATTGAAGACTAGTCAAGAGTCCAGTAGGATAGAAAGTGAAGAATTATGGAATTTTCAAAGAAAACTCGTGAATTATCGATTAAGAAAATGCAAGAACGCACCCTGGATCTTTTGATTATCGGGGGTGGGATCACAGGTGCTGGGGTAGCCTTGCAGGCAGCAGCAAGTGGTCTTGAAACAGGTTTGATTGAAATGCAGGATTTTGCGGAAGGGACATCAAGCCGTTCAACAAAATTAGTCCACGGAGGACTTCGTTACCTCAAACAATTTGACGTAGAAGTGGTATCAGATACGGTATCAGAACGTGCAGTAGTGCAACAAATTGCTCCTCATATTCCAAAACCAGACCCAATGCTCTTACCAGTCTATGATGAAGATGGGGCAACTTTTAGCCTCTTCCGTCTCAAGGTAGCCATGGACCTCTATGACCTCTTGGCAGGTGTCAGCAATACACCAGCAGCCAACAAGGTCTTGACCAAAGAAGAAGTGTTGGCTCGTGAGCCTGAGTTGAAACAAGAAGGTCTAGTCGGTGGTGGGGTCTACCTAGACTTCCGTAACAACGATGCTCGTTTGGTGATTGAAAATATCAAACGTGCTAACCAAGATGGGGCTCTCATCGCCAACCACGTAAAAGCAGAAGGATTCCTCTTTGATGAATCTGGTAAGATTACAGGTGTAGTAGCGCGTGATCTCTTGACTGATGAAGTCTTTGAAATCAAGGCTCGTTTGGTGATTAATACAACAGGACCTTGGAGCGATAAAGTCCGAAACCTCTCAAATAATGGAGAGCAGCATTCACAAATGCGTCCAACCAAGGGTGTTCACTTGGTCGTAGATTCAAGCAAGATCAAAGTTTCTCAACCAGTCTACTTTGATACTGGTCTTGGAGACGGTCGCATGGTCTTCGTCTTGCCACGTGAAAACAAAACTTACTTCGGAACAACCGACACAGACTACACTGGTGATTTAGAGCATCCAAAAGTAACTCAAGAAGATGTCGACTACTTGTTGGGAATCGTGAATAACCGCTTCCCAGAAGCTCACATCACCATCGATGATATCGAAAGTAGCTGGGCTGGTCTTCGTCCCTTGATCTCAGGAAATAGTGCTTCTGACTACAATGGTGGGAACAACGGCACTATCAGTGATGAGAGCTTTAATGCTTTGATTGCAACAGTTGAAGGCTATCTTTCTAAAGAAAAATCGCGTGAAGATGTTGAATCAGCAATCAGCCATTTGGAAGGTAGCACTTCTGAAAAACATTTGGATCCATCTGCTGTTTCTCGTGGATCAAGCCTTGATCGCGATGACAATGGTCTTTTGACCCTTGCTGGTGGGAAGATTACAGACTACCGCAAGATGGCTGAAGGAGCTATGGAGCGTGTCTTGACCATTCTTAAGGAAGAGTTCGACCGTCAGTTCAAATTGATTAACTCTAAGACCTATCCAGTATCAGGTGGAGAAATTAACCCAACGAACGTGGATTCTGAAATCGAAGCCTTTGCTCAACTTGGCGTATCTCGTGGCTTGGATAGCAAGGAAGCTCACTACCTAGCTAACCTATACGGATCCAATGCACCAAAGGTCTTCGCCCTTGCTCATAGCGTGGAACAAGCACCTGGATTGAGCCTAGCAGATACCTTATCACTTCACTATGCAATGCGCAATGAATTGGTACTTAGCCCAGTTGACTTCCTTCTTCGTCGGACGAACCACATGCTCTTCATGCGAGATAGCTTAGATGCAATTGTCGAACCTGTTTTGGATGAAATGGGACGCTTCTATGAATGGTCAGAAGAAGAAAAAGCTGGCTACCGAAAAGACGTGCAAGTCGCTTTGGAAAACAATGACTTGGCAGCATTAAAAAATTAAGAAAAACAAAAAGGGGTTGGAAAGAAGAATATCTGACCGGCCCCTCTTTATAATGGAGAAATAAATCATATGAAAGAATTATTTGGTGAATTTTTAGGGACCTTAATCCTGATTCTTTTGGGAAATGGTGTTGTAGCAGGAGTGGTTCTTCCAAAAACAAAAAGCCACAACTCAGGTTGGATCGTCATTACCCTTGGTTGGGGGATTGCAGTTGCAGTGGCAGCCTTCATCTCTGGTAAGTTAAGCCCAGCTCATTTGAATCCAGCGGTGACACTTGGGGTTGCTCTTAATGGTGGACTAGCTTGGGCATCTGTGATTCCTTATATCGTTGCTCAATTTGCCGGAGCTATGGTAGGGCAAGTCCTTGTCTGGTTACAGTTCAAACCGCATTACCTAGCAGAAGAAAATCCTGGAAATATCCTTGCAACATTCAGTACAGGTCCAGCAATTAAGGACACAACTTCAAACTTGATTAGTGAAATCCTTGGAACCTTTGTCTTGCTATTAACCATCTTTGCACTTGGTCTTTATGACCTTCAAGCAGGACTTGGTACTTTTGCCGTTGGTACATTGATTGTTGGGATTGGTTTGTCTCTAGGTGGAACGACAGGCTACGCTCTCAACCCAGCTCGTGACCTAGGTCCTCGTATCATGCACAGCCTCCTTCCTATTCCTGACAAAGGAGATGGTGACTGGGGTTACGCTTGGATCCCAGTAGTTGGTCCAATCATCGGTGCAGTACTTGCAGTAGCAGTCTTTAAAATGTTTTAAAAAATGAAAGAGGCTGGGACAAAAGTCCTAGCCTCTCAATTGTCTTTGGATTGTCGAGCAAGACGCAGTGGTTGAGTGGGCTCTACCACCCTGATTTCATCAGCTTTTACAGCCCTACTCAACTGTGCGGAGGTGGGACGACGAAATCGAATTCTAACGAATTACCGATTTCTGTCCCACTCTCTTTTAAAATACTGTATCAGATAAAGAGAGCTTGTACGTTCTAACTTAAAACAAGCTATAAGAAATGTAAAACGCAATAAAGAAAATAATGATCGCAATAATGTATTGAACTGGCTTAGGTAGGTTATTCAATTTATCCATGAATTCTTTCATTGTTTGACCTCCTTATTGTTTGATTTCTTATAATTAGTGTAGCATGAAATAAGCCCCAAAACAATAGGCAATAGGAGTGTTTTTGTCAAGATGTGAAACCCTTTTCAAAATTATTTAGATCAGTTAATCTATTACTAAATAAAGATAAGGTAGATTGTAAAATACTTTAGAAAATAACAGACTAGAGTTTGACACTTTTTTCACAAAGGAGTATACTGTTAGCATAGTTTTGGAAGGAACTTATGATAGATTCACCCAAAACTGATTGTCAACCTTTGCTGTTCTTCTATGAACGTTTGCTGGTATCGGGGATACCAAGGAGGAATCATATGTCTAAAGTAGCTATTGTCACAGGTGCAGGTCAAGGGATCGGTTTTGCGATTGCAAAACGATTGGTACAAGATGGTTTCAAGGTCGGAGTCTTAGACTACAATGCTGAAACAGCAGAAAAAGCAGTAGCTGAGTTATCAGCAGAGAATGCTTTTGCAGTTGTTGCGGATGTCTCCAAACAAGCTGAAGTGGCCGCAGCTTTCCAAAAAGTTGTGGATCATTTCGGAGACTTAAACGTCGTCGTTAACAACGCTGGTGTTGCACCAACTACACCACTTGACACGATTACAGAAGAACAATTTGAACGTACTTTTGCCATCAACGTTGGTGGCGTCATCTGGGGTGCTCAAGCTGCACAAGCTCAATTCAAAGCGCTTGGTCATGGCGGAAAAATCATCAATGCAACTTCACAAGCTGGTGTTGTAGGTAACCCTAACTTGACTGTCTATGGTGGTACTAAATTTGCAGTTCGTGGTATAACTCAAACTTTGGCACGTGACTTGGCTGATTCAGGTATCACTGTCAATGCTTATGCACCTGGTATCGTTAAGACTCCAATGATGTATGATATCGCTCATGAAGTTGGTAAGAACGCTGGTAAAGATGACGAATGGGGTATGCAAACTTTCGCTAAAGATATTACCCTCAAACGTTTGTCCGAACCCGAAGATGTCGCTGCAGCGGTTAGCTTCCTTGCTGGTCCTGATTCAAACTACATTACAGGACAAACCATCATCGTGGATGGTGGGATGCAATTCCATTAACATTCAAATAGGGGTTGGGATTTTTCCCACCTCTTTTCTTATGTGCACCTTATTCCTCTCGTTCGCTTTTTTGGAAAAATTAGGGTAGAATAGAAATCATATTTTGAAAAAGAATAGATCAATAGTGATAGAGATGAATTCTCTTCTATCCAACAAAATGAAAAGAGGTGACCATATGTGGAAATGGATCAAACGTCTCATCGGACTGACCTTCCTCCTAGTGATTGTCTTAGCAATTTTCTTGATACCGGCAAAAGTTTCGACTCAAGAACAATTTAAAAATGTAACAGTGAATACTTCGCTGGTAGATCTGGCTCAAGAAGGTCTTTCTACAGCAGATGTAACAGCATCTGGCCTGCAAACAGAGCTTCAGCTGAATTCTCCTCAATTGCGCCAAGTCATCAAAGGAATGCTTGGAGAGGTGTCGGATGAAACACTCCTCAATACAGCAGTTGCTATGAATGGAGACTACATCAATGTTCAGGTTCCGATTGAACTAGGACCAGTAGAAACCATAGTTAGCATGGACTATACAGCGAGTGTGACGGATCAACAATTGACTTTAAACCTAGAACGTGCCCGTCTTGGCCATCTCCCAATTCCACGATCCTTGGTCGCTTCGAAAATTGCTGAGAAAGTTAACCAAGAGGGAACAGGAGCTACCATGACAGGAAATCAAATCCAATTGACCATGCCGACAAGTGGCTATCAAATCCATTCTGCGAAGGTCGAAAAAGGGAACATGGTATTACAAATTATCGTTCCAATTTCCTATTAAGCATCAACCATTGGTTTCTGATGAGGCCGAAGGTTTTTCAGTTTGACAAAGCCCAGAAAAAAGAGTATGGTAGAACAAGAAAACGATTTCAGAAACAGGGAGATTTAAAATGCCACTATATGAATTTTGTGCAGAAAACATAACTCTTTTAGAAAAAGCTTTTCAAGCAGGAGCGCGACGAGTAGAACTATGTGATAACTTAGCGGTAGGAGGTACGACTCCTAGCTATGCTGTGATCAAAGAGGCTACAAAGCTTGCTAAGGAGTATCAGGCCAAGGTTATCGTCATGATTCGACCTCGAGGTGGAGATTTTGTATACTCTGAGCAAGAGCTAGACATCATGTTAGAAGACTGGAAAGTTGCTCGTGATTTGGGTGTTGATGGCTTGGCGGTAGGTGTCTTGACTGTTTACAATCAGCTTGATAAAGACGCCATGCTTCGTTTCATCCAAGCTAGCCAAGGATTTGAATTGACCATGCATATGGCATTTGACCAGATTCCTTTAGAAGATCAAGCGTCGACGATCGAGTGGATTAAGGAAGTGGGGGTGACCCGACTATTAACAAGAGCCGGCAGTCCAGAAACAGACATAGAACAACGGTTGGAACGCTACGAAGAGTATGCCAAGTTAGCGGATGGCCAAGTAGAAGTCTTGGCAGGTGGCGGTATCTCCTTGGAGAATCGTCAGCTTTTCCTTGACGTTCCAGGAGTGGATCAGGTACATGGGACCCGCGTTGTCTTTTAAATCTATATGAGTTGAGGACCATTCTTAACTCATTTTTTGCTTCTTTTTGGTATACTGGAGGAGAAGGAGTAGACCAGTGTTTTTACCAGATTATTTTGAGAAATATAGTATAGATAAAGAAAAAGCCCTGGCTTATGGGTTTTCAAAGCAGGGAGAGGTGTTTCGCTATGAGCAACTACTCCTCGATGGAGACTTCGAGCTCTATGTGACTGTTCAAGGAAAACAAGTTTGTTTTTGGTTAGTGGATCAAGAGACAGGCGACGACTATGTGCAACTCCATATGGACCAGATGGTTGGTCAATATGTGGGTCAAGTCAGAGAAGCCTGTCAGCAGGCCTTAGAAGATATCAGAAGCTCCTGTTTTGCTGTCAAAGTTTTTATGTATCCACAGACCAAGCGCTTGGTGGATTGGATCAGCCAGCAGTATGATCGTCCCCTCGAATATCTCTGGGACCGCTCACCGGACTCGGGTGTCTTTCGTCATCAAAAAGATCTCAAATGGTTTGGCGTTCTCATGAAGATTGACTGGTCCAAGCTAGATGCGAGACAGGAAGGGAAGATTGAGGTCTTAAATCTTAAACTGGACTATGTCAGCCAACTATTAGAAGAGTCTCCGTTCTATCCGGCCTACCATATGAACAAGAAGTACTGGATCAGCATTCCCTTGGATGAACGAGTTGAGGATGATCATCTTTTTGAGCTTGTGGCCAAGAGTTGGGCTTTGACCAAGAAGTAAGGGTTTCACCCAATAGATTCGTAAGAGTGAATGAAACATAAAAAAGAATGTTGAGGGGTCAACATTCTTTTTGAGTGGTAAATTTCCTGGCCTTATTGCTCTTTGGTCAATGAGAAGTGGAAATCTCTGTAATTGCTATAGTCAAACTCTGTATTGATATCTGTTGTAAAGGCTATCGGAGTATAATGACCTTCCTCAAGGATAAATCCTGGTTTGAAGCGGAAATTTGCTACTCCTAATCCAGTAATACCAGGAAGTAGTGCATCTGCGCCATTAAGACCTTCTGACTCCCAGTAATAAACATTACCAGATGCTTGAATAGCTCTTGCAGTATAGGTGGCTGTGCGGGTTGGTTCACTATCATTTTTAAAGCTAACGACAGTTGTAATATCTCCATTGGCTTCAATAGTCATTTTGATGCTATCTGCCTGAGGGCTAGATCCTACCCAAGTACCGACAAGTCCTGCAGGAACAACTGCTTGATCAGTTGAAGATGTATCTTCTGTCTTGTTCGCTTCAGTTGAAGCTGATGGGTTACTTGCCTGACTTGAAGGAGTAGTATTTTCTTTTGCTTGAGAAGAAGAAACTGTAGCTTTTTTATTCAAGCTAGCTTTTGGTTTTTTCTCAACTTTCGAGCTAGAAGCTTTTTCGGATGAGGAAGTTGTTTTATCTTTTGAGCCACACCCTCCCAAAGCAAGTCCAAGTGATGCAGCCACAAGAGAGGCTGCAGTCCAACGAATCAAAGATCGTTTCATAATATCACCTCTTTATCTTTCTGACTTAGATTATACTCCTATTGTTACAGATGTCAAGTGATATTTGTAATAAATGTAATTTTTTTGTAACATAGTTTTATATATAAAATAACTCAAGAAATAGAAAGGATAGGATGAATTATAGATAAGCGATAATTTGGGGTAATACCTCTTCCAGTTTGTCCTGATTGATACGGGCAAAGGCATAGGGACAGCTTTGAATATAGGCAGATTCGAAGAAGTGGAGAGGGAGACCGCTATGTTTCAGACGAGCGACCGAAGGGACCTGTCTCAAATCTAGTAAGACTCCTCCAATGACTGGCCACACGGGGACGGACAGGGAATGTTGCTGGAGTAGGGAAGCAGCTTGCTCTTTTTGGATGACTTGTTGTTGGTGAAGGAGCCCTTTGTTTTTTGCAAACATGCCATTGTCAATATAGAGGCTCAAGGCCTTCTGCATGACCAAGTTACTTTCGTAGTCGAGTGTACCCTTGAGTTTTAAGACAGGGGAAAGAAGTGCTTGGGGCAGGACCATAGAAGTAATGCGGAGGGCAGAAAAGAGGCTGGTAGAAAAAGACTTGATGTAGATAACCCGGTCGGATGCATCCAGATAATGAAAGCTAGGAGAAAAATGTGGATCATAGTCTCCCAAGTAATCGTCCTCGACAATATAGACATCATACAGCTCTGCTAAGGCCAATATCTGTTCCTTCTCTTGCTTGCTATAACTATGTCCTAAAGGATAATGATAGCGAGGAATGGTATAGAAAAATTTGATCTTGCCACTTTTGAAGATGGCTTCCAGTTGGTCAAAGTCAATTCCTTGAGGCAAGCGATTGATGCTTTGATAAGGTAAGTCTTGCTCCTGAATTAACTTGTTGATACGGTAGTAGGTTGGTTGCTCTACTAGGATTTGTTCTTTTTGGTTAGGAAAGGCTACCTGGCTTAGGAGGTAGAGGGCTTGCTGGGTTCCTGAGGTGATTACGATTTGTTGCTCCTGGGTATAAATGGCATCTTCTCGAAGGAGAGAAGAAATAGATTGACGGAGATCGACTAGACCCTCCTGCTTTTCATAGTAGTTGAAGAGATAATTATCACGACCGACAAGGGTTTCGTTGATACAAGTCCGAAAGTCTTCAAAGGCCTGGAAGCGATCTTCCTTGAGGCGAAGAGGCAGGTCGGTATGCTTTCCAGTCTCTTCCTCCAGGACATAATAGCCACTTTGGGGCTTGGCATAGATATAGTTCTTGTAGCTTAGCTCGAGTAGGGCCCGTTGGACGGTGTCCTTGCTACAGGCATACTGACTGGCTAGTTGTCGAACGGAAGGCAGGCGGTCGCCAGTTTTTAGGATCCCCTGGTCAATCTGGTTCTTCAATGTTGTAAAAATTTTTTGGTATTTGGTCGTCATAACTGTCCCCGTACAATTTTTCTTTATTGTAGTCAATTGAGATTAAAATTGCAAGTAAAGAATATGAAAAGAGACTCCCATTTTGAGAGTCCCTGATTGATGATAAAGATATCTTAGAAACTTTCCTTAGGTGAGTACGGACGTCAGCGAACTTCGAAGAAGTTCCATGACTTAGTTTTGGATCTAAGGCTCCAAAACTCCCGAGTGCTAGAAACAATCGTGTTTCTAGCACTTTTCTCACAGCGGAAAGTTTCACTAACTATTTAAATGAAGTTACTAGTCATTCATTTTAACTTTTTCAGAATTACTTGATTTGTATTAAATAAAAAATGTAGGTCAACATTCTTAGACTCCCATTTTTTGGAGTCTAAGTTTCTTACATGACATAAACAATCGCGATATATTGGAGAGCAGAAGCAGTGAGGATGAAGAGGTGCCAAATCATATGGAAATAAGGTTTCTTTTTGGCGTAAAATCCAGCTCCAACTGTGTAACATAGGCCACCCATCAGCATCAAACCCCAGAAGGTTGGACTTGTTTGGCTAATGATCTGTGGGATAATGAAAATCACCAACCATCCCATAATCAAATAGAGGGCCAAACTGAATTTTTCATTTACCTTCTTAGCAAAAATTTTGTAGAGTATCCCAAAGATGGTCGTCCCCCATTGAATCAGGATAATGGCATAACCGAACCAGTTGTTCATGAGAGAAAGAACGACGGGTGTGTAGCTACCTGCAATGGCAATATAAATCATGGAGTGATCGATGATCCGAAGGACATACTTCTGAGGTGAGTCATAGGCCATGGCATGGTAGATAGTCGATGAGAGAAACATGAGAAAGAGACTGATGACAAAAATCGAAGTCCCGACAGCTGCTAAAGTCCCATGTGTTTCATAACTATAAATAGCAGAAGTTGGAAGGAGAAAGAGCATCAAAACAGCCCCGACTGCATGGGTGACGCTATTTGCGATTTCTTCTCCAAAGGATAATCGTTTACTTAATTTACTAGCATAATTCACTTTTATTTTTCCTCCTCAGAATGAACATGGATATAGGATAGGGTTTCTTGATAGAGTAGCACGGTACGACAGGCAGATCCGATAATGGGTGCTAAAGGTTCTTTCTCTTCATGTAGAAAGTCCACAAAACTATTATAGAGGTCTGCGGAGCTAGCTTGACTCTGCAGGAGGTTCAAGGTAGCTGCGATCTCTTGAATCGAAAAAACCGTCTTTAAGGTCGTAATAGCAATGAGACGGGCAACTTGCTGTCGCTTGTATTTCTTCTTATCTGGTTTTGGCAGGTAGCCGTGTTTAACGTAATTATTAACCATGGAGGCTGTCAAGCCCTTGTCTGTTTCTGAGATAAAAGGCGCACAAACCTTATTGACATAGAGGAGGACTTGGTCCAAATAAAGGTCAATATCAGGAATTTCTTCCCACTTGGGATAACTGTAGTTGAATAAAATAGTTATTACCTCTTTGCTATCTAGTTTTAATAACTAGATGATAACATGATGGGAATTTTATGTCAAGCGAAAATGAAATATGGTACAATAATTCTATGAAACTATTAATTCCAACTGCAAAAGAAATGAATCTGGATACCCCAGAAAAAATGGGGAATCCTATATCAAATGAGACACAAGCGGTCATCGATGCTTTAGCTTCATTATCTCTAGAAGAGTTAGCCTCACTTTATAAGATTTCTGAAGAACGAGCAAGTGAAGAAGAGCAACGGATCCAAGCGCTCAAGTCGGGTACAGCTAAGACCTATCCAGCTTTGAAGCTCTTTGACGGCCTCATGTATCGGAATATCCGCCGTATGGACTGGACAGAAACAGAAGCTGCTTTTGTGCAAGACCATCTCTTGATCACCTCAGCTCTTTATGGAGTGATTCCAGCCCTTACTCCGATTGCTCCCCATCGTTTGGACTTTCTAATGAAGCTTAAGGTCCAGGGGAAATCCTTAAAGACCTTTTGGAAGGCTGTCTATGATCAAACTCTTCAGGAGGAAGAACTGATTATTTCATTGCTTTCCAGTGAGTTTGAAACCGTCTTTTCTAAGGAGATCCAAGATCGGATGGTGACCTTTAAATTTCTAGAAGAGAAAAATGGTCAGTTGAAGGTGCACTCGACCATTTCTAAGAAAGCGCGTGGGGCTTTTGTGACAGCTTTATTAGAGAAGCAGATTACAAAGGTCGAAGAGATGAAGCAGCTAACCTTTAGTGGCTTTGCCTACCAGTCTGAGTTATCAACTGAAAAACAATTAGTCTTTGTGAAATATGAGTAAAATAGAAGGTACTAGTCATTGTTGGCTAGTACCTAAAAATGTATTCAAACTATTTTTTACATAAAATAGCTATATGATTTAAATAAACGAACTTATTTAAGTTGTTTAGTCATAGCTAAAACTTTCCGCCGTGAGAAAAGTGCCTGAAACAATTATGTTTCAGGCACCCGGAATTATTGAGAGTAAAACAGTTTGGGGAACTGTTTTAGCCTGAGCCCAGAAATTAAAGAGCGAAGAGGCTCAATACAAATTGAACACGGGCTGCGGATTGTGTCAAAAAGATTAGTCCTCCTAGAATCGAAAGATTCTGCGTCAAACTTCCTATTTTGACTTTATCCGCAGATGCCCTTAGTATCTTGATTTAGTCATGGAACTTCCTGGATTGCTGAAATCATCCACTGGATAATTTCACCTAACCTCCGTACTCACCTAAGGAAAGTTTTTAAGAGGACCTTCTAATCTCATGTACTAGTCAACAGCGACTAGTACATTTTATTTTTGAAAATCAAAAAACGTGTTCATAGCTAGCAACTGTAGTTAGTTGGTCATGAACACGACTGATTGAATGGTTAGAATTTAGTGGGAGCCCTTTAATTTTTTCAGAAGGGTTTGCAGTTGTTTTTGCTCTTCTTCGCTAAAGACACTCATAACTTTTTGAACATTTTGTATATGATCGGGAAGAACTTCGATAATTTTTTTACGTCCCTTTTCTGTTAAAGAAACAATGCAGGCACGACGGTCATCTGGGTCCGTTTCGCGCTTGATCCATCCATCACGTACCATATTTCGAATCACGACGGTCATATTTCCAGAGGTCGCTAAAATACTGTCAATCAGGTTCTGGATACGGAGATCCCCTTTACTGTACAAGGTTTCCAAAACCGAAAACTGAGTAGGGGTTAATTGATGATCCTTAATGACATGAGACTCTGCTGCACGAAAGGTCCGTTCCGCCTTGTGAAAGACAATCATAGTTTTTAATTCTGTTTGGGCTTCTTCAAATAATTTCTCTAATTTCTTCATGATTCTATTTTATCAATAAATAGTATTAGACGGCATTAAGCCTTAATATCAAATTCATTACAGCTGGGTGACAAGAAAATAGAATTATGAACACAAGAAATAGGTCTGTTAACTTTAATCTCAAATTATTTACTTATCGAATAGTAAGAAGGTATAAAGTTTCTGGGAAATCCTTAGTAAAATCTTGCTCCAAGTCAGATAGATGGTGTATAATATAGGTGTTGTTGCCAGTTTTGGTAGAATCTTAGTCTAAATTGGTTCGTCTGTAGCTGGTCCCAGATAGAAAGTAGGTAAGGTATGAAAATTTCTGATCGTGTATTAAAGATGGAAGAAAGTGTCACCCTAGCAAGTGATGCCAAAGCGAAAAAATTAAAGGCAGAAGGAAAAGATATCCTCTTTCTAACCTTGGGCCAGCCTGATTTTCACACTCCTGAGAATATTCAAGATGCTGCAGTCGAAGCCATTCGGGATGGGCGGGCTTCCTTTTATACGGTTGCTTCTGGTCTGCCAGCATTAAAGGCTGCCGTCAATACCTATTTCGAACGCTACTATGGATATTCAGTATCACCAAACCAAGTCACCTTTGCGACTGGAGCGAAGTTCTCGCTCTATACCCTCTTTATGGCTGTGCTCAATCCAGGTGATGAGGTCATTATCCCGACACCATACTGGGTCAGCTA
Organism: Streptococcaceae bacterium; assembly: GCA_902363395.1. Classification (GTDB taxonomy): domain Bacteria; phylum Bacillota; class Bacilli; order Lactobacillales; family Streptococcaceae; genus Streptococcus. The sequence continues at coordinate 917,585 of CABIZZ010000001.1, forward strand.
TGGAGACCAGGTCCTAATGGCGGAAGGGGTTCCTGTCTATGTCAAGGGGCACCAAGTCAATGATTTTAAAGTTTCCGTTGAACAATTGGAAGAAGCTCGGTCGGAAAAGACGAAGGTTTTGGTCTTGAATTCTCCATCTAACCCAACGGGGATGATTTATAGCAAGGAAGAACTCTTAGCCATTGGAAATTGGGCTGTTGAGCATGACATTATAATCTTAGCAGATGATATCTATGGTCGCCTGGTCTATAACGGCAATGAGTTTGTTCCGATTTCAAGCTTATCGGAAGCCATCCGCAAACAAACGGTTGTCATTAACGGGGTTTCAAAAGCTTATGCTATGACAGGTTGGCGGGTTGGTTATGCTGTTGGTGACCCAGAAATCATTGCAGCCATGAGTAAACTAACCGGTCAGACAACTTCCAATCTGACGGCCGTATCTCAGTATGCTACGATTGAAGCCTTGACAGGGCCACAAGACTCAGTAGAGGTGATGCGTCAAGCCTTTGAAGAGCGCTTGAACACCATTTATCCTCTTTTGTGCGAAGTTCCAGGTTTTGATGTGATCAAGCCACAGGGAGCTTTCTATCTCTTCCCAAATGTCAAAAAAGCCATGGAGATGAAAGGTTATACGGATGTGACAGAGTTTGCAACTGCCATCTTGGAAGAAGTGGGAGTTGCCCTCATCACAGGTGCTGGATTTGGAGCTCCAGAGAATATCCGTCTTAGCTATGCAACTGACTTGGAGACCCTGAAGGAAGCAGTTCGTCGCTTGCATCAATTTATGGAAAATTAAAAATTAAGAGAGTGGGACAGAAATCGGTAATTCGTTAGAATTCGATTTCGTCGTCCCACCTCCGCACAGTTGAGTAGGGCTGTAAAAGCTGATGAAATCAGCGTAGTAGAGCCCACTCAACCACTGCGTCTTGCTCGACAATCCAAAGACAATTGAGAGGCTAGGACTTTTGTCCCAGCCTCTTTTCTTTAGAATTATAAGAAATCGACAGAAAGAATAGTGTTCCCTTTTTTCACAGGAACACGGGTCTTAGCCCCATTGTTGCCTTTTGGAAGGCGGAATTTCTTCACTTCTGGTGTTGAAGGTTTTGCTTGATGCTTCTTGCTAACAGGTACACGTGTTTTCACTCCGTTATTTCCTTTTGGAAGACGGAGTTTTTGAACAGGTTTTTCTGGAACAGAAGGTGTTGACGGTTTCTCAACAACTGGTGTGGTGACTTCTTTATAGAAATAGGTTACAGTAACCAGGTTTGAAACATGGAGTTTATGGGAAGTTAATTCCCCTTTGTCAGCAGATTGGTAAGTATAAGTTTTTCCATTGGCTTGGATTTGAGCAGGTGCTGTTGGTAGACCAGCTTCATAAGCCAAATCAAGGCTACGCTCGACGCTGTTTTCTTGTGAAGGCGCAATTTCTTGTCCCTTTTTGTCTACAAAACGAGCACGTTTTACAACTTCCGGATTCAAATCGATATCATCATAGAGATAGATGACTTCAATGACGGGCGCGGTGGCAGTGCCTTTTTCAGGAGCGCTATTGTATGCAAAGCCATTTTTAGCACCTAGATCGAAGTATCTTACTCGGTACCATGTTTTTCCATTTTCGTCTGTAACCGTTGCTGGTCCATTTCCAGAGACGTCATATTCAGTAAAAGCACGGGCTTCAACCGTCTTGTAGACGACATCTGTTGAGGATGCAACTGGAGAAAAGTCTGGTTTCAGAGTCCGACGACGATGGATGACACGAATTTCAGAGATTCGTGGATCAACTGGAGTTTCAGTAGGAGCTAGGGTTGATTCCTCAGCCGTCAGGCTAGCTGTTTCTTTGCTCGGAAGTGGGGCTATTGTTTCATTGGTAATTGCAGTAGCTGAACTCTCTGAAATGACTGAAACAGGAGCAACCGTATCTTGTCGTTCAGAGATAGGAGCAGTGACAGGGGTTGTCTGCTCATCAGCAAAAGTGGTTGTTGCGAGACTGAGGGCTAAAACAGTTGCACACAATCCCGTGGTGAGTTGAATTTTCTTTTTCATATTTTCCTCCTTATACATACTGATAGTATAACTTGCAAGCTTTTTACTTGTCAAAAATGACTGCTATTGAGACTTAAAATGACAGGATTTTCCTTTGAAAAATCAAAATATAGGATAAAATATTTAAATCGGTTCAAGAATTTGAAAAAGTTGATTTATTTTTTTATTAAAAGTAAGTTTCCGTAAAAAAAAAGCCGGATTTTTAGATTGTGAGAGATAGCTATCAGGCATTATTTGTGGTACAATAGTGGGTAATAATGTCTTTAGACAAGTTAAACAAAAAAAGGAAGATAAATGATGACAAAACGTGTAACAATTATCGAAGTAAAAGACTACGTTGGTCAAGAAGTCACTATCGGTGCTTGGGTTGCCAACAAATCTGGAAAAGGGAAAATTGCCTTCTTACAATTGCGTGACGGAACAGCCTTTTTCCAAGGCGTGGCTTTCAAACCAAACTTTATCGAGAAATTTGGTGAAGAAGTAGGTCTTGAAAAATTTGACACCATCAAACGCTTAAGCCAAGAAACGTCTGTCTTTGTGACTGGGATTGTCAAAGAAGACGAACGTTCTAAATTTGGTTATGAGTTGGATATTACAGACATTGAAGTCATCGGTGAATCGCAAGATTATCCAATCACTCCAAAAGAACACGGTACAGATTTCTTGATGGACAACCGCCACTTGTGGTTGCGTTCACGCAAACAAGTAGCAGTGATGCAAATCCGTAACGCTATTATCTATGCAACTTATGAGTTCTTCGACAAGAACGGCTTCATGAAGTTTGATAGCCCAATCCTTTCAGGAAATGCAGCAGAAGATTCTACAGAACTTTTCGAAACAGACTACTTTGGAACACCAGCCTACTTGAGCCAATCTGGTCAGCTTTATCTTGAAGCTGGAGCTATGGCCCTTGGTCGTGTCTTTGATTTTGGTCCAGTATTCCGTGCGGAGAAATCTAAGACTCGCCGTCACTTGACTGAATTCTGGATGATGGATGCTGAGTATTCATACTTGACACACGATGAGTCACTTGACTTGCAAGAAGCTTATGTAAAAGCATTGCTTCAAGGTGTTCTTGATCGTGCTCCTCAAGCCTTGGAAACATTGGAACGTGACACTGAGCTTTTGAAACGCTATATTGCAGAGCCATTCAAACGCATCACTTACGATCAAGCCATTGACCTCTTGCAAGAGCATGAAAATGATGAAGACGCTGACTACGAGCATCTTGAACATGGTGATGACTTTGGTTCACCACACGAAACTTGGATTTCAAACCACTTTGGTGTACCAACTTTCGTGATTAACTACCCAGCAGACATCAAGGCCTTCTATATGAAACCAGTTCCTGGAAATCCAGAGCGCGTGCTTTGTGCAGACTTGCTTGCACCGGAAGGTTACGGAGAAATCATCGGTGGTTCAATGCGTGAGGAAGACTACGATGCCCTTGTCGCTAAGATGGAATCACTTGGTATGGATCGTACAGAGTATGAATTCTATCTTGACCTTCGTAAATACGGTACAGTCCCACATGGTGGATTTGGTATCGGTATCGAGCGTATGGTAACCTTCGCAGCTGGAACTAAACACATCCGTGAAGCTATTCCATTCCCACGTATGTTGCACCGTATCAAACCTTAATAGCCATAAAAACGCTGTCTGGCGTTTTTATACTCTTCGAAAATCAAATTCAAACTACGTCAGCTTCACCTTGCTGTACTCAAGTACAGCCTGCGGCTAGCTTCCTAGTTTGCTCTTTGATTTTCATTGAGTATTACTTTAAATGAAAGAGGTGGAGAAAATGTAGGCAAATCTAAGTAAGTCTTTTAGAAAAACTCATATTACATATTGAAAGAGAGAAAACGATGTTTAAAAGAACTTACAAACGCAATATTCCACTCCTAGCAGGTCTGGAATTCACATCTTATTTTGGAATTACTAGTTTTTGGATTTTATTCTTTATTCAAAATGGTCTTGCCTTGCTTCAAATCGGTTTACTAGAAAGTATCTTTCATGGGACCAGTCTCTTGTGTGAAATCCCATCTGGTATGTTGGCAGATCGATTTAGCTACAAGACCAATCTCTATTTGGCTCGCTTGGCCAGTATTGTGTCCTCTATCTTGATTTTGTTTGGTCAGGGGAATTTTTGGATTTATGCGATTGCCATGATGGTTAATGCCTGGTCCTACAATTTTGACTCGGGGACCAGTACCGCTTTCTTATATGATTCGGCGGTTGAAGCGGGTCAAAAGGACCGATATCTTCAGATTTCTAGCTTTTTGTCTGGTGTGGCAGAAGTCACCCGAACTTTAGGTACCGTTGTGGCCGGCTTCTTTGTTCATGGCGCATTGGCTTGGACCTATTATATTGCTATTGGGCTTTCCCTGCTTTCCATAGTCTTGATTTTTCTGATGAAGGAGCCGGAGAGCAAGAGTGGTGAGAGAAATCACTTGACCTTAAAACGGATATTGGTAGTGGTGAAACAAGAATGGCAGGAAAAACCAGTGCTCTTTTACTGGATGTTCACCTATCAGCTGCTAGGAACCATCATGTGTATGTTTTATTTTTACTACCAACAGAAAATCAGTGACCTAGTCAGTTGGCAAGTTTCGCTCATCATGTTGATTGGTAGTGGATTCAATCTCCTAGCGGTTTATCTGGCCAGTCAAATCGGGAAAAAATGGAATAGTAATCAAGTCTTTCCAATTCTGGTTGCACTGACAGGTTTGGCCTTGCTTTTGGTAGCTTTCAAGACTCCATTCGCCTATCTAAGTGTCTATCTCTTGACCAATGCTCTTTATGCAGTGTATCAACCCATTTACTACAATGATTTACAAGCTTATTTGCCTTCTAGTGTACGAGCAACCATGCTGAGTATCAATTCGATGATGTTTAGTTTGTCTATGATTGTGATCTTCCCACTGACTGGTTGGTTGATTGATACTTGTGGATTTGTAGCTGTTTTTCTTGTGCTAGGCCTGATAACACTTTTTTCTTACCCTCTCTTACTGATGGGATTAGGGAAAATGGGCAAGCTATTAAATAAGGGGACAAAGATGGAATAATATTCCTGACGTACATTGGGTCGTTTTTCAACTCTCTCTGCTTTGCGGGGAGAGTTTTTTTATCTTCCGAAATTGTGGTAGAATAAGTACATCCATTAGAAAGAGAAACTAGTAGTATGAAAGACCTATTGAAATACTTCAGGAATTATAAAAAAGAAACCATACTGGGACCGTTTTTCAAGTTGTTAGAAGCAACCTTTGAATTACTGGTTCCACTTTTAATTGCCCAGCTTGTCGATCAGCTGATTCCCCGTCAGGACCAAGGTGGAATGCTTGGGGTGGTTGGTCTCTTATTTGTTTTTGCTGGTTTTGGGGTTCTTGTAGCGATAACGGCCCAATATTTTTCTTCGAAAGCAGCGGTAGGCTATACCAAAGAATTGACCAATGACCTGTATGAGAAAATTCTCAGCTTGTCTAAGGAGCAGAGGGATCGCCTAACCAGCTCAAGTCTCGTGACGCGACTAACCAGTGATACCTATCAAATTCAAACAGGGATTAATCTATTTTTACGTCTATTCCTCCGAGCGCCGATTGTCGTTTTTGGCTCTATTTTTATGGCCTTCACTATTAGTCCGCAACTGACAATGTGGTTTATTGGAATGGTTGCTCTCTTGACCCTGATTATTGTCGTCATGTCTCGTCTGGTCAATCCTCTTTATGCACGCATCAGGAAGATAACGGATCGAATGGTTACCATCACGCGTCAGCAGTTACAAGGAATGAGGGTTATCCGCGCTTTTGGGCAAGCTGCTCATGAAGAAGCAGAGTTTAATGAGGTCAACCAAGACTATACCAAATGGCAATTACTAGTATCCAAATGGTCTAGTTTGATCAGTCCTATGACCTTCTTAGTCGTGAACGGGACTTTGATTTGTATTCTTTGGCAGGGACAAGCCTCCATTCAAATGGGGAGGCTCAGTCAAGGAATGTTGGTTGCCCTGGTCAACTATCTGCTTCAAATTTTAACGGAATTACTAAAGTTAGCTATATTGGTGACCTCGCTCAACCAAAGCTATATTGCTGCTGGTCGGATTGTCCAAGTATTTGATGAGAAGAGTGAAGATTTGGATCAAGAGTTAGATGAGCTATCTGCTTCAAATCCTCAACTGGCTCTCCAGATCAAAGATCTTATCTTTACCTATCCCTTAGCGGCAAAACCATCCTTAGAAGGCATTCACTTATCTTTGAACAAGGGACAAACCCTAGGAATCATTGGAGGGACAGGATCAGGGAAATCTACCCTGGTTCAATTGTTAGGATATCTTTATGGCCCAAGTCAAGGAAATCTAACCATTTTTAAAGATGGACAGAGTCCCAAGACTCTTGGTCAGTGGCGTGACTGGGTAGCAGTGGTTCCACAAAAAGCAGAGCTCTTTAAAGGAAGTGTTCGTTCGAATCTAACTCTGGGATTAAACGAGGAACTGAATGAAGAGCAGTTGTGGTGGGCCTTGGAAGTTGCGCAAGCAGCTGATTTCGTCCGTGAGAAAGAAGGGGGGCTAGACGCTCTGGTAGAAGCTTTTGGACGAAATTATTCTGGGGGGCAACGGCAACGTCTGACCATTGCTCGAGCTGTACTTCGCAAAGCTCAATTTTTGGTGTTGGATGATTCCACTTCAGCCTTGGACTATTTGACAGAAGCACGGCTTTTAAAGGCTCTAAAAGAGGAATTGACGGAGACAAGTCTCATCCTCATCTCGCAACGGACCAATAGTCTGCGAAGTGCTGAACAAATTCTTGTCTTAGACAAAGGCAAACAGATCGGCTTAGGAAGGCATGAAGACTTGGTGACAACCAATCCTTTATACCAAGAGATTCATTTCTCCCAACAGAAAAGAGAGGAGGGGACAGAATGAAACAGAAGACTTATTTACGGCGCTTGCTTGCTGATATAGCCAAACAGCCCATCTGGCTCATCTTAGCCAGTCTGGGAACGATCTTACAAGTCTTGTTAACCGTCTATATCCCCATCCTAATCGGGCAGGCAGTAGACTTAGTGGTGCTCCCTGATGCAGCACATCTCTTGCTCCCACTTATCTTACAAATGGGTCTAGTAATTCTTTTTTCAAGTCTAATTCAATTGTTGAATCCCTTGATTTACAATCAGATGATCTATCGCTACAGTAAAGACTTAAGGGAGAAGGTCATCCAGAAAGTCCATGTCCTTCCTTTATCCTACCTGGATCGTCAAGGTACTGGGGATTTGGTCAGTCGCTTGACCACGGACGTTGAACAACTGAACAATGGTCTATTCATGGTCTTTAATCAGTTCTTTGTTGGTCTTCTCACGATTTTAGTGACCATCGCTAGTATGGCCCGATTGGATTGGATGATGATGGGAATGGTTTTGATCCTGACTCCTTTATCTCTCTTTATCGCTCGTTTTATTGCCAAGCGTTCCTATCATCTCTTTCGGATGCAGACCCAAGCACGTGGGGCTCAGACACAGATGATTGAAGAATCTCTCAGTCAAGAAAGCTTACTCCAAGCTTTTAATGCACAGGGTCAGTTTAAAGACAAGTTTATTGAGATCAATAGCGACTATGCTGGTTATTCTCAAGAGGCGATTTTTTATTCCTCTACCGTTAATCCAGCGACGCGCTTTGTCAATGCCCTGATTTATGCGTTGGTGACGGGATTTGGTGCTTTCCGCATCCTATCTGGAACGGGCTTTACTGTTGGCCAGTTGGTGACCTTCCTCAACTATGTCAATCAGTATACCAAACCCTTCAATGACATCTCATCTGTTCTTGCTGAGTTGCAAAGTGCCTTGGCCTGTACCGAACGGCTCTATAGTGTCTTGGACCAAGAGGAAGTGAAAGAAAGTGGCAAGAAAGACTTGCAAGAAGAGGCTGTAGAAGGCATTGTCCAATTTGATCATATTAGCTTTGGGTATCGCCCTGATCAGCCTCTCATAAAGGACCTCTCCATTTCTATCCCACCAGCTAGCAAGGTAGCCATTGTCGGTCCGACTGGGGCTGGGAAATCCACGCTGATTAACCTTCTCATGCGGTTTTATGAGGTCGACCAAGGTCGCTTGCTCTTAGACCAAGAAGCTGTAACTAGCTATACTTTAGCTAGTTACCGGAAGCAGTTTGGAATGGTCCTTCAAGAGACTTGGCTCAAAGTTGGAACGGTTCATGAGAATATCGCCTTTGGTCGACCAGATGCTAGTCGGGAAGACGTGATTCAAGCAGCTAAGGCTGCCAATGCTGATTTCTTTATTCAACAGCTTCCAGATGGCTATGATACCTATCTAGCAGATGCGGGGGATTCCCTCTCTCAAGGCCAAAGACAGCTTTTGACCATTGCTCGGGTCTTTCTTGCAGTGCCTAAGATTCTGATACTAGATGAGGCAACATCTTCCATTGATACACGGACGGAGTTGCTCATCCAGGATGCCTTTAATAAGCTGATGGTGGGTCGGACCAGCTTTGTAATCGCCCATCGCCTGTCTACGATTGAAAATGCAGACCTGATTCTTGTCATGGTAGATGGAAATATCGTTGAACATGGGGATCATTCGGAGTTGATGGCACAAAAAGGTGTTTATTACAAAATGCAAACTGCCCAACTTTCGAATCAGTAAGACACAAAAAGACTGGATGTTTTTTCCAGTCTTTTTGTTTATTCGTGATGATCTTTTAAAAGATAGAGAAGAGAGAAGGCTAGGAGAGCCATAGCAATACCTAATACAGTAAAGATAAAAGAGTTACTGTCGGAGATGAGACCGATGGTATTGAGGGCGAAAGGTGTAATGGCCGCTCCGAAGCTACATCCCAAGACGGCTACTGAGGTCACCTGGTTTAATCGTCTAGCAGGAATCTTGGCTGACAAGATTTGGAAAACCATGGTAAGAGCAGTACTGTATGTATAGCCTGAGAAGAGGGCGGAAAGAGCCAGAAGAGGGATACTTGGTGAAAGGGCTACAGCCATCATTGAGAATCCGTAAGCAATCCCGGCATAAGTGATCAATTTGCTCTTGAACAAATGAACAAGACCAGAGAAGGTGAGACCGGCTAGAATGCCAATCAATTGCATAGCACTTAGAATGAAGCTGGCTGAATTATGCTGATCCTTGAAAGTGTAGGCGACAATACTAGGAATGCGAAGAGTTACTCCGACGTTGCATAGAACGATCATAGCGGCTACAATGGCTAAAATAATAGTCAACTTCCATTCTTCTTTTTGGAGTGGTTCTTTATGATTGGCGTGGATATGTTGACTTTCTTCTTGCTGGTGGTAAGGGACAAAGGTCATGAAGAGAAAGAGAACGATTAATCCAGCCCCGTAGGCTAGGAAGCTAGAAGTCCAGCCAAATTGGAGGAGGAAGCCGACCAATAAAGTAACCAGGGCTGTCCCTACGACTTCAGCAGAACCACGAAATCCAAGAGTTTGGATTCGTTCTCGCCCCTGGTAGCGTTCGCTGATAATTGAAATAGCCTTAGCATTGATCAATCCGACTCCCATCCCAAAGATGAAACGAGAGATGAAGAGGATAGGATAGGCTTGGTTAAAGAAAGGGACCATTCCGAAGATTGAGAGAATTAATAGACCAGTGATAATCATCTTTCTCTCATCCAAGAAGCGTTCGATAAAGGTGTTTAGGAAGAGGGTGACCATAATCCCAGCGGATGGAAGGGATACTAAGAGTTCGATTTGACTTTTTGGGAGATCCTTATAGTATTCGAACATATAAGGCAGAGCGCTAGAAATCGAAAACGATGTCGTTAATACAAGAGATAAGGAAAGGATACTAACCTTTTCTAATAATTTTTTCATAATCATCCTTTAATCACATATTTAGTCAAAAGACACTCTACTATGGTATAGTTTTTTGCTTCATTTAGCAAGTTTTTTAAATGAAATTTCTTAATATTTTTTTATATTTGAAAGAAGAAAAAAGAGAGTGGGACAGAAATCGGTAATTGGTTAGAATTCGATTTCGTCGTCCCACCTCCGCACAGTTGAGTAGGGCTGTAAAAGCTGATGAAATCAGCGTAGTAGAGCCCACTCAACCACTGCGTCTTGCTCGACAATCCAAAGACAATTGAGAGGCTAGGATTTTTGTCCCAGCCTCTTATATTTCTATTAAACGTTTAACACTTTATCCAGGAATTCTTTCAATCGTGGGTGTTGTGGGTTGTCGAAGATTTGGTCTGGTTTGCCGTCTTCGAGGAATTCCCCATCTGCTGTGAAGATAACACGATTGGCCACTTGGCGAGCAAATCCCATCTCGTGGGTGACGATGATCATGGTCATCCCTTGCTTAGCCAAGTCTTTCATAACGTTCAGTACATCTCCGACCATCTCAGGGTCAAGGGCAGAAGTCGGTTCGTCAAAGAGCATGACATCTGGCTTCATTGCCAAACCACGCGCAATGGCTACCCGCTGTTTCTGACCACCTGATAGACTATCAGGACTGACGTCAGCTTTGTCAGCCAGTCCAACCTTTTCCAAAAGTTCCATTGCTAGTTCTCTAGCTTCTTCCCGACTCATGCGTTTGTGCTCCAAAGGAGCAAACATGATGTTTTCAATAACACTCATATGAGGGAAGAGGTTGAAATGCTGGAAAACCATCCCGACATTTTCACGAACGATATCAATGTTGGTTTTAGGATCAGTCAGGTCATAGCCGTTCACGGTAATCTGTCCCTTGGTTACTTCTTCAAGAAGATTGAGACTGCGTAGGAAGGTTGATTTACCGGAACCAGATGGTCCGATAATACAAACCACATCTCCTTCGTAGAATTTTGTTGAGATGCCTTTAAGGACCTCATTTTCACCGTAATACTTGTGGAGGTCATGGACATCAATTTTTAATTTAGCCATTAGTTAGCCCTCTTTTCTAATTGTTTTGCAAAGCGTGTCAATAAGGTTATGATGACGAGGTAAAAGACAGCAAGGATTGCATACATCTTGAAACTTTGATAATTTCGAGCGATGATAATCTTACCAGTCTGGAAGAGCTCGACCAAACCGATAGCTGACACGATCGTCGTATCTTTCAGTGCAATGACAAATTGGTTGACGAAGTTTGGAAGCATCAGTTTAGTAGCTTGAGGCAAGATAATCTTGCGCATGGTCTTGCTGTATGAGATCCCGAGACTTCGACTAGCTTCCATCTGTCCAGCTGGTACGGCTTGAATCCCACCACGAACAATCTCAGCAATATAAGCAGCAGCATTGAGGGAGAGAGCAATCGTACCTGCAAGGAAGTCATTGATTGGGGATTGGTGACCCGTCATGGACTCGATTAAATTAGGAATTCCCCAGAAGATAAAGGCAGCAAGAATCATCAGTGGGATACCACGGATGACATCGACGAAAATCTCAGCAGTCCAACGAAGCCATTTATAAGGACTGACACTGAACATCCCGAAGATGATCCCGATCACCATAGCAATCGCAAATGAAAGAAGTGCTAGGGCAATAGTGACACCAAGTCCACTTAACAATTGTTTGTAGTTGTTTTGGAGCAAGCCCCAGATAGTCGTTTCATCTACTGAAGTAGAGTCTGTGGTTTCATCACTATCACTTGAAAGGTACTTGTCCAAGATCTTTTGGTATTCGCCACTTTCTTTTAAGTTGGCCAAACCGTTGTTGAACATTTCAATCAATTCAGGGTTCGAATCTTTTTGGACAGCAAAGGCAATTTGACCACTTGGAGTACCTTCGATAGGTGTTTTGAATTTACGTCCTTGTTTAATGGCGTATTTGATAACAGGTTCGTCATCCATGATGGCAGCTACAGAACCTGAGTTCAAACTGTCATACATAGAAGCCCCATCTGAGAAGGTTTTGATTTTGTAGCCATACTTGCTCTTGTTTTCCTCGAGGAAAGTTTGAGAAGCAGTACCATTTTTGACACCAACTGTTTTTCCTTTTAGATCTTCGTAGGAAGAAATTTTACTACTCTCTTGAACAGCAAGAATCGAATTTGTTGTATAGTATGGGTCAGAGAAGTCAAAGGTTGCCTTACGCGCATCTGTCACAGTCATGCCGGCAATCATTCCGTCCGCATTTCCGTTCTGAACATCACTAACCGCGGCATCAAATCCGGGATTGCTAATTTCTAGGGTAAATCCTTGGTCTTTGGCAATGGCCTTAATCAATTCCATATCAATCCCAGTGTATTTACTTTGATCATTTTGGAAGACGAAGGGAGCAAAAGAGGAATCACTAGAAATTTTGTAAGTTTTCTTCTTAGGAGTCGCCTTTTGTCCTGCTTCAGTGCTCGTTTCTGGAACAACAGTAGTGCTAGTGGTAGTTGTTGCTGTAGATGATGATTGGCTGCTACCAGTCCATTTTTCAATAATTTGATCTAGCGTACCATCTTTCTTCATTTGAGCAAGGGCAGTATTGAATTGTTTAATAAGGTTTTCATGGGACCCATCTTTTTTGACCCCAAAAGCAAAGCTTCCAACAGCTTCTCCTTCCATATTAATAGAAAGGTCTTGTCCTTGCTTAATGGCATATTCGATAACAGGTTGGTCATCCATAATGGCATCCACAGCACCAGTTGATAGACTGTTATTCATCAGATCGCTGGTGTCGAAGGTCTTGATCGTATATCCGTACTTGTCCTTGTTCTTTTGAAGGAAACGTTGGGCTGCTGTTCCATTTTTGACTCCGACTGTTTTGCCTTTGAGTTGATCATAGGAAGTGATTTTATTAGCTTTCTTAGTTGCGATCACGACTTTTGTATCATAGTAGGTATCGGACATAGCAAAGACTTGTTCACGTTCATTGGTCTTGGTCATCCCTGCCATAATGGCATCGGCTTGTCCGGATTGGACCATGTTGACGGCCGCATCAAAGCCTGGGAAAGACTTTTCTAAGGTCCAACCGTTGATTTCAGCGACCTTATCCAAGATTTCAACATCAATTCCTTTATAAACTTGGTCTGAGTCTTTGAATTCGAAGGGCGCATACGCCGTATCGAAAACGACCTTAACAGTTTCAGCCTGTGCTGGACTCGCAAAGGCGAATAGTGGAAATAAGAAAAGCAAACAAGCTACTAGTTTTTTCTTCATTTCGTTCTCCTTTATATCTAATCCAATAGACTCATAATGAGCTATGGAAGGAATACCCAAAAGGGTTAAAAAAATAAAGAATTCATACTGAAAACAAGTATGAATTTCATCATTTATTTTTTACAAGTATTATCATATCATAAATGAAACCTAAAATCAAGAAATCCAACCAATCCATGTCAGGTTATCTAACATAACATTGTCTTGCAGTATCTGGTTTTCTTTGTTACAATGGAGCTATTAGGTGAATGGAGGCTGATGATGAAGAAAGGGAAGATCATTCAGGATATAAAAACTAACACTACATGGCCAGTGCTCATTTCTACACTGTTCTATGTCTTTTTAACCTTCCTATTTGTTGAAGGTGGGCTTTGGCTGGGGAATGAATTGCTTGGACCTTTTTCAATTGGATTAGGGTTTCTAGCAGAGCTCTTTTCACCAGGGAATGGGGGATCAGGTGTTCAAGAGTTCTTCTACCATTACATTCTCTATTATGAGCTCTTCAGTTTCGTATTTATTCTTTTACTCTTTATTTTTTGGGTGAAGTTCATTGAGAAGAATCCCTTATCGACTTTAGGTTTTATAAAAAAGAATTGGCTGAAGTATCTAGGTTGGGGAATCTTGATTTCACTGCTTCAAATGGGTGTGATTGCCCTTTTCTACCAGGTTGGGGGAATCGGAACTTTTGAGCTGAATGAATTAAGTTTAGAACCCATTCTTTTTATTCTAGGTTTATTCCCATTTTGGCTCCTTCAAGGTGGTACAGAAGAAGTAGCCACACGTGGTTGGCTCCTAACTCGGATTGCAGCAAGAGCCAATCTACCCTTAGCGATCGCGATTTCTAGTAGTCTCTTTGGTTTTCTCCATCTAGGTAATTCAGGGGTGACCTTCTTATCCGTTCTGAATATCATCCTCGATGGGGTTCTAGCTGGTTTGCTCCTTGTCTACACCGATAGTATCTGGCTAGTGGTCGCCCAACACGGAACTTGGAACTATGTACAAGGGAATCTCCTTGGTTTTCAAGTCAGTGGGACGGGCGCAGATGCCTCTATCTTTAACTTTAGCATGGGTGCTGGACCTGACTGGCTTACCGGGGGAGCATTTGGTGCAGAAGGATCGATTATCACTACCCTGGTTCTACTTTTATCTATAGTGATCGTTTATCGCTTAGGGGAGAGGAAAGAAAGAGTTTAATGACTAACTTCTGTATAATGTCTGAAAGTCATATATGAAAAAGACAAACACCAAAAACGACGTTTGTCTGTATTCTGAGTCGAACACATATTGATGAGTTCGGCTTTTTCTATATAATAATGGGAATGATTAGTTTGACTTGTGCACCAAGATTAATATTCTCTAAATGCATAGTTCCATTATGAAGTTTCATGACGCGTTTCACGAAAGATAAACCAAGTCCATAATGACTTTCTTGAGAGGGTGTTCTTGCTTGGTCCTCTTTATAGAAAAGATTTCCGGCATGTTGTAGTATATTTTTTGAAAAACTAGATTGGTTATTCCAAATAGTTAGAACTAATTGACTATTTTCTTGTGAAATTGTTAGCTGGATTTGTGCATCATTTTCTTTTTGATGTTGTATTGCATTATTAATGATATTTGTGATTGCTCGGAAAAATAGATTGGAATGAATTGCAATTTTTGTTGATGGAGTTACTGTGTTTGTAAAAACAAATTGTGTATTTTTAGGGAGTAAAGGAGTGATGTGTTCTTTCAATTGATGAGTTACTTGTTTAATTGATATGTTTTCAAGTTGAATATCATGGTCGTAAAAGGTTTTGGAGTATTGGATGAAGTGGTTAAAATAATCGTTTAACTGAATACTTGCTTGCTCAAGATCTTTTAGACATTCCATTACTTG
This sequence comes from Streptococcaceae bacterium, assembly GCA_902363395.1. GTDB lineage: Bacteria > Bacillota > Bacilli > Lactobacillales > Streptococcaceae > Streptococcus. The sequence goes on from CABIZZ010000001.1 coordinate 932,602, forward strand.
AGGTGTTTGTTTGGTAGATTGTAAGAATTCAGCATTTCCTCTGATGACAGTTAGAGGAGTTCGAAGATCATGTGCAGCGCTAGATACTTGAAACATGAGTTCTTTTTTTTGTTCTTTTTCAAGTTCAATCCTATTTTTTATATCAGATTGCATTTTTTCGATTAGTTCATTTGTTTCAATAAATTCTTTAATCTGCAAATGGTGATGTTCATTTTTGGTGAAATATAGACCACTATGATAAACCATGTTCATTTCTTTTTGAATCTTGGTTAATAACCGTCTAATATTTATTACAATGATAAAAATTAAAATGATGCAAAGATAAATCCAAGAACTGACGCTAAAAAATAAAGCAAAGTGATTGGCATTTTTCTCATTAATTCCAGATACAGAAGATAGAAGAGCTGGAACTATGTAAAAAAGTATCAGACATAGAAGAAATTGCCAAATGATTTTAAGGTAGGTACGCTTAATGAGTTGCTTGATTGTCAATTCTTTTTCCATTTGTATCCTCCTCCCCATACTGTTTTAATGGGATCAATTTGATGAATCTTAAATTTTTGTCTGATTTGATAGATATATTCAGTAATGGATCGTAGTTGTGCATCAGAGTCTACAGGATAGAGGTAATTGTAAAGTTCTTCTATGCTAAATATTCGGTTCTCATTTTTTGCTAAAAGATAAAGTAAATCAAACTCTCGCTTAGTTAGTGATATTCTCTTTGATTGATAATAAACTTCTTGACTATCTCGATTAAAAGTTATATTTGAATCCATCTCTTCTTTAGAGGCATGATGTGATCTTTCTTCTCTACGAAGATGCATTTGAATTCTTGCAATTAATTCTTTAATGCTGAATGGTTTTGTGATGTAATCATCTGCCCCAGCTTGAATCCCTTTTAGTAAATCTTCTTCAAAATCTTTAGCGGTTAGAAATAGGATTGGGGTAGCAATTTGTGAACGAATGGAGAGACAGATTTCTAAACCAGAAATAGGCATCATAACGTCAAGTAAAATTAGATCGAATCCAGTAAAGTCACAGATATTGATCTCCTCTATATATTTACGAGTTTCCACGTGAAAGTTGTTCGCTTTTAATGCATTCCATATTAATCGTAAGATTTTTTCATCATCGTCAATGGCTAAAATTTTATACGTCATAGTTCCTCCAATTATATGAGCATATTATAGCAAATATGGAATGCAATTTGTTAGAAATGAAAAAAATTATTATTCTGAGATTTTCCTGATTTTCTCCTGTTATACTTACTCCAAGTGAAGGTGGAATTTCACTAAAAGTCTGAAAGGAAAAATAATGAATGATAACAATTCAAAAGCTACATAAGGAATATAATAATAAAATTGTCCTTCAAAACGTGTCTTTCAAAGCTAAGAAAGGTGAGATTACTGGATTGATTGGACCGAATGGATCCGGAAAATCAACTTTAATTAGAATTTTACTTGGTTTAGAAAATAGTCAAATGGGAATGGCGTTGATAGATGGCAAAAAATACTCTCAATTGGGAGATAATCCTTTTTGTATTGTTGGATCATTTCTCGATAGTTGTCAACCTTACCCAACCAGAACAGGATTCCAGCATCTTCGGTGGATTGGCTTGGCTTGTGGTGTTGACAAGAATAGGTGCAAGGAATGTTTAGAATTGGTAGGGTTAAGTGAAGCTAAAAATAAAAAAGTAAAAGACTATTCATTAGGAATGAAGCAACGTCTTGGTTTAGCAACAGCCTTATTAGCAAATCCTGATATCTTAATTTTAGATGAACCAATCAATGGACTAGATCCAGAAGGAATTCGCTGGGTACGCAATTTTTTACAATCTTTTGTCAATGAAGGTAAAGCTGTCTTAATGACAAGTCATTATATGAGTGAGTTAGAATTAACTGTAGATCATTTGGTTGGTATTTCTAATGGGAAGATCGTTATTGATGCTCCTACAAAAGATATTTTGAAACAGTTTGGCTCTTTTGAGGAAGCATATTTTAAAGCACTCGAAGGGAAAGAAGGTGAATAATATGTTGAAGCGTTCCTTTTTTAGTGACATTTATAAATATAGTAGTTTACCTACTTTTAAATTTACTTTTTTTCTTATTTTGGGAGTCAACATATTTTTTTCAATTCAAAATATTCAGGTGATAAATGCCTTAGTAGAAGGAAATGGACAGGCGGTTAACCTTGATCCATCTATGTTATCATCGAATCCAGTGTATACAGTCAGGGATGCTCTCTTATCTTCACCCTACCAAGCAAGTGTTATTTTCTTGCCAATTCTTGTTTCACTTGTTTATTCAACCCATTATCAATTTGGTGATGATTATTTTAGCCAGTTATTGATTCCTAACTGGAAAGTTCGTCTTACTGGGTTTATTGCAAGTTCAATTGTCCTATCGTTACTTTCTACTTTAATATTTTCTATAATAAACGCTGTTATTTTATTCGTTTTTCTAGATTCAACTCTAAAGAATTTTTTAGAATTGACCTTGTTCTTAGATGTCACGGTAAGAATTATGATATTTGCAATCGTTCTTACTTTATTAGCTTTACTTTTCGTAATCGTAACGAAAAAATCAATGACTGCATTAATTGCAGATGTTATATTATTGGTAATCAGTTTATCAGGTATTCTAAGAGGAATTTCCTCTAAAATAGAAAATCTATTGCCTTTGATTGGAGCAAAGTCATTTGCATTTGGCCGAATCGAAGGGAGTCAAATGAGCCAATTGTACGGCTTTACACTTTTAGTAGTAGAAGGGATCTTGTTCTTGGTGTTCATAATGGTTGTAGAAATGATTCGAATGAGGAGGAAGAATGGCAAGAATATTTTTTAGTCTGATTGTCAAAAAATATAGTTTAAGACCTGTAAAGTACCAGATAGCTATACAGTCACTTTTGATAGGTTTTGTGTGTCTCTTCGGTGTGTTACCAGTTTCAATCAATGATACTGTTGTACAATTATCTATAAAGCAAGCTCTTGTTTTTGCCTCAATGCTCTCTGTTAGTATTGGGTGTGTTAATGCATTTGTTGAGTTACAATCACATGAAACAAAACTAGTTTATTTGGTAAGTGGAAAAAGGATCTTCAGTTCAATTAGGATCCTGTTCGTAGAGTTATGTGATGTAGTACTACAATCAACCTTGTATTTCATTGTACTGCTTATATGGTTTCATTTTTTTAGTAGCGAAAATGGTGTCAGTTTAGAAATTTTCAGCTTCTATTTGATTGGCTCCATCCAATACTTTTTGATTTCTCACTTTTTAAGTTATTTTTTCAAAAGTCCAATGGGGAGTTTAGCTATTTTATTTCTATTTCCTATTTTAGTACAACCATTCATAGAAAGAGTAGTGGAACCATTGACTAGTTACCTATTTTATAATATTGTTGCAGATACAATATTAGGGAGAGCTTCCAATCTGCAACTCTGTATTTACGTTATTGGACTGGTATGTTCACTTGGAGCAACAATCTACTTATTGGTAAGGAATCAAGAAGTTAAGTAGTAAATAAAAATGATACTAATGAGCAAACCTTTCTAATTTTGGGAGAGTGGGACAGAAATCGGTAATTCGTTAGAATTCCATTTCGTCGTCCCACCTCCGCACAGTTGAGTAGGGCTGTAAAAGCTGATGAAATCAGCGTAGTAGAGCCCACTCAACCACTGCGTCTTGCTCGACAATCCAAAAACAATTAAGAGGCTATGACTTTTGTCCCAGCCTCTTGTTACGTATTGCATGGTTTTAGAATAAAAGACAAGACTTTCGAAGTAATTTCGAGAGTCTTGTTTAGTTTTTATGCTAATGCGTGTCCAATTAATGATGTTGTAATTCGGACATATCCCGATTTAACGTATCATTTTGTAACATGTTGTCTTCTCTCTTCATTCCTCATCACAGAGAATTCTGGTGATTTATGGTAAAATAAGGTCTATATATGAGAGGACAAAGAGATGATTAATCGAGTAACAGACAACAAATTTAAACTAGTATCAAAATACCAACCGTCTGGGGACCAACCGCAGGCCATCGAGCAGTTGGTAGATAACATCGAGGGAGGCGAGAAGGCCCAAATCTTGATGGGGGCGACTGGTACGGGCAAGACCTATACCATGAGTCAAGTCATTGCCCAAGTGAATAAACCGACCTTGGTCATCGCCCACAATAAAACCCTAGCAGGCCAGCTCTATGGAGAGTTCAAGGAATTTTTCCCTGAAAATGCGGTCGAGTATTTCGTCTCTTACTACGATTACTACCAGCCTGAAGCCTATGTGCCTTCGAGTGATACCTATATCGAAAAAGATAGCTCGGTCAATGATGAGATTGACAAGCTTCGTCACTCAGCAACCTCGGCTCTTTTAGAACGAAATGACGTCATTGTAGTTGCGTCTGTTTCATGTATCTATGGGTTGGGTTCTCCCAAAGAATACTCGGATAGCGTGGTGAGCCTACGCCCAGGTCTCGAGATTTCTCGCGATAAACTGCTGAACGACTTGGTGGATATCCAGTTTGAGCGCAATGACATCGACTTTCAACGGGGGAAATTCCGTGTCCGTGGGGATGTGGTCGAGATTTTCCCAGCTTCGCGTGATGAACATGCCTTTCGCGTTGAGTTTTTCGGGGACGAAATTGATCGCATCCGTGAGGTCGAAGCTTTGACGGGTCAAGTCCTTGGTGAAGTGGACCACTTAGCGATCTTCCCAGCCACTCACTTCGTGACCAATGATGACCATATGGAAGTAGCCATAGCCAAGATTCAGGCGGAACTAGAAGAACAGTTGAAAGTCTTTGAAAAAGAAGGCAAGCTCTTAGAAGCCCAGCGCCTGAAACAACGGACCGAGTATGATATTGAAATGCTTAGGGAAATGGGCTACACCAATGGGGTAGAAAACTACTCCCGTCACATGGACGGACGGAGTGAAGGAGAGCCACCTTACACCCTTCTTGACTTCTTCCCAGAAGATTTTCTCATTATGATTGACGAAAGCCACATGACCATGGGACAAATCAAGGGAATGTACAATGGAGACCGCTCGCGTAAGGAGATGTTGGTCAACTATGGTTTCCGTTTGCCGTCTGCTCTGGATAACCGGCCTCTTCGTCGTGAGGAGTTTGAAAGTCATGTCCATCAGATCGTCTATGTGTCTGCGACACCAGGCGATTATGAGATGGAACAAACTGATACCGTCATCGAGCAAATCATTCGTCCGACTGGTCTTCTGGATCCAGAGGTGGAAGTGCGTCCGACTATGGGACAAATGGACGATCTCTTGGGTGAGATCAATGCGCGAGTAGAACGTGGAGAGCGGACCTTTGTCACCACCCTGACCAAGAAGATGGCAGAAGATTTGACGGACTACTTCAAGGAAATGGGCGTCAAGGTGAAATACATGCACTCGGACATTAAGACCTTGGAGCGGACGGAGATTATCCGTGATTTGCGTTTGGGTGTCTTTGATGTACTTGTCGGTATCAACCTTCTTCGGGAAGGGATAGACGTACCAGAAGTTAGTCTGGTGGCTATTCTTGATGCGGACAAGGAAGGTTTTCTCCGTAATGAACGCGGACTGATCCAGACCATCGGTCGTGCAGCCCGTAACAGCGAAGGCCATGTCATCATGTATGCGGATACCATGACCCAGTCTATGCAACGTGCGATTGATGAAACAGCTCGTCGTCGTCAGATTCAGATGGCCTATAACGAAGAGCATGGCATTGTGCCACAAACCATCAAGAAGGAAATCCGTGACCTGATCTCTGTTACAAAGGCGGTGGCCAAGGAAGAGGACAAGGAAGTGGATATCACCAGTCTCAACCGCCAAGAGCGCAAGGAACTGGTCAAGAAACTACAAAGCCAGATGCAAGAAGCCGTCGAAGTGCTTGACTTTGAGTTAGCAGCGCAAATCCGTGATATGATGTTGGAAGTCAAGGCCTTGGATTGAAAATTATAATTTATAGCAAAGTTACAAACTAAGTTCTTAATTACATCTCTAGTCAATGAGTCACTATGTGATAAATAAGATAGAGAAGTTTAAGTGGAGGAATTCACGTGAAAAAGGATCTAATTAAACTAATACTTATTTTCTTTATTTCAATTTTTGTGATAGGCATCTTACCTATAGTTCAATTTATTTGGGCATTTATGCCGACAAAACTTGTTACGAAAGAGGAAAAGCAGCATATTGAATATGTTGTGAACACAGCTTTTGAAGATAATTTAGGGTTGAAGGTTAAGAAAATAGAGATTCCAACTTGGGTTAGTCATGTTACTTATCAATATAATGTAAAAGTTCAATTGGCAGAAGGTGCAGAGAAAATTTTAACAGAGAAGTTAGAAGATAGGACTTATTCCTATTACGCTAATAGTGATGATAAACCATCTTCGATATTAACAGATCTTATCTTTTCTTATGTCTTAGATACAAATTCCCATCCTATGTTGAATACCTTATATTTTGACAAAGAGTCTGTTCTAAAGCCAGTGAAATTTAAGAAGCTGAGTACAGATTTAGATTACGATGTAACTGACGACCAAAAAGGGTTTTATCGTGATTTGGTTCAAATAAAAAAAGAACTAAAGTATAATCCCAAGACAGAGAAGTATGATGCTTCAGCAGATGAAATAAAGAAATTGAGAAAAGATATGATCCAATTATCAGAAAAGTATGAGGCTCAATTGAATTTGTATCTCAATCTGGAAGGTGATATTCCTGAAGGAGCGAGTCTAACTGACTATATTGATTTTACTAGCTTACCCAAAAATGTTTATGTAGTTGTTTGGGGAGAAAATGGGAAATTAGATAGCAATGGTTTTCAGGCAGAATAATTGAGATAGATTTATTCAAGGAGGAAACAAATGGTCATCACAATAAAACCAATGGTGACAGCAGAGGAGATAGAAGGTAAGTCCCTCGTTCATTGGCAAACGTGGAGAGAGGCTTATGACGACCTTTTACCTGCAGAATTTCAGGATACGATGACATTAGAAAGATGTCGATTCTTTAGTCAAAAATATCCAGAAAATACATTGATCGCGATGGATGGCATGAAGGTAGTTGGGTTTATCAGTTATGGAAACTTTCGTGATGAGACTATTCAAGCTGGTGAAATCATTGCCTTATATGTTTTAAAAGACTATTATGGAAAAGGTATTGCTCAGAAGTTGATGAAGGAAGCTCTGACTATTCTTGAACATTTCTCTGAAATATTCTTATGGGTATTAAAAGAAAATAAGCGAGCCATTGCTTTTTATCAAAAAATGGGTTTTACTTTTGATGGACAAGAAAAAATACTTGACCTTGGAAAACCCGTTAAGGAATTGCGGATGATGTGTTCTTCAAATAAAAGTTTCTAAAGGACCTATCTATCAATCTTTGAACCATTATCAATTAATCAAGTAAAAAAACAACAGAGATAGAATGAACCTAAGAAATAAAGGAGAGAACTCATGAAAATTCTAGTCATCAATGGGCATCCGGATAAGGAAAGTTACTGTCAGGCTATTTTTCAAACCATTGTCGAAACGATTGATCCAAAGCGCCACGAGCTTAAAGTGATCAGTCTAAATGAAGAGGATTTTGACCCTGTATTACGCTATGGCTATCGAAAGCGGATGGAAGAAGATCGTTTTATCCTTCGTTCTCAAGAATGGATCCAGTGGGCGGATCACCTGATCTTTGTCTATCCCATCTGGTGGAGTAGTATGCCGAGCCTCATGAAAGGTTGGATTGATCGGGTCTTCACACCTGGGATTGCTTACTCGGCTAATGATCAGGGTAGCTTTATCTGGAATTACCTGAGAGGCAAGCAATTCAAGAAGTTGCTCAAAGGGAAAACTGCCAGTATTTATGCGACCTCTATGGCGCCTACTTGGTGGTACAAGATCTTTTCAGGCCCTCTCAACATTCCGGATAGTTATGGCATTTCTGTTTTGAAAAATGCCGTCTTGAACCACTGTGGGATTAAAACCAAGCGTGTCTGCATCTTGGGAGAAGTCGGACGAGATGTGAACACCGCTAGCATGCGGGAACAGCATCTCCAGAAGGTAGCAGCAGAAGTCAAGAAACTTTGATCAGAGATGGGTTACTACTGATAAGTTAGTGTCTTTAGTTGTATTTTGAATAGGTTTTAGTTAAACTATTAATATAATCTGTAAAAAATAGGAATGATTCAATATGCTACTTTTTATCTATATGATCTATGTCATTTATTCACTATCAAAAATGAAAAGAGAAGGAAAAAGAGTTTCAATTTTCACTAAGTTGATTGTTTACGGCTTATTAATACTCTCTTCGTTTATGCTCTATTTCAGTTTATTGTCATTTTTATTTAGCCCGTTGCCATTTTTTGGCTTTCTAGCTACTCTTGCTATTGGTGGTATGATGCTATCTCTGAAAATGGTCATTGCCCTTGCTTTACTTTTGTTATCGCTCAGCCTATTCTTAGATAGTAAAAATAGTGATCCAGATACGCCTCTAATTGATCATTGGTTACGATTGGGGGTTCATATTTTATTGATCATTATTTAAGGTAAGGGAGAGTTTCATCATGGGAAAGTATGTGAACCTGTTTAAGATCGTGTATTTTATTCTTTTACTTTTTGTTTTTGCGAACTTTGTATTAGGCTACAATGGTTACGCCTTTACTCCGCTCCTGTGGAATCCTTGGTTGTATCTAGGAGCTGTGACAGTTTTTTGTCATATCTGGTATCGCTTCTATCGGTCACACGCAGTTAATTGGAAGAATGTCTCGGGGCTAATTTTTAGTCTTTTTGCTAGCCTGATCCTGGTATTTTTCATTGAATTGTTCTGTAGCGGTGATGGTCGTGGTTCGGTAACGATTACTCGGAGTATTATTTAAAAGAGAAGTCAATTGTCTTTCAGAGAGGCTCTCTTTTGGATGCCTATGATGAATACCATGAGCTGGTATATCCCTTTGTGATTAAAAAAGAGATAAAGAAAAAAGTTTATATTGATTAATTGTCAATATCATAGAAAGGAAATATATGTCACGTACAACGCCTACTATACTGTGCAATCTTTGCATGGTCGAAGATCTTGAAAATGGGAAGGTGGTCCTCCAATACCGCTCACCTGAAAAGACTCACTGGGCTGGCTATGCTTTTCCAGGTGGCCATATTGAAGAAGGAGAAAGCATTGTAGAATCCGTCATTCGTGAAATCTACGAAGAGACAGGACTTACAATTACAAATCCAAAACTGGTTGCAGTCAAAGACTGGCCACAAGATGAGGGCGGCCGCTACATCGTCTTTTGCTACAAAGCGACAGAATTTACAGGCCAGCTAAGATCGTCTGAAGAAGGAGAAGTTTCTTGGGTTGAGAAGGACCAATTAGAAAAGTTGGACTTGTCCTACGACATGCTTCCTCTACTGGAAGTGATGGAAGACCCGGACTTGTCTGAGTTCTATTATCGCAAACGGACAGACGATGATTGGGAAAAATTTCGCTATTAAGAGTTGGGTACACCAGCTCTTTTCTTATTCTTGTAAGAAGTGGAAAAAAGTAGTATGATGGAAGGGTTTAGGAATACCTGATCTAGGGGGAATAGAATTTATTATGAAGGATTTTCATTTTGATGCCATTGCGGCATTTGAAAATTATGAGATCGATACCATGAGAGATGGCCATGTCGTTGTGACAACCAAGGTGGTCGAATCCTCTCTTAATTATTATGGAAACGCACACGGTGGCTATCTCTTTACTCTATGTGACCAGATCAGTGGCTTGGTCGTTATTTCACAGGGAGTAGATGGTGTGACCTTGCAATCTTCCATCAATTACTTGAAAGCCGGGCGTCTAGGAGATATCCTAACCATCCACGGGGAATGTGTCCACAGTGGCCGGACGACTCGGGTTGTCGATGTTGATATTACCAATCAGGAAGGTGCCAATGTCTGTAAGGCGACCTTTACCATGTTTGTAACGGGAGAAAGAGATGAATCAGCAAAAGTACGCATTTAAAAACTATATTTTTGATTTTTATGGAACCTTGGTCGATATCGAAACAGATGAGTCGAGTCCCATTTTATGGGAGACCATGGCCCAGATTTATCAGTCCTATGGGGCTCATTATACAGGAGAAAGTTTGCAAGTTCGCTATAAGGAGTTGGTGCAGCAAGCTGAGGAAGGTATCTCTAAGGAAAAACAGGTTACATATCCGGAGATTGATTTGACCGTGATTTTCGTTCAGCTTTATCTAGAGAGTCATCCAACAGGAGCCAGTGTCCATCATCTCAAAGAGTGGGGACGCTTGATCGCTCGGACTTTCCGTGTTCTCTCTCGCAAACGCTTGGAGCTCTATCCGCACACGAAAGAAGTCTTAGAAGATATGAAAGCTGCAGGGTGTCGGATCTATCTCTTATCCAATGCACAAGCAGACTTTACCAACCCAGAGATTGATTTGCTTGGCCTAAGAGAGATTTTCCATGATATTTATCTGTCGTCTGATGCAGGGATTCGCAAACCTCAGCGCGAATTTCTCATGAAAGTTATCAAAGACCACCAGTTGAATCCGAATAAAACGGTCATGGTAGGGAATGACTTCACTACAGATGTGGCTGTAGCGAAAAGCATCGGCATGCAAAGTATCTTGATCAATACCTTCCCCTACTCTGACGAAGAATTACAGAATAGGAGCCAAGCAGGCGTGCGCGTGATTCGAGACATTCAGGAGTTGCAAGAAGATAAAGGTGATCATCAATTTTAGGAGGCCAAGTTGCCTCTTCTTTTATTGAAAATGCTACAGTTAAACAGAATTTGTCAAATTTTCCCTTTCATGGTATACTATGGGAGTTAATTTTGATAAGGAGATTGAAATGAATAACTTACCAAACTGTCCAAAATGTAACTCTGAATACGTCTATGAAGATGGTGCCCTCTTGGTCTGTCCAGAGTGTGCCTATGAATGGAACCCAGCTGAAGTTGTGGAAGAAGAAGGTGTTGTAGCCATCGACGCGAATGGAAATAAATTGGCTGATGGCGATACTGTCACCTTGATCAAAGACTTGAAAGTGAAGGGTGCACCAAAAGATTTGAAACAAGGAACGCGCGTGAAAAACATCCGTATCGTCGAAGGTGACCACAATATCGATTGTAAGATTGATGGATTTGGCGCAATGAAACTTAAATCAGAATTTGTCAAGAAAATCTAAAGATAAGAAGAAGGGCCTAGCCCTTTTCTTTCAGGAGGATACTATGAAATTCAAACTATTGTTTAGCTATCGTTTTCTATTGTTTATCTTGAGTGTAATCGGCGTTTATCTGCAACTGACCAAGCATGGTGGCTTTGGGATGATGCTCTATTACACCATTTTGTCCAACATGTTGGTCATGTTCTTTATGGGGGACATGGTCTGGCGCATGCTTCGTGGTCGTTCGACCCAGACTCAGGGCTATCTTCGCTTAAAGGGCGGTGTCACCATGTCTATTATGATCACCTGTGTCATCTACCACTTTATGCTAGCACCCATCGCGACACCTGAGAAGTTTTACCGCTTGGAAAACTTCCTCTGTCACTACATTGTTCCTTTGATGTTCTTCTTTGACACCCTGGTGATTGATAAACCGAAACAATACCGTAAGTCAGATCCATTGGCTTGGACCGTGCTTCCCGTACTCTATATGGTCTTTGCTCTTCTCAACGGTTTGGTTCTTAAGTGGCCAGTTCCAGGGGCAAAAGACAGTCCTTTCCCTTATTTCTTTATCAATGTCAATCGTTTTGGTTGGCTTTATGTGGTTAAGATGGCGACCATCATTTTTGTCGCTTATTTACTAGCTGGATGTGGCTTATTTGCCTTGAAAAGAATTGGGAAAAAAGGAACAGATCATCATTAAATAGAAGATTTGTGGATGTAAATCCGAACATTAGAAGAAAAAATTAAGTTTTTTCTTGCATCCCTCTATAAACTGTGATATAGTATGGATAATTAAATAGTCCTTTAAACCTGTCCCGTGAGGCAGGCAAGGAGTCTGATCAAAATAAGGGGTAAACTAGATGCGTTCTAGGTCTTATCTCTTAGTATTTTTCTGAAGCCTCCTTGAAAAGGGAGGCTTTTTTCTATCAATTAGGAGGAAAAGATGAAGATCAAAGAAGTCGTTGATGATCTGACCATGAAGCGAGCGATTACTCGCATCACGTATGAAATCATCGAACGGAATAAGGATCTGAGCCAAATTGTTTTGGTAGGGATCAAAACTCGTGGCGTTTTCATTGCCAATCGCATCAAAGAACGGTTAGCACAGCTAGAACAAATAGAAGTTCCAGTCTGTGAATTGGATACCAAGCCTTTCCGTGATGATATCAAAGTAACAGAAGATTCAACCGTTTTACCAGTAGATATTACTGGCAAAGATGTCATCCTGATTGATGATGTCCTTTATACAGGTCGGACCATTCGAGCAGCCATCGATAATCTTGTCAGTCGTGGACGTCCATCGCGTGTCAGCCTGGCAGTCCTAGTGGATCGTGGTCATAGAGAATTGCCGATCCGACCAGACTATGTTGGAAAGAATATTCCAACAAGTCGATCAGAGGAAATTATTGTCGAGATGACGGAGCTAGATGGTCAAGATCGCATCTTGATCGAGGTGAGTGAATAAGGTAGTTTTCAAATCGTCGCTATATACAGGAGTGACTGAGGAAGCTTCCTGTATCGTTTTCACATATGCATATCTTTGGAATGGAGTTACAACATGTCTACAAATCAAATCGCACTTAAAAACCTTGTCTCAATGGAAGCTTTATCAAACGAAGAAGTTATGGCTTTGATTAAGCGTGGTATTGAGTTTAAAAATGGAGCAAAAGTTCATTATGATGAGCAACATATCGTGTCTAACCTCTTCTTTGAGTCGTCAACACGTACGCACAAAGCATTTGAAGTGGCTGAGTTGAAATTAGGTTGTGACCTCCTTGACTTTGATGTGAAAACGAGCTCTGTAAACAAGGGTGAAACTCTCTACGATACTATTTTGACCATGTCAGCTCTCGGAGTTGATATCTGCGTCATCCGTCACCCAGAAGTAGATTACTACAAGCAATTGATTGAAAGTCCAACCATCACAGCCTCAATTGTCAACGGGGGAGATGGATCCGGTCAACACCCAAGCCAAAGTTTGCTAGACTTGATGACCATCTATCAAGAGTTTGGTCACTTTGATGGACTTAAGGTTTGTATCGCTGGTGACTTGGATCACTCACGGGTGGCAAAATCTAATATGCAAATCTTGAAACGCTTGGGAGCAACCCTCTACTTTGCGGGTCCAGACGAATGGAGAAGTGCAGAGTTTGAAGATTATGGAACCTTTGTAACGATTGATGAAGTGATCGAAGAGGTGGATGTCATGATGTTCCTCCGTGTGCAACATGAGCGCCATGACTATGAGTCTCTCTTCTCAAAAGAGAACTACCATCGTTTGCATGGCTTGACACAAGAACGCTATGATCGTATGAAAGACACAGCCATCTTGATGCACCCAGCTCCAGTAAACCGTGATGTGGAGATTGCTGACCACTTGGTAGAAGCTCCTAAATCACGCATCGTGGAGCAAATGACCAACGGTGTCTTCGTCCGTATGGCTATCATCGAAGCGGTTTTAGCTGGACGGAAATAATAGAGTAAGAAAATAGAAAGGAGAAGTGAGGGAGTCTACAAAAAGGTGGTCTTTTCTCACTTTTCTTTTTGGAGTTTGTAAGGAGATTTTATGGTAAGACGTCTCTTAGTGTTAGAAGATGGGACGGTTTTTGAAGGAACTGGTTTTGGAGCTGATACCTATGTCAGTGGAGAATTGGTCTTAAATTCTGCCATGACGGGTTATCAGGAGTTGATTACCGACCAGTCCTATAAGGGGCAAATATTGGCCTTTACTTTTCCAGTTATCGGTACAACTGGGATAAACCGAGATGATTATGAATCTATTTTTCCTGGGTGTCTAGCAGTGGTAGTGCACCAATTAGCGAGTCATCCCAGTAATTGGCGCAAACAGTTATCCTTAGATGCTTATCTGAAAAAACACAATATTCCAGGGATCCAAGGAGTCGATACTCGAAAGCTGGCTAAAATTGTCACTGAACATGGAAGTATGAAGGCTACAGTGGTCAATGAAGGGGATGCGATTGAGCATATCTTAGACCAGCTCCGGGCAACCGTCTTACCTTTTGATCAAGTCCGCCAGGTGTCGACCAAAACCCCCTATGCTGCACCAGGGTTTGGTAAGAGTATCGTCTTGATCGACTTGGGCTTACGGCATTCCGTTTTGCGTCAATTGATTGCACGAGGTTGTAACGTCACGGTCGTTCCTTATTCAGTTAAATTGAAGGAATTAAAGGATTTGCAGCCAGATGGCATCATTCTATCCAGTGGTCCAGGGAATCCTCATCATATCGATGGTATTTGCCAGGTCATTGCTAAAATCGATCCTCATATTCCGATCATGGGAATCGGCTTAGGGGCAGAATTGCTGGCCCTTGCCCATGGAGGAAGCCTCACCAAACTAAAAAGCCCTCATCGAGGACTTAACATTCCTGTAAAAGAGGTGGCTACTGGAAAAGTCGAAATCACTAGCCAGAATCACCAGTACAACATCGAACGCGATACTCTTCCACGAGATTTTCTGATCACCCATGAGGAGCTTCATGATCACTCTATCGAGGCCTTTCGTCACCGCTATCTTCCCTTGATCGGTGTTCTCTACCATATTGAGTCCAGCCCAGGACCAAGGGAAAGTCTCTATTTCTATGACGAATTTATGGATCTGATTGAAAGTAAATTAGACGAAAGAAGGGAGGAGTTATGGTCATGAATCAAGTAACGCTTTTGTGTGCAGAATCCTTCAATGATGTCAGTTTGCTTGGAGCACTCACGTCTTGTCCCTTATTAAAAGAACGTGGCTACCAGACAGAAATCCTCTATTGTGGAGACGAGAACGACGTCACCAAAGAAGCAGGAGACGCTGTTTCGGTTATTCGTTTAAAGTTGGACAGTCTCAAAGAAGCCCTTCTAGCGACGAAAACAAAAAATTTACTGCTGTCTTTTGCGGATAAGCAAGTCCTTGGTCTTTTATTCCGATTGGAAGAAATTGGGTTTCTCAAGGAACACAAAATCCGTATTCTAGGAACTTCGCTTAGGCAGTACCGTACCTTTTACCACCAGGCAGACCAAAAGTCATTTCTACAGGACTTAGGTTATCAAGTTCCTTCCTCATCCTTGGTTTCGACAGTGCGAGAGGCTATTGAGTTCTCAGAGCAGATCCAATTCCCTATTGTTGTTTGGCCACTTGCCAGCAAGCATGGGCAAGGTCGTCGGATTGCTAATAACTTGGATGATTTATGTGATGCTGTCGAAAAAGGACTAGAAGTATCGCCACAGGCTCAGTGTTTGTTGGAGCTCTCAACGGTTGGTTTCAAGGAGTTGGAATACATCGTCGTCCGAGATCGTCAGGATAATTATTATCTTGCGGGAAACATTGAGAGTATCGACCCGGTGGGGATCCATTCCAGTGATTCTTATCAAGTCATCCCAAGTCTGACGTTGACAGATACCGAGCATCAGACCTTGAGAGAGGCAGCTTTGTCTATTGTCCGGCACTTGAGACTGGTTGGAGCGACATCCATCAAGTTTGCGCTAGATCCAAAGAGTTACCAATTCTATATTCTTGAGGTCAATCCTTTTGCTTCGGATTCCTTCTCGACCATGTCCATGGCCTTAGGTTATTCGATTTACTACCAGGCCTTATGCTTAAAATTAGGCGACCACCTTTTGGACCTTCCTCATCCTACGATGAAGGGTCTTACAGCCCTGTTTGAACCTACTCTAGATCGTATTTTCTTTAAACTACCCGTCTTTCCAATGGAAAAGGTGACAAAAGTTCTCAATACACAAATTCATTCAGTTGGTGAAATTCATGGTTTTGGTAGTAGTTTGGAAGAAGCCTATCAGCAAGCTGTTGAAAATTTCGGTTCGAATCAATGGCCTAAGCATATTCTAAAAGAGATTTCGGACGATGAACTCATCCAACGGATCGCCAAACGAATGCCATATCGCTTTTCATCTATCTTAGAAGCTTTTCATCGAGGCTTCGAAAGGGAAGAAGTGAGTGACCTGAGTCGAATGGATCCGTTCTATCTCCAGTTTTTATATAATCTTTACTTGTATGAGCGACAAGAGAAGGAGCAACTATGTCCTGAGCTAAAATTACGTTCTTTGGATTTAACAGCTGGATTCGGTCAAGTTGGTGAAAAGGTTTCTTACTATAATTCGATCTGTGGCGAAGATGAGGTGCCAGATTGGAGTCAATGGAGCTTATTGGTTGATCAAGGCGCTCCAGAAGATTCGAGCCAGATTCTTAGACTGATAGATTGCTTGAAGCAGGAGCATGAAAAGGGAAGAAAAGTAGCCCTTCTGACACATCGTCCTTTTGCAGGACATGAAGCAGATACTTGCTTGCGAATCCCTCTCTCAATTTATGAGACTTACCAAAACCAGATTAACAGCCAGTTTGGTCAGGTAGTATATTTGGATGAATAGAATAAGAGCTTCGGTCAAGATAACCGAAGCTCTTTGTTTAATTCAATAGTGTGAATTAGAAATGGCTAACAATTCCGATGATGGTATCCACTGCACGTTCCATGGTTTGTAGGCTGATATATTCAAAGCGACCATGCATATTTTCGCCACCAGCAAAAAGGTTTGGAGTTGGAATTCCCATGAAGGAAATCTTAGAACCGTCTGTACCACCGCGGATTGGTTCAATAATAGGAGTAATGCCTAGATCTTCCATGACTTCCTTAGCCAGGTTGACTGGTGTCATGTCTTTCTCGATGACTTGTTTCATGTTATAGTACTGGTCTTTAAGGTTCAAGAGAACACGTTCAGCACCAAGTTCTTGGTTCATCTTGCTTGCGATGTCTTCCATCATGGCTTTACGGGCTTCAAAGTTCTCTGTTTCGAAGTCACGGATAATGTAGCTAGCATGCGCTTCCTCAACAGTCCCCTCGATATTCATTAAATGGAAGAAGCCTTGGTAGCCATCTGTTTTTTCAGGGCGGTCTTCTTCAGGGAGTTGATTGTGGAAGTCAATGGCTAACTGGAGAGCATTGACCATTTGGTTCTTAGCAGTACCTGGGTGCACATTGCGCCCTTTAAAGGTAATTTCAGCTCCTGCAGCAGAGAAGGTTTCGTATTGCAATTCACCAAGAGGACCACCGTCCACTGTATAAGCGAAGTCTACATTGAAATCTTCTGCATCAAACTTATCTGCTCCGACTCCGATTTCTTCATCTGGTCCAAAGCCAACTCGGATTTCGCAGTGTTTGATTTCTGGATGAGCATTCAAATATTCGATAGCTGTCATAATCTCAGCAATCCCTGATTTGTCATCTGCACCAAGAAGGGTCGTACCGTCAGTTGTAATCAAGGTTTGACCTTTGTAGTTATGGAGGTTAGCAAAATCAGCTGGATCTAGTGAATAACCAGAATCACCAAGAGGAATAGCGCCACCATCATAGTTTTCGATGACTTGAGGGCTGATATTCTCAGCATTAAAGTCAGCTGTATCCATATGAGAGATAAAGCCAATCTTTCGGGTGAGACTTGGATCGTTTGCTGGTAGCGTTCCGATAGCAAAACCATTTGGAAGGTAGTAGACATTCTGAAGTCCAACTCGTTCCATTTCAGGAAGCAGTACATTCTTTGCAAATTCTACTTGAGAAGGTGTACTAGGAGTTGTTGTTGAAGTCTCATCAGAGCGAGTGTTGACTTTGACATAGGTTAAAAAACGTTCTAATAATGTTGGGTATTTCATTTGTTTTTCCTTTTCTAATTCTGTGCTTGTAAAACATATCGCATGATAGCAATAGCGACACCGTCTTCTTCGTTAGAAGTGGTAGTGACATCAGCCAAGGCTTTGATAGCAGCTGGAGCATTGCCCATAGCAACTCCAAGACCCGCGTACTCAATCATTTCAATATCGTTGTTCTCATCGCCGATAGCCATGACCTCTTGCCTTGGTATGCCCAAGTATTCAGCCAGTGCCTTTAAGCCGGTCGCTTTATTTACCCCTTTAGGAAGGATCTCAAATAGGATCGGTTGGGAGCGAATAGTGTGGAAGCGCTGGGCTAATACTTCTTCATAGGTTTCTTGAAAGACATCAATCTGCTCTTTCTGATCGATAAACATTCCTTGGAAAATTGGTTGTGCCTCAAGAATTTCTTCTAGGCCAAGTGACACGGGGACTGCAGAAACGATGCTAGCATCCATTTTAGCTATTTCAGAAGGTTCCTGATTCAAAATGATATAACGATTTAAATCGAATAAGCTTAATTGAGGATGAATCTCCTGAGTCAGTTGATCGAGATAAACCAAATCTTCTTCAGATATGGCATCATAACTGATGACGGACCAATCTGATGATTTGACAGTTGTACAACCGTTGTTAATCACGGAGTAGGAGTGGTTACTTTTGAAGCCAATTTCTTCAAAAATTGGACGAACACCAGAGAGAGGGCGACCTGTACAGATGACGACGTGTACACCAGCAGCTTCAGCATCCAAAAGAGCCTGCTTATTAGCAGGACTAATGGTTTTGTCTGGTGATAAAAGGGTCCCATCTAAATCAATAGCAACTAATCGAATCATAGCTCGTCCTCCTTAGCTGGTAGAAAGCTAGCAATGACTTTTCCGATGACTCTCGGTTCCTCTTCTAAAGGAATAATCTTATCACTATACTTTTTATTGAGGGATACGAGACGAATCCCTTGTGCTTCACGAAAGACACGCTTGATCAAGGTTTGCCCGTCGTACTCAATAGCATAGATGGCACCAGCAGTATCGTAGAAAGTTTGCTTGATTAGGGCAACAGATCCCTTTGGATATTTAGGTTCCAGCGAGTCTGTATGAATCCAAAGTGCCAGATCATAGGCCAGTTTTTGATCAAACCAAACCAAATCTCCTTTAGAAGCACTTTGACTTGCAGCATAACTGTCGAAGACCGTATATGGTGTGTATTTCTTCTCGATACGTTTCCGTTCAGCCTGTAAAACCAACAAGCGATTGGCTTCCTCTAAGAGTGAATCTTGAAAATCCTCATCCAGTTGCTT
Source organism: Streptococcaceae bacterium (assembly GCA_902363395.1). Classification (GTDB taxonomy): domain Bacteria; phylum Bacillota; class Bacilli; order Lactobacillales; family Streptococcaceae; genus Streptococcus. Next base: position 951,718 of record CABIZZ010000001.1, read on the forward strand.
ATAGATAAACTCAATCTTAGAATCCTCCAAGGTATCTGGTTGTCCATAACGAGGATCTAGGTCAGAGATGGGGATTTCAAAGAAGCTAGCAATCTTTTCTAAGTTCTCACTGACTGGGAGAGAAGTCCCTTTTACATAGCCAGTCAAAGTACTAGCTGGGATACCAGTAGTACGAGATAAATCGACCTGTTTCTTATTTTGAACCTTTAATAGTTCTCTTATTTTTTCGGAAATAATGAGCAAAGCCTCTTTATCTTGTGGGCTTGCTTTTCCACGTCCTCTTGCCAAGAGCTTCACCTCCTTTTACATTACAATTCATTATAGCGAATTAAATCGAAAAAGTAAATAGAAATCCTTTATTGTTCATTAAATATTTCAATTCGAATTAAATAGTACAAACAAATAATCTGTTAATATATTCCTGGTGCTTGATTTTTTTAGGAATAAGGCATAAAATAAATAAAAAAGACTTCATGGAGGTAGAAGTATGATTCGGACTGTTCAAATTAAAGATGCAGGTCAAATTCGTGATTTGTGCCACCAAGCATTGGGGTATGATTCAACCCTTGAGAAAGTGGCAGCTCAGATTGATAAATTTAATCAGCCAGATTCGGGTCACTTTTGCTTTGTTTACGAAGAGGGACAAACAGGCCATATTCTTGGTTATGTGGAAGCGGAAGTCTATGAAAGCCTCTATAGTGATGCTGGTCTGAATATTTTAGGACTTGCGGTTTTTCCATCTGCTCAAGGACGTGGGATCGGTCGCCAATTGATGGAACGAGTTGAAGAACTTGCCAAAAGCAAGCATTATGCTTTTATCCGTTTAAATTCTGCCTCTCATCGAAAAGAAGCTCATGTCTTTTACGAACGGATTGGATATGAGGGTAATAAAACGCAGAAGCGATTTTTGAAAATAATGAATTAAGATAGGCAAAGGCCTATCTTTTTTGTTATAATGAAGAGTACGATTAAATTTACTAGGAAGATGATTATGCCAAATTTTGAAGAATTAAAAAAACGACAAGAGAAGATTCGGAACTTCTCGATCATCGCCCATATTGACCACGGAAAGTCAACCTTGGCCGATCGAATTTTAGAAAAAACCGAAACCGTATCTAGTCGGGAGATGCAAGCCCAACTTTTAGATAGTATGGACTTGGAACGGGAACGTGGGATTACCATTAAGCTGAACGCCATCGAGTTGAACTACACAGCTAAAGATGGGGAAACCTATATCTTCCACTTGATTGACACACCAGGACACGTGGACTTTACCTATGAGGTTTCGCGGTCGCTAGCTGCCTGTGAAGGTGCCATTCTCGTAGTAGATGCCGCTCAAGGGATTGAAGCCCAGACCCTAGCCAATGTTTACTTAGCGCTGGACAATGATTTGGAAATCCTGCCAGTCATTAATAAGATTGACTTGCCAGCTGCAGATCCAGAACGGGTGCGCACAGAAGTAGAAGATGTCATCGGTCTAGATGCTAGCGAGGCAGTCCTAGCCTCTGCCAAGGCTGGTATCGGGATTGAAGAAATTTTGGAGCAGATCGTTGAGAAAGTTCCAGCACCGACTGGGGATGTAGAAGCTCCTCTTCAAGCCTTGATCTTTGACTCTGTTTATGATGCCTATCGTGGAGTAATCCTTCAGGTCCGAGTGGTTAATGGAATGGTCAAACCAGGCGATAAGATCCAGCTCATGAGCAATGGCAAGACCTTTGATGTCACAGAAGTTGGGATCTTTACTCCTAAAGCAGTTGGACGTGATTTCCTTGCGACGGGAGACGTTGGCTATATTGCGGCCTCTATCAAGACTGTTGCGGATACCCGCGTCGGGGATACGGTGACTCTAGCGACCAATCCAGCAAGTGAGCCACTTCATGGATACAAGCAAATGAATCCAATGGTCTTTGCCGGTCTTTACCCAATTGAATCTAACAAATACAATGATCTTCGGGAAGCCTTGGAAAAATTGCAATTGAATGACGCTAGTCTACAATTTGAACCGGAAACTTCTCAAGCTCTTGGATTTGGTTTCCGTTGTGGTTTCTTGGGACTTCTTCATATGGACGTTATTCAGGAGCGCTTGGAACGTGAGTTCAATATTGACTTGATCATGACAGCACCGTCTGTAATCTACAAGGTCAATTTGACAGATGGAGAAGCACTGGATGTCTCAAATCCTTCTGAGTTTCCAGATCCAACCAAGATCGCTTCGATCGAAGAACCGTATGTCAAAGCACAAATCATGGTGCCGCAAGAGTTTGTCGGGGCTGTGATGGAATTGGCTCAACGGAAACGCGGTGATTTTGTGACCATGGATTACATCGATGAAAATCGGGTGAATGTCATTTATCAAATCCCACTGGCGGAAATTGTCTTTGATTTCTTTGATAAATTGAAATCTTCTACTCGTGGCTATGCTAGCTTTGACTATGAGTTGTCTGAATACCGTCCATCTAAATTGGTTAAAATGGATATCCTTCTCAATGGCGATACCGTCGATGCCCTCAGCTTTATCGTTCACAAGGACTTTGCCTATGAACGTGGTAAGTTGATCGTTGAGAAACTCAAGAAGATTATCCCTCGTCAACAGTTTGAAGTGCCTATCCAAGCAGCCATCGGTCATAAGATCGTGGCCCGTACAGATATCAAGGCCCTTCGTAAGAACGTCTTGGCCAAGTGTTATGGTGGGGACGTCTCACGGAAACGTAAGCTTCTTGAAAAACAAAAAGCTGGTAAGAAACGGATGAAAGCCATCGGTTCGGTAGAAGTACCGCAGGAAGCCTTCTTGTCAGTTCTATCAATGGATGAGGAGTAAGCTTCTCTCTGAAATAATCGAACAAGTCAAACGTCCCGCTAGGGGCGTTTTTCTATCGGACTAGACAAATAGCGCTTTCAAATCTTCATTGAACGTGATAAACTAGAGGTATCGAAATCCATCACAAAGGAGAGGAAAGATGAAAAATAAGTTCCTACTAGCGACCGTCTCGGTCTTATCAGCTGTTGCTCTTGTAGCTTGTAGCACACCTAAAAAAGAGTCTAGAAAACCATTGTCATCTGAATCTAGTTCCACTGAGGTGGTAAAAAAGAGTAAAAAATCCTCTAGTAAAAAGACTTCTAGCAAGGTAGAATCAAAATCATCGGATGATACCAAGAGTTCTGTCGAAACCAAACGGGTTGGTTCTGCAGATTATGGTTATATCGATATCCCAAGCAAGTGGATTAAATTTACAGATATAGATGGTGGAGACAGCATTCAATTTACGGATGGAAGTGCCTACAACATCGTTACCATGAACGGGTATACCAAAGAGAAAGCAAATGTCGGTGAAGGGGAAGTCTTTAACGCAGAGTTGATTGCGAACCGAATTGCTTACTATTGGAATGACAATAAAGAAGTAGAGAAAATGTGGGGAGCGAAGACCACTGTATCAGGGAATGAAGCCTTGCAGCTGAATATTATTCTTAAATCCGGACAGTACGTCATTACTTGGGTCTTCCAAAAGGATGATAAGGTATACTTGATGTCTTTTGAAGGGGATCCAGAGACCTTGGCTCAATTCATTCCTTACATTGAGGAAACTTGGAGTTTGGATGAAAAAGGTCCAAAAGCCTAATGCATTCGTGAGGAAGTTGGTTTCATTGTCACCAATTTTTAATACATGATAGAATACGATTTAGACGCTGTCATTAAGTTCTATTTCTTGGAACAAATAATTTCTTACAACCTGGTTAGCAAAGAACATCTCAGGTTGTATATCCTTAAGAAAGCAGGGACTAATTCAAACAGTTCATCAGTTTGAATTAGTTCTTTTTTTGGTATGAAATTTAAATGGTCCTTTTAAAATAGAGTATAAGATGTTAGACTAGTGTATATAATCTATCATAGAGGAGAGAAAGATGAAAAATAAGTTTCTACTAGCGTCAGTTATGTTTTTATCTGTTGGCAGTCTCTTTGCTTGTACTAGTCTAAAGAAAGAGTCTAGTAAATCATCGTCAGCATCTAGTTCCACGAATGTGGCAAAAGAAACAACAAAATCAAGTAGCAAGGTAAAGGAAGAACTATCAGATAATAATGAGAGTCTCGCAGAAACGAAACGAATTGGATCAGCAGATTATGGGTATGTCAATATTCCAAGTGATTGGGTAAAATATACAAATGAAGAAGGTGGAGATAATATCCAGTACTCAGATAAAAGCGTGGATAATGCGATTATTTTGAACGCTACTACTAGAGAAAGAGCGGGTGTCGCTGAGGAGGAAGATTTTAATGAAGTGATGGCTCAAAGATTTGAGAATGACTTGAACGAAATAAATAAAGTAGTAAAATCGTGGAGATCTACTAGAAAAGTTGGAGGAAATGTAGCCACCCAATTAAACATGATTCTTAAGTCGGGTCGACATGTTACTTGCTGGTTTTTTCAAATAGATGGGAAGATGCATTACATTGCCTGTCTTGGAGATGAAAAAACATTAGCTCAATTAACCTCCTATGTAGAAAACACTTGGAGCCTTGATGGAACAGGTGCCGTGACGGATTAATGCAAGAAGATAGATTGATGAATCTATCTTTTTTTACGGCCTCTATGGTATAATGCTCTTATCCATTTAGCAATTAGAAAGTAGTTTATGTCTCAAGAAATTGACTTAGAAAAATACCATCAGTTAGCGCTCCAAAAACAAAAGGAGCACCGCAAGGTATTGGCAAATCTGAAAAAGAAGCCTCCTAAAAATCTAGATAAAATAGCCCAAGAGATTCACGATGAAGTCTTTCAAGAAATTGATTGTACCGCCTGCGCCAACTGCTGTAAGACCCTAGGACCCGATTTTAAGGAAGCAGATATCACGCGCATCGCCAAGTATTTCAAGATGAAGCTTCCCGCTTTTGAAGCGGAATTTCTTCAAGTCGATGAAGATGGAGATAAGGTTTTTAAATCCATGCCTTGCCCTTTCTTGGGTGGTGATAATCTCTGTTCCATCTACGATGTGCGTCCTAAGGCTTGCCGAGAATTTCCTCATACAGACCGCAAGAAAATCTACCAGATCAACCATCTGACTATCAAGAATACCCTCACTTGCCCAGCAGCCTATTTATTTGTAGAAAAACTAAAGGATCGTTTGTAATGACATATACATTTTTACTTTTTGACCTAGATCATACCTTATTGGATTTTGATACAGCGGAGGAAGTGGCCTTAACACAATTTCTCCAAGATTAGGGGGTTCAAGATATTCAAGCCTTTAAGGATTATTACAAACCCATGAATCAAGGACTCTGGAAAGATTTGGAGCAAAAGAAGATTAGCAAGAAAGACTTGATTAACAGCCGGTTTGCCATTGCCTTTGCCCATTTTGGTAGAGAAGTAGATGGTGAAGAAATGGCTCTCCGTTACCAGGACTACATTAGTCAACAGGGACAGACTTTCCCAGGAGCAGAAGACTTGCTAGCTAAGCTAGTAAAAAGAGGTTACCAGCTCTATGGTGCTACCAACGGCGTTACGGCCATTCAGCAAGGGCGCTTGAAGCAATCTGCCATCACCCCTTATTTCAAAGAAATTTTCATCTCTGAACAATTAGGAACTCAAAAACCGGAAGTGGCCTTTTATGAAAAGATCGGTAACTTGATCCCAGGATTTGCCAAGGAGCAAGCACTCATGATTGGAGATTCTTTGACGGCGGACATCGCTGGAGGCAATGCTGCGGGGATTGATACCGTCTGGTACAATCCGGATCACAAAGACAATACCAGTCCAGCAGTGCCGACTTATGAAGTGGATTCTTATGAGGCTTTATTGGCGCTCTTGCGAAAAGATTAGCCTAGTACGGATACCAGTTGCTTTCAGTTAGAGGTGAAAAGGAATTGACCTGAAAAGAAGGAGATGTAAACGGGGTTAAATGATTAGAAGAAATTTATTTTTTCAATTTCTTATTCGACTAGCTTATATCCTCCTATTAGCTGGTGCAGCTTTCTATCTGTTATGCTTATTGAATGGGATGGATTGGGACCAAGCTACTATCCAGGAAAGAAAAGGGTTTCGAGCGTGGATCATGCTTGGTTGCACGGTTTCTTTCATTCTCATTCGGCAAATATTTGAATTTGTTCGTCTGATTTGTAAAACAAGCAGAAAAGGCAGAGAGTTTTCGCAGGAATGGATCGAATCAATCTCTTTGCAGCAAATAGAGAAGGAAGCGGAATTCAGAGAACCGAGGTTGAAATTACTAGTATATAAGGGCTATTTGATAACCTATCGGTCTTGTTTCGACTATCTGAGAATAGATGAGGACATTTGGAAAATCCAACTTCAGAAATTTCAAAAGTATAGTTATAGTAGGTACTCTGGTAGAAACAAATCTATTATTCCTCCTAAGTATTTTCTTGTGTTAAGGGATTTTGACTACAAGGAATACTATCTCGCTATTAGCTATCAGAAAGAGGAGTGGCATCACTTTTGGTCCTATCTGATCAGGGAGTATCCATGGATAGAGTGTAGCGGTGATGTGGAGGAACATCAAATATAAGCGTCTCTTTAACAACCTGAACAACCTTTGTTCAAATTTCATTCCATTACAAACTAGCTCTCGGGCTAGTTTTTTGTTATTATGGATAAATGAATTTATTTAAACAAATACCATTCAATATCAAGAAATGGGTCGGCTACCTGCTTCGTGCATTCTTCACAGTGGTCGCTCTCTTGATTTGTCTTCTCTTTTATTTTACTAATCAAGAAGAAAAAGAAATCCAAGAGCAAATTTTTGGCTTTTATCAGGAAGCGGGATTTAAAGGAGACCTACATTTTAAAGCAGCTAAACTCCATGGGATGTCGACCAAATATGCCTATAGCTATCAAGAAAGGGCTGAGGGAAAGACGATTCAGTTTGACTTTCCCGATGCAACTCATCTATCAAAAGAAGAAACTGGGAGAAATTATGACACGGCTGAAGAACTGGCTCAACATTACAACAGTTGGTTAGTAGCACCGTTCTTCGAAAGATCCTTTACGGAATCTCAAGGATTTCAACAATTAAAGCAAGAGATAAAAGAACGATTTCATCAACAAGGCCTCGAGGTAAGCAAGGTTCGTCTTCAGTTACCAATCCAAAATCCCGATTTTGAAGATCAGTTAGCAAGAGACTTACTGGCTGCTGAAAAAGCTGGAGAAACAGAACTTCGAGGGATTCTGACCTTGGATTATGCTACCTACCGCCAAATTAAGGGATTTTCCTTTACCATTACAGTGACTTCCCTTCACAAAGAATATGAAGGGAAGCACTTGGATGTATCCGGTCTTCCCTCTGGGAACTATGTGATTGAATCGGATTCCAAAAATGAAGGATCTTATTATTTTGAGATCGATTAAAAAATTTTTAATAGTGTCAAGTTTTTTTCTTGACAGGTCTATAAAATGTGTTATAATAGATTATGTGCTAAATAGCTTGTCTATTTCACCGAAAATTAAAATATAGAAAAGAGACTTATAAAAATGGCAGTTAAAATTCGTTTGACTCGTATGGGTTCTAAGAAAAAACCTTACTACCGTATCAACGTAGCAGATTCACGTTCACCACGTGATGGTCGTTTCATCGAAACAGTTGGAACTTACAATCCACTTGTTGAAGAAAACCAAGTTACTTTGAAAGAAGACCGCGTTCTTGCATGGTTGGCTGATGGAGCTCAACCTTCAGATACAGTTCGCAACATTCTTTCAAAAGAAGGTGTATTGAAGAAATTCCACGATTCTAAATTCTCAAAATAATCATAAAGTAGGTTGATGTATGGATACGATTGAAAATCTTATTATTGCAATTGTGAAACCTTTGATTTCACAACCGGATGCCTTAACCATCAAGATCGAAGATACTCCTGAATTCTTGGAGTACCACCTTGACCTTGATCCTAGCGATGTTGGTCGAGTGATCGGTCGGAAAGGTCGCACCATTTCTGCGATAAGAACGATTGTCTACTCTGTCCCAACTGAAGATAAAAAAGTAAGAATCGTTATTGACGAAAAATAAAAAGGCGGGACTTTGTCCCGTTTTTTTGTTACAAGGAGAAGCTATGAAAGAAGTAACCATTCGGCAATTACAAGCCTATTTAGAAGAACATTACAAAGACAGTCGTACAGAAGAAGGTCTATTTATCAAGCTCGTCGAAGAGGTTGGGGAAGTAGCCGAGGTCTTAAATGGACGTTCTGGACGGAAAGAAGGGGTTCAGGATTCGAATGAGGAATTGGCTAAAGAACTCGCTGATATCATTCACTACACGGTTGCCATCGCTGCTATCAATGAGATCGACCTTACTAAAACCATCTTTGAAAAAGATAAAACAGCAGCAGTAAAATACCAGCACGAGCGGGATTTGGAGCAGTTTCTAGCAGATAAGTCCATTTGAGAAAATCCCTTGAACGTGATAAAATAGAGTGAATAAACTACAGTGGAGAAATCATGAATTATTTTAACGTTGGGAAAATTGTCAATACCCAAGGCTTACAAGGAGAGATGCGGGTCTTGTCTGTGACAGACTTTGCAGAAGAACGCTTTAAAAAAGGAGCTGAATTGGCCCTCTTTGATGAGAAGGATCAGTTTGTCCAAACAGTGACCATTGCTAGCCACCGTAAGCACAAGAACTTCGATATCATCAAGTTTAAGGATATGTACCATATCAATGCTATTGAAAAGTTCAAGGGCTTTAGCCTTAAGGTTGCGGAAGAAGACTTGACGGATTTAGATGAGGGCGAATTCTATTACCATGAGATCATCGGCCTTGATGTTTACGAAAATGACCAACTAATCGGTCAAATCAAGGAAATCCTGCAACCAGGTGCCAATGACGTCTGGGTCGTTAAACGCAAAGGTAAACGTGACCTTCTCTTGCCTTATATCCCACCAGTGGTGCTCAATATCGATATCCCGGGTAATCGGGTCGATGTGGACATCTTAGAAGGGTTAGACGATGAAGATTGATATTTTAACCCTCTTTCCAGAGATGTTTTCGCCTTTGGAGCACTCGATCGTCGGCAAGGCGCGTGAAAAGGGACTCCTCGAGATTAACTACCATAATTTCCGTGAAAATGCTGAAAAGGCGCGCCATGTGGATGATGAGCCCTATGGTGGCGGACAAGGGATGCTTCTACGAGCGCAGCCGATTTTTGATGCCTATGATGCCATTGAGAAAAAGAACCCGCGCGTGATCTTACTGGACCCTGCTGGTCGGACCTTTGACCAAGCCTATGCAGAAGAGTTAGCTCAGGAAGAAGAATTGATCTTTATCTGTGGCCACTATGAAGGCTACGACGAGCGGATCAAGACCTTGGTAACAGATGAGATTTCGCTGGGGGATTATGTCCTGACAGGTGGGGAACTTGCTGCTATGACCATGATTGATGCGACAGTCCGCTTGATTCCAGAAGTGATTGGAAAAGAGTCCAGCCACCAGGATGATAGTTTCTCGTCTGGTCTTCTGGAATATCCTCAATACACACGGCCTTATGAATACAGAGGAATGACGGTTCCAGATGTCCTCATGAGTGGCCACCATGAAAAGATCCGTCAATGGCGTCTCTATCAGAGTTTGAAAAAGACCTTGGAGCGTCGCCCTGATCTGCTAGAAAACTATGAATTGACAGCAGAAGAAGAGAAGATGTTGGAGCAAATTAAACAGGAAGACTAACAGCCTTTGCTGTTTTTCTTTTGCCCTAAAATTTAAAAAAATCTTTCCCATCCTACTAGTTATTAGTAACAAAATGTGGTATTCTTATGAAGAGAGAAGAGAAATGATAAAGTTTTGGTGGGAATTGCAATGGGCAAAAGAATAGGAAAATCAGTCTTTACAACGGGTGTCGCTGCGACAACCCTCTTTTCAGGTTTGGCTGGACATAAGGCGCAAGCGGAGGAGATCACTCAGAAGGATGCTGGGGATCAGCAGTCGACGGATATGACTGGAATGGATTCAAGTTTTATGGATATGGATATCTTAAATGAACAGTTAGCAAAAGCTGAAAAAAGAGTAGAAGACCAACGTTTGCTCTTGAATCAGGCTCAATCTGAATACAATGTAGCCAAGTCTGGTCTTGAAGCTGCTGAAGCGAACTTACAGAATACTGAAAAAAGGATTCAAGACTCCAATCAAAGCTCCATTGGCAAAACTGAAAATGAAGTTGCAGTTGCTAAAGCAGTTGTTACTTTAGAAGAAGACAAGGTACGCCAAGCAACAGAAGCCGATCGCCAAGTCCGTTCTGCCATCAAGAATCAAGAGAATAAAATCGCTGCCCAACAATTACTTGTAGATATTGCAGGTAATGAATTGAGAAAAGCCAAACAACCCATCCAGAACGATGAGACAGTATTAGCCAACGCACAGCAAAAAGAGGAGCAGGCGCAAAACGAATTAAAAATAGCTCAAGCATTAGTGGTTAATCTAACAGAAACTCATGCCAATGTGCCCCAGGTCTTAAAGCAGGTTTCCAGTGAGATTGCTGGCGCACAGGAGAAAATTGAGCGACTAGCCCATCAAATTTCCCTAAAAGAAGTGGAGTTAGAACAGGTCCGTGAAGCGGCAATGCTAAGTCCCATCAATCTTCAACAGGAAAGCTATGAGGGTTTGCTTCAAGAGTGGATCAAGTCGGGTGACCAAGGCGCTGTCGAAGCCTTGTCTCTTTATCGCCGTAGGAGTGAAGAGGAGCAGCTGGCAGGTGGAAAGGTCGCTAGATTAGATAATGTCTTAAAAGCGTTAGAAATCGTAGATACGATTAATCAGTACCGTCGCCAGGCTGGTTTAGAGGAGCTCTTGGTGGCTCCTTATCAACTACCTGCTAGTCAACTTCAAACAGAGTGTTATGTAAATCATCGACAAGCCTTGTCCAGTTACCAAGAGAATGAGAATGTTGCTTGGGGCTATCGACCTAGAGAAGCGATTGCCTTCTGGTATAGTGAAAAAGACCACTATCGTCAATTAGCCAAGCAATTCAATTTACCGACGGCTGAAAGTCAGCTAAATCCTAGTCAGATCTTCAGAAAAGTGGGACCGGAGCTATTTGCTAAGGTTGGCCACTATGTCCACATGATGGGGAATCAATACAAGGCCATTTCAGTAGCCTATGATCCAGATTTAGAAGTATCTCAAGCAGCTTTCTTTGAAGAAGGTAGTCCGCTTTATACCAGTGAAGAACTGACCAAGTGGATGAGAAAAGTTGCCAATGCAAGGACGACAAAAGCAGATGTGAAGGCTGTAAAAAATACATTGGAGAGCCTAAAGGTCGAAAAGATTAATCAAGAATCCCGCATCAATATCCTTTCTGGGCATTTATTCGATGTCAAGAATTCTCTTGCAAGTCATGAGCAACTATTGGCGCGTGCACAACGTAACCTAGCTTCAGCGATTAAGAAATGGCAGGCTGCGACGATAGAAGTCAAGGAAGCGGAGAACTCACTGGCAGTATCACGAGCTCGGATACAAGGTAGTATTAGCCCGAAAGAAGAAGCCTTGAAAAATGTCACTCTAGCATTAGAAGAAGATAAAAAGCAATTAGAAGCGTTACAGAATGCAGCGAAAGAGACTGCATCTAAGCTTGAAGGAGCGCATACCCAACTTCAAATCGCTCAAAAACAATTAACGCAAGCCAAAGGTCACCTAAAACTGTTTACCAATTCATCTGAACTGCTAGTTGATGCCCAGGCCTTGGTGGCTTCCGCAAAAGCGGAACTCGAAGAGAAAAAAGTAGAATTTGAAACAGCCTTTGCAAGTTTTATGGCTTATCAAAAAGAAGCTAGTGAGTTTAGGAGTCGGATTGAGAAAATTCAGTCAAATGAGGATGAAAATAAATCTGCAGTAGCAGGAGAGGAAGAAGTTACTAATCAGGCCCAAGTTTCGTTACTTGCTTCTACTCAATCAGAAGATCATTTACAAGACGAAGCTAACCTTGAGAAAGCTACTGGAAAAGACGAACACAAAAGTAAAAAGGGATTATCCAAATGGTTCCGAGGGCTTGGGTTTAAAAAAGATGACTAGTTGTTAAAGTGAGAGTGGGACAGAAATCGGTAATTCGTAAGAATTCGATTTCGTCGTCCCACCTCCGCACAGTTGAGTAGGGCTGTAAAAGCTGATGAAATCAGTGAAGTAGAGCCTACTCAACCACTGCGTCTTGTTCAATAATCCAAAGACAATTGAGAGGCTAGGACTTTTGTCCCAGCCTCTTTTTTGTTCTGTCAGAAATTTGTAGATAAGAGTTTTAAGGATTAGTTCAAGCCTTAAGTAGCGAAATGAAAAGAAAGAATAATGGACGATTTTAAAGAAATTGATAGAAAATGAAAGAAAATGATATTTAGTGCTTGACTTTGAAAGATAAGAGAGTATAATAGTCCTTGTAATCGTTTCCGAAAGGAGGTTATATGTTAAAATCTGAACGAAAACACATCATTTTAGAAAAGGTTATCAAAGAGCGAATCGTCTCTATTGAGGATTTGGTTCAAGAGTTAAACTCTTCAGAATCAACGGTTAGACGCGATTTAGATGAACTAGAAGCTGAGAATAAACTACGACGGATTCACGGTGGGGCTGAAAGTCTCCATTCCTTGCAGGAAGAAGAAAGCAATAAAGATAAAGCAATCAAAAACGTGCAAGAAAAATCTGCAATTGCAAAAAAAGCAGCAGAATTGATCAAAGATTTTGAAGTTGTCTTTATCGATGCGGGAACTACCAATGAATTGTTAGTCCATGAATTAGCCAATCCAACTGTTACAGTTGTAACCAATTCCATTCACCATGCAGCGAGTTTAGTAGAGAGAGACATTCCGACGGTTATCATCGGCGGGATGGTCAAAACGTCGACTGACGCTAGCATCGGAGGGATGGCCTTGAATCAAATCGGTCAGTTAAGTTTCGATCGAGCTTTTATTGGGATGAATAGCGTCGATCTGGAGTCGTACAGCACACCGGATCTTGAAGAAGGGGCCGTCAAACGGGCCATTTTAGAGAATGCAAAGAATACTTACATTCTTCTAGACTCGTCAAAACTTGGGCGGACATCTTTTGTTAAGGTAGCTCCGGTGAAGAGAGCAACCATCATTACCAATGCTTCAGATACGGAAATCCTTTCTAAATTAAAAGAAAAAACGGAGGTTATTGAGGTTTGATTTATACAGTTACATTAAATCCAGCGATTGATTACATCGTTCGTCTCAATCATGTAGAGACAGGGGCGGTCAATCGGATGGCTTCGGAAGATAAATTCGCCGGTGGTAAAGGAATCAATGTCAGTCGTGTCTTAAAACGACTCGATATCGAGAACACAGCGACTGGATTTATCGGTGGTTTCACTGGACGCTTTATCGAAGACGTACTAATTAGCGAAGCCATTTCCACCAGCTTTGTGACAGTGGACCAAGATACCCGGATCAATGTCAAGATCAAAGCCGATGAGGAAACAGAGATCAATGGGAATGGCCCAGAAGTGACGGAAGCGCAGTTGCAAGAATTGCTCAACATCTTATCAAGTTTAACAGCGGATGATGTGGTAGTCTTTGCAGGATCTGCTCCATCTTCACTTGGAAATGCCGTTTACAAACAATTGATCGCAGCAACACGTGCGACAGGTGCTCAAGTGGTTTGTGACTTTGAAGGGCAAACCTTGATTGATTCCTTGGAGTTCAATCCCCAATTGGTCAAACCAAACAACCATGAGTTGGGAGCTATTTTTGGAGTTACCTTGACGGAATTGCCAGAAATTGAACGCTACGCCAAAGAAATCTTGGCCAAAGGAGCACAAAATGTCATTATTTCCATGGCGGGTGATGGTGCTCTCCTTGTCAGTCCAAGTGGCACTTATTTCGCAAAACCAATCAAGGGTCAAGTGAAGAACTCTGTCGGGGCTGGGGATTCCATGGTGGCAGGTTTCACTGGGAAGCTCTCAACGACGGGAGATGTCATCGAAGCCTTCAAATGGGGCGTGGCTTGTGGCACAGCAACCACCTTCTCAGATGATTTGGCGACAGCTGACTATATCAAAGAAACTTATGAAAAAGTAGAGGTAGAAAAACTATGAAAATTCAAGACGTTTTAAATAAAAACGTGATGTTGTTTGACCTTCAGGCGACAGATAAAGAGGGCGTGATCAATGAGATGGTCCAATCGCTCGTTGACAATGGTGTGGTAACAGATTTTGAAACATTTAAAACTGGAATCATGAACCGCGAAGCACAAACTTCAACTGGTTTGGGTGATGGAATTGCTATGCCCCACAGCAAAAATGAAGCAGTCAAAAAAGCAACAGTCTTGTTTGCAAAATCAAACAAGGGTGTGGACTATGCTTCGCTTGATGGTCAACCAACAGACTTGTTCTTCATGATCGCAGCTCCAGAAGGAGCAAACGACACTCACTTGGCAGCCCTTGCTGAATTGTCTAAGTACTTGATGAAACCAGGATTTGCGGACAAACTTCGCCGAGCAAGCACTCCTGATCAAGTGATCGCAGCCTTTGATGCAGAAGAGCAAGAAGCTGCAGCTGAAGAAGCAAAAAAAGCAGAAGCAGTCAAAAAAGCAGCATCATCTGACAAACCGCTCATCGTTGCTGTTACAGCATGTACAACAGGTATCGCCCACACTTACATGGCAGAAGAAGCCCTCATCAAAAAAGGGGAAGAAATGGGTGTTACGGTCCGTGTTGAAACCAACGGTGCATCCGGTGTCGGCAACCGCTTGACAGCTGAAGAAATCGCAAAAGCTGAAGGGGTCATCATTGCAGCGGATAAAGCAGTTGAAACCGCTCGTTTCGATGGAAAAAAATTGATCTCTAAACCAGTCGCAGCTGGTATCCGTCAAACAGAAGAATTGATTCAAACCATCTTGGATGGCAAAGCAGATGTCTTCCACGCTGAAAATGCTGCACAAGCTAGCGCTAGCCAAGAAAAATTAAGCTTGGGTGGAGCCTTCTACAAACACTTGATGAGTGGGGTTTCTCAAATGCTTCCATTCGTTATCGGTGGTGGTATCTTGATTGCCCTTGCCTTCTTGATCGACCAAATTCTTGGAGTGCCTCAAGATCAATTGTCTCAACTTGGTTCATACCATGAATTAGCAGCTCAATTCAAAACAATCGGTGGTGCAGCCTTTGGCTTTATGCTTCCTGTACTTGCAGGTTACATCGGATTCTCAATCGCTGAAAAACCTGGTTTTGTAGCAGGGTTTATCGCTGGATCTATTGCTAGCTCAGGATCAGCATTTGGTAATATTGCCTACGGCGCTGCTAAAGGTGAGTTGCCTGGAGCAGTATCATCTGGTTTCCTTGGTGCCTTAGTTGGTGGTTTCCTTGCAGGTGGAGTGATTCTTGTTCTTCGTAAAGCTCTTGCAGGTCTTCCACGATCTCTTGATGGTATCCGTTCAATCCTTCTCTTGCCATTACTTGGTGTTGGTTTGACAGGATTCTTGATGTTCCTCATCAATATTCCAATGGCTGCTATCAATACTGGTCTTAACGACTTCCTTTCAAGCTTGTCAGGTAGCTCAGCTGTCCTTCTTGGACTTCTCGTTGGCGGTATGATGGCTGTCGATATGGGTGGACCAGTTAACAAAGCCGCTTATGTCTTCGCTACAGGTACACTTGCTGAATCTGTTGCTTCAGGTGGTTCTATTGTTATGGCAGCCGTTATGGCAGCTGGTATGGTTCCTCCATTGGCAGTATTCGTAGCAACTGTATTGTTTAAAGATAAATTCACACAAGAAGAACGCGATTCAGGTTTGACAAACATCGTTATGGGTCTTTCCTTCATCACAGAAGGTGCCATTCCATTCGGTGCAGCTGACCCAGCTCGTGCTATTCCAAGCTTCATCGCAGGTTCAGCATTGACAGGTGCCCTTGTTGGTCTTGCAGGCTTGAAACTTATGGCTCCTCACGGAGGAATCTTCGTTATCGCCCTTACTTCAAATCCACTTCTTTACATCTTGTTCGTATTGATCGGTGCAGTCGTAAGTGGTATCTTGTTTGGATTGCTTCGCAAACCTAAAAACTAATCATACCTAAAAGGTTGGGATTTTCCCAGCCTTTTTTCTTCTCTCTCTGAGAGAAAACTGTGTGAAAAGACATGGTTCTGCAATAGAATCTTGTTTTAATTTATGGTATAATTTTCATAACGCTTATTTTTAGGAGAACAAGTATGGATATCCAACGTGAAAAAGAATTCGTCAGCCAGTATCATTATGATGCTCGCAACTTTGAATGGGAAAAAGAAAATGGAACTCCCGAGACAAAAGTAGACGTCAACTTTCAATTGATTCAACGCGATACAGAGTTAAAGACAACCTCTTTAATCGTTATTTTGACCTATATGATTGTCTTTGATGGCTTTGTCATCAGCGGGACCATTACCCAAATCAACCATATTAACAATCGTTTGGTCAGCGAGCCAAGCGAATTCAGCAAAGAAGAAGTGGAAGAACTAGCTCGTCCTTGCTTGAATATGCTGAATCGTTTGACCTATGAGGTAACTGAAATCGCCCTTGATTTACCAGGGATTAATTTGGAGTTTTAATGCATGAAATTAGCAGTCATCACAGATTCTTCTGCCTATCTATCAGATGAATCAAGAGGACACGATAATTTATTTGTCCTAGATATTCCAGTTGTCATTGATGGAGTATCTTACGTAGAAGGTAAAAACCTAACGGCAGAAGAGTTCTATCAAAAGATGGTAGCATCGTCTGAACTTCCGAAAACGAGCCAACCTAGTATCGCGGAATTAGAAGAACTCTTACCGCAACTAGAGGCTAAAGGCTATACTCATGTTTTAGGGATTTTCCTTTCTTCTGGTATTTCTGGTTTCTATCAGAATATCCAGTATATGAAAGACGAATTCCCAAATCTTACGATAGCTTTTCCAGATTCTAAGATTACCAGCGCCCCTCTTGGGTGGATGGCTGAAGAAACCGTTAAATGGGCTGATGAAGGTCGTTCTTTTGATGAAATTCTAGCCAACATCCAGACACAAATCGATGGGACTTCTGCTTACATCATGGTTGATGATCTCAATCACTTGGTCAAAGGGGGGCGTCTCTCCAATGGAGCGGCGATTCTAGGGAATCTCCTCAGCATCAAGCCTATCCTCTATTTTAACGAGGAAGGCATGATTGAGGTATACGAGAAAGTCCGGACTGAGAAAAAAGCCATCAAACGCTTGGCTGAGATTGTCAAAGAAGGAACTGCAGATAAAGACTATCAGATCATTATCATCCATGGGAATGCACTGGATAAAGCAGAAACGCTTCGCGATATTCTTCATCAAGACGGTTTTGCTGGTGAGATTCCATTTGCGACCTTTGGCAGTGTCATTGGTACGCACTTAGGAAATCACAGTGTTGCTATCAGTTTTGTACCGAAAGTATAAGGAGAAAACATGCCAATTAAAGTAGTGATTGTAGGTTTTAAAGGAAAGATGGGCCAAGCGGCTTATCACATGGTGTTAGAAGACCCCGAGCTTGAACTAGTTGGCTTGATTGATCCCCATGCGTCTGAAAACGAGCTGGCGGGTGTTCCGGTCTTTCATGACAAAGAAGGGGTTTTGTCGCTGGATGCGGATGTGTGGATTGACTTCACCATCCCTAAAGTGGCGTATGAACATACCCGCTTTGCTTTGGAGCATGGACTTGCGCCTGTGGTTGGGACAACTGGATTTACAACAGAAGAAATCACTGACTTGATTGAATTGTCTCGTGAGAAGAATCTTGGAGGCCTCATCGCGCCAAACTTTGCTATAGGAGCCGTCTTGCTCATGCAATTTGCAGCGCAGGCAGCTAAGTATTTCCCGAATGTAGAGATTATCGAGTTGCATCATGATAAGAAGAAGGATGCACCGAGTGGGACCGCTGTGAAGACAGCTGAGCTGATCAGTCAGGTCCGTCAACCACAAGAGCAGGGAGCACCAGATGAAGAAGAGAGTCTTACAGGTGCTCGCGGTGCCAACTACCAAGGCATGCACATCCATTCGGTTCGCTTGCCTGGTCTGGTAGCCCATCAAGAAGTGATTTTCGGTAGTCAAGGAGAAGGATTGACCTTACGCCACGATTCCTACGATCGGGTGTCCTTCATGACAGGGGTCAATCTAGGAGTAAAAGAAGTAGTCAAGCGTCATGAGCTTGTCTATGGTTTAGAACATCTATTATGAGATTAAAAAAACTGCCTTCTGAATTTCAGGAGGCTTTGCCAATATTAGAAAAGATTCGAAAAGCTGGATATGAGGCTTATTTCGTGGGAGGGTCTGTACGGGATGCCATTTTAGGTCGTCCCATCCACGATGTAGACATCGCTTCCTCCTCTTACCCAGAAGAAACCAAGGCTATTTTCGAGCGGACCATTGATGTCGGGATTGAACACGGGACGGTCCTGGTTCTTGAAAATCATCAAGAATATGAAATTACCACCTTTCGGACAGAGGATGTCTACGTCGACTTTCGAAGACCCAGTGCGGTTAATTTTGTCCGTTCCTTAGAAGAAGATCTCAAGCGCCGCGATTTCACCGTCAATGCCTTTGCCTTGAGTGAAGAAGGGGAAATTATTGACCTCTTCGATGGACTTGAAGATTTGGAAAATCGCATCTTAAGAGCTGTTGGTGTAGCGACAGAACGCTTCAACGAAGATGCCCTTCGGATCATGCGTGGTTTTCGCTTTCAGGCCAGTCTTGGATTTGATCTAGAAGAAGCAACCTTTAAGGCTATGACAGATTACGCTCCCTTGCTGGAGAAAATTTCTGTCGAACGAGTCTTTATTGAGTTGGACAAGCTCCTCTTAGCTCCTTTTTGGCGCAAGGGCTTAGAAGGTGTGATTGCTAGCCGAAGCTATCAGTATCTCCCTCTCTTACAAAATAGCCAATCGTCACTAGAGAAACTGTTCCAGCTGTCCATGGACTATACCTTTACGAGTTCCGAGCAAGCTTGGGCTGCCTTACTCTTGACCCTAGATGAGAATAAGGTCTCTGCTTTTTTCAAGAAATGGAAAACCTCTCGTGACTTCGCTAAGAAGGTGGAGCAGTTGGTTGAAATCTACCGTTTGCGTGAAAAGGCTAGTTTAAATCGTCGGGATGTCTATCGCTATGACCGTAGCCTTCTCTTGTCAGCTGAAGAACTACGTCAGGCTCATGGCTTGCCCGTAGATTTCCAAGTCATCGAAGAATTGTATGATTCTCTAGCGATCCATGATAAGCACGAAATCGTGGTCAACGGTGGGATGTTGATGAAGGAATACAGCTTAAAACCAGGTCCAAGTCTAGGACAAGTACTTTCTGCCATCGAATGGGCCATTGTAGATGGCGAATTAGAGAATGACAAACAAGCGATTGGAGATTTTTTGAGAAGCTATCTTGAAGCCAAGAAGGGGGAAGCATGAGCGATTTTATTGTTGAAAAACTGACCAAGTCCGTCGGGGATAAGACGGTCTTTAAAGATATTTCTTTTATCATTCATGAGCTGGATCGAATTGGACTAATCGGGGTCAATGGGACAGGGAAAACGACTCTCTTAGATGTTTTGTCGGGTCGTGCAGGCTATGACGGAGATCGTTCCCCTTTTTCTGCAAAGAATGATTATAAGATTGGTTATCTGACCCAAGAACCTCAATTTGATGATAGCAAGACGGTCCTTGATACTGTTTTGTCAGAAGATGTGAAGGAACTTCAATTGATTCGTCAGTATGAATTGTTGACGAGCCGGTACGATGAGAGTCAGCAAGCGAAACTGGAAAAAGTCATGGCGGAGATGGATTCTCTCAATGCTTGGGAAATCGAAAGTCAGGTCAAAACAGTCCTGACCAAGCTGGGGATTCAGGATTTGTCTGCTAAGGTTGGTAGCTTGTCTGGTGGCCTGCGTCGCCGTGTTCAGCTAGCACAGGTTCTCTTGGGAGACCATGATTTGCTGCTGTTAGATGAGCCGACCAACCATCTGGATATTGATACCATCGAATGGTTGACCAATTTCCTTAAGAACTCTAAGAAAACCGTTCTTTTCATCACCCATGACCGTTATTTCTTGGACAATATTTCGACTCGTATTTTTGAATTGGACCGTGGCGGTCTAATCGAATACCAAGGAAATTACCAGGATTATGTCCGCTTAAAAGCTGAGCAGGACGAACGGGATGCGGCTCTTCTTCACAAGAAGCAACAACTCTATAAGCAAGAATTGACCTGGATGCGTCGCCAACCGCAGGCGCGTGCTACCAAGCAACAGGCGCGGATCAATCGTTTCCATGATCTCAAAAAGGACCTATCTCATCAGACGACGGAAACTGATCTGGAAATGTCCTTTGAAACCAGTCGAATTGGTAAGAAAGTCATTGAATTTCAAGATGTCGATTTCGCCTATGATCAAGGTCCGATTCTGCAGCAGTTTAATCTTTTGGTTCAAAACAAGGATCGGATTGGTATTGTAGGAGATAATGGAGTTGGGAAGTCAACCTTGCTCAACCTCATTGCTGGAAAACTTCAACCGACTGCTGGGAAGGTCATTATCGGAGAAACGGTACGGATTGCCTACTTCTCCCAGCAGATCGAAGGCTTGGATGAAAGCAAGCGGATGATCAACTTCCTGCAAGAAGTAGCTGAAGAAGTCAAGACTAGCGCAGGATCTACTTCAATAGCTGAATTGCTAGAGCAATTTCTCTTCCCTCGTTCGACCCACGGCACCTTGATTGAAAAACTATCTGGTGGTGAGAAGAAACGCTTGTATCTCTTGAAGCTCCTCATTGAAAAACCAAATGTCTTGCTCTTGGATGAGCCGACCAATGATTTAGATATCGCGACCTTGACAGTGTTAGAGAACTTCCTGCAAGGATTCGGTGGTCCGGTCATCACGGTTAGTCATGACCGTTATTTCCTAGACAAGGTTGCTTCTAAGATTTTAGCTTTTGAAAATGGTGGCATTCGTGAGTTCTTTGGAAATTATACGGATTACCTAGATGAGAAAAAGTTTGAGCTAGAAATGGTTGCTGAAAGTAGCAGGCCTGAAAAAGAAAAGGCAGTCAAAGTCCGAGAAGAAAAGAAACGGATGAGCTACCAGGAAAAGCAGGAGTGGGCGACCATCGAGAGTGAGATTGAAGAGATTGAAAACAAGATTGCAACCATCGAGGCTGAGATGAATGAGAATGGTTCTGATTTCGGGAAGTTGGCCAGTCTACAGCGTCAGATGGATGAAGAAAACGAGCGGCTCTTAGCCAAGTACGAACGGTATGAGTACTTGAGTGAGTTGGCAGAAAACTAAAGGAGAAAGAATGCACCATATTAGTAAATACAGTCTTTTGCTGTCATCATTTTTATTCTGTGGCATTGGCTTTGTTCTTTTTGTAAATCCAATCGAAAAAATTGCCACCTTTAGTTGGTTGATTTCTCTGGGATTTTTCTTGATTTCAGTATCGCGTTTGTCGCGTTACTATCGTCTCAGGACTCAAGCAACCTTGTCAGATCCTTATTTATTCCAGAGTGCGGTCTCGCTGGTCTTTGCAGTCTATCTCTTGCTATATGGCTACAAGACCTTGCCAATTGTTTTTCCGATCACACTTGGTATTTGGCTCTTGTATAAGTCTGCCTTGAGTTTAAAAAAGGCCCATTACCTATCCAAACGATCAGAAGAATTATCCAAGAAGTTCACTTTTTGGGGACTGATTGAGCTGTTTATAGGTTTATTTCTCATTGTCAGTCCTTTGTCCATCAGTATCTTCTTGTTACATATTTTGGGCTTGTTCTTCTTCGTGATTGGGGTCCAATCTTTGAGGCTCTTTTTAAAACTTCATAACGAGGAGTAAAGAACTCCTGTCTGTGTTTTTGCAGACAGGTTCTTTTTTGTAAATGAAATTGAGAGAATTCTTGAAAAACAATTGAAACCCTTTTCACATTTTGGTATACTAGTGTCAAGAGAATAGGAACAAAGGAGTGTAAAATGTCCAAAAAAATTATTGGTATTGACTTAGGTGGAACATCTGTCAAATTTGCAATTTTGACGCAAGAAGGAGAGATTCAAGAGAAGTGGTCTATCAAGACCAACATTCTTGACGAAGGAAGCCATATCGTTCCTGATATCATCGCTTCCATCAAACACCGCTTGGAATTGTTGAACTTATCCGCAGAAGATTTTATTGGAATCGGTATGGGATCTCCTGGTGCAGTGGATCGCTTCGAAGGAACTGTCGTTGGTGCTTATAACCTCAACTGGAAAACTGTACAGCCTATCAAGAAAGATATCGAGTCTGCCTTGGGAATTCCTTTCTTCATCGATAATGATGCCAACGTTGCTGCCCTTGGTGAACGTTGGAAAGGGGCTGGTGAAAACCAACCAGATGTCGTTTTCATGACACTTGGAACTGGTGTTGGCGGCGGTATCGTAGCAGAAGGAAAACTCTTGCACGGTGCTGGTGGTGTTGCTGGTGAACTTGGCCATATCACAGTTGATTTCGATCGTCCATTTGATTGTACCTGTGGTAAGAAAGGTTGCTTGGAAACAGTAGCTTCAGCGACTGGTATTGTCAATTTGACCCGCCGTTATGCTGATGAATACGCAGGAGATGCGACCTTGAAACGTCTTATTGATGATGGCGAAGAAGTTACAGCTAAGACAGTCTTTGATCTTGCTAAAGATGGAGATGAGTTGGCTTTGATTGTCTACCGTCATTTCTCTCAATACCTTGGTATTGCTTGTGCCAACATCGCTAGTGTCTTGAACCCTGCGAACATTGTCATCGGTGGTGGTGTATCAGCAGCAGGCCAATTCCTCTTGGATGGGGTTCAAAAGGTTTTTGATGAAAATACCTTCCCACAAGTCCGTACGTCAACCCAATTGGTGCTTGCTAATCTTGGAAATGATGCAGGAGTTATTGGAGCTGCATCACTTGTCCTACAATAGAATTTATTTGAAAGAGATCCAAATCGTATCATTTGGATCTCTTTTCTTATATCCTGTGTTATAATGTAGGTATTACAGTATTTAAGGAGATTGAATGACAAAAGCAGATATCCTTTTTAAAGAAAATATTCGAAAAATTATGGAAGAAGGCGTCTGGTCTGAGCAAGCTCGACCCAAGTATAAGGATGGCACAACTGCCAATTCCAAGTACATCACAGGTGCTTTTATGGAGTTTGATCTTGCCAAGGGCGAGTTCCCTATTACGACCCTTCGTCCTATCGCCATCAAGTCAGCCATCAAGGAAATGCTCTGGATCTACCAGGACCAGTCCAATAGTCTGGAACTCCTAAATGACAAGTACCAAGTTCATTACTGGAATGACTGGGAAGTAGGAGATACAGGAACAATTGGAGAGCGCTATGGTGCTGTCGTTAAAAAGCACGACATCATCAACAAGATTCTCAAACAGCTGGAAGCCAATCCCTGGAATCGTCGCAATATCATTTCTCTATGGGACTACCAAGCCTTTGAGGAGAGCGCAGGACTCTTACCTTGTGCTTTTCAAACCATGTTTGATGTGCGCCGTATAGATGGAGAAATCTATCTGGATGCGACCTTGACCCAACGTTCGAATGACATGTTGGTAGCACACCATATCAATGCCATGCAGTATGTAGCGCTTCAAATGATGATTGCCAAGCACTTTGGCTGGAAGGTTGGCAAGTTCTTTTACTTTATTAACAACCTCCACATCTATGATAACCAATTCGAACAGGCAGAAGAATTACTTCGGCGCGAGCCATCTGATTGCCAGCCTCGTTTGGTATTGAACGTACCAGATGGCACCAATTTCTTTGAGATTAAAGCCGAGGACTTTGTTTTGGAAGATTATGATCCAGTCAAACCTCAATTGAAGTTTGATTTGGCAATTTAGAAATGCAACTTACAAACACAATGTATATAGGAAGAAAGTTATGATTTTTTCATAAAAATGAATTCTACTTCCTATTTTTTAAATCTACCGGTTAGTAATATCATCAAAAATTTAAAAAATGATTAGTTTTTTGAGTCATTTCGCTTTGATATTTTAAATTAATCTGATAGAATATATAAGGTTTAAAATATAGGCCAATAAATTAGCTTATTAATTGTTAAAAATTATGGAGGAAAATATGGGTAAAGATTTATTTAATGATCGCATTAGCAGATTTTCGATTCGTAAATTGAATGTCGGAGTTTGCTCTGTCCTTTTAGGAACACTCGTTATGGTTGGTACAGCGTCTAGCGTAGCAGCCGAAGAAAACGCAGAGAACCCAACAACTGTTGCAAAGGCAACAGAAGAAGGGGCTCAACCTGCTACAACAACAGAAGCTGCTGCTTCTACGACAACTGAAGCACCCACTACAACAAGTGAAGCTTCAACTTCAGCAACAACTTATAATGCTGAAGCACCAGTAACTGCTGCAGGTGCAACACCAGCAACAACTACTGAACCAAAAACTGTGGCTACTGAAGATAAAGCAGCTGTAGCAAGTCCTGTGGCAACAGAAGCTTCAACAAACCCTAACAACAAGGGAACAGAAGCAACTGCAACAGATAAGAAAGAAGAAGTGGCTGCAGGTGTCGCAGCTCCAGCTACTGAAACTCCTGCTGTAACAGCAGAAACTTCTGGCAAACGCCGTACTCGTCGTGCTCTCGGTGACGCAAATGATCCAAGCTTGATTGGGGATGACGTTGAGGACGCAACTTCAACTCCAAAGGTTGAAAAACCAGGCTTTACAACAGATCTTGATGCCAAATCTATGACTAGCCAGATTACTTGGTTGGACTTTGGAGATGTAGCCAACTGGACAGGGGCAAAAACAGTCCTCGTTCCTAAAAATGACCAATTTCCTGATAAAGATTTAGAAGAAAAATTAGCTCTTCAAGTTGGCGCTACCTATACCAAGGAAATCATGCCTGGCTATGTAGTCACTGTAAAAGTCAAATCCTTGAAACCTTTCCAAGCGACTGAAATCTATAAAAAGCGTACGGAAGACCAAGGGGCTACAGAAGCTGAAAAAGCAACCTATGATCCAAATGCAAAAAATGGCTATGTAAAGGGTGTTACTTCAACAGGGGCTAAAAAAGCTTTTAATGATGGCGAAGAAGCCGACGTTGTCGCTGATGCTCAAAATAATTGGACTGAAATTAGACTTGAAAACGTTGATACGAAAACCAAGAAGACTACCATGAGTTCAGCTATGAATGGTGGGAATATTGGAGTTCAGTTTGAAATCTCTGCAACCTTCCGTGGCAAGACAGTTAAGCCAGCTGTTGTCATGGCTGATGGCGAGTCTGCCAACCCTGGTGAATTTGTTATGTTCACTACCAACGGACAAGGTTGGCAGCACATTGGGGAATGGAAGAAATTTACCAGACCATCCACCTCTGAAACTTACGTTCCGCAAGATACAGATAACCTTTTGGGGCCTAAACCTAAATATAATAACATTAACCTAAGACAACTTCGTAATTCTGATCAAGTTGGACCAGATAAGAAACCAGTAGCTTGGAAATATTTCGGAAATCCTGACCAAGTAACTGGTGGTCTTGGGACTGGCGTCTTTGGACCAAACATTTCTGCAGGTAATTATACTGTTCCACTCGTGATGACACGTGGTGCCTCTGAAGTTGGACTTTACATCGCTTCGGCTGGTAAACAGTCTGCTATGCTAGGATTCTTCCCACTTGATGAAGGGGATGCTCCTGAGTCATATGGTAAGGCAGTTCATACCATTGCAACCGTAGACGGTGTTACTGGAGCTAAAGTAAATCAACCGTATCTTGGTAACGTGAGTCCTGATATGGATGAAAACACGACTCTTGACTGGTTCGGTGATGATAAGGCAACTACGGCCGATGAAGGAATTGACCAATTACTTCCAGATGAACTCAAAGGGACAACCAATGAGATGATCAAGATGGATCGTACACGCCCAGGTAACTACAAAATGTCAGTTCAAGCCCATTTGGATGGAGCTTCAGAAGCTTATATCTATGGTTGGGTAGACTTTAACCAAAACGGTACCTTTGATGAAGATGAACGCTCTAATCTTGCAACAGTGACCCAAGATGGTACAGTCGAGTTGACCTTTGCAAACAGCAAGACTTACATCGATCCTAGCGTCAACGAGCTTGGTGCTCGTGTCCGTATTGCTAAGAAAGCTACTGAGATTGAAAACCCAACGGGTATGGCCTTCTCAGGTGAAGTAGAAGACTTCAAGACTCAAATCACCCACCCACCAAAAGGGGAATTCAAGGAAACTTCTGGTCCTCAAGCTACCAAACAAACAGCGACTGTAACCTTTACAGCACGTGGAGAGCACAAGTATCAACGTAACTCTCAGGCAGTCATCGACGAAACTGTAGAACCATACATCGTTGACAAAGATGGTAACCGTGCAACTCTTGATGCAGAAGGTTACTACGTAGTTCCAGGTCAAGGTAAATACAAGATTACTGCCAATGGTAAAGACGTAGACGTTGAATTTATCCCAGAAGATAACTTCCTAGGAACTGCAGATGGTATCTCTATCCGTCGTGTAGATAACAATGGTTACGATACGGGTTGGTCATCAAAATTCCCAGATCAAGAACCAAACATTGATGGTCAGTTGAATACTATGGATGGTCAATACGTTCCAACAGTCACTCCGATTGAAATCGAAGGGGTTGACAAGACATCGACTGATATTCAAGGTGCAACTCAAAAAGAAACACCAACCTTTAACACAACTGCTACTAACGCAAAAGGTGACAAGATTGCAGTCACTCCAAGTGCAGAATATCCTGCTAAGTTGGTAGACCCAGCAACTGGTCGTACTACTGATGAGACGTCTGTAACAGTAGCTGGAGAAGGAACATACACGATCAATCCTTCAACAGGTGAAGTAACCTTCACTCCAGAACCAAGCTTTGTAGGAACAGCTAAAGGCATTGAAGTTACATTGTCAGCACCAGTTGGTCGTAATAAAGATGGTAAGGTTCAAGAGGAGTACATTAAGACTGCTACGGCTAAGTACACACCAACAGTTGTAGGAGTAACACCAACAGCAACACCAGCTGAAACAAAAGATATCCAAGGTGCCACTCAAACAGGTAAACCTGAATTCAAGGGTGGTACAGTTGAAGTAAACGGTGTTGAAAAGACTGTTCCAATCAACGAAGATGTTCCAGCAACATTTGACGATGGATCAACAACTAAGACCGTTGAAGGCGTTGGTAAATTTACGGTTGCAGCAGATGGTACAGTAACATTCGTTCCAGAACCAAACTTTGTAGGAACTGCACCAGCGGTGACAGTTGTCCGCGAAGATAAGAATGGAACAAAAGCTTCAGCGACATACACACCAACTGTTGTAGGAGTAACGCCAACAGCAACACCAGCTGAAACAACAGACATCCAAGGTGCAACACAAACAGGTAAACCTGAATTCAAGGGTGGTACAGTTGAAGTTAACGGCGTTGAGAAAACTGTTGAAATCAACGAAGATGTTCCAGCAACATTCGACGATGGTTCAACAACTAAGACTGTTGAAGGTGTTGGTACTTACACAGTAGCAGCAGACGGAACAGTAACCTTCGTTCCAGAAAAATCATTCGTCGGAACTGCACCAGCCGTGACAGTTGTCCGCGAAGATAAGAACGGAACAAAAGCTTCAGCGACATACACACCAACAGTATTGCCTGTAACACCAACGGCTGAAGATGCAACTACAACTGACAAACAAGGTCAAACACAATCCGGTAAACCAACCTTCACACCAGGTAATGAAAATGTCCCAATGGATGATGATACACCTGCAACATTTGAAGATGGATCAACAAGCAAGACAATTCCAGGTGAAGGAACTTACACAGTAGCTCCAGATGGAACTGTTACTTTCGTACCAGAAAAAACATTCACAGGAACAGGTACAGGCGTAACTGTGAAACGTGTTGATAAGAACGGTACACCAGTTACAGCTAAGTACACACCAACTGTAACTCCAGTAACACCAACTGCAACTCCAGCAGAATCAGAAGCACCTCAAGGTGTGGTTCAAACTGGAACTGTAACCTTCACAGAAGGTGACCCAGTTGCACCAATCGACAAGGATACCATTACTCTTCTTGACGAAAATGGCCAACCAGCAGAATCTGTAGTTGCCAAGTCACCAGAAGGTAAAGAAATCGGTACTTTCACAGTCGATAAAGAAACAGGTGTTGTAACCTTCACACCGACTGATAAATCTTACTCAGGTGAAGTCGTTCCAGTTAAGGTTCAAGCTAAAGATGCTAACGGAACAGCTGTAGAAACAACCTACACACCTAAGATTACTCCAGTCGTGCCAACTGCTGAACCTGCAACATCTACAGATATCCAAGGTAAAACACAAACAGGTACACCGACCTTCACTCCTGGTAACCCTGCAATCCCAATGGATGATGATGTGCCAGCAACCTTTGAAGATGGTTCAACTACGAAGACAATTCCAGGTGAAGGAACTTACACAGTTGCTCCAGACGGAACAGTAACCTTCGTACCAGAGAAATCATTCACAGGAACAGGTACAGGCGTAACAGTGAAACGTGTTGATAAGAACGGTACTCCAGTTACTGCAACTTACACACCAACTGTAACACCAGTAACACCAACTGCTGAGCCAGCAACTTCAACTGACAAGCAAGGTCAAACCCAAACAGGAAAACCAACCTTCACAGCTGGTCATGAAAATGTTCCTTTGAACGACGCAGTTCCTGCAACCTTTGAAGATGGTTCAACTACCAAAGAAATTCTTGGTGTTGGTATCTACACAGTAGCAGCTGATGGTACTGTAACCTTCACACCAGACCCACGCTTTGTTGGTGAAGCACCAGCAGTGACAGTCGTTCGTGAAGATATGAACGGAACCAAAGCTTCTGCAACTTACACACCAACTGTAACTCCAATTACTCCAACAGCAGAACCAGCTACATCAGAAGCACCTCAAGGAATTGTTCAAACAGGCAAACCAACCTTCACAGAAGGTGATCCAATTGCACCAATGAACCCTTCAACCTTGAAACTTTATGATGATTCTGGTAACCCAACTGATCAATTGGATGCCTTCTCACCTGCAGGAGATATCATTGGTATCTTCACAGTAGATAAAGAGAAGGGTGAAGTGATCTTCACTCCAACTAACAAAGCTTACTCAGGTGAAGTTCTTCCTGTAGGTGTTCAGATGGAAGATGCAAACGGTACAATTGCTCGTACAACTTACACACCATTCATCACTCCAGTAGTTCCAACAGCAGAACCAGCTACATCAACTGATATCCAAGGTGCTACACAAACAGGTAAACCAAGCTTCACAGAAGGAAACCCTGCAGTACCAATGGACGATGATGTACCTGCAACATTCGTTGATGGCTCAACGACTAAGGTGGTTCCAGGTGAAGGAACTTACACAGTTGCTCCAGACGGAACAGTAACCTTCGTACCAGAGAAATCATTTGTCGGAACTGCCACAGGTATCGTGGTTCAACGCCAAGATAAGAATGGTACAGTTGTGAAAGCAATGTACACACCAACTGTAACTCCTGTGACACCAACTGGTACTCCAGCAGTATCTACTGATGTACAAGGTGCGACTCAAACTGGTAAACCAAGCTTCACAGAAGGTGACAGCCGTGTGCCATTGAACGATGAAGTTCCAGCAACATTTGACGATGGATCAACTACGAAGACAGTTGAAGGTGTTGGTACTTATACTGTAGCCCCAGACGGAACAGTGACATTTGTACCAGAGAAATCATTTGTCGGAACTGCACCAGCAGTGACAGTGGTTCGTGAAGATGTGAACGGAACAAAAGCTTCTGCGACCTACACACCAACTGTAACTCCTGTGACTCCAACAGCTGAGCCAGCAACTTCTACAGACATCCAAGGTCAAACACAATCTGGTAAACCAACCTTCACACCTGGTAACCCAAGTGTACCAATGGATGATGAGGTTCCAGCAACCTTCGAAGATGGATCAACTACTAAAGTTATTCCAGGTGAAGGAACTTACACCGTTTCTCCAGACGGAACAGTAACCTTCGTACCAGAAAAATCATTCACAGGAACAGGTACAGGCGTAACAGTGAAACGTGTTGATAAGAACGGTACTCCAATTACCGCTACTTACACACCAACAGTAACACCAGTTGCTCCAACAGGTGAACCAGTTACATCAATTGGTAAGAAGGGTGCTACTCAAACAGGTAAACCAAGCTTCACAGAAGGTGATAGCCGTGTACCAATGAATGACGAAGTTCCAGCAACCTTTGAAGATGGTTCAACTACGAAGACAATTCCTGGTGTTGGTACTTACACAGTAGCAGCAGACGGAACAGTAACCTTCACTCCAGAACCTGAATTTACAGGAACTGCACCAGCAGTGACAGTAGTTCGTGAAGATGTGAACGGAACAAAAGCTTCTGCAACTTACACACCAACTGTCTTGCCAGTAACAACATTCGTTGACGAAAATGGCAAAGAAATTCCAGGCTTCCCAACTGAAGATGGTGAACAACCTAAGAAAGACATTCCTGGTTATGAGTTCGTGAAGACTGTTGTAGATGCAAATGGTAATACACAACACATCTACAAACAAGTTGTAACACCTGCTCCAGAAACTCCTTCAACTCCAGAAACTAAGGAAGTTGCATTCATCAATCCAACTGATGAAAAAGCAGTTCTTCCTAAGACTGGTACAGAGGAAAGTTCAAAAACTGGTCTTGCAATTCTTAGCGCTTTGACAGGTCTCTCATTATTCGGACTTGCTAAACGCAAAAAAGAAGACTAAGTTCTAGGATTTGTCTCATCAAAACCGCGAGAAATCGCGGTTTTTTTGACGAAAAAAATAGAAAGTTTTGATCGTGGAACCAATAGTTGGAAACTGTCTTTTCAAGAAAAATTTGATAAAATAGAAGTATCAGTGTAAAGGATGTAAGAATGAGTAAGAAAGTAATTGGCATTTGGGCTCAGACAAAGAATGGAGTTATCGGCAAGGATCAGGTCATGCCTTGGCATTTACCAGCTGAATTGCAGCACTTTAAACAAACGACAACGGGCCATGCGATCCTTATGGGGAGAGTTACCTACGAAGGATTAAACAAACGCGTCCTTCCAAATCGGACCAATATCATTCTCTCTAGAGATGACAAGTATGATGTAGAGAATGAAAGGGTCTTGTTAAAAACTTCCGTAGAGGACGTTTTAGACTGGTATAAGGATCAGGATCAGTCGCTCTTTATTATCGGTGGGGAGAAGGTGATTCGCCTGTTCGAGTCTTATCTAGAGGAGCTCTATCAGACTGTGATTGATGCTGAATTGGATGGAGATACCTATTTCCCAGAAGACTTCCATTGGGATCAGTTCCAGTTATTAGACGAGCGGACGATCGAAAAAGACGAAAAAAACCCTTATGACTTTACCATTAGACATTTTGAAAGAAAGGAAGACTAGTTCATGGAACGTAGTATCTTTGGCTTTTTTACAGCCGTTCTATGTGTGATTTGCTTAGTATGTGCTTCCCAGACTCTTCGGAAGAAGCGCTATGGCTTAGCCACCCTCTTCTTATTAAATGCCTTTACCAATCTTGTGAATTCGATTCACGCCTTTTATATGACTTTATTTAAATAAATTACAAACAGACTTTAGAATCGGGAGAAGAAAATGCCTACAAATCAATCAAATGATATGATGGTTTATTGTTCGTTTTGTGGTAAGAACCAAGACGAAGTACAGAAGATTATCGCAGGGAACAACGCCTTTATCTGTAATGAATGTGTTGAGTTAGCTCAAGAAATCATTCGCGAAGAACTAGCTGAGGAAGTCTTGGCAGACCTCTCAGAGGTTCCAAAACCAATCGAACTCCTCAATATCCTTAACCACTATGTTATCGGTCAGGATCGTGCTAAACGAGCCCTCGCAGTAGCGGTATATAATCACTACAAACGGATTAACTTCCACGAAAATCGTGAAGAAGACAATGATGTGGATCTCCAAAAATCAAACATTTTGATGGTGGGACCTACAGGTTCAGGAAAAACTTTCTTGGCTCAAACACTTGCTAAGAGCTTGAACGTGCCATTTGCCATTGCGGATGCGACAGCCTTGACAGAAGCAGGTTATGTCGGAGAAGACGTTGAAAACATCCTTCTGAAGCTCTTGCAAGCAGCTGACTTCAATATTGAACGTGCAGAGCGTGGCATCATCTACGTTGATGAAATCGATAAGATTGCTAAGAAGAGTGAGAACGTCTCTATCACCCGTGATGTGTCTGGTGAAGGGGTACAACAAGCTCTCTTGAAGATCATCGAAGGAACTGTAGCGAGCGTGCCACCTCAAGGCGGACGCAAGCACCCACAACAAGAAATGATCCAAGTTGATACCAAGAATATCCTCTTCATCGTTGGTGGAGCCTTTGATGGGATTGAAGAAATCGTGAAGCAACGTCTAGGTGAGAAGATCATCGGATTTGGTCAAAATAACAAAGCCATCGATGAATCAAGCTCTTATATGCAAGAAATCATTGCAGAAGATATCCAAAAATTCGGCATTATTCCTGAGTTAATCGGTCGTCTTCCAGTTCTTGCTGCATTAGAGCAATTGACAGTGGATGACCTGGTTCGTATTTTGAAAGAACCAAGAAATGCATTGGTGAAACAATACCAAGCTCTCTTATCCTTTGACGACGTTGAATTGGAATTTGATGACGAAGCGCTTGAAGAAATTGCAAGCAAGGCCATCGAACGTAAGACTGGTGCTCGCGGACTACGCTCCATCATCGAAGAAACGATGTTGGATGTGATGTTTGAAGTTCCGAGTCAAGAAGATGTCAAACTGGTTCGAATCACCAAAGAAGCAGTTAACGGAACTGAAAAACCAATTTTAGAAACTGCCTAGAAAGAAATTCTATGAAAGTAAATACTCATAATGCGGATATTCTCTTGAGCGCTACCAATAAAAGCCATTATCCTCAAGATGATATCCCAGAAGTTGCACTTGCCGGTCGATCAAATGTCGGCAAGTCTTCTTTTATTAATACCATGCTGAATCGTAAGAACTTGGCCCGTACATCAGGAAAACCAGGAAAAACACAATTATTGAACTTTTTCAATATCGATGACAAACTTCGTTTTGTCGATGTACCTGGCTATGGATATGCTCGTGTTTCCAAAAAAGAACGCGAGAAATGGGGCAAAATGATTGAAGAATATCTGACATCAAGAGAGAATTTAAGAGCTGTTGTCAGCTTGGTTGATCTTCGTCATGAACCCTCGGCAGATGATGTCCAGATGTACGAGTTTTTGAAATATTACGAAATCCCTGTTATCTTGGTTGCGACCAAAGCCGACAAAATTCCAAGAGGAAAATGGAACAAGCATGAATCCATGATCAAGAAGAAGTTAGATTTTGATAAAACAGATACCTTTATAATCTTCTCATCGGTCAATAAAACTGGAGTAGAAGAAGCTTGGGATGCAATTTTTGACTATAGTTTTTCGGAATAAATCGTATTATTACTAACCTGTTATTTATTTGTTTGATTTATCTCGATATTGTAATTAAAATGTAATATTGAGCTCAACAATTTAATGCTTTTCTGTGCTATAATCATCTTAAAGAGTTTTCATTAAAACATTAGGAGATTATCACATTGAAAAAATTACTAAATAAATCGAAATTGATTGGATCCTTAGTAGCTCTGGTAGCTGCAGGAACAGTTGCGGCAGCCATGAGTGAGCACGTAGGAAACGTTGGAGCTAATGATGAAGCATATTCTCAATATGCAGATCCAACAGAAGCATTCATCTCACAAATCGGTGAATCTGCTCGCCAACTTGGTCAAGAGAATGACCTGTATGCATCAGTCATGATTGCACAAGCCATCTTAGAGAGTGGAGCTGGTCAATCTGGTTTGTCATCTTATCCACACTACAACCTTTTTGGTATTAAAGGTAGCTATGCTGGTCAATCAGCAGTGATGCAAACATGGGAAGATGACGGTAATGGAAATGCCTATACCATCAACGATGCTTTCCGTTCATACCCTAGCTACTATGAATCATTGCAAGATTATGTTGCTGTTTTGAAACAAGGTCACTTTGCTGGCGCTTGGAAGAGCAATACAACAAGTTATCAGGATGCAACTGCTGCCTTAACGGGTGTTTATGCTACTGATATAAGTTACTATGCAAAATTGAACCACATCATCGAAACTTACAACCTTACTCAGTATGATTCACCTAGTGTGTATGGTGGCTATGAAGGCACAGTCTACAACCCATATCGCCAACAATACACAACTCAAGAAATTTTGAACTTGGATATTGCTTGGGCAAATCGTTTCTTGTAAGATATGAATTAAATTGAATGATAAACAGGCCATTAAGGTCTGTTTTTTCTTCTCTTCGGGTTAAATCGTTTTTTTTATAGAACACAGAATTTTTGCTAATATTTTTTTGAAAACCTTTTCAGGGAGTTGGAACTATGATATAATGAAGAAGTTCACAAATTCAATATATAAGGAGATTCAGATGGGAGAATCAAATTTTGTTCTTAAAGTAGAAGCAGCTTGTCAGAAGAAGGAAGAACTGTATACAGCTTCTAAGGCTCGTTATGCTGTTCGCTCAATGTTTGCTGGTGCATTTCTAACAATGAGTACAGCAGTTGGGATTGTGGGTGCAGATTTGCTCAATACCTTCTTGCCAGGTTCTGGTCGTTTCTTGTTCCCATTTATTTTTGCCTGGGGATTGGTTTATTTACTATTCTTAAATAGTGAGCTAACGACTTCAAATATGATGTATCTGACAGCTGGTGTTTATCTAAAGAAGATAAATTGGAAGAAAGCTTTAGAGATCCTACTTTATTGTACATTCTTTAATCTAGTTGGCGCCTTGTTCCTCGCATTTCTTTTCAATCAGACAAGTGCTTTTGCTCATTTGAATCCAAAAGGATTCCTTGGCTCGGTTGTAGAGATGAAGCTCCAACGTTCCAATCAATTGATTTTCTTTGAAGGAGTGATTGCTAACATCTTTGTTAATATAGCAATCTTGTCCTACCTTTTCTTTAAAGATGAAACAGCGAAAGTTCTAATGGCTTTGTCAGCTATTTATATGTTTGTTTTCCTTACCAATGAACACATCGCGGCAAACTTTGCTTCTTTCTCATTAGCTACTTTTAACTCGATTTCGAAAGATTTGCCTCATTTAGAGTTCTTTAATGTTCTTCGTCATTATGCAGTCACTTTTGTAGGTAACTGGGTAGGTGGAGGAGTGATCATGGGCTTAGCCTATGCATGGCTCAATCGTACTAAGACGATCTATAAAGATTAATTATTTTTTAAAAAAAGTTTGCAAAAATACTTGCATTCTTTTTTTTTATGTGATACACTAAATAACGGTTTGAAAAAACTGCCTAAGACAGTAGGGGAGCTCGACTCATAAAGATCCTACCGAGGACAAAACGTATCATATAAAAGAAGCGTATTGTACTTTCGTGTCTAGGTTTGGGCGCGTTTTTCTTTTGGAAAAATTCCCCAAGCAAAATAATTACGGAGGTGAACACACTAATGAGTGAAGCAATTATTGCTAAGAAAGCGGAACTAGTTGACGTAGTAGCTGAGAAAATGAAAGCTGCTGCATCAATCGTCGTTGTAGACGCTCGTGGTTTGACAGTAGAACAAGATACAGTTCTTCGTCGTGAGCTTCGTGGAAGCGAAGTTGAGTACAAAGTGATCAAAAACTCAATCTTACGTCGTGCAGCTGAAAAAGCTGGTCTTGAAGAATTGGCATCAGTATTTGTTGGACCATCTGCAGTAGCATTTTCTAACGAAGATGTTATCGCACCAGCGAAAATCTTGAACGACTTTGCTAAAAACGCTGAAGCACTTGAAATCAAAGGTGGTGCAATCGAAGGCGCTGTCGCATCTAAAGAAGAGATCCTTGCTCTTGCAACTCTTCCAAACCGCGAAGGACTTCTTTCTATGCTCCTTTCTGTACTTCAAGCGCCAGTGCGCAACGTTGCTCTTGCAGTCAAAGCGGTTGCAGACAACAAAGAAGACGCAGCTTAATCTTAAGCTACGCATCGTAGCCTAGCTACAAAAAATAAAAACATAAAATTAAAAACTTATTTGGAGGAAATAACAATGGCATTGAACATTGAAAACATTATTGCTGAAATTAAAGAAGCTTCAATCCTTGAATTGAACGACCTTGTAAAAGCTATCGAAGAAGAATTTGGTGTAACTGCAGCTGCTCCTGTAGCTGTTGCTGCAGCTGGTGCTGCTGACGCAGGTGCTGCTAAAGATTCATTCGACGTTGAATTGACATCTGCAGGCGACAAGAAAGTCGGCGTTATCAAAGTTGTACGTGAAATCACTGGTCTTGGTCTTAAAGAAGCTAAAGAACTTGTTGATGGTGCACCTGGCGTTATCAAAGAAGGTGTTGCTACAGCTGAAGCTGAAGAAATCAAAGCTAAATTGGAAGAAGCTGGAGCTTCAGTTACTCTTAAATAATAGAGTTTCCAATCAAAATGAAAACCGAGGTTTAGACCTCGGTTTTTTTAATTCTTTAGGAATTGTAAATAATTATCAAGTTCAAGAATTCCTTGTTTAAATTCTCCAATAATCAATATATTGAAAACGTTTTATATATTTGTTAAAATGGTTTTAATAAGTTAAAAGGAGATTACTTATGAAATATTTTAAACGTCTGGTCTTTATTGCTTTGTTTGCTTTTAGCGCTTTGTTTCTTGCTTCCTGCGCTGGGGCTGGCTCTAGCGATAATGGGGTCTATGTATTTGAACCTACATCTGAAGAAATGCTAGAAATGGCAGAAAAAGAAACTGGGACAAACAGTGCAGCTAACCTTTTTGTTGATCAACTAAAGGTTAAAGTGGAACTTGAAATTAAGGATAATACAGGAAAATTATCTGCATCAGTTAGTATGTTTGGTAATAAGCAAGAGAAATCTGTAGATATAAAAGTAGATCAAAAGAACAAAACTTTTTGGTCTGAAGAGAATCCTGAGAAAAAGGCGACATATAAGATCGAGGGAGACATTTTAACATTCGAAGAGTCTGACCTAGACATTGGAGATGAAAATGCGGCAGCATTTCTCAAATACGTAAAATTCAAACGTCAAAAATAAAATATATAAAGTAGATAGTTATAGCTATCTACTTTTTTGGTCTCCAGAAAATAG
Source organism: Streptococcaceae bacterium (assembly GCA_902363395.1). Taxonomy (GTDB): domain Bacteria; phylum Bacillota; class Bacilli; order Lactobacillales; family Streptococcaceae; genus Streptococcus. The sequence goes on from CABIZZ010000001.1 coordinate 988,847, forward strand.
GTATTGAACTGATCAAAATGCTGATTTCTGTTGGATTTATCAAATCGAAACCAAATTCTTTTGGTGAGTGTTAGCTCCACCGTATATTCTTATACTTCTTAACTTCTTGCTAATTTATTATGTTGTTAGACTTCTATTTTTTTGATAAAATAGTGTTTATCAACAAAAAAGGAGATTTCTGATGAAATACTTTAAACGTCTTGTCTTTGCTGCTTTATTGGCAGTTGGTGCGATTTTCCTTGTAGCTTGTGGTTCTACAACTAGTGACAATGGGAAGTATGTTTATAAAGCTGAGAAGGAACAAATTAAAAGCATCCTTAAAGAGCAAGGGGCTACTGAAGAGCAACTTGAGCAAGTCGCTGATCAAATTTCATTGTCAATGACGATCGAAATTAAAGACGAAAAAGCCAAAATGACTGTTGAAATGAAAGCCCTTGGAGATAATAGAAAGAAATCATATGATCTGAAAGCTGATCAAAAATCTAAAACTCTTTCATCAGCAGAAGGTGGTAAAGATAAAGTCAAATATAAGGTTGATGGTGATGTTTTAACTTTGGATGTAAAAGAAGCGGATTCTACTGATAGTGAAGTTTTTGCTTTCTTCAAAGATGCAAAATTCAAACGTCAAAAATAATCGTATCTAGAGGGGATAGCGGAGGCTATCCTCTTTTTATTCTTTGCTTTTCATCAACTCTTTTCCTTGCTAGCCTAGGGTGGATCTGATATAATAGGGATGAATTGGAGGAGGCTTGCATGCTTTCTAAAATAGCTTAAAAAGTACTTGAGGGTGCTTTTTTATTGTATAGGGAGGAGAAAGCTATGGGATATATTTGGTCCTATTTGAGAAAATATCCAAAATGGTTGTGTTTGAATTTTACAGCAGCCATCTTTTTTGTGATTGTCAACCTAGGCTTGCCAACTGTTCTAGCTCGTATGATTGATGAGGGGATCAATCCGAGAGATATGGAGCGGGTTTATTTTTGGGCCTGGGTTATGTTCGGTGTGATCATCGTCGGGATTCTCGGTCGCATCGTTCTAGCCTATGCAGTTGGGAAGATTACTACCACCATGGTCATGGATATGCGAAATGATCTTTATGAGAAGCTTCAGGAGTATTCCCACCACGAGTACGAGAAGATTGGGGTATCTTCCTTAGTGACGCGGATGACGTCTGATGCCTTTGTCCTTATGCAGTTTTCTGATCAGATGTTAAAACTTGGGGTCATCACCCCTATCATGATGCTGTCCAGTATTCTGTTAATTTTACAGACGAGTCCATCGCTTGCCTGGATTGTGGCGATTTCGATGCCATTTTTGGCGGTGGTCGTCTGGTATGTAGCTGTTAAGACCAAACCTTTGTCAGAGAAGCAGCAGGAAACCTTGGATAAGCTCAATCAATATGCTCGCGAAAACCTTACGGGACTTCGGGTCATTCGTGCCTTTGCCCGTGAAGAATTCCAAGAGGAAAAATTTGGCCAAGCCAATGCAGTCTATGCGGACAACTCTAATAAACTCTTTAAACTGACTGGCTTGACGGAGCCACTCTTTGTTCAAATCATCATCGCCATGATTGTAGCTATTGTATGGTTCGCCCTGGATCCTCTAGGTGATGGAAGTTTAGAAATTGGGAATCTTGTCGCCTTTATCGAATACAGTTTCCATGCCTTGCTTTCTTTCCTTTTCCTAGCTAATCTCTTTACCATGTATCCTCGGACGGCTGTCTCTAGTCATCGTTTGAAAGAAATCATGGACATGCCGATTTCTATCGATCCAAATGAAAATGGGGTTACAGAGACAGAAACCAAAGGTTATTTGGAGTTTGACAATGTAACCTTTGCCTATCCTGGTGAGACAGAGAGTCCAGTCCTTCATAATATTTCCTTTAAGGCTAAGCCGGGGGAGACCATTGCCTTTATCGGATCGACCGGTTCTGGGAAGTCCTCTCTGGTCCAGCTCATTCCTCGATTCTATGATGTGACCCTAGGGAAAATCTTAGTGGATGGTGTAGATGTGCGTGATTTCAATGTTAAAGCCTTGCGCCATAAGATTGGATTCATCCCACAGAAGGCCTTACTCTTCACGGGGACTATTGCCGAAAACCTTCGTTACGGAAAAGAAGATGCCAGCATTGAGGAGCTAGACAAGGCAGCAGATGTGGCCCAAGCTAAAGAGTTTATCGAAAGCAAGGAAGAGCAGTTTGACACTCATTTAGCAGAAGGGGGAAGCAACCTTTCTGGTGGACAGAAACAACGTCTATCTATTGCGCGTGCAGTTGTTAAAGAGCCGGATATCTATATCTTTGATGATTCCTTCTCGGCCCTTGACTACAAGACAGATGCTACACTGAGAAAACGTCTCAAGGAAGTAACAGGAGATGCGACCGTATTGATCGTAGCCCAGCGGGTTGGGACTATCATGGATGCGGATCAAATCATCGTCTTGGATCATGGAGAAATCGTCGGTCGTGGAACCCACGAGGAACTTCTAGCAACCAATGAAATTTACAGTGAGATTGCTCGTTCTCAGTTGAATAACCAATCATTAACAGAAGAATAGGAGGGAGGAGAAAATGAAAGAAAAACGTTCCAGTTTTGTACGTCTTTGGGACTATCTAAGAGCTTATCGTTTTGCCGTTATTTTCGCTACACTCCTAAAGATTCTGAGTGTGGTTATGAGTGTCATTGAGCCCTATATTCTTGGACTCGCTATTACGGAATTGACCGCTAACCTGACAGATATGGCTAGAGGAGTAGCGGGAGCTGAGATTAATGCTGGCCATGTTGGCTGGGTCATGATTGTCTATCTCTTCCGGGGAGTTTTGTATGAGCTTGGATCTTATTATTCCAACTATTTCATGACCAATGCTGTTCAAAGCATGATCGAGGATATGCGTAATGACCTATCTGAAAAAATCAATCGTATCCCTGTTTCTTACTTTGATCAGCACCAATTTGGAGATCTTCTGGGCCGCTTTACCAGTGATGTTGAGACGGTTTCTAATGCCTTGCAGCAGTCCTTCCTTCAAATTGTGAATGCTATTTTTACTTTAAGCTTGGTCATCGCTATGGTGCTCTATCTCAACCTCACTTTGGGGCTAATCGTGATTGCTTCTATCCCGATCACCTTCTTTGGAGCCCAGTTGATTATGAAGAAATCCCAGCCATACTTTAAAGAGCAAGCAGATGTCCTTGGGGCTTTAAATGGTTTTGTTCAAGAAAATTTGAGCGGGTTCAACGTCTTAAAACTCTATGTACGGGAAGAATCATCGCAAGAAGAATTCCGCACTATTACCCGTCGACTCCAAGAAGTTGGATTTAAAGCGAATTTTATTTCTGGACTGATGATGCCTATTCTGAATGCAATCTCTGATTTGACCTATCTTTTGGTCGCAGTTATCGGAGCCATTCAAGTTCTTGCAGGTCGTCTGACAGTTGGGAACATGCAGGCTTTTGTCCAGTATGTCTGGCAGATCAATCAGCCTATTCAAAACTTGAGTCAGTTGGCTGGAACCTTGCAAAGTGCCAAATCTTCACTGGATCGTGTCTTCCAAGTCCTTGATGAACCAGATGAAGTACTCGGTAAAAATGAAGCTCTGGACAAGGAATTGACTGGACAGGTTAGCTTTAACCATGTGGACTTCCAATATGTGGAAGATAAGCCATTGATCCGCGACTTTAATCTTGAGGTTAATCCAGGTGAGATGGTGGCCATTGTCGGACCTACAGGTGCAGGAAAAACCACGCTCATCAATCTGCTGATGCGTTTCTACGATGTGACCAAGGGGGCTATTACGGTAGATGGACATGATATCCGTGACCTATCTCGTCAAGATTATCGAAAACAGTTTGGGATGGTCCTTCAGGATGCTTGGCTTTATGAAGGGACCATTAAAGAAAATCTGCGCTTTGGAAACTTGGATGCAACAGACGAAGAGATTGTCGCTGCTGCCAAAGCTGCTAATGTAGACCACTTTATCCGGACGCTTCCGGGGGGCTACAATATGGAGATGAACCAAGAGTCTAGTAATATCTCTTTGGGACAGAAGCAGTTGTTGACTATTGCGCGTGCCCTGCTAGCTGATCCTAAAATTTTGATTTTGGATGAGGCGACGTCTTCAGTGGATACCCGTCTAGAACTCTTGATTCAAAAGGCTATGAAGAACTTGATGAAGGGACGGACTAGCTTTGTCATTGCTCACCGCTTGTCTACGATCCAAGAAGCGGACAAGATTTTAGTCCTTAAAGAAGGACAGATCATCGAACAAGGGAATCATGAGTCTCTCTTGGCTGCAAAAGGATTCTATTACGACTTGTACATGAGCCAATTCTCCAAGAAAGAGGAAGCTCAATAAATTCGTCAAAAAAGAGCCGTTGCTCTTTTTTGTTAGGCAAAACACTTCATTTTGTTAGAAGTCGGATTTCTTGAAGGTGGTTGTTTTATTTGCTATAATCGTAGCAGAAATGGAGGCTTTATGCGCTTAACCAGCCAATTAATCACTGAAACGTTCCCAGATTTGGATAAGGTCGAAAGGCTTAACATTGAAGCTTTTCCAGAAGAGGAACGGATTCCTTTATCGGAGTTTTTACGCTATACGGATAATGATGACGCTCACTTTTTCGCTTTTTACAATGAGGAAGAATTTGTCGGATTTGCCTTTGCTATTTCAAATACTAAGGCCTTTTACGTCAGTTTCTTTGCTATTATGCCTCACTTGCGGAGTCACGGCTATGGTCAAGAAATTATTGAAAAATTAGTGGAATTTTACCAACGTACCATGTTGTTAGAAGTTGAGCGATTGGATGAAGAATGTGATAATCTAGAGCAACGTCAAGCTCGGATGGATTTCTATATTCGAAATGGCTTTAAAACAGCCAATGCTTTTCTTGAATACGAAGACCTTAGTTTCGAGATTCTCTACCGAGGAGAGGGCTTCGATGAGGAGGCCTATCGTGATATCTTCCGTAAACTTCAGGAAGAGAATTATTTTGATTTCCGCATCCAATACCGACGCTTTAGTGAAGATTAAAAACAAAAGGTGCTTCTCTGTTGCATAGCAGGGAAGCACTTTTTTAATTAATGGATGAAGAAGTAAATAAGTATATTAATTTGTAGCCTGATATTTCATAACAAAATAAATCAACTCATAAGATAGTTCTTAAGTGAATAAATCAGATAAAAAGAATTGCCGTGGTGGAAGAAAGCTGTTATACTAGATAAGATTGAAAAATGTAAAGGAGAACACATGTTACGAAAAGGTTCCTTAACAGGTTTACTGTTATTTGGTATTTTCTTCGGTGCAGGGAACTTAATCTTTCCGCCTGCACTGGGTGCCCAATCGGGTAGCCATTTTTGGCCAGCTATTGCTGGATTTGTCTTATCAGGAGTAGGAATTGCGATTATTACCTTGATCATTGGGACGCTCAATCCTAAAGGCTATATTCATGAGATTTCACGTAAAATCGCCCCTTGGTTTGCTATCGTTTATCTAGTAGCCTTGTACCTCTCTATTGGCCCTTTCTTTGCCATTCCAAGAACGGCTACTGTTTCCTACGAAGTTGGAATTGCCCCCTTGTTAGGACAATCAGGTAGTAGACTCTTCATTTTCACCTTGGTTTATTTCTGTTTAGCCTATTTGATTGCCCTCTATCCATCTAAGATCCTGGATAGTATTGGTCGGATTTTGACACCAATCTTTGCAATCTTGATTGTTGTATTGGTTGCCCTCGGTGCTCTCAAGTACAGCGGGCACGCGCCACAAGTGGCAACAGAAGCCTACCAAGCATCTGCCTTTGGTCAAGGTTTCCTTGAAGGGTACAATACCTTGGATGCCCTTGCTTCAGTGGCCTTTAGTGTGATTGCGGTAACCACCCTCAATCAACTTGGTTTCACCAGCAAGAAGGAATACATTAAAACCATCTGGATCGTTGGGATCGTCGTAGCCATCGGCTTTAGTATTTTATACATTGGCTTGGGTTACCTTGGAAATCATTTCCCAATTCCAGCAAAAGTGATGGCCTCTGATGCCAATAAAGGGGTCTATGTCCTTTCAGAAGCGACCAAGGCTATCTTTGGCCCAGCTGCTCAAATCTTTCTTGCGGGTATGGTGACGGTGACTTGCTTCACGACAACAGCCGGTTTGATCGTGTCAACAGGAGAATTCTTCCATAACACCTTCCCTAAAATCTCTTACAAGGTCTATGCGACAATCTTCACTTTGATTGGTTTTGCGATTGCCAATCTTGGCTTGAGCGCCATTATTGCCTATTCATTACCTGTTTTGATGATCCTCTATCCAATTACTATTACTATTGTGTTGATTGTGATTGTAAATAAATTTACTCAACTATCAAAACCAGGAATGCAACTAACTATTTTCTTAGTTAGCTTGGTGGCGATTGCAGATGTTCTTGCAAGCACCTTCAAACTTACAGGTCTGGCAAACGTCATTAAAACTTTACCATTTGCTGCCCAATCCCTCCCATGGTTACTCCCAGCAGTAGTTGGTATTGTCCTCTCTCTTTTCTTGCCAAATAAACAAAGTGCAGAAGAAGAATAAGTCGTCAATTGAACTCCAAAGTGATATGCTTTGGAGTTTTTGTTTGGCTTTGAAACTAGTTTCTAAATGATCGTTTAGAAATCAAAGCGTAGCAGAAATTTTTAATTTAGGAGCTGGAATGTTATACTAGTTGTAGCATATCAATATACGGAGTGTTTTATGAATCAAATCGTTTTCTCCTTTACTGTCTTTCTGGCAGGGATTCTTTCCTTTTTCTCTCCCTGTGTCTTTCCTTTGCTTCCGGTATACATCGGGGTCTTGCTAGGAAGTGATCAGGAAAAATCCATTCAGATTTTTGGGAAGAAGATTCGCTGGCATGGTCTTGTAAAGACCTTGTGTTTTATCGCAGGGATTTCTGTTATTTTCCTCATTATTGGTTTCGGGGCAGGTCTACTTGGTCAAATCATGTACACCAACTGGTTCCGATACTTGATGGGCGCGCTGATCATTATCCTTGGTCTTCATCAGATGGAAGTCTTTCACTTTAATTTCTTAGAAAAGCAAAAAACAATGGATTTCGGGGCGAACAAGCACAAGAATGAATTACTTTCAGCTTTTCTGCTTGGGCTTGGTTTTAGCTTTGGCTGGACGCCATGTATCGGTCCGGTTCTAGGCTCTGTACTTGCCTTAGCAGCATCCAATGGTCAAGATGCCCTCATGGGTGCTCTCTATCTCTTTATCTATACACTAGGGATGGCTATTCCGTTTTTACTTTTGGCCTTAGCGTCTGGGATTGTTCTCCCATACTTTAATCGTCTAAAACCCCATCTCTTGTTACTGAAGAAAATTGGTGGCTTGATTATCATCATTATGGGGATTTTGTTACTCTTGGGACAATTGAATAGCTTGTCTGCTATCTTTTCATAAATCAAATGGAGGTTTACTCATTATGAAAGTTATTAAATACGCCTGTTTTTCGCTTCTTTCTCTATCCATCTTGACTGCTTGCTCTATGAATCAGTCCGAAAGTGGCATGAACAATCAATCCATGGATAATCAATCAATGACCAATACTAGCACAAGTAAACATCCTTTAGTAGGAAAAGAAGCTAGTGACTTCGAGCTAAAGGATATGAAAGGGAATACGGTCAAACTTTCAGACTATAGAGGGAAAAAGGTTTACTTGAAATTCTGGGCGACTTGGTGTGGTCCTTGCCGACAAAGTATGCCTGAACTGAATAAACTAGTCGAAGAAAAGGACCGGGACTTTGAGATTCTTACCGTTATGGCACCAGGGATGCAAGGAGAAAAAACAGAAGAAGAGTTCGTCAAATGGTTTGCCCAACAAGACTATCAATCAGTTCCTGTTTTGTACAATCCGGATGGATCTGCCTTTATGAATTACCAAGTCCGTTCGATCCCTACGGAAGTCTTTATCGATAGCCAAGGAAAGATTGGACATGTTCAATTAGGGGCAATTTCAAACGAAGATGCCAAGAAGATTATCAAAGAGTTGAAATAAAAGAGGCTGGGACAAAAGTCCTAGCCTCTCAATTGTCTTTGGATTGTCGAGCAAGACGCAGTGGTTGAGTGGGCTCTAATACGCTGATTTCATCAGCTTTTACAGCCCTACTCAACTGTGCGGAGGTGGGACGACGAAATCGAATTCTAATGAATTACCGATTTCTGTCCCACTCTCTTTTTATTAGTTGCTTGCACCAGAAGTTGCATCTGCATCTCCGTGACCTCCGTCACCGTGTCCTCCAGCATCTGAAGCACCAGAAGTTGCATCTGCATCACCATGACCACCAGCAGGAGCAAATGGCCCGCTTCCGCCTACAAGGCGTTGACCAGTTGTTTGAAGGTACCAATCTAACCATGGTTTAAAGTTAAAGACGATTTCGTTGATACCAGCGTAAGAACCATCTTCATAGTACATGGCTTGGTAGTTGTGAGTATTGATTACGCCTTCTGGAGATCCTGGAACAATGGTACGAACATATTCTTGGTTCCCATTGCGAAGAGTACCGATGACCCATTCAACGTTTTTCATACGTGCTGGTGGAAGAGAACCGTGAACGGTTGACATCCGGCTACCTGATTGAGGTGGCACGCGTTTCGCAAACATGGTATCTGGATCTTGGTGGGCATTGTTGTAGTAGAGGAACTGGTTGTTATCATCAGCGTATGTCAATTCGAAAGGCATAGCTTTCAAGAACATATCGATTTGATTAACAGTCAGGATACCGTGGTCCAATTTGACATAAGTATCACCAGATACAGCCCCTGTAATTTCTGCAACTTTTTCTACCCAATCTGGATCATCCGGATCAACCTCAGTAACAGTAGTAGCGATTGGTTTTCCGCAATCCAAATCTTCTGGTTCAATTGGTTTTGGTTTTTTCAATTTAGAAACGACTCCTACGTATTTCACAAAGTTATCTAAACAAGTTTCAAGGAATTTAACAGTTCCTTCGTTAACGATGTTGCCATCTGCATCAAAGGCTTCTTTCGCTTTTCCTAGAAGGAATTCGTTCCCTGGAAGGGTATAGGCATTGACACCTGGAGCATCCAGAATCTTACGAAGGTGAACTTGGGCACGAGAAGTCCCTTGGTCGTAGTAAGAAGCACCTACAATCATGACAGGTTTGCTTTCAAATGGATGAACTTCATAGGAAAGCCATTCTAAAACAGATTTTAATCCTGCTGAAATAGTGTGGTTGTGTTCAGGTGTTGCGATAATCACACCATCAGCACGGGTGATTTTATTGTTAAGGAGACGCAATTGGAAGCTTTCGTCCCATTTCTCATCTTGGTTAAACATTGGAACTTCATCGATTTCAAGAACTTCTAATTCAAATTTGATCTTAAAATGACGACGGATGAATTCCAAAAGTTTGCGGTTATATGATTGGTCGTAGTTTGATCCTACAAGTCCTACAAATTTCATGCTAGTATGTCTCCTATCTTACAAGTTTTCCCAGTCGAAGTCTTCGGCATCTTTGCGAAGCAGTTCTTGAGCGTTGCGCAGTTTTTCAGTAACTTTAACAAAGATACGGAAATCATCAAAGATGGCGTCGAGTTTCTTGATGACATCAAGGTCTACCAAGTCACCATTTTGATCAAACGCTTGAAGAGAGTGAGAAAGCAAGAATTCGTCTGGAAGAACAGTTGCTTTGATTTCTGGTGAGTTCAAGATTTGACGAAGTTGCAATTGCGCACGAGAAGAACCAAGTGTTCCATATGATGCACCTGTGATCATCACCGGCTTGCTTAAGAGTGGGTAGATCCCATAAGATAACCAAGCAAGGGCGCTCATCAAGACAGCTGGGATGGAATGATCGTATTCTGGTGTGCCAATGATGACACCATCAGCTTCCTCGATTTTAGCAGCAATCTCTAAGATAGCTTCAGGGACTTGTTTGTTGGCTGGCTTGTTGAAGACAGGGATATCTTTGATTTCAACCAATTCAATTTCAGCCTTGTCAGCAAAATGCTTTTGCATGTATTGAAGTAGTTGGCGGTTTGTTGAACGTTTGGAGTTTGTTCCAACGATCGCAATAAGTTTTGTCATGGAAATTCCTTTCTGAAATTAAAATTACAAATAATCATGTAGCCCACTGGTATAGGCGAGGCGACCTGACTGATAGACTAGAATAGCATCCATGCCAGGTAAGGTTTCAACAATATTTAAAATGTTGGACGGTTCTTCACCGAACAAGCGCGTTGTCCAAATCTCCCCATCGACTGATCGTTCAGAAATAATCGTGAGACTTGCCAGTTCCGTTTCGACAGGATAGCCAGTTTGAGGATCAAAAATATGATGGAAGGTCTGGCCGTCAACCTCGAGGTGACGAACATAGGTCCCTGATGTCACGACGGACTTATCAGTTACAGATAGAACTAGTAAATGTTCCCCTCTTGGAAGCTGAGGATTTTGAATCCCAATTCGCCAGGGGCGATGACTGACAGGGTTTTGACCAAGGGTAAGGATATTGCCCCCCAAATCAATTAAAGCCTGCTCAATTCCCTGACGACGGAGATAACTAGCCAGTAAATCAGCACTAAACCCCTTAGCTAAAGCGCCTAGATCAATTTTCATCCCTTTTCTTTTGAGAAAAACAGTTTGTTGATCTGGATCCAAACAAATCTGATGAGGGTCAATAACTGTTAGGGCTTGTTCAATTTCTACTTGATCAGGCTTCCTAGCATCTGAAAAACCAATTCTCCAAGTTTGGACAAGTGGACCGATCGCAATGTTTAAATGACTTCCTTGCGCCTGACTATGAGTCGTTCCAAGTGCGATCAGCGAAAAAAGATCTGGATGAACCTTTACGGGTTCAATGCCAGCCTTTTGATTGACCTCCATCAATTCAGAAGAAGAATCATTGGCACTAAATCGATGCTCATAGGATCGCAGGAGACTAAAGCAATCGGCCAGTATTTGGTCAGCTTGTTGATGAGAAATCGAAACGGTTATGGTGGAGCCCATTAGGCGTTCGGATCGACTAGTTAGTTCCACAAATAGTAAACCACCTTTCCAATATTCACCTACTTCAAGTTTATCAAAAAGAAAGCCATTTCACAATCCCTTCAAGCAAAATTATTGACATTTTTCAGGACTTATGCAAATGTATTTGAAAATAATATCACAAATTGTAAGCAAAAAATTTGGAAACGATATCATTTTCATGTTATAATTGTATGGTAAATAAAATTAAAGGTAGGATTTTTTCTATGAGTAAAATCGTAGTTGTGGGTGCTAACCACGCTGGAACTGCATGTATCAACACAATGTTGGATAATTTTGGAAACGAAAATGAAATCGTTGTCTTTGACCAAAACTCAAATATCTCATTCCTTGGATGCGGAATGGCTCTTTGGATTGGTGAACAAATCGACGGACCTGAAGGCTTGTTCTATTCAGATAAAGAAAAATTAGAAGCTAAAGGCGCTAAAGTTTACATGAACTCACCAGTTCTTTCAATTGACTACGACAACAAAGTTGTAACTGCAGAAGTAGATGGTAAAGAACACAAAGAATCATATGAAAAATTGATCTTCGCAACTGGTTCAACTCCAATCTTGCCACCAATCGAAGGTGTTGAAATTGTCAAAGGGAACCGCGAATTCAAAGCGACTCTTGAAAATGTACAATTCGTTAAATTGTACCAAAATGCTGAAGAAGTTATTAAGAAACTTGAAGACAAGAGCAAACACCTTGAGCGCATCGCTGTTGTCGGTGGTGGATACATCGGTGTTGAGCTTGCTGAAGCATTCGAACGTCTTGGAAAAGAAGTGGTCCTTGTTGATATCGTAGACACTGTCTTGAACGGATACTATGACAAAGACTTCACTCAAATGATGGCGAAGAACTTGGAAGACCACAACATCCGTTTGGCACTTGGACAAACTGTTAAAGCTATCCAAGGTGACGGTAAAGTTGAACGTTTGGTAACTGACAAAGAAACATTCGATGTAGATATGGTTGTTCTTGCAGTTGGTTTCCGTCCAAACACAGCGCTTGCTGATGGTAAGATCGAACTCTTCCGCAACGGTGCCTTTCTTGTAGACAAGAAACAAGAAACATCAATCCCAGGTGTATACGCTGTTGGTGACTGTGCGACCGTATATGACAATGCTCGTAAAGATACTAGCTACATCGCTCTTGCATCAAACGCTGTACGTACTGGTATCGTAGGTGCTTACAACGCTTGTGGACATGAGCTTGAAGGAATCGGTGTGCAAGGATCAAACGGTATCTCTATCTATGGTCTTCACATGGTTTCAACTGGTTTGACTCTTGAAAAAGCAAAAGCAGCAGGCTACAACGCTGTTGAAACTGGCTTTAATGATCTTCAAAAACCTGAATTTATCAAACATGACAACCATGAAGTTGCTATCAAGATCGTTTATGATCAAGATAGCCGTGAAATCCTTGGTGCTCAAATGGTATCACGTGATGCTGCAATCTCAATGGGTATCCATATGTTCTCATTGGCAATCCAAGAGCATGTTACAATTGAAAAATTGGCATTGACAGACCTATTCTTCTTGCCACACTTCAACAAACCATACAACTATATTACTATGGCAGCACTTACTGCTAAATAATGCATTCTATAGAAACTCTCATTTGGGCGTTTCAGATTGAAGATAAAGTCTTTCGAAAAACTTTCCTTAGGTGAGTACGGACGTCAGCGAACTTCGAAGAAGTTCCATGACTTAGTTTTGAGCCTAAAGTCTCAAAACTCCCTAGTGCCTGAAACTATTATGTTTCAGGCACTTTTCTCACAGCGGAAAGTTTTTTCTCTTCTTAAATGGCAAAATAAGTCATTCTTTGAAAAGTATCTAGCTGTTTTAAGTAAAATAAAAGTTCGTCTACATTCAAAAAACGCTCATGAGGGCGTTTTTTTGCTGTTGTCTTACTCAAGAGCTGTGAAAAATAGTATAATAAAAGCAATGAATCTGGGAGTTGAAGAGAATTTATGAAACAAAGTCAGCAAATCCAAAGAGAATTTCAATCGACCTCGAGATCTATTTTATCTCAGGTTAGTAGAGGTGTTTTAGTAGGGCTTGTAGTCGGGGCGATTGTCTCGAGTTTTCGATTTTTTATTGAGCATTTCTTTCATGTTATCCAGGGATTGTATATGGATCTTGGAAGAAGTCCGATCAATTGGCTCCTCATCCTCTCAATGTATCTTTTTATTATTCTGCTAGCTAGCCAGCTTATCAAAAAGAACAAAAACGTAAACGGTTCTGGTATTCCTCAAGTCGAAGCCGAATTAAAAGGACTGCTTCAGATAGACTGGTGGGCTACGCTTTGGCAGAAGTACATTTTAGGGATTTTAGCAATTGCAAGTGGTTTGATGTTGGGTCGTGAAGGCCCCAGTATCCAACTTGGCGCCATGGGAGGAAAGGGGCTGGCTAAGAAACTTGCGCTTAGTCCAGTAGAAGAAAGAGCCTTGATTGCCAGCGGTGCCGCAGCAGGTTTGGCAGCAGCCTTCAATGCGCCGATTGCGGGTCTTCTCTTTGTAGTAGAAGAAGTCTACCATCATTTTTCTCGTGTCTTCTGGGTATCGACCTTGGCTGCGAGTTTGGTCGCAAACTTTGTCTCCCTCAATATTTTCGGTCAAACACCTGTATTAAATATGCCAGATCATATCCCTCATATTGATTTATCCAGCTATTGGATTTTCTTAGTCATGGGAATTTTTCTGGGCCTAACTGGTTATTTCTATGAAGTTGCTGTTTTAAATATTGGTCGGCTATATCAAAAGCTTGGTAGCTGTTTCAAGGTGACCGCTCCTTATTATCCACTCTTTGCCTTTCTTTTGATCCTACCGATCGGTTATTATTTCCCTCACTTATTAGGTGGTGGAAATCAGTTGGTTTTGAACTTAGTGCATGTCCCTCTTAGTATCCAGATGCTGATCTTCTATTTTGCGATACGATTTATTTGGAGCATGATTAGTTACGGTAGTGGTCTTCCTGGTGGCATCTTTCTTCCGATTCTAGCTCTTGGATCTGTTTTAGGAGCCTTGGTTGCGGCTGTTTTATTAAAGTTTGGTCTCATACATTCTAATCAACTTCCCTTGTTTGTCATTTTAGGAATGAGTGGTTATTTCAGTGCCATTTCAAAAGCGCCCTTGACAGCCATGATTCTAGTGACTGAAATGGTAGGAGATATACGAACCTTGATGCCGATTGGCTTGGTGACTTTGACATCTTACATTACTATGGATCTGCTAAAAGGGGCCCCTGTCTACGAGGCTATGCTGGAGCAATTGATGCCTGAGGTGACCAGCGCTTCAGATGTCTTAACCCTGATCGAAATTCCAGTATCAGAGAAAATAGCAGGCCGTCAGGTTCGAGATTTAGACCTACCGAGAGACCTCCTGATCACAACTCATCAGCATAATGGAAAAAACAGTACGGTGCATGGTAGTACCCGCCTCTATCTAGGAGATAGCATCTACCTCGTAGTAAAAGAGACAGATATCGGCCGAGTGAAAGAATTACTTCTCTAATTCATTTTATTAAAGTTTTCTGACAATTGTTGAAAAATGAGAAAATCTTTGCTATAATAGACCACGTAAAAAACGTATCCAGGAGTAATTCTCATGAATAAACTTGCAGTAGCACTCTTATCAGTCGCTTTATTAGCAGGCTGTGCCAATACATCTTCAAAAAATACAACTACAAATAGTTCCTCTTCGACAGTGAAATTGTCTAAAGAGGATCAAAAAGCCTTGGACCAGGCGACAAGTGAATACAAGGAGTTTGTGCAAGGACAAATCGATCAGTTGTTAAAAGATACAGAGGAATTTCAAAGAGTCCTTAAAAGTGGTGATTTAGAAGAAGCCAAGAAGGTCTATCCTTTGATTCGGATGTCTTATGAGCGCTCTGAACCGATCGCTGAAAGCTTTGGGGAGTCTGATGTCAAGATTGACTTCCGTCTCGTTGACTATGTTAGCGAAAAGCAATCCGAAGAAGGATGGTCAGGCTTCCACCGTATCGAACGCATCCTCTGGGAACAAAATACAACAGAAGGCACTGAAAAATATGCAGAACAATTAGTAAATGATATCAAAGAGTTGAAAGCTAAGATTGCAACAGTAGAAGTGACGCCAGATTTGATGTTGACTGGTGCGGTTGACCTCTTGAACGAAGTAGCGACACAAAAGATTACTGGGACAGAAGAAGTTTTCTCTCATACAGATCTCTATGACTTCCGTGCCAATATCGAAGGGGCTGAGAAGATCTTTGCTCTCTTCAAACCTCTCATTGAGAAGAAGGATGCCAAACTAGTGAAAACCCTTGAGACAGAATTCAAGGCGGTGAATGACTTGTTAGACAAACATATGACAGATGATTCCAACTATAAATCATATACAGACCTAACAGAAGAAGATACCAAAGAACTAGCAGAAGCAGTTACAAAATTGGGAGAACCACTCTCTCAAATGGGAATCATTTTAAACGGTAAATAACAATGACAAAAGACGAAAAATTTTTTGAAAAGAAGATGGATCGTCGCGAATTTCTGAAAAAAGCAGGTATTGGGGGAGCAGGCTTAGCACTTGGTCTATCCGGTGCTTCTGCTTTTTTCGCTAATAAGGAGCAAGGTTCCAAAAATATCGCTGACGGTCAAGAAGAAATTAGTTTTTACGGCAAGCATCAGGCTGGAATTACCACCCCCATGCAGAAGAATATCTATTTTGTGGTGCTCGATCTCCGGACGACAGATAAAAACGAATTGATTCAGTTGTTTAAGGATTGGACAGATTATAGCCAGAAATTAGTCAATGGGGAACTTGTCAAAAAGGATGGTTCCAACGCCCTTTTGCCACCAAGTGACACTGGGGAAACAGTCGGACTAAATCCTTATCGCCTGACCCTAACCTTTGGTGTTTCGGCTAGCTTTTTGACCAAACTAGGCCTTGAGAAGAAACGTCCCAAACTCTTCCGGGATCTGCCAGCTTTTCCTAAGGAACAGTTGAGAGATCAGTATACGGGTGGTGATATCGTTATCCAAGCATGTGCAGATGATGAGCAGGTGGCCTTTCACGCTGTCCGCAATCTGATCCGTAAAGGACGGAACAAGGTGACCATGAAATGGAGCCAATCAGGCTTTGCTGCTATTGGGGATCGTATGGAAACTCCAAGGAACCTTTTTGGCTTTAAGGATGGGACTGCCAACGTTACAACGGAGAAAGATTTTGATAAGGTGGTCTGGGCTGATAGTAATGACTGGATGAAAAACGGATCTTATATGGCTGTCCGCAGGATTATCATGCACTTAGAGACTTGGGACCGGACCAACCTGCAGGAGCAAGAAAACACCTTTGGACGCTATAAAGAAAGTGGCGCACCATTTGGAAAGAAAGACGAATTTGACGAGGTAGACCTTTCTCTCTTACCAGTTGATTCACACGTTCGTTTAGCAAAAGAAGTGGATTTGCCAATTTTGCGCCGCTCTTATTCTTACTCTGATGGGATCGACCCTAAAACGGGACAGTTTGATGCCGGTTTGCTCTTTATTGCCTTTCAAAAGGATCCAGACCGATTTGTAAAAATCCAAACCAATCTTGGGGCAGACGATAAGATGAATGAATATGTGACCCATATTGGCAGTGGCCTCTTTGCCTGCTTCGGAGGTGTGAAGGAAGGAGGATACCTTGGCCAAGACTTATTTGAATAAACTTTTCGTCGTCCTAGTAGCCTGTCTCTTTTTCATCGTGACTCCTGTACAAGCCGAATCCTATAGTGATCTCTTTATCAAAATCACTGACGCAACGACAGCAGTTCGGGATAAAAATCAAGAAAAGGCACACACTCTTGTCGCAGAGATAAAAGAAGAATTTCTTAAGAAAGCCAATCATGATTCCAAGGCAGGAAAAGAGGTCCAGAAGAGTCTGGACTTGGAGGGTGAGATCACAGAAAAGCAATTGGTGACTGTCTCCTCTTCCTTACTAGCCTTTGAAAAAGAGCAAAATCCAGTCGATCTGGATGCTGAAAAAGAGAAGCTAGAAACTCGTTTGAAGCCTTACTTTGATAAGCTACAAGAGGCGATTACAGCAAAGGATCTCCAAGCAACACGAAAGGCTTATGCCGATTTAAACAATACCTGGACCCGGAATGAAGCGGTTGTCAGAGATCACAGTACCGCCTATTACGGAAAGGTAGAAACAGCCATTTCCTTCTTGAGAAGTGCCATCGAAACAGAGCCTACAAACTTCGACGCCATCCAATCTTCGTACAACGACTTAAAGAATGTACTGGATCAATTTATCAGTGGGGAAAAGATTGAGGAGACAAGCTCTAATCTGACCCTTTCAGACGGGATCAAGCTCCTTAAGAAAGCTCTGAGCCTCTTCCGAGCCAATGACACGAGCCAAGCTAGTCAAGTCATGAAGGAGTTCATTACCATTTGGCCAACGATCGAAGGAGATGTCAGTACGACCAATCCTAGTCTCTATACGCGGGTGGAAAGTCAAAGTCCAGTCATTATGGTCAAGGGAAAGGAAAGCAAGTATCAAAAGAAACTGGAGGCTTTGATTAGTGATCTGTCCGCTATTGATACCACCGCCTCTTATTCGGCGGTTGACGCTATGTTAATCCTCTTACGCGAGGGAGTCGAAGCACTTTTGATTGTCATGGCTTTGGTGACAGTTCTCAAATCTGCTAAATTAATCAAAGGCTTGAAATGGGTTTATGCAGGGGCTCTTCTAGGTATCCTAGCCAGTGCAGCCATTGCAGTCGCTCTTCAATTCTTATTCCCAGCTGTGACCTCAGCTTCCAACCGTGAGGTGATCGAAGGGGCAGTAGGGATCATTGCTGTAGGCATGATGATTGTCATTGGGATTTGGCTACATCGCAAGTCCTCCGTTCAAAAATGGAACCAATTCATGGAAAGTCAGATGAAGGCTGTAACAGCAACTGGAAGTTTCATTTCTATGTTTGCCCTCAGTTTCTTAGCTGTCTTCCGTGAGGGGGCTGAGACTATCCTTTTCTACGTGGGGATCCTCCCTCGTATCCGCTTCTTTGATTTCTTCCTAGGGATTGGTTTGGCACTTGCAGTTTTAGCCATTCTTGCTATTCTCATGACCAAGGCGAGCCATCTGGTCCAGCCACATAAGATTTTCTTCATCCTGACTTGGATGATCTATGCCCTGGCCTTTAAGATGCTAGGGGTGAGCCTGCACGCGCTCCAATTAACCAACATGCTTCCCAATCATATCTTGAATAATTTCCCGACCATCGATTGGGCGGGAATCTATCCGAGCTGGGAAGTTCTTGCTAGCCAAGTTCTATTCGTTCTTATTGTCGGGATTGTGACGGTGAAACAGCATGAAAAATGAAGATAGAAGGCTCACTATTGTAGAGCATTTAAGCGAGTTTAGACGACGCTTCATCGCTTGTATCCTTTGTTTTTTCGTTGTCTTTTGTGGAGCTCTCTTGTTTTCTGACCAGCTTTATGCCTTTTTGACGGCAGGATTTCGAGAGAAACTCTTGGTCCTTGGCCCTAATGACATTTTAAGCATCTACCTTCAGTTGGCGAGCTTAATGGCCTTTACCATCACTCTGCCCTTCACTCTCTTTCAAGTCTGGCAATTTGTAAAACCAGCTTTGAGAAAGGGAGAAGCAGGAGCTATTCTGCTCTATGTGCCGGCCAGTTTGATTTGTTTCTTGCTAGGCTTACTCTTCGGCTATTATCTGGTTAGTCCAGCTATTCTCGAGGTGCTCTTAAATTTGGGACAAGGCCAGTTTACCATCCAGTTAACGGCCCAAAACTACTTGGCCTTTATCTTTCATACGACAGTGCCTTTGGGTGTCTTGTTTGAATTGCCGGTCCTTGTAGCCTTTTTGACTTCGATTCATATCTTAACGCCAGACTGGTTAAGGCGCTATCGTCGGATAGCCTACTTTCTATTGCTGGTACTGGCAGTCGTCCTGACGCCAGCTGATTTTATCAGTGACTTAGCAATGAGCGTGCCTCTGATCTTGCTTTACGAAGTAAGTCTGGGCATCAGTCGCATCATCTATAACCGTATACAAAAAAGGAGATAAATATGGGAATTTTACGTGATATTGGTGCACCAGGACTGATTATTATCATCCTAGGAGCCCTCTTAATCTTTGGACCCAAGCGTTTACCTGAGTTAGGACACTCGCTTGGGAAAATGTTCTCTGAATTCAAGTCAGCCGTCAACAATGGTGCTGCTGAAAAAGAAGAGGACAAAGAAAAGACTAGCAAAACAGAAGAAAACTAGTCTTATAAATAGTTTAAAAGCATTTCATGATGATGGAATGCTTTTAAATTTTGTTTCCTTTCAAATATTCATACACTAAGTAGCAGGAATAACGATGAAAACGCCACCAAATATGCTATACTATAAGAGTAGACAGAAGGAGGATCAACTGATGAGAAGAAAATGGGTAATGATCATTTCTATTTTGTTTTTAATCCTATCTGGTGGTTACTTTGTCTATAATAAGATTACGAAGCCGAATCTTGGACCTAAAACAACTAGATTATACAAGCGAGGCTTTCGACTTCTAGAAGAGCAAATCGGAAGCTATATCAAAGACAACTATACTGGGATCGAAAAGATTGAGTTCTCCCCAATCTACGTTACTGATGAAGGTTCAACTTTCTCAAATGCCTATGTGCGTCCGACAATCTATGACAAGTATGGAAATAAAGCTACTCTGGGAAATAAAATAAAGAAATTTATTCCATTAAGTTATGGATTGATTTCACACATTGTTCTTGATTTTGATGGAGGTGGCAATGATGTCATTGAGTTACTGGACTCAAATGACAAACTTGTAGACGTTTCAAATGAGGAGCATTTACCTAAGAGAGCTAAACTCACAGAGGCAAGAAGTACAGATGGAAATATCTAATTATTAGTAGAAGATGGTCAGTTAAAAGGAGTCGTAAAGGATGATAAAGGAAGTCCAAACGCTGAAATTGTTTATAATACGGAACTCCACAAAGGAGGAGCAGAATGAAAAATAAAATGCTAATTATCAGCGCAGTTCTTGTAACTTTACTTTTGGCTGGTGTGTTTTACGTATCGCATTATAACTTCTCAACAGGTTTAGAGCATAAAGAAGAAAAAATTATTAAACATGGGTTTCGTTTATTCGAAGAACAGATTGGGACTTATATCATAGAAAATTATTCTGGAATTGCTAAAATTGAATTCTCGCCTATTTTAATCCAAGGTGACAAGGATAATCCGCCATTTACAGCACATGTCCTTCCAGTAATTTATGACAAGGAGGGGAATAGAGCTGTTTTAGGAGGACAGTTTGGGAAAAAAGGATATCCGGCTTATGGGTTAAGTAGTGATCTTAAGTTGGACTTCGACTATAATGATCATGAAATTATTGAATTAGGAAATTCAGCAAAGGGATTAGGGGTTGAAATAGATGTAAGTGACGCTGAATCCTTACCAAATGAAGCTAAGATTAAGACAGATATTAAACCGATTGATGAAAATATTGCAGCTCTGGTAGATGTTAAAAAATTAAAAAATGTCAAAAAGGACAGAGCAGGTAGCCCTAAAGCCAAGATAGACTATAACTTGGAAATCAAAAGAGGAGAATATTGGAAATATCAATAGACTTTGAAAAAGATAAATGATGTTATCATTTTTCATGTCACTCCCCAGAGGAAAAAGTTATGAAGAAAAAAATCTTACTAATTTTTAGCACAATTATTATTATATTTTCGATTGGCTTTGTTTACATGACTCAATTTTACAGCTCAACCGGTTTTGACCGGAAGGAAGAAAAAGTTGTCAAACATGGTTTCCGTTTGTTGGAAGAACAGCTGGGGCTCTATATCAAAGAAAACTACTCAGGAATTTCTAAAATAGAATTCTCGCCTATTTTCATTCAAGGTGGTGAGGATAATCCGCCATTTTCAGCTGAAGTAGTACCAGTTATTTATGATGAGGAGGGGAATAGGGCTGTTTTTGGAACTTTAATTGGCAACCATCTTTATGCTTCCTATGGGATACCCTATAGCATTTATCTAGATTTGGATGAAGAGGATACGGAATATATATTATTAAGAGATTCAAATGAGGAACATATTGAAGTATCTAATTATAATAAATTGCCTAAGGAAGCTAAATTGACTTCTAATCCTCCTATAGATGAAAATATAATAGGTTTACTTGATGATGGTCAATTGAAAAAAATCGGAAAAAATAGTGCTGGGAGTCCGAATGCTAAGATACGCTACAATTTGGAAATCAGAAGAGGGAATCGTTTGGAATGGGATTAAGTTACGAAAATAATGTGACAAAATCTTGCTCTGAATTAGATTTTCCATAGGAGGGAAACAATGAAGAAAAGAATTTTAACGGGACTAGCTCTCATTCTTGTCTTGCTATCAGCTGGCTTCTTTGTCTATCAAAAACTAACAAAACCTGACCTTGGACCTAAAACAACCAAACTCTATCAGCATGGATTTCGTTTGCTAGAAGAACAAATCGGAACCTATATCAAAGAACACTATACTGGGATTGAGAAGATTGAATTTTCACCCATTTATGTAACTGGAGATGACGGTTCTTCTATGTTGAATGCGGAAGTTGTTCCAATAGTTTATGATTCTCACGGAAATAAAGCGATATTTGGAGGATCATATAAAAATTTTCAACATCCTGCTTATGGAATTATAGGGTCATTGCGTTTAGATTTTGACTATGATTTGAAAGAATCTATTGAATTAAATACAGACTCAGGAGAATTTGTAAGTGTTGTTTTTGGTAAACCACTCCCTCGTAAAGCTTTTCGTACATTCATAGATTCAATAGATGAAAATTTTCAAACTTTGATCGAAGAAGGAAAGCTAAAAGGTGTTGAGAAATCAGATCTAGGAAGTCCAAGTGCTGAAGTGATTTATAATATAGAACTGAAAAAAGGTGTGCTTCTGAGTGACACTGAATAATACGGAACTCCAAAAAGGAGGAGTGGAATGAAGAAGAAAATGTTAATTGTCAGCGCAGTTCTTGTAGCTTTACTTTTTGCTGGAGTATTATATGTATCTCAGTATGACTTCTCAACCGGTTTGAGAAGGAAAGAAGAAAAAATCATCAAACATGGTTTTCAATTATTGGAAGAACAGATGGCAACTTATATCAAGGAGAATTATTCAGGGATTTCTCGAATAGAATTTTCACCGATTTTAATACAAGGTGGTGAAGATAATCCACCATTTACAGCTGATGTACTTCCCATAATCTATGATGAACATGGGAATCGAGCGGTGATGGGGCAGCGAATTGGTAAAAAAGGTTATCCATCATATGGAACAACTGGAGATTTAATTCTTGACTTTGATCAACAGGGGAATGAAAGTATTTTTCTAGAAGTTTCACCAATTCTGGATAAAAAAATCGATGTTAGTAATGCGGATCAGTTACCAGAGGAGGCAAAATTAACACCTCCAATAAAAGGGACAGATGATAACATTGATGCATTGGTAAATGATGGTCAGTTGAGAGATGTTAAAAAAAGCGATTCTGGTAGTCCAAATGCTAAAATTAGCTACAACACGGAAATTAAGCGTGGGAGTTATTCAGAATGGAAACCATGATTTGAAAGCTGATTTAAATAAGTAAAGGTAGAAGAAAATGAAGAAAAGAATTTTAGCGGGATTAACCCTCATTCTTGTCTTGCTATTAGGTGGCTTCTTTGTCTATCATAAGCTCACAAAGCCGGATTTTGGCTCTAAAACAACTAAACTCTATCAGCATGGTTTTCGTTTGTTAGAAGAGCAAATAGGAACTTACATCAAAGAAAACTATAAAGGGATCGATAGAATTGAATTTTCACCCATTTATGTAACTGGAGATGACGGTTCTTCTATGTTGAATGCGGAGATTGTTCCAATTGTTTATGATAGACAAGGAAATAAAGGAATATTTGGAGGATTATATAAAAATTTTCAACATCCTGCTTATGGTACTATAGGTTATTTACGTCTGAGTTTTGATTATGCAGGGAAACCTCGTATCGAATTAAGCACAGATTCAGGAGAATTTAAAGATGTGACCTACGGACAACCACTACCAGAAGAAATAAAAGGGAAGAAAATGAAGGATATTGACTTTAATTTTGAAACCTTAATAAAAGAAGGAAAGCTAAAAGGTGTTGAGAAATCAGATCTGGGAAGTCCAAGTGCTGAAGTGATTTATAATTTAGAACTGAAAAAAGGTGTGCTACCGAATGACACTGAATAATACGGAACTTCAAAAAGGAGGAGCGGAATGAAGAAGAAAATGCAAATTGTCAGCGCAGTTCTTGTATCTTTACTTTTGGCTGGTGTGTTTTACGTATCGCAGTATAACTTCTCAACCGGTTTGAGGAGGAAAGAAGAAAAAATCATCAAACATGGTTTTCATTTGTTGGAAGAACAGATGGCAACTTATATCAAGGAGAATTATTCAGGGATTTCTAAAATAGAATTTTCACCGATTTTCATCCAAGGTGGTAAGGACAACCCTCCATTCACAGCAGACGTCCTGCCAGTAATATATGATGAAGAGGGAAATAGAGCTGTTTTAGGAGGAGAAATTGGGAAAAACGGATATCCTTCTTACGGCTTGCTTACAGATCTTAGGTTAGATTTCGATAATCATGATAATGAAATTATTGAATTAGTAGATTCTGCAAAAGGATTAGGTGTTGATGTTGATATAGATGTAAGCAATGCACAAACCTTACCAGAAGAGGCTAAAATAAAAACAGAACTAAGTGGTACAGATGAAAATATAAAAGCACTAGTAGACATTGGGAAAATAAATAATGTCAAAAAGGACAAATCAGGTAGCCCTAAAGCCAAGATAGTCTATAACTTGGAGATTAAACGAGGAGAGTATTGGAAATGGGAATAAGTTACGAAAATAGTGTGACAACAAACTTATTCTGAATTAGATTATCCATAGGAGGGTAACAATGAAGAAAAGAATTTTGACGGGGCTAGCTCTCATTATTGTCTTAGTATCTGGTGGCATTTTTATCTATCATAAACTAACGAAACCTGACCTTGGACCTAAAACAACCAAACTCTATCAGCATGGCTTTCGTTTGCTAGAAGAGCAAATAGGAACCTACATCAAATCCCACTATACTGGGATCGATAAGATTGAATTTTCCCCAATCTATGTTACCGAAGAAGGGTCAACATTCTCAAATGTCTATATCCGTCCAACTATTTATGATAAGCATGGAAATAAAGCTACTCTCGGTACTAAAGTTAAGAATTTAATTCCAAGTGATATTGGTATCATCTCATACATAATAGTTGATTTTGATGGAGATGAGAATGAAGTTATAGAATTAATTGACTCAAATGGGAAATTTATTGATGTTTCCAATGAACAACGCTTACCTAATGAAGTTAAACTGACTAGACAGGAGCTTATTGATGAAAATATAGAATTATTAGTAGAAGATGGTCAGTTAAAGGGAGTCGAAAAGGACGAAAAAGGAAGTCCAAACGCTGAAATTGTTTATAATACGGAATTCCAAAAAGGAGGAGCGGAATGAAGAAGAAGCTCTTTAAGCTTGCCTTAGTTCTTGCTATTTTGTTTGCTGCAAGTATGTTGTATCTTAACAAAAAAATGGAAGAGCAGAAAGATCCATATAACGTGAGTTCTGTTTTAGATGATAAAGGTGTAAAGCTTTACAAACGAGGTTTTAGATTATTAGAAGAACAGTTGGCGACTTACATCAAAGAACACTATTCAGGAGTCAGTAAAATAGAGTTTTCGCCAATTTTTGTTCAAGGTGGGGATGGGCAGACCCTGTTTAGCGCTAATATTGTTTTTTCTATTTATGATAAGAATCAAAATAAGGCATATGTTGGTGGAGCAATAGGAGATATTACTTATCCAACTTATGACAATGTTTGGGATGTAAGAATGGATTTTAATGGCTTGGATGAAGAAATCATTGAATTAAGAACTAGCGATAAAAAGTTAATTGATGTATCTGATTTTCAGCATTTACCACCAGAGGCTAAACTTAAAGTAAGTGATAAAGTAGATGAAAATCTTGAAGCATTGATTCAAGATAAACAAATTGAAGGAATAAAAAAGGATGCAAAAGGAAGCGCAAATTCAGATGTAGTCTATAACGATGAAATAAAAAAAGGGGATGAGAGAGAATGGCGCTAACCAATGAAAGTGTTTGAGTAAATAAAGGAATGTATAATGGAAAGTGCAAAAAAATTTTCATTCAGGTTATGGTTTTGAAGATTCTCTCTTGTTGATTATGATGATCTAGGAGAATATATTGAATTAAGGTCTAACGCTGGTGAAATGTTCGAGGCGAAGTACGGGAATCCTCTTCCCCAAAAAAATGAGACATACAAAAACGGTAGCCATAGATTAAAACATGTAATATTTTATGTTGCAAAGGGACGTCAAAAGGGATTGAAAAAGCATCTAAAGATAGTCCGAATGCTGAAGTGATTTATAATTTGCAACTAAGGATGAGATGATTCCGTATGGCACCAAATAATATGGAATTTTTTCGAATGGTCAAGGATGATTATGAATAACTAGAACTTACTTCAAAAAGAATAATATACGAGCGAAATCAAAAGAACTGTGATTCTATTCTATTGATTAATTTTATTATGGTTTTATGAGTTTTACTATAATGTTAAAAATTTATAAATGACTTTAAAGGAATGTCAATAATATGCTGAAATTATGTTATAATAATTAATGTAAACGGTTTCTTTAAGAGGCCATTTTCGTTTTGATTGGAGGAACTTATGAAGAGAAAGATAGTTATAGCATTTGCTGCAGTACTCATTCTTATATTTGGAGGAGCATATATGTATAATAAGCTGACTAAACCAAATCTTGGTCCCAAAACAGCCAAACTCTATCAGCATGGGTTTCAACTTCTTGAAGATCAGATCGGAATCTATATTAAAGAACACTATACTGGGATCGATAGAATTGAGTTTTCGCCCATTTATGTAACTGGAGATGACGGTTCTTCTATGTTGAATGCGGAGATTGTTCCAATTGTTTATGATAGTCATGGAAATAAAGGAATATTCGGTGGTAAGTATCAAAATTTTTATCATTCAACTTATGGTCTTGTAGGTTCTCTTTTTGTTGATTATGATGATTTAGGAGAGTATTTTGAATTAAGGTCAGACTCTGGTGAAATGCTCGAGGTGAAGTTCGGGATTTCTCTTCCTCAAAAAGTGAGACGTACAAAAATGGAAGCTATAGATTTAAACATGAAAGACTTAATTTTGCAAGGGAAATTAAAAGGTGTTGAAAAATCAGATCTGGGTAGTCCGAGTGCGGAAATTATTCATAATTTGGAATTGAAAAAAGGAGTTCTTTCGGATGGCATTAAGTGATAAAGAAGTTCAGGGCTTACAAGGTGTACTAAAAAGTTCAATAAAAAAAGTAAATGGATCTGTTATAGAGGTTGAGGGAGAAAATAAGTTTTATAAAATTGTTCTTACTACTGATTCAACAACACAGGCGATAGCTGTTGTGCCTGTCGATAATGAAAAAGGGGAGAATCCAAATTATAAAGAAACAACTATTGTGGTTGCAGGGACTCAGGTTCCGGGTGATAATCTTGAAGAGTTTGGTAATCAACCATTTTTTTGGAAAAAGAATAGAGATATTGTTAACTCATCTGAAAGAGCATTCTTTGCTAGTGGCGCGTTTGGTTTATTTCCAGGAATGCTTACTCCCCAAGCAGATGATATTGATATATTTTATCAAATTACTGAAGAAAAGATAAAACCTCATAATGGTACCATTTCTAATATGTCGGGGTTCAGTCAAGGAGGACCCGGTGTTGCCTACACAGCATCAAAATATGGACTAAAACAGAACCGTACAATTAAAGTAACAAATTTCATGGATTTTGCAGCTAAAAAAGCTGTTGACACTGGTGGTATTTCAAAAGAACAAGTAGACTATCTTAATAAAAACGCTACTATCTATAGAGATAGTCAAAGGCAGGTTGTTAATATTGACGGTAATGGTGGTGCAGTTCCCTACGGAAAAACAATGATGTTTGAAATTGAAGATGGGGAAAATGGGCATTCGCCTAGAGCACCTAAATTAAAAGGGAATGCTTTAGACGTTGACTGGTATTATAAACGTAACCGTTTTGCCTCTGGCATGACAGAAAAGCAGGTCCGAAAGATAGCAGAATATAAAGCAAAGAATTTTAAACCAAAATTAGCTCTTTCCAATTATGGGTTAGAAGATAATTTTGATAGGCCGGAACATTATATTAAAGAGTATTTAGATAATTACGGTCCTTTCGCTCCTGAACCAACTAAACAAGATTTGATTTCTTTAAATATCAAACAAATCAAAGAATTAAAGGCTTCCTTGAAGTCTAGTTCTGGTAGTAAAAAAATTAGTTTAAGAGAAGAATTGGTCCGAGTAAGTGCGGAAACCACGAAACTTCAAGCTGAGGTTTATGAGGAAGAAATTAAATCAAAAATAGAATCTGCAAAGGAAAATGTTTCTCAAAAAATTTCATCCCTTAAATCTGAAGCATATAGTATTGCTCGTCACTTACCATCTAGTGAAGTAGAGGTTTTATTATCTGAATTAAGTTTGGATACTGCATGGAACAGTGGGAAAGAGACAAAAACTATCACTGCAGCAAGCGATTATAAGAATAGAATGTCTCAAATTTCAGATAATCTGAATAAAGTTGCTGATAGAATTATTGAAAGTGATCAAATAGGGGCCAAGATTTTTAGCAATTAAAAGGAGTTAATGAATGATTGAACCGAATACTGAAGATCGATTAGAAGCAGAGCGCATAAAAACTGAATACATGAAAGTTCAAGAACGATTGGCAATCCAGGCCCTAGTTTCAGCAACAAAAGCTGCCCTAACGGCTGAAGGAGCTATTTTACAAACATGGCTGGCTAATCAGGCGTTTAAAATGCAAAATTTTGCTATTTCTCAAGTACCTGCTTCCCTAGAAGGAGGATTAACAGGGGGTGCTGCTGATGCCATCAACAAGATTTTAACTGAAGTGCCTAAACCTGATCTTACCAGTCCAATACTTTAGGAGAATTCATGAATATTAATGATAAAATTAGTAAAGTTGAGAGTGATCATCAAGCTTTTAGAAGGAAAGTAGCAGATTATGAATTAGATTATCAAGATATGAAGCGAGAAGCAAAAAGACTATCTGAAGATATGACTGACTTTATCATCTCCTATTGTCATCACCATAATCAAGAACTTCCAATACATGAATTGCGGCAATTAGAAGAAAATAGAGATAATTTTGAAAAGAGAATTTCTAGGTTTGAAACTAGATTAAGCCAAACGTATCAGGAAGAAAATAAACTTTACAATAAAAGCATGGAATCTCTTGAAAATATGAAAAAGAAGCTATGACACTGATTACTATTTATAACACTCTATAACAAAGCCAACTTGTTTCTCCTGTCTGAAAATTTTTGTAAATTACAAATTGAAAACAAATCAAAATTTGTTAGCGTTTTCCTTGAATCTAAAATCGGCCAGGAGTATAATAGAGGGTGGAAAAAGTACATTAAAAAGGAGTGTGTCATGATGATCATTAGTGTGATTTTTGCTGTAGCTTACTTTTTGCTGGTTGCCCTTGTTGCGGCTCTTGTTTTCCGAGCGATAGGAAAGATTTTTGAGCTCTTCGATGGCTACCTGATGTACCATTAAGAGATAAACAAGCCCACTCACTATGAGTGGTTTTTTACTATTGGACGGAGATAATTATGAAAACGGAATATGAAAAGATGATTGCTGGCGAGTTTTACAGTCCCATGGATCCAGAATTGAGGAAGTTAGCACAAGAAGCTCGGACCAAGCAATTTGCCTTTAACCAAGAAGCAGACGGTGAGAAGCGGAGTCAACTTATAAAAAGTTGGTTCGGATCTACTGGAGAAAATCTATCCTTGCATCCCTTCTTGGCTTGTGACTATGGCGTCAATATCCACTTAGGTGAGAATTTTTATGCCAACTGGAACCTAACCATGCTGGATGTCTGCCCGATCAGGATTGGGAATAATGCCATGATCGGTCCCAATTGCCAATTTCTCACCCCACTTCATCCGCTAGATCCACACGAGCGGAATGCAGGAAAGGAATATGGAGCTCCGATAACAATAGGAGATAACTTCTGGGCGGGTGGTGGAGCTATCATCCTTCCAGGTGTTACCCTAGGCGATAATGTCGTCGTTGGAGCAGGAGCAGTGGTGACCAAATCCTTCGGGGATAACGTAGTCCTAGCTGGTAATCCTGCCAGAATCATTAAGGAAATAGAGGTAAAAGAGTGAAGTTTTACTTTATCGGAGGACTCGGAAGTAACGAAAATCATATGAGCGAATTTGCTTCCTGCTTTCCTTTCCCCATCTTGTATCTAGATCCTTATAAGCTGAAACTGAAATCTCCCCAAGATTTAGTAGACTGGTTTGAAGCCCATACGGATTCTAATACAAATACTTGTATCATTGCCCATTCACTGGGTGGAGACTTGGCTCGATACCTAGCAACCAATATGCCTCAAATTACCAATCTGGTTCTGCTAGATGGTGGCTATCTTGACATGGACCAGATCTTACCACTAGAGCAGGAAATCGAAGAGACACTCGCCTATCTGAAGCAACAGGTATTTCCATCTCTCGAGGAAGCTGTTGCAAGTGAACTTGGAGACACTGACAACCCTTCGCCAGCAACTATAAAGGCCATCCAATCCAGTTATCGTTGGAATCCTGAACTCAATCATTATGAACTGGATTTGGATCCACAAGCCGTTCTTTCCCTGCTGAGACTCAGACGAGAGCTTAGATCTTTTCAAGCTCCACTAATAGATACCAAGGCCTTGTTTATCGGTCCTAAATACGAGGATGAGCCCGAATGGAGAGCTAGAGCACTTGAAAATTTAGATCCTTCTATCAAGAAGGTGCTCTTAAAGGATCTAGGCCATGATTTTTATACAGCAGTTCCCGAGCTTGTCAGCAAAGAAATCATCACTTGGATTCAGATTTGTTCATAAATAACTCATATATAGAAGTTACTCTAACTAATCGTCTAGTAATTTCCGAACATTATTTATATAATCAGCATTCTATTTGAATCGCCTCCGTATCTTTGTTATAATCTTGAATGGAAACGTCGGAAGACGAAGTGATGACCCATCACGATTTAAAATTTAGAAACGAGATTTCAATCCGTATGTTAAACGAATTTCCAATCTTTGATTACGAAGATATTCAATTAATCCCTAACAAGTGTATTATCAAAAGTCGTGCAGAAGCAGACACAACAGTTCAGTTTGGTAAGCACACCTTCAAGCTACCAGTGGTACCTGCCAACATGCAGACCATCCTGGATGAAGATGTAGCTGAGCAACTGGCTAAAGGAGGCTATTTTTACATTATGCACCGCTTTGACGAAGCTGGTCGCATTCCCTTTATCAAACGGATGCACGATCAGGGCTTGATTGCTTCCATCTCAGTTGGAGTGAAAGATTATGAGTACGATTTTGTGACTCAACTCAAGGACGATGCACCTGAATACATCACCATCGACATCGCTCACGGTCACTCAGATAGTGTCATCCAAATGATCCAGCATATCAAGAAGGAATTACCAGATACCTTTGTCATCGCAGGAAATGTCGGAACTCCAGAGGCCGTTCGTGAGTTGGAAAACGCTGGAGCAGATGCTACCAAGGTTGGAATTGGACCTGGCAAGGTCTGCATCACAAAAGTGAAGACTGGCTTTGGTACTGGTGGTTGGCAGTTGGCAGCCCTTCGTTGGTGTTCAAAAGCAGCTCGCAAACCCATTATTGCCGATGGTGGAATTCGGACCCATGGAGATATTGCTAAATCCATTCGTTTTGGTGCTAGCATGGTCATGATTGGCTCTCTCTTTGCAGGTCATATTGAAAGCCCAGGGAAAACGGTTGAAGTAGATGGGGAATCCTTTAAGGAATATTATGGATCTGCTTCCGAGTATCAAAAAGGAGCCTATAAGAATGTTGAAGGAAAGAAAATCCTTCTACCAGCCAAAGGTCATCTGCAAGATACCTTGACAGAGATGGAGCAAGACTTGCAAAGCTCTATTTCCTATGCTGGAGGCCGCAAGGTTGCTGATCTCAAGCATGTCGATTATGTCATCGTAAAGAATTCTATCTGGAATGGTGACTCTCATTAAAACTACAATTACTTATTTATCTTGCGGATTGGCGCAAGGTCTCTACAAGGTGCCGGAACACCTAACAATAAGTAAGTCTTAGATTGATCCAGGGATACTTGGATTCTGTAGAGGCTTACTTGGTAAGTCTCTATTTTTTGTTCCAAACTGTTTAGGAGAAAACATGAAATTATTAGAAGAACGCATATTGAAAGACGGAAATGTCCTGGGAGAAAACATCCTCAAGGTCGATTCCTTCTTGACCCACCAAGTGGATTACCAGTTGATGAAAGAAATTGGGAAGGCTTTTGCGGAACGCTTTAAAGATGCTGGTTTGACCAAGATTGTGACCATTGAAGCTTCAGGGATCGCTCCTGCCCTCTATGTGGCAGAAGCTTTGGAACTTCCCATGATCTTTGCCAAAAAAGCCAAGAATATTACCATGAATGAAGGGATTTTGACAGCAGAAGTCTATTCCTTTACCAAACAAGTGACCAGTACGGTTTCCATTGCTAGCAAGTTTTTAACACCTGATGATCGCGTTTTAATCATCGATGACTTTCTGGCAAATGGCCAAGCTGCTAAAGGCTTGATCCAGATTATCGAACAAGCTGGTGCCAGTGTAGAAGCTGTCGGTATCGTCATTGAGAAATCCTTCCAAGATGGCCGTGGACTGCTAGAAGAACTCGGCTACCCAGTTGTTTCACTTGCTCGTTTGGACCGTTTTGATAATGGTCAGGTTGTATTTAAGGAGGCAGACATCTAATGCAAAAACAAGAAAACCATTCACAGGCAGCCATTCTAGGCTTGCAGCACCTATTGGCTATGTATTCGGGCTCTATTTTAGTACCGATCATGATTGCAGGCGCTTTGGGTTATAATGCCCAGCAATTGACCTATCTCATCTCTACAGATATCTTTATGTGTGGGGTAGCCACTTTCTTGCAATTGCAATTAAACAAATACTTCGGGATTGGTCTTCCGGTCGTTCTTGGGGTAGCCTTCCAGTCTGTGGCACCTCTCAGCATGATTGGAGCTAGCCATGGTAGTGGGGCCATGTTTGGTGCCTTGATTGTTTCCGGGATTTATGTGGTTCTGGTCTCAGGTTTCTTCTCTAAAATCGCTAACCTTTTCCCATCTATTGTGACGGGATCTGTCATTACGACCATTGGTTTGACATTGATTCCAGTAGCGATTGGGAATATGGGGAACAATGCTGAAGAACCAACAGTTCAAAGTCTGATTTTAGCTGTGATTACCATCCTCATCATTCTGGTGGTCAACATCTATACAACTGGCTTTATCAAATCCATCTCTATTTTGATTGGGTTGATTGTTGGGACAGCCATCGCAGCTTCAATGGGCTTGGTGGACTTTGCACCTGTAGCACAAGCTCCAGTCGTTCACGTTCCAACACCATTCTTCTTTGGAGCCCCTAAGTTTGAAATTACTTCAATCGTCATGATGTGTATCATCGCAACTGTTTCCATGGTCGAATCGACTGGTGTCTATCTTGCCCTATCAGATATTACAAAAGATCCAATTGATAGCACGCGCCTCCGTAATGGTTACCGCGCTGAAGGTTTAGCCGTCCTTCTCGGCGGTATCTTCAATACCTTCCCATACACTGGATTCTCACAAAATGTCGGCTTGGTGAAATTGTCTGGTATCAAGACCCGTCTTCCAATCTACTACGCGGCTGGTTTCCTCGTTCTTCTTGGTCTGCTGCCTAAGTTTGGAGCTTTAGCGCAAATCATTCCAAGTCCAGTACTTGGTGGAGCTATGCTAGTCATGTTTGGTTTTGTGTCTATTCAAGGGATGCAGATCCTTGCGCGTGTTGATTTTGAGCACAATGAGCACAATTTCCTCATCGCAGCTGTATCGATCGCAGCAGGGGTAGGATTGAACAACAGCACCCTCTTTAATGGCCTACCAAGCGCCTTTAAAATGTTCTTTGCAAACGGAATTGTTGTTGCCAGTGTCTTGGCTATCATTCTGAACGCCATCTTGAACCGTAATAAAAAATAATCTAAAAAGAGGCTGGGACAAAAGTCCTAGCCTCTCAATTATTTTTGGATTGTCGAGCAAGATGCAGTGGTTGAGTGGGCTCTACTACGCTGATTTCATCAGCTTTTACAGCCCTACTCAACTGTGCGGAGGTGGGACGACGAAATCGAATTCTAACGAACTACCGATTTCTGTCCCACTCTCTTTTAATTTTTTTGACATTTAAGGTGACATATAGTAGAGTGGTAAGAGAAAATTTCAACTTGATAAGAAGAGAGTCCTACCATGTATCTAACCCATCATTTTAAAGAGCGCTTGCGCTTATTTATCAGTCTATTTATCCCTCTCCTGGTCTATCAACTCGCCAACTACTCTGCTAGTTTTGTGGATACGGCCATGACGGGGCAATACAATACCTTGGACTTAGCTGGAGTATCGACTGCAACTAGTCTCTGGAACCCCTTTTTTACCTTTTTAACGGGGATTGTATCAGCTTTAACACCAATTATCGGTCATCATTTAGGGCAGGGGAATAAAAAACGAATCGCTTCTGATTTTTATCAATTTATCTATCTCTCTTTCATGATGGCTGTCCTTTTGATTGCTTTCGTCTTACTGATTGCACCGACCGTTTTAAGAAAAATCGGTCTAGAAAGTGTCGTAGCTGGGATTGCAACCCGTTATTTAGCCTTTCTCTCTCTGGGGATTTTGCCTCTTTTACTCTTTAGTGTGGTCCGTTCCTTGCTGGATACCTTGGGCCTCACTCGCTTGTCCATGTACCTCATGCTCCTCTTATTGCCTTTAAATGCAAGTTTTAACTACATGTTGATCTATGGAGCTTTTGGTCTACCTGAGCTAGGAGGAGCAGGAGCAGGACTGGGGACATCCTTAGCTTACTGGGTTCTCCTCATCATTGCTTTCTTGATTCTTTTCAAACATCCTAAAGTAACCATCTACCAACTATGGAAGATCCAACCTCTCAATCTCAAAGAGATGAGAGAGACGATCCGACTCGGCTTACCGATTGGAGGGATTGTGTTTGCTGAAGTGATTATCTTCTCTGTAGTAGGCTTGCTCATGGCTAAATTCCCATCAATAACTATTGCCAGTCACCAGTCAGCCATGAACTTCTCAACCCTTATGTATGCTTTCCCAGCTAGTATTTCCAATACTATGGCTATTATTGTATCCTACGAGATTGGGGCTGGGCGTCCCGATGTCGTTCGTCAATATTGTCGGATTGGACGCTGGACAGCCTTTGGTTTTGCCTTCTTTACCCTCACTTTCCTCTATCTGTATCGCTATCAAGTGGCGGGTCTCTATGGAACTGACTCAGAATTTATTCATCAGACAGCCATCTTTATGACCTATAGCCTACTGTTCCAAATAGCAGATACAGTCGCAGCACCGATTCAAGGGATTCTTCGGGGTTACAAGGATACTACTGTTCCCTTCCTACTTGGTGTCTTTAGTTACTGGTGTGTCTCTATTCCCTTGGGGATCTTTTTAGACCATGTCACTAACCTAGGTCCGTATGCTTACTGGATTGGCTTAATTTCTAGTATTGTCGTTAGTGGTATTTGTTACCAGATGCGACTATGGCAGATTCAAAAGAAATACCAAATTTCCTAAAAGAGGCCGGGACAAAAGTCCTAGCCTCTCAATTGTCTTTGGATTATCGAGCAAAACGCAGTGGTTGAGTGGGCTCTACTACGCTGATTTCATTAGCTTTTATAGCCCTCTCAACTGTGCGGAGGTGGGATGACGATATCGAATTCTAACGAATTACCGATTTCTGTCCCACTCTCTTATTTAGTGCGCATCTCACCTTGAGGGAAGTAGGTTCCTTCAGGCATATCATTGATAATGACATGAACAGCAGTTTGGGGAGCACCTGTATTCCGAACGACAGCCTCGGTTACTTCCTTGGCCAAAGCTTTCTTTTGCTCCAAGGTGCGCCCTTCGAATAAATCAATACGTACAAATGGCATTGCGCCACCTCCTTTATAAATCTTAACCTTATTTTATCACATTTTATTTGAAAAGAAGAAGTCTATATAGATGTTGCGAGTATAACTTTAATAACCATATAAAAATTTTTTACCAATATTTAGTACTACCTACTTACATAACTTCACTTATTATGGTATAATTAATTTGTGAGAAGTGGTCTCTCACCATGCGTTTGTCATTTTGTCAGGGAAATGATAGACGCTTTTTTTATTCTCAAATCACAAAAATGATGTAGCCACAGAGTTCAATTTTTGCTAGTGCAAACAGGAAAATAAGCCTCCGTAGAACTCATCATCCATAGCCCATCATCCAGTGGAGAACCTCTCTATAAGTTGCCCTAATTTACTGCCCGTGTTATAATATAATGAAACACATTTTAGAGAGAACAGAAGGAAAATGGCACAATTATATTATAAATATGGGACCATGAACTCTGGGAAAACCATTGAGATTTTGAAGGTGGCCCATAATTATGAAGAGCAAGGCAAGAGCGTCGTCATCATGACCTCGGCAATCGATACACGAGATGGAGTTGGAGTAGTTTCTAGTCGGATCGGTATGAAACGAGAAGCTATGGCCATTGAAGATGAGACAGATATCTTCGGTTATATCCAAAGTTTGGAAGAGAAACCCTATTGTGTCTTGATCGATGAAGCTCAGTTTTTGAAACGCCACCATGTCTATGACTTGGCTAGGGTTGTTGATGAACTGGATGTACCGGTGATGGCTTTTGGCCTCAAAAATGATTTCCGAAATGAACTCTTTGAAGGTTCCAAACACCTCCTCTTGTTAGCCGACAAGATCGAGGAGATCAAAACCATCTGCCAATACTGTTCTCGCAAGGCGACCATGGTCTTGCGTACCCAAGCGGGAAAACCCGTCTACGATGGAGAGCAGATCCAGATCGGTGGACACGAGACCTATATCTCGGTTTGCCGCAAACATTATTTTAATCCAGACATACCAACTGAAAGCGTCTAGAACGTTTTAGAGAGGCTAATAATGTCTATTTGTTTAAAAGATATTACAATAGAGAATTATTTTGACGTTTTAAATCTAGAAGTTCATCCAAACCAAAGGAATTTTATTGCATCCAATTCCATTAGTTTAGCTGAAGCCTATGTATATGATAAAAATGGTGATTTTATAGCTCCCTTAGCAGTTTATGATAAGGAAGTATTAGTTGGTTTTGTTATGGTTGCCTATGACCAGAAAATTGGGATCAGCAAGGGGAACTACTTGTTATTTCGTTTTATGATCGATAAACGATTTCAAGGTTTAGGCTATTTTAAACCGACTATGGATGCAGTCATTGACTTTGTTCGAACAGAGCCAGCTGGAAAAGCAACAAGTCTTTGGTTATCTTATGAACCGGAAAATAATCAAGCGAGATCTTGCTATCTCCATTATGGATTTAAAGAAACTGGCGAAGTCATAGAAGACGAAATTGTAGCAATCTATGATCTAACAAGCAAGAATTAAGGAGTAAACATGAATATCTATGATCAACTACAAGCTGTAGAAGACCGATACGAAGAGTTAGGAGAATTACTGAGTGACCCAGATGTGGTCTCTGATACCAAACGCTTTATGGAGCTTTCAAAAGAAGAGGCTTCCACTCGCGATACGGTGACAGCCTATCGTGAGTACAAGCAAGTCCTTCAAAATATCGTCGATGCTGAGGAAATGATTAAGGAAGCAGGCGGCGATGCGGACTTGGAAGAAATG
Organism: Streptococcaceae bacterium; assembly: GCA_902363395.1. Lineage (GTDB taxonomy): Bacteria > Bacillota > Bacilli > Lactobacillales > Streptococcaceae > Streptococcus. Next base: position 1,025,816 of record CABIZZ010000001.1, read on the forward strand.
GCCAAGCAAGAGCTAAAAGATGCTAAGGCTGAAAAAGAAGAGTACGAAGAAAAACTGAAGATCTTACTTCTTCCAAAAGATCCAAACGATGACAAGAACATTATCTTGGAAATCCGTGGAGCAGCAGGAGGAGACGAAGCCCAATTGTTTGCTGGTGACCTCTTGCAGATGTACCAAAAATACGCGGAAAGCCAAGGTTGGCGTTTTGAAGTCATGGAAGCTTCCTACAATGGCGTTGGTGGGATCAAAGAAGTCGTAGCCATGGTTTCTGGTCAATCAGTTTATTCAAAACTCAAGTATGAATCTGGTGCCCACCGGGTGCAACGGGTTCCTGTGACAGAAAGCCAAGGTCGTGTCCATACTTCGACTGCCACAGTTCTGGTCATGCCAGAAATCGAAGAAGTCGAGTATGACATTGATCCAAAAGACCTTCGGATTGATATCTACCACGCATCTGGTGCAGGTGGACAGAACGTCAATAAGGTCGCTACAGCCGTTCGTATCGTTCACTTGCCAACCAATATCAAGGTTGAGATGCAGGAAGAACGGACGCAACAGAAGAACCGCGAAAAAGCCATGAAGATCATCCGCGCGCGTGTGGCTGACCACTTTGCTCAGATTGCCCAAGACGAGCAAGACGCTGAGCGGAAGTCTACTATCGGTACTGGTGATCGTTCAGAGCGGATCCGAACTTACAACTTCCCTCAAAACCGTGTGACCGATCACCGGATTGGCTTGACCCTTCAAAAATTGGACACCATCTTATCTGGTAAATTAGATGAAGTGGTCGATGCTTTGGTCTTGTATGACCAAACTCAAAAATTAGAAGAGTTGAATAAATAATGTTGTTGGGACCATTATTAGCCCAGTATGAAGAAGAATTAATAGCCGTTGGAGAGGAAGCAGAAAGACTCTCCTTCGCGTATCGAGCTTTAAAAAACTGGACTTTTACAGACTTTGTCCTTGCCTTGCAAAAAGAAGTAGAAGTAGAGGACCAGGCTTTGCTTCTATCCATCTTTGAGCAGTTGAAACATCACGTCCCAGCCCAATATATTATTGGCAGTGCAGAATTCTGTGGGCATGTTTTTACAGTTGATGAGCGCGTGCTGATTCCACGACCTGAAACGGAAGAATTGGTCGCTCTTATTCTCGAAGAAAACGATGAGAAAGCTTTACGAGTTCTGGATATCGGAACAGGAAGTGGTGCCATTGCTATTAGCCTAGCCCTTGCTAGACCTACTTGGCAGGTTCAAGCTAGTGATGTCTCAGAGGAGGCCTTAGCCCTGGCTCAAGAAAATACCAAGCAATTAGAAGCTGTCCTTGAATTCAAGTCGTCAGATGTACTGGACGAACTAGAAGGTCCTTATGACCTGATTGTGTCCAACCCTCCCTATATCTCTCGGGATGATGTAGAAGAGGTTGGAGCCAATGTTTTAGCCTCTGAACCCCACTTAGCTCTTTTTGCGGATCGTGATGGATATGCCATCTACGAAAAGATTGCCCAGCAAGCACCAAGTGTTTTAACACCAGATGGAAAGATCTATCTAGAAATCGGCTATAAGCAAGGAACCAAAGTAAAAGAGCTCTTTCAAGAAGCATTTCCCAACAAACGCGTTCGCGTTCTGAAAGACCAATTTGGACAAGATAGAATGGTAGTAGTAGACAATGGATCACATTGAAAAAGAATTAGAAGCAGGACGTGCGGTTATTCTGCCAACTGAAACAGTCTATGGTATTTTTGCCAAAGCTTTGAATCAAGAGGCAGTTGATTATATATACGAATTAAAACGTAGACCAAGAGACAAGGCTCTGAATTTAAATGTAGCCGGCGGAGAAGATATTCGACTTTATTCGAAAAATCAACCTAGTTATTTAACAAAACTGATTCATTCATTTTTACCTGGGCCTCTCACTATTATTCTTCAAGCGAATGAAAAGGTACCTAACTGGATTCATTCAGGATTGGATACAGTTGGTTTCCGTATACCGGCTCACCCAAAGACATTGGAATTAATTCGTAAATACGGTCCTTTGGTTGGTCCTTCGGCTAATCTTTCAGGTCATGCAAGTGGAACAAAGTATAAGGCTATTGTAAGCGAATTTGATCAAGCGGTTCCTGGTATCGAGGATGACGACTTCTTGACTGGCCAAGATTCAACTATTTTGGATATCTCTGGTTCCAAAGCGAAGATTTTGCGACAAGGTTCGATTACGAAAGCTGATTTGATTGCACAAGTGCCAGAGCTTTCCTTTGAGGATGATGAACTTCCTCAGTGATAATGTACATAAATAATTTTTATAAAGGAGTAGACCGATGATTTTTGATAAAGAAGATTACAAAGCCTATGATGCAGACCTATGGAATGCGATAGCTAAAGAGGAAGAGCGTCAACAAAATAATATTGAGTTGATTGCTTCTGAGAATGTCGTCTCTAAGGCGGTTATGGCAGCTCAAGGGTCTATTCTGACCAATAAATATGCCGAAGGCTACCCTGGTCGTCGTTACTACGGTGGAACAGATGTGGTCGATGTGGTTGAAAGCTTAGCAATCGAACGTGCTAAGGAAATCTTTGGAGCTAAGTACGCTAATGTTCAACCGCATTCAGGAAGTCAGGCTAACTGTGCAGCTTATATGGCCTTGATTGAGCCTGGTGATACTGTTATGGGGATGGATCTTGCTGCCGGTGGACATTTGACGCACGGAGCTTCTGTGAGCTTCTCTGGTCAAACCTATAACTTTGTGTCCTATAGTGTAGATCCTGAAACAGAGCTCTTGGATTTTGACGCCATCTTAAAACAAGCCCAAGAACTCAAGCCAAAACTCATCGTTGCTGGTGCCTCAGCCTACTCTCATATTATTGATTTCTCAAAATTCCGTGAGATTGCAGATGCAGTAGGAGCAAAGCTCATGGTTGACATGGCCCATATTGCTGGTCTCGTGGCAGCAGGCCTCCATCCAAGTCCAGTTCCTTATGCTCATATCACGACAACGACCACTCACAAGACCCTTCGTGGCCCTCGTGGTGGCTTGATCTTGACCAATGATGAAGACTTGGCCAAGAAGATCAATTCAGCTATCTTCCCTGGTATTCAAGGAGGACCTTTGGAGCACGTCATTGCAGCCAAAGCTGTCGCCTTCAAAGAAGCGCTTGATCCTGCCTTTAAAGAGTATGCATCTAATGTGATTAAGAACAGTCAGGCCATGGCTGATGTCTTCTTGCAAGATCCTGATTTCCGCGTCATTTCAGGCGGAACAGAGAACCACCTTTTCCTTGTTGACGTCACTAAAGTCGTTGAAAATGGGAAAGTGGCGCAAAACTTGCTAGATGAAGTCAACATTACTCTCAACAAGAACTCCATTCCTTATGAAACCTTGTCGCCATTCAAGACCAGTGGGATTCGGATCGGTGCAGCAGCAATCACCGCTCGTGGTTTTGGACTAGAGGAAAGCCGTACAGTGGCTGAACTGATGATCAAAACCTTGAAAAACGCAGAGAACCCAGCTGTATTAGAAGAAGTGCGGAACCAAGTCAAAGCCTTGACAGACGCCTTTCCACTTTACGAGGACTAAACCATCTTATGGACATTTACGTAAAAAAAGCCATTATTCATCAATTTAGCCCAGACGATACCGATCTATATCTAGCGGACAAATTCCTGAATATCACACCAAAAATTGAGGAGTACTTGCGCAAAAAGATTGAGCGGGTCTATTCCGATGAGGCCAAGACCGGCATTTTTGAGGAAGACAATCCATTCCTTGAGATGATCACGGATAATCTCCTAGAAACTTCAGTAGCCGTAGCCAATCGCTGGAAAGAAGAATTTTTCGTCTCTGAGAATCAAAAGACCAATGATTTGGTGTTTATCCAATTCTCAAAAGAAGGGGTGGATCATTTTGCCTTTCTTCGGATCGCCTTACGGGAAACCTTGACCCATCTTGGAGGAGAAGTAGATAACCCAATCAAGCTAACGCAAAACAATCTACCTGGCTTTGGGACTGGTGCAGATGAAGCTTTGGTCATTAATCTTCAAAGCCGCAAGTACCATTTGATCGAAAAACGAATCAAGTACAACGGAGCTTTCTTGAACTATTTCTCTGAGAATCTCCTCCAGGAGCAACCCAAGATTTCACCTAAAAAATCGATCAAAGAAATCGAAAAAACGGCCCAACGGATTGCTGAGAACTTCCAACAAGATGATTTTCAGTTCCAATCCAAGGTCAAATCAGCTATTTTCAACCAACTGGAAGAAGAGAATGAACTTTCTCCAGAGAAGTTAGCCAATGATTTGTTCGATAACAACTTAACAGCTCGACTCAGTTTTGTCGATCAGGTGAAAGAGACTATTCCAGATCCTGTTCGCTTCGATGAGATTGATGCCAGCCGCCAATTGAAGAAATTTGAAAACCAAAAACTCTCCCTTTCAAACGGAATTGAGCTTTTGGTCCCTAACCATGTTTACGAAGATGCTGAATCGGTAGAGTTCATCCAAAATGATAATGGGACCTACTCGATCCTCATCAAGAATATAGAGGACATTCAGAATAAATAATGATGAAACGAATAATAAAAATTTTCTTTTGCCTCTTGCTCATCTTTTTCATATATAAGGGCTATCAGATACACCGGGATGTCAAACAGGTCATGACTTATCGTACTTTAGTGCGTGAAGTACTGGCTGAAGAAGATACCGGTACAAATGAAGATCTGATCCTTGCTATGATTTATACAGAGACCAAGGGTAAGGAAAATGATGTCATGCAGGCCAGCGAAAGTGCAACAGGCCAGACAAATTCTATCACCAATAACAAAGAAAGTATCCGGCAAGGGATTCAAACCCTCTCTGAGAATTTGCGAAAAGCAAAGGAGAAGGGAGTTGATCCCTGGACAGCAGTTCAGGCTTATAATTTTGGACAGGATTACATTGAATATGTAGCAAAAAATGGCGGAAAAAATAGCCTTGAATTAGCCCGTAAATACTCAAAAGAAGTGGTTGCACCGAGTCTTGGAAATGTCACAGGAAAGACCTATCTTTATCTCCATCCTATTTCATTTTTACATGGCTCAGAGCTCTACGTTAATGGGGGAAATTATTATTATTCACGTCTCGTTGAAATGAATCAGTTCATTATGAAACTATTTTCCTGGTTCTAATACAAGCAGTCACTCTAAACAAGGGAAGAATCCCTTGTTTTTTTATGGAGCAAACTGTCATCTGTTTTTAAAGAAGCTGTAAGCCAGTCTTAAGATAAAAAGGATAAACTAGTTGGGAGGCAAAGGGGAAAAACCTGCTTCCTTTTTATTGTCCGAAAGAGGTATAGTATGATAGAAGTAGTTATGGAGAAAGTATGAAACCATTCAGGAAATTTATTGGAATCTTTATCATTGGCTGCTTGGCACTCCTTGCAAGTTCTTCAACAGTTTTTGCCGACGCAACCATTCAAAAGGTCATTGATCAAAAATATAGCCAACCTGACTATGTCATTGGCTCATCATTGGATGAATTTCAAGTCGAACAAACCCTCAGTCTCTTGATGTATAACGAGGAAAAGGAGAAGGAATGGAAAACCATGAATCCTTCTGCTTATACAAGTTTTACAATTGATGAGAACGGAGATCATTATTCCTCCGTTAAGCTACAGAAACAAGCCAAGAAAGCGCCTATTAGCGTGCACATTGTCACTCCTCAAAATATAACAGAAGTAACAGCGGATATGCATCGCAATGCACTGACCACTCTTGGGCTAGAACATGCGGATATCACGATTGCGTCTCCAACAGAAGCATCAGGCCTGAGTGCCCTTGCAGCGGTCGCATACTCCCTTGAGCAAAATGGTAGCACCATATCTGATGAAAACAAAACACTTGCTCAGGAAGAATTATCCCTGCTTGCATCGATCTATAAAGAGAGTGCCCGTAAAAAAGGCTTCCATGAAGATAAGCTCAATGTAGCTGTCATCGATCTTAAAATCGCAGCGCTAACAGGAAGCAACCAAGATAAAAGGCTCGAGAAGAATGATTTTCAAAAGTTGGTTACAAAGATTCTAAAAAACTACCAACTAGAGGACGCTCTAACGGATAAACAAACCAAACAATTAATTGATTATGTAAGCAAGCTTTCTAGTAGTCAGCTTAGCACTGATAAAAACCTAGTCAAGTCCCTCAAAGCTCTAAAACAGGATATCATTGAGAAAGCAGGAGATAGCTTTAATACGATTGATACCAAGCTCAATACAGAAACACTACTGAAAGAAACCAACAAACTTCCTTTGTACCTTATGATTGGACTAGGAGTCCTCATGCTCCTTGGGATTGGATTAACGGCTTGGCATGTTCATAGTCATCAAATCAAGAGGAAATAAACCATACAAAAAAGCCATCGAATGATGGCTTTTTAATCTGTTACTTCGATTGAGAGATAAGGAATACCTAAGATTTTTCCGAAGATACCTAGAAAAGTCTTCCATGCTGAGCCTTTAATGATAGCGGTTTGACCAGCTTTTACTATAACTTCCTTAGAACGAGTAAAGGCTCCTCTTTGATCTACGTAGACCTTAACCATATTAAGACCTTCAGGTAGCGGAAGCGTCACAGTTTCATCTTTACTTAACCTAGCCACACATTCACCGTTAATATAAACGTTTACTTTCATTAAAACACCAACAAGGCCTGTTTGACGAGATACGGTAATTTCTGACATATTGTTTCTCCTAAGTTTTTGACTGTTTACTCAAAAAGAGTAGTTCTTTTTAACTATCATAACACAAGCATTAAGTTTAAACAAGACAATAAAATATTTTACCTGTTATATTATTTGAGGTTCAAATTAATACTTGAAAAACATTTTATTTTATGTTATCCTAAATTAAAATGATTCACCACAAATTCGTGAATCAAGTAAAGAAATGAGGGAATTATGAATAAAGGTTCATTTAAACAACAACGATTTTCATTACGTAAATTAAAAGTAGGCTTGGCCTCTGTAGCAGTTCTTTTCTCTTTTGCCCAACTTGGACAAGCATCTGCTGACGAAACTGTTGCCCCAGCAGCAAGCGAAGCAACAAAACCAAGCGAAGCAAGCAAATCACCCATTGAATCTGCAGCGGATGAAATTGCAACAGCTAAAAAGCAACCAGTTGTGAAAGAAGCAGAAGCAAAAGCTGGAGATGTCATTGATCTTTCTACAAAAGTATCACCTGTAGATGTAAAAGAAAGTCAAGAAGGCAATCAAAAAGTCCATGTAGAAACAGCGACTGCAGAAGTTTCAAAAACAGAAGTGATCGCATCTAAGGATGAGACAATTCCTGCACCTGCAACGACAACAACTGAAGATACTGTTACCGGTAAGGATGAAAAAGGAAATACCTTTACTCAGTACGAACGTGTCGATAAGACAACAACAGTTGAAATGACCACAACACCAGCTACTGTACAGAAAACAGGAACAGCTGATATTGTCTTCGTAATTGACCGTTCATTATCAATGTCCTATTCCATCCATGTCGTTCGTAAGAATATTAATGAATTTTCAAAAAACCTTTCTAAAGAGGGAGTTTCTGCTCGTTTTGGGCTAGCTACATTTAGTGATGAAGTATACGGCCGTGAGAGAGGCAGAACGGATGAAGGAACCATTTTAACAGATTTCGGTGGCTCTTATTTTACATCCGATCCAGCTAAACTTGAAAAAGCCTTAGCAGATGTTAAGTTAGCAATCGGTGGGGATGCTCCAGAAACTTCAACTCCAGCCTTGAACCAAATTATTTCAACATACGACTGGTCTAAGGCAGCCAATAGTAGAAAGTTTGTAGTGTTGTTAACAGATGCTGATATGAAAGAAGATCCATCAGTACCGACAGTCGCTGAAACAATAGCCAATCTAAAAGCAGCTGGAATTGAAAGATACGTTTCAACTCCATTGTATGGAGAAAAGTACTACAAAGATTTTGTGTCTGAAGGCCGTTGGATGAATATGTCCAATGACTTGGCTGGTACATTAACCAATGAAGCAACTAAGTGGATTGCAGAAACTGTCAAAGAAGGACGTAGCTACAAGATCACAAAAGATAGCTATAAGTTTTATCAAGAGCGTCGCACAACGATTCCAGTTGTTGAGAAGAAAACACCACAACCGAAACCAACTCCTCAACCACAACCTAAACCAATCCCGCAACCAAAACCAACTGCACCTGTGCCAGTTCCAATGATTACTGCAACTAAGCCAGCAGCTGCTCCAGCAGTCATCAAACAAGAACCAGCTAAACTTCCTGAAACTGGAAGCGAAGCAAATTCTACTGGTCTCGTCGGACTTGCATTATTGATGTCTGGACTTGGATTGGCTGTAGCAAACAAAAAATCAAAAGAACAATAAGATAAAACACTAAAAGTAAACACCTGAACTAAAGCCATTTAGGCTTCATCAGGTGTTTTTGTTTAGTGTTAACGATAAATTAAAAAGCTGAAATTATAAATTTCAGCTTATTTTTGAATAACTCATTCTATTCCCACTCAACAGTTGCAGGTGGTTTACTTGTGATATCGTAGACAATACGGTTAACGTGATCAACTTCGTTTACGATACGTACAGAGATTTTTTGGAGTACTTCCCAAGGGATTTTGGCAAAGTCAGCTGTCATTCCATCGATAGAAGTGATAGCACGGATGGCAATGGTATAGTCGTAAGTACGACCATCTCCCATAACACCTACGGAACGAACGCCAGTGTTAACAGTGAAGTATTGCCAGATATCGCGGTCAAGACCTGCTTTGGCAATTTCTTCACGAAGGATCGCATCGGATTCACGAACAGTTTCAAGTTTCTCTTCCGTGATTTCACCCATGACACGGATGGCAAGACCTGGACCTGGGAATGGTTGGCGCCATACGATGTGGTCTGGCATACCAAGCTCTGTACCAAGGGCACGAACCTCATCCTTGTAAAGAGTATTGAGTGGTTCAATCAGCTCGAACTGCATGTCTTCTGGTAGACCACCCACATTGTGGTGAGACTTGATGGTTTGAGCAGTATCCGTACCTGACTCGATCACGTCAGTGTAGAGTGTTCCTTGTGCCAAGAATTTCACGTCTTTTAGCTTGCTTGCTTCATCATCAAAGACATAAACAAACTCGTTACCGATGATTTTACGTTTTTGTTCAGGATCAGATACACCAGCCAACTTGTCCAAGAAACGTTTGGCAGCATCTGCTTTAACGATATTGAGACCAAACTTACCACCAAGCATATCCATCACTTGGTCAGCTTCCCCTTTACGAAGAAGTCCGTGGTCTACAAAGATACAGATCAATTGATCACCGATGGCTTTTTGGAGAAGAACCCCAACTACAGAAGAGTCAACACCACCAGAAAGTCCAAGGAGAACACGTTTGTCTCCAACGGTTTCACGGATTTTTTTGATCTGCATGTCAATGAAGTTGTCCATGGTCCAGTCACCTTTAGCTCCACAGATGTTCAAGGCGAAGTTACGCAAGATGTCATAACCGTGAACAGAGTGACGAACCTCAGGGTGGAATTGGATACCGTAGATTTTCTTATCTGGATTTTCAATCGATGCAAATGGACAGTCAGCAGAAGTACCAGTGCGGATAAAGTCAGCCGGAATTTCTGTAACAGCATCTCCATGGCTCATCAAGACCAATTGTTTATCTGGTGTGCCGGCAAAAAGAGCAGAAGATTCTGTCAAAGTCAGTTCAGATTGACCATATTCGCGGTTACCAGCATCACCTGCAGGAACGACTTTCCCACCAAGCTTGTGTGTCAAAAGCTGCATTCCGTAGCAGATCCCCAAAATCGGAATTCCAAGTTCAAAAATCTCTGGATCAATGTCGAAAGATCCTTCTTCATATACTGAGTTTGGTCCGCCTGAAAGAACGATCCCGACTGGATTGATTGCACGAACTTCAGCTGCAGTAATCTTGTGGCTCTTCAATTCTGAAAAGACACCAATCTCACGAATACGACGAGAGATGAGCTGATTGTACTGGCTACCGTAGTCAAGCACGATGATTTTTTCAACATCATGCAAATCAGTTGATAGGTTTGTCATCTTTTCCCCTTCTTCTAGAAAATTCTTTTCCTCTATTCTAACACAAAAGCCCCTTCATTACCAATCAAGACTGACTAGGATTGAAGATTTAACAAAATTGCGCTACAATAGGGTATAACACACAGAAAGAGTAGCAAGATGATTCCAGCTTACATACAAATTCACGATCAAATTAAAGCCGAAATTGACCAGAAAATCTGGAAAATTGGACAGCGCCTCCCTAGTGAGCGGGACTTGGCTGAGAAGTTCCAAGTTAGTCGGATGACCCTTCGTCAAGCCATTACACTCTTGGTAGAAGAAGGAGTACTGGAGCGCCGTGTTGGTAGTGGTACCTTTGTCGCTAGCACGCGCGTCCAGGAAAAGATGCGGGGGACGACTAGTTTTACTGAAATCATGAAGGCCCAAGGAAAGATCCCTTCGACACAGGTTATTTCTTACAAACGCACCATTCCTAGTCTTCAAGAAGTAGATAAACTTGGTATCGACAAGACCGAAACAATTGTTCGAATGGAACGGGTTCGTTATGCAGATGGTGTACCAGTCGTTTATGAAGTCACCTCAATTCCTGAGAAATTTATCAAAAACTTCAAAAAAGAAGAAGTGACCAGCCATTTCTTCCAAACCTTGGAAAAGCACGGCTATCGAATTGGCAAATCTCAACAAACCATCTACGCTCGCTTGGCCAAAGAAAAAATTGCTGAATATCTGGAAATTCCCAAAGGACAGGCCATCCTTGGTTTGACCCAGATCTCATATTTTGATAATGGTGTCGCTTTTGAGTATGTAAAAAGTCAATATGTCGGCGAACGCTTTGAGTTTTACTTAGAAAATAATTAGATTTACATAATTTATATTACGTAATTCACAGAAGTCTTTCGCTAGGAAACATCAATCTAGTTTTAGACCATTTGGAATCTGACTTTCTTGTTTCTCGTGAGTCAAAATAGGTAAGTCCCGCTAGTCTTTAGCGGGCTTTTTTGATATAATGAAAGGTATGGAAATTGAGAAAACCAACCGAATGAATGCGCTCTTTGAGTTTTACGCAGCGCTCTTGACGGACAAGCAAATGAACTATATCGAGCTTTATTACGCAGATGACTACAGCTTAGCTGAGATTGCGGAAGAGTTTGGGGTCAGTCGTCAGGCGGTTTATGACAATATCAAGCGGACAGAGAAGATTCTAGAGGATTACGAGATGAAGTTGCACATGTACTCGGACTACATTGTACGCAGCCAGATTTTTGATCAGATTTTAGAACGCTATCCGGAAGATACTTTTCTACAAGAGCAGGTTGAAATTTTATCAAGCATTGACAATCGGGAGTGATTATGGGCAGTCTCGTCATTTATCAAGGAATACCTTGCAAACTATTAGTCGCAGAGGAAGTATTTCCTACTCGACTACAGATTATCTCGCCCGATGATATCTCCAAAGCTATGCAAATAGGTTTTAGCTGTTGGGGATATCCAAATGAAATCATGAAAGAAGTCACACCCGAAGAACTAGAATGTTTGCAACATTTCGGACGATATCCACTGAATTGAAAAAAAATAGGAGAAAATAATGGCATTTGAAAGTTTAACCGAACGTTTACAGAACGTCTTTAAAAATCTTCGTAAGAAAGGGAAAATCTCTGAAGCGGATGTCCAAGAGGCGACCAAAGAGATTCGTCTAGCCCTCTTAGAGGCCGACGTTGCCCTTCCAGTTGTAAAAGACTTTATCAAACGCGTCCGCGAGCGGGCCGTAGGTCATGAAGTTATCGAAACCTTGAACCCTGCGCAACAAATCGTGAAGATTGTCGATGAAGAATTGACGGCCATTTTGGGTTCTGAGACAGCGGAAATTATTAAATCACCTAAGATTCCAACCATTATCATGATGGTCGGTCTTCAGGGGGCTGGTAAAACAACCTTTGCGGGTAAATTGGCCAACAAATTGGTCAAGGAAGAAAATGCGCGTCCTTTGATGATTGCCGCCGATATCTATCGTCCAGCAGCCATTGACCAGTTGAAGACTCTTGGTCAGCAGATCAATGTCTCTGTCTTCTCACTTGGTACAGAAGTCTCTGCAGTAGAGATCGTTCGTCAAGGTTTGGAGCAGGCGAGAGCCAATCACAATGACTATGTCTTGATCGATACGGCTGGTCGTCTGCAAATCGATGAAAAACTCATGGCTGAGTTGCGTGATGTCAAAGCCCTTGCTGAGCCAAATGAAATCCTCTTGGTTGTCGATGCCATGATCGGTCAAGAGGCGGCCAATGTGGCGCGTGAGTTCAATGAACAACTCGAAGTAACCGGGGTGATCTTGACCAAGATTGATGGGGATACCCGTGGTGGTGCGGCCCTTTCTGTCCGTCAGATTACTGGAAAACCAATTAAGTTCACTGGTACTGGTGAAAAAATCACTGATATCGAAACCTTCCACCCAGACCGCATGTCTGGTCGGATCCTCGGTATGGGGGATATGCTGACGCTGATCGAGAAGGCTTCTCAAGAATACGATGAAAAACGTTCCCTTGAACTCGCTGAGAAGATGCGGGAAAACACCTTTGACTTCAACGATTTCATCGATCAGTTAGACCAAGTTCAAAACATGGGACCAATGGAAGACCTGCTCAAGATGCTTCCAGGTATGGCCAATAACCCTGCCATGAAGAACCTCAAGGTCGATGAACGAGAAATTGCTCGCAAACGTGCAATCGTATCATCCATGACACCAGCTGAACGGGAAAATCCAGATTTGTTAAATCCAAGCCGTCGTCGTCGGATTGCTGCTGGTTCAGGAAATAGCTTTGTCGAAGTCAATAAATTCATCAAGGACTTTAACCAAGCCAAACAGATGATGCAAGGCGTCCTCTCTGGCGATATGAACAAGATGATGAAACAAATGGGGCTCAATCCAAATAATATGCCGAAGAACATGCCTGGTGGAATGCCTGATATGTCTGCTCTTGAAGGCATGATGGGACAAGGTGGCATGCCTGACTTGTCAGCTCTTAGCGGAGGCGCTGGAATGCCTGATATGAGCCAAATGTTTGGTGGTGGTCTCAAAGGAAAAGCCGGTGAATTCATGATGAAACGGGCGATGAACAAGATGGCCAAACAAATGCGCAAAAATAAGAAAAAACGGAAATAATCGTTTCTAATAAGGGCCTGGAACACACTGTTCTGGGTTCTTTTAGAAACTACTACTAGAGGATCATGTTAAAAAAACTAATTCAACAAGTCATTCGTTTCTTTACAAGATTGTTTTCTTCGCACAGCAAGCCCTTTGAATTCCCAAAAGGCTCGAAGAAACCACCGATCAGACCAATCATCTTTGTACCTGGAAGTTCAGCTAGTATCCAGCGATTCAATGGAACCATCCGCATGCTCCATCGCTTTTCTAGAAAAAAGCAAAGTCTCTTAAAAATAAAAGTCAATAAAGATGATTCTATAGAAATGGAGGGAAGACTGAATACGAAAGAGCCGAATCCGATGATTGTGATTGGCTTCGAGAACAATCGAGATGGCTACAGCAATATCAAGCAGCAAATCGAATCCCTTAAGATCGCCATCACCTACCTCCTTGATCACTATTATTTTACAGAGTTCAAGGCAGTCGGGCACTCCAATGGGGGACTAGTTTTGACTGGCTTATTGGAAAGTGGCTTTTTAGAAAAGAAAAAACTTACCGTAAGGAAGCTCGCTATTATTGGTAGTCCTTACAAATTCAATCAAGAAATGTATGTCGATTTTCAAAAATGGAAGCATCGATTAGATAAAGAAGTAGAGGTCCTTAACTTTGTCGGTAGCTTTGCTGGAAAATCAGACGGGATCGTCCCCCTTTCTAGTGCCCAAGCAGCACAATCTATTTTTGAGAAACAAGCCTATACAGAAGTGAATTTAAACGGTCGTAAAGCTCATCATTCTGCTTTACCTACTAATCCAGATCTAGTGAAACAATTAAGTCTATTTTTGAATCTATAAATAAATTACATAATTTCGGTTATGTAATTTTTATTTGTCTCTTGCAATCCTTAAGTAAATATGGTACATTTTTGGTAGCGATTACACACACTTAAGGAGGATTTTATGAAAGATCCCAAATTATTAGAAACAATGAAAGATTACAAGGGACGGGATGAGGTTCCCGCAGATTTTGATAGCTTTTGGAATCAAGCCCTAGCAAAGATGACTCAACTGCCTGAATACAAGCTCGAAGAACGAGATTTCAGCATTCCAAATGTTGCTTGTTATGAATTAACCTTTAAAGGAACACGAGATGGGCTTGTTTATGCGCGGGTTGTTCTCCCAAAAACGGATCAAAAGGTTCCAGTGATTTTCCATTTTCATGGTTATATGGGTCGTTGTTGGGATTGGGCTGATATGTTAGCTTATACAGTAGCTGGCTATGGTGTTGTATCTATGGACGTGAGAGGCCAATCAGGCTATTCAACAGACGGAAATCGTTCACCACTTGGAAATACGGTTAAAGGACAGATTATCCGCGGAGCCATGGAAGGTCCTGATGAGCTCTTTTATAAGGATGTCTACTTAGATCTTTACCAGTTAATTGAAATTGTATCCAGCCTTCCTCAAGTAGACGACAGCAAACTTGCTAGCTATGGAGCCTCTCAAGGTGGTGCCCTGGCTTTAGTTGCTGCAGGATTGAATTCTCGTATACAACGAACGGTAACCATTTATCCATTCTTATCAGATTTCAGACGGGTATTAGAGATTGGAAATACTAGCGAGGCTTATGATGAGCTTTTCCGTTATTTCAAGTTTCATGATCCATTTCATGAAACAGAAGATCGTTTGATGCATACCTTAGCCTATATTGATGTAAAAAACTTTGCCCATCGTATCAAAGGACAAGTTCACATGATTACCGGGCTAGATGATGATGTTTGTTATCCAGAGACACAATTCGCCATTTATAATCGATTAGAATGTCCAAAAGAGCATTTAATCATGCCAGAATATGCCCATGAAGCTATGAATGTTCAAGTCAATGATCGAGTCTATAATTGGCTCTGTGGTAGCAAGATTCCATTTCAGTATGTAGAAAAATAAGTTAGAGAATAAAAACAATCAGTAAATCCATGAGATTTGCTGATTTTTTGTGTTTAAAAGGCATCCAGTATAGATAGGGAAAATAAAAGAGTCCTATATAGACCCTATAACATCTTTCCGAAAAACTATAATTTTCTTGAAAAATATATCTGGCTATGCTATACTACTAGTATAGAAAGATTTGGAGAAAAACATGAAACGCGAGATCTTATTAGAACGTATTGATAAACTCAAACAAGTCATGCCCTGGTACGTATTGGAATATTACCAATCGAAACTGGCCGTTCCATACAGTTTTACGACCTTGTACGAATACTTAAAGGAATACGATCGATTTTTCACCTGGGTCTTAGAATCTGGTATATCGGATGCTGACACCATGGCCGAGATTCCTTTAGACGTTCTGGAGCACATGACCAAGAAAGACATGGAATCTTTCATTCTTTACTTACGTGAACGTCCACTGCTCAATGCCAATACGACGAAAAACGGGGTTTCCCAAACAACCATTAACCGCACCCTTTCTGCACTGTCTAGTCTCTATAAGTATTTGACCGAGGAAGTTGAAAATGAGCAAGGGGAACCGTATTTCTACCGCAACGTCATGAAGAAGGTTGCTACCAAGAAAAAGAAAGAAACCTTGGCGGCTCGTGCTGAAAATATCAAACAAAAGCTCTTTTTAGGGGATGAAACAGAGGGATTTTTGAATTATATCGATGAGGAATACCCCAAAACACTCTCAAATCGCGCCTTATCCTCCTTTAATAAGAATAAAGAGCGAGATTTAGCCATTATCGCACTCCTTCTTGCCTCTGGTGTCCGTCTCTCTGAAGCCGTTAACCTAGACCTTCGTGACCTCAATCTTAAGATGATGGTCATTGACATCACTCGAAAAGGTGGAAAACGAGACTCTGTTAATGTTGCTGCCTTTGCTAAGCCTTATCTAGAACAATATCTCGCTATTCGAGACAAACGTTACAAGACAGAAAAGACTGATACAGCTCTCTTTCTGACCTTGTATCGAGGTGTTCCAAACCGGATTGATGCTTCAAGTGTTGAAAAAATGGTCGCCAAGTATTCAGAAGACTTCAAAGTCCGCGTGACACCCCACAAGCTTCGCCATACATTAGCAACGCGCCTCTATGATGCAACAAAATCACAAGTTTTGGTCAGCCACCAGCTGGGACATGCTAGCACACAGGTAACGGACTTGTATACGCATATCGTTAATGACGAACAGAAAAATGCCTTGGATAGTTTATAAGATACATAATATAAATTATGTAATATATTTCATATAAAAAAAGAAGCTGGATATAAAACCAGCTTCTTTTTTACTTTATTCCACCACTGCTTCAGCAATTTCCTCTGCAGTGATTCCTGCGAAGTAACGACCTAGATTAATGGTTTGAAGGGCTTTGAGGACATCTTCACGTTCGTATTTAACGCCACGAAGAACATCTTCTACTGCTGCAACATCTTCGATACCAAAGAAGTCACCGTAAATCTTGATATCTTGGATCTTTGATTCAATGACATTGGCAAAGATTTCAACCTTACCGCTAGGGAATTTAGTGCCACGACGGACATTGTATTCAGGAGACTTTCCATAGTTCCAATCCCAGGTACCAAACTTGGTTTCCTTGATCCGGTTGATTTCAGCCAATTCTTCATCCGAGAAGACATATTCCGTCATCTCAGGATATTCTTTCTTCATGTAGTCCAAAAGTAGGTCACGGAACTCTTCAACAGTGATCTTTTCTGGCAATTCATCGATGATATTGGTCACGCGAGCACGGACTGATTTAACCCCTTTGGACTCAAACTTGTCTTTAGATACCTTGAGAGCATTGGCAAGGACTGACAAATCAACGTCAAAGAGAAGGCAACCATGGTGCATGATCCGACCATTAATGTACGCTTGGGCATTTCCACAGAATTTCTTGCCGTCAATCTCTAAGTCGTTACGACCCGTGAATTCAGCCTTCACTCCAAGCTGAGCCAAGGTGTTGATCACAGGAGTAGAAAAACTCTTGAAGTCAAAGGCTTTGTTTTCATCTTCTTTTGAAATGATGGTGTAGTTGAGGTTGTTCAAATCGTGATAAACAGCCCCACCACCACTGATCCGACGAACCACTTCAATCCCATGCTCCCGAACATAGTCGCGGTTGATTTCTTCGATGGTATTTTGGTGGCGACCGACGATAATGGATGGTTTGTTAATCCAGAGAAGGAAGATTTGATCCTCATCTAACAGATGCTTAAAAGCATATTCTTCCAAAGCAATATTAAAAGCAGTATCATTTGAATAATTAATAATGTATTTCATAGTAATTCCAAAAATTCGTTTTATAAATCCTACTCATAGTAAGATAAGCATTAGACAGAAATAGTTGAATTTCACTTGAATTTTCTGAAGTAGTAAAAAGAAATGTAACGATAACTCGTTACATTTCTCGGAAAAATTGAGACAAGTGGCTCAATTTTTAGGCATGGAACTCTAAGAGAGGTCGCTGCCGTCCGTACTACTTTAAGAAAATTTAGTTGAAAGAATAGTACTATTTCTTCTTAGGTGAGTGAACAGCTAAGCCAAGTACATCCGCAAAGGCTTCGTACATCACTTCTGAGAAGGTTGGGTGTCCGTGGATGGTCTTGAGCATTTCTTCTACAGTGATTTCCATCTCAATGATGGTTGAAGCTTCGTTGATCAATTCAGCTGCTGCTGGACCAATGATGTGAACCCCAAGAACTTCACCGTATTTCTTGTCTGCAATAACTTTAACAAATCCTTGAGCCGCATCTGATGCAATGGCACGACCGTTCGCCGCAAAGTTAAACTTACCGATTTGAACATCATATTTCTCACGAGCTTGTTCTTCTGTCAAACCAACAGCCGCAACTTCTGGGAGGGTGTAGATAGCTGCAGGCGTCAAGTTCAATTTGGCAACAGCATGGTTTCCTTTAAGAGCATTTTCGGCCGCTACTTCACCCATACGGAAGGCAGCGTGAGCCAACATCTTGGTACCGTTGATATCACCTGGCGCATAGATACCTGGAACAGACGTTTCCATATATTCATTAACCTTGATCCGTCCACGATCCAATTCAAACTCAACTTCACCGATACCTTCAAGGTCTGGAACACGGCCGATTGAAAGAAGGGCTTTGTTGGCGATGATATCATCTTTGCCTTCAACCTTGATACGGAGTTTGCCATCTTCTTCAATGATTTCTTGCAATTTCGTATCCGTCAAGATTGTCACACCCTTGCGTTCAAGGATCAAGCGAAGGTTCTTAGATACTTCTGCATCCATAGCTGGAACGATGCGGTCCATCATTTCGATAACCGTAACTTTTGAACCGAAAGTCATGAAGGCTTGACCAAGTTCGATCCCGACAACCCCACCACCGATGATGACAAGGCTTTCTGGAACTTCATTCATTTCAAGAATATCGTCACTGGTCATGACAAGGGATGATTCCATACCAGGAACGTTAATCTTGCTAACTTTTGAACCACCGGCAAGGATGATTTTCTTGGTTTCAAGCAATTCAGAACCATTGACTAGGACGTTCTTATCCTTAGTGATAGTACCGATACCCTTGTGAACATCCACACCGTAGCTGCGAAGAAGACCCGCAACACCACCAACAAGGGTATTAACAACTTTAGATTTAGTTTCTAAAAGTTTATCCATATCCACTGAGAAACTTGGATTTTCAATGATAATACCACGGTTGGCTGCATGTCCGATATTTTCAATAATTTCAGCGTTGTGGAGGTAAGTCTTAGTCGGGATACATCCGCGGTTCAAGCAAGTTCCACCAAGTTCAGATTTCTCAACGAGAGCAACCTTACCACCTAGTTGAGCTGCTTTAATAGCAGATACGTAACCAGCAGGACCCCCACCAATCACTACGATATCGTAAGCGTCATCACTCTTATTGTCATCGTTTGAAGCACTTACTGCAGCTGGTGCTGGACTCGCTTCTGGTGCTGCTGCTCCAGCTGTTGGGATGTTTTCCCCCTCTTCACCAAGATAACCGATTACTTCTGTTACAGGAACAGTTTCTCCGTCCCCTTTCAGGATAGCGATCAAGTAGCCGTCTTCTTCCGCTTCCAACTCCATGCTGACTTTGTCTGTCATGATTTCAAGGAGAACTTCTCCTTCTTTTACAAATTCGCCGACTTTTTTATTCCACTGAACGATTTGTCCTTCGGTCATATCTACGCCGGCTTTTGGCATAATTACTTCTAAGGCCATTTTATTTCCCTCTTTTTCTTGTTTCTATTCTCTCATTGATTAGACCAACATTGAAATCGGGTCTTCAATCAAGGCTTTCAAGTCTTTCATGAATTTGGCACCAGCCATTCCATCGACAACGCGGTGGTCAATGGTCAAGCCCAAGCTCATGATTGGACGAATGACAATTTCACCATTTACAACAACTGGTTTTTCAACCGTTGCACTAACTCCAAGGATGGCAGAGTTTGGTTGGTTGATAATCGGTCCAAATGATTGAACGCCAAACATCCCCAAGTTACTGATGGTAAAGGTTGAATTTTGCAATTCACTTGGAGCAAGCTTACCATCCAATGTACGTCCGATAACGTCCTTGAAGGCTACCACCAACTCTGACAAGGTCATCTTTTCAGCATTGTAGACAACTGGAGTCATCAAGCCATTGTCCATCCCAACTGCCATCGCTAAGTTGACATAATTGTGAGTAATGATGGTTTTGCCATCTTCTGTCAATGACGCATTGATGTATGGATGTTTCATCAAGGTCTTAACCACTGCTAGAGAAAGCAAATCTGTTACAGTGACTTTCTTGCCAGTGGCCTCCATAATTGGATCCAATACCTTCTTACGAAGGGCCAACATTTGAGACATATCAACGTCATAGTTCAAAGTAAAGGTTGGTGCTGTCAAGTAAGATTCCACCATACGTTGAGCAATCACCTTACGCATTGGAGTCATCGGAATCCGCTCGATCTCACCATAAGGTGTCACATTATCAGGAACTTCTTCGACTTTCTCAATTTGAGCAGGTGACTTAATGGTCTCATTCTCAATATTTTCAGGAAGGAAAGCAAGGACGTCCTTCTTCATGATCTTACCACGATGACCAGTTCCTTGGATCTCTTGCCAAGCAATATTGTGTTCTAAAGCAATTCGTTTTGCAAGTGGTGAAATGCGAACCACATTTGTGTCTTTATATGTTTCCACGTCTTCTTTGTGGACACGACCGTTTGCGCCTGAACCAGAAACATCATAGAGGTTGATCCCAAGATCATCCGCTAATTTTCTAGCCGCAGGAGTCGCTCTTAGCTTATCATCAGCCATGACCTCTCCTATTCTATACTAAGATATCAAGGACGAAGAGGACAAAGAAAAAATAGGAGATTGACGATGTGTTCGATGAACACAAGGAAATCTATCTTTTTTTCACAGGCCTCCGTCCGGATTCAATTATAAGATACTAAGGGCGTTAAAAGTCAAAGTGAAAATAGGAATCTTGATGAAGAAACTTTAGTTTCTAGGAAAGTTTATCTTTTTCACACAGACTTTAGCCCGAGTTCAATTTTATGATGCAAAGGGCGTTTAAAAGCGACCGAAAAATAGGAAATCGACGCAGACTTCGATGAAGTCAAGGAGATTTATCTTTTTTCCGAGCTTTTAGCCCGTGCTCTAATATAAGATATTAAGGACGTAGAGGACAAAGAAAAAATAGGAGATTGACGCTGTGTTCGCTGAACACAAGGAAATCTATCTTTTTTTCACAGTCCTCAGTCCGGATTCAGTTACAAGATACTAAGGGCGTTTAAAAGTGACCGAAAAATAGGAAATCAACGCAGACTTCGATGCAGTCAAGGAGATTTATCTTTTTTCCGAGCTTTTAGCCCGTGCTCTAATCTAAGATATCAAGGACGCAGAGAACTTTGTACCTAAAAAGATACAAAGTTTCCTCGTCTAATTTAAATGACATTACATAATTTATGTTATGTATTATTCTTTGTTGTACGTTTTACGAATGGCATCTTTGATGCTTTCAACTGTTGGAATCATTGCATTTTCAAGGTTTTGTGCGTAAGGCATTGGCACATCTTCCCCCGCACAACGGCGAATTGGTGCATCCAAGTAATCAAATGCTTCTGATTCAGAAATGATAGCTGATATTTCACCAATATAGCCACTTGTTTTATGGGCATCATTGACAAGGACTACTTTTCCTGTCTTCTTGACAGAATTAATGATGATCTCTTTATCGAGTGGGACCAAAGTACGTGGGTCTACTACTTCTACTGAGATGCCTTCTTCTGCCAATTCTTCAGCTGCCTGCATAACCCGACGAAGCATTTTCCCGTAGGTTACGACAGTGACGTCAGTTCCTTCGCGTTTGATTTCTCCAACACCAAGTGGAATTGTGTAGTCTGGATCAACTGGCACTTCACCTTTTTGGTTGAATTCTGATTTGTATTCAAGAATGATAACGGGGTTGTTATCACGGATAGATGACTTGAGAAGTCCCTTCATATCCGCTGGCGTACCAGGAGCAACAACTTTCAAACCAGGAATATGAGTAAACCATGATTCCAAGGATTGGGAGTGTTGAGCTGCAGATCCAACTCCATTACCAGCAGCACAGCGAACGGTCATCGGCACTTGCCCTTTTCCACCAAACATGTAGCGAGTTTTAGCAGCTTGGTTGACAATAGCATCCATGGCAATTACAGAGAAATCCATGAAAGTCATATCAACGATTGGCCGAAGTCCAGTCATGGCTGCACCTGCTGCTGCACCTGAAATCGCAGCCTCAGAAATCGGACAGTCACGGACACGTTCTGGACCGAATTCCTCAAGCATTCCTACTGAAGTTCCGAAGTCTCCACCGAAAACTCCGACATCTTCCCCCATCAACAATACATTTTCGTCGCGACGCATTTCCTCAGACATAGCAAGGATAATGGTATCGCGGAAAGACATTAATTTTGTTTCCATAATTCTCTACTCCCCCTTAGTCTGCGTAAATATCTTCGAAAGCTGATTCAAGTGGAGGGAATGGGCTTTCTTCCGCAAATTTCACTGAAGCTTCAACTGCTTCTTTCACTTCTTCTTGAATCTGATCCAATTCTTCTGCGCTCGCAATTTCATTTTCAAGGAGATACTTGCGAAGGTTTTCAATCGGATCTTTCTTCTTCCACTCTTCGACTTCTTCACGGGTCCGGTATTTACCAGGGTCAGATGAAGAGTGTCCAAGCCAACGATAGGTGACACTTTCGATCAAGACAGGACCTTTACCAGAACGGACATGTTCAACAGCTTTTTGGAATCCTTCATAGACATCAATAACGTTGTTTCCATCAGGAATAAACATTCCAGGAATGCCGTAAGCAGCACTACGCTCATGGATGTGCTCGACATTGGTCATTTTCTTGATGTCAGCAGAGATCCCATAACCATTATTAATACAGTAGAAGATCACGGGAAGATTCCAGATTGAAGCCATATTGACCGCTTCGTGGAAGACACCTTCATTGGTTGCGCCATCACCAAAAAAGCAGACAACAATTTTTCCAGTCTTATGCATTTGCTGAGTAAGGGCAGCCCCTACAGCAATTCCCATACCACCACCGACGATACCGTTGGCACCGAGGTTCCCGGCATCAAGGTCGGCAATATGCATAGAGCCACCCTTCCCTTTACAAGTACCAGTATACTTGCCAAGGATTTCAGCCATCATTCCATTCAAGTCGATCCCTTTAGCAATCGCTTGTCCGTGACCACGGTGGTTCGATGTCAACAAATCATCGTCGTTTAAAGCTAGCATAGCCCCAACGTTGGCTGCTTCTTCACCAACAGAAAAGTGCGTCATTCCCGGCACTTTCCCTTTTTTTACTAACTGTGCAATTTTTAAGTCCATGCGACGGATTTCTTCCATTTTACGGAACATTTCCAATAAGAGACTTTTATCTAATGTTGCCATTATTTCGCCTTTCTTAGCATTTATTCATTCTCTTCTATTTTATCCAAAATTGAAAGCACTGTCAAAAAAAATGCTCAATTATCTTCACAAATCAAACTCTATAGAACATTGGTGTAATAGAGTTTTTCAACTGTTATATAAAAGATTCACAAAGTCATATATTGAGAAAATATTGATACTTCGGAATAAAAAAACCGATAGGAAAAGACCTATCGGCTCGCTTTTATTCAGCTCGTTGACCAAAGTCACGAATCATTTGTTCCAATTCCTCACGACTTGGAGTTGTTAACATGTAGAGATAGTCCCCTTGAAGCTCCGCAAAAGCTGCAGGCATGATCTTCTTCACTCGGAATTGGTGCTGGTATTTAGCCAAGACTTCTTCCTCTGAAAGGACATAGGCTGCATTAGCACGGCGTGAAGTTGCCAAGCAATAAAGAGGTTCAAATTCAGAAGCTGGGAAAGGTTCTCCTGCTACAATAGCTGCATACCCACGGTACAAGTCGATGGAGTGAGCATAATTGTATACATCGATCGTAAATCCACCTGCAGGTCGGTTATTGTACTCAATCGCAATATAGTCATCCCCATCACGGAAAAACTCAATATGGAAGAACCGCTCCTTCATACCAAAAGCTTTGACAATCGCTTCTCCGTACTGACGCAATTTTGGATCCATCTCTTTGAGGACATAATAAGAGTTGTCCATCTTGTAGAGCATCAAGTCAAGTGGTGTATAGGCATAGTCAAAAGTAGTTGAAAAGACAATGTTTCCATCTCGATCCACTAAACCATCAAAGGTACAGATTTCACTGGAAAGAACAAATTTCTCAAAAAAGTATTCGGTATGGCCATCCCATTCTGCTTTGAAACGGTCCACATCTTCTGGTGTTTCGATTTTGAAAGTCGCTGCTGCTCCTACTCCATTATCAGGCTTGGCAATCAACGGCAACCCAATCTTCTTCACTGACTTATCGATGTCTTTTTCAGCTTTAACCACTGCACCAGGAACGACAGGAACTCCTGCTTTCTTGAAGAGTTTCTTCATTTCTGATTTAAACTTAGTTTTCTTTAAATCTTTTGGTTTAGCCCCAAAGACATTGAATTGCTCACGAAGCGCTGCGTCCAATTCCAACCAGTATTCATTGTGAGACTCGATGCGATCGATTGGGCCATGCTTATAAAATAGAAAGGCTACTGCACGTTTCACTTCGTCCAAGTTTTCCATGTTATCGACACGGAAATACTCTGTCAAACTATTACGCAATGGCTCGTCTAACTGCTCGTAAGGCTCTTGGCCAATCCCTAATACAGTGATTCCTTTGTTGGCCAACTCAATGGTGAATTGCTGGAAATTTTGTGGATAATAAGGTGAAATAACAAGATAATTCATAGACGTCTCCTCCCTTTTGACTTATAGATACATTTGTCCTAAGAAGTATGGCATTTGCTTCCGCCACCAGTCCCAATCATGGGCTACATCGTGGCCCCACTCAGCAAACCAAGCAGGGATATTTTTGTGATCAAAGGCTTCCTTCAATTTATAGAAGGATGGAAGGCCATCTTGCTCCCATGCCCCAAGACCTGTACAGATAACAATTTCTGCCTGACGGTAACGATCGATAAACCAACCATCATTTTGATGCCAAATATAATCAGACGGAGAGTTTTGGTAAATCGCTTCCTCTCCTCCAAACTCACCAACAAAGAAACGAGCATCATAGACACCACTCAAGGCAATGACTTTGTTGAATGTTGCAAGAAGAAATTGAGCGCGTGGTAAGCTCCCATTGAGCAGCCGGTTGTCATCATTGGGTCAAACCAACCTGTTTTGTGCTTGATGAAAGGAATGGCCTCTTCAATAACATAGCGTTCATAGGCACGATGCATCTCTGCACGATCGTGAGGGTTTTTCCAATCACAAAGCCAGCTCTCACTATCGACACTCGAAAGGGTGAAAAATTGAACACGCCCTTCTTCAATAAACTGAGCACAAGCATCAATCATACCGAAGTCATAGTACTCATTATGGCTTCCACCAGATGAAGCGAAGACCACAATAGGAATCCCCGCATGACCATAGCGGTTTAGATACATTTCGCGGTTAAGTTGGCCACTCCAGTGGCTTAGATGTTCAATATTCATAGGTTCCTTCTTTCTTTATTATAAAAATTTAAAAGCTTCTAGTCCCACTTCTCTGCTAAGAAACGAAGACATTCCGGTAAATGCTCTGCCCAGGCTTCTTCATGGTGGATCGCCCCAGACTGAATCCGAATGGCGATATTTTCTAAAGCTACTCCTTGTTGAATGACATCATGATAGTAACGAAGAGATGAGTCTATATAGGCTTGCTTGATATTCCCAGCCATTAACGTTTTATCAGTATCATCTGCCTCTTCAGTCCCTACATAGATGTATATACGTTGATCTGGATACAAGTTCTTACGCTCGATATAGCGATCAAAGGCTTCTTGATGCAACCAGTTGGCAGAGGAGAAGACTCCCAGACAACCGATTTGATCTTGGTATTCCAAACCCAAAAATTGTGTGATGTTACCGCCTAGCGAAGATCCAATCATAGCTGTATGTTCTCGATCAGCAAGAGTGCGATATTCTTGATCGATAAAAGGTTTGACCACATCCATGACAAACTCCCCATACTCGACGCCCTTGCCACCAAATTGCATACCAGGAATATTGGATTCCTTGTACTTCCAGGCAGAGTATTCGTTCATCCGTTGCATGCCATCATTGTCAATGGCAACGACAATCATACGACTAATGTCAGGATTTCGCTTAATGGCTGGAATGACTTTCCAAGAGTGACCTACATAGGCTTCCTTGCTATAGAAGACATTTTGCCCATCATGGAAATAAACTACGGGGTAGCGCCGATCAGTATCTGTTTCATAATTTTTAGGTAATAAGACTCGCACACGACGGAGTTTTCCGGTATAAGGCACTTTCAACTCGTGTGTCTTCATCTCTAAATAAAAGTAGGATTTATTCATTGTCAGAAAACTCTCTATATTCTAAATTTTTATTTATTATACCATTTTTATAAGAAAAAGTCTGGATTTCTCCAAACTTTTTCATTAATTGACTTTATTTTCCAATAAATATTGCCAGATCTTGTAAAGAACGTTCGGCAATTTTCTCATAACGTTCCTTTTTATCCCGAATGCGTGGGCCTTCTAGCTCTTTGATAATTCCAAAGTTGACATTCATCGGTTGGAAGTGCTTGCTATCAGCATGGGTGATATAGTGGGCCAAGCTTCCGATAGCTGTTGTTTCAGGGAAGATGACTGCTTCTTCTCCTTTGAAAAGACGTGCTGCATTGATTCCAGCGACTAAACCTGAAGCCGCTGACTCGACATATCCCTCTACTCCTGTCATTTGCCCCGCAAAAAAGAGGTTGGCTTGTTTCTTCGAACGGTAGGTTTGTTCAAGCAGGTTCGGAGAATCCATGTAAGA
The DNA here is from genome assembly GCA_902363395.1 of Streptococcaceae bacterium. GTDB lineage: Bacteria > Bacillota > Bacilli > Lactobacillales > Streptococcaceae > Streptococcus. The sequence goes on from CABIZZ010000001.1 coordinate 1,052,397, forward strand.
GTTGCGGTGCATGACTCCATATCTCACAAACTCCGCATTTTCTAAACCTGGAATCATTTGGAAGACCCGCTTTTGCTCGCCCCATTTAAGGTGAGTTTGGAAGCCAACGATATTGTAGAGGCTAGCAGCCGCATTGTCTTGGCGCAATTGGACTACCGCATAGGGTGTCTTAAACTCCCCATCACGAGGTCCTTTGTAGTCATCTGGATATTCTAGACCAACTGGTTTCATAGGACCATAGAGCATGGTTTTGATGCCTCGTTTGGCCATGACTTCAATTGGCATACAACCTTCGAAATACTTTTCTTTTTCAAAAGAGTTGAGCGGAGCTTCTTCCGCATTTACCAAAGCCTCATGGAAGTCCATAAACTCTTGTTTGGTCATGGGACAGTTGAGATAAGCCGCTTCTCCTTTGTCATAACGAGATTTGAGGTAGACCTTGTTCATATCGACGGTATTGACATCGATAATTGGAGCTGCTGCATCGTAGAAATAGAAGCCATCGCCACCATTGAGCGCGTGAATCTTTTCCGCCAAGGCATCGCTGGTTAGGGGTCCTGTTGCGACCACTGTGATGGCATCTGTCGGCAATTCCGTAATTTCATCGCGAATCACTTCAATCAGTGGGTGTTGGGACACCTTCTCTGTTACCCGACTAGCAAAGCCTTCGCGATCCACAGCGAGTGCTCCACCGGCCGGCACTCGAGTTGCTTCAGCTGCCTCCAGAATGACAGAACCAAGACGACGCATTTCTTCCTTGAGGAGACCAACAGCATTGGTTAACGAATCCCCACGAAGAGAGTTCGAACAAACTAGCTCAGCAAAGTTGTCTGTTTTGTGTTGCGGAGTGGATTTGACTCCACGCATTTCATAGAGCTTCACAGGAATTCCCTGTTGGGCAATCTGGTAAGCTGCTTCCGAGCCAGCAAGGCCCGCACCGATAACATTGATATAAGATTGAGACATGACACTAATACCTCATTGGGTATCCAAACACCCCACTGGACTGTTAGACACCCTCAAATCTTTCTAATTTTCTACTTGGTCCATTATACCAGAAAGCCAAGTAAAAAGACAGGGAGGGCTTTCCTTCCTGTCTTAGACCTAAGTCTGTTATTTATTTTCTTATAAACACAACCAAGCAGCAAAGAGGGCTGATAGGATACTGAACAAGGACCCGATTAAATAATACTCTGCGAAGGCTGGATTCTCCGAAATTTTATTGTAGCGGGCGATGGATTTGGCCGTAAAGACCAGGCCGATCGAAGAAAATTGGCCGTAGACGAGACAGGCACCGATAATCAACCGCTCTAAGAAGCCAATCATAGAACCAGCCCCAGTGATGGTATCCATTTTATCCTCCATCGTCGGCTGGTACTTAGCAAAAAGAATTTTAAAGACGATATTGGTCGGTTTCCCCGCTAGGAGGACATAAAAGATTAGCTTTAGGATATCAGTAGGCAAAAAAGTCGTGCCATTTTTAGCTCCCCAAAGGACTAGGGAACTAATGATACCAACATGCAAGACTTGATCCAACGCAAAAGTCCATGCGGCTGTAAAATTCAATTGCTTCTGCACCCAAAGTTTTCCGTAATCAATCACTGCATGAGTCAGCAAAATGATCAAGCAAATCCACCACAAATCCAGATGAAAGAGGGAAACAACGAATAGAGGCAGAGCTACATAGAGAATATGAAGGCCTAGCACCTTCTTATCCCGATCCTTGCGATCCGCCATCTTTTGACTTTGAAAATAATAATCCGATAACAAATGACAACTCAACAAGAGAAGCAAGTATGGATTCATTACGATACTAGACAATCCGGTCATAGACCTCTCCTTTCGCTAGAGCTTGTATACTAGCAAGGGCAGCTGCTCTCCCACGTAAATACACACGAATACTACTACTCTTCAAGCGTTTAGACAGTGCGCTTGGATTGATATCCAGTGATTGAGCCAAGTCTTGCTGACTAAAATTCTCACTGTATACAAATCTCTTAAGAAGATCGAGCAGGATTTCTTCCTGACTACCACGCCAACCCGAACGAATGGCTTCTCCGGAAGCGATGAGCGCGTTCACAAAAAAGTCTTGGTTTTCCTTCCCACTTGAAAAATAAATCTGGGTATTACCGTAGTCATTTTTCTGATGGACTAGATTGATGGCGGCGCGTGCGTTCCAATAGGCCGGCCCATCTGCCCCAATACTTTGCAAGGGATCAATAGCTGTTACAATCTCTCCAAGTCCGATACCAAAACGTAGTTGAGTCGGGCTTAGTTCTGAACGCAGGGTATCGATGATTTGAAAAAATGGAGCATCCATTTTTAAAAGCGCCTGAAACTCATCCCCCAAGGTCAAAGTAAAACGGGATGCCAGGTAATCTCCAAAGAGTTCATTCATCTTTCGAAGCGTTTTTTCTAACTGTTTTTGCAGGTTGAAACGTTCTTGAACCATTTTAGAATCAATGACATCTGCAATCAAAGCAAGATACATAAGCCCACCTCCTTATGTCTATTATAACGGAAAAAAATAAAAATGTCTATTATAACAGACATTTTATAAAATTGCCGTTATAATAGACATCGAATCATTCTAAAAACTTATTTCACTTTTTCTTCTTCGTAGTCCCCATTGCTACATACAACTTGCTTGCCACCACCACGGACTTTCTTTTCAACCAAATACTGACCACATTTTGGACAGTCACGGCCAATTGGCTTGTCCCAAGAAGTGAATTCACATTCTGGGTAGCGATTGCATCCATAGAAGATACGGTTCCGTTTGGTTTTACGCTCGATGATTTGGCCCTGATGACAGTTTGGACATTCCACCCCAATTTCTTTGACAATCGCTTGGGTATGGCGACAATCTGGGAAGTTGCTACAAGCATAGAACTTACCATAACGTCCTAATTTGATGACCATGGGACTTCCACAAACCTCACAGTCAAAACCAGCCGCCTCATCCTTGATTTGAATTTTCTCCATCTCTTCTTCAGCCTTGGCTACTTCTTTTTTAAATGGTTGGTAGAAGGAATCGATAACCTTTTGCCACTGCTCTTTCCCAAGTTCGACATCATCTAGTTTCCCTTCCATCTCAGCAGTAAAGGTTACATTGACGATATCTGGGAAGAATTCAACGATCAGTTTATTGACGATTTCCCCTAACTCGGTTGGCTCAAAACGTTTGGCTACAAGCTTCACGTAATAGCGTTTTTGAATGGTTTCAATCGTTGGTGCATAAGTTGAAGGTCGACCCACTCCGTTTTCTTCTAGCGTCTTAATCAAGGTCGCTTCAGAATAACGGGCTGGTGGTTGAGTAAAGTGCTGTTCAGGTTTGCTATTGACCTGAATGACGGTATCCCCTTCTTCCATATCCGGTAACATCTTGTTCTTATCCGAATCATTGTAAATCGCTAAATAACCGTCAAATTTCACCTGACTACCATTCGCTGTATATTGGACCCCATTTTGCCCCAAACGGACATTCATGGTATCAAAGACAGCTGCTGTCATCTGGCTAGCCACAAAACGGTTCCAGATCAAGGTGTAGAGCTTGAGCTGATCCTTGTCTAGGTACTTAGCAATTTTCTCAGGCGTATTGTATACACTAGAAGGACGAATAGCTTCATGGGCATCTTGGGCACCAGAAGCATTTTTGACCCGGCTTCCGTGCTTGGAATACTTCTCTCCAAATCGATCAACGATAAAGCTAGCTGCTTCATTTTGAGCGACTGGGCTAATCCGAGTCGAATCTGTACGCATATAAGTGATCAAACCTTGAACACCTGATCCAATATTGATTCCTTCATACAACTGCTGTGCTACCATCATGGTCTTACGAGTACGGAAGTTAATCTTATTGGCTGCGTCCATCTGCATGGAAGAAGTTGTGTAAGGAAGCGGTGAATTGCGTTTACGTTCCTTTTTCTCAACTTTTTCAACGATATACTCTTTCCCATTGAGATGCGAAAGGACAGCTTTCACATCCTCCTGGTTTTGAAGTTTCATCTTCTTGCCATTCATTCCATAGAAATTGGCTTGGAATTGCTTGGTTCCCTTTTTAAAGGTTCCATCAATTGTCCAGTATTCTTCTGGTTGGAAGGCATTGATTTCTTCTTCCCGGTCAATGATCAATTTAAGGGCAACGGACTGCACCCGACCAGCAGAAAGTCCCTTCTTCACCTTTTTCCATAGAATTGGTGAAATCGAGTACCCTACAATCCGGTCCAAGACACGGCGTGCTTGTTGAGCATCTACCAGATCCATATCAATCTTACGGGGTTCTTGAAAGGCATTTTTTACCGCATCCTTAGTAATTTCATTGAAAACGACACGGTTCTTATCTTCCTTATCCAACTGAAGAATATGGGCCAAGTGCCAAGAAATAGCTTCTCCTTCACGGTCCGGGTCACTTGCGAGAAAGACTTGTTTGGCCTTTTTAGCCTCTTTTTTCAATTCATTGATCAAAGGACCTTTTCCGCGAATATTAATGTATTCAGGTTCATAATTGTTATCAAAATCAATGGACATGGTAGATTTTTTCAAGTCACGAATATGCCCCACACTGGCCATGACCTTATAATTTCTACCAAGATATTTTTCAATTGTCTTCGCTTTCGCAGGAGACTCCACAATGACTAAATTCTTTTTAGCTGTTGTGGTTTTCTTTTTTGTTTTAGTAGCCACTTTTTTACCTCTATTTTGTAATAAACCTCATAGAGTGTAAACTATTTTTTTCGGGATGTCAACCATGAAGTTCTCCTATAGGAAAACTCATTTTAAAATTCAAACTCATCTAGGACATCTCTTCCACTGGTCACAAGTTTTGCTCCTTCTTGAATGAGGTGATGACAACCATCAGAACGACCATCCAATATAGAACCTGGAATAGCGAAAACATCACGACCTTCTTCCATAGCACGCTCACAGGTGATCAGACTCCCAGACCGCATCCGCGCTTCTGCCACAATCACCGCTCTAGAAAGACCAGCAATAATCCGATTACGCTCTGGGAAATGGTGTTTTTGAGGGCCTTGGCCAGGACCGTATTCTGTTAAAACCAAATGGCTCCCACTCATGTACTTCTGCAACTGTTTATTAGATCTAGGATAGAAGACATCTAACCCAGTACCAATCACACCAATTGTTTTTCCTCCATTTCGAATAGCCGCATAATGGGCCGCTGCATCTATCCCCTTGGCTAATCCACTCACCACAATCAATTCGTTGTTTAACTCATTAATGATTTTTTCGACAGATTGAATCCCTGTGCGGCTGCAGGATCGACTCCCCACGACTGCTATTTTTGGATGTTTAAGAAGATCAATGTTACCTGAGTAAAACAACAAAACAGGTGGGTTATGCATCCAAAGAAGTTCTTCAGGATATTCTGGATCCATAATGGATATCGAATCAAACTCCTTGAACTCTTCCATCAAGATCTTGTCATCAATCCGAATATATCGTTCCATAAAAAGTGTTTGATTGCGACACCCTGCAATTTTTGCCATTAATTCTAAAGAAGGCCATTCCCCATTCATTTCCCAGTAATTGACAATGTTAAAAACCTGTAGATTAGACAGGCCAGCAATCTTTAATTTATAAAGTTCATATTTGTTCATTCGTAAACCTCATTTTCTACTATCTATTTATAATATTCGTAAAAGAAAACAAAAAAAGCTCTAAAAATAGAACTTTTTAATGATTTTCTACAATATTAAAATGACAAACGGCCCCCAAAAGGTTACTTGAGTTGTGGTAACGAGCTGCTTGAATCTCTAGTAAAGAAAATCGTTGCTCACTACTTTCCTCAAACAACAATTTATACTGATGGTTGATTTCTTCTAAAAGAATGTCTTGGCTACTAATTCCTCCACCAATCGTCACTTTTTCAAGCCGAACAAGTGACTGAAGATTATAGATCAGGATTGCAATTTCCCGACAATAAGAAATAAATAAGTTTTGTAACTCCCCATGATAACCAGTGTGAAGGGCTTCAAAAACCTGAAGGCCATCCTCTTCCGCCAGTTGTAAGAGCTGACTGGCCTGGGCTACAAAGTTGACAGCTGATCCTAAATTTTGAACCAAACTGGAAATCCCATGCATCAAAATCTCTCTCTGAAATTGTTTTTGTTCTGGAGTTGTTGGTGGCTCCTCTGGGCTCGGCCAACGAAGATAATCCTTGAGATGCAAGGTAGAAATTAAAGAACCATTGGAAGTCAAGGCTAATCCTACGCCAGTTCCCAATACAAAGGTTGCACCACAGTAACAATCTTGGAGGTTTCCAATTCGAGCTTCTGCCAAACCCGCAGCATCTCCGTCGTTGAGGACGGTCACAGGAACTTGAAACATCTTATTTAAACGAGAAGCTAAAGGAATATTCCTCAAATAAGTAATTAGGCCACCTTTAAAGACAAAACCAAGTCGACTATTGATTTCACCTGGACATGAGATGGCAATCCCTGTAATTTGATTCTGGAACGAGCAAATCACGCGCTCGAGGGCATCCCAAAAGTCCTCAATAGTATCTGGTGTCGAGACTTTAGAGGAATCGCTCACTTGATAGGCTTCATCGACTAAGGCATATTTAATAAAGGTTCCCCCGATATCAAAGGCTAAGAGCATTTTCTTCTCCTCCTAATCAACACCAGTCATGGACTTAATGGGTTCGAAGCTTCGACGATGGATAGGAGTAACCCCATGTTTTTCCAATCCTTCAAGATGCTTGGTTGTCCCATAGCCCGCATTCTGACCAAAATCATAACCTGGATACTCTTGGTCATATTCCACCATCATCTGATCCCGTGTCACCTTAGCCACAATAGAAGCTGCCGCGATAGACAGGGAATTAGCATCTCCCTTGATAATGGAGGTCTGTGAAATAGGTAGATCCAATTTCATAGCATCGATCAAGAGATGTTGAGGCTGTTGGTCCAATTCTTGAATAGCCTCTAGCATGGCTAATTTGGTTGCTTCATAAATATTAACCTGATCAATGACCTGATTATCTTTTATCCCTATCCCGACAGAGAGAGCCTGATCTAAAACCGCTTGATAAATAGCATGGTGCTTCGATTTTGGAATTTTCTTGCTATCGTTTAAACCTGGAATCTTACAATTTTCCGGCAGAATGACGGCTGCTGCGACGACAGGGCCAGCCAAAGGGCCTCGTCCCACTTCATCCACTCCTGCAATGAGCTGAATCCCTTGGACATAGAGTTCTTTTTCATAGGTTAGCATTTTTTCTAAACGCAGGTCTTCATCTACTTGTTTTTGGAGTTCACGTTTTCGTTTGTTGATGGCAGACTGAACGCCTGCCCGAGCATCATAGATTAACTCTTCAAACAAGGGATGATCTAGCCTATCAATCGTTGCTAAACACTCTTTGACTTCTTTAATCGTTGGCATCCACTTCACCTACACGATCAAGGGTATAGCGACCCAAACGACCATCTCGTACATCCTTGACAAACAAGCTGTAAAAGCGATCGTAATCATCTCGAAAACCTAAGCGTTGTGTCATCTCCATGATGATTTCCGGTGCTTCCTGCTCCAAATTCATTTGCTTATAGCGTTCTTGCAACTCTTTTGGATAGTGAGATTTAAAATACTCCAGACCAAAAATAGTCACCTCATCCATAGGCAATAACTGATCCTTAATGGCGCCCGTTAAAGCTAATTTTAGAGCTACATCTTCATCTTCAAATTTTGGCCAAAGAATCCCTGGGGTATCCAAGATTTCGAGGTCCTTATTGGTTTTCAACCACTGTTGTCCCTTGGTTACACCTGGTTTATTTCCAACTACGGCAATCTTTTTCCCTGCTAAACGATTCATCAGCGTTGATTTCCCAGCGTTGGGAATCCCAATAATCATGGTCCGAAGCGTTTCAATCTGAATCCCTCGTTCCTTTTGGCGAGCAATTTTATCTGCCATTAAGCTCTTAGCAGCATCTGTTACTTTTTTGACTGTCGACTGCTCTTTGGAGTTGATGGCCAGGGTTTTGATTCCTTGAGATTCGAAATACTCCTGCCATTCTTTTGTTGCGACAGGATCAGCCAAGTCTACCTTATTTAGAATCATCAACTTAGGCTTGTCACCAACAATTTTTGTTAACATGGGATTTTGACTGGATAATGGCAAACGAGCGTCCACCAGAACAGTCACAAAATCCACGAATTTTAAATTTTCCTGTACTTGTCTTCTAGCTTTGGACATATGTCCAGGAAACCATTGAATAATCGCCATGAAATGAAATCCTTTCAAAATTCAATCATATCTATTATACCATGAAATACGGTATTTCTTTTATAAAACTGCTTCCCATTTTTAGAAACAAAAACGAAGCTACATCTGTAACTTCGTTTTTTATTTTAGCGAATTTGCTCAAAATGCAAGTGAACAGCGATGTGATCACCATAACCACTCCGTTCCAAATCTCGTTGCAAACGATAAGAAATATAGTGTTCAGCAATGGTAATATAACCAGCACCAAGTAAGCGGTGCTCAACCATTGACTGGATCATGCTGATCGTCGCACGTTCCACTTTAGCTTCTTCCAAATCCATCACAACTTTCTTGGTCACTTGCGCCAAGTTTTGGCGAAGATCATCCGTTAAGACATAGACTGTTTGAGCTGCTTTTAAAACCGCTTGGTAGATTTTATCTGGATCAAATTCTACTACTTCACCACTACGTTTAATGACTTCCATCTTTTTCTCCTTGGTCTTCAATATACTTCTATTATCTTAATAAATAGGGAATTTGTCAAGAATCTAAGATGTCAATAATCCGGACGAAGAACTCCCGTAATGATTTCTTTGGTCGCATGGTAATCTCCATCCACTACAACCTTGATGATGCGCTTTGCTTCCTCAGCTGGGGCTGGAACTAATGGTAAACGTGTCGGACCCGCTTCAAAGCCCATATAGTTCAAGACTGCTTTGACAGGAGCTGGACTCGGGTAAGAAAAGAGCGCATTAACTTTAGGGATGAATTGACGCTGGATAGCCGCAGCTTTCTTAATATCATTGTTCTCAATCGCTTGGAACATTTCGTGCATTTCATCCCCATTGGTATGGGAAGCTACTGAAATGACACCGTCTGCTCCAAGGTTCATAGCGTGGAAAGCATCCCCGTCTTCCCCTGTATAGATGAGAAACTCCTCTGGCTTGTGCTCGATTAAGTAAGCCATATTGGCAAGGGTTGTACACTCTTTGACCCCGATGATGTTTGGATGCTCTGCTAATCGAAGCATGGTTTCTGGTGTCATTTCAACAACCACGCGCCCAGGAATATTGTAAATAATAATGGGCAAGTTAGAAGCGTCTGCAATAGCCTTAAAATGCTGGTACATCCCCTCTTGAGAAGGTTTGTTGTAGTAAGGGACGATAGCTAACCCAGCAGCAAAACCTCCAAACTGATCTACTTCCTTTACAAACTCAATAGAATCTCGGGTTTCATTGGTCCCGACACCAGCAATCAAAGGAACCCGTCCGTTCACCACCTTTTGAACCGCTGCAAAGAGTTCTAATTCTTCATCGTGTGTCAGTGTCGGACTTTCGGCCGTGGTACCAGCTAAAAGAATTCCGTCCGTATGGTGAGCTAAGAGGTGCTCAATCAAAGGAGGAATAGCTTCAAAGTTGATCGAGCCATCTTCGTGAAAAGGGGTGATAAAGGCGGTAATCATTTTACAATCTTTTAAATCTTGATAAGACATAGATCCTCCTTCTTGATTCAATCATAGGGAAGAGGGACAGCACCAAAAGTTGGTCACTGTCCCCATTACGATTTATTCAGTTATAGAATCATTTCAATTCAAACTTCAAGTCAGCTGTTGGGCGCACCAATCCACGCTCATGAAGAGTTTCTGCGATTTGGACAGAGTTCCAGGCTGCTCCTTTAAGAAGGTTATCAGAAACTACCCACATATGGATCCCTTTTTCAGCATCCAAGTCTTTACGGATACGACCAACAAAGGTATCACGAGAACCAACAGCATTAATAGCTTGTGGGTATACTTGATGAGCAACATCATCTTCCAGTACTGCACCTGGGAAGGCTGCGATGGCAGCTTTTACTTCTTCAATCGGGGCTACTTCTTTGGTTTCAATGTAGACAGACTCTGAGTGAGCTGACAAGACTGGAATACGTACACAGGTTGCTGATACGGCAATGCTATCGTCTTCCATGATTTTCTTAGTTTCCTTCGTCATCTTCATTTCTTCATATGTGTAGTCATTATCAGTGAAGACGTCGATTTGAGGAAGCGCGTTAAAGGCAATTGGGTAATGTTTCTTATCGCCACCTGATGGCAAGATTTCAGCATGCAAATCACGTGGATTTACTCCGTCATTCAATACTTCACGCAATTCACGTTGGGTTTCAAGAATGGCTCCCATACCAGCACCTGAAACAGCTTGATAAGTTGAAACGATGATACGGTCCAAGCCCCATTTTTGACGAACTGGTTCAAGAGCTACCATCATTTGAATGGTTGAACAGTTAGGACAGGCGATGATCCCGTTATGGGCATCAAGCGCATGTGCATTTACCTCAGGTACAACCAATGGCACATCTGGGTTTTGACGGAAGTAAGAAGTGTTATCTACTACCACCGCACCAGCTTTGACAGCATATGGTGCATATTTAGCTGAAGTTGAACCACCAGCTGAGAAAAGAGCGATATCAACTCCTTCAAAAGCATTTTCAGTTGTTTCTTCAATGGTCACGTCTTGCCCTTTGAATTGCAATACCTTACCTGCAGAACGTGCAGATGCAAGATAGCGAATCTTATCAATTGGAAGACTTGATTCTTCCAACATTTTGATCATTTGTGCACCAACGGCACCTGTAGCACCGACAACAGCAACTGTATATCCCATAATAAAACCTCTTTCGGAATTTTCTAAAAATTTGTGAATTTTATCTATTATACTATTTTTCCCGGTAAATGAAAAGAGCAATTTGTATTCAATTCAACATTCGATTGCTATAGTTTATAAAGGATTCTTCAGTAAATAAAAAATCCCCTACCAAACGGTAGGGGATCGAGGCATCTTTCGATGAGAACAGCCGGTTCACACAACTGTTCAAGGTCCGCTCCTGCGTTACAATTGAATGTAGACCTCCTCAGCGCAAAAGGCTCCTAAGAGCCAATCGACTCATCGCATATGACTAGTCTACCATGTAATTACACGAGCTGTCAAGAGGCTCGTTCTATTCTTCCTTTAAAAAATTTGAGCTGAGTTAAGCTCCTTCTGGTTTTTACAATAGAGATTTCACAGGCCCTTCTATAGATTTTTGCATCCAGACAATATCATGCCATTGATCAAATTTATAGCCAATTTTAGGAAAGTGAGCAACTTTCACATAGCCTCGTTTCTCATGGAGGGCAATGCTAGCTGGATTTGGCAGAGCGATGCAAGCTAAGAACCGCAAATAACCACGCGCCTCTAACTCGATCTCTAATGCCTCATACAAACGAGAACCCAGTCCTTGCCCACGATAATCCTGATCTACATAGACAGATACTTCCACCGCCCAATCATATGCTGATCGATCATAATAGGTTGAGGCATAGGTATAAGCAAGGACTTGACCGTCTACTTCAGCTACTAAATAGGGAAAACGTTGAAGGATCTTTTCGATACGCCCTTCAAATTCCTCAATCGTCGGAACCTGGTATTCAAAAGTGATGGCTGTTATCTCAACATAAGGGGCATAAATCCTGACAAGTTCAGGAGCATCTTCAAGTGTGACGGGTCTTATCTTCAGCATGGTCTTCTCACTTTCTATCTCTCTATTATACCCCAAAAGGACAAAAATAGAGGTTGTCAGCCAACCTCTATATATGTTTGTTAGAACAAGCCTAAAGCAGTACCATCTTCTGCCACATCCATGTTCAAAGCAGCAGGACGTTTTGGTAATCCAGGCATAGTCATCACTTCACCTGTCAAAGCAACAATGAAGCCTGCACCAGTCTTAGGTACCAATTCGCGAATGGTAATGTCAAAACCAGACGGCGCCCCGAGGAGACTTGGATCATCTGAGAAACTATATTGGGTCTTAGCCATACAAACTGGCAACTTGTCCCAGCCATTTTTCACGATCTGAGCAATCTGAGTTTTGGCTTTCTTCTCAAAGACAACATTGTCGGCCCGGTAAATTTCTTGGGCAATCTTAGTGATCTTTTCTTCAACAGAAAGGTCATTATCATAAAGACGACTGTAATTGGCTGGACTTGTTTCAAGTGTCTCCACTACTGTTTCTGCTAGGGCCAACCCTCCATCAGCACCATCAGCCCAAACGCTCGCCAATTCAACAGGAACTTGAATAGAAGCACAGAGTTCTTTCAGAGCTGTAATTTCAGCTTCTGTATCTGTGACAAATTCATTAATAGCCACTACCACAGGAACTCCGAATTTACGCATATTTTCTACGTGGCGCTCCAAGTTAGCAAAACCTGAACGAACAGCTTCTACGTTTTCCTCAGAAAGAGCATCTTTGGCAACTCCACCATTCATCTTCAAAGCACGAATCGTTGCGACAATCACCACTGCAGATGGGCTAACAGGAAGATTTGGTGTTTTGATATCCAAGAATTTTTCAGCTCCCAAATCCGCGCCAAAACCTGCTTCTGTCACTACGTAATCGGCTAAACGAAGAGCGGTTGAGGTAGCTAAAACAGAATTACATCCATGGGCAATATTAGCAAAAGGTCCACCATGAACAAAGGCTGGCGTTCCATAGATGGTTTGGACCAAGTTTGGCTTGATCGCATCTTTCAGAATCAAGGCAAGCGCCCCTTCTACTTCTAAATCGCGGACATAAACTGGACTACGATCATAACGGTAACCAATCACAATATTGGCCAAACGACGTTTCAAGTCTTCAATATCTGTCGCCAAGCAAAGGATGGCCATAATCTCAGAAGCAACGGTGATATCAAATCCGTCTTCACGAGGAATCCCATTGAGCGGTCCACCAAGACCGACCGATACGTGACGCAAAGCACGGTCATTCAAGTCCACTACCCGTTTCCAGATAATCCGACGTTGGTCAATGCCTAGCTCATTTCCTTGATGCAAATGATTGTCGATCAAAGCTGAAAGTGCATTATTTGCTGTCGTAATGGCATGCATATCCCCCGTAAAATGAAGGTTGATATCTTCCATTGGAAGAACTTGGGCATAACCTCCACCTGCTGCTCCCCCTTTAATCCCCATAACTGGACCTAAAGAAGGTTCGCGAATGGCAATCATGGTTTGTTTTCCAATTTTTTTTAAAGCATCTGCCAAACCAATAGTAATGGTAGACTTTCCTTCCCCTGCTGGAGTCGGGTTAATCGCTGTTACCAAGATGAGTTTTCCTGGTTCTTCTTTCTGAACGGCTTGGATCTTGTCAAAGGTTAATTTTGCCTTGTACTTTCCATAGAGTTCTAGGTCATCGAAGTGAATACCCAATTTCTCTACCACATCTGTGATTGGTTTCAATTCAATACTTTGTGCAATCTCGATATCTGTCTTCATCTGAATCTCCTCACTATTTAATAATCCTATTATACAGAAATTTCACAAGGATATATATTTTAAATCTCAAACTTTTCCCGTTCGTTCGGTTTTTGCTTAGTAATTCTGCTTTTTCAGCCTTTATTCCAATTTCTTATACCCCTCTATATGAAATAACTATGAGTCCCTTCATCGTCTAGTCTACCGCCTTTGCATCCCCTTGATCAACAATCGTAAGAGCCATGTTCTTGGCTTTACTAAAATATAAAATTCTTGTAAAATAAGCCTATGAATATTTTGATTACTTCCGGTGGGACGAGTGAAAAGATTGATCAGGTTCGTTCGATTACCAACCATTCCACTGGTCAACTTGGAAAAATCATTTCCAAACGTTTTTTAGAGGCAGGTTTTTCTGTGACTCTGGTGACAACCCCAACTGCGGTTCTGCCTAAAGAACATCCTCATTTAAGAAGGATATTCATCAAAAATGTCGCTGAACTTCAAACCGTCCTTGAAAAAGAAACTCCAACTCACCAGGTGCTCATCCATGCTATGGCTGTCTCTGACTACAGCCCTGTCTATATGTCAGGTTTCCAGGCTGTCAAAGAAGCTAGCAATTTAGAGCATTTTCTTCATCAAACCAACCAGGAATCGAAAATTTCTTCAGAAGAAGATTACCAAGTTCTCTTTTTGAAGAAAAATCCTAAGTTGATTTCCTTAGTAAAAACATGGAATCCAGATATTCGCTTGATTGGCTTTAAACTGCTGGTTGATGTAGCACAGGATCAACTCCTATCCGTTGCTCGTGCTAGTCTCGAAAAGAATCAGGCAGAAATGATTGTTGCCAATGACTTAAGCGAAATTCAAGACGGAAAACATCGAGCTTACTTAGTTACGAAAGATGCTACTCAAATAGCCGAAACGAAATTGGATATTGCTCAAAAAATTTATCATCACATTAGGAACAAAGGATAAAACCTATGGCGAATATACTACTGGCTGTGACAGGGAGCATTTCTGCCTACAAGGCAGCAGACCTCACTAGTCAATTGACCAAGCTCGGTCACCAGGTAAAGGTTCTGATGACTCCTGCAGCTACAGCTTTCATTACCCCTCTAACCCTTCAGGTCCTCTCCAAACAAGCTGTCCTGGTAGAGGTCATGACAGAAGACGATCCAAAACAAATCCAACATATTGACTTGGGGAAAGAGGCCGATCTTTTTCTTGTCGCACCTGCTAGTGCCAATACCATTGCAAAATTAGCCCACGGCTTTGCAGATACTATTGTTACCAGCACTGCTTTGGCCCTCCCATCTGATGTGAAAAAATTCCTAGCACCCGCTATGAATACCAAGATGTTGGACCACCCCGCTACACAAAACAATCTTGAAACCCTAAAAAGCTACGGCTACCAAATCATCCCACCGCGCGAAGCTTTACTAGCTTGTGGCGATCAGGGATCTGGCGCTTTAGCTTCCATCGAAACCATTCTAACTATTATACAGGAGTCGCTCTCATGAGAAAATCTTCATCATCCATTGCACAAATTTCTATCTTCTTCGCTATCATGGTGACCATCCATTTTACATCAACCATGATCTTCCAATTCTTCCCTTTTCTAATCCCACCGACCTTCGTCCATATTCCAGTGGTGATTGCTTCCATTCTTTACGGACCACGTATTGGTGGGACCTTGGGACTCTTGATGGGACTCTTTAGCCTCACCATCAACACCATCGTTCAGTTACCAAGTAGTTATTTATTCAGTCCCTTTGTTGAAAAAGGAAACATTTACTCTCTGATCATCGTACTGGTTCCCCGTATCCTCATCGGGATCACCCCTTACTTTGTGTACAAGTTGATCCATAATAAAACTGGACTGGCAATTGCTGCAGCAGTTGGATCTTTCACCAACACTTTCTTTGTGCTTTCAGGTATTTTCATCTTCTTTTCAAAAAATTATCCAGGTGGTATCCAAGCCTTCCTCGGTGCTGTTTTAACTACTAACTCTTTGATTGAGGTCCTTGCGACAGTCATTCTGACACTAGCGATCATCCCACCTCTCTCAAAAGTTAAGAATTCATTGTAAGTCATTTTCGTTTATCACACTTTTCAAATGAAGGTGTGATTTTTTTGTGGACACTCAGCATATAAATTTGAAAACAATTGCTATTGAATCTAGTTTTTTCAGAAAAAAAATGCTATAATGTAAGCGATTAATTTATAGAAATAAGGAGTTGCACTATGACTTATCAAGAAAACTTCCAAAAATGGGCTGATTTCGCTGACCTACCAGATTACCTTCGTCGTGATTTGGAAAGCATGGATGAAAAAACGAAGGAAGACGCCTTCTACACAAACCTTGAATTCGGTACTGCTGGTATGCGTGGATTGATTGGTGCGGGGACTAACCGTATTAACATCTATGTGGTTCGCCAAGCAACTGAAGGTTTGGCTCGTTTGATCGAATCTAAAGGTGGAAATGAAAAAGAACGTGGTGTAGCCATCGCCTACGATAGCCGTCACTTCTCTCCAGAATTTGCCTTTGAATCAGCAGCCGTTCTTGCTAAACACGGTATTAAATCCTATGTCTTTGAAAGTCTCCGTCCAACTCCAGAACTTTCATTTGCTGTTCGTCACCTCAACTGCTTCGCAGGGATCATGATTACTGCTAGCCACAACCCTGCTCCGTTTAACGGATACAAGGTTTACGGTGAAGATGGTGGTCAAATGCCTCCACACGACGCGGACGCTTTGACAACCTACATCCGTGCCATCGACAATCCATTCGCTGTAGAAGTTGCGGATGTTGAAGCTGAAAAAGCATCTGGTTTAATTGAAGTCATTGGTGAAGCTGTCGATACTGAATACCTCAAAGAAGTCAAAGACGTTAACATCAACCCTGCCTTGATTGAAGAATTCGGTAAAGACATGAAGATTGTCTATACTCCTCTTCACGGTACTGGTGAAATGTTGGCTCGTCGTGCTCTTGCTCAAGCAGGATTTGACTCTGTACAAGTCGTGGAAGCTCAAGCAACGCCAGACCCAGACTTCTCAACTGTAAAATCACCAAACCCAGAAAGCCAAGCAGCCTTTGCACTTGCTGAAGAACTTGGTCGCCAAGTAGGCGCTGATGTTCTTGTCGCAACTGACCCTGACGCTGACCGTGTTGGTGTTGAAGTTCTTCAAAAAGACGGTAGCTACCTTAACCTTTCAGGGAACCAAATCGGGGCTATCATGGCTAAGTACATCTTGGAAGCTCACAAAAATGCTGGTACCCTTCCAGAAAATGCAGCCCTTTGCAAATCTATCGTATCAACTGACTTGGTAACGAAGATTGCTGAAAGCTATGGCGCAACTATGTTTAACGTCTTAACTGGTTTTAAATTCATCGCTGAAAAGATTCAAGAATTCGAAGAAAAACACAATCACACTTACATGATGGGATTTGAAGAAAGCTTCGGTTACTTGATCAAACCATTCGTACGTGATAAAGATGCGATTCAAGCTGTCCTTGTCGTTGCTGAGCTTGCTGCTTACTACCGCTCTCGTGGTTTGACACTTGCTGACGGTATCGAGGAAATCTACAAAGAGTACGGCTACTATGCTGAAAAGACAATCTCTGTTACCCTCTCTGGTGTTGACGGTGCTGAGCAAATCAAGGCGATTATGGCAAAATTCCGTGAAAACGGTCCAAAAGAATTTAACGCAACAGCAGTTTCAATCACTGAAGACTTTAAAGCACAAACATCTACTGCTGCTGATGGCACTGTAACAACCTTGACAACTCCTCCAAGTGATGTATTGAAATACACACTTGCTGATGGTTCTTGGATTGCCGTTCGCCCTTCAGGTACAGAACCAAAAATCAAGTTCTACATTGCAGTTGTTGGTGAAAGCAACGAAGATTCTCAAGCTAAAATTGCTAACATCGAAGCTGAAATCAATGCCTTTGTAAAATAAGCAACCACAAAAGATGAGATCAACCAATCTCATCTTTTTTTCGTATCAAAATACAGCATTTTTTCGCCCTTTATGGCATACTAGATTTATAAGAAAGCGAGGTAATCTCATGGAACAATTTTTAGAAGATATTAAAGATCTTGAAGTAACCACTGTTGCGCGTGCGCAAGAAGCCATCGACCAAAAAGAAACAGCAACCTTCTTTATTGGACGCAAGACTTGCCCATATTGCCGTAAGTTCGCTGCTAAATTAGCAACTGTAGTAGCCGAAACTAAAGCTCATATCTACTTCATTAATAGTGAAGAACCAAGTCAACTGGATGCTTTGCAAGCTTTCCGCTCTACCTATGGCATTCCTACTGTTCCAGGATTTTTACATGTCGAAGCCGGTGAAGTTACCGTTCGCTGCGACTCATCCATGTCAGAAGAAGAAATCAAAGCATTCGCTCATCTATAAAAAAATAGCTAGAGATGTTTCTCTAGCTATTTTTCATTTTCTGTAAAAGTCGTCCAAATCTTTTGCTGGGGTTTGGCAAAAGGATAGGCCGAAAATTCTTCTGGTTGCAACCAAACAGTCGATTCACTGGTTGCTTGTTCTCCTTCTTTTACTAGGCCGTAACGAAGTTGAACCTGCCACTTGCGGTGCGAAAAGATATGCTGGACCATGGGATAAGTTCTCTCTTGCCAATCAATGACTAAGTCATAGTCCTGTTCAAAGGAGAGAATCTCTAGATTGCCCTCTGCTTGTTCTTTCTCGTCCAGCAGAGATAATTGGCCCAGGTTCTCAGATAGACTATCCACTTCAATCAAGGGAAAATGCCAGAAGCCTGACAAGAGTCCTTCTCGCTCATTTTTCTCCAGCAAGTAGCGCCCTTGGCTATCCTTGATAATAAAGGCTGTAAGATAGACTGGTACTGGTTTCTTCTTAGGAGCCTTGATGGGATAACGATCCATGGTCCCATGTTGGTAGGCCGCACTAAACTCCTTGACAGGACTCTCTTCCGGCCGTGGGTTGACTGGGGACTCGATATCTGAGCCCAAATCCATCAAAGCCTGATTGAAATCACCCGGACGCTCTGGATCGATCAAGACTTCCATCATGGCTTGAAAAATCTTACGATTAGTCGGAACTCCGATATCGTAGTCAACCTCAAACAAACGAGCTAAAACCCGCATGACATTGCCATCCACTGCTGGCTCTGGCAAGCCAAAAGCAATACTGGCAATGGCACCAGCTGTATAAGTTCCAATTCCCTTGAGTTTTGAGATAGCCTCATAGCTTGATGGGAAAACACCCCCATGGTCCTCCATGATTTGCTGAGCAGCTTTCTGCATGTTGCGGACCCGTGAGTAATAGCCCAAGCCCTCCCAAGCTTTTAAGAGCTTTTCTTCTGGAGCCTGAGCCAGATCCGCAATCGTCGGAAACCAGTCTAAAAAACGCTCATAATAGGGAATAACCGTATCGACACGTGTCTGCTGGAGCATAATCTCTGAGATCCATATTTTATAAGGATCCTGTGTCCGTCTCCAGGGGAGATCTCGTTTATTGGCATCATACCAGGCTAATAACTTTTCTCGGAAAGAGGCAATTTTTTCCTCCTCCCACATGATAATCCCGTAATCTTTTAAATCCATCATATTCCTAGTATACCATAGAATGACTTCTACTTTAGAGATTCTGACTCTACCATAAAAAGGCCTAGGAAACACCTAAGCCTTTCAATCATTCTTATCGTTCCACAGCTTGAGCTGCTGTGATCAAGGTCAATTTGTAAACGTCATCTGCATTACATCCGCGAGAAAGGTCGTTAACTGGTTTGTTCAACCCTTGCAAAACTGGTCCTACTGCAGCAAAGCCACCGAGACGTTCTGCCATCTTGTACCCAATGTTACCCGCCTCAATACCTGGGAAGATAAAGACATTGGCTTGTCCTGCCACCTTGCTTCCTGGAGCTTTCAATGCTGCTGTTTCTGGTATAAAGGCAGCGTCAAATTGCAATTCCCCATCAATTTCAAGGTCTGGACGAAGTTCATGAGCGATTTTTGTTGCTTCCACAACTTTATCAACACTTTCACCGAAACCAGAACCTTTGGTTGAATAGCTCAACATGGCGATTTTCGGATCGATGCCAAACATCTTGGCTGTGATAGCAGAGTTGATGGCAATTTCAGCCAAACCTTCAGCATCTGGATTGATGTTAATCGCACAGTCTCCAAACAAGTAACGTTCAGAACCACGAACCATGAGGAAGGCACCTGAAGTGCGTTTGACATTTGGACGAGTTTTGATAATTTGAAGGGCTGGACGAACAGTTGCAGCTGTTGAGTGAATCGCACCTGAAACCATACCATCAACGATTCCCAGATGTACCAACATAACACCAAAGTAGTTGACATCGTCTTGCAAAATTTGACGTGCTTCTTCTTCTGTCATTTTACCCTTCCGACGTTCTACCAAGGAAGCTACCATCTCATCAAAGCCTGCGTAAGAATGCGGGTCGATAACTTCGTATCCTTCCAAAACTCCTTCAATTTCAAGGTAAATACGAATCTTATCTGGATTACCAAGCAAGACAGGTGTAACGTCTGTTTCTTTTACAATCCGTTTTGCTGCTTGCAGAATACGAGGCTCTTCCCCTTCTGGTAACACAATACGAGCATTCTTACCAACGAGGTTGGTTTTGAGGCTTTCAAAAACTTCCATGAGTTTCTCCTTTGAAAAAAATTAAATATTTGATAACTGTTTTAAGACTCGGCTAAAATCATCTGGCAGAGAGCTTTCAATTCGGAGCTCCTCTGCCAAAAAAGGATGATAGAAAGCCAAGGAATGGCAATGCAAGGCTTGTCGAAGAATCCCATCTTCTAACGAACCTCCATAGAGATCATCTCCCAAAAGTGGAAAACCAATATGAGAAAAATGAACGCGAATCTGATGGGTCCGGCCTGTATGCAACTGGATATCCACCAGATGAATATCACCGAAAGACTGGACAACTTGGTAGCTGGTATGAGCATACTTGCCACCTTTTGCTACCTTTCGGGTAATAATGGAGTCTTCATCACGCGCAATGGGGGCAATGATATCCCCCTTGCTTTCCAACTTACCCTTGCCCTTTACCAATGCAAAGTAACGTTTTTGAATCGTCTTAGCCTGAAGTTGCTTATCCAAGCGAGCATGGGCATAGCCATGTTTGGCAAAAAGCATGATCCCACTGGTATCCTTGTCTAAACGGGTGACAATATGAACGAGCTGATTTTCATACTGATTGCGAACATAGTAACCCTTGACAAAGTTCGCAATGGTATTGGAATGAAGGGAGCTAGGAATGGATGCCACTCCTGCTGGTTTGTTGATAACCAAGAAATGATCGTCTTCGTACAAGATTTCCAAATCACGATCAATGGCTTCCAAGGCTTCATAACCTTCCTCAGAGGGAATATCAATCGTTACCTTGTCTCCGATATCCAGAAGATAAATGGCATTTTGTTCGACGCCATTGACTAAAATCTGGCCTCCAGAAAACTTGATCTTGGCCAATAAGCCTTTTGAAACCTGATGTTTCTTCAGAAAGGTTTTAACCTTGACATGTTCATCTGCAATAAACTCGAACCTCATTCGTCAATATCTCCGATAAAGGCATCCTTGACCCGATTCCAGAAACTGGTATGGCTTGGGCTCGCTACGAAATTGATCTTGTGGTTATCAATCTGGTACTCGATATGGGCGATATTTCGATAGGAATAGGTTGAATTATCAACAGAGAGAATGTGAAAACCTGGCCGGCTAGGAGTGATTTCAATCTTATCTTTTTTGGGAACAATAATCGATGACCCCAAAGTTCGATAGACACGATTATTCAGACTAGCGATTTCAGCAATCTGAAGCGCTTCAATCGTCGGGTGAAGAACAGCTCCTCCCAAAGATTTGTTATAAGCTGTGCTACCTGTAGGGGTCGAAACCGTAATGCCATCCCCTCTGAATCGCTCAAAATGAACGCCATTGATGGTTAAATCAGCCACCATGGTTCGATCGCTGCGTTTGATTGTCGCTTCGTTAAGGGCTCGCATAATCTTCGTATCCCCATTATCAAAGGTCACTTTGACATTAAGGATTGGGTAAGATACCTTGGCACCTGTATCGAACTTGAGATTTTCTACCAACTTGTCAATCTCATCATCTAAATAGTCCGTATAAAATCCAAGATGCCCCGTATGCACTCCAACAAAACGAACCCGATCTAATTGACTCTCGTACTTATGAAAAGCCGAGAGCAACATACCATCCCCACCGATAGAGATCACGATATCCGGATGCTTCTCAGTTAAGATAAAATTATTCTTTTTTAATTTATAACGAAGTTGTTGAAAAACCTCTTCGCTCTGGCGTTTTCGATTCCGAATAATCGAAACCTTTTTACCTGTAGTCCTCATCTGTATCATCACTATTTCCGACGCCATCGTTTAATTTACGATGCATTGGATCAAAAAGAGCTTGCGCCTCCTGAATGGCATCACGAATGGCACCCATTTCCTCATCGAGTTGATAAGCCAAATTCGCGGTGACTTCAAGACGCTTCTTAATCTCGTCCGGAAAATCTCCTTTATATTTGTAATTTAATGAGTGTTCAATGGTGGCCCAGAAATTCATAGACAAAGTACGAATCTGAATCTCTGCCAAAATCGTTTCATAGCCATTAATGGTATCTACTGGATACTCTACCACTACATGATAGCTTCGATACCCACTTGATTTCTTGTGACGAATATAGTCTCGTTCTTGAACCACGCGCATATCCTGACGCTTCCGCAAGACTTCTAGGACTTCGTCTACGTCATCTACAAATTGAACCATGATCCTCAGACCAGCAATATCTTGCATATCTTGAGCCAGGTTCTCTTCAGATATACTTCTGCGTTCCATCTTTTCGAGAATACTCTCAATCGGCTTCACACGACCGGTCACAAACTCGATTGGGGAATGCTTTTGTTGTTTGCGATACTGCTTTCTTATCCCACGAAGTTTAATCTTCAACTCCCCAACTGCTTGGATATAGGGATCTAAAAAATTTTCCCAATCAATCGCCATTGAATCACCTTGTCATCTCAAAGTTTTTTGTATAAAATAAACACATCTATTATTATATCATAAAGAGCTTGCAAACGAAAGAAAAGGACGTAGCTATGAATCATTTAGAAATTGAATTTAAAACCTTACTAACCAAAGAAGAGTACCATTCTCTAGAAGACTTTTTCAAGGACCAACCTCCTATCCGACAAACCAATCACTATATTGACACGCCCGACCAAGCTATCCGGAATCATCGGATGGCCTTGCGAATTCGTACCTTAGCTGATCGGGCTGAGCTAACCCTTAAAGTACCGCAAGATGCGGGACATTTTGAATACAATCAAGCCCTTACTTTTGAACAAGTAGAAGCCTTTCTCTCCAAGAAGAAACTCCCTCAAGGTGAGATTGCCAGCTTTCTCACTGCTTTAGACATTCCTCTAACTTCCTTAGATGTCTGGGGAAGTCTAGAAACAGAGAGACGGGAGAAAAGAATCCCTAAAGGATTATTAGCTTTTGACCGTAGTCGCTATAACTCTATCGAGGACTATGAGTTGGAGATGGAGGTAGATGACGCCTCAGATGAAACTTATTTTCACGAATTTCTCAAGGAAAAACAAATTGAATACAAGCCAGCAAAAAGTAAAGTAGCAAGATTGGCTCAAAGTTTGCTAAAAAGCTGAAATTACTGAATTTTTTTGCTAAAATAAGACTAGACAAAAATATCTAAATGAGGATCAAACACATGTCAGAAAAAAACAATATGAAGCTCTTCGCACTCAACTCCAACCAAGAAATTGCACAAAAAATTTCGGAAGTTGCTGGCATCCCACTCGGAAAGCTTTCTTCACGTCAATTCTCAGATGGTGAAATCCAAATTAATATCGAAGAAAGTGTGCGTGGATATGATATTTACATCATCCAATCTACTAGCTTCCCAGTGAACAATCACTTAATGGAATTGTTAATCATGGTAGATGCTTGCCAACGAGCAAGTGCCCATACCGTAAACGTGGTCCTTCCATACTTTGGGTATGCTCGTCAAGACCGCACTGCTGCTCCTCGCGAACCAATTACAGCAAAATTAGTTGCCAACATGCTTGTCAAGGCAGGGGTAGACCGTGTTGTAACCCTCGATCTTCATGCGGTTCAAGTACAAGGCTTCTTCGATATCCCAGTAGACAACTTGTTCACGATTCCTCTATTTGCTGATCACTATATCAAACAAGGTTTAACCGGTTCAGATGTAGTGGTTGTTAGCCCTAAAAATTCTGGAGTGAAACGCGCACGCAATCTTGCAGAATATCTAGATGCCCCAATTGCTATCATCGACTACGCCCAAGACGATTCTAGCCGTGACGAGGGCTACATCATCGGGGATGTTAAAGGTAAAAAAGCAATCCTGATCGATGATATTCTAAATACAGGAAAAACCTTCTCTGAGGCTGCAAAAATTGTTCAACGCGACGGCGCCACTGAGATTTATGCCGTTTCTAGTCACGGACTTTTCGTTAAGGGAGCCGCAGACCTACTGGATCAAGCACCGATTAAAGAGATTTTGGTTACAGACTCTGTAGCAACCAATGAACAAAAACCAAAAAATGTAAAATACATTACTGCAAGTGAATTGATTGGAGATGCTCTTGTTCGTATCCAAGAGCGAAAACCGGTTAGTCCACTCTTTGCATACCATAAGAAATAAGGTGATGGCGTGATTTATTTTGACAATGCAGCAACCACTCCTCTAAGCCCAGGAGTAATTAAGGTGATGACAGAAACGATGGAAACTAGTTTCGGAAATCCCTCTAGCCTCCACTCCCACGGCCGCCAAGCGAAAAAGATTCTTAGAGATGCTAGGGAATGCGTTGCAACTTGTTTAAAGACCTCTAGTCAACAGATTATCTTCACTTCTGGCGGGACCGAAAGCAATAACACAGTTATAAAGGGCTACTGTCTCAAACATAGACAGCAAGGGAAGCATATTATTACCACGGCTATTGAGCACCATGCCGTTCTGGAACCAATTGAGTACTTGGTCCAAGAATATGGATTTGAAGTAACCATCATTCAACCGGTCGATCAAAAGATTCGACCTGAAGATATTCGAGCTGCACTTCGTCCCGATACAATTTTAGTATCTACCATGTATGCCAACAACGAAACGGGTGATCTCTTGCCTATCAAGGACATTTCAGACCTTTTAAAAGACCATCCTGCTGCTTTTCATGTCGATGCAGTTCAAGCTGTTGGTAAACTTGCTGTAGCCCCTGAAGAGCTAGGAGTTGATTTTCTAACCGCATCGGCCCATAAATTTCACGGACCTAAGGGAGTTGGTTTTCTCTATGCTAAAAAGCCTGACTTCTTCAATCTCTTACACGGAGGTGACCAAGAAGACAAGCGTCGAGCTAGTACAGAGAACTTGATTTCAATTGCAGGAATGGCTCAAGCCCTCAAAGAAGCAACTGATCAGTTAGACGCAAATTATCAGTACATTCAGCGCTTATCTGATCGTATCCTAACTGGCCTAGAAGATTTAGATTTCTATCTGAATAGCACAGACTCCAAACTTCCTCATGTCTTGAACATTGGCTTCCCTGGTATCAGCAATGATATCTTACTGCTTCGTTTAGATATGGCGGGAATTTCAGTCTCAACTGGCTCGGCTTGTACTGCGGGGACTGTTCAGCCAAGTCACGTCCTTGCAGCTTATTACGGCGAAGATTCACCCCGCTTGAAGGAATCTATTCGCATTAGTTTATCCGAATTCAATACGACTGCTGAAGTCGATACTTATATAACAACTATTCACAAAATTTTAGGAGAATTACATGGCATTTGAAACATCTGTCTCATTACCAAACTGCGATTACACATACGCAATCCATCCAAATATTAAAAAATATACCCTACGCGACAATACCTTTGCACAAACAAAGGTTGGAAACTACGAATTAAATCGTTTGTTAGAAGCTATTCCAAATAGCGGAGATGGCTTTAAGTTAAAAATTATCATCAATAAGGATTTAACAGGATTTAAAATTAACATTACTGACAAGTCAGGCCTTCGTTTGGTAAATATTTTTAAAAATCCAGAAAACAAGATTATCCAACAAAAATTCTACTTCCTCATGGACAGTTTAGTTGAACGTGAAATCTTTGAAAGGATTGAAAACTAATGACCAATGGTCCTGTAGTCCTCACCTATTTGGATGCATACCAAAAGGAACGTCAGGTTAACTACGACAACATAGATCACTGTCTATTAGCCTTCTCAGGCTGTGTGACCATTCCAGATTCCTATCAGGTTGTTTCTGTGACCTACAAGGGACAAACCTTACCTTTCACTGGAAAAATCGGTGAGTTCTATCGCTATCTGATTCAGTTTGATCAGAGTTTAAGAAATTCCAATTAAGAAAGAAAAACACCGTTTTGGTGTTTTTTTAGTAGAAGATAGTTGCTTTATTCACAAACTTTTTATAAAATAGATTTGAAAGGTTGTGATATTGTGAAACAAGATAAGACTAATCCAATTCCTCGTGCTACTGCCAAACGACTCTCCTTGTATTACCGCATTTTTAAACGCTTTAATGCAGAGAAAATCGAACGAGCAAATTCAAAACAGATTGCTGAAGCCATCGGGATTGATTCCGCAACTGTTCGTCGTGACTTCTCCTACTTTGGAGAGCTAGGACGACGTGGTTTTGGTTATGATGTCAAAAAGTTAATGAACTTCTTTGCTGATCTCTTGAATGATAACTCCATCACCAATGTTGCTATCGTCGGGATTGGAAATATGGGGAGTGCCCTTCTTCACTATCGCTTCCATGAGCGAAACAAAATGAAAATTGTCATGGCATTCGATACGGATGATCATGAGTTAGTCGGCACTAAAAGTAAAGATGGTATTCCGATTTACGGAATCTCCACACTAAAAGAAAAACTTGAGGGACAAGAGATTCAAACAGCCATTTTAACCGTTCCAAGTGTAAAATCTCAAGAAGTTGCAGATTTACTGGTTGAAGCTGGTATCAAGGGAATCCTTAGCTTTTCTCCAGTCCACTTAACAGTTCCAAAAGATGTGGTAGTCCAATATGTCGACCTAACCAGTGAACTGCAAACCCTTCTCTACTTTATGCGCAAGAATTCATGATAAGCAAAGAGGCTGGGACAAAAGTCCTAGCCTCTCAATTGTCTTTGGATGATCGAGCAAGACGCAGTGGTTGAGTGGGCTCTACTACGCTGATTTTATCAGCTTTTACAGCCTTACTCAACTGTGCGGAGGTGGGATGACGAAATCGAATTCTAACGAATTACCGATTTCTGTCCCACTCTCTTTTTCTATACCAATAAATCTGTTTCTTCCCGGTAGCTATAATAATCATCAGTTGAGACAATCAGATGGTCCAGAAAAACAATTCCTAGACAATTGCAGGCTTCAATCATTTGTTGGGTGACACCATCATCATTCTTGCTAGGATGAATGATCCCGGACGGATGGTTGTGAACCAAGATTAAAGATGTTGCCATATGCTTGATGGCATAGTGCAAGATTTCTCGTGGTTCAGCAATGCTACGATTGACTGTTCCGATAAAAATCACTTGCTGATGGATAATTTGATTTTGAGTATTCAGATATAAGGCCAGTAAATGCTCCTGTTTCTCATGGCCTATTTTTTGTTGCATCATTTTTGCCAGCTTCTGACTACTCATGATTTGTTCCGTTTCAATCACTTCAGAAGTCTGTATTCGTTTCCCTAGTTCAATAGCAGCTAACAACTCAATAGCCTTTACTTTCCCGATTCCTGGAACTTCCTGTAACTCCTGAAAACTCATACTAGCCAGTTCTTTTAAACTCTTTAGTGAGCCCAGCAGGTCCTGAGCGATCTCGTAGACTGGTTTATTTTTGTTCCCCGTCCGTAATAAGATGGACAGCAATTCTTGATGACTGAGCTTATCAGGGCCTTCTGTAAGGAAGCGTTCTCTAGGTAAGAGACCAGATTCTTGAAATACAATATGATACATAAAAAACCTCCTCAATTAATAATTCGCAATTGAGGAGGAAAAAAGACGATTCTGTATAAATTAAATTGGACAAACTACTTCTCTTAAGTTTTCAAGAATTCGAGTTTCTTCATTTGAGAAGTTAATTCTATAGCATTCTTGCACTTGTTCCAAAGAAGCAAGAAATTGACGAATTTCGTATCGAACTAAGTGTTCTTGATCATCAGGAATGTTTTCAATGGTTTCGAAGACCTGTTCAACTTCGTAGATCCCCTTGGTAATGAGCGCTGTTTTAGGGAAATCATTGACCAGTAAGCCATAGAAGTTTCTTAACAAAGTATAGATATCTTCTGTGCGCATTCAGTTCCTCCAAGCTTCTTTCTATCACTCTTCTATTATAAAATAGAAAGCATGCAAAAATATGTCAGTCAGGTAACATTTTATGACTATCCTCTTACAAGTTGGCAGAAAATTAACAGAAAAAAAGAGGTCAAAGACCTCTTTTTAAGTTGATTATAATTGCATTTGATTATAAGATTTTGTGAAAGCTTCCAGTATATCTTTTGGCGCTTTTGAGTAATCTACTGAAGTTTCCAAAGTCCCTTTTACAATCGTACGATAAGTTGCTGCAGCATCCTCACAGGTCACCAAGGTGATTTCATTAACCCCTTCACGATCTGCAATGACATCGACCCGATCTGGTGTCACTGTCTCAACAGAATTGATGACATAGGTATATACCTTTTCTTTATCAGTGATATAGATTTTCATTCCAGCTTTGGCATGTTCTAACGGGGAAAAGAGCATTTCATTTGCCCCTGTTAAACCAAAGACATGGTGACTAGCCAAGGAGTAATTTCTTTG
Source organism: Streptococcaceae bacterium (assembly GCA_902363395.1). Taxonomy (GTDB): domain Bacteria; phylum Bacillota; class Bacilli; order Lactobacillales; family Streptococcaceae; genus Streptococcus. Next base: position 1,080,796 of record CABIZZ010000001.1, read on the forward strand.
CCCCATAACCTGGTCCTCTTTCATGGTACCTGCCCCATAATAGAGTCCCACATTATCTAATCCTTTAAAAATCGGAAGGTTCATCTTCAACTCAGGAATTGCTATCCCCCCAATAACAGGCAACTTCTGCGCCTGCCACTGGGCATTGATAACAGATTCTGTAGAAAGCGATTTGACTTCTTTAAAATCAAAGCTAGTCTTGGCATCTTTATTCTTATCGATGGTCTTTTTCGATACCTTGCTGACCTGGTACTGATTGGTATGCCACACCATGATCATGTTCCGAATCGGAGCATTAAAAATCAAGGCAATAGACAAAAGGATCAGTAAGGTAGCAAAGATATTAATCAAGCGATTGCGTAAGCTTGTTTTCTTCTTTTTTCTTCTTGAAGCCATTATTTATCCTACCCTTCACTTTCAGTCTCAGTCTCTGACTCATCTTTTTCGTCAGCTTGAACCGTTGTAAAGGTTACGATTTGGGCATCTTGATCCAGACGCATCACTTTCACACCCATGGTCGAACGTCCAGTTTGAGAAATATTAGCGACGCTAGTACGAATCATGACACCTGTATTGGTGATAATCATCAAATCCTCATCTCCTTTGACAGTCATGAGACCGGCCAGAGGACCATTCTTATCAGCCACATTAGCAGTTTTAATCCCTTTACCACCACGTCCTTTTGTTGGATACTCATCAGCACGCGTGCGTTTACCGTATCCCTTTTCAGTGATGATCAATACTTCATCTTGATCTGTAATCACGCTTGCACCGACCACTTGGTCGCCTGGGCGAAGGTTGACACCTCGAACCCCAGTTGCCGAGCGCCCCATATTCCGTACGACAGACTCTTTGAAGCGGACAGAATAACCAAATTTAGTCCCGATGATCACGTCCGTATTTCCGTCAGTGAGGAAGACGTTGATCAGCTCATCCTCATCTTTAAGGTTAAGAGCTTTCAAGCCATTTTGACGAATATTGGCAAACTCAGCTACACTGGTCCGTTTCACTAAACCTGAACGGGTTGTAAAGAAGAGATAGGCGTCTTCACTACGATCCTGAGCGACGTTAATAATGGTCTGAATGGATTCTCCGTCATCTAACTTAAGCAAGTTGACAATCGGAAGCCCCTTAGCTGTACGGCCGTATTCAGGGATTTCATAACCTTTCAGACGGTAAACCCGTCCCTTATTGGTAAAGAAGAGCAAACGATCATGGGTGCTAGTAGAAACCAATTCACGGACAAAGTCATCATCTTTAACGCCTGTACCTTTAACACCACGTCCCCCACGTTTTTGAGCAGTAAATTCATCTTGATCCAATCGTTTGATGTAACCCTTGTTAGAGAGAGTAATCAAGACATTGCTTTCTTCGATCAAATCTTCGTCTTCTAGTGATAGAACTTCTCCTACCATCAATTCTGTCCGACGTGGATCTCCAAACTTCCGTTTGACCTCGTCCAATTCTTCCTTGATAATCGCAACTACACGCTCTGGCTTAGCTAAAATATCAGCTAGATCAGCAATCAGAGCAACAAGATCATCGTATTCGCTTTGAATCTTGTCACGTTCCAAACCAGTCAAACGACGAAGACGCATGTCCAAGATAGCTTGACTTTGACGCTCAGAAAGCTTGAATTTACTCATCAATTCTGCTTGTGCTTCTGCATCTGTCTGGCTATTACGGATGATTTTAATCACTTCATCGATGTGATCAAGAGCGATTAAGAGACCTTCCAAGATATGGGCACGGGCTTCCGCCTTCTCTTTATCAAAGATGGTCCGACGAGTCACCACTTCTTTTTGGTGCTCAATATAAGATCCTAAAATCTCACGAAGAGAGAGAATCTTAGGGACACCATTTTGGATAGCCAACATGTTGAAACCAAAGTTGGTTTGCATTTGGGTCATCTTGAAGAGGTTGTTTAAGATAACATTGGCTGAGGCATCACGGCGCACTTCGATGACGAAACGAACCCCTTCCCGGTTAGACTCATCCCGAACTGCTGTAATACCATCGATTCGTTTTTCTTGAACCAAACGAACGATATGCTCATGCACTTTGGTCTTGTTGACCATATAAGGAAATTCGGTGACAACGATACGTTCACGGCCTGTCTTGGTCTCTTCAATTTCCGTCCGAGACCGCAAGACAATTGAACCTTTTCCTGTTTCATAGGCCTTATGAATACCTGATTTACCCATGACCAAGGCTCCGGTAGGGAAATCTGGTCCAGGAAGCACTTCCATCAGTTCGCGCGTTGTCACGTCAGGATTGTCCATCATTAGCTTAACAGCATCAATAGACTCACCGAGGTTGTGTGGAGGGATATTTGTCGCCATCCCTACCGCAATCCCTGTCGCTCCATTGACTAACAAGTTAGGGAAGCAAGCTGGAAGGACGTTTGGTTCGCGTTCACTGGCATCATAGTTATCTGTGAAATCAACTGTATTCTTGTTGATATCCCGAAGCATTTCTAGAGCAATCTTGCTCATACGAGCTTCTGTATACCGTTGGGCCGCGGCCCCATCACCATCCATAGAACCAAAGTTCCCATGCCCATCTACGAGCATGTAACGATAGCTCCACCATTGAGCCATCCGAACCATAGCCTCATAAATAGAAGAGTCCCCGTGTGGATGGTATTTACCCATAACATCCCCAGTAATACGGGCAGATTTCTTATGTGGTTTATCTGGTGTAACTCCAAGTTCATTCATTCCATAAAGAATCCGACGATGAACTGGCTTTAAACCATCTCGCACGTCAGGAAGAGCCCGAGACACGATAACACTCATAGCGTAATCGATGAAACTGGTCTTCATTTCCGATGTTAAGTTAACATCAACTAAGTTATTATCCTGCATTAAAACAATGCCTCTCTTTAATTAATTCACCATACTATTATAACACATTTAGGACTTTTTTTCTCCTTCGGAACACAAGAGTAAAAACGTTTACATCGTTAAAATTAGGCGTAAAACCGTGACAAAGAATAGTAAAAGTGGTAGAATAAATGCGAATGGGGAAACCCCAAAAAATAGAAGGAGACGTTTAGAATAATGACATTAACTAAACAACATAAAAAAGTTATCCTTGTTGGTGACGGCGCTGTAGGTTCATCTTATGCTTTCGCACTTGTTACTCAAGGTATCGCACAAGAATTAGGTATCATCGAAATTCCTCAATTGTTCGAAAAAGCGGTTGGTGATGCTGAAGACCTTAGCCACGCTCTTGCCTTCACTTCTCCTAAGAAGATTTATGCTGCTAAGTACGAAGACTGTGCGGATGCTGACCTCGTTGTTATTACTGCGGGTGCTCCTCAAAAACCAGGTGAAACTCGTCTTGACCTTGTTGGTAAAAACCTTGCTATTAACAAATCAATCGTTGAGCAAGTTGTTGCTTCAGGATTTAACGGTATCTTCCTTGTAGCCGCTAACCCAGTTGACGTCTTGACTTACTCTACTTGGAAATTCTCAGGTTTCCCTAAAGAACGAGTTATCGGTTCAGGTACTTCTCTTGACTCAGCTCGTTTCCGTCAAGCACTTGCTGAAAAGATTGGTGTTGACGCTCGTTCAGTCCATGCCTACATCATGGGTGAACACGGTGACTCAGAGTTCGCTGTTTGGTCACATGCCAACGTTGCCGGCGTGAAATTGGAACAATGGTTGCAAGCAAACCGTGACTTGAATGAGGCTGACCTTGTAGATCTTTTCATCTCTGTCCGTGATGCTGCTTACTCAATCATCAACAAGAAAGGGGCTACTTACTACGGTATCGCCGTTGCCCTTGCACGTATTACTCGTGCCATCCTTGATGATGAAAATGCTGTACTTCCACTTTCAGTCTTCCAAGAAGGACAATACGGAGTTGAGAACGTCTTTATCGGTCAACCAGCGATCGTTGGTGCGCACGGTATCGTTCGTCCAGTAAACATCCCATTGAACGATGCTGAAACACAAAAAATGCAAGCATCTGCAAAAGAATTGCAAGCAATTATCGATGAAGCATGGAAGAACCCAGAATTCCAAGCAGCTTCTAAAAACTAAACACAACATTAAACACCATGTCTTAGAACATGGTGTTTTCTTGATCTCATTATTATGAAATCCTAGAGAGCCCTGAGAGCCCAATCCTGCACTTAAAAACTCACTGCTATCTTCTTCATCAAAAAATAAAAAAAGAGAGCCTCAAGGCTCTCCTATCGTCATCCACCCTGAGAGAATCGAACTCCCATCTCAAGAACCGGAATCTTACGTGATATCCATTACACTAAGGGTGGCAACTATGATAGTATATCAAAAAATCAATCATTTTACAAGTAAAAAAAGCTTGCCTAAGCAAGCTTTTTAAGTTAATTACAATTCAATATCACCAAACAAGTCAGCCATTGAGAATCCAGTTTGAGTTTCTGGAAGTTCAAAGTCACGTTTTTCTTGTTTTGGACGACGTGGACGTTGTTGACGTTTTTCTTGTTTTTCGCCTTCTTCTTGAGCTGGACGTTCTTCAAGAGCTTTGATAGAAAGTGATACACGTTCATCAGCAGCATTTACTTCAAGAACTTTAACAGTTACTTCTTGTCCAACTTTAAGCACATCTTTTGGATTTTCAACACGTTTGTGTGAAATTTGTGAGATGTGTACAAGTCCATCGATACCTGGCAATACTTCAACGAATGCACCGAAGTCAGTCAAACGTTTAACAGTACCTTCGATGACATCACCAGCAGCCAATTTTTGTTCTACGCCATCCCATGGTCCAGGTGTTGTAGCTTTCAATGAAAGTGATACGCGACCTTCTTCTTCGTTCAAGTCAAGGACTTTCACTTCGATTTCTTCACCAACAGTTACAACTGATTTAGGTGAAACGTTGCGTTCGTGTGACAATTCAGTCAAGTGAACCAATCCATCAACACCACCAAGGTCAATGAAAGCACCGAAGCTAGTGATACGAGCAACTTTACCAGTTACAACGTCACCAACGTTCAATTTACCGAATACTTCAGCGCGAGCTGCAGCTGATGCAGCTTCAACAACTTCACGACGAGAAAGGATGAAGCGGTTTTCTTTTGCGTCAACTTCTTTGATTTTAGCATCAAATTCTTGACCTACGAAACGTTCAGTGTTACGTACAAAACGAGTATCAAGCATTGAAGCTGGAATAAATCCACGAAGTCCTTCAAATTCTACTGAAAGTCCACCCTTAACAGCGCGAGTTCCTTTAACAGTAACAACTTCTTCTTCACGTCCGACCAATTTGTCCCATGCTTTGCGAGCTTCCAAACGTTTTTTAGATACAAGGTAAGTTACTGTATCAGTATCTTTACCAACTACTTGACGAAGAACAAGCAATTCAAGTGTTTCACCTGGTTTAACCAAGTCATTGATGTCAGCATCACGATCGTTTGTCAATTCGCGAAGAGTCAAGACACCTTCGACACCAGTTCCAGAGATTGCAACGTTAGCTTGTGTAGCGTCAACTGTCAAAACTTCAGCAGTAACAACATCACCTGGCTCAACTTGGCTAACACTGTTTAGCAAATCTTCAAATTCATTCATCTAAAAAATCCTCCAACAATCAAGTTTTCTAAACTTGACATACTTATAATTATTTTTCCTAAGCAAGCACTCGCAACGAAATCAAAATGATCTACAACGACATCTTCATATAAAGAAATAAAATACCTGAGTAGATATTTTACCACCTTATCTGATATTACCTAGAACTGGGGTAGCTGGATTCGAACCAACGCATGAGGGAGTCAAAGTCCCTTGCCTTACCGCTTGGCTATACCCCAAAAGTGAAATGGAGAGAGAGGGATTCGAACCCCCGAACCCGAAGGAGCGGATTTACAGTCCGCCGCGTTTAGCCTCTTCGCTATCTCTCCAAGCAAATCAACAGACACAATTATACCATTGATTTCATGAAAATGCAACCCCTTATTTGTTCAAATTGTAATTTTCGATGGCACTTTCCACCGCTTTTTCAAGTGATTTATAAAGACTTTCTACGGCTCCGTTTTTCACAAGAGCGAACTGAGCCCCCATATCAGCAATCTCAGCAATAGCCTTCTTCCCAATCGCTAATTGGTAGCCATCAAAGGTATCTTTTCCAACAACTACCTTGCTATCAGAGATTTGGATTTCGATTTTTTTATCTTTTTTACTCATTCTTCTACCTCATTTCAACCCCTTTATTTTACAAAATTTTTCACATGCTTGCAAGCCGAAAATGTTTCATGATTAAATTATTTAAATTCGCTAGTATCTCTTCCTAAGAAAAAAGGGAAGTTCTTCTTCCCCTTATGATTCTTTTATTCAGTTACTTTGAAAATCCATCCTTCTGGTGCTTCAATATCACCAAACTGGATGCCCGTTAATTCATCATAAAGCTTGCGGGTAATCGGTCCAACTTCCGTTTCTGAATAGAAGACATGGAAGTCATCTCCGTGCTGAACTCCCCCGATTGGTGAAATAACTGCGGCAGTTCCACAAGCACCTGCTTCAACAAAGCGGTCCAAGTTATCGATTGGGACATCCCCTTCGATTGGTGTCAAACCAAGACGGTGCTCTGCAAGATAGAGCAAGGAATACTTGGTAATGGATGGCAGAATAGATGGGCTAAGTGGTGTTACAAACTCATTATTAGCTGTGATCCCAAAGAAGTTAGCAGATCCCACTTCTTCAATCTTGGTGTGGGTTGCAGGATCTAAGTAAATCACGTCTGAGAAGTTCCGAGACTTAGCTAATTTACCAGGTAAGAGGCTAGCGGCGTAGTTTCCACCGACTTTCGCTGCACCTGTCCCATGAGGAGCTGCCCGGTCATAGTCGTCTTGGATCAAGAAGTTGGTTGGAACCAAGCCACCTTTGAAGTAGTTTCCGACGGGCATAGCAAAGATCGTAAAGATGTATTCCTCTGCTGGCTTCACCCCAATGATATCTCCAACCCCAATCAACAATGGGCGAAGATAGAGGGTTCCACCTGTTCCGTATGGTGGGACATATTCTTCATTGGCACGAACTACTGCCTTACAAGCTTCCACAAACATGTCCGTTGGAACTTGAGGCATAAGCAAGCGATCTGCAGTCCGTTGAAGGCGTTTGGCATTTTCATCTGGACGGAACAATTGAATGCTGCCATCTTTTGTCCGGTAGGCTTTCAGACCCTCAAAAGCTTGCTGTCCGTAGTGCAAACTCGGAGAAGATTCAGAAATATGAAGAGTGGCATCTTCGGATAGTTCTCCTTTTTCCCAGGCACCATTACGGTAATAGGCGATGTAGCGGTAAGGTAATTTCATATAAGAAAATCCAAGATTTTCCCAATCAAGTGATACTGTCATGTTTGTTTTCCTTCTTCCGTTCAAGACTTGCTAAATAGCAAGAGCCACCACAAAGGATGACTTTATTCATGTACTCTATTTTACACCATTTCATGAGAATTTCAAGTGAAATTTGCAATTTTCAGAAAATTTATCGAGCAAAAAAATTAGCCATAAACTGGCTAATTTTATTTTTATTTAATTCTAGCAGTAAAGACTTCTTGATCAGAGATTTGATCGTTGACAAAGGAACCGTTGCTAGTTCGTTCTGACAAGCTGAGTTGGGTAACATCCACTTCTGTCACCTGACCTGTTGTCGAGGTGATTTGAAGGATTTGATCTTGCTCAACTACTTCTTCCTGGCTCGTAAAGAGATCAAAATCTCCTTGGTCCGTGAAGACTGGTCCTGCTTTGAAGACGCGGTGTGGTTTAGATTTCAGTTCACGTAAGACTTGCAGTCCACGTTTAGCCCGGCTGGTCACAGGAATATCGTCTTGCGACATCCGTTTGAGACTGCCTCGCTGGGTCAAAATATACATACTTGGTGTTGTAGACTTATAGGCAGCAGCGACTTGATCCCCGTCTTTGAGATTAATAGCTTTGACCCCTGCTGCTTTGGCTCCTACGACAGGGACCTCTTCAATATTAAAGCGCAACCCGTACCCATTTTTGGTGATGATCATGATGTCTTCAAGGACAACTGGTGCAACCGCTACGATACGGTCCTCTTGGTCTTTTAGCTTAGCGTACTTAGTCGATTTAGAACGATAAGTCCGCCAAGGGCTCAATTCCTTGCGTTCAAAACGCTTGATTTGCCCTTGTTGAGTTGCTGCAAAGTAGGTCACGCCCTCAAACTGATCCACAATCTCCGCAAAGAGAATTTCTTCCTCTTGCTCGAAATTGGTCAAGGTTTGACTGAGGTGTTCGCCGATGTCCTTCCACTTGGTATCTGCCAATTCATGAACAGGTCGATAGATGGCATTTCCCAAGTTGGTAAAGAGCAAAAGATGCTGGGTGGTCTTAGCAGGCTCTACGAAAATCAATTCATCGTCGTCCCGCTTACCGACTTCTTCCACTGTCGACGCATTGAAGGAACGAGGAGAGGTCCGTTTAATGTAACCCGCACGGGTCACACTCACGAAGGTTTCTTCTTCGACAATGAGGCTGGCTGTATCAATCTCAATTGTTTTAGCAGTGTCTTGTAGCTCACTACGACGCGGATTGCCAAAGAGTTTCTTAACTTCACGCAACTCTTTCTTCATGAGATTGAACATGGTTCGTTCATCCCCAATAATGGCTGCCAAGGTCGCGATTTGCTCTTTGAGACTAGCATGCTCTTCTTCCAAAGTCACGATATCCGTATTGGTCAAACGGTACAATTGCAAGGTGACAATGGCTTCTGCTTGCTCTTCTGTGAAATCATAGCTGATCTTAAGGTTTTCCTTAGCATCTGCCTTGTTATCAGAAGCACGGACCAGAGCGATAACTTCATCAAGGATGGAAATGACGCGGATCAATCCCTCTACAATGTGGAGACGTCGTTCAGCCTTTTCCTTGTCAAAGCGAGAGCGAGCGACAATGATATCTCGACGGTGAGCAATGTAGCTAGACAGAATCGGTACAATCCCCACTTGACGAGGGGTATAATTGTCAATTGCTACCATATTAAAGTTGTAGTTGACTTGCAAATCTGTATACTTGAACAAGTAATTCAAGATCAAATCTGCATTGGCATCTTTCTTCAACTCAATGGCAATGCGAAGACCATCCCTGTCAGACTCATCTCGAACTTCTGCAATACCGGCCACCTTGTTGTTAACACGGACATCGTCGATCTTCTTGACCAAAACGGACTTGTTAATCTCATAAGGAATCTCGGTAACGATAATTTGCTGCTTGCCGCCTTTGAGTTGCTCGATCTCTGTCTTAGAGCGGACAACCACCCGTCCCTTACCAGTTTCATAGGCTTTCTTGATCTCATCGCGCCCTTGGATAATGGCACCTGTCGGAAAATCAGGTCCAGGTAAAAACTCCATGAGTTTGTCTACCTTGGCAGATGGATGGTCGATCATGTAGACCACAGCATCGATGACTTCAGCGAGGTTGTGTGGTGGAATATCTGTCGCATAACCAGCTGAAATCCCTGTAGCTCCATTGACCAAGAGGTTTGGAAAAGCGGCAGGCAAAACCGTTGGCTCTTTTTCCGTATCGTCAAAGTTCCAGGCAAATGGCACAGTATTCTTTTCGATATCTTGCAAAAGATAGCCAGCAATTTCAGACAAACGCGCTTCCGTATAACGCATGGCTGCAGGTGGATCCCCGTCCATGGAACCATTGTTTCCGTGCATTTCAACAAGGATCTCACGATTCTTCCAGTCTTGAGACATGCGGACCATGGCATCATAGATGGAAGAATCCCCATGAGGGTGGAAATTCCCCATGATATTGCCGACAGACTTGGCAGACTTGCGGTAGCCCTTGTCATGGGTATTGCCATCCTTATTCATAGAATAAAGAATCCGACGTTGAACAGGTTTCAAGCCATCCCGAATATCAGGAAGAGCCCGTTCTTGAATAATGTATTTGGAGTAGCGACCAAAGCGCTCTCCCATGATGTCCTCTAAAGACATATTTTGGATATTACTCATATAAGATACAAAGGGACGTTTCGGCTTGCCGAAAATTTCTGTAGTACCCTAGGGCATCCACATCCGTAATTTTTCGAATTGGTAACGGCTGTAGAAAAACTAGGAAATCGATGCAGGGTTCGATGAACCCAAAGCGATTTATCTTTTTTCCTAAGAAATTAGTCCCGTGTTCAGTTACTACAAGTAACTAAACTATCCTTTCTGTAGTTTTAAATACGTTATCAAATGATGGATCAAGAGTTTCACACAGTATTTAGGGCGTGTTCAACTCCTTTCAAAGAATGTTGAGTAGATTTTTTTAGAAAAGGAATTCAGTTACTACAAGTAACTATACTATTCTTTCTGTAGTTTAAAGCTATAACCTATTAGAATTTAGTTAGCAGGTGCTGGTTTGATTCTTTTGAGCAATGAATAAATATATGGAAGGAAGAAATGAAATAATAACAGTCCCAATGAGTAAAACATTGAATACATGTTGATCCCCTTGAGAAACTTCATTCCAATACATGGCATTCACAACATGGAAGACTAAACCAATTAAATAACAAGTGCTTGTCACTATGATCTTCCACCTAAATAACGAATAGATAGAATAGAATCGAATAGCCTGATAAACTACTGCTGTGATGAGCATTGGAAAACAAAAAGAAATTAGAAAGAATTGGAATCTTAAAGCATCATCAAACAGCTCTGTTCGATCAATTGACATAAGCCAACTATTACACATGATCATAATAATCGGGAAAAATAATCCATACACCCTTTTATGTAATTTATTTTTATGAAGAGCTAAAAAGATTGAAGACACAAATAGCAATATTTGTATACCTGGGAAGCCCATAAAAAATAGTACAAAAACATCCTCTAACATATTAGTTCAACCTCTCTTCAGCATAAGACATCATCTTTACAGCCACTTCCTGATCATAAGCAAATCCCAACTTTTGGGCCAGGCTTTGAGCTTCTCTATCAAAAATATTTATGGTAGCAAATAAAGACTGACTGATTTTCTCTATACTAGATAGATCAAGGAGTGCGGAGAACTCCTTCTCCTTCTCTGCAGGCAAATAGTGAAAGAGATACTTGTAGTTTTTCCCGATATCAACTGTTCCCCTATCACTTACTACCTGCCAAGCAAAGATCTTGAGGAGTTCTTGCTGACAAATGCCATAGAGGTGATCAGTTGCATAGATAAGCTGATTTCTTCGTATCCCTTTGACGACATAAGTCGATACCCACCAAAATTCATTGCAAGAGGCTGCAAATTCTTCTTCGGTAGGCGGACAAGTCCAGTAGCGATTGGAATTGGGCTGATAGGCTTCAAAAAAACCTTTGTCGTCTTTTAAGACTTTGAAACCAGCCTCGCTGTCCACCCACTCTTTCATGTGCTCCTTGGGACAGAGGGTCAAATCGATTCGGTTGCCGTCTTCAAAGAGCATGAGATACAGACGACGATGTCCCAGGCGATTATGCTGTTCAATCAGCCGTATGCCAAACTGGTATAGCCAAGATAAATCAGATATCAAGTCCTCCAGATTCTCAACAATATAGACCACATCATAATCTTGAAACTCATCTCTTAGAGAGTGGATATCGGCTCGCGAACCGGATAAGGCCACTGCTTCCACTTGCAAGGATTCGGCTATCTGCAAGATTAGGTCTATCATTTTTGTCTCAGTTCTCATCTTTTACTCCTTCATCACTTACAAATCCTTGGAATTGTTCGTTTTTATTAAAATATAGATAAACAGATGGAAGAAACGAAGAAATCATAATTATAAGTTTCGCTAAATGGATGTTGATGACCACCTTAATAAATTGACCTTGAACTTTAAAGATCATCAAATGCATAAAGATGCTAGCTAGGAGATAGATCCCTAAAATCAGAGAGGCTTTCAATAATTGATGGCTATAAACCGAATAGAGACGTATGCCACTATAAACTAGGGATGTATATAATAAAGGTAAGTAAAACGTCACCAATACTATGATAATTGACATATGTCCTTCAAAATTCTTAGAGGGATAACCACTGATTGCGTTCATGGTTACAATCCCTGCAAGTGGGAAAAAATATCCTAAAAAATAGACCTTGGATTTATTTTTCTTAATAGCAATATAAATAAATATAGCGACTAATACGACCGGTAAGAATGGGAAAGTAGAGAAAGTTATAGGTAATAAGATATCATTCATTTCAGACCTTCCTACGATTCTGGCTAATGATCAAAAATATGGCTGGCAGATAAGATAGAACAAGAGATAGGAACATTAACCCGATCATCATACTTCGGTGTTCCAAAAACTCTTCTGTCATACTAGCCATAACCCGGTAAAAAAGTACTGCACTCACTAGATAAGAGAGGATAATCAGGATGATTTTCCATCCGTATTTAGGGAAAACGGAAAATAATCGGATGACATGATAAAGCAAGGCAATCACAACAAGGGGAACACCAAGAGCTATGACCATCAGTTGAACAGCAAAGACTATTAGCATGAAGGGAAGAGCCCTCTCAATAACATTGAAAGAATCAAACTGAACCACACAATAAGTCATGACTGTTAAACAGATTGGATAATACAAGCCATAAAATTTTTTTTTCCAATTCAGCCAAAAGGCGATGAAGATGGAAAGAAATAAGACAATATAAAATTGGTAAAAATGATTGAATGTTGTAATTAAAAAATCTATAATTTTTCACTTGCTAGCGTGTCCTACTGATCTTTGTCGAAATAATAGAGATAGATCGGAGGCAGATAAGAAACCAGAATCATCAGAATAATGACTACAAACATGAACTGTTGGAGCTGAAATAGCATTACCACACACAAGCCAAGAAGACCAATTAATAGGGGACCCAAAATATAGGATAGAAAAATTAAATATGCCTTCCAGAGTTTTTCCGAATAGACGAAACACAAACGAATCAGTGTAAAGACTAAGGATCCAATTATCAAGGGGAAGCCATATAAAAACATGAGTAAGCTTGCCTCTAAAGATCCAGATTCTGGGAGTCTAATATTGGATTCAATTACCTTAAGCATGCAGAGAGTAAACACGACCGGTGCATACAAGCCTAACAGTCTGATTCTTCTACGATTCATGTTGATTGCTAGAAAAATCGGGGTCAAAGTGGCTAATAAAAGAAAACCTAAGTATAGAACCATTATTCACACTCCTTCTGATCTTGCTCGAAATAATAGAGATAAAGAGGCGGCATATAAGAAACCAGAATCATCAAAATAATGACTATGAATACGAACTGATGAATCTGAAATGTCATTACCACACACAAGCCAAGAAGACCAATTAATAGGGGTCCTAAGATATAGGATAGGAAAATCAAAAGTCCCTTCCTCAGGTTCTTACTATAAACGAAACACAAACGAATCAGTGTGTAGACTAAGGCGCCTATAATCAAGGGAAAGCCAAAAAAAACATGATAAAGGTCGCCCCTAAAGCAGCGGATTCTGAGCCCTCTAAATTAAAAATAAGCATCAAGATCATGAACAAAGTAAACACGATCGGTGCATAGAGTCCTAGTAATCTTTTTTTCCGATGATTCATAAAGAAAGCAAAAATAGCTGAGGGCAATGAGACTAAGAGAATAAAACCTAAGTAAAGCCATATAATCGAATGTCCTGAACTATCCATCACTCGCACTCCTTAAAACGCAGTTGTTTCTTCCAAGGTAAACTTAACGTTATCTTCGATCCATTGACGACGTGGGGCCGCCTTATCGCCCATTAGGACTGAGACACGGCGCTCTGCACGCGCCAAGTCATCAATCGTGACACGGATCAAGGTACGGGTTTCTGGGTTCATGGTGGTTTCCCAAAGTTGGTCTGCATTCATCTCACCCAACCCTTTGTACCGTTGAAGGGTTGCTCCACGGCCAAAAGTTCGCCGTAGGTCTTCCAATTCACTATCAGTCCAGGCATAAGCCACTTCTTCTTTCTTCCCTTTGCCTTTAGACATCTTGTAAAGAGGAGGCATGGCGATATAGACACGTCCTGCTTCGACCAAAGGTCGCATATAGCGATAGAAGAAAGTTAGGAGCAAGGTCTGGATGTGGGCTCCATCCGTATCCGCATCGGTCATGATGATAATCTTGTCATAGTTTGCATCTTCGATCGTAAAGTCAGCCCCAACTCCAGCACCGATGGTGTAGATCATGGTGTTGATTTCCTCGTTTTTGAGGATATCACTCATGTTGGCCTTCTCAGTATTGAGAACCTTCCCTCGAAGCGGAAGGATAGCCTGGAACTTACGGTCCCGACCTTGCTTGGCAGAACCACCGGCTGAATCCCCTTCGACTAGATATAGTTCGTTCTTGGCAGGATTCTTGGACTGGGCTGGGGTCAATTTACCAGACAAGAGCCCCTTGTCCTTCTTGTTCTTCTTGCCATTTCGACTCTCATCCCGCGCCTTCCGAGCAGCTTCACGCGCATCCCGGGCCTTGATGGCCTTGCGAATCAGATTGGAAGCCAACTCCCCATTTTCCATGAGGAAGAAGGTCAACTTGTCAGCGACAATCCCGTCAACGACTGGTCGAGCAAGTGGACTTCCTAGTTTGTCCTTGGTCTGCCCTTCAAACTGCAAATGAGCTTCTGGCACCAAGATCGAAAGAACAGCAGATAAGCCTTCGCGATAGTCGGATCCCTCTAGGTTCTTGTCTTTTTCTTTGAGAAGACCCGTCTTTCTTGCATAGTCGTTCATGGCCTTGGTAATGGCTGTCTTCAGTCCCGTCTCGTGGGTTCCCCCATCCTTGGTCCGGACATTATTAACAAAGGACAAGATGTTGTCAGAGTAGCCATCATTGTATTGGAGAGCAACTTCTACTTGGAAGCCTTCTGATTCCCCATTAAAGTAGAGAACGGGCGTCAAGGTTTCCTTATCTTCGTTCAAGTACTCAACGAAATCCTGAACACCATTCTCGTAATGGAAGGCGACATGGTTGTCTTCTTCCTTACGGAGATCGGTCAGCGTAAGTGTTACATCCTTGAGCAAGAAGGCTGACTCTTTGATCCGTTCTGCAATGGTATTAAACTTGAAATCTGTCGTTGAGAAGATGGTTGGATCCGGCATGAAGGTAACCTTAGTTCCCGTCTTAGACTTAGGAGCCGACCCAATCTTTTCAAGAGTGGTAACAGGCTTCCCACCATCTTCAAAACGTTGCTTGTAGACCGCTCCATCACGGGTAATCTCAACCTCTAGCCAGCTAGAAAGGGCATTGACGACAGAAGATCCCACTCCGTGAAGACCTCCAGATGTCTTATAGCCCCCTTGACCAAACTTTCCTCCAGCATGGAGAACGGTAAAGATGACCTCAACAGTTGGTTTGCCCATAGCATGCATCCCGGTCGGCATTCCCCGACCTTGGTCTGCTACAGATAGGGACCCGTCTTTGTTGATGGTAACGTCAATTTGAGAACCAAAACCAGATAGGGCTTCATCGACCGCATTGTCGACAATTTCCCAGACCAAATGGTGAAGCCCATTTCCATCTGTCGATCCGATGTACATCCCTGGACGTTTACGGACCGCATCCAACCCTTCTAGTACCTGAATGGCATCGTCATTGTAATTATTAATGTTGATTTCCTTTTTAGACACAAGGAACCTCCTGTTTGTTCATCTTTTCTATATTACAGTTTTTTAGGAAATTTTGCAAAATTTTTCTTTCTTCTCCCCCTTTAACTAGTCTATTTAAGTGCGATTGATTCAAACCAACTATCCGATGTGACACTTCAGTTAGAAATTTTCTTTTTCATTCAAAGCATTTTTGATATAATGAAACTATGATGAAAACTATTCTTTTACTCGTATTAGCATACTTATTAGGTTCTATCCCTTCTGGTTTGTGGATAGGAAAAGCCTTCTTTAACATCAATCTACGTGAACACGGTTCTGGAAATACAGGGACCACCAATACCTTCCGTATCCTAGGGACCAAGGCTGGTCTGGTCGTCTTTGCGGTTGATTTCCTCAAAGGAACCTTGGCTGTTTTATTGCCGACTATTTTTGGGGTTGCAGGGATTTCACCAATGGTCTTTGGTCTTCTCGCCGTCCTTGGACACACCTTCCCTATTTTTGCAGGCTTTAAAGGAGGCAAGGCAGTCGCGACCAGTGCTGGGGTTCTCATTGGTTTCTCTCCCGTTTTCCTCATCCTCTTAGCCATCTATTTCTTTGTTAGCCTTTATTTAACCAGCATGATTTCTTTTTCAAGTGTAACGGTTGCAATTTTGGCTAGTTTAGGTGTGCTCTTCCTTCCATTGACTGGCTGGATCCTCCCAGGCTATGACCTGATTTTCACCCTTATTGTCCTCGCTTTAGCCACCTTGATTATCATCCGCCACAAGGACAATATCAAACGAATCCTCAACAAGAATGAAAATATCATCTCCTGGGGAAAAAACATCACTCATCAAAAACAAAAAGACTAGAGTCAAATCTCTAGTTTTTTTGTTGCTATTACTTTGTCAGCACTTCTCTTCAAAAAAGTTCTATAAGTTTTTTCTTCCTTTTGTTTTTAATCATTGCAATTAAGGAGGATTTAGTTTATAATATCTTGAATTCAAAATCGGGAGGATTTTTATGAAATTCTATTCATATGATTATGTATTGAGTCAGATTAGCCAGCAAAATTGGGTCATGGTAATCATGTCCATTCTCTTAGTGTTGGTAACGGCTTTTTTTGTCTTTAAGGCATATAAGGATAAACGTGGAAGTAAGTTCCGTGAATTGTCTATTATTTCTGTCTTAATCTTAGTAGCCGTTGTTTTGATTGGCATTTCAAATTTTCAAAACAATCAGTCTAATGACAATCAATTCCGCTCTTCCCTACACTTTATCGAAGTTGTTTCAAAAGAATTAGGTGTAGATAAAGAAGATGTCTATGTCAATACTTCGGATACGACCGACGGAGCTATTATCAAGGTAGACAAGCAATTCTATCGTGCGATTAGCGGAACAGACCCAGATAGCTATTTACTTGAAAAAATGGACTTATATAAAACAGATGTAGAACTGGTGGAGGTTGAAAAATGATAAGCTTTTTTGCTACAATTGCAATTAAATTGGCCTGGGGGCTTCTTTCTCTTGTTTTTGTTATTAACGTAACAGGAAAAGGAAATTTAGCGCCAAGTTCTGCAGTAGACCAAATACAGAACTTTGTTCTCGGGGGTATTATCGGCGGGGTCATCTACAATAGCTCGATTACCATCCTTCAATATGTCGTCATCCTCATCATCTGGACGATTTTGATTCTGTCACTCAAATGGCTTAATACCAATGTTTACTTCATCAAACATCTGATTGATGGAAAACCAACTATTATCATAAAAAACGGAAAATTAGATCCAGAAGCTTGTCGCTCAAAAGGCCTTTCTGCTTCTGACGTCGCTCTTAAGTTGCGCTCTCAAGGGGTCTTCCAATTGAAAGAAGTCAAAAGAGCCGTCATCGAACAAAATGGCCAACTCATAATCGTTCGAATGGGAGATGAAAATCCCAAATACCCAATCATTACAGATGGTGTGGTCCAAGTAGAGATCTTAGAGACCATTGGTAAAACTGAAGAATGGCTTATAGCCGAACTCAATAAAAAAGGATTTGAAACTGTTGATGACATTTTTATCGCTGAGTACGACAAGGGCGAGATTAATGTCGTGACTTATTAAAGTTGGAAATCAGCTATTCGATAAAATAGACAAGTAAAAGGTCGTTACGAACTGTAACGACCTTTTTTCTATCTTTTAATAGTACTCCCCTTGGCGGTAGTTCCAAGAGTTGAAATGATCAGATAAGTGCATCATGATCTTGTCGATATCCAATCCCTTACGGATCACGACTGGGCAAGTATTGACAGAACGGCTACCTGCTCCTTGTTCTGGGATGAGTTTTCCTTCTGCATCAACCATAGAAACCATCACTCCTTGTTCATAGCGAGTTTCAATAGTCTTGTCTGGTTGGATAGAGGCTACATAATCATCGGCTTCGATGACCAAATCCACGGCACCTTCGATTCGCTCTCCGATTCCCTCGACTTTCCCACGATTTCCTTTACCAGATGGGTTAGCTGAAGAGGCATAAACCATTTTGCCTTCTTTTTCCCACATTTCTTTGGCGATTTGCTCACCAGCTTTACCGAATTTGATGACAAAACAGCTGGTTCCACGAACATCTGTCATGAGTTCTTCACGTCCATCGCCGAAGGCTTGTAATTTGGCATAGGCATCTTCACGCCAAGGAAGGATACAACCAAGCAAGATATCTTCATCCCAATGTTTTTGGTAGAAGGCTTCGATTTCAGGATTCAATTGCGCAAGGGCACGAAGTTCATCCATACTTCCGCAAAGAACGACACCTGGTTTGTTGCGGTTACGTTCTTTGGCTTCAAACTTGCGTTCCAAGCCAGCCTTGTCGCTGGTCATGATGATGTAGCCGACTTTGGTAGGGCAGACGATACAACCACCCTCGCCTTTAAGAATGTCAAATCCTTCTTGTGAAAGTGTTCCGTCCCATTGAATGTGTTTTGTCATAAATTTCGTCCTCTTCTATTTCTTTTTTTCTATTCTATCAAAATTCCAAAAAAGCTTCAATATATTTTCTGAAAATTCTTAATTAACTATACAATTTTTATTGCCAATAGGCGGGCCGATTCTTCTCATAAGCAGCAATCAAGTCCTCGTATTGGAGGGTAATCCCAATATCATCTAGACCGTTGAGTAATTTGTTCTTCCAATCCCCATCGATCTCAAAGCTAAATTCTCCAACAGGCGAGATGATCTTCTGCTCTTCCAAATCCACCGTTACCTCATCTGTCGGCTTCAAGCTTGCCAGCTTTTGACGAACCTCTAAAGGCTGGACTATTGGTAGCATCCCATTATTGAGTTCATTATTGTAATGGATATCTCCAAAAGAGCCGGCGATAACGACTTTAAAGCCATAATCAGCTAAAGCCCAGGCTGCGTGCTCCCGAGAAGAACCAGCCCCAAAATTGTCGCCAGTAATCAAAATGGTGGCCTGACGATATTCTGGTTTGTTAAAGATAAATTCTGGATCCTCGGTGTATTGATCATCCAAGTAGCGCCAAGCGTACATGAGGTACTTGCCAAAGCCTTTTTTATCAATCAGCTTTAAGAATTGCTTGGGGAGGATTTGGTCGGTATCGATATTATCGTTCATCAAAGGAACCGTAGTTCCCGTATAAATGGTAAATTTCTCCATGCTTCCTCCTTTTACTCAACTTCTGGCATTTGGCGCACATCGACAAAGCGACCGGCGATCGCTGCTGCAGCGGCCATTGCTGGGCTACAGAGATGGGTCTTGGCCCCAAATCCTTGGCGGTCTTCAAAGTTCCGGTTGCTAGTAGAGGCACAGTGGACGCCATCCGGCACCTTGTCTGGATTCATTCCTAGACACATGGAGCAACCTGGATCACGCCATTCAAAGCCAGCTTCCATAAAGATCTTATCTAAGCCCATTTTCTCCGCTGCTCGTTTGACAGGACGAGAACCTGGAACGACGATGGCGGTCAAATTTGGGGCAATTTTCTTCCCTTCTACGAAACGGGCAGCCAGCTGTAAATCGCTGAGTCGGGCATTGGTACAAGATCCGATAAAGATATAGCCCAACTCGATGTCTGAAGCCTTTTGACCTGGTTGGAGATCCATGTAGGCATAGGCCCGTTCATCATTCATATCCCGAATTTCTGGAAAGGTTGTTTCCACGTCGACTCCCATAGAAGGGTTGGTCCCCCAGGTCACCATGGGTGCCAACTGGGATACATCGATGGTGATGACTCTATCATATGTCGCATCGTTGTCACTGACCAGGGACTGCCAATCGGATACTGCAGCTTCAAAATCTTTTGGCACACATTCACGTCCACGGAGATAGTCAAAAGTCGTCTCATCTGGATTCATAATCCCCATCTTAGAGCCGAATTCAATGGACATATTGCAGATGGTCATCCGCTCTTCCATGGTGAGGCTATCGATTGCTTCCCCTCTATATTCGACCACATGACCAACCCCACAGGCTACGCCATAACGAGCAATCAAGGCCAAAATATAGTCCTTGGCATAAATCCCCTTTTGAGGTTTTCCAGTAAACTCGACCAAGAGTTTCTTCGGTTTGACCTGCCAGATGGTCTGAGTCGCAAAGACATGCTCCACCTCACTGGTCCCAATCCCAAAGGCAATGGCACCGAAAGCCCCATGGGTCGCCGTATGGCTATCTCCACAGACAATGAACTTTCCAGGCTGGGTCCGTCCTGTTTCAGGACCAACCATGTGAACGATTCCCTGTTTTTCTGAACCATGACCTGCATGATCGATCCCAAAGTCCTTGACATTTTCAGCTAATTTATCAATCTGAGCCTTAGAAATCACATCCCGAATATCATAAATATTAACAGTTGGGACATTGTGATCAAAGGTTCCAAAGGTTAAATCTGGTCTCCGAACCTTTCTACCAGTGTCTCTAAGCCCTTGAAAAGCCTGGGGACTGGTCACCTCGTGGATATAGTGTTGGTCCACATACATGAGTTGGGGCTGGCCTTCCTCACCGGTCACTACATGCCGTTCCCAGATTTTATCAAAAATTGATTTTCCTGCCATCCTTACCTCCATAAAGCGTAGAGTGTGTAAAGTGTGAGAAGGGTTCCTAAGAGCCAGGTGACCTTAAAATACCACTTCTGTGTCTTGTGATGAAAGAGTAGCCCTCCTATCCAGGCTCCTAGCCCTCCAACTGCAAAAGCATAAAAGAGCAAGGTCTTTTCTGGTATCCGCCAGGCATTTCTTTTGGCCTTTTCCTTATCAACTCCGTAGAGAATCCCTACGAAGAAATTCCAAAGAAGGATCAAGCCAGTAATCATTCCTTTTACACTCATAAGCGTTTTATAATCTCTTCTGTCATTTCTTTTGTCGAAGCACTGCCTCCTAGGTCTCTCGTAAAGATCCCTGCAGCAAGAGTCGCTTCGACTGCTTTTTCAATGCGGTTAGCATCTTCTTCTCGATCAAAACTTTCTCGCATCATCATGGCAACAGAGAGGATCATCGAGACTGGATTCGCCACGCCTTGACCTGCAATATCTGGAGCCGATCCATGGATTGGCTCATACATGCTCGGACCCGACTCTGAATGGCTAGCCGATGGCATAACCCCAAGAGTGCCAGACAAGACACTAGACTCGTCTGAAAGGATATCACCAAAGAGGTTTTCCGTCACGATGACATCAAAGCGAGAAGGATTGGTAATCATGAGCATGGCTGCTGAGTCTACCAACTGGTGCTCCAAGGTCACATCCGGGAAGTCTTGAGCCACTCGATCAGCTACTCTTCTCCAAAGCTTAGAGGTTGCGAGAACATTTTGCTTATCAATGCTGGTGACTTTCTTGCGACGGCCACGCGCAATCTCAAAAGCCTTCCGCACGATTCGCTCTACTTCTTCAACTGAGTAGTCGTTGATATCCCGTGCTTGATTTTCTTCTAAGATATGCTCTCCAAAGTAGATCCCGCCGGTGAGCTCGCGGACCACTACGAAGTCTACACCATGGATGCGCTCCTCCTTCAATGGAGAGAGGTGCTTGAGGGCATCGTAGATTTTGACCGGACGAATGTTGGCATAAAGGTTAAGCTCCTTACGAAGAGCTAACAAGCCTTGCTCCGGACGAATCGGTGCTTGGTCATACTGAGGGCTTCCGATAGCCGCTAAGAGAATGGCATCCGCTTCCTTTGCAGCTTCTAGAGTAGAAGCTGGCAGAGGATGACCAGCCGCATCAATCCCTGCTCCCCCAAATGGATGAGCTTGGACCGAATAGTCAAAATTTGTTTTTTCTGCCACTGCTTTCAGTACGGACAGGCCAGCCTCCATGATCTCTGGTCCAATCCCGTCTCCAGCTAGAGCAACAATCTTCTTCGTCATAGTGTTCTCCTTTAGGCATCTGGTAGATCACGATAGGATACAATGTGACCGATCTCTCCAGCATTCTCTTTTTGCACCAAGGTATTGGCATTGATATAGGCAATCGCTGACGCCTTCAATACGTCAAAGTCTAAACCAGAAGCATTAAATATGGTATCCGTCGCTTCGTTTTCAACAGTGACCAGCACACGCGCTTGGGCATCAATTCCATCTGTCACCGCATCAATGGTGTAGGAAGTCAGACGAACTTCTTGGTGGAAGAATTGATCAATAGCGTTAAAGATTGCTTCCACTGAACCTTGACCTTTTGCAAGGTATTCAAGAATTTCACCATCTTCATTTTTCAGACTGACTGCTGCAGTGATGCTTTCATCTTCATTGGTTGTGAGGCGAAGATCATCAAAGTGGAAGCCTTCTGGATTTTCCACTGCTGTACCGGCAACAAGGGCGCGGATATCGGCATCAGTGATCTCGTGTTTCTTGTCTGCCAGAGATTTGAACTTAGCAAACAATGGCTGGATGTCTTCTTCTGTGAATTCCAGTCCCAACTCATGCAGTTTTTCGACAAAGGCATGGCGACCAGACAATTTTCCAAGAGGGAGGCTATTGCTCTTAACCCCCACCAACTCAGGGGTGATGATTTCATAGGTAAGAGGATTCTTAAGAACTCCATCTTGGTGAATCCCTGACTCGTGCGAGAAGGCATTGCCACCAACAACCGCCTTGTTTTTAGGAATTGGAATCCCAGAGTAACGAGAGACTAACTCAGAGGTGTTGATGGTTTCATTAAGAACAATCGGACTCTCCACTTGGAAATAGTCTTCGCGAATATTAAGAGCGACCGCTACTTCTTCAAGTGCCGCATTGCCTGCCCGTTCCCCGATGCCATTGATGGTTCCTTCGACACGACCAGCTCCATTCTTGACAGCGGCGAGGCTATTAGCGACTGCCATTCCCAGATCATCATGGCAATGAGGGGAATAGATAATCTCACGGTCTGTCTTGACATGGTCAATCAAGTATTTGAAAATAGCTCCGTACTCTGCTGGTGTCGTGAAACCGACTGTATCAGGAATATTGATGTAGCTAGCCCCTGCATCGACCGCAGTCTGGACGACTTGCAAGAGGAAGTCCAACTCCGTCCGTGTCGCATCTTCGGGTGAGAATTCAACAACTTCAAACTTAGAACGCGCATAAGAAACATGCTCTTTGATGGCTTCAAGAATTTCTTCCTTGGTTTTGTTAAGTTTAAACTCCCGGTGGATCGGACTGGTTGCGATAAAGACGTGAACTTGCGGATACTTGGCATCTTTCAAGGCTTCATAGCAAGCATCGATATCGGATTTAACGGAGCGAGCCAAACCTGTCACGGCTGTCTTGGTCAAGACCTTTGCAATCTCCTGCACAGCTGTGAAGGAATCCGGACTGGCTGCAGGAAAACCTGCTTCAATAGCAGAAATGCCCCATTTTTCCAATTGCTTGGCAATGGCAATCTTTTCTTTAATGGAGAAATTGACTCCTGGAGTCTGTTCACCATCCCGAAGACTGGTATCTAAAAATTCAACTTTACGCATAGGGTCTCCTCTTTTCTAAACATAGTGAATAAAATAAAAACATCTCGCCAGTTACCTAAGCGAGATGTTTTGTTACTCCCGCTTGGTAAGCCAAACAGGACTAATGCTTTTGCACTAGCCCGAGTACCTCAACAACAAAGCAAATTGAATAAACTTAGCTGTTTTCATGTTTGACTTTCTCCTTTGATTGATGTCTTGTTTAGTATTTTAGCATAGGGAAAATTGAATGTCAAGAATTTTCTACAATATTCTGAATTTTTTGAATAGAAACAAAATAAAGGCGAAAGTCGCTTTCTTACTTTCGCCTGATCTTCTTATTTTTTCCTGTAGAGATCAAAGATGATTTGATCATTGTATAGGTCAATGGTATTGGCCTTGACATAGAAATCCATATCATTTTTAATCTTAGCAAGCTCGATCTTGATCGTCGCTTCTTTGCTATCAATTTTTACAAAGTCGGGTAGATCCTTGTTTGTAGACAGCACCTGCATCACGGTCTTCTTAGGAAGTTTCAAGGTCCCAACTGAAAAATCCTTGAGGGTCAGGAGGATACTCCCATCCTCTAGCTTACTTGGCTGGAAATAGATATAGAGCGGGTACTCCTTTCCTAAAAAGTCCATCTTCCCCTCTAGTAACATCTGTTGGTTGTCTGCATACAGTTGATAATCACTCAAATGATAACTTTTAAGCATGACCTTGATGGTTTCATTTAGTTGAGCCCTAGTTGTGGTCATACTGCCGATCTTGACATCTCCTCCTTGGCTAGGAGTCTGTAGTTGCCGGACATCCTCTCGTACCGTTGAGAAACGAGTCCATACGACTAGACTTGTTGCCAGCAAGAAACTGACCAAGCCTAGAAAGAGCCATTTCCAGATGTTAATCGGCGTTTTTTCTCGTCTCTCCTTAAAATGAGGTCCTGTGGTTGGTGGCTTAACCTTCTTCTCACTCGAACCATTTTTTCTCAGTTGCATGTATTTTCTCCAGTACAGCTTCTTTCATGATCTCATAGCCAGTATTATTGGGATGGAAACTATCCTCATCATACAAGGCATCATTGGTCACAGTCTCTTTTCCTAATTCGGATTCTGTCACCCCACTCTTGCCATCAATGCCCTTATAGAGGAGGTCATTGATCGGAACAAAGTAGACGCCTTGATAGGCAGAGAGGGTCTCCTCCGTTCTTTGGTTCCACTGATCGACAAGGGTCTGCAATTCCGTTAGATCGGGGAAATTTAGATATAAGGGATTATAGATTCCCACCACGTAAACGGGTAAATCCGGGTTGTCCTTGCGGGCCAATTCGATAATCTGTTTGAGATTTTTCTCATAGGTCTTCGATGCTTTTTCGAAGCGGTCCAGATCTAAGTTACTGGTATCCTCAAGAATGGCCTTTCGCAGGTCATTGCCCCCGACAGTAATGGTCAGTAACTGAGCCTGCTTCAGGTCCTTTCCAATCTCCTTTTTCTCCTGCATGCGTGACAAAATTTGACCGCTCGTGTTGCCAGAGACACCATAGTTGATCGCTTTGAATTCAAGACCGGATTCATTGGTCAAACTCTGAGCGAGCAGAGGGACAAAACCTCCTTGATTGGTGCTATCTCCTACGCCTTTAGTCAAGGAATCCCCAATCGCTACATAGGTGACTACCTTCTTTTTGGCACTTGCTGACGGTTTGGTCATCACTGGTTCTGCCGAAGGAAGGAGCCAATTGACCAGAAAAAAGCAGACCAGAAAAGTGACCAAACAATACAAGATCATCTCTAGTATTTTTCTACTATTCATATACTCCTCATTCGTCCAGCTTTCAATTTGACTTTCTTATTTTTAAGTCAGGTTTAGGCTTGGTAGACAATCTTGCCCTGGCAGATAGTATAGGCCACCTGTCCCTTGAGGGATTCACCAACAAACGGTGAATTAGCTGCCTTAGAAGCAAAATGATCAGACACTAAACGGTCAGCATCCGGATCAAAGATCACAATATCTGCTGGTCCACCGACTTCCAAATAACCCGCTTCAAAGTTATATAATTTAGCGGGATTATAGGTCATTTTTTCTAAGAGTTCCATCAAGCTGAGCTCTCCTGCATGGACCAAATAGGTCAAACCAAGCGATAAAGATGTCTCTAATCCTGTCATGCCGGAAGGAGCCTTGGTGATATCGGCTACGTTCTTTTCATCCGCATGATGAGGCGCGTGGTCTGTCGCGATTACGGTAATGACTCCTGACTTCAATCCTTCGATGACTGCACGACGATCTTCTTCCCGACGAAGAGGCGGATTCATTTTGGCATTGCTTCCCTTAGATAGCAAGAGGTCTTCAGTCTTAGAGAAATGCTGAGGAGCTACTTCTGCTGTAACAGGAGCGCCGATCGCTTGGGCAAACTCGACAACCTTGACACTCTCTGCTTTAGAGAGGTGTTGGATGTGGAGGTGGCCACCTGTCGCATGAGCAATCATAGCATCCCGCGCTGCCATAGAATATTCTGCCACACCAGTGGCTCCGCAAACCTTGAAGTGCTCCCGAGCAATGTGCTCATTGAGTCCCAGAATGCCGTTCAACTCTGGATCTTCTTCGTGGAGACTAATGAAGGTCCCCAGACGTTTGGCTTCTTCCAAGGCCTGACGGACTACCTTGGTACTTTGCAACGGGATCCCATCATCTGAGAAACCGACAGCTCCAGCCTGTAGCAAGCCTTCAAAGTCAGTGAGATGTTGGCCATCAAAGTTCTTGGTAACCGTCGCAACGGTCTTGACATGAATGGCTTCCTTAGCAGCAGAATCCAAGACTTCTTTTAAAGTCTCGACATCCGAGATGGTTGGAGTGGTATTGGCCATCATGACAACTGTGGTAAAACCACCAGCTGCAGCAGCCAGAGCTCCAGTATGAATATCTTCCTTGTGGGTCTGACCTGGTTCCCGGAAGTGAACGTGAATGTCCACCAAACCTGGCGCTACCACCTTGCCACTCGCATCGATAACTTGGGCTCCCTCATAAGAAAGAGATGGACCTATTTCCACAATTTTCCCCTGATCTACCAAAAAATCACATACTTGGTCCAAACCAGTTTTCGGATCCATTACCCGACCATTTTTAATGACTAACATCTTCTACTCCTTTATTCATAGAAATCAACATGGGTCTCTAGCAAGCGATCCCCATCATAGCGGAACATAGCTGAAAAGAAGGGTTTATCCTCCAAGAGCCACTCGACAAAAGTGTGGTCCCCTTCCCAAGTTGGCTTACTTAAGACTTGATCATAAGGCACCCACTCCAGTGTCCCTTCGTTACACTCGATGAGCTCCCCTTCAAATTCGGTCACCTTGAAGACATAGGTGTACCAGTCCAGGTCAGGTGTAAATTCAGGGAAGGTGATAATTCCTTTTAGAACTGGCTTAGCAACTAGACCCGTTTCTTCAAGGATTTCCCTAGCAGCACACTCTTGAGGAGTTTCCCCGCGTTCTAATTTTCCACCAACTCCGATCCATTTTCCTTCATGGACATCATTGGGCTTTTTATTGCGATGAAGCATCAAAAACGCTTCTCCATTATCGATATAGCAAATTGTAGCTAACTGTGGCATTATTTCTTCTTTCTATTTTCCTAACTTCACAGCCAATCAATCGGCTCGCGACCCATCTCCTTTAAATAAGCGTTAGCCCTTGAAAAAGGACGGGAGCCAAAGAAACCGCGATAGGCCGATAAGGGACTGGGATGGGCACTTTCAATAATCAAGTGTTTGCTTGCATCAATCAAAGACTTCTTCTTCCGAGCATAGGCACCCCACAGAATAAAGACAACATGCTCATCCTCTTGGCTGACTAGGCGAATAACTGCATCTGTAAATTCTTCCCAAATCAGGCCAGCGTGCCCATTGGCCTTGCTAGCAGGTACCGTCAGACAGGCATTAAGTAAGAGAACCCCTTGCTCTGCCCAAGGTGTCAAGTCATGGGAAGGCTTAAGCCCCACATCTTCCGCCAACTCCTTTAAAATGTTTTGCAAGGATGGAGGTGCTGGGATGTCATCCGGTACAGAAAAGCTGAGCCCCTGCGCTTGACTAGGACCGTGATAGGGATCCTGACCCAGAATCACAACCTTAACCTCTTCCAGATTCGTTGTCTTTAAGGCCTGAAAAACCTTTTCACGAGGTGGGTAGATGGTCCCTGATGCATAGACCTGATCTAAAAATTGATTGATTTGCTTAAAGTAGCCCTCTGGAAGCTGCTCCTTAAGCAATTGGTGCCATCTTGAATGTTCCATCGCTTCTCCTTACAGCATAAAATAATTAACCGTTCTCTTGGGATTTCCTTGGACCAGCAGCCAAACCAATAGAGGCTAACAAGAGAATTTGTGGTAGAAATTGGATCAGATAACGAGTCTTGCCACCTTCAAAGATGGTCAAAAAGAGAAGACCACCAAAGACAGCAAGCGATAGGAAGTGGAATTCGTCATCGTTCTTCTTCTTGAGATAGACTAGAACTAGGCCAGCCGCCATCACAATCCAAACCAACTGTTTGACGAACTCATAAAAACGGTACTGAGGACGATCTGTACTTAAGAAGTAGGTACGAATCCATTTGGCAACTGGTAAATCCTTGGTATAAGGCTCGTAAAGAGGGTTAATGACCGGAGTCTTTTCGTATTCAACATCCCGATAGAGCCAACCAAGTGTCCCTTCTGCCACTGTCAAGGATTGCTTTGTATAAAGATGTCCCAGGAGTCCAATCGGACCATATTCCTTCAAGCGCCGTTTGATTTCTTTCATGATATATTCGTTCTTGAACATCCCATTATTGTACTCGTCTCGCTTATCTTCATCGACATATTTCAAGAGACCCTCTTTCATATCTGCTTGGTTGTGACCAATATCCGTCAAGCCCAAGTTAATAAACAAGAGCGGTCCTTTAGCCAGACCTTCCCCTTTTAAAATAGGAACAGCCGTTTGGTGTTTGACAGCTGTATTCAGAGCTCCAAAGACCAGACCGGTTGATAAAAGGGTTAAAGCAAAGACTTTTCCAAAGACCTTCCACTGCCCTTTAAAGAAGAGGACCATCCAAAAGGCCATCACGACAATAATAGTCGTCGGACGGATCAGCATAGTAAGCCCTGATAAGAGGCCAAGCCACAAGGATGTTTTCCATTGTGCACCACTGTCGCCCCCTTTTAAGAGATCCAAGGCTAGCCCTAATTGCAAGGCGATGAGAGGAAGAGGCGGAATGTCCGTGTACATGGAGTAAAAATAAGGCGAGTAACAGATTAAGACCACATAGAGCGTATACACCCAGTCTGCTACTTTTTGGTCATAATGTTTCAGCCCTAAACGATACAAGAAGATAGCTCCTGCATTCACAAATACTATGTTGAGAATCTGCATGACCCAGAGGCCTGCCCCACCAAAGATTTGGTAGAAAAAGCGTTCGTACAAGAACAAGGGAAGGTTATTGGGATTCCGGCTCAGGTAGCTAGAAATGGAGGACTCTTTTAGAAGGCCAAAGGCTCCCGTATAGACAACTGCAGCATCCCGACGGATAAAGAGTTCCGCAGACAGCATAAAAACAATCTGAACCAGAATCGCTCCCAGCATCAATCCAGTCTTGTGTTTCATCAACCAGGCAAAGGCTCTTTTGAGATAGGAGCGACCAAGATAAGCTAGGAGAAAGACAAGTCCCCCAACTACAAGTCCCCATCCCGAAATATCTTTTAGGTAGACGACACTAATGACAAACCAGTGCACCATCAGGAGCAACATGACCAGATGGAGCAATCCAAATAAGATATTTTTACTTTTTACTAACATAGCTCCATTATAGCAAAAAAATAGTGATTTAGCTGGTTTCTATCGGCTTTCCATCAAATAGAGGACTTCAGTTTGGATGATGAAGCCAAGGCTTAGATAAAGACTCAGGGCTGCTTGATTCTCTTTTTCAACGACAATCTGAAATTGCTGCTCCACTTCTGCAGCCATCTGATTCATCACACTTCGTAAGAGATAGCGTGCGTACCCTTTACGGAGATGATCCGGGTCAACGGCTAATCCAAAGAAATAGGTCGTTCCCTGAGATAGATCCACCGTAACAGAAGCAAGAACTTGCTCTTGGTCACGCAAGACAAAGAGACGGGTATCCAGCCCCTCGAGAGACTCGGTCGCATACTTGAGGGCATAGTCAAGATCCGTCTCGAAAGCCTTGGATTGAAAATGCGCGATCTCTTGGAGCATGGACTCCTCAGCTTCCAACACCATCAGCCCTTCTCTCTTCTCATGGTCAGTGACTTTACATGGAGCCTCCAACCACAGTTCGTGGTCTTCCTCCTCTGCCTCCACTAAATGAAAATGGCTAAGTAAGTCTGGGTGCTGGTCCAAAAAGCGAAGTTCTGATACATACAAGCGGTTTTCCAATTGGTACTCCTCTGCCAAGCTCTTGAAATCATCCCACAAGGAACGGGCAATCCCTTGTCTACGAAAAGAAGGTGTCACAAAGAGCTGAACCTCTGCTTCCTTGGGTTCATCCGCATAGATGGACAAAAATCCAACTAGCTGCTCCTCCACCAATGCAAGGATAAAGGCTGGCATCGTAGGATCAGCATTGTAGAGATTATCCAAATAGGGCAAGCGATAAGTATGGTCAATTTGGTGACAGGCTCTCACAAGTTGTTCACACTGCTTTTTTTCTTCTAAACTCAGACGAATCCGTCTTTTAAGCTCCATAAAATTTCCTTTCATCACAAAAACAAAAGGAGAGCCAAGCGTTGGCCCTCCTCCATTATACTTTAGTCTTGCCAGGTTTCTTGGTTTTCTTTGAAACGGCGTAACAGTTCCAAACCTTCAGAAGTAATATAACCCTGTTCTTCTGCCAAATGAATCAATTCAGTGTAGTTAGACAAGGTTTCGAGTTGAACGCCAGCTTCCGCAAATTTCTTATCGGCTTTCTCCAATTGGTAGGTGAAAATAGCTACGACACCAAGGACGTCCGCTCCTTCACGCTTCGCAGCTGCGACAGCATCTAAGACAGACCCACCAGTAGAAATCAAATCTTCCACTACCACCATTTTTTGACCTTGTGGTACACGACCTTCTATCTGGTTACCAGCTCCATGGTCTTTTGGTTTGCTACGGATGTAGGCAAATGGCAAATTCATCTTGTCCGCAATAATAGCACCGTGAGGAATCCCCGCAGTTGCCGTTCCAGCAATCACTTCGACTTCCGGGAAAGCTTCCTTGATTTTGTCCACGAAGCCATTCTCAATCAAGGTACGAGTTTCTGGATAGGCAAGGGTCACACGGTTATCCGTATAAATAGGGGACTTGATCCCAGAAGCCCAAGTAAAAGGCTCTTCTGGTTTTAAATAAACGGCTTCAATTTTTAGAAGATGGCTGGCAATATCTTTAGCTAATGACATGATAACTCCTTTTTACGATTTTAATCGAATACGAATTAAATCGATAATTGATTTTTAAATGACTGTACAGGATAGTGAATAGTTTAGCGAAGGCCCTATCGGACTCTGTTTATTCCGACGATTAGCTAAGAGAAACGATTTTTTCTCTTAGCTAATCTAGTGAATGCGTTAGGGAAGGGCCTATCGGACTTCCCGTAGAGCTACCAAAAGTTCCACTTTTAGTAGCGATTAGTGTTCCAACGTATGAATGAAAGAAACAATTTTATTTCTTTCATTCATACTAGTGAATAGTTTAGGGAAGGCCCTATCAAGTTCCGATTATTCCGACGACCACAGAAGAGAAACGATAATTTTCTCTTCTGTGATCTAGTGAATGCGTTAGGAAGGTCCCATAGGACTTCCCGTAGAGCTACAAAAGTTTCACTTTTAGTAGCTCTTACGCATTCCATTGTCTCTTAATTTCATGATAAGCATCCCATGGGTTTTCTGCTTGGATGATCGGACGTCCAACCACGATGTAGTCTGATCCGATGGCATGGGCTTCTTGTGGGGTCATGACCCGTTTTTGGTCACCAATTTCTGCTCCTGCAGGACGGATCCCTGGAGTGACGCAGACAAACTCTTCTGATGTAGCTTTCTTTATCAAATCTACTTCATGGGCTGAGCAGACAACGCCGTCCAAGCCAGCTTCTTGCGCCTTACGAGCATAATTCACTACGGATTCTTGGACAGTAGTTTGGATGTTTTGGCAATCACGCATGTCTTCCTCGCTGGTAGAAGTCAACTGAGTCACCGCCACCAACTTAGCTCCTGGTCCAAGTGCCTTTTTGGCTTCGCGCATCATCTCTACACCACCGGCCGCATGAACTGTCACCATATCCACTCCAAATGTGCCTAGGACAGACATGGCTGACTTAACTGTATTTGGGATGTCGTGCAATTTTAGATCCAAGAAAATGCTGTGGCCACGACCTTTCAAATAGTGAACAATTTCTGGGCCGACTGCATAGAAAAATTCCATTCCGATTTTTACAAAAAGTTTTTCATCTTCTGGGAAATGTTCTAAAAAGTTTTTGACATCTTCAAAAGCTGGAAAGTCAAGGGCGATGATGGGACGTTCTTCACGCATGGGTTTCTCCTTTTTATGGCTGACATTTTTTCCACAAAAAAACCTTGCCCGAGGCAAGGTTACACGAAAATTAGGTAGTATCTACCCTGATTCATCGTCTAGACCTTAGGAGCCTCTCTGGACCACTTTAAAGGTTTTTCTACATTGTAGTACGATATGAAAGAAAAGTCAAGAAATAATCATAAAACGTTCGGATTCAATCTGTTTTTTTCATCTTTCGACTAGGGAAGATTCACAAACATGTCAAATTCTTGACGAAAATCCGATTTTCCTGTAAAATTTTTGTATGCTGAGTAAGGGTTGTTTTAGTTGTAGCTTACTCAGTAGCCTGTTGGGGTTGTAGCCAGCAGGCATTTTTTATTTTCTTGATAATCCTTATAATAGATTTTCTCGGACATGCCGACGTAAATCTTCTAAACTAGTTATTCCATACTGATCCATGACCTGTGGAAGATTTTCAATAATGGTCGGACAAGCATATGGATCTGTAAAGTTAGCAGTTCCAACTCCAATCGCAGAGGCACCAGCAATCATCATCTCAATAGCTGCTTCTGCGGAATCCACGCCACCCATGCCAATAATCGGCAGTTTGGTCGATTGGGCTACTTGGCGGATGAGTTTCAAGGCTACTGGGAAGATAGCTGGTCCTGACATACCTCCGGTGCCATTGGCAATGATGGGCTTGCCTGTCTTTAGGTCAAAGCGCATCCCGACCAGCGTGTTGATCATGGTCAAGCCACTCGCTCCCGCATCTTCTGCAGCCTTGGCTACTTGAGTAATATCGGCCACACTTGGGGTTAACTTAACGTAGACAGGAACGGAGGAAGCTTCTACCGCTGCTTTTACTGCATCATAGGCCAACTCAGGAACTTGTCCGATTAAGAGGCCATTGTTGCCATGGTCTACGTTGGGACAAGAAATATTGAGTTCGATGGCCTTGACATTTGGAGCTTGCGAGATTTTGCCAGATACTGTCGCATACTCTTCATTAGAGAAACCAGCTACATTGGCGATAATCGGTAGATCTGGATAATGTTGAGCCAACCAGGGGAGTTTTTCTGCGAGAACGACATCGAAGCCTGGATTTTGGAGCCCAATGGCATTGAGCATGCCTGCAGGCGTCTCAGCAACACGTGGTGTCGGATTTCCGAAGCGAGCCTCAGCAGTTGTCGCCTTGATCATAATGGATCCAAGCAGGTCTAAATCATAGTATTTGGCATATTCCTGACCAAAGCCAAAACAGCCAGAAGCTGGAATGATTGGGTTTTTCAAGTCTAATCCTGGTAAGGATACAGCTAATCGATTACTTGTCATACTTTCCTCCCTACATCACAATCGTACCGGTTTCAAAGACCGGTCCGTCTTCACAGACGCGCTTATTGGCTGCTTGGCTTTCATTTTCCAGATGCACCACACAGGCATAGCAGGCACCCATCCCACAGGCCATACGCGATTCCATAGAAATATAGGCGCGAGGATGGTCATGGAATTTGGTATTGACATATTTGAGCATGCCAGGTGCCCCACAAGAATAGATAGCGTCAAACTCCTGGTCCATCTGATCAACGATTGTTGACACATAACCCTTGGTACCATAAGTCCCATCGTCTGTCGTTACAGTAACATGAGCAACCTGAGAAAGTTCTTCTTCCAAAATGACGGCTTCTTTGGTCGCAAAGCCGACAACCACTTCAACTTCTACTCCCTGCTCATGTAGCCGTTTAGCCACTTGAACCAAAGGAGGTACTCCAATCCCTCCGCCGATAATTAAGGCACGCGCCCCTTGACCAAGACCTTTTAGGTCGAAGCCATTTCCCTGAGGACCCATGACGCTGAGGAAGCTACCGACAGGCAAGTGAGAAAAGATGGCTGTCCCTCCCCCTTCTACCCGATAGATGAGGCGACAGGTCTGGCTGTCTGGATCTAACTCAGAGATAGAAATAGGACGACGGAGGAGCTTAGAGTCATCCGGTACACGGATATGGAGAAACTGCCCCGGTAGCATCTGCTCCACCATTTCCCCCTTCAAGACCATTGAAAAAATCCGTGGCGCAATCTCTTCTTGAGCGATTAACTCCATGTCTTCCATCATGATTTTTCCAAACCGTTTCTTACAGCTATCACTGACCATTGGTTTCCTCTTCTTTCTTCCAGCAAAAAAGACCTCGCAAAAGCAAGGTCCTACAAATGATCAGCTAGACTCGGTCCGCTGATCTTTTTTCTGTCTTTCCTTGCAGGCCTCTCTGGACCCCTTAAAGGTTAAATTTGTCTCATTATATCGCTCTCCTTGTCGCTTGTCAAGTAGAAGCCCGATGGCTCCGCTCATTTCCCTTCTAGTTCAGGAGAAAACCCTTCTGGTACCGGTGGGATATACTGTAAAGCGATGCGATTTTCAGGCTTGCGATCGACCAAGTAGAGAACCAACAAGAAGATCCATTCCAGGGGCTTCATCAGATAGTAAATGATATCCATCGCCCATTTCTTCTTGATATGTTTGGCAAAGGGATAGCCATAGCGGTCATAATTACGACGCAGGAATCGATGGAAACGTGGCGTCTTTTCTTCTAGAACCTGCTCAAAGGCATTGGCAATACAGAGCTGGCGATTCACCACTACAGGATGACCGTGCCGAACACCCATCCGTTGGGGCTTGACAACTTTTTCATGGCCACTAGCCGCAACCGTACAGAGATAGTGCTCATCCATGATGAGATTCTGAGGAGGGATCTTTTCCGAGAAGGTCCAATCTGCCGTATTGGTCCAGGCCTTGACCAAGCTATCAGGACGTTGACCAAAGAGCATGAGAACCATGACCAATACTGCTAACATGGGGAGGGCAAAGACGACTGCCAACCAAGGCCAGTGTTTGGATTGGTGGAGGATCAGGTGAAAGCGCTGGAGAATTGGATTGTCATAGACCCTAATGGGATCAGCACCCTCCCACTCCTTTATCCTGGTCCGCAGGAGACTAATAGAATAAACCAACAAGAAGACCGTGTGACAACCGATGACTTGCAACTGGATGTCAAACACCGCTAACAATACCAATCCCATCAATATCCCACTGATACAAAAGATATTTAAAAGTGGAGATAAGGAATTGGCATCTCGGTAAGAATAGATGACCAGAGCTAGGAAGGAAATCAGTGCCAAAACAAGAATCGTCGGGAGAGTCTCCGACCAAATCATGGTATGCTTCTGCTCATTGATGAGCTGTTTGGTCCAATCATAATCTGTCAAATCCTTTACCAGATAGATGACGAAGGATTCCAGGATACAGCCAAAGACTCCTATCCAAAGGATCACAAAGTACTTGCGATTGTTAACCCTTCGTTTAATTTTTTCCTCTTCTTTCTCTTCATAGACACCGACCAGTTCCTTTTCCAAGGTCTGGGCCTGTATCGAAGACCAGCAAGATATAGCATACAGAATCACAAAGATATTGGGAACAAAATAACTAACTACTAGGGCATGAACAAGAATTGTAACACTGTATATTGCGACTCCAAAAATAGCATTCCAGAAACCCAAAGATTGGATATTTCCTGGCAAGCTACCAAGGATTAGAAAGACGTACAAACCAAGAAAGATCAGTAAATTGGTCATAAAGTTTATCTTTACTAAACTGGCTAAAAATTTGGTCTCCAGTTCCTGATTCCATTTTTTGTACCATTGAGCAATTCTTTTCATAAAGCCTCCTAAGCACTATTTGTCATCATTCTATCAAGCCACACTCAATCCTTCAATTCTTAACCTGTTTTATAGGGAAAAATCCTTCTAGAGACTGATACTAGCTGGGATTTTCTGTCAAAAGTATGTTAAAATATAAGCATGAGAATCCAACAATTACATTACATTATCAAAATCGTCGAAACAGGCTCTATGAATGAGGCGTCCAAGCAACTCTTCATCACCCAGCCAAGCTTGTCCAATGCTGTGCGGGACTTGGAAAAAGAAATGGGAATTGATATCTTCATCCGTAATCCCAAAGGAATCACTTTGACCAAGGATGGGATGGAGTTCCTTTCTTATGCCCGTCAAGTCGTCGAGCAGACCCAACTCCTAGAAGAACGCTATAAAAATCCAGTAGCCAATCGGGAGCTCTTTAGCGTATCCTCCCAGCACTATGCCTTCGTAGTCGAAGCCTTCGTCTCTCTCCTCAAGAAAAGCGATATGGAGAAATACGAGCTCTTCCTACGGGAGACCAGAACCTGGGAAATCATCGATGACGTCAAGAACTTCCGTAGTGAGATCGGTGTCCTCTTCCTTAACGGCTATAACCGGGATGTCCTCTCCAAAATGCTGGATGACAGCCACCTCAAGGCAACCCACCTCTTCACTGCCCAACCTCATATCTTCGTCAGCAAGACTAACCCTCTAGCTAACAAAGAGGTGGTGAAATTAGAAGATCTAGAAGACTTCCCTTATCTCAGCTACGACCAAGGGACCCACAACTCCTTCTACTTCTCAGAAGAGATCCTCTCCCAAGAGCATCACAAGAAGTCCATCGTTGTCAGTGACCGTGCCACCCTCTTCAATCTCTTGATTGGTCTGGACGGCTACACCATTGCGACCGGTATCCTTAACAGCAACCTCAACGGAGACAATATCGTTTCCATCCCGCTAGATATTGATGACCCAATCGAGCTAGTCTACATCCAACACGAAAAAGCTAGCCTCTCTAAAATGGGTGAAAAATTTATCGAATACTTACTTGAGGAAGTCCAATTTGATAAATAAGGAGGGACTATGAAGGTAAAGAAAACCCTTATTGTTATCAGTATAGCTCTTGTTATTGGTTTGATTGCTTTTTTTAATGTTCATCCTATACCGACTCTATTCGAAATCCCCCCTCAAGTTACCTTGAGTTCCGATTTTAATGGCTATTTTGATTCTGAGTATCCATTAAAGGAAGATAAAGAAGCCGAAAATAGGTATTCATTAACATTTAGTATCGAAGGCATCAACCGCGTATCTTTAGATGATGTCAAAATCCTGGATCAAGATAACAAGGAACAAAGTATTTTGACATTTGAAAACGACTCAGAAGGAGAGAACACCCTCTGGTTCGCGGGAAAACCAAATACCAAGTACAAACTCAGTTATGAAGATCGTTTTTCAGATACCAAAGCAGAATCCTCTTTCACCACACCTTCAAATAGAACTAAATTTAAGGAAGTTCGAAAAGAAGGAGAGAATCTACTTGCTAACTATCTGAAAAACAACATCCAAACAGAAATATACAGTAAACTAAATTCTAACTGGACCAATATTTCCCCTTATTATACTCCAACTGATGAGGAGAAAAAGGCCATTGCTGATGCCTATTGGGACTCATCCATGACCTATACTCTGGAATTCTATGAAGCTGATGCTTCTGATTTCCGTTTTCTTATCCGTTATAAATGGTCACCGCCAGATATGGACGAGCTGAACAAAAAAATAAATGATCGTGAAGACCAACTAAAAAAAGAATTCAAGAATGATCCAAAAAAAGTATTCAAAACAGTTGTTTCAGAACTGCCAGAAATGATCAAGGATACACCTCGGAAAGAAACAGAAGAGCAGACAGCTTCCTTAAGCTTTAATCGTGATTCTCCATCATTAGACAAGACTTCTGATAGACTAAGGATCATTGGGTTGGAAGATATTCTTAATACAATTGAAGAAATATATCCTTAAACGCACAACAACTCCAGATAGCTCAATTGGCTACCTGGAGTTGTTTAGTTTTTTATCAAGAACTTCAGTGGTATAGGTCATCTTGTCTGTATAGGTTTTTGACCTTGATACAACTTTGACCGCCTTATCTCCTCCATCAACATCCTCTATAACATAGGTTTCAGTAATCGTTGTTTTAAAGGTATCACCGGTTGTACTAATACCGACTGGAAGATTGGAGAATTGATTTGAATAAAATAAATTATAGAAAGAATAATCTTGCTTCACATCTAGCGTATTGGAACCCAAATCATAGCGTGTATCCCAATAATTTAATTCTTTTGAAGGATCATAATCATCAAAGAATGCTTGATTCTCTGCTGTTGAGTTTGATTGATACTGTAGAAAAAATACCGGGCGGAAATAATTAAAATCTGGTGCACCGCCATATTGATAATAGGTTTGCAATTTCCCTGTTTTCGGATTCTTCAGCTGAAACTGAATCTCTGTACTTGCTTCAGGAATTTGAAACAAGGTATCGCCTTGATAGAGCATCAAGACAGAGCCAAGTTCAATCGTACTTCTTTTCTCATTCACTTGCAATTCAGGAAAGCGATAAGATAGTTTTTTTAATAGTCGTGAATCGATACTTTCCTTACTAAAAGCCGGGCCGCTTCTAGAGGTAAAGATTGGAATTGTTGCTTTACTTTTATCAGTAAAGGTTACATGTAATACAGAATCATTATCATATAATCTTACATCTGTTCTTGTAGACTCTTCCCACTGACCATCAGAAGGTTTCTCAACATCTTTATCGTAGATAAATTCGATGTTGATATCTTGAATGACCTTTTTTTGAGGTTTGACATCACTGACCTTATAATTATAAACCTTATGATAGATATGTTTTGAATCAAACCAATCTGGTCTAATATAATATCGAAAAGCGAAATAGCCCATCGTTAAGATACCTATCAAACTAAGGATGATATATCTCTTCTTAAACTTCACCTTCTTCATACTCACCTCCAAAAATTCATTCCCCTAGCAAAATAGATTTCACCTGACTCTTACTTATGTTGCTTTTCATACCTTGCTAGATCATTAATCGTGCTGAAATCTATCAGCTTATTGAGGACTTCCTGCACATATTCCTCTTTGTTTTTCTCTGTATAGGTTTTTGTGGCTGTCCGTACCCTCATCAAGTCTTCTCGATCGGTCCTGATCAGCTGTGTACGGATGACGGTTGTTTTAAATTCAGAGCCTGTCAGATCTATTTTTAACGGCAGATTCGATAGAGAATCTGAATAGTACCATTTATAGTAATAAAATTTATATTGATAGGTATGAGTCAACTCTTTGGCAATGGGGTCGACTCCCCTGTTCCAGTACCCCTTCCAACTTTTATGATAATCATCATAAAAAGGTTGCAAATCCGCTTCCGTCACGTCTTTGCTAATTTTCACAAACACAGGACTATCAGTTTTCTCCGGCAAATTTCCGTACTCGTAGTAGGTTTGCATGTGGCCGGTTGTAGGATTCTTTAGGTCAAAGCGCGTGACAGCTTCCGTTTCTGGAGCTTGATAAAGCGTGTCTCCCACATACATCATTCCAGAAAAATAAGCAAAACTAAGATTGCGATTGTACTCTGAGCTAATATTCGGGAATCTAGGAACCATTTCCTTCTCCAATTTATCATTGTATTCCAAATCACGACTGAAAGTTGGACCGAAACGAAGCGCCTCCTGAAGCGGGATCCTGATCTTTGAACCATCGTCCAAGACAGCGTGTAAAATCATGTCTCCACCGTCATAAGGGCCAAGATCAGAGCGAAGATCTTCCTTCCAGTTTAGCCCCTCAGGAACTTCTGCATTGTCTTCGTATATAAACTCGAGATTGATTTCTTTAACTTTTGCCTTCTTGGGCTTTATCTTCTCTGCCTTGTAGTTATAGACTTTGATATATTGATAATCCTTATCAAACAAGCCAGGATCAACATCCTTCTTCAGATATTGAGAAAGGGCAAGGAGAATGAGTCCTAACATCACAATAACGAACAGTAATTTCTTTTTCACTCCTCACCTCCTGGGAAATATATTTCATAAAATGATAGCTTATTTTTTATTTTTATATCTTTTTGTTAACGCGTCATCATTGGATTTTACAAAAGTATCAAGATCGCCTAGAACTTCTTTGATATATTCATCTTTATTTTCTTCTGAATATAACTTAGTCGCCTTTCTCACTTTTACTTTACCATTATCATAATCATAATCCAGTAATTGAGTCCTGGTAACAGAGATTTTAAATTTTGAACCCGTCAGTTTGACACTCACAGGAAGATTGGTTAAAGAATCGGAATAATACCATTTGGCATATAGAAAAGTATAATCATGACTTAGCTCTATTCTAGGTTTTTTATCGCCCCTATTCCAATAACCAAGACTACTGGTGTTATAATCATCATAAAATTCTTGCAATATGTCCTGATCTCTTCTATCAACTTTTAAATAAATCGGAAATATTGTTTTTCCTGGAGGATTTCCATACTCATAATAGGTCTGTAACTTACCTGTTCTAGGATTTTTGAGGTCAAACCGAGTTACATCAGATGCTCTTGGAATTTGGTATAATGTATCACCAGTGTATAGC
This sequence comes from Streptococcaceae bacterium, assembly GCA_902363395.1. Classification (GTDB taxonomy): domain Bacteria; phylum Bacillota; class Bacilli; order Lactobacillales; family Streptococcaceae; genus Streptococcus. The sequence continues at coordinate 1,121,105 of CABIZZ010000001.1, forward strand.
ATCCCAGAGAGAAAGACGAGCCTATAACCAGACATATACGCCTTATTTAAGCCTGGAAATCTTTGGGTCATGTCTAGAAAAAGTTTATCATCAATGTAAAATTTATCGCTAAAAGCTGGACCAGTTTCATAAAATCTTTTTAGCGGAATCCAAACACTTGTCCCATCATCCAATTTAGCATTCAAAATGACATCACTTTTATAATAGCGATTTGCATTTGTCCAAGTCATTTCTGACCAAGTTAGTCCCTCAGGAACTTCAGCCTCTTTCAAATAAATAAATTCTAGATTTATTTCCTTTATGGTTGACTGTCTATCTTTTATCGAACTAGTTTGATAATTATATACTTTGATGTATTGATTTTTGCTATCAAATAAACCAGGAGCAACATAATATCGAAGCAAAATATAAAGTCCAATAGCAAAACAAACTAAAATTTTGATAGCACGTGGAATTTTACGCTTCACTTTTTTTACCTTTTTCAACTCCTCACCTCCTAGGAAATTAATTTCATTATATCATAATCACCATCATTATTATAGACTTTCTAATGAAAGCACATTCAATCAAGAAAACACCTGAAACAAGTGGATTTCCACTTCTCTCAGGTGTTCTTTTATTGTCTCAATTTCGAAAATACTTGGCCAATCTTCCCTTCGATAACCAGGTCTGCTTGCTTGTCCTGTGGGATACTGGTCTTATTGATAACGACCAGCTTCTTCCCTTGGAAATACTGGATCAGGCTGGCTGCTGGGTAGACGACAAGGGAGGTACCTCCGATAATCAGTAGATCCGCCTCTTGGATAGCTTTTGCTGCTTGGCTAAAGACCTCCATATCGAGGGGTTCCTCATAGAGAGTCACATCTGGTTTAACCACCTTACCACAGTCCAAGCAATGCGGAACTGGACCTTCTAGAGCTAGAAAGGACTCTAAATCATAAAAGCGCTGGCAACCCGTACAGTAATTACGGTCGGCACTACCATGGAGTTTCAAGACCTTTTTAGACCCTGCCATTTCATGGAGACTATCAATATTTTGCGTCACCACCGCCTTGAGCTTACCAGTTTCTTCCAGCCAAGCCAGATAGCGATGGGCTGCATTGGGCTTGGCATCTGGATAGAGCAGGTACTTCTTGTAAAAGTCGAAAAAATCCTCTGGATAGCGCTCAAACATGGTATGAGAGACCAGTTGCTCAGCCGTAAAATGACGCCCCAAGGTGACGCTATAAACGCCGTCCGAGCTCCTAAAATCTGGAATATTAGACTCTGTAGAGACACCTGCCCCACCGAAAAAGACGATCCGTTGACTCTGATCAATGATTTCTTGCAACTCTTTCAGTTTATCCATGTCTTCCTCCTTACAAGAGAGCCTCGATAACAGCATTGGCCTGATCGAAATAAAAAGGTTCTCGCTGGTAAACAATCCCCGTCTCCTGAGCCAAACTCACCAAGAGCTCCATAAAATGCTGGGAAGAGAATCCAGTCGTCCGATGCAATTCTTCCTCATCAAAGGGTTTGATCAAGTGCGCAAGAGGATTGCGTACAGATTTCTCCAACTCCCGCAGTTGCTTGGCCGCATCCTTGGTAGAATCCGGCAAGTCCAAGAGTAAGATCAACTCCGTCAAACTGGACGAATTGACCGCACTCTCACTATGGAATTGTTGCAAGGCTGGATTGTCAGATAATCGGATCTTGTCAAACTTCCAATGGTCATAGCTGGACTCCTTGGAGTTGTGGATGTAGGCTGCAATATCTGGGATTTGCATCTCAATCAAGCGCATAAAGATCCGATAGATAGCAGGACTCACCGCCCGAATGAAGTCAATAATCTGCTCGTTGCGGAGCTTGGCTTCTAAATCATACAGATAGTTCGCCAACTGTTCCTCTTCAGGATTTTCATGCCAAAAAAGCTGAAAACCTGTTGTATCTAGCAAGTCGGTTCTCAACTTTTGGTTCATGATCGGTTGGATATTGAGCTCTCGACGCTCGGCCATTAACTGCAATAAGGTCAAGACCAGTTCTGGCACACTCTTCTGCTTCCTAGCAGAGCGAAGCGCCCGACTATACTGGTAGGTCTGAAGATCGTAGAGCCACTCATCATGAAGGTATTCTGTCATTAGTCTGCGATCAAGGTCTCAAGACCAACTTTCATCATGTCAGTGAAAGTATTTTGACGTTCTTCAGCAGTCGTATCCTCATCTGGATTGACCAGGCTATCAGAAATAGTCATGATGGCAAGGGCATCCACATGGTGTTGAGCTGCCAAATAGTAAAGAGCTGCTGCTTCCATTTCCACAGCTTTCACGCCCCATTTACCAAGCTCCAAGTTCTTTTCAAAGTAGTTTGAATAGAAGACATCAGAAGACAAGACATTCCCAACGTGAGTGGTCATGCCAAGGTCTTTGGCAATGTGGTAGGCCTTATCTAACAAATCAAAGCTAGCGATTTGTGGGAAATCGTATTGAGGCCAGTCGTTACGGATGATGTTTGAGTTGGTTGCAGCAGCTTGTGCCAAGACCAATTCACGGACGTGGACATCGCCATTCAAAGAACCAGCTGTACCCACACGGATCAATTTCTTCACGCCGTAGTCCACGATCAACTCACGCGCATAGATGGAGATGGATGGCATCCCCATTCCAGTACCCATGACAGAAACACGGTGACCCTTGTAGGTACCGGTGTAACCAAACATGTTACGGACTTCGTTGAAGCAGACAGCGTCTTCAAGGAAATTCTCAGCAATAAATTTCGCACGAAGAGGATCTCCAGGAAGAAGAATTTTATCAGCAATTTCACCTTGCTTAGCAGCAATATGGATAGACATAGTTTATGATACAAAGAGCGACCAGAAAGCGACTGAAAATTAGGAATCTGACGAGAAATCCTGATTTCTCAGTCAGATTATCTATTTTCCGAGCTTTCCGCTCGTGTTCAAATCAGAACACATGCTCTACCTTTCTATAAGATACCAAGCCCGTAAAAAGCACAGTGAAAATAGGGGATTGACGCAGCAAGTACTGGACTTGCAAGTCAATCGATCTTTTTCACACAGCTTTTAGGGCGGGTTCAATTGTAAGTTAGTTTTTGAAAGTTGTGGCTAGCCCGGGTTCAGTTTCAAACCCGAACTACCCTTCCTTTCATTTTTATATTTATTTTGTTAATGAATCCAAAAACGTAAAGAGTTTGGCATTCATTTCTCGATAATCGTAATCACGAATGGCTTGAGGGTTTTGAACAAAGGTCAATTTTTGACTTTGTTCTTCTATGACATCTTCACCGTCAGCAGCAATCAAGAGATCAACTGCTTCTTGATCAAATTCTAAGTGAGCTTGGAAGGCATAGTGTTTAGGGCTGAAGCGAATAATTTGACGTGGGCACCCTTGAGTGGTCGCAAGAACGACAGCATCCTCTGTCAATCCTGGCATATCACCATGCCAGTGACCGGTTTCAAACGTTTCTCCAAACTCACCGACATGTGAATCTTTGAGTCCTTCAGGCGTCAAGGTCACAGGAAACACACCAATCTCACGTTCCGGACTATGTTCATACTCTGCACCATAGGCAACAGACAGGAGCTGGGCACCAAGACAGACGCCAACAATATAACGATCTGCCTTCATGGCCTTTTGAATCAGCTCGATCTCTGCCTGAGGATCGTAGTATGGAAAAGCTTCCCGATCTTCATCCGGTGATTGAGGTCCTCCCATGACGATCAAAAAGTCGATCTCATCCACTGTCTCTGGTAGGGCTTCGTTCTCATAGACTTTGGTCGTGGTCACTTAATGGCCACGCTCCTGTGCCCATTTTAGATAAGCACCCGGCACTTCAAAGGTTTCATGCAGTACAAAATGTATCTTCATCGTTTCTTCTCCCATCTCTTTCGAATCACGTATGACAGACCAGCCGCAAGTACAAGCGGGATTGTCAAACTCCAAGTTTGGCCTGTAAATCCAAGGGTCAGGGCAATGGCTGTCAGAGGAGCTTCTAGGGTCGTCCCTAAAAAGACAGTCGCTCCAAGTAACATCCCTAGAGCAGGATCTAAATGAATCCCAAGGACTGTCAAAAGCAAGGTCACTAGGTAGCCAGATCCAATCCCTAAGGCAAATGATGGTGTCAAGGTTCCCCCATAAGCACCATTACGCAAGAGGAGATAAACCAAAAGCCCCTTCACAGCAAGAGCCAGTGGAAGATAAGGAATCGGCTGACTAGACAAGAGGGCTTGCGCCAGTACCTGGCCATTTCCCATAAAGATAGAGAAAAAGGCTACGAAGCTCCCCAGCACTAGAAAGGCTAGAGGAAGAGCCCAAAGAATCGTCCCGTCCTTCCGCCGTTTGTGACTAGCCCGCTTGGCCAGGAAAGCAAAGACAAGAGCCAAGGGAGTGACTAATAAGGCAATCAGGATAGCCTGTAAGAAACTGCTAGCCGACCATGAGGCTGCGGACAGGTGATAAATGGCCTCCTGACCAACGATGGGCTGAGCGATCCAGCTGGCCAGATAAGTGCTGGTCAAAACCAGTAGAAGGTTCTGCCAACTGTAGGCGAGTCCCAAGGTCTCAAAGACAAACAAGCTACTGGCAAAGGGGACCTGATAGACCGCAGCTAAACCAGCTCCAGCCCCACAGGCAATCAAGACTTTCCGCTCTTTGAGAGCTAGTGAGAATCCCTTCGCCAAGCGACCAGCTAGAAGAGCCCCGACCTCACGTGGGGCTCCTTCTTTTCCGACCGATGCACCTGCTCCGACAATCGCAACCTGCATCCCTGCATGAAGGAGGTGGGGGAAGGGCGCTGGTTCCTTATCTCCAGCTAAGTCCATTTGCTGGCGAATAGACAGGATCTTATAACGCTTCTGCAAGACATACCAGAAGCCAGCTGCCAAGCACCCAGTCACACATAAGACCAGAAATCTACGGAGACCTCCAGCTTCTTGGAATTGCTGGAGCAAATCCGAACTAGCTTGGCCAAAGGCCAGTCCTTGCACCCCTTCTAGCAGATAATGACAGGAAATCCCGACCAGCCCCGTCCCAATCCCTAATAATAAGGTGGCTAGAAGCACCCTCAAGCCGTAGGGCAGACCTTGGAGTCGTACTTTCATTGGATTAGAGTTCAGCAAGAATCGCTTTTAGCAATCCTTTAAAGTCACCTTTGACACGTTCTGTCACTTCTACGACTTCTTCGTGGTTGAGCTCTTCTTGGAAACCAGCTGCAAAGTTAGTAATGCATGAAATACCAAGAACCTTCAAACCAGAGTGAGCAGCAACGATGACTTCAGGAACAGTTGACATACCAACAGCATCTGCTCCAAGAGTCTTATATGCACGGATTTCAGCTGGAGTTTCGTAGGTAGGACCAGTCACACCAATGTAAACTCCATCATCCAACTTAATACCCAATTTGTCTGCTACTTGATGAGCAGTCTCACGGTATTCTGGAGTGTAAGCTTTGGACATATCAGGGAAACGTGGACCAAAGTCATCCAAGTTTTCACCGATCAATGGGTTTTGACCTGTCATGTTAATGTGGTCAGTGATAGCCATCAAGGTACCTGGTCCATATCCGATACCACCAGCAGCGTTGGTGACAAGAACCCCTTCACATCCCAAGACTTTCATGACACGAACTGGGAAAGTCACCACTTCCAATGGGTTTCCTTCGTAGAAGTGGAAACGTCCTTGAAGGGCCAAGACTTTACGTCCAGCTAGATCACCATAAACCAATTTACCAGCGTGTCCGACTACTGTGGATTGCCCCCAGTTTGGAATGTCAGAGTAATCTACTACGACGGCATTTTCGATTTCTTCAGCCAATTCTCCAAGACCTGATCCAAGGATCAAACCAAACTCAGGAGCTTCGATTCCTTTGCCCTTCAAAAATGCTGCTGTTTCATTGATTTTTGCTAATAATGTCATTGTGTTCTCCTTTTATTTTTTAAGTAATGTACCGATTTTGTCAAAGGTGTTGGCGTTGCGAATAGTCATCTGGCGATAGAAAGGCATCTTCATCAGGTGTTTGTGGTAGGCCGTTTTAGCATAGCTTTCTTCTGAGAATTTCCCCCAGAAAACCGCTAGCTTGCCAAAGTGGAGCACTTCTTCTCCTAAATCTAAAGCCAGCAGCTTCTCTTCTACGGATTCCCTACCCAAACCCTCGGTGTAAAAGAGGACATCCTTACGAGCCATCTCTTCTGTCCACCATTCCGGTAAGTTCGCACATTCTGCTTCATAGTCTTCTCGACTCAAGAGAGAAAAGCGCTCAATAAAGGGATAATGGTTCCCAAAGAAGGTCGACAGCCCCTCCACTAATTGAGTCCGCGAAAGATCCGTCGTAAAGAAGATATTGCCACTATTGATGTAGGTTTCCACTTGGCCGAGGCCTAGAACCGTCAATTGCTGACGCAGATCCGCCATGGCCACCTTATTCTTGCCGCCAACATTGATTCCTCTTACGAGTAAGGCAAAACGCGTCATCTTAGACCAATTTATCTAAGAAGCTTTCACCGATCATGGCTTTCTCCACACCGAAGTTGTCCGCCACTGTCGCTGAGATATCCGCAAAGTGTCCAACTGGGAGCAAGCCACTACCTTTGAAGGATGGGCTGTAAGCCAAGAATGGGATGTATTCACGCGTATGGTCTGTACCAGCGTAAGTTGGGTCATTTCCGTGGTCAGCCGTGATCATCAAGAGATCATCTTCTTTCATAGCAGCGATGATTTCAGGTAAGCGCTCATCAAACTCATGCAAGCAATCACGGTAACCGTGTGGATCACGACGGTGTCCATAAAGGGCGTCGAAGTCTACCAAGTTGGTGAATGAGAAGCCATGTTTAAAGTCTTCTGATTTCATAGCCTTGATCAAGTTGTCAATCCCGTGGCTGTTTGATTTGTTGTGGCCCATATCGTGGTTGATACCAGCGCCGTTGAAGATATCGCTGATCTTACCAACTGAGTAAGTATCGATACCAGCTTCGTTCAATTTGTCCAAAACAGTTGGCGCAAATGGTGAAACAGCCAAGTCACGACGGTTAGCCGTACGTGTGAAGTTTCCTGGCTCTCCAACATAAGGGCGGGCGATGATCCGTCCAAGAAGAGCAGGACGTTCCAATGTAATAGAACGAGCGTATTCACAGATACGGTAGAGTTCATCCAAAGGAATAATGTCTTCATGAGCTGCGATTTGAAGAACTGGGTCAGCTGATGTATAGATGATCAACTCGCCCGTTTCCATTTGTCGTGGTCCAAAGTCATCGATGACAGCTGTACCAGAATAAGGTTTGTTAGCTTCGCGGATGACCTTACGACCTGAGAATTCTTCAATCTTAGTAATAATTTCTTCTGGGAATCCATTCCAGAAAGTATCAAATGGTTCTGTAATATTAAGACCCATGATTTCCCAGTGACCTGTCATGGTATCTTTTCCAAGAGAGACTTCTTCTAACTTCGTTGCGTAACCAGTTGGATTGCTCTCAGCAGGTACAGTCTTTAAGGGTTGTTCACGCGGAATATTTCCAAGACCAAGCTTTGCCATGTTTGGTACATTCAAACCAACTGCTTTTGAGATGTGTCCAAGTGTGTCAGATGCGCCATCAGGTACACCGGCATTGACAAAGTTATTAGCATCTGGAGCTGCTCCGATCCCTACTGAATCCAATACAACTAAATGCATACGATTAAATTTTGGCATTTTGAATGTCTCCTTTATAATTTAAACTGAATACAGTATAACACAAATTTTTAAAAATGTAACGCTTTCATATAAAATTTTATAAATAAGTTTCATATCCTCAGAAAAAAGGACAAAATGCCCTTTTTAAAGTGATTTGCTAATGATTTTTGGACCTTCTGGTGTCCCTACGATGACTTTAGAAACCATCCCTAAGAAGAGACCATGATCGACAACACCGACAGTCCGGTCCAATTCTTCTGCCAAGGCTTCAGCATCTGGGATCACTTTCAAATCCAAATCAATAATAAAGTTGCCTTGGTCAGTCACAAAACGCTGGTCGTCCTTTTCACGGTAAGCTGGTGAATAACCCTTCTTCTCAAAATGACGGAAAAGATTCTCTGCACCGTATTGAACCACTTCTACCGGCAGTTTAAAGGCACCAAGCGTCTCCACTTGTTTGGACTCATCGACAATCCAGATGCAGTCTTTTGAGTTGGTCGCAACGATTTTCTCCATCAAGAGGGCACCGCCCCCACCTTTAATCCCGTTCAAAGCTGGATCTACTTCATCCGCACCATCTACGGTCAAGTCCACCACTTCTACATCGTCAATGGCTTTGAGAGGAATTCCCAAGCTTTCTGCCTGTTCATAGGTCACGCTTGAGGTCGTTACAGCAGTAATCTTCAATCCTTCTTCCTTGATGCGACGTCCCAATTCAGCCACAAAATAATAAGCAGTTGACCCTGTACCAAGACCGACAATCATGCCGTCAGTAACAAACTCAGCCGCCTTAATCCCTACCTGTTCTTTTAGGTTTACCATCATAGACCTCCATTTCTATTCATATTTAGTATAGCATATTGGCCGGCAGATTTCACTAGTTAACTGAAAACCTTTTCAACTTCTCCTTCTAAAAGCAATATCTTGCCCCTCTTGCTAGTTTACGATAGAATAGAAGGGAATACACAGGAAAAGAGAAGATACATGATTACTAGAGAATTTGATACTATCGCTGCGATCTCGACTCCGCTCGGTGAGGGGGCTATCGGAATCGTCCGCTTGAGCGGGACAGACAGCTTTAAAATCGCACAAAAAATCTTCAAGGGTAAAGACTTGACCAGCGTGGCTAGCCATACCCTCAACTACGGCCATATCGTGGATCCAGATAAGGATGAGATCCTCGACGAAGTCATGGTTGGAGCCATGCGCTCTCCTAAGACCTTCACTCGCGAAGATATCATCGAGATCAACACTCACGGTGGGATTGCTGTGACCAATGAAATCCTGCAATTGGTGATCCGCGAAGGTGCTCGATTAGCTGAGCCAGGTGAATTTACCAAGCGGGCCTTCCTCAATGGTCGTGTCGATTTGACCCAGGCTGAGGCGGTCATGGATATTATCCGAGCTAAGACTGACAAAGCTATGAACATCGCTGTCAAACAGTTGGACGGATCCCTCTCTGATCTCATCAACAACACGCGCCAAGAGATCCTCAATACCCTGGCTCAGGTCGAAGTCAACATCGACTATCCTGAGTACGACGATGTCGAGGAAGCAACGACTGAGATCATCCGTGAGAAGACGACTGAGTTTGAAGCCCTCTTGACCAACCTCCTCAAGACAGCTCGCCGAGGCAAGATCCTCCGCGAAGGGATCTCTACTGCTATCATTGGCCGGCCAAACGTCGGTAAGTCTAGCCTTCTTAACAACCTCCTGCGTGAGGAAAAAGCCATCGTAACCGATATCGAAGGGACCACCCGGGACGTCATCGAGGAATACGTTAACATCAACGGGGTGCCCCTCAAGCTGGTCGATACGGCTGGGATCCGCGAGACCGAGGACATCGTCGAACGCATCGGTGTGGAGCGCTCTCGCAAAGCCCTTAAAGAAGCCGACCTGGTCCTTCTAGTCCTCAATGCCAGTGAACCCTTAACCGATCAGGATCGCCAGTTGCTAGAAATCTCTCAAGACAGCAACCGCATCATCCTCCTCAACAAGGTCGATCTCCCGCAGCAAATCGAGTTGGACGAGATCCCTGCCGATCATATTAAAATTTCTGTCCTTAAAAATCAAAATATCAACCAGATCGAAGACCGGATCAATGCTCTCTTCTTCGAAAACGCTGGCCTGGTCGAGCAAGATGCTACATACCTGTCCAATGCCCGCCACATCTCTCTCATTGAGAAAGCCGTTGAAAGCCTCCAAGCAGTCAACGAAGGCCTAGCAATGGGCATGCCAGTAGATCTACTTCAAGTCGATCTGACCCGCACTTGGGAAATCCTTGGAGAGATCACAGGGGATGCTGCTCCAGACGAGCTCATCACCCAACTCTTCAGCCAGTTCTGTCTTGGAAAATAAGATTCAAAAAAATCGTATGTTTGAAACATACGATTTTTCAATTCTTAATTTCCTTGGTCCAGACTTTGGACAGTAAGGTAGGCTTGATAAATCAAGAAAAGTCCTACTGCTGTCAAGAACGGGATGGCAAGAGGGAGTTCTGTCTCGATTTGACCAAATGGTGAATTGCCGACAAAGTGAAGGCCAAAACCAGATACAAAATAGAACCAACCCGTCAGCATCAACTCCTTGCGACCTTTTGTCGCTTGGACGATCAAGAAGAGACCCACCATAAAGAGGGCTGTGTAGACCCAGTGTGATACGACCCCATTCATGATCCGACCTAGGATACCAGATACTGCGTAAGAGAAGCCTTCTGGCATGTCTTGACGGATATAGGCAAAGTCCTCCACAATCTGGAAACCAAGACCAGATGCAATCGCTAAAAGGAAGATGGATTTGATCCGACGCACATTGAACAAGTAGAGGACAAAGAAGATCGGAATCAACTTGAAGGGTTCCTCAAAGAGTGGTCCTGCAATCGCACTCTCATACTGGTTCCAAAAGTCGCTATTAGGCGCTACCGCTTGAATCATCTCATGGAAATAGGTATTGGCAAAACTAGACAACCAACCTGCGATAAAGCCCCCACCTAGAAGAGAAAAGAGAACCGGAATCCAGGACAACTTCCACTTCTTGGCAAAATGAAACAGAGTCCAAACAGCAGGAATCGCATAAACTAGGAGCAAGAGGACAGAGATACCAATGATTCCATACTGGCTACCTGTCATCCAACCAGCTGTGATAGACTGCGTCTCATAGGCCAGACCAATCGAGAGCAAGAATAAAAATAGAAACAAAATCGATTTGCGTTTCATAAAAAACCTTTCTTTAAAACAATTAAAAAGGCTGGAATCCCAGTCTTTTTGTCTATATGGATATTGTAACAATAAAAGCTTAAAAAAACAATAAATGGCTACGGGAATAGAGACTGCTGGTGACTGCAAATTATTGAAGGCAATTTGGGACCATTCAAAACAACATAGCTCTAGAACTTGGAAACATTAATACTATCACTCCACACATCCCACGTAAACAAATTCCCTTGTTTTTTTTAATATTTTTCAAAACTATATCTTGTACAATTTATTTAATCTTTCTAGCTCTGATACATTCATACACACTTCTACTCCAGTAACTACCCCCTTAGTATAAATAATTCCACAAGAAAACACAATTCTATATTTACTCAAAATATTTGACAATACTACAAATGCTTCTAAAGCATAATCCTCTATGGTAATAAAACTATTCTTTTCATCTTTAAAAAACTTTATAAATCCAATACCCTCACACCTATCACGAAAATAAAACCTAAGTGATTTTAAATAATAATCAAAAAACACATCACTCTCCATAGAGAACCCCTTCATTTTTAAAATATTCTGATATATTCATACAAAAAATTAATTTTGGAACCATCCGAAACAACACAGCTCTAAAACTCACTCAACCTCCTCAACTTCCATTCCCTCGCATTCAGTTGTACAGTTACTTAAATCTTGAGAGTACAAAAACTGCGCAAGGTTCAGACCGTGAGCGAAACGTGTTGTACAGTTACTTAAATCTTGAGAGTACAAAAACATATTTCTCAAGGGGTCATCCACATTGAGAGTTGTACAGTTACTTAAATCTTGAGAGTACAAAAACGTCTTGACCTCGTTCGCCTTGTAGGCCTTGGTTGTACAGTTACTTAAATCTTGAGAGTACAAAAACAGGCTAAATTCAATGAATTAAAAGCCGCAGGTTGTACAGTTACTTAAATCTTGAGAGTACAAAAACACGCATCGAGCCACTGACTCAAACTGAACTGTTGTACAGTTACTTAAATCTTGAGAGTACAAAAACCTGTATGGTATGAGGAAGCAGCAGAGTTTGGTTGTACAGTTACTTAAATCTTGAGAGTACAAAAACAGTAGTTTTTGACGGCATTAACAACAATACGTTGTACAGTTACTTAAATCTTGAGAGTACAAAAACTGAACGTTAAAAAATCTTTCTAAGCGGTCAGTTGTACAGTTACTTAAATCTTGAGAGTACAAAAACAAGTTTGATGGTTTGCTTCCCAATCGTGAAGTTGTACAGTTACTTAAATCTTGAGAGTACAAAAACTCGCCAACTTCTTTGACGGTTTCCACTGAGTTGTACAGTTACTTAAATCTTGAGAGTACAAAAACAGCATATGTGAATTCACGGTTTGCTTGCACGTTGTACAGTTACTTAAATCTTGAGAGTACAAAAACTGGGACGGGCTTACTGATCGCTTTTCTAGGGTTGTACAGTTACTTAAATCTTGAGAGTACAAAAACCTCAAATTCGTCAATTTTGGTTTTTGTAGCTCAGAACCATTATAAGGTCTTAAACTTAACTCGTCAATACTATTCTTCTAAATACTTCAATAACATTGGGTTAACTGGTTCAATACGGAATTTTATTTTCATTTCATACTGGTACAAATTATTTAATATTCTCAATGCTACTTGATCCTCAATTGATAAGCTCATATGGAGAATGTCCGAACTAAATAAATAAGGTCCAATTTTCCTTAAAGATGATAAAAACTCTTGTTTACAAGGTATTTGATTTATTGGATATTGATTAGTAAAACGTTCGTACATAAATTCTAATGAATAAAAATGATCAACGTAATCTGAAACAATATTAATCTCCTCTAATACTTCTTTCGTGACATGAAGATAACCTTCATTTGAAGGAAATGAAATAGTGTATAACATGTTACAGTGAATGGTTAATCGCTCTAATTGTTCACAACACTCAACAAATTCCTTATAAGATAAATAATCATCCATATTTCGGAGAACAAGTAATACCTTTTCAGATTGATCCGTAATCACTACTTGCAGCATCGAAAGGAATAATAAAAACTTTGTCTTATTGTCAACAAATTCAAAGGATATATTTTTATCGTTCTGTCCAAAATAGGGCAGAAAATTTTTTTGGATCAATTGGTCTGCATTAAAATATTTCGCTTCTGTATGATAGTTAATACCATCTAGTTGTAGATTCAAATTCTGATTCAACAGCAAAGAAATCCTATCTAGATGATCATTGATATTTTCAATTTGCTCCATCAACTCCACTGTATTAATCTTTTTCTTTAGATAATCATAAGTTATCGTTCCTTTTTTATACTCCATCTGCTCGATTAGATCATTGATATTCGATAGTTGGATCACTCTGAATTCCGAACGGGAAACCGCCGTATCGTCTATTAAGATTTTGGGTTCATTTTGTTCGAATAGGACTAAGTCTTCTTCACTATATTTTTTTCCTCCAAAATACCATAACAGAATTTGCCAAATATAATACTTTAATTGTTGATCTTGGCCAACAACTTGAGTAAATTGTCCAAAACTCAATGTAATATTATCCTTGTATGGATGACTGATATTCATTTTCATATAACTACCAACTTATTATCACTGACTACTTCTTCTTGCTTTGTTTTCCCACCAATAATCAAAACCATTTCAGAAAATTGTTTCTCAGTAACCGCCAGTAGACGAACATTGCCACTAGGTAAATTACTTTGGCTTAATTTCTTATAGAATTTACTAGCAAAACTTCGATTTGGACATGTTCTATAATAAACTGAAAACTGCAACATTTCAAAACCATTAGCAATTAGATCTTTCCGAAAATTACGATAGATTCTTTTTTCTTGATTCGTATCCATAGGAAGATCAAAAAAACACAATAACCTCAATGCTTCATACCTCATTTCTTCAGCTCCATTCTACACTAGAAACAATCGGACAGTAGAATTTACTAGTATCCTTATCCGAAATACATTTTAAAAACCCCTTAACATATTTATCCATTGCGACAGTTACAGAACATGTTTCTTTTCCATAACGAATTTTTGCATTCAGCGTATCTGTTAAAGCTAAACGAAACTCATATTTCAAATATTCTTCATCCCGTAGATTTTGGTAAACCCAAACATCAATAATCTGCCTAAAAGGTTCCATTAAATCGTCTACCAAATTAAATTGATTGTATTCGTTTTTATGAAAAATTCCGATCAAGGGATTTAGCCCATACCCAGCAATAATACGCGACATCTGCGCTCTCATAATCGCATAGCCATAATTTAGACCAGCATTAATGACATCAGTTTCCTGTTGGGTAAGACGAATGAATTTCTTTCCAAATAATTCATTAAAATAAACTTTTGCAGCATGTCCTTCGCGATTGGTTTTATCTCCAAATTCAATATGATCTTTATAATCTGCCAATAGCTGAATACAATCAATATTTTTCTCAAACATCGAGAGAACATCTTGCTGATTATTTATTTTGAAGTAGGTCACTATTTGCCATAATTTATCCTTTTGCTCCTGCGTCCACAATAATTGTTCCTGTAATTTTTTATAGGCTCTAAAATGGCCATTTTGTGAATGGTAAATACCTGTTGGCAAATGCTCATTATCACAGACAATTAAAGCAATATTATACTTACTTAAGGCACTTAACAATCTTAGGGTTACAACTGTTTCTCCTCCTTCTGCAACAATGATAGAAATATCACTCAAGGGAATAATATAATCTTCGCCCATCTTCTTAATCAAAAGGTTATCTAACTTTAATTGCATTTTTTCACTCTGACAAACATGTACAATTCTCCAAGTCATTATTTTAATCCTCTTTACAAAACGAAAACACCCCGCCATAAATGACAGGGTGTTGAATTCGGCATGAAGCCTTATCTTTGTAGCTTCTGCAAGATTTAAGTAACTGTGTAAGGCGTCCCTTACAGTTAATATTATAATACATTGTAAAAGCGTTTGCAACTCTTTTTTTTAAAATATTTTTTAAAATTTGAGTTTTGGTTCTTCACCCTCTTTTTTGATGAAATGTTTATTGCCTAGAACATCTGTTCTAACTTTAAAAATGGAAATATCTGATTTGTTTATTCCTTTCAAACATTGTCCCCCTTTAGCAACATTTCCAAAAATTGTCATCAACTCTTGATTTCCATCAAATTTAGCTTTATCATAAGGCTTCAATTCTACATAGTTTTTTTTATTAGGCAATGTTCTCGATAAAAACCTAAAAATTTGTTCCTCATTATTTTTGGTATCCTTAATCAAAAACAAGTCATTTTTATATAATGTAAATTTGAATTCTGATCCCTTGTCGACACCTTCTTTTTCTTTAATTTCATTATACTTATCAATAGTTATAGAATAATTCCCAGTCTTCTTTTCAAATTGTAAATCTGCATATTTTAAACCCAGTAACTCATACTTCTCTGTCTGATGATTAAAATATACATCTGTTCTCCAAGGATTTAATTGACGTAAGATTACTTTATTTTTACTATTAGAAGGCGTTATGTTAATAAATGATTCTGGAATATTTTTATCATAATATTTCAGGCCTTTAATTTCTGGACCATTACCTTTTCTGCTATACTTTCTGATTGGTCCATTTTCTTGTCTATATTTCTCAAAAGGATTGCAAGGAACTTCTTTATTCTTATCGTTCAATTCTTTAGAAGGATAGGTTCTTAAAATCTCTTCAATTACCTTCTCAAATGTTTGTGGATCTTTGTGATACATTAAGAATCTACTTTTATCTTTATTGTAAATTTTAATGAATGCATCATATCCCGCTTGACTATAAATATCTTTAATCTTACCTAGAACATAAGTTTCTTCAGATTTATCCTTATCTAATTTCGCTTTTCTTGTTGCGTAAATTGTTGCATCTGAAATTTTACGGTTAAATTTTGAATCTACTTGATAAGAAAAAAGAATGCTATCTTCAAATTTCTTAGATTTCAATGTATCAACAAAATGATCATATGGTGCTTTGAACACTAACTCTTTGTATTCATCGTCACTCAATGAAATAATTTCACCAGTTTCTTGATCCACGAATTGCCCGTTTTTATAAGAGATCAAATGGTTATTTTGTTTTTTCCATAATCTTAATTGACTAGATGCAGCAATGATCAAAGCATCTACAGCATGATGGTGATAGGTCTCACGAGATTTTTCAAGTCCCCATTTTCTTCTGAGTTGCGAAGTAAATTGCCCACGTACCACTGAAATAGTTGTATCAAATTGATGCTCCTTATAAAAATCTTGTAGAGCATTTAAAACAACACGAGAAGAATACCGAGTATCTACTAAATTTCGTTCAATAAACTTCTGTTTCACCTCAATTTTACTAGTGTCTTCTTCCGTTAATAGATAATCTTTCTTTTTATTACCTAATAATTTAGAATCTTTTACATATGATTTAAACTCACGGTAAGACCAGGCATCATCCATGCTATCTAAAGCTTGAAAAGGTGTACGTTGTCCCTTTTCTTGGTTCGCTGTAGCAAGTACCAATACTTTATTGGATAAACTATCATCAAAAGAAAGAGACAAAGGTAAAATATGATCAATTTCATACTTGTACTGATTTTGAATCAAATCTGAAATTGGAATATTCTTCCCAGTGTAAAGACACTTTTCACCCTGTTGGTGCCATAAACGAATCTTAGTTGCTAATTCTTTATGTCCATGAAAAATGTTATCCGGTAATTCTTTTTTCCCATTGTATTGGAAAGCAGCTTTTTCTATGGCAGCATTTTTCTCGTCTAGATTTGCTTTTTGACGCTTGATATACTCTTTCTTTGCATCTTCTTCATTATTTTCACGTGCCATTTCAATAACGATATTATCAAAGATACCATAATTTTTAGTTGCTTCATTGATAATCTTTATAGCTTGTCTGACGGATTTTGCTACCACAGGATTATAGATTTCTTCAGTTATTTCTTTTTCATCAATATACTTGGTTCGTTTTGATGTATCTTTAGATTTTTGTTTGCCTAATCGAGTAAGAATTGTCATTTGCTCTTCCGAAGTTTCATACAATTCTGGGATCAACTCCATCATGAGTTTTAGAGAAAAATTATGCCATCCCTTACTAAAAAGACTGCTATTATTTTTTCTAAATTGAACCAATTCAAGTATTTGATCCTGACTAAATGTATCTTTTAACTTCGCGTTAATTGCTTCTTCTATACCTTCTCGCTCTGTATTTAAAGTTAGAATATGAGCAAGCTCATCTATAACATTTCTTGGTAACTCTTCCGCTCTGATTGTTTCTAATGATTGCATTTTTCGATAGACTTCAAAAGTATGCATCTCAGGTTTTTTATCAGGATCAATGCGGTATCCATGTATTTGATCAACTGAAGCACCAATCAATTTAGAAATGTACTTCAATAGTGTTGAAGCTCCTAATGTTTTAGCTGTTTTCGCATACTCGACAATTATCTTCTTTTGTTCCTCACTCAATTTCTTGGTTTCTGTTGGAACTGTTAAATTATTTAAATCATTTAGTAAGTTAAACTCTTGAGCAGTATAGGAAGCTTTTGAAGCACGATATTCATCAGGATAAAATGTACATTTACCAATTAAAATACCAAAAATATTATCTAGGGTAGTTCCATCCGTTTTAAAACGTCCATAATCGGTCCGTGATTTTTCATTCCCTGGACCATGGTAGTATTTTCTTTTTCCCGTTAGTATTGTTAAATAGTCTTCTATAAACTCATCTGTAATCTTATTATTGAATTCTTGCTGTTTTCTAAGAATTCTTTCTGCTTCTTTTCTATAAGCAAATGTTGAAAAAACATTGATCAATCGGCGTTTTTCACCATTTTCTACTACAGTGAAATCCCCTCTAAGCTGACCATATTTTTCGAAACGATCTAGTTGAATTTGACCAGGTGTTTGTTCAGCAAGTAATTTTCTATTTTCTTCAACTGCTTTACCATAATCAGACGATACTGCACCGCCATCCTCAGAAGCATCATCCAAATAGCTAATACCACGTCTCTTAACAATATTCTTTAAAACGATAAACAACTCTTCATTAGTTAATTGATCATCCAACCCTTGTACACGAAGTTGATAAGGATTTAGATTAATTGACACCTTAGAGAAATCAGTTAACAAACCAAAGTCTTCAAATAAATCATGAAGACGAACACTACGATGTTTTTTCCGACGATTTAATCGTCTAGCCTGTCTACTAGTCCTTCTCTCAACATTATTGTCAGCTGTTGCAGCTGGGAAAAGACGAGAATTTGCATGAATAATTTCACCAGTATCTTTCTTTAGAATACCTACACCAACTGAAGCAATACCTATATCTAACCCCAAAACTAAACCATTCATAATCAAACCTCCTATCGATTATTATATTAATACAATTTTACCCCTTCTTTCCTAAAAAATCAAACCATTATATGCAATTGTCTGGAATATTTTACTAATTTATTACTAGCTCCAAATCCCCCCAGTCCTTCATACTTAAAACAAAAAAGCGTGATTTCACGCTTTTTAGTCTTCCCATTTTGGTTGGTTGATTTCTGCAAAGGTATCGTCCTGATGGATCGCTTTTTCCACCTTCTCCACTTGGACAACTTGGAGCGGGATTTTCTTAAAAGGTCCCCAGTCTGTGACAACCTCCATTCGATACTGTTTCTTTACGACCCAGCTTTTTTCTTCCCTTACATCGACACTCCCTACTCGTACTTGAGGCTGGTAGCTTTCATGGATTAAGCATTGAGTCAAGGCTCTGAGCCGCTCACCCTCATCTGCTATCTCCAACTTGGCCAGCAGCTCTTGATTACTGACATCTTTTATCAAGATACTTCTTAGGTAGCTATCAAACCCTTTCAGATACTTGAATCCTAGCCAAAGCAAGCCCAGGATCAGGGCGAAAAAGAGGATGATAAAGATATAGTAGAGAAAAATTGGAAAGTCTGAGCCTTTAGCATTGGACTCACCAGTGAAAAACAAGAAGACAAAACTCAGCAAGAAGAACCCTGGCACCAGAAAGAAAATCCAGAAGATGGTCGATCCGTACACAAGAAAATCAGAGAGATATTTCCCCACAACTAAGGCTCCAATGGAGCCTTTCTTTGGTGTTCGCGTCTTGGCTGACTGATTCATTTTTCCCATGGCCTACTCCTTTCGGTCTATCTACCACATTCCCATCTGATATAAGGCTCTACAAACTATTTCAACTGTGACACATTATCGTCTGAAAGTTTTCCTCTCAAGGCAATCCACATTTGCTCAGTAAGTAAAATTGATTGTTCTCATTTTCCACTATTATACCATACAAGCACTTCCCAAAGATCCATCCTTCCATAAACCAACAAAAAAACACTGAATCTTCAGTGTTTTCTTTTCTATTTCTGTCCCCTGCCGGAATCGAACCAGCAACTACTCCTTAGGAGGGAGTTGTTATATCCATTGAACTAAGGGGACCTATAAAAAAAGAAGCGAGATTACTCCCGCCTCCTTGTTCGTCTTAACGACGGATTTCTTTAATACGAGCTGCTTTACCTTGCAATGCACGAAGGTAGTACAATTTCGCACGACGTACTTTACCGTAACGTACAACTTCAATCTTTTCTACACGTGGAGTGTGTACTGGGAATGTACGTTCAACACCGACACCGTTAGAGATTTTACGAACAGTGTACATTTCAGTGTGTCCTTGACCTTTACGAGCGATAACAACGCCTTCAAAGATCTGGATACGTTCACGAGATCCTTCGACAACTTTCGCGTGTACACGAACAGTGTCACCAGGACGGAATGCAGGGATATCAGTACGAAGTTGACCTTCAGTCAAGCTTTGGATTAATGGATTCATTTTATTCTCCTATCTTCGTCAATCTTGAGGGCTACTCCCCCAGCGGATAAACTGTATTTTTGTGCTTCCATTACGCACAAAGTTTATAATACCAAAAGAATGTCCGTTTGTAAAGGATTATTGCAACTTTTTCGCAACTTTTTGCCCACCATAGATAGACAAGGCTGGAAAGAGACGCGTAGCGACCAGACAAACCAAGAGAAAGGCTGGCCAATGCTGGAAACCAAAGACCTCACATCCAATCAAGATGGGGCCAATAGTCGTCGAGGTAGCCCCTGCAAAGACTGCAGCATAGCCCAAGGCAGCTACTAGATAAACCGGCAGTCCAAGGAAAGGAGCTAGCCAGACACCTAGACTTGCCCCAATAGAAAAGAGCGGGGTCACTTCTCCTCCCTTATAGCCTGCCGCTATGGTTGTTACCGTAAAGAGGAGCTTGAGGATCCAGTCTGCTCCAGTGATCAAGCTCTTGCCATCAGCTCCCGCAAAACTTTGGGAGATTAGATTGGTCCCCAGTCCTGTATAACGACCTGTCCCAATCAGATACAAGAGAATACTCAGACCGAGACCGACCACTCCGATCCGCACATAGGGATTGGCAAAGGTCTTGGCAAAGCTAGTTTTTAACTGCCTCAAAAGATAGGCAAAGAGCTTACCTGTCAGACCAAAGATGACTCCTAAGACCAGCAACTGCAAGAATACGTGAGGCGATAGGGAGAGCTTATCTGAGATGACCTGGGTGAACTTCTCTAGCCCCAAGGTGTGAGAGGTCCAACTAGCGACAAAGGCTGCAATGGTGGCAGGATAGAGAGCACGCCACTCCAGTCTCCCAACCACTAAGACCTCCATAGCAAAGAAGATGGCAGCTAGAGGCGTCTGAAAGAGCCCGCCGAAGCCGGCTGCCATCCCAGTGACCAAATAGATCCGTGAAGCGTCTGGGCCAAGTCCCTCTCTTCGTAGAGCATGGGCGACTGTCCCACCAAGCTGGACCGCTACACCCTCTCGACCAGCGGATCCACCAAAGAGATGCGTCATCCAGGTCGAAAGAATAGTCAAAGGGATCAAGCGCTTGGGAATGTCTTTCTCCCTTCCCTCACCCACTTCAAAGAGGAGCTCCATCCCTTTTTGACTCTTGCCCCCATAGGTGCGATTGAGATAGGTGATCAAGATACCTGCTAGAGCCAGAAAGGGCAAGAAATAGAGGAGATAGTCTGTACGAACTTCACCAATCCCGATCAAAACACGGCCAAAGATGGTGTCAATCACCCCAACAATCGCCCCGATTATGAGGGCATCTAGGGTATAAACTAAGGTTCTTTTACTCATCGTCATCTCAGCACCCTAATCCGCATCTAACTGATTGGCTTGGTAGCCTCTGGAGCGCTTCATCAAATCCCGATAAGTAGCAAGGATGGTTTCTTCATAGCGTTTTTCCTGGATTAAGCTGGCTACATTGGCTAAGACCTCATCTTCTCTAGCCCGGTCCAAGACAGGATTTTGATGGGTTTCTTTGTAGCGAATGACATCTTCCACACAGTGCATCCGGCGTTCTAACAGACGTACCAATTCTTTATCAATGCTATCAATCTCTTGGCGAATCTTCTCTAGTTCCATACACTGGCCTCCTTACTTTTTGCTACCCATTTTATCAAAAATCGGGCAATCTTACTAGCCCTATCCAGCTATTGAAGGTCTTCAACCATAAAAAAAGCGCCTGCGACATGCAAACACCTTTCTTAGCTATGGATTAGCCTACTTTTGCTACGACTTCTTCTGCAAAAGCTTCTAATTTTTCAATATCTTCATCTTCAGCTGACAAGTCTACCTTGACGCACTCAGAACCTTTAACCGCACCAGTCGCTGCAAAGACACGATCAAAGTCATCGACTGCCTTACAGAACTCGTCGTAGAAGGTATCACCAGATCCAACAACACCGTAGATCTTACCATTCAAGTCAAGACCCGCTAAGTCTTCATAAAAGTCTACGATTTCGTCAGGAAGCTCACCATCACCGTAGGTATAGGTCGCTACGACTGCAATATCAGCTTCAAGAAAGTCCTCTGCGTCTACTGTTGTACATTCGTCGACTTCTACTTCGACACCAAGATCACGAAACTTATCTGCTACGATATCAGCAATCTCTTCGGTATTTCCTGTCATACTTGCAAAAACAATCTTTGCTAATGTCATAATTCCCTCCAAATAATAATCTTATGACATTATACCACTTTCGCGCGTATTTTGCATAGGGAAGTACTGGGAGCCTGGCATTGTTCGGAAATTGTCCACCTGAGGCTAGACAACCTTTTTCTTTTCCAAATGCTCTCCTTATGCTAAAATTGAAAGAGAATTAAATGAGGTACTATATGCAGATCACACAGGACATTTTAGAGAAAATCAACCACTACGATACCATTATCCTTCACCGTCATATGAATCCGGATCCAGACGCGATCGGAAGCCAGGTCGGTCTGAAAGAGATCATCCAGACCAACTTCCCAGACAAAAGAGTCCTAGCTACCGGCTATAACGAGCCGACACTTGCTTGGATGGCTAGCATGGATACTGTAACAGATGAGGACTATGCAGGTGCCCTGGTCATTGTCTGCGATACTGCCAACACCCCTCGCATCGATGACAAACGCTACACAAGTGGCGATTTTCTGATCAAAATCGACCACCATCCAAACGACGATGCCTACGGAGATCTCCTCTGGGTAGACACAGATTCAAGCTCTACGAGTGAGCTTATCACCCTCTTCGCTCATGAACAAGAGCTTGAGATCAGTCCAGAAGCAGCCCGTCTCCTCTATGCTGGTATTGTCGGAGACACTGGACGCTTCCTCTACCCTTCGACGACTAGCCGGACTTTCGAGATGGTTGCCCGCCTTCGTAGTTTTGACTTTGACTTTGCAGGTCTTTCTCGTCAGATGGACAGCATGAGCTCTAAGATTGCAAAGCTTCAAGGCTATGTCTATGACCATCTCGAAATCGATGAAAATGGAGCTAGTCGCGTAACCCTGACTCAAGAACTCCTCAAACACTACCAAATCACAGATGCCGAGACTGCTGCGATTGTCTCAGCACCTGGCCGGATCGAAGACGTCAGCGTCTGGGCCATCTTTGTCGAGCAAGCTGATGGCCACTACCGCGTCCGTATGAGAAGTAAAGCTCTGGTGATCAATGAGATTGCCAAACGCCACGATGGTGGAGGTCACCCACTCGCCAGTGGAGCCAATTCTTATTCCTTAGAAGAAAATGAGCAAATCTATCGGGAACTAAAGGAAGTTGCCAAGGCCAAATAGATAATGAAAATCAAACAAGCAGGTCAGTCGTTTCTAGTGAAGACGATTGACCTTTTTTTCATTTTGAACAAAATACGAATGAATTTTAATAACATTTAGAAAAATGTGAACGATTTCTTAAATTTCCATTCCAGTTTGAGCTTATTTATGCTATAATAATCACAAAAAAAGGAGACGTTTTATGCATAAACATCGTATTTTTATCATTGTCGCAGCAGCTCTTGCTATTATTTCTAGCTTCTTGCCATGGGGTTCATTTAATGCTGGAGCTATCGGAAGTTACAGTATCAGTGGTACACAAGGTGGAGATGGATGGTTCATCATTATCCTATCTATTGGAGCCATCGTTCTAGCTTGCCTTCCAAACATTACTTCACCTATGAACAAGAATTTTGCCATCGGAGTTATCGTTATCGGGGCCCTCGAATCCATTTTGAGTCTTGTTAATATGATTAACGTCGGAAAATTTGCCATTAATTTTGGCGACTATGGTGTTTCTATTGGTTTTGGTTTGATTCTTACTGTCCTTGCAAGTATCGCTACTGTTATCACAGGACTCCTTGCCATGTCTGGTGGTAAAATCACTAAAGGAACATTCCAAGAACTTGCATCAACAGGTAGAGGATTTGCCCAATCTGTTGCCTCATCTGTCCAATCACCACAACAACCAGGTCAACCTGGACAACAACAATGGCAACAACCTCAACAAGGTTTTGGACAGCCTGCTCCAGGACAAGGATTCCAACAAGCGCCTCAACAACCTCAACAAGGGTTCCAACAAGCGCCTCAACAGCCGCAACCAGGATTCCAACAAGCGCCTCAACAACCTCAGCCAGGTTTCCAACAAGCACCTCAACAACCGCAACCTGGTTTCCAACAAGCGCCTCAACAGCCTCAGCCAGGGTTCCAACAAGCGCCTCAACAACCTCAACAAGGTTTCCAACAAGCGCCTCAACAGCCTCAGCCAGGGTTCCAACAAGCGCCTCAACAGCCGCAACAAGGGTTCCAACAAGCGCCTCAACAACCTTGGCAACCTCAACAACCAGAACAGCCAACTACTGAACCTGGTCAAGAATAAAAGATTTCTATTAATCTTGCATGGCTAACATTTCCTTTCTAAGACTGTTAGTCAGGGTGGGAAAAGCTTGTCTGATAGGATGAGCTTCTCCCACTTTTTTCTTTATAAAATGCGAAAAATTTGGTAAAAATCCTTGCCAAACTCTCTTGTTTTTGATACACTAGCTTAGTAACAATCTATGGCTCGGAAAGAGACCATGGCAGAAAGGAATTATTGCAAAATGAAAAAAGATATCCATCCAGAATATCGCCCTGTTGTCTTCATGGACACTACTACTGGTTATAAGTTCCTTAGTGGTTCAACTAAGTACTCTAACGAGACTGTTGAATTCGAAGGTGAAACTTACCCATTGATTCGTGTTGAAATTTCATCAGACTCACACCCATTCTACACTGGACGTCAAAAGTTCACTCAAGCAGATGGACGTGTGGATCGTTTCAACAAAAAATACGGTCTCAAATAAGAAACCAATCAAAACCACTTCCACTTGGCAGTGGTTTTTTCTTATCATTCTTAGCACAAAAATACCGCTCCTTCAGGCTTCCTGAAAGAGCGGTTTTCTTATTATTCGTAGTCGCCACCGGTAAAGTTGAAGTATTCTTCTAGGCTTTTTCCTGATGCTGCGACATCTTTTGCATCTTCTCCGATATAGCGAAGGTGCCAACTTTCAGGCATGTAGCCTGTGCTCGCTTCTTTTCCTTCTTGATAGCGGACGATAAATCCATACTTGGCAGCATTCTTGAGCAACCATTTGCTTGCACCTGCTTCTTGGACCAGATTGCCACTAGTATCGATGAGGTCAAATGCTAGACCTGTCTGGTGCTCACTATAGCCAGGACGAGCTGAGTAGCGATCTGCTGCAGCTGCTCCGTCTTTATTGACATAGCTTTGGTAAAGATCAACCTGGGTCTCATAACTGCGGAAACCACTGTATTGATCGCTGATAGCATAGCCTTCTGCCTGCATGGCTGCGATCAACTCGTGCAAGGCCGCAACAGCTGTTGGATCCTCACCTGGATTGTAGTCTGCTGCTAAGGGATAGTGCTTGTTGGCGATGACGATATCTCCAGACTTCCCTTGAACACTGTAGTAAGAACCATTGAAGGAAACGCCTTGGTCCACCGTGACTTCGCCAGCCTTCTTCGTTGACTTGTCGCTATCGTCAGATGAAGTTGCTTCAGAAGCACTGGTTTCTTTGCTGTCTGACGACTGAGCGACTTGCTTACTAGAAGCAGGCTCTTTTGGCGTCGAACTCTTTGACTCCTTTTGTTGGCCACAAGCGCCTAGGCTCAAAAGAACCAGGCTAGCTAGCGTCCATTTTGTCATGCTTAATTTCATCATTAAACTCCTAATTATCAGCTGTGACCGCGATAGCCGTAATCACGTAAGTATCCCCTACTGGTTTTAAAGTATAGGTCTTGTCCTTGCTAGCCTGGCTATCTTTTCGGCTGGTCACATAGTGTACAGTATATTCTTCGTGGGTTTTCACGATGATCATTCCGTTCTCTTCGGTAACGCTGAGAACGTTGAAAACACCTGGTGTATAGTAGTCGATTTCAGCCTTCTTGACACCTCCACCCGTTGTCCACTCCACCATTTCCTTGTAGGCGTCACTTGAAGTGTCATAGTACTTAGAGTAGGTGTTGGATCTACTTGAGACAGAAGAGAAGACTTCTGTCCGGTAGTCTTGGAGGAAGGAGGTGATAGCAGTTTTCTTCTCTTCTGCCTTCTTGGCTTCTTCTTCCTTGGCTTTACGAGCTGTTTCTGCATCTTTCAATCGTTTAGCCACATCCTTAGAAAGCTTCAAGGTGATGACTTCATCGTCATCAGGAGTTTCACCAATCGTAACCTTGGTCTTTTCAGTTGTATAGGTCTCATTGTTGAGACTAAAGACTGCATGGACCTCGATTTCTTGATGGGCTACGACGTCGACTTCAAATAAGGTACTTGTGCCGACTTCCTTGCCATTCACGGCTACCTTGATATCCGTTGGATTGCTGACTTCCTCTGGGAATTCAACTTCCAGAAGACGTTTTTCGGAATTGAAGGTCAAGTCCAGCTTATTCTTAGAAGCTTGAGCTGGATCTAGCTTGACCTCACTAGAGATCTTTCCAACTTCGGTCTTCCCGTCCAGTTGCATGTCTCGTGGTGCAAAGTGAACCTTTCCAAGTTTGGTCGTTTGGTTCTTCTTGAGCACTGTCGTGTCTTTTTCGCTGGTCTTAAGCTTGGCATCGTCTAGATTCGTAGTTGCTGTGACTTCAATTGGATAAGTTGCGATGCGGTATTCTTGGAAGATACCGAATTTCTTATCTGCCTTCTCGATTCCGATCAACAGATTCTGTTTTTTGTCCTTGACAATACCTGTTTTTGAAGATTGGGCGATATGATCTAATTCGTAAATCACATCGATCTTCTGAGCAGTCATGTAGTCAAGCAAGCCTTGAGCCTCTTCCTTGGTCCACTTATCCTTGTCACTTGATAGGATGCTAGCCACTTCCCGGTAATCCTTTTGTTCAATGGCTGTGACCAATTTGTCCACTGTCACCTGTGGGCCCGTAGTTATTGAGAAGTAATAGCCTAGTCCAGACAAGACCAAGACCAACAAAGCCAAAATACTAAAGAGGAAAACTTTCTTTTTCTTGCCCTTTTTCTCTTTTTTGACTTTCTTCTCTTTCTTTTTCTTGACTTTCTTGCCAGCTTCTTCTTGCTCTGGCGCTTCGGCTGGCGCTAGCTGGGACTGGCTTTGTGGAGCTTCTGATGAGCTCTCCACTGGTGCGAAGATCTGTGTTGTTTGATTGGTCTCATCCAAGTGAATCGTTGGAGCAGGTCCTTCTACGATTTCAAAGTTCTGGCTACGAGCTGATTCAATCTCTTCTGGAAATGGCGCACGTCCATAGAGGGCGACGAAACGCTCTTCCCAGGCCTGTTGGAGTGGATTTACAACTGCTTCTACCGCTTCTTGCTCTCCTAGTCCTGGCACTTCTGATGCCAGTTGGTCGGTAGCTACTCCAGCAATCGATTTGATTGCCTTAAAATCAAAGCCGGAATCTCTTCCGGCAATGAATTCTTCAGGAGTAGGTTTGCGACCGATTACTTTTTCAAATAATTCTACCCATTTTTTGTTCATCGGTATGTTCTCCTAAAACCTAAATTATTTTTATCCGATAGTTGTTGAACAAGATATTATGACCGTTTCCCTATCTAATTAGAAGAAGGAAGCGACATAGAAGGATACTTGTTCTAAAATGCGTCTGTCAATCATGCCAACAATGGTGAAGATGACAAGAATGACTGCTGCAGAAGCAAGGAGCAACAAGAATTTGTCTGCCTTGAATTTTGTTCTGTTCAAACCTTGGTAAACAGTGTAGAGCAAGCCTAAGAAGTAGAGAACAAAGATCAAAGATAGAAGGAAGCTAAATCCTTCAAAGTACTTGACTAGAGAAAGAATCAAGACAATGAGAGATGCAGGCAAGGCATAGATAGACAAGCGACCAAACTCATCGAATGAACGTTTGTAGGTGTACTCTTTGTCTTGCAAGACAAGGTGACGAACCAAGAAACCAGTCAATTGAATAGTATAAAGTGTAAAGAAAGTTACAATGACAATCAATAAGTAAGCCGTAAATCCTACTTGAGCGTAAGGGAAGGCACTCGCCACGAAGAAAAGTGAGAGGCTAAGGATGAAAGCTGTTAACACATAATGAAGGATACCATTCAAGATTTTTGGTTGGTTTTCTACTGTTGGGCGAGCCAAAGCAGAAACGATCCATGACCAGAATCCTTTCATCGCTTGACCAAAGGCGTTTGGTTGAGCAGGTTGTGCATAATAGGCTTGACCTGGTTGAGGTTGACCTGGATAAGGGGCTTGTTGGAATACTTGACCTGGAGCTTGACCTGAAGCAGGTTGACCAAATCCTGGTTGTGGCTGTTGTTGAGGCGCTTGTTGGAAGCCGTTTGGTTGAGCACCAAAGACTGGTGCTTCTGGTGCAGCATTGAATTGTGGCGCTTCTTGAACTGGTGCTTCTGGCGCAGCAGTATATTGTGGCGCTTCTTGCACAGGCGCTTCTGGTGCAGCAGTGAATTGTGGCGCTTCTTGCACTGGTGCTTCTGGCGCAGCAGTGAATTGTGGCGCTTCTTGAACTGGTGCTTCTGGCGCAGCAACGTACTGTGAAGTCACTTCTTCTGGTGCAGCTGGAGCAGCAACAAAGCCAGCATTTGCTTGCTCTGGAGCTACTGGAGCCCCTACAAATTGTGAAGCCTCTTGGGCTACTTGTTCTTCTTGGAACTCACCAGCAGCCAATGCTTGAGCGATCTCTGCTTCAGTTGCTGAACGACCGTTCACAGCTTCAAAGTAATCAAGCCAATCCTGTTTGATCATAAAATAATCTCCTTATAAAATAAAATACAGATATATTATATAAAAATTTTCGCTAGAATTCAATGTTCTACTGGCATTCACTAGCTGGGATTTCCCAACTAGTCAAATGCATCCATGCCACCTTGGACGTTGGTTACATCATAGCCCTCTTCTTCCAAAAATTGGCAGGCACGGGCCGAGCGTCGACCAGACTTGCAGATGACATAATAGGCTTGCTCCCTGTCTAGTTCTGCGTACCGTTCTGCCAACACTGATAAGGGAAGCAAGGTCACTCCGTCCAGATGAAGGGCATCATATTCCTCTTGCTCACGGACATCGAGGACTTGGATTTCTCCTGCCTGGTACTTTGCTACAAAGTCATTAAATGGAATTTCTTTCATGATTTCTCCTTTTTGAGGCCACTATGGCAAGGTTAGTATTTCATAGTTAAAGTCAATGGACTCTAAAAAGCGGAATAGGTCTTTGGTTTTGATAAAGATGGTCTTTTCATTGGTGTTCGGATGGAAGGTCATGATCTCTTCTGATACAATGTCCTGATCGAAATAGACGAGAATATCTTTTTCTTCATTGTTTAACAAGCCAAATGGGGATACCGTCCCTGCTGGTAATTGCATTTTTTCAGCTAGCGATTCAGCTGAAGCCATGCGGATCCGATTGGCTCCTACTTGCTCTTTGAAGTCATCCATATCTAAAGATTTCTGATCATCCATGATGAGCAGATAGTACTGGGTTTTCTTTTTGTTGGTCAAAAACATGCTCTTTGTCCGGACCCCTTCGAGACCTTCAATATAAGAATCGGCCTGCTCAGTAGTAAATGCTGGAGTATGTTCCACCACATCAAATTCAATCCCGAGTTCATCTAGTTTGTCTTTGACTTTTTGATATGCATCCATGGCAATACCTCCTATTGTGGTTATCACTCATTATTCTTTTTGTACTCTCTTAAAATCTGCTGAACCCGAGCCTGGAGATCGGGAACTACTTCTGTCTCAAACCAGGGGTTCTTGGCCATCCAGATCTGGTTGCGAGGTGAAGGATGGACCAGAGGGAAATAATCTGGCAGATAGTCCTTGAACCGACGCACCCGTTCTGTCACCTTGCCACTAACCTTCTCATGGAGATAGTAGGCTTGGGCGTACTGGCCAATCAAGAGGGTCAACTCTATATCCGGACACTCCTTGAGGAGTTGTGGGTGCCACTTTTCCGCAAAGCCTTTGCGAGGTGGCAGGTCCCCTGACTTGCCATGCCCTGGAAAATAAAAGTCCATGGGAATGACCGCAAATAGACCCGAATGATAGAAGGTTTCTTCATCGACTCCTAACCACTCCCTTAGACGGTCTCCACTCTTGTCCTTCCAATAGAGACCTGCTTCTTGGGTCTTGAGACCAGGCGCTTGGCCAATAATATTGATCCGAGCAGTCTTTGGTGCTGCAAATAAGGGCTCGATCCCTTTATCCGTATAGTCTTTGTTTTGTGGATCGGCCATAATGGCCTCTTTGATCAGCTTTAGTTGATCCATTTCTCCTCCATTAAGCAAAAACTCAGCCAGCAAGTGCCGACTGAGTAGAGTCTTATTTGATGAGTTCGTAGATGGCTTCTGCGTAGATTGCAGCTGCACGGTAGAGATCTTCTACATCCGCAAATTCATTGGCTTGGTGCATGGTGTTCACATAGTCTGGGAACATGGCACCGAAGGCAACCCCACGTTTCAATAGACGACCAAAGGTTCCGCCACCGATTACTTGCTCATGACCTTTCAGTCCGGTTTGTTTTTCATAGACACGCAAAAGCGTTGAGACCAATTCATCTTCCATTGGAACATAGTGAGGGGTGTGGCCGTGGGCAGACAAGCTAACGGACGCCACTCCTTCTACTTTTCCAAGACCAGCCTTGATGGTTTCTGGATCTGTTCCTTTAGGGTAACGAATGTTCAAGGCGATGGTGTTATCTGAGCTGTTTTCGTCGAAGTTGAAGACACCCGCATTAACGCTGAGAGCCCCCATCTTTTCATCCACATGGGCAATGCCAAGTTTCTCACCAGCAAAGTCCTCATGAAGAAGAGATGCTGACACTTGCAAGTATGCTTTGGCATCTCCACCGAAGTCAAACTGATTCAAAAAGAGAGCCAAATAGGTTGCTCCATTGATCCCAGCTTCTGGAGTAGAGCCGTGGGCAGATTTCCCGATAATGGTAACTTTAAATTTACCGTCATCCTTTGTTACCACTTCGTAACGAAGTTGGTGGTCATTGGCAAAGGCCTCCAAGAGACCAGCTAGATCTGGTAATTGCCCAGAAACGACTGCTGTCGCTGACTCTGGTACCATGTTTTCACGAAGGCCACCTGTGAAGCTATGAAGATGCGCTTGACCTGTGTTTTGGCCACCGAAGTGGAGGTACTCGGTGATGTTTCCTTTTTCTCCGTTAATGATTGGGAACTCCGCATCTGGTGAAAAACCAAAGTCTGGATCAGGAAGTCCGACGTGTTTGAAATAGTAGTCCATATCGCCCCAGCCAGACTCTTCATCTGTACCGACAACGAAGCGCACACGCTTAGAAACTGGTAATCCCAGATCCTTAATAATCTTCAAACCGTAGTAACAAGCTACTGTAGGCCCCTTGTCATCTGATGAACCACGCGCATAAAGCTTGCCGTCGATAATCTCAGGTTTATAAGGGTCTGTATTCCAGCCACTACCTGCAGGTACCACGTCCATATGGGCAAAGATTCCGAGCTCTTCTTCCCCTTGTCCAAAGGTGAAGTGTCCAGCATAGTTGTCCACGTTGGTTGTTTCGTAGCCATCACGCTCAGCAATTTCCAAGAATTTTTCAAGAGCTTTGACTGGTCCAGGTCCGTAAGGGTGAGTCGCATCCGCCTGGCTGTCATCCCGTTCTGAGTTGATTTCCAAGAGACTGAAAAGGTCAGCCATCATTTCTTCGCGACGTTTTTCTACTTCTGCTTTAAAGTCAATTGTTGTCATGCATTCCTCCGTTATTTCGATTTAAATTGAATCCTATAGAATCCCTTCAGCGACTGCCAAAGGATTCTAGAAAACCGGACTTGTATCGTAGAGACGAGACCATCCGGTTCTTTCAGTTTCTATTAGCGTTTTTCAATGATTTCGTCTACTGGCAAGCGGTAGCTAGGTTCTACCTTCTCCGCTGCGTAACCGACTGTGATCAAGAGTTCTGGACGGAAACGCTCTTCGATTTCCAAGACTTCATTGACTTTTGATTTGTCAAAGCCAAGGATGATGTTTGAGCCGATTCCTTGGTCCGTCAAGGCCAATACCAAGTTCATTGCGACCAATCCAGCATTCAAAGCCAAGTAATCGCTAATCTGTTGTTCATTGTAGCGAGCATATTCTGCAGGAAGGTTTTGCATGAAGTATTGCAACTGCTCCTCTGTGAAGTTCTTGACCCCACCGACACGCGCAATCTTCCGAGCCCGACGTTGCAAATCGGTATCTGTAAAGAGAGCGATGGTCACAGGTGCTTCCATGACTTGGTCATAGTTCCCACCATAGGCTAGTTTAGCCAATTCCGCATTTTTCTGACGAACGACCACGAATTTCCATGGTTGGCTATTGTGCGCACTTGGAGCCAAGGTCGCAATTTCAATAGCTGTCCGTACATCCTTTGGATCGACCGGCTGATCTGTAAAATGCTTGATCGCATGACGTTTTTTGTTGAGTTCTAGGAATTTCATAGTCAACTTCCTTTTCTAATTCTATTACCTCTATTTTAACACAAAATGAAAGAGCTTGCAGAGTTTTTTCATTGAAGAGTCGGTTTCCTTTTCAACTAGGCTCCTGGCCCTTCTACGAGATCAGATCATTCTGATGCAGGACTTTCTTTTTCAAAGAACTGACCACTAGAGTCTTGGATTTTGTTGATAATATCGTCGTAGCGAGAATTTCTTTCTTCCTCATAGAGCTTGTCGATTTCTTGATAGTTCAACGGATTTTCAAACTTTGGTTCTGGCTTGCGACTGAGGAAATCAAGCGTCCCCAGAAGAACCATGATCAGGATCACTAAAGAGGTCCAGCCAGTTTCCTTCTTAGGCATACGAACTTTCTTGGTCGAAAGAGATTTCCAACTAGGGTTTTGAGGTAAGAGCTCATAGATTCTCTTTTGAGTCGGGAAGAGGGTCAACAATGCATACAAGGTCAGAAAGAGAAAAGAAAAACTATGGACAGAAATCCAACTATACTTAATTTTCATCTTAAAGGCCTTATAACCAGCTCCCCCAATATACACTTCTAGGGCGAAGACGGCAATCATCAACAGACAGAAAATCAGGATCTGGACTTTCCATAGTTTTCTCAATCCTAAATACTCTTTTTTGAGTGCCTCTTCTTTCTCCTTAGCTTGGTCTACTTCTACTGGAGCTGGGGTGCTTGGTTTTACTTCACTATTACTTTTAGTTGACCATACGTTCTTTTCAACTGGTTCTAGCTGTCTGGCAAAATAGGCCTCTGCTTCCTTGATGACTTTGCTAAGATTTTCCTCCGTCAACAGATAAGGAAAGCCATTGATCATCCAATTGTCTTTCTTGTCGGCCTTATCCGGCTTCATAACACGAAGAGCAAAGTGTCGTCCAACCAAGCTAATTGAAAAGCTCGCATCATAATATTCAGAAAGAACTGAAAAATCAACGCCATAAAAACTATTAGACTTGACCAGTTTGTTCGCTTCCATAAAGGAAACATCCTTTGTAAACGTCGATCGGATTATCTCTTGTGCTTGGGAAACTTTTTCTTCAACTGTAGCAGGATCAAGGGGGAGTGTTAAAGCAGAAAACGTATCAGTGGAAGTATTCCCTTCTAGACTATCTTTAAACCAATCCAAGAAAGAAGTCATATTGGAAACAGTTAGATCAATAGGTTGAGGAAATGGGAAGTCTTGTCTTTCTATCCCAGACATTGCTGGGGCTATCTCTTCAAGGACAAACTGCTGACCCGCTATCTCAAAGCTAAAAAAAGCTGGATAATGAGGCAACAAACAAGTAAAGACAACCCTAAAGGGTTCATTCTTTTCGAAGGGGCTTCTCCAGAAGTCTATTATTGCTATTCCCTCAAAGGTCGATTCTATCATTCTTTTAAGGAGGAAACGCTTTTTTAAGAGATTATCAGGAGTCAGTGTTTCAGAAAACATAAGGCCAGGTTGATCCAGATAAGCTTTGATCTTTCCGAAGCTATCCCGAAAACGATCTCGATCATACAAAAACTCCATCCCGAATCTTTCAGGACCCCAGAGGAGTGATACATCGTTACCTTCAACCAACATATTTATTGTTGTCTTATATACTTCAAGATGAACCTCAAGAATAAATGTCGGACCATAAGCACTCCGGGCCGTCGTTTCTATATCTACAATTTCGAAATGCTCACCAAAAACATGTTGAAGGGCTTGTCGGATATCATTTACCACAAGCTCTCTATGCTGATCAACAGTTAATCCCATTTCTTTATTACTTACCCCTTATGTGTTTTTATAGACTGAAGGAAAGCATTAGCCTCCTTTAGATAGTCGTGTTGTTCAATCAAGGAAGTTAGAAGCTCGTTGTTATGGCCCCGATAGTTATCCTCGCGTCTCAGTTCTTCGTACATCTCAATAAAGGGAAGGCCCTTGTCCTTAGCATCTTGGAGCTCTGCTTCATAGTCGTAGGCCACCTTCCGAAAGTGCAGGTTGGTCACCCCATCTGCCTCGACATCGATCAGAGCATACTGGGCCCTGTGGTTTTGAATTGGTTCCCAGTCGAAATATGGCATGCCAATAGTCCCTGGATTAAGAATCTGCTGGCCCTGACTGCCATAGCGAAGCAACTGCTTGTGGACATGCCCGTAGATGGCCATATCTGTCTGATCATCCAGCAATTGATCAAAGTTATCCGTCGCATTAGCTGGACGCAAGTCCCCACCATAATTCTTTTCTGGCAAGTTGTGGCTTAGTGAAAAGCGAATGCCATTGACCTCCTTCTTCTCCACTAGTGGAAGCGAGCGAAGCCAATCGATCCGCTTAGGATCTAGTCCTTCCATGAGGTACTGAGTGAGACGAAGAAGCTGGATCTCCTGCGGATCCTCAAGTCCGTACTCGCCATCCAAGGCCTCTAGAACACAATCGTCCCAATTTCCTCGAACAGCCGCTGTAATCGGAATCGCATCCAGCAAGTCAAAAAGGTCCTCTCGTCCAGGTCCCGGTAGCAAAATGTCCCCTAAAAGCCAGTATTCCGTCGCGCCTAGAGCACGCGCATCCGCAATCACTGCCTCCAGGGCTGTCGTATCTCCGTGAATATCAGATAAAATAGCGATTCGATGGTTCATAACTACTCCTTTATGGATTGAAAAATCTGTGTGCCTTAAGTATAACAAAAACGAGTACAAAAAGTGAAAACCATCCATGAAAATGGATGGTGCAATTACTCAAATCCTTGGGAGGACTCCGCCACTTCCATCAAGGGACTTGCTTCTTCCTGCTTTCCTTGATGGAGCTTGACTTGCACCGCCTCCGCTACTGCTCGTGGGATGCCGACCGTGACGATCTCATCCACAGTGGCTTCTTTGATCTTGGTCAGTGACTTGAAGTGTTTCATCAGTAACTGCTTACGTTTTGGTCCCAAGCCTTCGATGCCGTCCAGCTGAGAGGAGAAGGAATTCTTGGACCGTAGCTGGCGGTGGAAGGTGATGGCGAAACGGTGGACTTCATCCTGGATCCGCTGGAGAAGGAAAAATTCCTGCGAAGTCCGTGAGAGTTCAATGACTTGGAGAGGATCCCCAAAGAGCAATTCATGGGTTTGGTGCTTGTCATTCTTTTGCAGGCCTGCGATGGGAATATCCAACCCCAACTCATCTTGGATGACTTGCTTAGCAATATTGACCTGCCCCTGACCCCCATCGATAACGATCAGATCTGGTGGCGTCAGGCCATCCCGCATAACCCGGCTATAGCGTCTGCGAATGACTTCCCGCATGCTAGCATAGTCATCTGGCCCGACGACAGTCTTGATCTTGTACTTGCGGTAGTCCTTTTTGCTTGGCTTCCCATTGACAAAGACCACCATGGCAGAGACCGGACTGGTCCCCATGATGTTGGAGTTATCAAAAGACTCAATGCGCACAGGAGTTGGAATTTGCAGAAGTTTTCCAAGGTTTTCAATAGCACCTTGGGTCTTTTCCATGGATTTTTCAAGGAGATTAAACTTCTGCTCCAGACTGACACGCGCATTCTTGATGGCCAGATTGACCAACTGCTTCTTCTCCCCACGCTGGGGCTTGAGGACCTTGGTATCCACTAGGACCTTGACCGCTTCCTCATCAATATCCTGAGGAATCAGGATTTCATTGGGGATCAGGTGGGATTTCTCCTGGTAAAACTGTCCCACATAGGTCAAGAAATCCTCGTCCGGATCATTGTAGTAAGGGAAGAGATTGACGTCACGCTCGATCAGCTTGCCTTGACGAACAAAGAAGACCTGCACACACATCCAGCCCTTGTCTACGTAGTAGCCAAAGACATCCCGGTTCTGCAAATCCTTGGCCATGACCCGCTGTTTGGTCCGTAGGGTCCCAATAGCCTGGATCAAATCACGATACTCGGCCGCCCGCTCGAATTCCATGTTCTGCGCAGCGGTAGTCATCTTGAGCTTGAGCTCATCGATAATCTTATCATCCTGCCCCTTAAGGAAATCAGAAACCTCCTGGGCCATGCCCTTAAAATAGGCCTCGTCCTTGTGGCAGACTGTATGGGCCATGCACTGCCCTAGATGATAGTAAAAGCAGACCTTGGAAGGCGGATTGGTACACTTGCGGAATGGGAAAATCCGATCCAAAAGCCGCTTGATCTCATTGGCCGCTCCCACATCCGGATAGGGACCAAAATAGAGACCACCATCCTTTTTGACCTGGCGCGTGATGATGAGGCGCGGATAGCGCTCATTGGTAATCTTGATGAAGGGATAGGACTTGTCGTCCTTGAGCATGATATTGTACTTGGGCTTGTTCTCCTTGATCAGGTTGATCTCAAGAAGCAAGGCCTCAATATTGGACTCGGTAACGATAAACTCAAAATCCACAATCTCAGATACCAGGGCTTCCGTCTTGGTATCGTGGCTCCCTCTGAAATAGGACCGCACCCGATTGCGAAGATTTTTGGCCTTCCCCACATAGATGATGGTACCGTTCTTGTCTTTGTGAATGTAACAGCCCGGACTCGTCGGCAAGAGCTCGAGCTTGGATTTAATCAAGTTATTCATACTCTCTATTATAGCAAAAAAGAGGAGCAATGCCCCTCTTTATATTGTTATATCATAGTATTCATTTTAAATCGTATGCTTTCTAAAGTTCCAAAATGAAAGAATCCCAACTGGAATTCCCACGAGACAGCCAGCCTAGTTCAATCAATCAGTGAGATGATACAATTGTTTAGCTTTATCAATATCATAGTACTGATCAAACTCTTGTTTATTTTTAGTATCATGGTCCTGACCATCTACTGAAAGTTCTTTTGGAATATACAGATATTCGGTTGGGCTATATCCTTTAGGATAAAATAGTGGATACACCGAAACAAGTCGCGGACCAAAATCAATCGTATTCATATTGTTCAAAACAATGATAGTTGAATTTTCTTTTTCTAGAATAGACATTGCTTTTCTATCTTTGCTGATAGGAGAAGTTTTTAACGTCTTTTTCTCAACCACAAATTGGTTGATATCTAAAATGGAATCTTTAATACCAAGCTCTGAAAAATCTTTAACATTTACTTCAGTTTGTGGCAATGGATCTTCCATCGATTCAAGCGCTACGACTTCTTCAACTTTTCTGGTTTGAAGGTTTAAAAATACTTTCTTTTCATTTTTCCATTCTTTTAATGGTCTCACATAAAGCGTTAAATAATCTTTTCCTTTATACGAAAAGACAGGACCAAGATCATTTGAAATATAGCCTTTTTTATACTGATCAACCGTAGCAAGTAAATCAATCTCAGGTTCTTCTTTCAGACGATTTCCCTCCACTTTATACATGGACAGGGTCCAATAAGCATCCTTTCTGACAGTTTCATGGATGTCGGAAGGATGTTTTGGCAATTTCATATTATCTCTGAGAACATAGTGTCGGGATGTTGGATTACGCCACTCCGTGATCAAGTACTCATTATACTTATGCAACTCCTTTTTCTCAGACTCAACAGGGTCCCAATGAACAATAACACCTTGACCATCTGCAATAAACTCGTAAGAGTCAATTTTCGCTTTTCCAGTGTAATATAGAAATCCTGAATATTTCTTCGTTAAATATCCTTGATAGGTATAAAAACTGATGCTTACCAAGAGTCCAATCCCTATAAGTACCCCTAAACTTCGTAAGAACGTTTTTCTGCTAATCTTCACTTTCCACCTCTACCTCTACTAACACCCTAAAAATGCATCTACTCTAAAAAATGGACAAAGCATTTCAATCTTGAACAATTACTTTCCTTTTTCAGATTTAGGGAACATTGAACTCTCTGTACTGACATATGACACGGACTCGTGTGAAACCATGTCACTGATGGATAAGTCTCCATGGTCATCAGTAAACCTATAAATTATTCCATCTTTTTCAAAACTTCGATCCTCACTATTATACAGAATAGTAGTCGTTGTATTTCCTTCTTTGAGAATAATATAATCCCCAGAAAACTCTACCCAAGTCGACTTATCTATAGAAGCTGTATTAGATGATTTACTCTTAACCACTAGATAATACCTGCCATCTTTAATAGCATTCAATTCTTGTTCTTGTTTGATATAGAATATGATCATTGCTACAGGAATTAATAAAAGCAACCCCATTTTAAATTTTTTGGGAAGGAACGACCCTATTTTTTTGAGGACTGCTAGGATGCTTAAAATTATCGCATACATTAAAAATGGTGGGATTAAAAGAAGAGCGATTTTCCAGCCTCTGAAAAAAGCAAGACCTTTATTAGATTTAGCTGCTATATCTCGTTTGACCGGCTCCTCTTCTACCAGCTTCAAACGCAATAGTTTTACAGTGACTTCTTCTTGTCTTGCATCAAGCGAAACACTCTTTCCTCCTGAGTTTTCACTACCTAGATAGGCCTGAGCCATTCTGACCAGATAGAGTCTCTCATCTTCTTTCGCAATGGTAGCAAATAGCTCCCTTGCCTTATTTCTATTCCCTTTGAGGTACTCATTGACTGCCCTTAGGTAGATGGATTCCAATTGAGAGAATTTGGTAGTTTTTACTTCCTTTAAGATGGCATCATTAGCTTCTTTTTTGACCAGAATATCGTAGCGGGCTCTGTAAGCCATCTTGAGCGATTCATCATCTGCTAAATAGTTAGCTAGTAACTCCTCAAACTCATCTTCCTTCAAATCCAGCCTTGAAAATAGGTTCGCATTCAGTAGAATTTCATTTAATGTTACTTGTTCAACATCTGTAAACTTCTGATTCTGTTTGAGTTCCTTTGCAACTGCTTCAATAGATCCAAAGTCACCAATCCGATAATAGTAGAAAAGTATGGCAATCAGTACTCTCACCTTAATCGTTTTGATACTCTTTCTTTTTTGAGTCAGAATATAGCTTGCCATCAGGTCTAGATTGATATCCTCATAGATGAGATTATACAACTTTTTGATTAAAAGAGTATCTTTAATGATAGCTAGAACCAGCTCCATCATTAGGTAAATCAAAAAACAAATGGTTGCAATATTTTTACTTTGGGTTACGTGCACAATATACAAAAATGGTAGGGCTAGAATGACCAATAGGACGATCACTGGAATATTGTAACGCTTTCTGAGTTCTCTATAATCTTTAACCATAAATCTCCTTATTTCATTGACAATTTCTTTCGAATCCTTCTTAGTAGATCTAGACCAAGCTGTGATGCAGCAAGCAATTCCCAATCAACCTAATCGCTTACCATCACTTCTACTACCTCTATTATAGCAAAAAGAGGGATATAAAATAATCCTTTCATGAATGGAAACAAACTATTATTTTACATAAGACAGTTAGATGTTTATAAAAAAATTGAATCTTTTATTCATTTAAGAGGATCAAAAACTTTCCGCTGTGAGAAAAATGCCTGAAACGTAATTGTTTCAGGCATCGGAATTATTGAGACCTTAGGCTCAATAATTAGTCATGGAACTTCTTCGAAGTTCGCTGACGTCCGTACTCACCTAAGGAAAGTTTTTCAGAAGATTTTATATTCAATTTGAGAGAGATCTAACACGATCCCTCTTGATATTAATAGCCTCTTAGGTAAGGAAGTAAGGACATAAGGGTTGTCCCGAGGACCAAGACCCAGAACCAGAAGGAATACATGCTTCTTTGGAAGACGCCTGGTGCTGGTCGGTTTTCTTGTATGTAGTGAAAAATAGCTTTTCTCTTTAAAATCAAGACGATGGTAAAGGCGATGGTTCCACCTAAAAAGACTAGAATTTGAACCCACTCGGCTACATTCATATTGACATGCGTACCGAGGTAATGAAGCCCTTGAGAGAGGACCAGGTTGTTAAAGATATGATAGAAAATGGCCCACCAGATCGAATACTCGAAGGTCAAGTAGCCAAAGCCAAAGCCGATAATCGTCGCAAAGAACAACTGATCAAAATTGGCATGGAACATTCCAAAAGCCAAGGCTGTCATGACGATTGCAAAGACTTTTCCATACTTTTCTAAGGCTCTCAGTCCAGCGGCCCGGAATACCAATTCCTCAGTGATGGGACCAATCAGGGTCGCATAGAGTAAGAGACTCCAAGATTGGCTGAGTTGTTCAGACATGTCCTCTTGAGGCTTGAAAAATCCCAGGGTTTCCATCATGTGGTCTAAGAGCTGTGATAAGGCACTAGAAGCCAATTGGGCAAACCCCAAGAAGGCAATAAACACTAAGAAAGTCTGCCAGGTCATCTTGCGTCCCTTTTGTCTCACATCTCCTTTAAAGAGGGATCCTTGCCGATAAAGGGCAAATAGGAGGACACCTATACTGACAGATATCAAGTAGCTAATCCCATTTCCATTGATGATTGAAGCGACTTCCTCCTGCTTCTCTGCCATCTCCACCCCATACCGTCCATACATAAAGAGGGTAATGGCAAAGGTCGAAATGATGCTGACAAAGACCATGACCAAGAGATAGAGGCAAACCATCCCTGAAAAGCTTCCCAAATCCTTTTTAGGATCTATAAATCGATTGAACTGTTTCATCCATTCACTCCACTAATCTACTGTTTTTCTTTTCCGACTCCACCCGTAGCACCATCCAAAAGCCCCTTCATACAATACAAAGAAAATCAGAAAGGCATGTAGGAAATAGTCCTCCGGTAAAGCTAGAATAATCGGATCCCGATAAGGATCAAAGAGCCAGGTAGCATCTCCGACAAAGAGGACTTGGTGAAAGAGGGTAAAGAATTGATCAAAACCAATAAAGAGGGTCACTCCTCCTATGATGATCGGCAAGAGAACCATCCCACCAAATAAAGGGCGATAGAGGCTTGCGTAGCCCTTACGCATCACTGTTCGAATAAATCGTACAGCCACTGGCAACAAGACCAGGAATAAGACCTGGGTCAGGTGAAAGAGGTATTTGACTGCTTGAAAATGATGGAGACCATCCGGAGAGGATGGAAAATCCGGCATGTCCAGCTTCCAGGTAAAAGGACTGGTCAAATACTGCATAAGGATCTGAAAATTCTTCTGGATGACTGTTGGAGCCAAACCGGTCCGATTATGAATTCGTAACCAGCTAATCTCCATGGGATAGATCAACCAGGCTAGTAGAATGGTCCCCAAAATCACCGTTGCTAAGAGCCAGAGGACAAAGCCCGTTACTTTTAACCGATCACGCATCGAAATCCCACTCCGCTAAGCTCGATAGGACATGCGTTGGTGGCAAGGGCAGGTCTGGTACTTCTTCTGGCTTGGTAAAGCCAGTGGTCACTAGCAAAGTAGGGATGCCATT
Organism: Streptococcaceae bacterium; assembly: GCA_902363395.1. Lineage (GTDB taxonomy): Bacteria > Bacillota > Bacilli > Lactobacillales > Streptococcaceae > Streptococcus. The sequence continues at coordinate 1,162,591 of CABIZZ010000001.1, forward strand.
GTCAATCCCTGCTCGGATGTCGGTCAGGTAATTATCTCCCACCATGACCACTTCTTCGCGCTCTAGTCCTAGGTGAGCGATGGCCTTATCCATGATGATGGCATTGGGCTTCCCGATAAAGGTTGGCTTCACGCGCGTTGCCGCTTCAATCAGGGCATTTAGAGCACCAGCCCCTGGCATCATTCCGCGCTCTGTCGGGATATTGAGGTCTGGATTTGTCCCGATGAAATGGGCTCCCTTTTGAATAGCCAAAGTCGCGATGGAGAATTTCTCATAGTCCACTTCCCAGTCAAGACCCACCACGACATAGGATGGATTTACCGTATCTTCGACGAAACCTGCTTCAGCAATGGCCTGTTTCAAGCCCACATCTCCAATGACATAGGCAGTTTTCCCAAGATTCATGTCCACCATATAATCAATGGTTGCTAGTGTCGCTGTATAGATGGTATCCAGTGGCGTTTCGATATTGAACTGGCCTGCCAGCATCTCTTGAACCATTTCCGGTGTCCGAGTAGTATTGTTGGTCACAAAGAGATAGGGGATCTGACGCTCTTGCAATTCGTGAACAAAGGCTTCCCCAGCTGGGATCCGTTCTTTCCCCTTGTAGATGGTTCCATCTAAGTCAATTAAATAACCCTTATAAGTCATGGGATTCTTGGTCTCCTTTTTCACTTGCTTCCTCTGCTACTTTGTCCTGATCCTGAAACTGGCCTCCTGCTCCATACAGAAGCAAACAAGCCCCATATAAGGCAAATTGAAGGACCAAACCGAAGAAATTGATACTTGCTTTTCCAGCCTGAGTAAAGAGGAAGGATGAAATCATCAAGATGACGATGGTCACCATCAAGCCACCGATCTTAGCCTGATCAATGGTAATGGTATAGACTCCAGTCTCTTTTTCCTCATTGCTTTCTTTCCCTGCCTGGATAGGCTTCATGGTCTCGATAAAATCTGTCATTAAAGTCGCTGCGAGGCTGACAGTCGTACTAAAGAGGACACCTTGGGAGAGCTTATCAAAGAAGTTACTCCAGAAGCTACCCGATTGGCTGGTGATACTCAAAGAAAAGACAACAACAGGCAGGATAAAGGCCAAAATCAAATGAATCCAAACACGATACCAGCGAACATCTTCCTTGAGAAAACGCATAAAGGCTTCAAAACTCAACCGATAGCGGACAAAGCGAACTGCTTCTTCAATAAAGATATAAAAGGCTGCGACTAAGGTCAAGAAACCATCTCCCAATACATAGAGGGGATTTTTCTTACGACGAGCATAAGCAACAACCCGCCGTTGAACCTCCATCAAGTCTTCTTTTTTCTGTTTTAATCTTCGTTTTTCCATAATGTCTCCTTATCTATTTCTTCCCAAGTGATGAGGGCTTGGGCGTGGATTTGGCCTTCTGATGAGATGACATGATTGCTGATCATCCCTTCCCGCTCGACGCTAGAGGTGATCATACCTCCAGGCAAAACTTCCTTGACATACTTGAGATGGACCCGTTTGGGGATATGCTGGGTTAGGAATTCCGCTCCCATGACTTCAAAGACCCAGTCCAAGTACTTGCTGTTGTTGACATGGCCGTTCATATCTAGATCATAGAAACGCACATGGTAGTCCTGCTCCATAGCCCCATTCAGCTCTGGATAGCGTGGACCACGGCGGATCTTCTTCTCAAATGGTGACTCATACGGCTCTGTGATCTCCTCCGGTACAGATTGGACTTTTCGGCTGTCCCGATCCATCAAGACGAAGGTCGCCACCATCTCGACAATCGCTTCCCCCTTCTGGTCTCTAACGACAAAGGAACGGTAGCAAAAGAGACGATTGTGGGCGAGGGCTTGAGTCTCAATGGTAATCAGTTCATCAAAAACCGGTAGGCGATGAACCGTGATGTCATAGTCGGTGATGATCCAGACCAGATTGCGCTGCTCGAGCAAGTCCCTGTCACTGACCCCCAGCTCCATGGACTGCATGCCTGAGACCTGCAAGGACAGGAGGATGAGCTGTGGCATCTTGATAAAGCCATTCACATCGCTCATATCAAAGGGAACCTTCATGTCATACTGATAAATTTTAGCCATCGTTTACTCCAATATAAATTTCTCTGCTACGGTATCACCAAGGAACAAACCTCTCTTGGTCATCCGAACTTGCTTGTCATCTGGAACCAAAAGTCCCTGCTCCGTTAGACTGGCCACCACTTGTCCATAGCGTTGGTCAAAGGACACACCGAATTTTTCTTCAAAACGTGCCTTGGACACACCGGTTTTTTTCCGTAGACCGAGGAACAACTCCTCTTCCATCTTCTCTTCTAGTGTCAGGTGTTCCTCTGTGATTCGAGCCTTACCTGCCTCAACCGCCTCTAGATAATGCCGGATAGGCCCGTGATTCTTGTAGCGAATCCCATCCACATAGCCAGAAGCTCCTGCTCCTAGACCATAGTATTCTGCATTATCCCAGTAGACCAGATTGTGGCGACTTTCAAAACCAGGCTTGGAGAAATTGGAAATCTCATAATGCTCAAAGCCTGCTTTTTCCAACTCTTCAATGATGTACTCAAACATCTCTGCTTCCAGCTCCTCTTTCGGTAGAGGAAGCTTGCCCCGTCTCATCCGATTCATAAAGACCGTGTGGTTCTCTAAAATCAAGCTATAGAGACTCATGTGGGGAATGTCCAGATCGATCGCCTTAGCGACATTTTCCTTGACCTGGTCCATGGTCTGACCGGGCAGAGCATAGATCAAGTCGATCGAAATATTATTAAAGCCAGCCTGCTTGAGGTGACGGATATTGTCATAGATATCCTGCTCCTGGTGGCTCCGACCAATCTTCTTCAGCATTTTATTATCAAAGGTTTGGACTCCCAGAGAGACCCGATTGACCTGAGAGTCCTTGAGGACTGCGATCTTATCTGGATCCAGATCTCCAGGATTGGCCTCGATGGTAAACTCCTCTACCTCCGATAGGTCCATGACCTTGGGCAATTCTGTCAAGAGATAGGCCAGTTGCTGGGCAGATAGAGCTGTCGGGGTCCCACCACCGATGTAGAGGGTCCGGAGTTTGCCAATCTCATAAGACCGCGTCTCCTGGATTAGGTGTTCCAGATAGGCATCGACCGGCTGATTCTTGATAAAAACCTTCGAAAAGTCACAATAATAACAAATCTGGGTACAAAATGGAATATGCACATAGGCAGAGGACGGTTTAGCTTGCATAACCTTTATTATACCACATTTCGCACCAAAGCCCGAGCAGAAAAGGGAGGGTAAAGTAAGGATTTCCTTGACAAGAAGGAATGAAAGGAATAGAATAAAGCTAATCACATTCGGAGGTAAGGAGATATGAACAACTAAGTTTCGTTAAATAAGATACTTTATTTAGTGGACTGCTTGTTCTATCTCTTTTTGTGTACCCTCTTGCCTATTCTCCAACTTCTTGTTGGCTATATTAGGTCTTTTTCTGCTTGGGTTCCACTTGAATACAGCTCTACTAAATAGGTAGAGCTGTTTTTTGTCCCAGTAGAAAGGAATCTTATGCTAAAACTATCCCACCTCACCATCCGCCATACAAAAGATTTACGAGATTTGGTTCGCGATCTGTCCCTAACCATTCATGAAGGAGAAAAAGTTGCCATTATTGGCGAAGAAGGAAATGGAAAATCTTCCTTACTTCAAGTCCTCATGTCCCCAAAATCCCTACCAGATTATCTGACCATAGAAGGCGAAATCACCACTTCTTTTCACTCCTATGCCTATATTCCCCAGACTTTGCCGGAAGCATTGAAGGGAAAAACATTGGAAGAATATTTTTTTGGAGAAGACGAGCTAGACTATGCCACCCTCTACAGACTGGCTGATCAATTGCAGTTTGATAGCAACCGATTTACAAGCGACCAAGCTATTGGAAGTCTATCTGGAGGAGAAGCCCTTAAAGTCCAACTGCTTCACGAACTTTGTCGTCCTCATGAATTGTTATTTTTAGATGAACCTTCAAATGATCTGGATTTGGAAACCCTGGACTGGCTCCAGCAGATGATCCAAACGAGCCTCCAAACAATCCTATTTATTTCCCATCATGAGGATTTTTTGACGCAGACGGCGGATACGATCATCCACCTAAGACAGATCAAACACCGCAAGGAGGCTGAAACGATTGTGGAGCACCTAGGCTATCAAGACTACAGTAGCCAGAGGGAGCAACAATTCAAGCAACAGACTCAGCAAGCTGCCAATGATCAACGAACCTATAAGAAAACAATGGAGAAGCATCGCCGCGTCCGTCAGCAAGTTGAAACTTCCTTACGAAACACCAAGGATAGCACTGCCGGACGTCTCCTGGCAAAGAAAATGAAGTCCCTCCTCTCACAAGAAAAGCGCTACGAGCGAGTATTCCAATCTATGACTCCCCAACCCTATGATGAGGAAGTCATCAATCTGCATTTTCCTCACCTCACTCCCTTGTCTCCTCAAAAACGAGTCCTTCTCTTAGATCAGGAAGATCTCGCAATTGGTGATCGGGTCCTGATTAAGAACCTCTCCCTCACTCTTCAAGGGCAGGACAAAATAGGGATTATCGGTTCTAACGGTGTAGGGAAATCCACTTTCCTAAAAATGATATGGGAGATCTTACAGAAGAATGAGAGCATCCGTACTGCCTATATGCCTCAAGATTACACTGAAGGCCTTCCTTTGACTCAGACACCGGTTCAATTTCTACAGCATTCAGGCGATCGCGAAGAAATCAACACCATTCAATTGCATTTAGCCTCCCTCAACTTTACCTATTCGGAAATGCACCATCCGATCTCAGAACTTTCTGGTGGCCAGCAAGGAAAACTCTTTCTCCTGCAACTAGTACTCACAAGTCCCCAGTTTCTGCTCTTGGACGAGCCTACCCGCAATTTTTCCCCCACTTCCCAACCAGAAATTCGACGCCTATTCGCAGACTACCCAGGCGGACTAGTTACAGTCTCCCATGACCGGACCTTCCTCAAAGAAGTCTGCCAAAAAATCTATCGTCTGACCGAAAATGGTTTGGTAGAAATAGAATCGCTCTAACGTAAAAAAGATTGGCCAAAAACCAATCTTTTTTCTATTTCTTCGCTGCCTCTTGTCCCATTTCCTGGGTACGTTTGTAGGCTGCTTCCACTCCTGCAATAATGTCGCCCCGTAAGCCAACTTGTTCCAGACGATTGACTCCTGCGATAGTAGAGCCACCTGGGCTACAAACTGCATCTCGCAAGCGGGCTGGGTGCTCGCCTGTCTCTAGGACCATTTGACTAGCGCCTTGGAAGGTCTGTGCAGCCATCTGCAAGGCTTGCTCTCGAGTAAGCCCTAAGCTTACTCCTGCATCTGCCATGGCTTCGATCATCTGATAGACAAAGGCTGGACCACAGCCTGCGACAGCCGTTGCAGGATCCATTAATGTTTCCTCGATTTCGTAGAGGGCCCCTGCTCCTGTTAAGAGCTGGTTGACTTGGGCTACTTGCTGGTCTGTCACTACTTGGGAGCGGGCCAGACTGATGACACCTTGACCAATGGCTACGGGCGTATTGGGCATGATACGAATGAGCCCCACCCGATCATTTTTAACCACACTTGCCATTTGCTCTAGATCCAGACCTGCTGCCATGGAAACCAACAAGAGATTGGAACGTTGGCCCAAGATGTCCTGGTACTCTTCTAGTAAAGGGCAGATCTGGTAGGGTTTGACGCCTAAGAAGATAACCTCTGCCTCTTCAAAGGCCTGTTGAACATGAGACGCTGTGCCGCCATACTTGCTGATGAATTCTTCCACCTTTTGAGGGGAACGATTGACCAAAAGTAAATCTGTGGCAGCCACTTCTTTTGCGACTGCTTTGGCCAGACTAGCGCCTATGTTTCCAAGTCCGATAAATGCTACTTTCATCTCTTACCTCACTTGACCATTTCCAGTGACCAGATACTTATAGCTGGTCAGCTCACGCAATCCCATAGGACCACGCGCATGCAGCTTCTGGGTCGAGATCCCCATCTCACAGCCTAGGCCAAACTCTCCGCCATCTGTGAAGCGGGTCGAGGCATTGACATAAACGGCTGCCGAGTCCACCTGGTTGCTGAAGACTTCAATAGCTCTTGGATCTTCAGAAACAATGGCATCTGAATGATGGGTACTGTGGGCTTCAATATGAGCAATCGCTTCTTCTACAGAAGGAACCACCTTGACAGCCATGACATAATCCAAGAATTCCGTATCAAAGTCAGTCTCAGAAGCTGGTGTCCCAGCAATGATTTGTTGAGCCTGAGCATCCAAGCGCAGTTCCACTGGCACCGGAGCCTCTTCTACCAAGACTTTCTTCACTAGTGGCAGAAAGTCATCAGCAATAGCTTCATGCACCAAGAGAACTTCCATGGCATTACAGACGGATGGTCGGCTGGTCTTGGCATTCTGGATGATATTGAGAGCCTTGTCTAAATCTGCCGCTTGATCGACATAGACGTGGACAATCCCTGTTCCTGTCTCAATCACAGGGACAATTGCTTGCTCTACAACTGCCTGGATCAAGCCAGCTCCCCCACGTGGAATGAGAAGGTCTAGATCTCCCTTGGCCTTCATCATGACCAGACTGCTCTCCCGACTGGTATCTTCGACCAACTGGAGGACAGCAGGATCAATGGTGGTTGCTTGCAAACCTGTTTTTAAGGCGCTAACGATGGCATGGGCTGTCTGATAGGCATCCTTGCCACTGCGCAGAACAACAGCACTCCCGCTTTTCAGGGCCAAGGCTGCTGCATCAGAGGTCACGTTTGGACGACTTTCATAGATAATCCCAATAACCCCCATGGCCACTCGTTTCTTCTGAATGACCAAACCGTTCTCCAGGGTCCGCTCCTCCAAGAGTTCTCCGACTGGATCGGGTAGGGCAGCCACTTGGAGAATCCCATCGGCCATGGCTTGAATGCGCTCTTCTGTCAAGAGCAGGCGATCCAGCATTACCTCCGAAATCCGGCCCTGAGCTGCTTCCATATCCAATTGATTAGCAGCCAAAATATCAGCTGTTGCGTCAACCAAGGCGTCGGCCATCGCTCTTAAGGCTTTATTTTTCTCATCACTTGTTGCAGTATTAATACTTTTTTTGGCCTGTTTAGCCAGGCGAAGCTGGTCAATCGTCTCCATCTAATCCCTCCTTTAAAATTCTGTAAATAAGAGTTCTACCTCAGGTGTGATGGTAATCCAATCATCCCGGTGAATGACAATACCCTTTGGCTTTTGACCATGGAGCAAATCCTTAATGGCCGCAGCCCCTAAGCGGGTACGCCCTTTCCCAATGACCTGTCCAGTCTCTCCATCATGAACCGTGATAATATCGAAGAAAGAGAAAGCTCCCTCAACCTTTACCACACCAGACACAAGGATACTCTTGCCCTCTTCTTTGACAGCCTTAACCGCCCCTTGGTCCAGCCATACAGACCCTTGGCTAGGGGCATAGAAGGCCAGCCACTGTTTCTGATTGCGCAAAAACTTGTCCTGAGCTGTAAAATAGCTACCATCCTGAGTCTTCTCTGCTGCTGCTAGAAGAGCGTCTTCCTTCAAGGACGAGCAAATGTAAACAGGAACTCCTGACTCGGTGGCAATGGTGGCTGCTTTGATTTTTGTCAGCATGCCACCTGTCCCATTACTTGAGCCTGCTCCACCGGCCATCTCGATAATGTCCTTGCTGATCGAATCGATCCGTTCCAAACGCTTGGCAGTCGGATCCTTTTGGGGATGTCCTGTATAGAGACCATCCACATCCGTCAGCAAGACCAAGAGATCTGCCTGGACCATAGCCGCCACTTGGGCACTTAGGGTATCGTTGTCTCCGACCTTGAGTTCTTCAATCGAAACTGTATCGTTCTCATTGATGATCGGAATGGCCCCTCTTTGCAAGAGGACAGAGAGAGCCTGGTGGGCATTTTTATAGCGGCGTTGGTCAACAAAGTCATCCTGGGTCAAGAGGACCTGGGCAGATACGATGTCGCGTACCAGTAGATTAGAGGTATATTCTTCTAACAGCAACCCTTGGCCAACTGCTGCAGAAGCCTGCTTGTCTGCGATTTTGGTCGGGCGTTTTTTAAAGCCAAGCGCACCAAAACCAGCCGCAATCGCCCCCGAAGAGACCAAAATCAATTCATGCCCTTGCTCATGTAAGAGAGCTAGTTGCTGGGTGATGGCCTTGACCTTGCTCCGAGACAAGCTTCCATCTTGATTGGTTAGGGAAGAGGTTCCCACTTTAAACACAATTCTCTTATTCTTCATCCATTCATTCTCCAGAGTATTCGATTGTAACATTATACCATGAAAGCCTTAAAAAATACTAAGAGCGGACCAGGGGAAACCCCCATTTGTCCACAAAAAAACGAGTTTGACCCACAAGAGGTAAACTCGTTTTGATGATTGAATGCTTATCCTTGACGAAGCTGCTCCAAGGTTTTTTGAAAAATCTCCGGAACCTCTACTGAAAACTCCATGACCTCTCCCGTCCGAGGATGGGTAAAGCCCAGTGTCTTAGCATGGAGGAACTGGCCATGGCCTTTCAAGGTCTTGCGAGGGCCATAGACTTCATCACCAGCGACTGGATGGCCAATGTAGGCCATGTGAACCCGAATCTGGTGGGTCCGGCCTGTCTCCAATTGCAACTCGACCAAGCTATAATCCCCGAAACGCTCCAAGACATGGAAACGGGTCAGAGCTGGTTTTCCTTTGGCTGTCACAGCCTGCTTCTTACGGTCCTTGTCACTCCGCCCAATCGGCGCCTCAATAACACCCCGATCGTTAGGAAGATTGCCGTGGACAATAGCCCAATACTTGCGCAGGGACTTCTTAGCCTTGAGCTCATCTGCCAAGGCTACATGGGCCACATCATTCTTGGCCACCATGAGAAGGCCAGAGGTGTCCTTGTCAATCCGATGGACGATCCCCGGACGAAGCTCACCATTGATCCCTGACAAGTCCTTGATGTGATACATAAGGGCATTGACCAGGGTCCCACTGGTATGACCGGCACTCGGATGGACCACCATGCCCTGGGGCTTGTTGACCACTGCGACATCCGCATCTTGATAGACAATCTCTAAGGGAATATCTTCTGCCTCGTAGGTCACTTCTTCCACTTGAGGGACTTCATAGCTGATAACATCCCCTTCTTTTACGGTATATTTGGCCTTTTTGACTTGACCATTGACGAGGATCTTTCCTTCCTTGATCTGCTCATTGGCCAAGCCACGTGAGAGTTCAGTCAACTCTGAGACGGCCTTATCCAGTCGCGCTCCAGCGACTTCTACTCTAACTTCCATGGCTATCCTCTCTCAATAGATAAATCAGTAGCAGTCCCACCCCGATGGTTAAATAGATATCCGCTACATTGAAGATGGCAAAATTCATAAAATCCAAGTGGAACATATCGACGACAAAGCCCTGACGGAGCCGGTCAATAAAGTTGCCGATTCCCCCTGAAATAATCAAGGTCAACCCCAACAAAAGCCAAATGGAGCCTTTGATATGACGATAGAGATAGACAAAGGCTGCCCCCATCGCAATCAGGGTAATGATGGTAAAGAACCACTGTTGGTTTTCTAACATGGAGAAGGCCGCTCCAGAGTTCTTGAGGTAGGTCAGACTGACTACTTTGGGAATGAAGCGACGCATACCCCCTAACGGGATCTCCTTGATGACATATCCCTTCACAGCTTGATCTAGGAGAATCAAGAGGAGGATACTAATAAAAATACTTACTTTTCTCTTCATTACCTACCTCTTCTCATCAAAGTAGGCTTCCATGACTTGGACAAACTTCTCAGCCACTGGTGAGAGATCCACCTCTTCCCGTTTGACATAGACCATTTTATTATTGAGATCATCGATCAAGGGGATAACCGTAATCCCATTCACCGACTGGCTATCCAAGAAGCCAGAACCGGTCGCATAGGCATCAGTCCGCTCTAAGATCCCATTCAGGGTTGCGCGGTCCGTCACATTGAAGAGCTGGGAACTGCTACTCGTATCGACAAAGTTCTCCGAATAGTAGAGATACTCATCCTTTTCCTGGGTAAAGCGAACAGTCGGTAGGTGTGCCAAGTCCTCCATCACTAAGGATTCTTTCTTAGCTAATGGATGACCCTTACGCAAATAGATATGGGTCTGGAAAGGAATCAGGTCAACGACTTCCAAGCCCAGTTTATCCACCCGTTGCATGATCCCTTTTGTATTTTGCTTATTGAGATAGATAATCCCCAGTTCACTATGACCCTGAGCCACTTCATCCAGGATTTGAACCGTTGTCGACTCAAAGATCCGGAAGTCTTTGTTCTCCGGATAAAGGACTGAGAATTGAGTAATCAAAGGGGGAAGGAAATCATAGTGCTGACTCGAGATCGAGAATTCCTTCTTTTCTTCCTCAGGATTGGCATACTGGTTTTGAAAAATATCAAAGCCCTTGACCAATTCTTGGGCCTTTTCATAAAATTCCATGCCACGGCGGGTCAAGAAAGTGCCTGAACTAGTCCGACGGAAAATCTTAAAGCCCAGTTCCTTTTCCAAGTCTCTCACAGAGATGGACAGACTCGGCTGACTGACGTACATTTTTTCAGCTGCTTCACGAAAAGTACCACTATTGGCAATCGCTACAACATAGCGTAATTGTTGAATATTCATGTCTTCTTCCTTCTAACAATATCACTCCATTATACCATAATCTAGAGGATGAAAAAAGATGGGGGCATCAATCGAGAGAGAGATACTAGGAGTGGAATTTTTACTCATAAATATTATAAGAAAAGTGTTAAGTATTAAATAATTTCTATTTGATGGAGTATTTCAAGCAAATTTTGAAACTTTCCGCTGTGAGAAAAGTGCTTGAAACAATCATGTTTCAAGCACTCGGGAGTTTTGAAACCTTAGGTTCAAAACTAAGTCATGGAACTTCGTAGAAGTTCGCTGACGTCCGTACTCACCTAAGGAAAGTTTTAAAAATTTTTTTATGATCTGAATTTATGAAAAATAAAAAGACTTATTAGAAATCAGATAAGCAACTAATAATTTACACATAGCAAAAAAACTCTCTGATGAATCAGAGAGTTTTTAAATCCGTTTCTTCGCTTTTTATTTTGCGATTGGGTAAACAGAAACTTGTTTCTTATCGCGACCTTTGCGTTCGAAGCGTACTACGCCTTCAACTTTAGCGAACAAAGTATCGTCTCCACCACGTCCAACGTTCACACCTGGGTAGATGTGAGTACCGCGTTGACGGTAAAGGATAGATCCACCTGTTACAGTTTGTCCATCAGCTGCTTTAGCTCCAAGACGTTTTGCTTGTGAATCACGTCCGTTTGATGTAGAACCTCCACCTTTTTTGTGGGCGAAAAGTTGCAAGTTAGCAAGATTCAATTTCAACATAATTGTTTTCCTCCATGTTAGTTTTCTGTGATAACTCTTGTTTGGACGAACTCGGATGAGTTCTCCGATAAGTTTGCCATCCCTAAGAAAAATGATTCAAAGAATAGTTGGGTCATTTCTCTTTGATGAGGTGGAATGTCTGTCGGGATTGTGACCCGCATGAAGCCACCCTCTTCTTCGTTTAATTCTAGTTCCGGTTCATAGCCTGCAAATTTCTCAACAGAGTTGACAAAGTTAATGGCAAGCGTAGAAACCGATGCACACACGACATCTAAGCCGTATTCGCCACTTTCGGCGTGACCAGTAATTTCTGCACTCCTCAGCTCGCCATCTTCGGCTCGTTCAAAGACTGCTTGTATCATGTGTTCTCCTAAAAATTAAGCGTTGATTGCGTTGATGACAACTTTAGTGTAAGGTTGACGGTGACCTTGTTTACGGTGGCTACCTTTTTTAGGTTTGTACTTGTAAGTAACAACTTTCTTTTGTTTTCCTTGTTTTTCAACAGTTCCAACAACAGTAGCTCCTGAAACAAGTGGAGTTCCGACAACAGTGTTTTCACCACCAACAAGAACAACTTCGTTAAATGTAACTTCTTGACCAGCTTCAACGTTCAATTTTTCAACGTAGACTGCTTGACCAACTTCAACTTTAACTTGTTTTCCGCCAGTTTTAATGATTGCGTATGTGCTCATTATGCACCTCCTATGTATTTTTGGGTTTCCCCGTATTTTGTGAAGACTCGCCTAGCATCGTGGGACGAACCACTTAAGCTCAAAGGATGAGCGACGATGATCGAGCGGTTGCACAGGCATGTGCATAGTCAACTCTCTTAGTATATCACTTCTATCAGACAAAGACAAGCATTTTTGTCCCTTGAAAACGGATTTTCTTTTAAAAATTTCTTTTAAGTGTTTACAAGAATTAAACGGCTTCCATAAATCTCACCTATCTTTATAAAGAAGCTATTTATGATTTAGTTGTTTCCTTTGATGAATGATCTCACCCATCATAAAATTCATGGAGCAATTGGATCAGTTCTTGCTGTTGTTCTAGTAAGTTCTGACCGATGGTGGTGGATTGGATGAGGGTACGGTCCTCCAGGTCTTCAATTACCCTCTTCAAGGAAGTTTGCTTAAATGGCGAATCTACTACCTTTTGAATGTCTTGGAAGGGCTGGTGGGTTACCAGTTGAAAACCATAGGAATTATTAAGGAGTGAATAGCCTGCTGTACCTGTCTTCTTTTGATATGCTTCGCAAAGACCCCCATCAATGACAAAGAGTAGTCCTTCACCTCGAATAGGCGATTCCCCTTTTCCTGTCTTCACTGGTGTATGTCCATTCACAATGCGAGATACCTTGGCTTCAAGACCAAATTCTTCTAAAATTAATTGGCAAATCTTTTTTGAATTGCGATAGCTAAAATACTCATTTTCTATTTCCTTATGGGTTTCTGTCTCCTCAATAAAATACCGTTCGAAGGTCGTCATCTTATTCTTCCCGAAGAGAGGAGATAAGTGCCCTCGCCAGCAATACCATACTATATCGGTTGAAAGGTCGTCCCCAACTTCTTTGTTTTTTGCTGCAAGTCGAATATGATATTCGAAAAAGTCTAGTAATTCTTTCCCAGCATACTGGGCTTGATGAAGAACTAGAGGTTGAAATTCCCCAGAGGGTTTCAAGGGAATACAGCCATGAAAAAGCAAGTGGTGGTTGTAAACCTTATACATGGAACCTTTTTTCATTAACAGCTCCATATGTTTGGCCATTTTGGGAGATCCTTGGAAGGAAGCCAGCATGCTGTCTACTATTTGTTTTTCCTCTAAGGATAATTCAGAAGGATTTTCCCGATCTATGGTTTGGAAGCAGGTGTTTTTCAAGGAATAGCTGTTCCCGTCAATGCTGATTGTATTCTTCCAATAATCAATATTATCCAGCAAGATTTGATTGTCCATCTGAAATTCCGGCCGTCTCTTCATCAACTGAGTTTCTATCTTAAATTGGAGAATGGCCAGCGCTTGATGGACTTTTTCCAGCTGCAATATTTCTTCAGCTGTAAATTCCTCCGCTCTTGTCCCCAGGATGGGCCTAAACTTAGGATTGGCTTTGTAGGTTTTATCCGCAAATAAGGTTAAGGATCGAATGTTTAAGCCATAAGCTTTTTCAATATCCCACAAGTAACCATAACGTGCTGCAATGCGCAATACATTCAATAAACAGGCCTTGGATCCAAAGAAAGCTCCCATCCAAATGATATCGTGATTGCCCCATTGAATATCTAAGGAATGAAACTGAAGGAGCTCATCCATTACCTGGGCACTTCCAGCCCCTCTATCAAAAATATCTCCTACCACATGCAGGTGATCTATCAATAAGCGACGAATACTTCTGGCAATTCCCAAGATAAAGGGATCCGCTTCTCTTAGTTCAATAACATAACTTAGGATAGTCTGGTAATAAGAATGTTTATCGGCTAGCGTAAGATCACTATAGATCATTTCTTCAATGATATAGGTATATTCCTGAGGCAAGGCCTTTCTCAGTTTGGAACGGCTATATTTAGCTGCTACAAAACTCAATAGAGTCAAGAGTTGAGAAATCGTTGATTTATACCACTCTTTCTCCTTATTCACTTCTTCCAAAACCCTCTCTGGATAAGATACCAGAGCTGACAGTGTATTCTTTTCCTCTTGTGACAAGGAAGCTGCAAAGCAATCATTAATTTTCTCATTTAAAATTCCAGCGCAACTTCTCAAAATATAATCAAAAGCCGCAAATTCTCCATGAATATCACTTATGTAGAGCTCTGTCCCTTTTGGTAGGTTTAAAATGGCCTCAAGATTAGTGAGTTCAGTAATGACTTTTTGACGAGAATCAAATTTCTCTAGTAAAATACGCTTATATTGCTCCATATCATTTCTCCAAGGAATCTGCAGTTACAACCCAATCTAGGCTGATTCAAGAATCAGTTCATCTTTTTTACTTGCTCCTCAATTAGGAAAGCTGTCTCTTCAATCGATTTATCCGCCATATTGATGACTTGAGCGCCATATTGTTTAAAGACCTTCTTGGAATAATCCAATTCTTGATAGATTTTTTCTAAATCCGTATAACTTGTTTCTTGTGTTAATCCTAAAGAATCCAAGCGATGACTTCGAACTTTCATTAATTTTTCGGGCTCACAGATCAGACCAATCAAACGACGAGAGTCAACCTTATCTAAGACCTGAGGTAAGGGAACTTCTGGGATCAAAGGTAGATTTGCAACCTTGTAGCCCTTATTGGCCAGGTAAATACTCAGGGGAGTTTTTGAGGTACGGGAAACACCAAGCAGGACCAAATCGGCTTCTAAAAACCCCTGGGGTGCCTTACCGTCATCATATTTCACAGCGAATTCGATTGCTGAAATCTTTTTAAAATAATCACTGTCCAGGCGGTGCAAGGTTCCTGGAACTTCGATTGGTCTGGTTCCGGTCTTTTCTTGGATGATTTCAAAGAATGGATGCATGAGATCTAAATAAGCCAGACCATTTTTTTGGCTAAATTCTCTAGCTACTGATGCTAACTGACTATTGACCAAGGTGCTGATGACAAGTGCATTATCCTTCAAGGCATCATATAAGATATCCAAGAGTTCCTCTTCTTGATTGATAAAAGGGAAACGGTAACTATTATTAAAAATGATATCTGGATACTGTGCGGTAACTGCTGACAATAATTTTTGGGAAGTCCCTCCCAAAGAATCTGAAATACTATATACAATGATCTCTTTTTTCATATTTATTCCTCTTCACTCTTCAGTTCAGCATTTCTTGCTTGTAAGATAATGTAATCGAGCAAGACTGATTTGGTCACCGTTCCCACAATTTTTCGGTCATTTTCCTCATCGACTACCGGTAAGGAATCGATGGCATGATCCTGCAAGAGGGCAGCCGCTTCTAGGATGTTCATGTCTTTTGTACAGGTAATGATATGTGGCATTCGAGTCATACAAACTGCTACAGGGGTGGTCTGGATACTCGAATTAAGAGATGCCCTCAATAAATCTTTACGGGACATAATACCCAGTAAGAGTTTGTCTTCATCGATAACATAAAGGACATCGGCATTATACATAAATAGGGTGATAATGGCATCCTGAATATAGGAATCATGGGTGACTAATACAGGAGAGGTCATGATCTCTGCCACTTCTTTTTGAAAAGTATCAAAAAAGAAAAGTGTTTCGAGATCTAATCCAGAATAAGTATAGCCAATTTTGGGAGTCGCTTTCAATATACCAACCAAGGTCAAAAAGGACAAATCTGGTCGCAGGGTCGCTCTTGAAATATCCAATAAATCAGAAATCTTCTCCCCACTTAAGGGCTGATGCATTTTTACAATTTCAACTATTTTCTTTTGTCGTTCACTTAATTTCAAAATTTCCTAGCCTTTCTATTTCTAGCTCCATGATGATTATATCAGGCATCTCTAAAGCAATATTTGTCATATTTTCATCATTTACTTTTAAATAATCATCATTTTTAATAAACATTATAGCAGAATAATCCAATTAGTCAACATAAAAAGATGTATGTTTTGTTTGACAAATATATGTGATGTATAATACAATGATTTTGTCTTAAATATGACACATATTTAGTTTTTTGGAGGCTTATATGACAAAATGGATTTACTCCTTCGAAGAAGGAAGTGCGAAGGCCAATGATCTACTGGGTGGGAAAGGCGCTAATTTAGCTGAGATGAGCCATCTGGGACTACCGGTTCCTCCTGGATTTACCATCACCACAAAAAGTTGTATCCACTATCTCGATAATCCCGACTTCTTTGAGTCCTCTTTGAAAGAGGAAGTTTTGAAAGCGGTTGCTAAACTTGAAGAAAAAACGGGTAAGTCTTTTAGCGGAGAAGATCCTCACTTACTCTTAGTGTCTGTCAGAAGCGGGGCTAAATTTTCTATGCCTGGGATGATGGATACCATTCTCAATCTTGGTCTCAATGATCAGCGGACTCAATTACTGGCCAAAGAAACCAATCTAGATTTTGCCTACAACTGCTATCGCCGTCTACTCCAGATGTTTGCTGATGTAGTCTATGGCATCGATAAGGGACTTTTTGATGATCAACTAGCAGCTTTTGAACAAAAACAGAATAAAAAGGTCCATGATTTTGACCTAGCCCAGCAACAGGAATTGATCCAGCACTATAAAGATCTCTACTCCAAACACAAGCAAGAATTTCCTGAGAACCCTCATGAACAACTCTTCGCTGCCATCCAAGCTGTCTTCAAATCCTGGAACAACAATCGGGCTAGAATTTATCGGGAGCTTCATCAGATCCCTCATGATTTAGGAACAGCTGTCAATGTCCAGGCCATGGTCTTTGGAAATAGTGACCAAGCCAGTGGTACAGGGGTTTGCTTCACTAGAAACCCTGCAACTGGTGAGGCAGAACTGTTTGGTGAATTTTTGCTCAATGCTCAAGGGGAAGATGTGGTTGCTGGGATCCGCACTCCTGAGCCGATTGGAGCCTTAAAAGAAATCCAACCTGAAACCTATCAGGCTTTCAGAGACTACGCCAAGATCCTTGAAAACCACTATAAGGATATGCAGGATATTGAATTTACCATTGAGAAAGGCAAGCTCTACATCCTCCAAACCCGAAATGGTAAACGAACAGCCAAAGCTTCTTTAAAGATTGCTCTAGATATGGTGGATCAAGGTCTAATTAGTAAGGAAGAAGCTCTCCTGAGAGTCGCTCCTACTTCCATCAGTCAACTAATCCATCCAGTCTTTGAAGAAACTGCTTTAGAGAAAGAACCTTTCTTAGCTCAAGGCCTACCAGCCAGCCCAGGTGCAGCTACTGGCCAAATCGTCTTTACCGCCGACCGAGCTAAAGAAATCCATCAAGAAGGTAAAAAAGTCATCCTGGTTCGGCAAGAAACTTCCCCAGAAGATATTGAAGGCATGATTGTCAGCCAAGCTATTGTTACCAGCCAAGGGGGAATGACCTCCCACGCTGCTGTTGTAGCTCGTGGCATGGGAACTTGCTGTGTCGCCGGTTGCGGAGAATTGACTATCAGTGAAGAAAATAAAACCCTTTCCTGTGGCAATCTGGTCCTAAGGGAGGGAGATCTCATCTCCGTCGATGGTTATTCTGGTCGCATTTATCGTGGCGAACTTCCTACTGTCCTAGTTGAGAACAACCAAGACCTCCAGCGCTTGCTTGTTTGGGCAGATGAAATCGCCATCCTCCAAGTTCGAGCCAATTCAGAAACCGTCAAAGACTTGACGACCGCTATGAACTTTGGGGCCAAAGGGGTCGGGTTGGCCCGGACGGAACACATGTTCTTTGGACAAGAACGGATTCTTGAAATGCGTCGCCTCATCTTAGCGGATACCGAAAAAGAAACAAAAGAAGCCCTCAATAAGCTCCTAGAATTCCAAGAAGAAGATTTCTACCAAATGTTCCGAACCGTCCAAGATAAACCGATGATTGTCCGCCTGCTCGATCCACCTATGCATGAGTTTCTACCTAAGGATTCCCAAGAAATTGCATTATTAGCAAGCAAACTAAAAAAATCTCCTGATAAACTTGCCGACCGTATTGAAAGTCTGCAGGAAAGCAATCCGATGTTGGGACACCGGGGTTGCCGTCTCGGCATAACCAAGCCGGATATCTACAAGATGCAGACAGAAGCTATTTTTAGAAGTGCTATCAAATTGCATCAAGAAGGTCAAAAGATTAAGCCGGAAATAATGGTTCCTTTAATTGCTGATCAAAAAGAATTAGCATGTATCAAAGAGTATCTTGTTCAGCATATTGAACAGCTTTTCAAACAGTATGGTCAGGAGCCATTCCCTTATGAAATTGGTACCATGATTGAACTGCCCCGCGCCTGCCTAACTGCTGATAAACTGGCTCAAGAAGCAGATTTCTTCAGCTTTGGCACCAATGACTTGACCCAGATGACCTATGGCTTCTCTCGGGATGATATTGGCAAGTTCATCGGTCACTACAAGGACAAGGATATTCTTTCTTTTGACCCCTTCCAAAAAATCGATAGGGAGGGAGTCGGTGAATTAATGAGAATTGCTATCAGCAAGGCCCGTCAAGTAAAACCGAACCTCACTATCGGTATCTGTGGCGAAGTTGGCGGAGATCCTTCTTCAATCTCCTTCTTCCAAGACATACAAGTCACCTACGTTTCCTGCTCTCCTTACCGGGTTCCTGCTGCTAGACTAGCCGTCGCTCAAGCAGCACTCAAAGAAGGACAGAATTAAGTCCCCCTTACATTAGAAAAGCACCCTTGAAGCTAGAAGCATCGCATCTACATTCAAGGGTGCTATTTTTCTTTATCAAACTCACGCCAGTGGTCAGGGCTCTTAGTGAGATCTGATCACCTTCATCTCTTACAACAAATCCTCAATCAGCTCATCGACTTCATCCGCTTCCACTTGAGGCGTGATTTCTGTCACGATGATACCTGCGACAGCCCGCTCCACCAAAGCTTCCACGTCCATACGTTGCTCATACTTCTCCGCATTTTTGAGTTTTGGATTGGTCTTTGGACGATCCGGAGCAAAGATGGTACAGCAATCTTCGAAAGGCTTGATGGAGATTTCAAAGGTATCAATGGCTTGGGCGATATCGATAATCTCCAACTTGTCCATAGTCACCACAGGACGAATGACGGGCGTATTGGTCACGGCATTGATAGCCTGCATGCTCTCTAGCGTTTGGCTAGCTACCTGACCAAGACTTTCCCCATTGATGATGACTAGGCCTCCACGGATTTGACGGATACGGTCTGTAATGCGCATCATAAAGCGACGGGTCAGGGTCATGAGATAAGCTTCCGGCGCCTTGGCTTTAATCTCTTCTTGAATCTCAGTAAAAGGTACTTCGATAAACTGGATATTGCCCCCAAACTTGGTCAATTTACGAGTTAAATCGTGGGCTTTTTTCAGCGCACCAGAACTGGTATAAGGAGGGCTAGCAAAGTGGACCGCCTCGATGTCCACACCACGCTTCAAGGCTAGGTAACCCGCTACTGGAGAATCAATCCCACCAGATAGCATGAGCATGCCTTTACCAGACGTCCCAACTGGCAGACCACCTGCTCCCTTAATGGTTTCGTAAGAGATATAGGCTGCTTCTTCCCGGATCTCTACTTGGAGGTTGATATCCGGTTTTTTCATTTGGGCTTGGATACTTGGGATCGCTTCAAAGACAGCGCCACCCAAGGTTTGGTTGAGCTCACGGCTATCCAACTCAAAAGAATGGTCACTTCGTCTGCTGGAAATCTTGAAGGTCATCCCTTCTTGGTAAATATCCTGCATGATTTCTTGAACGGCTGAAATCAAGGCTGGGACTGATTTTTCAATCTTGTAAACGGGTGAAAAATTTTGAATCCCGAAAACCTGTTTGAGGGATTCAGCCACCGGTTCATAATCCGTTCCATTTAGATAGGCATGGGCCCGGTCCCGATCGGCTGTCACCTTGACAGCTGGGTAAATGGACAAGACATCTGAGATATTATTGCGCAATTTATTAATGAAGCGCATCCGGTTCTTTCCTTTAGTAGAAAGCTCCCCATAGCGGATCATAATTTCTGAATAAGTTAATGGCATAGTAACTTCCTTTTCTTTTCCTTAACGCACCTTTCGCGTCTTTTCATAAATCAGTTTGAACTTGGTCAAAAATTGCTCGACCTGACTCATGTCATTTTCGAGATCGAGGCTAAGGCGGACTGCTGTTTGTGCCAGAGCCTTGTCAACCCCCATAGCAATTAGGGTGCCAGCTGGTTTGCCAGCCTTAGAAGAGCAGGCAGAGGTTGTCGAGATATAAATCTCATACTCTTCAAAAGCGTGGACGATGACTTCTCCTCGCACTCCCTTGATACCAAAAGTCAAGATATGGGGTGCAAAGCCCTCATCTCCTGAGAAGACAGTCACATCTGGATAGTGGGCTAATTCCTCACGAATGACTTCCTTCAACTGGTGGCACTTGCGTTCAAAGTCCTCTTGACGCTCCATCGCCAAGCGCAAGGCCTTGGCAGTCGCTGCAATTCCAGCTAGGTTCTCAGTCGTCGAACGAAGGTCCTTTTCTTGTCCGCCACCTGTTAAGAGGGGACTGATCTTTTTTCCTTCTTTGAGATAGAGGAAACCAACCCCACGAAGTCCATGGAACTTGTGACTGGAGAAGGTCGCTAGATCCACCCGTTCTGGTAGGTAGAGAGCGGTTGAAACCTTAGCCAGTGCCTGAACCCCATCGACATGGAAGGTGATGGTCGGACGATCAGCTAATAGGTCCGCAATAGCTTGAATAGGCTGAATAGAGCCCACCTCATTGTTGACGGCCATGATCGAAACGAGGGTTGTATCCGGACGCAAGAGTTTTTTCAGCTCTTCTACTTGGACAAAGCCACGCGCATCAACTGGCGCAATATCCACTTCAAATCCTTGACCTTGTAGCCAGAGGGCTGATTCCTTCACAGCCGGATGCTCAATAGCTGAGACTATGATATGCTTTCCATAAGGAGCTTTTTCAAAAGCAACTCCCTTGATCGCCCAGTTGTCTCCTTCAGTCCCACCTGAGGTGAAATAGATTTCTTCTGCTTTCTTGCCTAGGAGGGAAGCAATCTGCTTACGAGATGCCTCCAAGATCCGAGTCGCTTGACTTCCCAGGTTGTGCAAGCTGGAGGGATTGCCCCAAATTTTGCTTGCGACTTCCGTGTAGGTAGCCAAGGCCTCGGGATAAGGTTTGGTTGTTGCTGAATTATCAAAGTAAATCATCTTCCACTCTCTCCTAGTCAATTTTCAATCATCTTATTGTAACATTTATAGGTTGGAGGAACAAGGATTTGGCAGGCTTCATTTTGTTCCTAGTTTCAGACAGAAAACTTGTAAATTTCTCAAAATAGCTTATGATGAAGATGGAGAGTTTTGTAAAACGCTTACAAGATCCCCTGTTGTTTTTTATGACCTACTCAAGTCCAGAACTGAAACTGATTGAAGTTACAAGGAGACAAGCATGAAACGACCGATCTATCTTTCCATTGCCCTAGCTGGAAGCCTTGCTCTTGGAGGACTACTTGCTGTCCTACCACCACTTCCATTTGCCCTCCCTTCTGCCCAACTAGCTTGTCACGGTAAAGGACAGTGTGACCTACAACAGCCCTTGGAGAAGCCTCCTTACTTTAGAGAAGATGAAGGTAGCCTCCGTGAAATGAGCCTTATCCAACCAATCCCAGGTGAATCCGATAGCCACATCGAATTCAAATGCTTGGTCGAATACAATGGCTGGTTCCGTCGTATCATCCGTGTCAAGGATGTAAAAGTGATTTCAAAAACCAAGGAATTCAAGGGTAAGATTGACTACTCTATCCCGGATCCAAACAAGATAGAGATTCAGGCGAATGGTCAGTTTATCTCTCCTAATGACTCCTCTAGTTTTAATAACCATGAAATCATCAGCCAGCCTAGTCAAACAAACCAACCAATTTCCGTCTCTGAAAAAGGACAGGCAGACTTTACAACGTCCTCTGAAGCAAGCGAAACTCAAAGCGTCCAGTTTGAAAGCAATTTGAAATTTTAAAAACCTCTTTCATTTCTTCTTAGACATTTTCATAAAAATAACGTATAATGACTAAAGTGTTCACATAAAAGAACCAAATATGAAATGAAGAGGGAACAGATTATGTCACAATACTCACGAAAAGAAAAACACCAAGACAGCAACAGACCATCAAGAAGCGAAAAAGTGAAACAGAGCCTTTCTTTATTCCAGATGATTGTCGCAACGATTGCTAGTCTTCTCGGTATTATCGTTACTTCCTTTACTATTTACAGTATCATGAAACCAACAACTAAGACAGAGGAGAAAAAAGATGGCTCCACTAGCGTTGTGGTTGTCCATGAAAAGGATGGATCTGCTACTGATTCAAGTGCCACAGGAACAGATACCAGTGCTAGCAGTAGCCAAGCATCGGAAGCAAGCTCTGAACAAACCGACTCATCACAGGCAGAAACCAGTGCCAGTGAAGCACCTGCAGACACAACACCATCTGCTACGGATACCGAATCATCTGCTAACCAGTAAAAAAAAGACCATTTGGTCTTTTTATTATAGAAAAGGGTACTTAAAAAACTTTCCTTAGGTGAGCACGGACGTCAGCGAAGTTCGAAGAAGTTCCATGACTTAGTTTTGGACCTAATGTTCCAAAACTCCCGAGTGCTTGAAACAATCGTGTTTCAAGCACTTTTCTCACAGCGGAAAGTTTTATAACTACATAAATGAATCAAACCATTAGACATCACTTTTTTTTAAAAAAATTAACTAGCTATTTTATGCAAAAAAAGTTTGTATGCATTCTAAAAAACAGTATAGTCTACTTTAAAAATATAGAAAAGCCTCTGTCGGCCAGAACTCCTGATCGATAGAGGCTTGTTTTTATTTGATGACTTCTTGTGTCTTCGCGTAGTTGGCTTCGACAGCTTCTTTTTCTGCTTTCCACCAGTCTTGGTTGTCTGTATACCACTTGATGGTTTCTTCCAAACCCGCTTCGAAGTTTGTGAATTGTGGTTCCCAACCTAATTCTTCACGCAATTTTGTTGAATCAATAGCGTAACGCAAATCGTGACCAGCACGGTCTGTTACACGGTCGTAAGCATCTTTTGGTTGACCCATTTTTTCAAGGATGAGTTCAAGCACTTCCTTGTTATTCTTTTCACCATCGGCACCAATCAAGTAAGTTTCACCGATACGGCCTTTAGTAAGGATAGCCCAAACACCAGTTGAGTGGTCGTTGGTGTGGATCCAGTCACGGACGTTCTTGCCTTCACCATAAAGTTTTGGTTTGATACCAGACAAGATATTGGTGATTTGACGTGGGATGAACTTCTCGATGTGTTGGTATGGTCCATAGTTGTTTGAACAGTTTGAAATAGTTGCCTTAACACCGAAGGAACGAACCCAAGCCTTCACGATCAAGTCTGAAGCAGCCTTGGTTGATGAGTATGGTGATGATGGGTTGTATTTAGTTTCTGCTGTGAATTTTTCACCAGGACCTTCCCCATGTCCAGGAAGATCTTCGCGCAATGGAAGGTCTCCATACACTTCGTCTGTTGATACGTGGTGGAAACGAATATCGTATTTACGCGCAGCTTCCAAGAGTGTGTAAGTACCAATGAAGTTTGTATGGATAAATGGTGATGGGTCATTCAATGAATTGTCATTGTGGCTTTCAGCCGCATAGTGGACGATCGCATCAGCCTTAGCAGCCAATTGGTCAACCAATGCTGCATCAGCAATATCACCCACAACCAATTCAACACGGTCCCCAAGGATTTCTTCAATGTTGGCACGGTTACCTGCGTAAGTGAGTTTGTCAAGGACAGTCACATGCACGTCTGGATGGTTGTTGTAAACATAGTGTACGAAGTTTGAACCGATGAAACCAGCGCCACCGGTTACGATGATGTTTTTGTATTCAGTCATTTTTTCTCCAAATAATTTTTAGTTTTGATTGTTCCTTAAATCAATCTTTTTTTAGCTTTCCTTAGGTGAGTACGGAAGTTAGGTGAAATTATCCAGTGGATGATTTCAGCAATCCAGGAAGTTCCATGACTAAGTTTTGAGCCTAGTGTCTCAAAACTTCCGAGCACCTGAAACACAATGGTTCAGGTGGTTTTCTCACGGCGGAAAGCTAAGCATATAGCTCGCTTCACTCGTTTATAGCAAAGCTAAAAACTATATAATGATGTTCTTGATTGTTTTAAGAGCAATATTTTTACAAATCTTCTGCTTTTAGGGGTTTGACGTCTTTGAGCAGTGGGTGGTTCTTGTCAGCTTCTGAGACTTCTGCTTCTTCTAAGTTTTCCCATTGGATGTCTAGGCTTGGGTCTGCGTAGTTGACAAAAGCATATTTTGGTTTGAGCTCCAATGCCCAATAGTCATTGACCAAATAGCTGTAGGCCACTTTGTCAGACAAGACTTGGAAGCCATTGGCTACGCCACGAGGTACGAAGATCCCTTTAGAGGCGTCAATCACAGTTTGGTAGGTGTTCCCAAAGGTATCGCCTTCGCGAAGGTCTACCCAAGTTCCAAGAACCTTTCCTTCATCTGCTACAGAGATGTACTTGTCCCAAGGTTCTGCATGCAGACCACGTAAGACATGCTTGCGTGAAAAAGAAACGTTGTTTTGTAACTTGCCTTCCGCAAAGAAGCTTTCAGGGAATCCAAGAGGAAGCATTTTTTCCTTTTGGAAGTTTTCCTTGAACCAACCACGGTTATCCCCATGAACTGGAATATCAAACTCCATCAAACCTGGGATGGCTTCAATCTTGCGGGCTGCTAATTCTTTTCCGAAAAATTGTTCTGTCATTAAGCTTCTCCAATCAAACGGAGCAAGTATTGTCCGTATTCATTTTTCTTAAGTGGTTGCGCTAATTCATGGACTTGTTCTTTGGTGATATAGCCCATGCGATAAGCAATTTCTTCAAGGTTGGCAACTTGGACATTTTGCAAGCGTTGAACAGTCTCAATATATTGAGAAGCCTGCAAGAGACTTTCGTGAGTTCCTGTATCCAACCAAGCAAAGCCACGGCCCATGAGCTCAACAGAGAGATCTCCACGCTCCAAATAAGCCTTGTTAACATCGGTGATTTCAAGCTCGCCACGAGGACTTGGTTTGATGTTTTTGGCAATCTCTACCACATCATTGTCATAGAAGTAAAGTCCTGTCACCGCAAAGTTGGATTTTGGATGTTCTGGTTTTTCTTCGATAGAGATGGCATTCATATCATCATCAAACTCTACCACACCGAAGCGTTCTGGATCTTTGACTTGGTAACCAAAGACAGTCGCCCCTTTTTCTTTTGCTTCAGCCCGTTGCAACATCTTGGTCAAACCATTTCCGTGGAAGATATTATCTCCAAGAACGAGGGCAACATGATCGTCACCGATAAAATCTTCTCCAATGATAAAGGCTTGTGCCAAGCCGTCTGGGCTTGGTTGCTCTGCATAAGAGAGGGAAATCCCAAGTTCAGAACCATCTCCAAGAAGCTCTTCAAAACGAGGAAGATCCTGCGGAGTTGAGATAATCAAGATTTCTTTGATCCCTGCCAACATAAGAGTTGACAATGGGTAGTAAATCATTGGCTTGTCGTAAATGGGCATCAACTGTTTGGAAGCGGCACGAGTCAAAGGATACAAACGAGTACCCGAACCACCGGCTAAAATAATACCTTTCATAATGTTAGGCCTTTCTACGTATTCATTACCCCTATTTTATCATGTTTATATAAAAAAGTCACCTTGCATTTGTGTTGCAAGGTGATGACCGGATATGAGAGTTGTAGAATTGTTAGCATTGGTCTTACTCATAATTCAAATATATTACTGCTCCTTGACTGAGCCGTCTGAAAACCTTACCTTATAGTAGAGCCCACTCAACCACTGCTTCTTGCTCGACAATCCAAAGACAATTGAGAGGCTAGGACTTTTGTCCCACTCTCTTCTTCACATATTGTTCAACTGGATAATCTGCTGGATCCAAGCGTAGGTTTCCTCCTGCCACTAGTTGGGCTAGGTGCCACCCAATGAGGGGACCTGTTGTGAGGCCAGACGAACCTAAGCCACTGGCGACATAGAGGCCCGCTTGATCAGGAACAGCTCCCCAGAATGGTGAAAAGTCACTGGTGTAGGCACGGGTCCCCACGCGCTCGCCGACAACTTCCGCTTGAGCTAGTTCTGGATAGTAAGAAAGAGCTTCTGTTTCCATCTGATTCAGCAAAGTCTGATCCACCGTCAGCTCAAATCCCATCTCGTTTTCATGGGTGGCTCCCATACTGATCTTTCCCTGCTGGAAGGGAATGATATCCAGCTCTCCTTCCGGCATGACCACAGGATAATCAGCAGTATCTAAGTCTAGCTGATAATCCCGCAACTGTCCTTTTTGTGGACGGACATCAACTTGGTAGCCAAGTGGTTCGAGTACCTGCACCAACCAGGCTCCTGTTGCCAGGATGACTTGGTCATAGCTTTCACCAGCAATCTGATAGCCCTCACTTGAGACTGAGAGGGTAACCTCTTCCTGGACCACTCTTGCCCCACTGGCTTTAAGAAGGGTATCCGTCAGAAGAGCTCCTTCTACATGGGCTCCACCGGATGCATAAAGGAGCTTCTCAAAGCCTTGTAGATCAGGAAATTGCTGGGCTACTTCTTCCTTAGTCAAAATCGCCAAGTCTCCAATCAAGGGAGATTCCTCCCGACGGCTCAGCGCCAATTGATAGAGTTCGTTTAATTTTTCCTCATTTTTCTTGAGGAGATAGACGCCAGTCTGCTGGTAAAAATCTGTTTTAATTCCGTCCTTGGCCAAATCTTCTACTAATTCTTGGTAAAAGTCTGCTCCCAGACGAGCTAGGCGATACCAGGCCTTATTCCGCCGTTTAGAAAACCAAGGGCTAATAATGCCAGCAGCCGCCTTAGTTGCTTGGCCGACTCCATGGTCATAGACGGTCACATCCACTTGTGCTTCTTTGGATAAATAATAGGCTGCAGTGGATCCCACGATCCCTGCACCAATAATGGCAACTTTCATCATGACCCCTTAGATATGGTAAAAAGGATTGGTGCTGGCTTGACTGCCAATCACTTCAAGCTCCCAGGCTTCCTCAGCCTTCCACTGATTGAGCTTTTCTACTAATTTTGACACAAAAAGAACTTCGATATGGTGTCCTGGATCCAAGGCCAAGAGGCCATCGCTCAGCATGTCTTGAGCCGTGTGGTAGTAGATATCTCCTGTGATATAGACCTCAGCCCCTTTAGCGAGAGCATCCTTGTAAAAGGACTGGCCACTTCCTCCACAGATGGCGACGCGCGCAACAACCCGATCCAAATCAGTCTGGTCATAACTGGCCAAGCGCAAAGCATCTAGTCCAAAAGTTTCTTTGACCTTTTCAGCCAACTGACCAAAGGTTTGGGCGGACACCTGACCGATCCGGCCGATTCCGAGTCCTTCCCCTGTCATGCTGAGGGGCTCTGTATCTTCAATGTCCAAGAGCTGGCAGAACCAATCGTTGAGCCCATCTGGGACAATGTCAATATTGGTATGGCTGACATAGACTGCGATATCATGCTTGATCAGGTCAATATAGATCTGATTTTGAGCCCGATCGGCTACCAAATCCTTGATGGGACGGAAAATAGGCGCGTGCTTGACGATGATCAAGTCCACCCCATGAGCGATAGCTTCCGTCACCGTCTGCTCCCGAATATCTAAGGCTACCATAACCTTCTTGATGTCTTTTTGCAGAGTACCAACTTGTAGGCCACGGACATCTCCCTCCATGGATAGTTCCTGAGGACAGTAGGCTTCATAGCGTTTGATAACTTCACTTGCTAACATGTAGAACCTCCTTGATTTGTGAGATGCGCTCTTCTAACGATGCTCTGGCAGATTGATTCTCAACTGGAACCTGCTCCAAGGCAAAGGCTAATTTCTCTACTTCCTTGGACCACTTTTGGACAAAGGCTGGAGCTTGTTCCCGCATCAAATAGGGACCAAAACGCAGTTCCTTGGCTGTCAACTCTTGAGAACCCTGTTCCACCACGAGGATCTCATAGAACTTCTCATTTTCTACCAAGATCGCTTCATCAACAATGTGGAAATCATGGTCGACTAACCAAGCCCGCAGTTCATCTTCACGATTATTGGGCTGTAGGACCAAGCGAGAGACATTGGCTAATTTCTCAAGACCTGCGGCTAGGATGTCTGCAATCAAGCGTCCTCCCATACCAGCAATGGTGATACAGGAAATGCCGTCTGCTGGTTCAAAGGCAGCCAAACCATTGGCCAGGCGGACCTCAATCTTGTCCTCTAAACCATTATCGGCGACATTTTGGAGGGCAGATTGATAAGGCCCTTCTACCACTTCACCAGCAATAGCAGCCTCAATCTTGCCTTCTTGTAAGAGGGCGATTGGCAGATAAGCATGGTCACTCCCCACGTCCAACAGACGAGCTCCAGCTGGGACGAAGCTAGCCACCAAGTCCAATCGATTTGATAATTTTGTAAATTCCATGTGCTACTTTCTATACTTTTATTCCACCCTTTAGTATACCATGTTTGCACCATTAAAAAAAGGCGCAACGGCGCCTTGTCTATTATGGAAAGGTATTACTTTAGACTTTCCTTAGGTGAGTCCGGACGTCAGCGAACTTCTTCAAAGTTCCATGACTAAGTTTTGAGTCTAATGTCTCAAAACTTCTGGGCACATGAAACTTATACGTTTCATGTGCTATACTCACGGCGGAAACTCTCGCTATCATCCTCAACAAGCCGATATTAGACTTTAGTTAATTTCCTTATAGTCTACTTCCAAGCCACGTTTCACAGCTGGGCGATTGGCAATTTTCTCTGTCCAAGCTTGCAAATGCTTGTATTCCTTCACATCTAAGAAAATTCCTGCACGGTCCCAGACCTTGTCTTGGGCTAGACGACCATACCAAGACCAGATGGCAATATCTGCAATGGTGTAGTCATCCCCTGCGATATAAGGTTTAGTGGCAAGCTCCTTGTCCAGTAAGTCCAATTGACGTTTGGCTTCCATGGCAAAGCGGTTGATAGCATACTCGATTTTCTCCGGCGCATAGTGGAAGAAATGACCAAAGCCTCCCCCTAAAAATGGTGCCGCACCAGTCTGCCAGAAGAGCCAGTTGAGCACTTCTGTCCGCTTAGCAGGATCTGTCGGGATTAATTGGCCAAATTTCTCTCCTAGATACAAGAGAATATTAGCTGATTCAAAGACCCGAATCGCTTCCTCTCCTGATTGATCCAACATAGCTGGAATTTTCGAGTTTGGATTGATGGCTACAAAGTCACTGCCAAACTGATCTCCCTCGCCAATCTCGATGCGATAAGCATCATAACCAGCTTCCACTCCAAGCTCTTTCAATTCTTCCAGCATAATGGTCACCTTAATCCCATTTGGTGTTGGAAGGGTATAGAGTTGGAAAGGCTGATCACCTTTTGGAAGAGTCTGTTCAAAGCGGGCACCTGCTGTTGGTTGGTTCAAGCCACCCCAGGCTCCTCCCATTTGGCTCGGTGCTTCCCATACTTCTGGTAATTGATAATCTGACATCTCTTTTCTCCTTTGTCTATGTTACTACTAGCATATCAAATCCAGACGCTACTTTCAAAAATCTGCTACGCTGACTTTACTTGACTTTTCTTGGCAAAATGATAGTATAGAAAAAATACATTTTTGAAGGAGAAAAATCATGTCCACGATCGACTTTCATAGTTTGGCAAAGACAGAACTACACTGCCACTTAGACGGTTCCTTGTCGCTTCCGACCATTCGCCAATTAGCAGCCATGGCCAATATTGACCTTCCTGCTAGTGATGAAGAGCTCAAGCACCATGTCACTGCACCTGCCCACTGTGAGAATCTTTTGGACTATTTGGAGGCCTTTGACTACATTCGGCCGCTCCTCCAAACCAAGGAAGCCTTGAGGCTTGCCGCTTATGATGTAGCCAAGCAAGCTGCTTTGGAAAATGTCGTCTACATCGAGGTCCGCTTTGCACCAGAATTGTCTATGGACCAAGGGCTCACCGTTCCAGAAACTATCGATGCTGTCTGTGAAGGACTGCGCCAAGCCCAGGATGAATTTGGCATTGTCGCGAAAGCCCTCGTCTGTGGTATGCGCCAGTCTGATCAAGAACTCACTTCTCACATCCTGGAAGAAGCTAACCAGGTTAGCGATCAGGATTTTGTTGGCTTTGACTTCGCTGGGGATGAGCACCACTATCCACCACAAGCCATTGATGCCCTTATCCAACAGGTCAAAAGTTACAACCGGCCCATGACCCTGCACGCTGGCGAATGCCACTGCCCAGCCAACGTCGTTCAATCCATGGCCTATGGCATCAAACGAAATGGTCACGTGACCTTGCTAGCGGATGAGCCAGAACTTCTAAAAGAATTTGTGAAAAACGGGGTTACCGGCGAGCTCTGTTTGACAAGCAACCTTCAAACCAAGGCAGCTACCACTATGGAAGACTTCCCTTATCTCAAGATGAAGGAAGCTCAGGCACACATCAGTATCAATACAGATAACCGCACCGTCTCTGATACCGACCTGACCAAGGAATATGCCCTCTACCATCGCCACTTCCATACGACGCCAGCTGACTTTTACCAGCACAATGTTGATGCCATCCAAGCTTCCTTTGCTAGTGATGAGGAAAAACAAGAACTCCTGACCAAACTAGAAAAAGCTTACGCGGACTATTTACAAATATATTAGCTTACATTTGATTCGAAAGAAGTTTGTTTACATTCAAAAACTAGCACTTTTGTAAAGTGCTAGTTTTTTTTATTTAGAAACTGATTCATACAAGGCTACGTCTCTAGGCGTTAGCAAACCAGTATAAAAACCGTCTACATTTACATTGGCATACTTGGTTAAATCATCATAAGTATGAATGGTGTGAATGTAAATTCGTTTATTCAGTCGATGAACAGCATCAATAAAATCCTGATTGAAGCGAGGATCAGCAAATGAAATCGTCACTGCCTCGATTTCCTTATGTTTTGAAATAAAATCGATAACCTCTTCTGCACTATCTGGCGAAGAATACAAGGTATAGATGATATGTTGGAAAGGATAAATGGATTCGATTTCCCCGAACATCTCTTGATTGTAGATTTGTGGAATCACACGATCCAATAGAGACTCATCTCGATTTTTAGCTTCAGTTACAATTTGCTCGAATTGCGTGACAGTATCTTCCTTAGGGATTTCCATCGATTTGGTATCTGTGATCAATACCATATCAGAGTTAATGACCATCTGATCTAAAACATCCCCAATCAGCATGGTCGTAAAGCGACTTGGTGTCTCTGGAGAACCATAGGCTTTGAAGTTTTTCCACTCCTCTGATGAAAGAGCAACACCATCTTTATTCCCAAATTGATGCCAGTCATGGACAGCCGCCAATTTACGATCGCTAGTTAAATAGAAATCCATTTCAAACAAGCGATGCCCTAGACCATAATTCTGTTGCAAAGCTTCAAGGGAGTTGGTATAAAAAGTATTGTATTCTTTCTCACGTATGGTACCACCTGCATGGGCAACCAATCTTGGCGAATCCTTTAACCAATTCTTTTTCTTGTTCTCCGTATAGTGAACAAATCCGAAGGTATTTGAAAGCTTCCCGTTAGTAAGCACTTCTAGACTTTCTTTATCCACATACTGAGAAGACAATAATTTGGCTTCTTGCTGAGTCGAAATAAGGTAATGGTTCTTATCAAATTGCTTTTTCTCTTTATTCCATTTAATTGTAATGGTGACATTGGATTGTTTCTTTTCAAAACCATCCGATGTTTTTTTTAGCCTGCTTGGACCAAAGATTCTTCAACTGGATACAAACCAGACGAAATAATGCTCAGCTTGCTAATATACAAACCAAGAAAACCAAGAATGACTACTGTTCCTAATACAAATAAGGCTGAATAGATCCGTTTGTGCGATCTATTTTCCTTTCTATCTCCCCTTCTCATCTCTAAACCGAATCTCCTCTATTAATCTTTCCACAAATCCATTGCCTGTAAGAAATCATCTGAAACTGTAACATTTTCAGGCTGAAGGGCTTCCCGTTCTTGTTGTTTGATTTTTAATTGTGTCAAACTGGTAATGCCCTCCCGTCGCCAATTGCGCAGGATGGCCTGGATGTATTTCCAGTGAGGCTTGCCGTTAAAGACAGCTTCTCTCAAGGCAGCCTTTACAATATCAGGGTCTGTTTGATCCTGCTTGACTGTCTGCGTCAAATCTTCGATTTCAAATGGCGTCAATAAACGTCCCAACTCCTGCTCAAAGGTTTTGACCAAATCAGCCAGTTCATTTTCCGCTTGCTTGTCTTGCCCACGCTGTGCGGTATCTGTCCTACTTTGAAGCAAGTCATCCAAGCGTTCGAGGGCAATGGTCGCATCAAAAAGAACTTCAATCTCCCCATCTAGCTCAATGGTCCGATATTGGAGCAAACCTTGGTTGGTCAGGCGAGACATGGACTGGTTAACTTCTGCGACAGACTTACCAATCGCATCTGCAATTTGATTAGGTGTGAGGCTGGATTGGTTGGTCGTGTTTTGCAAATAAAAGAACTGCCAAACCAGAAAATCCTCTGCATCTTTAAATAAATGGTGATAATGGAAAAGTAAGGCACTTGGTAAAACCAAATTGCCCGACTTAAATGCTTGTGAATATGTCATACTACCCCTTTATAGGTAACCATAAAATGAAATATCTTTTTCTAACTCCTCCAAACGATAAGGAGTCTCTTGGTAAACTGCATAATTGATCCAATTACTAAAGAAGTTGGCTGCCGCTAAGTTCCACCGCATCCGTGGGTCCCGACTACTGTCATCCTGATCGTAATAATTCTTTGGAAGATCTGGATTCAAGCCCGCTTTGACATCCCGTTGGTATTCCTTGGCCAAGGTATCACGGTCATACTCCAAATGGCCAAAACTATAGACCTCCCGAAGGTCTGGACTGGCCAGGATGGATAGTCCTACTTCACCCCCCTGAGCCAGGACTTGCAAGTTACTCTTCTCTAGCACTTCCTTGAGGGGGACATCTGTATATCGTGAGTGAGGGGCCAAAAAAGCATCGTCAAAACCACGCATCAAACGGTTCTGTGGATTCATGACAGTTTGCTCATAGATGCCAGATAGCTTGTCGCACAGAGCTACTTTTTCAATACCATAGCGGTAATAGAGACCAGCTTGGGCACCCCAACAAAGATGGAGGGTTGAAAAGACATGGCGTTTAGACCAAGCAAAGACCTTTGTTAACTCCTCCCAGTAATCCACTTCCTCAAAAGCTAATTTCTCTACAGGAGCTCCTGTAATAATCAAGCCGTCATAATAGTTTTCTTCAATATCCTCAAAGGATTTATAGAAGACCTCCATATGCTCTGCTGCCGTCGTCTTAGACTTATGGCTAGTCATATAGAGGAAATCCACATTAATCTGCAATGGAGTATTGGCCAGGAGGCGTAGCAGTTGAGTCTCAGTTGCTTCCTTAGTCGGCATGAGATTCAAAATCAGAACATTTATAGGACGAATATCTTGGTGAGTTGCCCGAATATCATCCATGACAAAAATATTTTCTGAACGAAGAATATCAACTGCTGGTAATTTCTTATCTAAGGTAATTGGCATAAAAAGCTCCCATCTTACAAGTTGTTACCTCTTATTATAAGACAGGAGCATATAGTTTTCAATTATGGTTTTTCTCTATCTAGATATAGTTCTAAACTATATTAGTAATGCATCAAGACCTTGTAATCGTAGTCTCCGATTGCTTCGCGGCCTTTGAGATCATCGAGTTCGATCAAGAAGGCACAACCTGCAACCACTCCACCGAGTTTTTCAATCATTTTAATGGTTGCTTTAACGGTACCACCTGTTGCCAAGAGGTCATCGACGATGAGGACGCGTTGGCCTGGTTTGATAGCATCAGCATGCATGGTCAAGGTATCCACACCGTATTCTTTTTCGTAGTCAGCTGAGATGACTTCACGTGGCAATTTGCCAGGTTTCCGAACAGGCGCAAAACCAATACCGAGCTCGAAAGCGACCGGACATCCAACAATGAAACCACGCGCTTCAGGTCCGACGATCATGTCGATTTTCTTATCGGTTGCGTATTGAACGATTTCACGAATCGCATAACTATAAGCATTGCCATCTGCCATCAAAGGGCTGATATCACGGAAGGTAATTCCTTCTTGTGGATAGTTCTCAATGCTTGCAATGTAATCTTTTAAATTCATGGTTAACTTTCTTTCATAAAAAAATTTTTACATTCCATTATACCATGAATTCTACTAACGTGCATCATTTTTTACTAAATCATTTTCCCACCTTTTTGCAAAGAAAGCAAAATCCCACATCCGCAAAAGATGTGGGATTGGATTCGAAAAAACCTCTTACTTCTTTTCTACCAATTCATTGTACTGGATTGTCATATCGCCCAGATTTTTCAAAGAATAGCGCGAGCTACCATTCTTGAACCAGGTACCAAGGATGTATTGTTCAGCGACCTTCTTGCTTTGGTTTCGAAGCCAAGTGAGGTCTTTGCCGTAGGTGGCAAGTTTCTGTAAAAAATCACTCCCCTCGACCGTTTGATCATCCTCGTAAAGATACACTTTTTCTTGAATCAATGCTATTTTTTTAGAATTGTATTTGAAGGTCATCCAAACGTATGCATTTTCGTTTAGATGGTATTCATACCAGTAAACCCATTCAGAACTGTCTCGAAACATCATGACAGATAGGTCTTCCTGACCACCAACGATATCATCTGAATAGGGATAGGACTGAAATCCTTCATCCTCCTTCCAGATGCGATCACTCCCGATCGTTTCTGTAAAGGGCCTAAACATCAGATAGCGCATCCAGCTACCATTTTCAGCGTAGTTGATTTCTTCCATGGGATTTCTCAAACTCCAGTAGATCCCCAGCCAATAGAGGGCAAAAAGGATGAAAGGGCTGAGCCAGAGAAATATTTTCTTCTTGTTCATTAAATCGATTCCGTTAAATAGTCATAGATTTCTTGCACAGATCCTAAAGCCATGAGTTCCTGGTCTTTGACCGTCTGCACCAAGTCCTGATAGATGGAACTCGAGGTAATCTCCTTCTTCTCCGCGTCCTTATTGACCGTCATGATGCCATTTTCAATCTGGACAAAGCCTAACTCTTGGAAGATTTGGATCATCTTGATCAACAAAACTTGTGGAATCTTGAGGTAGTCAGATAGTTGGCTGAGCTTATGGCGAATATCAAACTCAGGGAACTGATACAGCGTCTTGTAGAGTTTGGCATACTGATCGCGACTGCCGTAGCCTGTCAGGTAATAGGCCTTGTCTAGTTGATTTTTAAAATAGACAGCTTGGAAGCTCTGTTCTTGGAAGAGGGCTTTCAAGTCAGCCAGGTCATCTGGAATGCGATCGATGACAATGGCAGGGGAATCTTCTCCTTCTTCCAACTGACTAAAGAGGGGAACGGCTTGTGGGAGTGGAGCATTCTTTCCTCGGATATTGTAGAGCTGGACTCCTTCTACACGGGCATCCACTACCATCAGTTGCAGGGTGGTCTGTCCATTCCACTGATTGACGGATAAGGATACCACCAACTCCAGGTTTTTCGCTTGAGAGAATTCCAATTCCAAATGACCCTGGCCAAAAGCCACGACATCAAATCGGGGATCCCCTTTTTGAATCTTTAACTTCAGATGGCTATTGCCGGCCCCCATAGTCCGGCTAGACACCACTTGAAAATCACGAATGTAAAAGACTGGCTTCTTATGGTCCATCCCAAAAGGAGCGAGACGGTCGAAACTCTTCAAGGTATCCAAAGTCAGCTCTTCTAGGTCCAACTCCTCATCCACAAAGAGTGTGGATTTGGCCGTCAGGTCAATCCCTTTTTCTACAATATAGTCAGAAAAAATCTCGGTCAGACGAGGGAGCTTGTCCACTTCCAGAGTCATACCAGCTGCACCCGCATGGCCCCCAAAGGCGATAAAGAGATCCCGATGGGGAGCTAGGGCTTCAAAAATATGGACACTTTCGGGACTTCGTGCACTTCCTTTAGCCTTGCCTTGGTCTATGGTGAGGACGATGATGGGCTGATGGATCTCTTCAAGTAGGCGACCAGCTACAATCCCTAAGACACCAGGATTCCAGCCTTCTTTTGCCAAGATCTGAACAGGAAGACTTGGGTCCACCATGGCTTTGGCTTCATCATAGATGGCTTGGACAATCTCCTTGCGCTCTTCATTCTTGGCTTGAATCATCAGCGCAATTTCCAGCGCTTCTTCGTCGTCAAAACCTGTCAAGAGTTCGACCGCTGGATTTGGGTCATCCAAGCGACCCAGGGCATTGAGACGAGGAGCAATCTGAAAACCAACTGTTTCTTCATTTACATCTTGAGGGGCGATGGAGGCCAACTTGAGCATTTCCTGGAGGCCGATCCGTTGGGTTTGACGAAGGACACCTAGGCCATACTTGACTAGAATGCGGTTTTCATCTGTCAGACTGACCATATCCGCAATGGTTCCAATGGCAACCAAATCAAGAAAATCTAGGGGCACCTCTTCTAGGAGGGCACAAGCCAACTTAAAGGCGACCCCACATCCTGCTAGGTGTTTGAAAGGATAGTCAGCATCTGGATGCTCGGGGTGAATGATGGCATAGGCATCGGGCAAAA
Organism: Streptococcaceae bacterium; assembly: GCA_902363395.1. GTDB lineage: Bacteria > Bacillota > Bacilli > Lactobacillales > Streptococcaceae > Streptococcus. Next base: position 1,199,282 of record CABIZZ010000001.1, read on the forward strand.
CTTCTGGCATGGCATGGTGGTCGGTTACGATAACATCGACTCCCATGCTTTGGGCCAAGTCAATGGCTTCATGACCAGCTACCCCATTGTCCACTGTGATGATAAGGGAAATCCCCTGCTGTTCAATAAAATACTTGTAGACACTGGCATTGGGACCGTAGCCATCCGTAAAGCGGTTAGGCAGATAGACGGCTACTTCAGCCCCCATCTGCTCCAGGGTTTCCTTCATAATAGAAGCGGCCGTCATCCCGTCCGCATCATAGTCTCCATAAATTAGGATTTGTTCATAATCTTCTATGGCTTGGCGAATGCGATCCACTGCCTTGTCCATATCGTGAAGCAGGTAGGGATCATGCAGATCTTCTAGCCGCGGTTCAAGAAAACGATCCAGCGCCTCTTCCGTCTGGATCCCTCGTTCACCCAGTAACTTGGCTGCAGATGCTTCTAATCCTCTCTTCTTTGCTTGCGCCAAAAAAGTATCATCTGAAAAGGGCGCAGCAAACTGCCATTCATATTTTGACGTGATCATCTCGGTCCTTGTCTCCTGTTTTTCTTATCAGCATATTATAACATGAAAGCCGGGAATACGGAAAATGAAAGCTAGCTTTGAATCAGTAGGGGTAGAATCTTCTATCCCAGGTCTTAAAAATCAAGCTTAGCCCAGTTCCCAAACTGCGTCTGTTACAGGCCTTCTTCCTATCTTTTCAACCTTTTTAATCTACGAAAATACCTCCAAATAAAAAAATCCTACTATTTTTTATTATTTAGATACAAATTACTTGACACTGCAAAGGATTGTATTATAATATAAGAGGCCTAAAATTATAGGGAAAAAGATCGTTCGGTTTTTCAGCCGTCTTGATTTGAAATCCTTGACTTTATGGCCATTGGAGTTATTAATTCTGTGTGTGGAAAGGACAATCAGTTTTTTATTTTAAGCTGTCACAGTCGACTTCCGCTTTCTCTAGCTACAACCATGGTCTCTACCATTTGATCCTAGTAGAAAAACCGTCATAAAATCTAGCCGACTCCTTATCGGTATAGAACTGGACACGCTTAAAATGTGTGGAAAAAAGTGATGTACTTCCAGACCAGGAAAAAGGAATGGAGGAACAAGTGAAAACTTTCTATAAAAAATTATTCGCGTTTGTAGCAATGATTAGTGTAGTTGCTCTTGGCTTGTCAATCATTAAGCCAGTTTCAGCAGCAACTGTTACACCAACCATTACAAATCTTAAAGCAAATGCAAATGGTCAAAAGGTTACATTTTCTTTTGACTGGGACTTGACAGGAATTTCTGTTAAGGAAGGAGATACTTTCACCATCGACGCTCCAGAAGGTGTCAATATCTCAGAAATCGCAACGCAATCACTCCAAGCCAATGGTGCTGAAGTAGCGTCTGTTTCGATGACAAACAAAAAGATTACTTTTACCTTTAAAAAAGCAATCGAATCCATGAACCAAAACGTTAAGGGTGGTTTCTCATACAAAGCAGAATGGGACAATACTCCAGGAAATCCTGGAAATAAAACTGCCACTTCTAATGTCGGTTCTGAATCCGTTGTCATCACTCGTCCTGACGGACCTGGCGTGTTTGAATCTATCTTGAACAAGTACAACCGTACTGGTGACTATGTTTCAAAACAATTCAAATTAGACGCATCTGAAAACTACGCATGGATGAACGTTGGAGATGATTATTACTTAACTACTTGGTTTATCCGTATCAATGGGGATGGTAAAAAACAAGCGTTGACAAACCCTGTTGTATCAGATAAAATCCAAGCTCCAGCGGTAGATTACTCAAAAATCACTTTTGCTCCTGCTGCCAATCACGCTGCAAGTGAATTCTTCGTTGGAACTTACTTGAAACCATCCTTCACATTAAGAAAAGGTGGACAAGTGGTTGCTTCAGGATGGGACTTCTGGCAACATGTGAAATTCGATGCAGACGGTAACGGATTTACTGTCAATTTATCAGATGTCAGTGATGTCTTCAAGACAGCTACAGATGAAGAAATCATTGTTGAATACCAAACAATTATTCCTAAAACAACCATCCGTGTTGACAACAACGCTACCTTGACAGCTGACGAAATCACAACACCTCAAACAGACCCAGCTTTCTGGAACAATACAGCATTGAATTTCTGGGTAACTGGTGACACAACTGTGACCGTTCAGAAAGAATGGGTTGGTGATGAAGAAGCTGACCGTAAAGATATCACTGTTCAATTGTATGCTGACGGCCAAGCTTTAGATGGAATGACACAAACTCTTACAAAAGCTTCTGGTTGGCAAGCAGCATTTACGAATTTGCCAGGTATCAAAGACGGTAAGAAGATTGAGTACTCAGTAGTGGAAACAAACACACCTGAAGGTTACACTTCAAAAGTTGAAAAAATTGATGATGCTAACGTGATCAAGGTCATCAACACATCAAACAAACCAACTACAACGACTACAACAACCACTACTACGACATCTACAACTACTACTACAACTACAACTGAAGAGCCGACTACTTCAACTACTACAACAACTGAAGAGCCAACTACTTCAACTACTTCAACTACTACAACAACTGGAGAGGCAACTACTTCAACTACTACAACAACTGAAGAGCCTAAGACTACAGTAACTACTACACCTGAGACTCCTGCTACAACTGTTTCTACAGAGGAGCCTTCGACTACGGTAACTACTACGCCTGAAACTCCTGCTACAACTGTTTCTACAGAGGAGCCTTCAACAACTACAACTACAACTGAAGACAAAGGCACAACAACAACAACTACAACTACGACTACCACGTCTACAACACCTGAAGGACCTTCTACAACACCTTCTACTACGCCTGAAGGTACTACACCTGGAGAACCTACACCAAATGGTAATGGTGGCGGACGTAAGAAACTTCTTCCAAGTACAGGTGAAGTTGTCGCAACAGGTCTTGTTCTTACAGGAGTATTGGTCTTGGCCGGTGCCGTTGTATTAAAACGTAAAATGACTGATAACTAATTCAGTTCAGATAACTACTATTAGCTTGCACTAGCTCCACCTCCTAGTCACTAATAGCCAGAGAGAGAATCACATTCTCTCTCTTTTTTGTTGCTTTAAAAAGAACTTTATTACTAGCTAGTTATTTCCCCTGCTCTAGTTGCTAGAGAAAAAGACTTCCTCACGGAAGTCTTTGAATGTAGACAAACTATTGTTTTACATAAAACAGCTAGATGATTTTCAAAAAATGACTTTAATTTTTAGTCATTTAAGAATTTGAAAAAAACTTTCCGCCGTGAGAAAAGTGCCTGAAACAGAGTTGTTTCAGGCACTCGGGAGTTTTGGAACCCTTAGATCCAAAACTAAGTCATGGAACTTCGTAGAAGTTCGCTGACGTCCGTACTCACCTAAGGAAAGTTTCTAAAATTACTTTATCTTCAATCTGAGACTTCCTCACGGAAGTCCTTTACTTCATATAAATCATCCCTGTACAGGCTTGCTCTGACAGTTCGACAAAGCCTAGTGACTGGTAAAAGGCAAGATTTTTCTCGCTCCGTTCAGTGACAAGGAGCCGTTGATAGACATTGGGGAAAGTCCTTAAAGCCTCTTCTAAGAGTTTTGTTCCAATGCCTTGGCGCTGATGATCTGGTCGCACCAAGAGATCCTGCACCAACAGGACAGAGTGACCGTCTCCTACCAAGCGAATGTAGGCGACAAGCTCTTTCTCATCATAGACGGAATACTGCCAGAGACTGGCTTTGACAGCTTCTTCCAGCATAGCTGGGTTGTTGGTATAATTGGTCCAGCCGACCAAGCTGTAGAGTGCGACTAGGTCTGTCATGGCTGGAATCTCTTGTTTGTACTCTAACATCTTAACTCCTTTTTAACCTATAGTGCTGGAAGAAGGCAATATCCCGGTAAGGGGACTCTTGGCAGACTGCCAGCTCCATCTCAAGCATGGACTCTCGCCAGCCTTCTTGGCTCTTGAAGCGATTGTCCTGCAAGGCATAAAAGACTCGAATTCCTTGGTAGTCCTGAACTTCGAGGGCTAGATCTTCTACTACTGCACCGAGATCATAAGCCTGAGCCAAGCCCATGGAGTGGGTTTCCAAATCTTGACCTGCTAGTAAATCGAGGGCCTTCTGAGTATCATTTTCAAAAACGACGGTCTGCAAGACGCGACCAACTTCATTGTGCTTGACGATAGAGAGTAGTCCTACTGGTTTCAAGAGGCGGGTGAATTCCTCAAGAATCACCTTGCGATCCTCTACATACTCAAAGACATTATGGCAGAGGATGACATCAAAGCTGGCATCTTCAAGACTTGCTAACTGTTCCAAACTCCCGACCAATTGCTGGTAGGGATGGTCCTGGGTCCGCAAGGCCACCATTTCCTCATTAGGCTCCACAGCAAGGACCTCATTGTCTTGCGCCAGGTGGTTGGCCACGAGACCGAAGCCACTGCCAAAATCAAGGACCCGCTTGCCTTTGATGTCTTTTAATTGTTCAAAAAGGATATCATAATAGATCTGTCCCCAGGGTTGCTGGAGGTTTTCTAAATAGGCTTGAATATTGGCTGCCATCTGATTCCTCCTATTTGTAATTGAACATCTTGCTGGCTAGCTTATCCGAGATGCGGGGGAAAAGAGTATAGAGCTTGTGGGTCAGGTTCAAAAGCCAAGGCAGATTGAGCTCACGTTTTGCTTTTCCAAAGTTCTTCACAATCTTCTTGGCCACAAAGTCTGGTTCCAAAATATAGCGGTCCACGGCCTTGACATAGCTTCCATCGGGGTCTGCCTGATCAAAGAAAGTGGTCCGAATGGGGCCTGGATTGACCGTCGTCACATGGACACCAAAGGGCATGAGTTCCAACCGAAGGGCATTGGAGAAGCCAATGGCTGCAAACTTGGTCGCCGAATAAAGGCTGGATTTGGCAGTTGCGACGAGGCCCGCCATACTGACGATATTGACGATGTGCCCCTTGCCTGCTGACTTCATGTGCGCACCCATCAAGCGTGAAAGCTGCATGAGGGCAAAGGTATTGACTTCAAACATGGCATAGATCTGCTCATTGGTAATCTGGTCAAACTCTTCAAAGATCCCATAGCCTGCATTGTTGACCAAGACATCAATCTGTCCATAGCGCTGATAGAGCTCTTCTACCAAATCTTGGACGGCTGAGGAATCGGTGATATCAATCCCGATGCATTCGACTTGAGGATGGTCAGCATAGAGTTGTTCTAGTTTTTCTTGATTTCTGCCTAGGAGAATGAGCCGGTCCTCAGGGAGGAGCTTGACCATTTCCTGTGCTAGGCCTCCACTCGCGCCTGTGATGATGATAGTTCGCATCTCTATTCCTTTCAATGGGTTGGTCCTATTAATGAAATCTTATTCCAGCTAAATAGTCAGCATAAGCATCATCAATGATAGGAGCAAAGAGGTGATAATCCTCCCAGCTCCCTAAAAATTCTAAAGGCAAGTCATCCAAATCATTGATTACAAATTCGGAATAATCATCCATATACTGGTGTTCATAATAGTCAGTTACAAAAGCTTGAAACTCCTCTTTGATATCCATTGTTCCCAACTTACCATCGCACCAATCTAAAAGATAATCAACTCCCAAAGTTTGTTCGTTCTTTACACTCTGGCATGCTGTTTCTTCATCAGGAGACATCGTTTCTTTCGCATCCTGCTGAATGAGCCAAGTAAGGAAGAAACCGATATGATTGGCAGCCCAACGATAAATCTCACGGACATCCTTTTGGGTTAATGCTTCTTCTTGTAATTGATAGCTGTGCAAATAGTTGCTTACTGTGTCCTCAAAATACCAATCTGCTTTATCTAATAAACGATTTTCAACTGTCATCTTATTTCCTCTCGATGAACCTGTACATCACAATTCTACTTCTTCCAAATCCTTAACCACATGGACCTTTTCAAACACAGTCGCGGCATCCTTGCGCAATTGGCTGATGTCCTTAGAGAGGAAGCGGGCACTGATATGATTCAAAAGAAGGCGTTTAGCCCCTGCTTCACGCGCCACTTCTGCTGCCTGCATATTGGTCGAGTGGCCGTGCTTGCGTGCAATCTTTTCATCGCCCTTGCCATAGGTGGACTCATGGACGAGGACATCTGCATTGACGGCAAGTCTGACGCTGGCATCAGTCTTTCTGGTGTCTCCCAGGATGGTGATGACCTTACCAGGTCGAGGGGCTGAGATATAGTCCGCAGCAATGATCTTGGTACCATCTTCCAGGGTGACATCCTGCCCATTTTTGACCTGGCCAAAGAGTGGTCCAAATGGAACCCCTGCTGCCTTGAGCTTGTCAGCATCCAGCGTTCCTTCCAGGTCTTTTTGCATGATGCGGTAGCCGACACAGAAGATGGTGTGGTCCAAGGCCTCGGCATAGACCGTAAACTTATCGGTCTCCATGATTTTCCCAAGTGAACCTTCATCGAACTCATGAAAATGAATCTTGTAAGGCAAGCGTGAACCGGAAACCCGAAGGCTGGTCAAAACAAAGGATTTGATCCCAACCGGTCCATAAATCTCTAGATCCGTCTGCTCTTCATTGGCTTGAAAGGCGCGACTAGAGAGGAAGCCTGGCAAACCAAAGATATGGTCCCCGTGTAAGTGGGTGATAAAGATTTTGCTGACTTTTCGAGGACGGATGCTGGTTTCTAAGATTTGGTTTTGTGTCCCTTCTCCACAGTCAAAGAGCCAAACTTCATTGATTTCATCCAAAAGTTTGAGCGCTAGACTTGAGACATTACGAGATTTGGACGGCTGGCCCGCACCCGTTCCTAAAAATTGAATTTCCATTGTATTCTTTCTAACTAATATAGATCATAGCAGTCCGATTCTTCGATCGAACGGCGATTTTTCCTGGGTAGGCCTTAGCCAATTGTGCTAATTCGTCCTGGTTGTAGCCAGTCAGGCGTTTGCTACCATCTGCCAACTCTTCAAGATTAGATAGAGGTGACAATTCCTTGGTCTCCACCACCTCTTGATCTGTAACATAGCGCATCAAGATCAAGCCTTCCTCTTCATAGACCAGGTAGTGAGGAAAGATCTGCGCAATCTCAAACAAGAGGTCCATACTGATGGCTTCTGCTTGCTGGGCAAAGACTTGAGCCAATCCCTTTTCTCGGTAGCAAAATCCATAGGCCTTGCCAGACAGATTGAGACGGACAAAGGGTTTGTCCTCCTCAAAGCTGGGACTCGTCTGATAGAGATCAAAGGCCTCAGTGACTTGTTCATAGTAGTCTGTTGCAACTTCTGGGCTCTTCTTTTGGTAAAGCTCAGCAAAGTAGGCATTGATCACACTGGGCGGTGGCGTGATAAACTGAAGCTTTTGCTCTTCTGTCAATCCCGCTAAGACCCGCTCCAAATAGACCTTGTCTAGACTGGTGTAACCTCCATAGCTGAGGGCGTTATTAAGATAATCCATGATGATAAAACTCCTCTAGTCTCCATGCATTTTTGGGGGCGATGTAGCCTGTTATGACCTCCCCAGTCTCCTCATAGGAACGCTCAGCCAATATGGCAATGGTCTCCAATTCATGGATGCGGTAGGCTTGATCAAAAGGAACCTGAATCGTAAAGGGATGGAAGAGCTCCTGCATCTTTTCAAGTAGAATGTCCTGCAGTTTAGTCCGACTATCGGGATCCTTGGCCGAAACTAGACGATAAGGTGTCTGGGTCGGTGTAAAGTTCTCGACCTTATCAGCCTTATTGTAGAGAGTCAAGCGTGGAATCTCCAGCATCTCCAAATCCTTCATAATCTGAAGAACTGTCTTTTCATGCTCTTCATGGTTGGGATCAGAGGCATCGATGACATGGACCAAGAGATCCACGTTCTTACTTTCTTCCAGGGTCGACTTAAAGCTGGTCACCAACTCTGTCGGCAAGTCCTGAATAAAACCAACCGTATCTGTCAGAGTTACTTGTAAATTCCCTGTTAGATGAATGCTCTTGGTTGTCGCATCCAAGGTCGCAAAGAGTTCATCTGCTTCGTACTGCGCCTTACTGGTCAAGGCATTCATAATGGTTGACTTCCCTGCATTGGTGTAGCCAATCAAGCCAATCTTAAAAACAGAGGATTCCAGACGTTTTTCTCGAACCACTTCTCGATTCTTCTCGACCACCTTGAGTTGACGCTCAATATCTGTGATTTGATTGCGGACACTCCGGCGGTTCAACTCCAGCTGACTTTCCCCTGGACCACGGGAACCAATCCCCCCGGCCTGCCGACTGAGCATGATTCCTTGACCAACGAGACGGGGCAAGAGGTACTTGAGCTGAGCCAAGTGCACCTGCAACTTCCCTTCATGGCTTCGTGCCCGCATGGCAAAGATATCCAAGATCAGCTGCATCCGGTCAATGACCTTAACACCCAAAATTTCTTCTAAATTCACATTCTGGCGAGGGGTCAAACGGTTGTTAACGACAACGGTCGAAACCTCATCTGCATCGACCATTTGGGCAATTTCTTCTAGCTTCCCAGAGCCGACGAAGGTCTTGCTGTCGTACTTCTCCCTCTTTTGGGTGTAGACGCCGACAACTTCCGCCCCGGCTGTCTTGGCTAGACTGGCCAACTCCTCCATAGACATGTCAAAGTTCTCCATGCCTTGGAGCTCGACACCAACAATGAGGACCCGCTCCTGTTTTTTCTCAGTTTCTATCATTTAAAAATCTTTCTATATCTTGAAGGACTCGCTCCTTGAAGCCTTCTTCTCCAATCTGGTAAAAATGAACTGTCATCCGATTGCGGAACCAGGTCAACTGGCGCTTGGCAAAACGGCGCGTATTTTGCTTGAGCTGTTCAAGAGCCTCTTCTAAACTTTGCTCCCCCTTGAAATAAGGAAAGAGCTCCTTGTAGCCAATCCCCTTAGCCGCCTGAACCTCAGGATGGTTGTCATAGAGCCATTGTGCTTCTTCTAACAAGCCCTGCTTAACCATGAGATCCACCCGTCGATTGATGCGGTCATACAAGGCTTGGCGATCATCGTCTAGACAGATGATATAAGGTTCATAGGCTGGAGCTTGATTTTCCAAGGCCTGACCTAAATGGGCGATTTCCAAGGCCCGCATAGCCCGTCTGCGATTGATCTGAGGAATCTCAATTCCCTCTTTTGCTACTCGGTCAAACAGTTCTTCATCAGTGAGGGGGGACAAGGACTCCCGATAGGTTAGAATGTCCTCATGGGCAACATCCCCTCCTAGGTGATAGCCTTCTAAGAGACTTTGTACATAGAGGCCTGTTCCGCCAGCAATAATGGGAAGATGGCCCCGTCCTTGAATCTCCTCGATGGCTTGGCTAGCTTCTGTTACAAAATCATAGGCCGAGTAGGTCTCTGTCACCTCGCGGACATCGATCAGATGATGGGGAGCTGCCGCCTGCTCTTCTGGGCTGGCCTTGGCTGTTCCGATATCTAGAGTGCGGTAGACCTGCTGGCTATCTCCGCTGATGACCTCCCCGTTAAAGCGCTGGGCCACCTCGATAGCGAGGGCTGTTTTGCCAACAGCGGTCGGTCCCACTATCACAATTATCTTGTTTTTCATCGTTTTTCCTTGCAAAAATCGCATTTTTTCGTTACCATATATTATAACATAAAAATTTAAAGTTCTAAAAAGGAGAAATTCTCATGGCTAAAGGATTTGGTAAAGGTTTTGTTACTGGTGTTGCTGGTACAGTTGCTGCTGTAGCAGGTGCAGTTTACACATTCAAGAAAAAAGTAATCGAGCCTGAAGAACAAAAGGCAGCTTTCATCGAAGAAAACCGCAAAAAAGCAGCACGTCGTCGTGTATCACACTAATCAAAAGAAAAAACTCCGGGAAACCGGAGTTTTTTTTGTGAATGTAGACAAACTATTTTTACATTACTAGCTAGATAATTTTTTCAAAAAAGTTATTTATTATTTAAGATTTTAAGCAAGTCAAAAACTTTCCGCTGTGAGAAAAGTGCTAGAAACACGATTGTTTCTAGCACACGGGAGTTTTGGAACCTTAGGTCCAAAACTAAGTCATGGAACTTCGTAGAAGTTCGCTGACGTCCGTACTCACCTAAGGAAAGTTTTTCAGAAGAATTTATCTTTAATCTAAAAACTCCGTGAAACCGGAGTTTTTTTGTGTTCTTATCGTTCTTTCAACATCTTGGTCGCAAGGTCTAGCATCTCTACCGCCTTTTGGTAGTGCTCGTCCAACAAATCGTAGACGGCATCTTCCGATAAGACGCCACAGTAGACCTCTTCAGGGAAGTCTGGCTGATTGGACAATTCGACATCGTCCATGTAGATCTGGCTAGTGTAGTAATCGCGAAGGGCGATATAGCTAGACTGGCCAGCTTCTACCCGTTTCAAACATGATTCGAGCTCTTCGATTAAGCCTTGGTAGATATTGAGATGACTTTCCATCTCTTGGATACGTTCAATTGGGGTCATGAGTTGGCCTTTCTATCTGCTAGAGAAACGACTTGCAACTGCTCACCGCCCAGTAAGATCAAATACGATTCAACCTGTTCCACACCATATGAACGGCGGAGGGCTTCTGCGTAGAGTTCCAGTTGGGCTTGGTAGCGATCCAGCAATTCTTGAGGATGGCGGTAACGGTCTGTCTTGTAGTCAAAGAGAAGGATTCGATCTTCCAATAGTAGGTAGCCGTCTAAGATCCCCCGGACCACAAAGTCCTGGCCACTAGCTGGATCCGTCTTGAGCATGGCAAAGGGTGCTTCACGATAGACCTTGTCTGACTCTTTCAGTAAGAGTTGGCCTAAGTCGGCCTGGAAGAAGGCCAAAACCTTCTTGAGGTCGATCCGCTTCTTGACAGCCGGACTGGCATTGCCCTCTTGGAGAACCATTGCTAAGCTCTCCATGGTTGGAACCGTCGTCAATGGGATCCGTTGCATCAATTCGTGCAGGGCACTACCGACTGCCGCCCCTGTCACAGCTTCTTCCTTTCCAAAGGTTGGAAAGTCAAAGCTTGGTAAGGCAAGATCCGCTTTTTCCATGAGGTCCACTCCGTCGATATCTTGGATAGGTTCATAGAATTTCTTAATTTGGCTCGGAGTCCGCACACTCGGAAGTTGGATGGCTGCTTGGTACTGGGTGTTGAGCCGGTCCACTGATTCTAAGACATCCAGGGCACGGCGGATCTCTTCTGATTGCCGGTTGTCCTTGAGGTCATCGACTGGGAGAGAAGACTTCAACTCCAAGTGACCGATTTGCTCCGGCGTCAAGTCTTGGTCGGTCACAAAGCGGGTCTGATAGGACAAGTGTTGCTGGGCAAAGACTGCCTGGATGGCATAGAGCCAGTCTTGGAAACAATTGATCTCCTTACGAAGGGCTGGACTCAAGCGTCCATTGACACTGGCTCCCCATTTTTTCTCTTCTAACTTATCCTGCCGGCCCTTGCCCACCAGATAGAGCTTGCGCTCTGCCCGGGTCATAGCGACATAGAGGAGGCGCATCTGCTCCGACAAGGCTGCTAGACGAATTTCCTCGACATTCCGCTGGTAAGGCAGGGTCTCAATGACCAAGCGTACCGACTCGGGAAGTCCCTCTTGATCAGACTCGATAGGGAGACTCGCAACATACTTGATCCCGACCCCATTTTTCCGACTGATGACAGCATTGGTAGATAGTTCCTTGCCGACAAACTTTTTGTCAGTATTGAGGATAAAGACATAAGGAAACTCAAGTCCCTTGCTCTTATGGATGGTCATGAGTTGGACAGCATCCTTAGGGACTGCCTGGGCGACATTGGCCAAGTCGTGTTGGTTTTCCAAAATCTTATCAATCATGGAAATAAAGCGAGGCAACCCCTTGAAACTAGAGCTTTCAAAGTCATTTGCCCGCAGGGTCAAGGCATAGAGATTGGCCTGCCGTTGGGCTCCATTTGGCAGGGCACCCACATAATCATAATAGTGGCGATCTTGGTAAATCTTCCAGAGCAGGTCATAGAGAGAATGCGTCTGAGCATAGTCACGCCAGGCTTCCAGTGTCTCCATAAAGCGGGTGAGCTTCTCTCTCAAGCTGGAATCGATCAAATGAGGTGCACTCCCTGTCTGGTCTAGTGCGTGTTGCAGTTTCTCATAGAGATTCTCTGCCTTCTTTCCTTCAACTCCCTGTAAGGCTAAACGGGCCAACTGGTCCTCATCAAACTCAAACATGGCTGATTTCAGGAGGGCCACCAAGGGATAGTCCTGCAAGGGATTGTTAATGGTCCGGAGGGTGTCCAAAAGGACCATGACTTCAACGGACTGGAGGTAGTTTTCCTCTCCTCCATCTGCAACGATAGGAATCTGATAGGCTTCAAAGGAAGACAGTACCTTGTCGTTGCGGGTCCGAGACGCCGTCAAGAGTGTGATATCCTTAAAGGAAACCCCTTCTTCGTTGTGGAGGCGGATGATCTCCTTGATGACCAAAAGGACTTCACCTGAGGATAGGCTATCCCCTTCTTGCTCATCTTCTTCAGCTGCTTCAGCCACATCCTGACTGCCATCGTAGAGCAGGAACTCTGTCTCATAGGCGGGTGTCGGCTCTTTCTTCTCCGGATTTCCCGCAATCAAGCGGTGGCTCTGGTCATAGAGAATCTCCCCAACTTCCTCATCCATGAGGCGTTCAAAAACATGGTTGGTCGCCTCTAAGACTTCTACATGGCTACGGAAATTCTCCTTGAGTAGGATCAACTTACCATCAGCCCCTTCTTCTTGGTAGGCCTTAAACTTGTCATTAAAAATCTGAGGATCCGCCTGACGGAAACGGTAGATGGACTGCTTGATATCTCCCACCATGAAGCGGTTGTGGCCGTTAGACAAGAGCTCCAACATCCGCTCTTGGGTGTGGTTGGTATCCTGGTACTCATCGACCATGACCTCGTGGTAGCGCTCCTGATAGAGACTGCGGATATGAGGGAATTCTTCAAGGATCTGGATAGCAAAATGGCTGATGTCGCCAAATTCAAAGGCATTTTCCTGCTTCTTGCGCTCCAAATAAGCGGTGGAGAAAGCTTGGACAAAGTCCCTGAGCAAGACCAGCAAAGGCAAGGGCTCATCCTTGAAGCGAATCTGATAGGTTAGTTGGTAGTGCTGGGAAGCTGCCGCCCGCAAGGCTTCGATGCGTTCTTTGCGTTCATCATTGAAGGCCGTAGCTAGCTCTTTCAGGTCTTCTTTTCGTGTCGTAATGGTCAGACTACGTCCTCCGCTGGCACGGGAGATCAAGACCACCCGCTCCAAGACCTCAAAGATGGCTTCCTGGCTGGACTGCTCATTGAGACTAGCAATTAAGTCTTGAATAGCGGTGACATTCTCTTGGTACTTGGCCCCTGAAAAGGCTTGGCCTTCATTGGCCAGGTGGAAGGTAAAGAAAGATTCCAGTTCAAAGAGCTGCTCTTTTACCTCTTGGGCCAACTGGTCCAAGGCTTCATCATAGTCCAGGTCCTGATAGCCTTTGAGGAAGGACTCCTCCAACCAGGCTTGGGGATCCGCAGTGGATTGGAGGAAGTCTACCAGTGCATAAACCTGGTCCTTAAAACCAGCTAGCGACTTACCCTTTCCTGTAAAGTTCTTGACCAGACTACTAAAGAGGCGGTCAGGCCCTTGCTCCTCATAAAAGCGCTCAAAGACTTGTTCAAAACAGTCATTCTTGAGCAAGTACTGCTCGCTCGCACTTTGGAGGATGCGAAAAGTCGGCGATAGGCCTAATAAATAGCCATATTTGGAGACCAGGCGTTGCGTGAAGGCATCCATGGTTCCGATATCACTAGTTGGTAATTCTGCAATTTGTTGGGCCAAGTGGTGCTTGAGCTCCTCATCTTGACTAGCCTTGAGACTTTTCTCCAACTCTTTTTCTAACCGTTCCTTGAGCTCAGTCGCTGCTTTGACGGTAAAGGTCGAGATGAACAATTGCTGGATGGAAATCCCCCGGTGCAATTGATCCAGAATCCGCTGGACCATGACGAAGGTCTTTCCAGAACCAGCCGAAGCTGAGACTAGGATATTAGTCCCTGACGAATAGATGGCTTCTATCTGCTCAGGGGTCCGCTTTGGTTCCTTGTCAGACTGGGCCTCCTGGACTTGGAGGTCTTGAATCTGTTTAGGACTTAAAAATTCAATTGGTTTCATTGATTCAATTCCTCCCTCATTTTTTCTATCCAGGCCTGGCGGAGCTTGTCACCGACCGGGCGTTTCTCGTACTGACTTGGATCCAATTTTTCCAAGAAGCGGGCTTGTCCTAGATGAAGATTGGCTTCAAATCCAGTAATCGATTTGTACTGTTCTACATAGGGAGCAATGCTTCGTCCATTTTCAGTATAAGGGTTAATCGCAAAGTTACCCGACAAGATCCCTTTGGCTGCTTGTTGATAGAGATGGGCATTGTAGAGTAAGAGCAGATCTAGCTCCTCTTGACTCAGCAACATGGCCTTGTTTTTCTCATAGCTCTCCCCTAGTTGGCTAGCTTGATCCGCCAAGAAGAGCCCTTTGTACTGCTGAGATTTTAGAACCGCTTGGACAGCATCTTCGACCGCCTTGGTATCCTTGAGAGGCACCAAAGGATCCACCATCTGCAAGTACATGGCTCCAAAAATCCCCTTGTCAGGATCAAAAGCCTGAAAGTCTTTGATAGCAGATAGATAAGTTGGCAACTGGGAGTTGAGGCCATTATAGAACTTCTCAAAGTTAAACTTAGTCTCACTGGACTTATAGTCCACCACTCCCAAGGCCCCTGTCTCAGACAGCCGATCAATCCGATCGACCTTGCCCTTGACCAAGAGCGGACGACCATCTTCTAAGGTTAAGAAGGGGCGATCTTCTCGGCCGAAGAGAGCTTCTTCTCCGATGGTTTCAATACTGTCATTGTGGACGAGGACACGACCAGTCGCCCGAGCTGTATCCAGGAGCAATTCTTTTGAAAAAGCGGCCATGGCATTCTCCTGATAAAGGAGAGCGAACTCTGTCTCCTGGCTGGTTTCGCGAATGGCCTTGGTCAAACGCTCATCAAAATCCCCTTCTGAAGGATCTTTCAGCACACGTTCAAAAATACGGTGCAAGAAATTCCCATGGCTTCTCGCGTCTGGGCGCAAGTGCCACTCCTCCTGCAAACCTAGGACATAGTGGAGATAATAGCTGTATTGGTTTTGGTAGTAGGTGTTGAGAGCTGAGGCAGACAAAGATAGAGCCTGTCCTTTTGGATAAAGGACTTCCAGCGTCTCATCCTCTAAGACCTTGGTCGTCAAGCTGTGGCTGATTTGCGGAATGTGCAAGCCTTCTGAAGCTAATTTCTTCCGAAGGACGCGAATGGCAACTGCCCAGAAGGTTGCTTCTTCCTTGCTCAACTCCTGGTCAATTTCTCCCTGGTGCAATTCGATCAGTCGAGCTAAGAGGGCCTGGTAAGACCCCATATCTTTACTAGAAGTCCTTGCCTTCTTCTCAATGACGGGTAGAGCAAGCGGTGCCTTGGTCAGCTCGAACAAGTAAGGGGACATCTTATCGTCCACCTCATTGACAAGAATAGGGCTGGACAAGACCAGCTGTTTGGTGGCCGCATTGAAGAGAGATAGGGCGACGAAGCGATTCTTCCGTAAGTTGTCCTGACTAGCAATTTGGAGATTAGCCTGTTGGTCTGAAGCTTGGTTCAGGACCTGACGCTCCTCATCCGTCAGCAAGGATTGGTCCTTGGCAATCTTAGGAAAACGCTCCTGGGTCAAGCCAATGGCATAGACATAAGGAGCTGATAAGGGCTCAATCAAATCATAGGACTGAACCGTCACTACATCCACTGTCGCTGGGACCGTTCGATAACTTGCCAACAAGATCCCTGACAAGAGAAGGCTAAGAAAATCATCTAAGGTCACCTTGATTTGATCAAAGACCTGGGCAAATTGTTCTAGCACATGGCTAAAGGACTTCCACACCTGGTCATAGCGTTCCATTTCCTGTTCAGAGCCACGACTGGCTAACTGTTGCATGTTTTGCGCCAACTGGGCATCTTGACAAAACTGGGCAAACTTCTTCAGCAGTCCCTGGCTAGTCTGGCTCTTGGTCTTGTAAAAATCCTGCAGAGGACCGATGACTTGCTGGCGAATCTGATTGAGACGCTCTAGGTCAAATTTTTCCTGGTGGTTGGCTGTAAAGTCACGAGAAAAGGCAGCCAGACCCTTGATCTCTGCAAAACGAACATATTGTTCAAAATGGTCGATATCCTCTCGTGTTAGCGTCCCATAAAGCCCTGCCTTCAAGAGATTGACCACATCCTCGGTCAAAAACCGATAGCGACGAAGACGGTCCAAGGATTCCACCCATTGGACCAGAGGATGCTGGGACATGGACTCACTCTTTCCAAGATAGAAGGGAATCTGGTACTGGTCAAAGATGGTCTTGAGCTGCAGCTGATAAGCATCCACATCCCCCAATAGGACTCGAATATCTTTGTAACGAGCTCCCTCATACAGACGCTGGCGAATGGAGCGGGCTACAGCCTCTAATTCTTCCTTTTGATGGTTACAGGTCCAAATCTCTACTGCTTCTCGATCTTGATCAGACAGCTCACCCTCTACCTCTGTAAAGTCATAACGAGCTTCCAAGATCCGCGTCATACGACTAAAGGCATCCTCTTTTCCTTGACCGACGTAGCTTGGAGTGACCTGGTAGGTCCTAGCCAAGTCTAGCAAGAAATCCACACTGGCCTGGTATAGATTCCCCTCACGAAAGTTCGAGCGATAGGCCTTCTCACTGGCATAAGCCCCAATAATGATCTCGACACCCTTGTCGTGCAGTAAATGAACTAGGTAGTCCTCCTCGGCTGAGAAACGGGTAAAGCCGTCAATCACTAGAGCCAAGTCTTTTAACTCCTCATCCAAATCTCCCTTGACAAGGTGAGAGGCAAAACTAGCCAACTTAGACTCAAAAGAACCTGCAACTAACTGGTCTTGAACAGCCTTCAAGATATGGATCAAATCTTCTCTCTTTTCCTGATCTGGCAAGGCATCCAAGTCGGATGCTGTCATCTGGGCCGTCTGCAACTCATGAAAGAGCTGGATCAATTGTTGGATAAACTGAGGATCCTTCTTAAGACGGGCATAAACCTTGAGCTCTTCATCCGGCATCTGAGAAAGCACCTTAAAAAAGAGCATGCCAAGACCGATATCATCGAGCGACTGCTGCTGGTGGCTTTCATTAAGTGTAAAATAGCGTGCCATCTGAGCAAAGCGCGTAATGGTGATGGCAAAAGAAGCCTTCTGGTCTAGGAGTTGCAAGACTTTGCGCTCCTTCTCAAAAGATAGAGAGTTGGGTGCGATATAAAAGACCCGCTTCCCTTCTTCAACCAATAGATTGGCCTCATCCACCAAGACCTGGGTTAAAGGGGTTCGAATATCTGTATAGACTAATTTCATAATGTTATGATTCCTGTAAAATGATAGTTCTATTATACCATCTTTGCGCCTTTTCTACAGGGATTTTCCCATCATTCAGGTGATTCAGAGCAGTTAAAAAAACCGGACAACACGTCCAGTTTTTCAACTATTTTTTTAACTTCCCCAGTTGATTAAAAGATAGAGGATGCTAGAGCCAAACATATCGGCCAAAGCATGCATGAGGAAGAATGGCAAGAGGTTTTTGATCACCTTCTTGTAGAGGACATAGTAGAAGAGTCCATAAATCACTCCGATGACCACTGCCCAAAGCAAACCTTGGTAGGTATGGAAGGAAATCCGAATCAAGGTCGAATAAGCCAGTGCCCACCACTTGTACTTCTGATTAACAGATGTCATGACTCCTAAGAAGAAGAACTCTTCGTAGAAACCATTCAGCAAG
Source organism: Streptococcaceae bacterium (assembly GCA_902363395.1). Classification (GTDB taxonomy): domain Bacteria; phylum Bacillota; class Bacilli; order Lactobacillales; family Streptococcaceae; genus Streptococcus. Next base: position 1,217,098 of record CABIZZ010000001.1, read on the forward strand.
GCATAAGCAATCGCCATAGGACTAAGCGCTAAGAACTTGTGAATAATCTGCATGGGATCGATAAATGGGAGGAGATTGATATTGAAGTAATCACACTCTCCACTCACCGTTGTCACGATATCCCCAAATAGACCGACGATGGCAAAGATCAAGGGTACCCAAAAGAGGACGGACCATTTAAAGCGAATCGGAAGCTGTTTAAAATCGAAATTCCGTAGAAGCAAGTAGGCCAAGGCGAGAGTTAATAAGATGATCTGCAGGGTAAAGTTGCTCGAGTATGCTACCCCATCCCTAGCTGTATTGGTAGCCGTTTCAGTAGCTGCGGTGACGGTTTGGGCGACTGGCTGAAGACTGGTAAGGAAGTGTTCTGTAGACCAAACAATAAACTGCCCAAACATGATCGCAGTCACAATAGCGATATCAAACCAATTAAGCTCTTTTAAAGGCTTTTCAGGTCGTATCAACTTTAAAATTTTCATCATTCATCCTTCTATTCCCATAATGGAAGTGTTTTTGATAGTTCTACTATAAAAGAATATGCTTAAAGAAACTTTAATTCTTAGCTAGTAATAAAATTGTTATAAATAATTTGCTGTTATTACAATATAAAGATAAATTTTATTAATAACTTTCCTTATGTGAGTACGGACGTCAGCGAACTTCTACGAAGTTCCATGACTTAGTTTTGAACCTATTTATATTTTCTCACTTCTTTCAAAAAATTAAGTGGGATACGATTTTCTATGTAGAGCTCATCCGATTTAGTAATATTGGTATTTGAAATATATATTATCATTACACACTCAACTCAAACAACTTATAAAACTCACCTCTCCTATCCATCAAATCACTGAAAGAACCTTCTTCAACAATAACGCCATCTTTCATAAAGAGAATTCTATCATATTTTTTCAAAATGTTCTCATTCAACTTGTGGGTTACTACAAGTGCAGTCAAATCTTGAATATCCAGGATTGAATTTTCAATTTCAGTAGTTACTTGATTATCCAAAGATGAGGTTGCCTCATCCAATAATAAGATCGGTGTTTTTCGAATCAAGGCACGCGCAATACTAAGTCTTTGTTTTTGTCCACCAGATAGATTTGAGCCATTCTCTCCACATAAAGCTTGTAGACCAGATTCATTTTCTAAAACATAACTTTCTAAACCTGACTGATGTACAGCTTGCTTTATTCCCTCATCAGTGAAGGATTGATTAAGAGTAATATTCGCTCTTAAAGTATCATCAAAAATATAAACGTCTTGCTGAACAATAGTCATTAAGTTATAAAGACTCTCTGCTGAAATAGCTTGTATATCTTGATTATCAATTGAAATATGTCCACTTGTTACATCGTAAAAACGCAGCAATAGATTGAGCAAAGTTGATTTTCCACTCCCTGACATTCCTACAATTGCAATTTTTTCCCCTTTTTGAATCTTCAAAGATAAATGATTAAAAATCTTTTCTTCAGTATTAGGATAAGAAAAATCTATATTTGAAAAAGAAATAACATCATCGAAATATTCTTTCATTTTACCAGTTTGAAGTTCGATTACATCTTTTACCTCAAATGCATCTAGTGTTGCCTGACCTTCACGGAATTTACTCATTCCCATACCAACTTCATTTAGTGGCATTACTACAAAATTGACCAGTTGAACAATAGCTGTCACACTCCCAATTGTGGTATAGCCATTAAATACGAAATACATCCCTCCACCAAAAGCTACTAAAAAAACAATCATCCCCGAAAGCTGCGAAATAACTTTAGCTAAGACATCAAATTTTCCTTTCATAAAATATATCTCATCCAATTTTTCGCTTTCATTTCTGTAATCTTGACGGATAGCCTCTTTCACATTAAAACTTTTTATAACTAGAAACCCTGCTAAAATATCTTTAACCTTAGCTAAATACTTCTGATCGGCAATCATGGCACTCTTTTGAAGATAAGCTGATTTCTGTCCAATGAATCCAGAAATCATCATTGGAATAATGCTAGCAATGATAACCAATAAGGTCAAATACCAATTACCTATAAACATAGCTAGGAGCGAAAAAATCATTAAGGAAAGGTTTTTTGAAATATTAAAATACTGGTGTAGATAATCTTGCTCAATTTTCTTCATATTTTCGGTTAATACAGAAATAAATTTCCCTGATTTTTCTTTAGAAAAGTCTCTATAATCCCTATCTAAAATAGATTGGAACACCTTATTTTTGTATCTTGACATGATTTGCCTAACAAGTCTATTTTTCAATCGAAGAGATATAAAGTTGAGCCCTGCATATATGAAAATAACACTAGCTCCTACTAGTACCGCTTGAGTTAAGGCATCTTCATTTTGGGACATACCACTATCAATAATACCTTTAATAGAATAAGCAAAAGCAATATTAGTTAAAGGGACCAGTATATTAAATATCATGAAAGCATAAAAAGCCTTCTGATGATTCTTTATCAATTGTTTCATCCTTAATCTACCTCATAATTCTTAATTTCATTTAGAAAATGAGACATAAAATATTCTTCTAAGTTAATATTCTCTCTCCTAATCTCTTTCATAGAGACCTGTTCTACAATTTCTCCATTTTTGATAAAACCAATTTTATCTGCTATCTGTGAAATTTCCGATAATATATGACTCGATATTAGTATTGTAATTCCATGCTCCTTAGAAAGCGACAACAAAAGATTTCGAATTTCTTGAATTCCTATTGGATCTAAACCATTGATTGGCTCATCTAAAATTAACAATTTAGGTTTTGTTAGAAAGGCACGAGCTAAACCAAGCCTTTGCCTCATTCCTAACGAAAAATCTTTTACTTTTTTAGTCGTATTCTTTAATCCGACCATTCTTAAGGCTCTTATTATATCTGATTCAATAATATTTTTCCCCATATACTGAGCGTGAATTTCCAAAATTTCTTTTGCAGTGCAATTATCATAAAAAATTGGTGATTCAATAATACTTCCAATCTGACTTAGGATTTCTTCTCTGTGTTCTTGTAAATTTTTCCCAAAAATCTCAATACTACCTGATGTAATTGTTGATAAGGATAACATACATTTCATTAACGTTGTTTTTCCAGCACCATTCGGTCCTAAAAAACCATAGATTTCTCCTTCAGCAATTTGAAGGTTGATACCACTTAAAATTTCTTCTTTATCAATTGTTTTAAACACTTCTTTTATTTCAACAATATTTCTCATTTCTATCTCTCTTTCTATATCCAGCTTTAAATGCAAGAATTTTTCTCCCGGAGCATAAATACTAACTTATACAGTCTCTTTTTTTATAGAAATCATTAAGGAATTATCACTTTACTTCAATTAAACTCAGGTATGCTACTTGATACTAATATCTTGTCTTGAAATACTAGAGATTGAAAAAGAAGTAATCATTAAACTTATGAAACTTGCAAATATCAAAAAGAATAGGTTATCAGCAATATTATTAGATAAACTTCCTGGACTGGCATTCGAAAGTAATGCTGCTAAACCAAGTCCAGTAAATATTGTTATAGCTGTCGAATGCTTAATCATACCTAAAACAAATGGTAGTAAGCCTATTAGTACTGTTCCAAACGTTATTCCAGCTAAGTTAATCAATTGATTAGCTACAGGGATACAACTAGATTCAGTTACAACAGCCATGAATCTAATGAATATTTGAATAACTAAATATGCAGAAAATTGGGCAATATATGCTATTAGAATGACTGAAATAATTTTTCCCCATAGTAAATTTATTTTAGGAATAGGGTAAGAAAACAACTGAAAAATTGTTCTTTGTTTAAATTCATCAATAATAATCCTAGATAATAAATAAGATTCGAAAATCAAAAATGCTGCTTTTGTAAATAAAGATGAAAACAATGAAGCTGCAATTGTCCAACCTTCCCATTTACCAGTAATTCTAATTACATTAGAATCCTGTCCAGTGAATTCACCCAGTTTATTATCTGTAGCTAACCCCATGATTATGATTCCTGAAATACCTAATACTATAAATATAGTACACAACCAAGCAAAAAATAATTTAGATTTTGAAACCTTATTTAATTCTATTTTAATAAGCGACAACATAGATTTTTCCTCCAAAAAATTTTGTTAATATTAATTACACTATTCAAAAAACACTTTACATACTTCTGGTATGTTTAAACTTAAAAATTATACATACTAAAGGTATGTATAATAAAATTTTTAATACCATATCTAGAGTATGGTATTATTTTAAAATTCTATACGTAAAACTTATTTACTACTTTTTAAGTGATCAAATAATTTGAAAATTACTTCCATCATTTCATCAGTAATCAACTGCACTCCTAACCCTTCAAAAGTAAGTTTAATGAAATTCATTTTCCGCTTTAATTCTTCTACTGAAAAAACAGAAATTTGGAATCCAATCCAAACATCTAGAGTTAAAATGATTAAATCTGCTAGTTCTTCTGGGTATTCGGTTTTTATTGATTCATCTTTAACACCTTCGTGAACTTTTTCTCTAATTTCGAGTAAAAAATCAGAAAATAGACCTAGATACTGCTCTCCTAACAAACGTGGACTTCTTAGCATGATTGAGGCAGAGTAAACGAGCCTTTGGTGCTCAAAATTAGAGAAAGAGTCCATCAAAGAATTTTGTATCTTTTCTAATCCAGTATTTCCTCTCCAATTATAATTTAAAATTTCTTGATTATTTTCGCTAATGATTGTTTGCAGTATATCATATTTAGACTCAAAATGATGATAGATAACACCTTTTGTTAATCCACCTAAGCCATCTATGATATCTTGTATTGACGTATTATCAAATCCTTTTTCTAAAAATAGATTTTTAGAGACCTCTAGGATTTTTTTTCTAGTTTCATGTGAGTTTCTATTCCTTGCCATTATAACTCTTCCTTATCATACTAATGGTATGTTTTTTTATTATAATCTAACAAATTAATGTTGTCAATTTTTTGTTGTTTCCAATAATACTTTGGAAATTTTATAAAACCTAAAAACGACCTTTCGGTCGTTTTCCTAGTTTGTTTCCTCTAAGAGGTCTTGGATTCTATCCAGATACTGGTTGTCTGTCACCGCCATCACGCGCACCCCTTCTGGCCAGATAAAGTCGGGACCAATCTGACTTCGCAAAGGCTGATCTTCCGCATCTCGATAGCCAATAATATTGAGTTGATATTGGTCTCTGATTTCCAAGTCTCGAATGCTTTTTCCTACCCAGCTAGCTGGAACTGTAAACTCGACCACCACCACTGCTTCATCCAACTGGAAGACTTCAATCCCGTGTTGGAAAAGGATCATCTTGGCCAGAGACATCCCCGCTTCTACCTCTGGTAGGATGACCAAATCAGCCCCAATCTTCTCAAGGACTTCCTTGGTCACTTCATTCTTGACCTTGACAATGACTCGCTCAACACCAAGGGCCTTACAATGCATGACCGCCAGCACACTGGACTCCAAGTTTTCTCCCGTCGCGATCACGACTGTGTCACAGGTACCGATATCAGCCGCATCCAAGAGGTCCATTTCTGTAATGTCTCCAACAATTCCAGTCGAAATCATGGATTCATATTGGTTGATCACATCTGCGTGATCGTCAATTGCAATAATATCCACATCCTGATCCTGCAGAGTTTTCAGGATACTCTGTCCAAAAATTCCTAATCCTAAAATTCCAATGGTTCGATTCTCCATAAGTTTCTCCTATCCAATAATGATGTCTGCCTTGGCATACTGCAAGGTATCTGCTTTCTTGGCTTGGTAATTGTTCAAGCTAACCATGAGGGTCAAAGGACCAATCCGTCCGATAAACATGAGGACCATGATAATGCCTAGTCCCGCTCCATTTAAGGTTGAGGTTACATTGGCGGTCACTCCCACTGTCGCTAGAGCGGATACCACCTCAAAGACCAAATAAATAAAGCGTTGGCCATCCGGCGTCACCAAACAGATTCCTAATAGCCCCACTAAGAAGGTCAACTGGAAAATCACCGCCGTCCCAAAGGAACGTTGAACAATGTCTGGTGAAATCGTACGTTTTCCTAAATTGGTATGTGGTAGCCCCAATAGTTCCTTCCGAGCCAGGAGCAAGAGGACCAGGAAGGTGGTGATCTTCATGCCCCCTGCTGTCCCTCCTGGTGCTCCACCTAAAAACATCTGCAAGAGATAGATAAAGAGTGTCACTGGCCGGACTGCTGTATAATCTAAGGAAGCAAATCCGGCTGTCCGCATGCTGACAGTTTGGAAAAAGCTGACCAAGACCTTCTCTCCCAATGGGAGGGACCCAATGGTTGCCGGATTATTAAACTCGGTCAAGAGGCTGGTTACTGTCCCAAAGAGGAGAATCGCAGCTGTTAACCAGAGAACCACCTTGGTGTGAAAGCGAAGAGTCCGTCGTCCGGATTGGTTACGGGCCTTGGTGGCCAGGTCAAACCAAACCATAAAGCCCAACCCCCCTGTAATAATAAGGGCAGACAAAGTCAGATTGACCAACCAATCGGTCTGGAAACTCATCATACTATCGCCCCCAAAATTATCAAAGCCCGCATTACAAAAAGCGGAAATCGCTACAAAGATAGAGTTAAAGATTCCATGTCCCCAGCCGAAGCGAGGTATAAAGCGGGTCATGAGGAGCAAGGCTCCCAGACCTTCGATGGTAAAGGTGGTAATAAAGATGGAGCGGACAAAACGGGCCAAGCTCTGGTTATTGCTAAAGCTAAAACTGTCCCGAATGGTCTGCCGGTCCTTGTAACTGAGCTTTTGTCGGTTCTCCATAAAGAAGAGACCGATAAAGGTCAAGATACCTAGGCCTCCGATCTGGATCAAAAGCATACAGATCAATTGCCCCCAGCCATTATAGGTCGAAGCCACTGACTGGGTAAAGAGCCCTGTCACACAGACCATGGAAACCGCTGTAAAAAGATGATCGACATAGCCTGCTGTTGAGCTTGCTTGCTGGACAAAAGGCAGACTCAGTAAGAAGGAGCCGATTAAGATGACTAAGGCAAAACTGAGAAAGATCCGCCTTGCTGGAGACAGGCCTTTAATCTTGGACTGCCACTGTTTAAAAAATGATTTGACTAACATAGCTTCATTGTATCATAAAAAGAGAAAAGACCTACAAGTGATGAACCATTTCTAGGCATAATTCTAAGGCCTTCTCAAATGCTTCAGATCCCCAGTCACGCTGATCATAATTTTCCAGGTCTGCAAGCGAATCTGCGGTAAATAGGAGCAAGCCCCAAACCGCCCCACGAAGCTGGGCGACTGCTGCAAGGGAGGCACACTCCATCTCCACCACACTACACCCTTCTTCAATGCGATAGGCCACCTTGTCAGGTGTCTCTCTATAAAAGCCATCGGTCGACCAGGTCATAACCTCTTGATAAGGAATGGCCGCTTGTTTGAGGACCCTTTCAATGGCATTCAGTGCTCGCCTATCCACTTCGATATAACGGGAGGGTGCTACATAATGGTAACTAGCTCCCTCATCTCGCAAGGCTTTTGTTGGGATTAAAAAGGCATTTTCTTCCATGTCCACCAAGACGCCACAGCTTCCTGAAGAAATGATTTTCCTCACCCCATAGCCAATCAACCAATCCATAAATTGGGCAGCAGCTGCAGATCCAACTGGCGCTTGCGCCAAGCAGATTTCCTCTCCTTGGTCCTCCATAACATAAACCGGATAGGTCCTGGTAGCTGAGACAAAGCTAGCTACTTCTTTGGCTCCAACAGCTTTGGCAAAGCGATCAATCTCATCCTCCAAGAAAGCGTACACACATTTTTCAGGTAGGTGCAGATTTAGTCCCTCATGAGTCGGCATAATGACCGCCTGCGGATTGTCGTCAAACTCTAAAATAGGAATTTCATGTTTATGAATCATCTATTGCCTCCAAACTTGTTTGTAACATTATATAAGTCCATCTAGTCTGTGTCAAGGAGAGATAGCGAAATGGACTATTTTCCTTCCACAGCAACTCCCCATATAACTGAATACTTTCAACTATGATATAATGGGGACAGTACAAGGGAGGAAACCAATGTTACAAGAACTAGCCTTTACAGGTCAATGGAGACACTATCAAAAACGCGTTCTCGATAAGAGTGACGCTTTTATGGCGGATGGCCACCTGCATTTGGTAGCAGCTCCTGGCTCTGGAAAAACAACCCTGGGAATCGAATTTATCAGACGCTTTGGTCAGCCAACCCTGATTTTAGCTCCTACGGTCACCATTCGTCAGCAATGGGTGGACCGGATTATCCAAGCATTCCTAAGTGATGAAAGCCAAGCGGAGCAATTGATCTCTCAGGACCTCAAACATCCTAAGCTGATTACAGTGGCTACCTATCAGGCCCTACACAGCGCAATGAACCAAGTCGTCGGTCAATCACAATCTGAGGATACCGATGACCAGGCAGAGATTGAAACGTTTGATTTCAAAGACTTTGATATCTTTACTACTTTCAAAGCCATCTCACTCGGAACCCTTTGTTTAGATGAGTGCCATCACCTGCGCAATGAATGGTGGAAGAGTTTGGAAGCCTTTCGTCAAGCCTTCCCTGACTTAAAGATGATCTCCCTAACCGCTACCCCTCCCTATGAAGGAGATCCTGCCCTTTGGGATCGCTATATCCGCATGTGTGGTGAGATCGATGAGGAAATTACGGTTCCCGAATTGGTCAAGGAAGATACCCTTTGTCCCCACCAAGACTATGTTTACTTCGCCTTTCCAACCAAGGAAGAGCAAGAGCAGTTGGATGCTTTTAGCCAACAAAAGAATGCTCTCTTGCAACAACTGACTTCCGATCCTCTCTTTTGCCAACACCTCCAAACCTGCCAGGCCTTATCGGGTCAGATCAGCGATGATGAATTGCTCAATGAGCCCAAGTATCTCTCTGCTACCCTGATCTTTCTTCGAAGCAAGGGAATTGACTTTCCCAAACGTTTCCAGGACCTTTTAGGAGCTAAAAAACTACCTGCCTTCACCATGGACTGGCTTGAAATACTCTTGCAAGGTCTGCTCTTTCAGGTGCCTCACTGGTACAATCTACCTGAGGAATACGAGAAGCAACTGCTTCATGAATTAAAAGCAGCCAGCTTGATCGATCGAAAACAAGTCAAACTGGTCCGCAACAAAAAACAAGACCTACTGCTCAACCAATCCCTCGGAAAACTCAATGCGGTTCGAGAGATTTTCAAGGCGGAATACCAGGCTCTTGGAAGTCAACTGCGCCAATTGGTCCTAACAGACTACATTCGCCAAGACTTTGAAGTTCATCTCGGGAATAAGGACGCCCAATTCACTCAGTTGGGAGTTCTCTCCTATTTTGAATCTATTCGCAGAGAAAGCTTAGAGCTAACTAGTCCTCCTGCCATTGCTGTCTTAACCGGCAGCATCGTCATCATCCCGACAGTCGCTAAGCCAAGACTAGAAGAGCTTCTTGGAGGGAATCGACTGACTTACCAAAGTGTCGGCAAATTATCTCCTGATGACTTTCTCAAGCTTCGCATGATTGGTTCTCAACATGATTTGGTGACAGCTGTGACCCAACTCTTTCAAGAAGGGCTCATCCAGGTCGTCATTGGAACCAAGTCTCTTCTAGGAGAAGGCTGGGACGCTCCCTGCGTCAATTCTCTTATCCTAGCGAGCTTTGTCGGTAGCTTTATGCTCAGCAACCAAATGCGAGGTCGTGCCATCCGAGTGTGGCCAGAGGATCCAGACAAAACTAGTAACATCTGGCACCTGGTCTCCATCAATCTTTCCCTAAAAAAATGGTATGAAAAGTCCGATCTTGAAAAGGAAAAAATCGAAGCCATCACTGATCAGTTGAAAGAATACAGTCCTGATCTGGAGCTCTTAGAAAGACGGATGAAGCAATTTTTAGGTCTCCATTACAAGGAGCCCTTTATCGAATCCGGTATCGAACGTCTAGCCTTTAACAATATCCGCTATACCAAAAAACACTTGCAAAAACTCAATGAAGAGACCTTAGAGCGCTCCACCCATCGTCAAGAACTCCGAGACGGCTGGCAAAAAGCCCTTCCGATTCTGGAGAATATGGAGATTGCAAATGAGGTCCAAGTGGATAAACACTTCCTGCCCCTGGCCCTATTTTTTGACGCCAGGAAGCTAGCTCGCTGGCTGACGGCCGCTGCTTTGACCGATGCTTTCGCCAACCTGATTTACTATTCACGTAGAGGAGGAGGGAATAAAGCGTCTCTTATTCTTCTATTCTTCCTAGCTGTCCCCGCACTCCTTGCTTGGCTGCGCTACTATCTCTATAAGAGCCCTTATAAACGGCTAGAAGTCTTCGGCCAGGCTATTCACCAAGCCCTTCTCCTTTCTGGCAAGATCCAAACCCAGGAGACCCGTATCCAAGTCGTACGAGACAGAAAGGATGCCATCAACACGCTGATTTATTTGAAGGGCGGAACCATGCGGGAGAAGGAACTCTTCTCGCAAACCATAATCGAATTCTTCGCACCGATTGAAAATCAGCGCTATATCTTGAAAGCACAGGAAAAAGTATCCGATCAGACAGAATATTTCGCTGTACCAAGCCTTTTTGACAAACGGAAAGAGGATGCCCAAGCCTTTGTGGAGCAAATCCGAAAGAGCCTGGGTAAGTATGACCTCGTCTATACCCGAAGTGCGGAAGGTCGCGCTATTCTCCTAGATGCGCGCATTAAGGCCTTAGCTAATAAACAAGAGCGTACCTTCACCAAGAAACAAGTGTTGTCAAATTTGAAATAAGAATTTATTTCACAATAAAAAATTCTAGTAGATGATTTCTACTAGATTTTTTCGTTAGTTAATCACAATCATGGCCTTAATAGTCTTGCGTTCATCCATGTCTTTGTATGCTTGATCAATTTCGTCCAAGCTATAGCTTTGGGTGAAGACACGTCCTGGATTGATATCGCCATCAAGGACAGCCTTAAGCAAGAACTGTTTGTCGTAGGTAGTGACCGAGGCTGCTCCACCTGCCACCGAGATGTTTTGAGCAAAGGTCGAACCAAGGGCACGATTATTGTAATGAGGCACGCCGACAAAACCTAAACGTCCACCATTGTGAAGGACCCCAAGGGCTTGATCGACAGCTGCTGCGGTACCGACACATTCAAGGGCCGCATCTGCTCCGCCACCAAGGATTTCACGGACCTTGGCAATCCCTTCTTCGCCACGCTCCGCTACGACCGCTGTCGCACCAAATTCCAAAGCCATCTGTTGCCGGTCTTGGTGACGGCTCATAAGGACGATTTGAGACGCACCACGCATCTTAGCTGCGATAACCGCACATTGTCCAACAGCTCCGTCACCAATAACGACAACCTTGTCACCTTTTTGCACATTAGCTACACGCGCTGCATGGTAGCCCGTTGGCATGACATCAGCTAGCGTCAAGAAGGATTTGAGCATAGCTTCTGTATAATCAGATGGTTGACCTGGAATCTTGACAAGGGCCCAGTTAGCATACTCAAAGCGCATGTACTCCGCTTGCACCCCATCAGACCAGTTGGTGCCGATATGACGGTCACAAGTCCCATCGTAGCCAGCACGACAGGCATCACACTCCCCACAACCATGGGTGAAAGGTGCGATGACAAAGTCTCCTGGTTTGACCGTTGTAATGGCTTCTCCGATTTCTTCGACAATCCCAATGGCTTCGTGGCCACTATTTTGATGCCCTGCTTCAATATCTGGATTGCGGTAGCTCCAGAGATCGGATCCACAGACACATGTGCGGACGATGCGGAGAATAACATCATCCGGCGCTTCGATTTGCGGACATTCTACTTCTACTAGACCCACTTGCCCAGCTTTTGTATAGACTGTTTTCTTCATAGGAACAACCTACTTTCTATTGCTTACTTACCTATAGTATACACTTTTTCTTAGGCTTCTGCTCATACCAACTCTTCATTAATGGTGGTGATGATCATGCCCATGACCTTGATCAGCTTCCAGTTCTTCGATCTTGCGTTTATGGGCTCGGTGGGTTGCCAGATCTTCATCGACCTCAATAGTAACATTTTGAAAGCCACAGTCTTTAAGCAAGGTGCGGATAGACTCTTTACAGCCTTCCATATGCTTGACATGCTCTAAACAAACATGGACAATGGCGTTTTTTTCCAGGCCATCCATGGTCCAGAGATTGAGCTGATTGATACTAGTCACATAGTCCAGCTGCTCCAAATCACTCTTGACTTGCTGGATATCCACTCCTTCTGGCACAGCATCGAGGAAAATCTTGAGCGTACTCCAAAAACGTGGAAAGGCTTTGGACAAGATGAACGCAGAAATTAGAAGAGATAAGAGGGGATCGAGGAAGTACCAATCAGTGTAGCGCAAGATGATGGCGACGATAATCACCGCCAACCAACCTAGTGTATCCTCAAGGAAATGGAGACTCAGGATGGATTCATTCTTAGTCTGCCCCTTACGGACGATGAGACTGGCTGTTAGATTTATGGCAATCGCAATGACTCCCAACCAAAGCATCCCCTCATAATCCACCGGCTGAGGCTCGATTAGCTTGCTGATATTCTCTAGAATGACTAAACTAGAGCCTGTTATGAGGATGACTGCTGTCAGGATGGCCCCCAAGAGGCTAAAGCGCTTGTAGCCTAGGGTATAATGGCTGTCCTCCTCCCGATTTGAAATACTTTCGAGAAAAGCTGAGATACCAATAGCCAAGGCATCTCCCAAGTCATGGACAGCATCCGCTAAGATTGCACTGGAGCCAAAGAGACCGCCAAAGATAAATTCGATGATGGCAAAGCTAAAATTTAAGACAAAAGCCAGCCAAACAGCAAATTTTGAACTCATTTTTGACCTCCTTTAATATATGATATAATGGGAATAGATGATTTTCTCACTAGTATTATCTCCCACTCTACTTAGAAAGGATAGAAGCAAACCGTTCTTTGTGTACGTTACTGAACAGTTTGTTCAAATTGTCTATATGAGTCAAACTGACCGGCGGATTGCTAAAACAAAAAAAGCGATCTATACAGCCTTCTTAGAACTGTTAAATAGTAAAGGTTACCAAGCGACGACTGTTCAAGATATTATTGATCGGGCAGATGTTGGGCGATCTACCTTTTACAGTCATTATGAAAGCAAGGAACTCTTGCTGGACGAACTCTGCCACTACCTCTTCCATCACTTGTTTGAGAGAGAGGCACACCTAGCTGCAGAAGACTACCTGGCTCACATCTTTCTCCATTTTCGAGAAAATCAAGACCACGTGACCAGCCTCCTTCTCTCCAAAAATGATTATTTTCTCCGTCAACTTCATAAGGAATTAGAAGCCCATGTCTATCCTATGGTGGCAGATGATTTAAAAACAGCTCATCCTGCGATTCCAACTTCTTACCTCAAGCACTTTGTCGTCACCAACTTCATCGAAACCTTGACCTGGTGGTTGAGAAAAGGGAAAGCTTATAACGAGCAAGAAGTTGTTAGCTTTTATTTAGATGTTATGGAAATGACAGCTAAACAAGAATAAACATCATTTTTCTAGCTAGAAAGGAAATCTTATGAACCTCCTTATTCTTCTTGGTATTTTTACAGCCTTCTTAGCCCTTGCCTTTCCCCTCCTTCATTTATTGGCTAGCCTTTCAGAATTAAGAAAGGGCAAGAATACTCTAGGAAATCAACTTCTGTTCATTGGAAGTTGCCTTGCGACCTTTTCTCTCATCCTCTACTTCTTTTTGCCGATTGTTCCTTTATTCCTTTGGATGATTGGCTGTTGTTTGATTTGCTACGGGGCCTATTGGAATGGGAAACACAAAGGAAACTTCCACCCAGCCCACCACCTGATTCGAATGGGCATCGCTCTGGTGATTACGCTTTTATTAGCTCTCATATAAGAAAAGCTCAAGTTTTCAGAATAAACTTGAGCTTTTGTAGTTTCTATTTGTTAAGCCATCAACAGCATGAGAATAGGGATCACCACCATGGTAGCAAGGGTCGTCTCTGTCACCATGACTGCTGCATAATCACTATCAGCTCCGTAGAGTCTGGCAACGACTGGCGCATTGGTCATCACAGGCATGGCAGACTGAATGATAAAGACTTGCTTCATCAAGCTTGGAAGAGGGGCCCAGTAGACGATGGTCGCCATCAAGAGAGGGGCAACCAGGAAGCGACCTAGTAGAATCAATAGCTGATCTTTTCCCAGAACCAACTGCTTCACACCTACATGAGACACCGACAAACCGATGAATATCATGGATAAGGGGGTCGTTAAATTGCCCAGATACTGTAAATCACTGGCTAGAAAGGCTGGCAGCTTGATCTGCAGCATCACCATGACTAGCCCCAAGAGAAAGCCCATCAGGGGCGGAGAAAAGACTTTTTTCAGACTCGTTTTGAGATCAAACTGAGCTTCTCCCTCACCATCTCGCTGGATGAGATAAGTTCCCAAAGTCCAGAAAAAGGTCGTATTGCACATGTAATAGATCAAAACATAAGGAATGCTGGCATCTCCAAAGAGGGCTTGGTTAATGGGAAGCCCAACGAAGATGGTATTGGAGTTAAAAAACATGGAAATAAAGAGGCCACGACGGTCCTGTCTCACTGCAAAGAGCCTGGCTACTCCTGTCGCGATGCCAAGCAAAATAACCATAGACAGGGCAGGGAACCGCAAGGCTGGCAACATTTTAAGTAGATCTGCTGCTGTGAAGCGCTGCGTAATGGTGTAGAGCATATAGCAGGGCAAGGCAACTTGAGTGACTAGTTTAGCGATCAGCCCACGTGACTTGTCGTCAAACCAGCCTTTTTCACCTATGACAAAGCCCACTAAAATCATGCCCAGGATGACGAGGATCCCTGATATGCTCCTCAAAAAGATGTCCATGTTCTCTCCTTTTACTTTTTTGAAATGAGAGTGTTTCTACAAGTCTCAAAAACTATTCTAGTATATCATAAAAAGAGGTGGGCAACATGGCCAACCTCTAATGAGTTTTTGATAATCCGTTTTTCTCCTTCTTAGTAACCTTAAGCACTAAATAGATCAGGTTCATAGAGAAATCCTAGGTAAGTAACTTAAATAAAGTTTTTTTCAATTTAAAATTCGCATTATTACTTGATGATCCCTTCCTGAATCAAAAAGTCACGCGCTACTTGGGCAGCTGACTTGCCTTCTACTCCGACTTGGTAATTCATCTGGCTCATTTGGTCTGCTGTGATTTTACCAGCCAACTTATTCAGAATGCCTTCTAATTCTGGATGTTTCTTAAGGAGAGACTCTTTCATGAGGGGCGCCCCTTGATAAGGCGGGAAAAGTTGCTTGTCATCTTCGAGGACCACCAGGTCATAGCGAGCAAGTTCAGCATCTGTTGAGTAGGCATCCGTTATCTGGATATCGCCAGACTGGATAGCCTGGTAGCGAAGGGCTGGCTCCATGGTGGAGACTTGTAGATTAAGACCATAGACCTTCTGCAAGCCCTTGTTTCCGTCTTCTCGGTCGTTAAACTCCAAGGTAAAGCCTGCCTTGAGTTGCCCTTCCACCTTTTTCAAATCTGAAATGGTCTTAAGGCCATACTCTTGGGCAATTTTCTTAGGCACTGCGACAGCATAGGTATTCTGATAAGCCATGGGTTTGAGCAAGGCTAGGTCGTCTTGTTGCTTGATCCCATCTCGGGCTGCTCGATAGACTGCTCCTGGATCATGACCGACTTGTGGTGCTGGCTTGAGGAGACTTTCGGTCACGGTCCCTGTAAACTCTGGATAGATAGCGATATCGCCTTTTTTCAGAGCTTCGTAGAGGAAGGTGGTCTTACCAAAATTCGGCTTGACGGTCACCGTCATATCCGTATTTTCCTCAATCAAGATCTTATACATATTAGCTAGAATTTCGGGTTCTGGTCCTAACTTCCCAGCAATGACCAGGTTTTCTTTCTTCGGTTTTGGAAGAAGACTAGGTGTATAAGAAGCTCCTAATCCGAGGACCATGACAGCAAATGCTGCAAAGATGGTCCGCAATTTGGCCTTTTCCATCCATTTAAGAAGAAGGTTAAAGGCGATGGCCAAGAAGGCAGAAGACAGGGCACCGATCAAAATCAGACTGGCATTATTGCGGTCAATCCCTAGAAGGATAAAGGAACCAAGTCCCCCAGCTCCAATCAAGGCAGCTAGAGTAGCCGTCCCGATAATCATCACAGCTGCTGTCCGAATTCCAGACATGATAACAGGCATAGCCAAGGGAATCTCGAACTTCTTCAAGCGCTCCCACTTGGTCATCCCAAAGGCGACCCCTGCTTCTTCAAGGCTTGGATCAATCCCTTGTAAACCAGTGATGGTATTTTGAAGGATGGGGAAAATGGCGTAGATGACGAGAGCTGTCAAGGCCGGAAGCGTCCCAATGCCCATAATGGGAATGAAGAGGCCGAGAAGAGCCATGGAAGGAATGGTCTGGAAGATCCCAGCCACCTGTAAGACCCAGTTGCTGGCTCTCTTGCGTGTACTTAAATAAACAGCTAGAGGGACAGCAAGAAAAATAGCAAGGAGCAAGGTCAGTAATGACAGTTGCAAATGTTGACCCAGTGCAGTGCCCCAGTCGCCAAATCGTTCTTGAAAGGTTGCAAGTAGTTTAGACATGGTGAGCACCTCCAAATAAATCTGCGACAAAGTCGTTGGCTGGCTGGGCTAGGATGGTTTTAGAATCCGCCACCTGCACAATCTCTCCTTCTTGCAACACTGCAATCCGGTCGCCTAATTTTAAGGCCTCGTCCGTATCATGAGTAACGAAGATGGTGGTCATACCAAACTCTTTGTGCAATTTTTTAGTCAGAGCCTGCAACTGCTTACGGGAAATGGCATCGAGAGCAGAGAAAGGCTCATCCATCAATAGAATTTTTGGTTCCCCAATGATAGCCCGCACAATGCCAATCCGCTGTTGCTCCCCACCAGATAATTCACTAGCCATGCGATTTGCATACTCTGCAGCAGGGAGCCCCACCTTGGCCAAGAGTTCTTCTGTTTTAGAGGCGATTTGTTCTTTAGTCCAGCCCTTCATCTCAGGAATCAGAGCAATATTTTCCGCAACTGTCAAGTTAGGAAATAGGGCAATGGCTTGAAGGACATAGCCGGTACTGAGACGTAACTCCCGTTCATCATAGTCCTTGATCCGTTTCCCATCCATATAGATATTTCCATCTGTCGGCTCCAAGAGACGGTTGACCATCTTGAGCATGGTGGTCTTTCCAGATCCTGAAGGACCCACTAGTACCATAAATTCTCCATTTTCAATTCGGAGATTGACATCTTTTAAAATATTTTTATCCGTGTAGCGCAAGGCTACATGTTTGTATTCAATCATGTTCTTCCTCACCATCTCCTTAAAAGCTAAGATCCTTATCTCACTTTTTATAAGAGTGTAATCATATCATAACATTGTAATACTAGATATTACATCTGTCAACGATTTTGATTTGAAATTATATATAAGAAAAAGAGTTTGGGATAGCCCAAACTCACTTACGTTTTATTGTTTACTCTTCTTCCACTAAGCGTTTGAACTCTGCCTGGAGTTCAGCATTTTCTGTCGGTTTAAGATACATTTGTCCTCCATTAGTTGTATCTGAATGAAAGACGATAGGCTCTCCCGTATTGGTGATAGCGAAAAAGTAACTATGAACATCCGGGTATTTGTCCCAATTGCTATAACGCTCTACAATTCGGTACTGGGCATTTCCTAGACCTGTATCCGTATACTCGGCATTCATTTTCTCACTTGGTCCATCCCCAAGAATATAGAGATGATCGGCCCCAACGTCTCCTCCTACGATTCCCTTTTGGTAATTGGGTTGTCCTAGTTTTTCTCCCCAGTCCTTTATAAAAGCTTCCAATTTCGCTGATTTGTTAGCGTTCCAAGGAGCTTTTAGTTGTGTTTCTGATTTAGTTGTGCGACCAGAAACTTCAAATTCCTGCCAATCAAGGCCTCTTAAGTCAATTTGATCCGATGCATTTTTTCCAAAATCAGCAGCAATATCATTTGCTTGTATTTGAATCTCTTTTTCTTGGAGGATAGTTACTTGCTCTTGCTTAGCATTAAGCTGATAAAGAGTTCCATAACCTTGACCCGTTCCTGAAGACCAGCTAAGCTCTAGGACTTCTCCTCCTTTATAGACAAGCGTAGCATTTCTTGCTCCACCATGACCTGCCACGAACCCTTCTGCCAAAAGGACAGGTTTCCCAGCTTGCAAATAGTAGAGACCGGTTAAGAAATATTTGCCACTCACATTTAGGTCTGCAATCAGCAGTTCCTCTATCCCATCATTATTCAAATCAGCAAAGGCATAGCGCATTTCATCTGCTTGCTTGACCGCATTCTCGACTGCCCAACTATTGATTTGACGCTCAGTTGCTTGTAAACTTTGATAGAGACTTGCGATACTTGCTGTATCCTTTGGCGAGGTCAAAATCTTTTGATAATCCTCAAATATGGGCTGGTACAACTTCTTGTAATCCTTTTTCACCTCTTTTTTAGTAACTTTTTTACCGGAAGATGATATCGATGATGTTTCCGAGCTGTTATTCAACTGACTAGAATGTCGGGGAGTCCGTTTGCTACAACCAACCGTAATAAGTCCTGCTAGTAGAAGAATGAATGCTCCTAATTTCTCTTTTCGTTTCATAAGTTTCTCCTTTTGTGTCATCCTTGATAGCTGTACTTTTCTCTTTATATTATACCAAAAAAGAAGGCTACACCTAATAATTTGTGTAAAACCTTCTTAGTATATATGATTTAATTCGGATTCTTCTGCTCCTGCTGATTTTGATGATCCTGACTCTCAATGTGTTGCTTGATCAAGGCGACCACTTCATCATTAGTCGGAAGGTCCGAGTGTTGCGCATCCTCTCCTGTCACCGTAATCTCTGTATAACTAGCTGCTTGATTTTGATAGATATACTTACCAGCTGACACACTAGCATCTGGAACTAACTCATCTGAGTCATAGGTAATGGTCCCTGCTACCGAATACATATGAAGGGTTGTCGGGATAGCTTCTCTGTTCTTGATAAAGTCTGCCAACATCTCTGATTTATTTTTGATGTTGGTCTCGGTAAAGTTATAAGGAGTCCCAATGGTCATGAGGGTCTTGAGATCCACATCGTAATCCCCTAGATAATTTTCAATAAAGGCAGTATAAATCAAGCCGCCATTGGAGTGGGCCAGTCCCTTAAAGTTATTGAAGTTATATTTTTCTTGCAAGGCTTCAAAGGCTTGGTTAACCATCTTGGCTTGCTTTTTAATATTGCTGTAGCCATCCTTGTTGTTTTCAAAACCAATGACGATAATCGGTTCATTGTCCTTGGCATCGATACTCCCACTATAAGTAATGGTCCCATCATTCCAGACCTTGACCTTGAGCAGGCTGTGTTTGGTTCCTTGCCGGTCTTGGTTGAGCTTAGTCACCAAGCCATCAAAGCGATTTTCCGTCGCGGAACTTCCAGGAATCATGATAATAGGCGATAGTTTTGAATTATAGAATTTTTCGATTTTCTGGACATTTTTTCGAGTCCAGCTATAAGAAGGCACAGCCAAGCCAATCAAGAAAAGGCAGACCAAGGTGAAGACCAGCGCTGTTTTTTTAGAGATTTTCATGGCTTCCTCCTTCTTCTAGCAAATCTTTCCGAACTTGGTTGCCCATACGGACAAAGGGAATAGAAAGGGCTACGTCTAGGGCAAAGCAGAGGAGACTCACAGCTAAAGCTCTCAGGCTTCCTCCCGTCCCAATAAAAGCATAAAGGATGCTTGGTGTCCCATCTGGCACTGGATAGACAGCTGCTGGCATCAGTTTGAAGCACAAAGCCAGAGCTGCCATTCCCATATTGACCAAGGGGATCAATAAGAAGGGAATCACATATAGGAGATTGAGGAGGACCGGGATTCCTACCATAAAAGGAGCGCCACTGTTAAAGAGACTTGGAAAGATACTAAGGAAACTAACTTTCTTGTCCTTTTGACTTCGTGAAACCAGTAAGATCGCAACCAAAAGTGCCAGGACTGCACCCACTTCTGCCACCATGCCATAACTGCGGTACAAATTGGTCAAGGTGTAGAGATGAGGAATGCCAGTCGTCGTATGATTGGTGACGGCATAAGTCAGATTTTCCAAGGCAAAACTATCATCCGCAATCGAGTTCAAGGCAAAAACCTGACTGTTTCCTACCCAACCCGATAAGCTATTCAAGAGTCCCATGACAAAAGTGGATAAGAGGTGATGACTGGTCACGGTCAGTGAACTGAAAAACTGACCGATAGTCTGAAAGACACGGTACTGATTGCCCAGGACTAAGAGGCCATTTAAACTGACTCCTAAGAGCAGAGACAAGAAAATCGGACGTACAGTCTTGGGTTGATATATGAAGTCTTTATTGACGATTTGGTCGTCACTGGCTTTGGACAGACGAAAAATCTGGCCAATTAGGTAACCTAAAAAAATCGCTAAGAAAATATTGGTCGTCGCAGGTAGATTGATGTGAGATAGTTGCCCATTCCGAAGAGGCCCCATCAATAATCCCTGTGAGCTAACAAGAAAACTGACCATAAGAGCTGTCACACCAGCCGTCCCTGTACTTCTCCCATAATGTCCAGCAGTATATTTCCCTGCAAAATAGGTTGCTAAAGGTCCAGCCAAACCACTTGTAAAATTAGAAAGATTGGACAAGACTTGACCCGTGACCTGAAACCCTGGGAACCAGTCCGAAACAGAAAAGAGCATATTTATATAACCTCTATCTGAAAAGAAGGACTGGGAAATCACGCGAACAATTGCTGAGAAAAGTAAAAATGGAAAGAGAGATACCAAGGTCTTCTGGGTTATTTGTACAAATCCACGCTCTCGAAACCAGAGAAATTTTTGCACCAAATATTTTATCATTGTCGCTCCTACTATCCTTGTTGACACGTTAGGTGACATTACTCGTGCACACCCTTCTGTTTTCTTCATTATAGCATATTCCCCCACACAAAAACTCAAGCCAACTGACTTGAGTTTTCTTCTTATCGATCATTGTAGCCGTCTGGGTGACTGGAATGCCATGCCCAGGCGGTTTGGATGATGGTTTCGATATTGTCAAATTTTGGTTGCCAGCCAAGGATGGCACGCGCCTTCTCAGAGGATGCGATCAGGGTATCTGGATCTCCTGGTCTACGATCGGCAATCTCAAGTGGGATTGGATGTCCTGTCACCTTTCGGGCTGCTTCAACAATCTGAAGATTGGAGAATCCGGTAGACGATCCCAGATTAAAGGCGGTCGATTCATTCCCCTTGCGGAGATACTCCACCGCTAAAAGATGGGCATCTGCCAAGTCAAATGGATGAACATAGTCCCGAACATTAGTGCCATCTGGTGTCTGGTAGTCATCCCCAAAAATAGCGATCTTTTCGCGTTTTCCTTGGGCTACTTGTAAGACGATCGGTAAGAGATGGGTCTCTGGTCCATGGTCTTCCCCAATAGATCCGTCAGGCTTAGCACCCGCAACATTAAAGTAACGAAGGGGCACATACTTGATGCCGTAGGCTTGATCAGCCCAACGCATGATGGTTTCCATCATGAGCTTGCTTTCCCCATAAGGATTAATCGGTTTTTGTGGAGTGGTTTCAAGAATCGGGATTTCTTCTGGAATGCCGTAGGTGGCAGCGGTTGAAGAAAAGACGATGTAGTGCACCCCACATTCATGCATGACTTCCAAGAGTTTGACCATGCCTGCTGTATTGTTGTCAAAGTATTTCAATGGATCTGCCATGGATTCCGCGACTAGTGAGTAGGCCGCAAAGTGGATGACCGCATCGATATCTGCATGTTCCTTAAAAACAGTGCGCATAAAGTCTTGATCCGCCAGATCTCCTTGGTAAAAGACGGCATCTGGATGCACCGCTGCACGGTGGCCTGTGACCAGGCTATCGACTACGACGACTTTTTCCTGTCCTTCATTGACCAAGCGGTCCACCATGTGGGAACCGATATAGCCAGCTCCTCCGAGTACGAGTATTGCCATTTGTTTTCCTTTCGCTTCTTGTCTTCTCTCTTATTGTACCAAATTTCTGCCGCTTCTCCACACTTAAAGTGTCGCAACAAAGCGTCTAAAGGCAGCCTGCCCTTCTTCTGTTCGCTTATAGACACCGGCATCCTCAAGGACACGCGCAAAAATATTGCCAACAGAGACACGAACCACCTCCTGAGCTTCTTCTTCCGAGCTAAGATCAGGGTGCTGAGTTTTCAAGTCATCTGCCCATTCTTGATGGTACTTGGCTACCCCATCTACTTGACCAAGGAGGTAACGCTGGACCAGTTTCAATTCTTCTTTCAGACGTGGTGGAAGAATCGCCAAGCCCATGACTTCGATCAGGCCGATATTTTCCTTTTTGATGTGTTGGACGTCCGCGTGTGGGTGGTAAATGCCATCTGGATGCTCTGTTGAGGTTTGGTTGTCCCGGAGCACCAAATCCAGTTCATAATGCCCATCACGGATTCGTGCAATAGGCGTTATGGTGTGATGGGGCTGACTGTCGGATGTCGCGAGGATTTGAACAGCTGGATCCGAGTAGCTTCGCCAAACCGAAAGAATATGGTCTGCCAGGTCAATCAATTGCGCCTTGTCATCCGATTGGAAGCGGAGAACCGACATGGGCCAGTTGACAATCCCTACCGATATAGCCTCAAAGCCCTCAATGCTAAAGCTATCCTCAACAGGAGCCAGCTCCATAGGGAAGGTGTGCCGTCCGCCTTGGTAATGGTCATGAGTCAGGATGGATCCCCCTACAATGGGCAGATCTGCATTAGACCCTGCAAAATAGCCTGGAAAAGTCTCGACAATGGTCAAGAGTCGCTCAAAGGTCTTGCGACTAATGGCCATGGGCACATGCTGGCTATCGAGGAAAATGCAGTGTTCATTGAAGTAAGCGTAAGGGGAATACTGGAAGCCCCAGTCATGATCGTCCATATCAAAGCGAATGATCCGGTGATTGGCCCGGGCTGGATGGTCTAGGCGACCTTGATAGCCTTCATTTTCAAAACATAATTGGCAGGCTGGATAATGACTGGCTTTGGCAAGTTTGGCCGCTGCAATGTCTTTAGGATCTTTTTCAGGTTTTGACAGATTGATGGTGATTTCAAGAGAACCGTAGGGAGTTTCTGCCTCAAAGGCAATATTTTGCGCAATCGCTTTGACTTTGATGTAATCATTGCGCTTAGAGAGGGCATAGAAATCCGCAATCGCGTCTTCCTTAGACTGACGGTAGGTCTCCCAGAAACGATAGTTGACTTGACTAGGGCTAGGGGTGATCCAATCCATCAACTCCGCACCTAGGCTGTCCTTGACGGCCATGCTGTCTTGGATCTTATTATTCGCAACCGCAATCTCTACCAGCTGATCTTTGAGCGCGATCAAGTCTTCTTTTTGGGCTGGTCCATCTAGCCCTTCTTCTCCAACGCGACTCATGACGCGATTTTTTAGATAAATCCGATCCATCTCTTCGTAGTCACTCGCCGCAATGACGGCTGTGACAAATGCATCTAATACCTGTTCTGTCATCCTATCTCCTTTTTAATCGATTACCCGTGTCCCTGCCGCAACTTCTGCAATATAGAAGCTAGGCGCATAGCCAACGATTTCTTCATAGTGTTTGCCAACAGCTTCCTTGAAGGCTTCAACCGCATCTTTTTGAACCAAGGCAATGGCACAACCACCAAAACCTGCTCCTGTCATACGAGCACCAAGAACACCTTCTTGAGCCCAAGCTGTATGAACCAAGGTGTCCAATTCAAGTCCAGTTACCTCATAATCGTGTTCTAAGGATACGTGGGAAGCATTCATGAAACGGCCAAAAGCTTCCAAATTTCCTTCTTCCAGAGCCTTACAAGCTTGGAGAGTCCGTTGGTTTTCGAGGACAGCATGGCGAGCTCGTTTGATGCGATTTTCATCCTTGATCAAGTAGCTATAGGTATCAAAATCCCAGACATCCAATTCACCCAAGGTTTGGATGTCTAGTTTGCCTTGCAATTCTGAGACAGCTGTTTCACATTCCGCACGGCGTTCATTGTATTTTGAATCAATCAATTCTCGACGTTTGTTGGTATTCATAATCACGACGACATTGTCTTTCAAATCAAGGGGCACCAAATCATATTCCAAGGTGTTGGTATCCAGATAAATGGCCCGTTGGTCAGCTCCCATGCCGATGGCAAATTGGTCCATGATGCCAGAGTTGACCCCGATAAAGTGGTTTTCTGTTTGTTTTCCAATTTTAACCAAGTCCACCCGATCCACTGTCAAACCGTAGATCCTTTCTGCAATGACACCCGTCAGCATCTCTAGTGAGGCTGAAGAAGAGAGACCAGATCCATTTGGAATATTCCCGTAGACATAGACATCCATCCCCACATCAATGGTGTGACCAGCTTCTTGCAAGAAATGAAGAACGCCTTTTGGATAGTTGGTCCAGTTGTGCTCCTCTTCAAACTGAAGGTTTTCAAGAGGAACTTCAATGATGCCCTTGTCTTCAAAGTTAGCAGAGAAGAAACGAAGAAGCTTATCCTCGCGTTTGCGAGCTGCTCCGTAGGTACCAAGGGTGATAGCTGCAGGGAAGACGTGACCCCCGTTATAGTCTGTGTGCTCACCAATCAGATTGATCCGACCTGGTGAGAAAAAAGTATGATCCGCTTCTGCTCCAAAGACTGTTTGAAAAGCGTTCCGAAGTTCTTGAGTATTCATTGAGATTACCTCACTTATATAGTTATTTATCTTTAGTGTAACCCTTTTCATCAAGCAAATCAATTAATTTACTAAAATTTTAGTAAAATACACTAACCAGGCCAAAGCTATGATATACTAGAGGACAGAAGGAGAAAACTTATGGCTACATTAAAGGATATTGCCAGTCTCGCTAACGTATCCATCGCCACTGTTTCACGTGTGCTGAATCAAGATACTAGTCTTTCTGTAACGGAGGAAACCCGCCACAGAATTTTGACCGTTGCTGACGAACTAGGCTACACCAGACATCAGAAAAGTGGGAACTTTAAGAAAGAAAAACAACAAATTGTCATCATCCAATGGAAAAGTGAAGAGGGAGAGCTGGACGACCTTTACTACTACAACATCCGTTTAGGCATTGAAAAAAGAGCACAGGATCTCGATTATGGCATCCTACGCTATTTCAATGATATTCCCTTTCGATTAGGGGAGGAAGTTGTTGGGGTCATTTGTATTGGAAAGTTTAGTAGAATTCAGATTGTCGAGCTAGAAAAGCTAGCCAAGCCTCTGGTTTTTGTCGATAGTAACACTCTTAACCAAGGACATCCTTGTGTCACGACTGAATTTGAAAATGCTGTACAGACTGCTCTTCACTATTTAAGAAAACAAGGGTGTCAAACAATTGGTCTCTTAACCGGTGAGGAAAAAACGACCGACCTACTGGAAAGTATTCCCGATCCTCGTCGAAGAGCCTATCGAAACTATTGTATTGAAAGAAACATTTACCACCCTGAACTCATCCTCACAGGTAGTTTTACAGCTCAATCAGGCTATGACCTCATTTCCTCTCAGCTTCAGTCTGGCTCACCCTTACCAGATGCCTATTTTGTTGCCAGTGATAGTTTGGCCATTGGGGCTCTCCGCGCCTTTCAAGAAGCCGGCATCAAGGTCCCTGATGACATCCAACTCATCTCCTTTAATGATACCAGTTTAGCCAAGCAAGTCTTTCCTCCCCTCTCGACAATCACTGTTTTTACAGAAGAAATGGGACGTACCGCTATGGACGTCCTCAATAAACAAGTCCTAGCTCCGAGAGAAATACCGACCCTCACCATGCTAGGAACCAAACTCACCTTAAGAGAAAGTACTAAGAATGGATGATCTTCCATCCTTTTCGAAAATAAGAAACTATGAAAACACACGAAATTTTATACCAAACCTTGTCTCAAGCCCAGGATTATGTCAACGGCGAGCAACTAGCCCAGGAAATGGGCCTGTCTCGCACCTCTATCTGGAAGGCCATCCAGCGTCTAGAAAAAGAAGGCATCGAGATTGAGTCTGTTAAAAATCGAGGCTACAAGATCCTTTCTGGAGACCTCCTTATCCCCCAAGTCATCGAGGAGCATTGTCCTCTAACAGTCTCCTATAATCCCCAGTGCCAATCCACCCAGTTAGACGCTAAGAATGCCATGGAAACGGGTGGCCAATCCGCTACCCTTTATCTGGCTCCTTTCCAAACAGCTGGTAAGGGGCGTTTTGGGCGCGACTACTTCTGTCCTTCTCAAGGGGGGATCTACATGTCCCTCCACCTCAAGCCCAACCTCCCTTTCGATCAAGCACCTGCCTATACCCTCATGGTCGCAGCTGCTATCTATAAGGCTCTGAAAAATCTGGCCTTATTGGATATTGATATCAAGTGGGTCAATGACATCTACTACAAGGGGAAAAAAGTCGGAGGCATTCTGACTGAAGCCATCAGCTCTATCGAAACAGGCCTCATCACAGATGTCATCATTGGTGTGGGGCTCAATTTTGCCATCACTGATTTTCCAAAGGAACTGAAGGAAAAGGCAGGATCTCTCTTTGGCTCTCAGCCTCCCATTAGCCGCAATGAACTGATTGCTGAGATTTGGAAGGAATTTTTCACCACTCCAGAAGAGGAGCTGATCTACCTCTACAAGCAACGTTCACTGGTCCTAGGTAAGGAAGTCCGCTTCGAACAAAATCAAACCAGCTACCAAGGTCTGGCCAAGGATATCTCAGATAGTGGACAACTACTAGTCCAACTGGAGGACGGCCAAGAACGCTGGCTCAACAGTGGCGAAATTTCCCTCAAACAGTGGGACCTGTAAAGTAGACCAACAGCTCAAAAAAGAGTCTGAGACAAAACATTTCTCAGACTCTTTTGTTTGAAGAGTTATCAATAATCTTTAAAACATTTCTTGATATACTCTAAGCATACATCTAGTAAGAATTTGATAAATAATAATACAATTCCAATCTTCACAAACATGTAATATTTAAATGTTGTGTCCTCAAATTCACTCACAAGAATCGGAAAGTTTAAAATATTAGACGGATTGATAAGAAAATAAATTGAGATACAAATGGATAAAACCAACACCACTATAAAAATTTTTTTATGTAATTGCATTTTTTACCTTACCCTTTCTTTTTTTATAACATTAAATACCAATCACCAATTTTATATAGCCTGATTTATTCTTTTCCTCCTCTTTCTAACAGGCTTTTTTTATCTTTTTTACATCTTCATCATACACCAATTTCAAAATCATTCAAGTCTGTTTTTCTAATAATATTTATGGTATAATAAATTTTGAATGATAAACAAAAAAACTCAGCAACTATCTTGTAAACTCTATAAAATTAACTTTTTAGATAGTAGCATGATGTACTTAAGGTTCTTAAAAGTTCAATCATTGTAAACATAAAGAAAAAAACTATGGTGTGCACTGACTCAAAAAAGTTAGACAATTAATTGACACAAAGGGTTTCGTTCTGTATTGCACAGGACTAGGTCTTTTTCTACAAGAAAATAAGCACCAGTAGGTGCTTATTTTTTATACTTATCTCGTTTTTTCTGATTAAGCTGTTGATCGATGCTTTCGACCAACTTCCCTAAGATATAGCTGACTTGTAAATTTCTCAATATCAAGAGAGCCCAAAAGACTGCTGCCAGGTAGCTTTCTCTCATCACAGCATCATTAAAAAAATAGGTTTCAAAGGCTGTAAAAATAGCCATACTCCAAAATTGACGTTTATTCATATTGTTATTCTACCACGATTTTCTGGAAAAAGCACAGGCTAGTCTTCTTGGACCGTAATTTTATCAGAGAGGAAATCAAAGCCCTCCGGAATGACAGACTCTTCTGCCACCTCGACCTCTTCCTTGTGACCACGCGCTTTCTTCGAGAATTCCGCCCGGACCTGGGTCCACTCCTCCATGGAAATAGCCAAAATTTCAGGTGAGAATCCTGCTGCATTGCTTAAAATATTGCCAAACATGGTATTAAGGTTATCTCGCTTCATGGTCTGTTCAGCATTAAAGGCAGACTCAAAAGCTAGAATTGCATGGCGTTCATTGGCTGCAACCGGCTGCGAACCAACCAGTAAGGCCTTATCTGCCCCTGCTAGGCTTTCAATAATTTCCCCCCAAGCATTTTGCAGGCGGATGAGATTGTTACGGGCCAAATCTGGATTTTCAACCGCTTCTTGTAAGATGGCTTGAACCTTATTGCGATCCACCCGATAGCCCTTGCTGGATTTTTGTGGACGGACTGGAGCTGACTTGGCTACAGGAGCCCCGCTCCCTACTTGAGCTAATTGACTTTTCAGTAACTCCACTTCTCTTTTGAGTTGGTCTACTTGCACCAAAAAATCTGCTAGAAGAGCCACTTGGCTAGCCGAAGCACTCACACCCTTGTATTCTGCTAGGCGAATGGTCATCATCTCTGTGTAAATCTTCGGTTGCAGGCTATTTTTAATATCCGCTAAGCTCTTCGTCGCGAGGTCAATCCAAGCAAAGAGCGTTGCTTGTGGAATGGCCAAATTCTGGTTAAAACGCTCACTGACATGAAGATTTTCCCCACCTGTCTGAACGATCAGGAGATCCCGCAAATACTGCAAGAGGTCCGTCACAAAGCGGGCCATGTTTTTCCCATTATCAAAGATCAGGTTCAACTGGTCCAAAGCAACTGTTGCATCTTGTGCTGACAAGGCTGCAACATAGAGATCTAAAGCATCTTGACTGATGGATCCTGTGATTTCTTCTGCTGTTGGCGTGGTCAATTGGGCTTCACCTGTCAGACTGAGGGCTTGGTCCAAAATGGACAAGGCATCCCGCATCCCTCCTTCGGCCCGACGGGCAATAATTGCTACAGCTTCTTCTTCGAAATCAATCCCTTCTTTGTCCAGAACAGCTTTTAGGTGGTCTTGGATGGCCGGAGTCTTGATTGATTTGAATTCAAAACGTTGAACCCGAGAAAGAATGGTTGCTGGAATTTTATGTAATTCCGTTGTTGCTAGAATAAAGACTACATTTTCTGTCGGTTCTTCCAAGGTCTTGAGAAGGGCATTAAAAGCTCCCGTCGAGAGCATGTGTACTTCGTCGATAATATAGACCTTATGAGGAGCCAAGCTTGGCGCATAGGTCGATTTATCACGAATATCGCGGATCTCATCCACCCCATTATTAGAGGCAGCGTCAATCTCGATAACATCCTCTAAACTGCCATTGGTAATAGCTTCACAGATATAACATTCGTTACAAGGCTCTCCCCCTTTTTGATTGGGGCAGTTCATGGCCTTGGCAAAGATTTTCGCCACACTGGTCTTCCCCGTCCCACGAGGGCCAGAAAAGAGATAGGCATGGCTAATTTTTCCCTGTTCGACAGCTTGTCGAAGGGTCGTCGCAATAACCTCCTGCCCTACAAGTTGGCCAAAGGTCTGGCTTCGGTATTTACGATAGAGGGCTTGATACATTAGTCTACTACTCCAAACATCCTAAAATTCCAATTTGTTTTTTCAAGCAAGATGGCTACAAAACGTTCCAAATAAAGGCGATCCAAATCGTCATAATCTCCCACCCGATCCGAATCTAGATCCAACACTCCCAGCAACTGGTCCTTCAAGACCATGGGAACCACAATCTCACTCATGGCCCGACTGTCACAAGAGATATAATTGGCATGCTGGGTCACATCCTCGATGACCAACGTCTCTCTTTTCTCTGCTGCTTCTCCACAGACACCTTTTCCTAGAGCGATATGGACACAAGATACCTGTCCTTGAAAGGGGCCTAGAATCAACTCTTTTTGATCATAGAGGTAAAAACCTGCAAAGACGGAATGCGGTAGAGCTTGATTGAGCAGTGCACTGGCATTGGCTAAATTGGCCAAGGCATTGCTCTCTCCTTCTAAAAGAGCTTCTAACTGAGCTAGTAAGAGTTTGTAATTTGATTCTTTTTCTTGCGTATTCATAACCTTTATTATACCAAACTTTGGTTAGAAAATTAAGTATTTACCACGGAGCAAGCCTTGATAAAAACCCGACTAGACATCAGAAGTACCAAGCAATTGTTCTCAATAAAAAAGCCAGAGAGCAAGGTCCCTAACTTTGTAAAAATTCATCTAAACGTCTCTCCGAACATATTGAATCGCCCGATAAGAGAGAAAGAGGGTCAGAACAAGGGAAACAAACCAGATGGTCCGAAGGCCGTAATATTGGATGAGGAAGGTGGAAAGAATAGCTCCTCCAACAAAGCTCCCAATCAAAGAGGTCATAAAGAGGGATTCCCAGAAAAACTCCATCTTGCGATCCCGCACAAAATTCCCGTAAGCTACCATGGTCTTCTTGAGATTCCCTGTCATAAAGGAATGGTTATAAGCATAGCTATCGACTTCTCCAAAGGAAATGGCTACAATTCCTAGGCTCAGCCCAAAGAAAGGTACAATCAAAACATTGGGCACTTCTTTTGGTAGAAAGCCTGCCACCAAGGTCGTCAAAACCAAGGGAACCAAGGTACTGAGTCGCCAAACGGAATGGCTAAAGAAGCGTTGAAAGACGGTCATCAAGAAAATCCCGATCATAAAGGCCAACATGGTGGCTAGTTTGACCTCCACATCCGCGATTTCATGGCCAATTAAACCAACAGATAGAAAGACCACGTTTCCCGTTTGGCCCGCGGCCAAGGTCCCTCCTCTTTCGATAAAGGTGTAGGCATCTGAAAAGCCTGCACACATGGTCAGTAGGCAGGCAAAGGCCTTACTTCTGGAGTGAAACTCCCTTCTTAACTTTTTCATATTTCTCCCTATTTGTCATGGAAAAGAGGCTGGGACACTACTTCCTAACCTCTCTCACTTGTTATCTTATCCTTCACGTGATTCGCTCAAAATCTTCTCAATCTTGGTCGTAATCAAATCAATGGCTACAGTATTGGTCACGCCTTCTGGAATGATAACATCCGCATAGCGCTTGGTTGGCTCGATGAACTGATGGTACATCGGCTTCACTACTCCCAAGTACTGCTCGATGACGCTGTCCAAACTCCGACCGCGCTCTTCCATATCTCGCTTAATCCGGCGAATGATCCGCACATCATCATCGGTATCAACGAAAATCTTGATATCCATCAAGTCACGAAGACGCTTGTCCTCCAAGACCAAAATCCCCTCAACGATAAAGACATCCTGAGGCTCCTGGCGATAAGTCTTAGCACTACGCGTATGCGCTGCATAGTCATAAGTTGGAATATCAACCGGACGGCCAGCCAACAACTCATTGATTTGCTCAATCATGAGATCGGTATCAAAGGCAAAGGGATGGTCGTAGTTGGTCTGAATCCGCTCTTCAAAGGTTAAATGGCTTTGATCCTTGTAATAAGAATCGTGCTCAATCATAGCAATCTTTTCATCTGGAAAGTGGGACAAAATAGCTCGAGAAACACTAGTTTTTCCCCCACCAGAACCACCTGTTACACCGATAATAATTGGTCTGTTTCGCATCTTCTTCTCCATTTTCTATAATCCTATTTATTCTATCACAAAAGCGGTCACTTGACCACGACTTGAACCATTTTTCTATGGCTTTCATCCAAAATCAAAGAAGGAGCTCCTTTCCCCTTCCGTCTCAGTTCGAAAGGCCCATTCCATCTTTTTAGGATGAAACATGATATAATGAAACCAGTAAATACCTGATTGAAAGGAGCTGCCATGCTGAAACTTGGTATCATCGGCACCAGTGCCATCTCCCATTCCTTCCTGGCCGCAACTAAAGAAACAGGCCACTATGAGTTAAGGGCAGTCTATTCGCGGACCTTAGAGAAGGCTCGTAGCTTCTCTCACCCCTATGGACCAGTGGCCCTCTATGATGATCTGATTGCCTTTTTAGATAGTGACCTGGATGTCATCTACATTGCTAGTCCCAATTCACTCCACTATCCCCAGGCAAAGTTAGCCCTTCTAGCTAAGAAACATGTCATCCTTGAAAAACCAGCTGTCACCACTCCCAAGGAATGGAAAGAGTTGGTTAAATTAGCCCAGGAACACCAGGTCTATCTCTTTGAAGCCGCTCGCAACTATCATGAAAAAGCATTTGCGATCATCCAAGACTTTCTCAAAGACAAGACCATCTTGGGTGGCCACATGACTTATGCCAAATACTCTTCTAAAATGCCCGAGCTCTTGAAAGGAAATACTCCCAATATTTTCTCCGACCAGTTTGCGGGTGGAGCCCTCATGGATTTGGGAGTCTATCCTCTCTACTTTGCAATCGGCCTCTTTGGTCAACCTGAATCAGTAACCTATCAGGCGCGGCAATTACCTAATTCAATTGATTTGAACGGACATGGTAGCTTGGTTTATTCTGACTTTGTCATTGGCATTCAAGCCGGCAAGGATGTGACCAGCAATCTTCCTGCTGAAATCTATACGACAGATGGAACCCTCTTCTTTAGTGGAATCGAAACAGTTAGCCAGGCTCTCTTTCAAGATCATTCTGGAACTAGTTACCAACTTCCGATTACTCCTGCTTCTCATAACATGCTGGAAGAAGCCCAGGCCTTTGCTAGTATGATGACAGAAGGAAACCAGACACTTTACCAGACTTGGCTCCAAACAGGACAGATGGTTCACCAAACCCTCTACGCTATGCGCCAAGATGCTGGAATACGCTTTAAGGACGAAAACTAATATGACACTAGCATTCCCACCGCTCTGGCAAGAGCAACTCAAAACCCTCGGCTTTGAGCAACTCACTGAAATCCAAGAACGCCTCTTTGAGCCGATCACCCAAGGGGAGAATGTGCTTGGAGTCAGCCCGACAGGAACTGGGAAGACTCTGGCCTATCTCTTCCCTAGTCTTCTCAAGCTAAAACCTAAAAAAGCGCAACAATTGCTGATCCTCTCCCCCAATACAGAGTTGGCCGGACAAATCTTTGATGTCACTAAACAATGGGCAGAGCCTCTTGGACTCAGTGCTCAACTTTTCCTTTCTGGCTCTAGTCAAAAACGGCAAATCGAACGTCTCAAAAAAGGACCCGAAATTCTCATCGGAACTCCAGGCCGTATTTTTGAGTTGATCAAGCTCAAGAAAATCAAGATGATGAATGTCGATACCATCATCCTGGATGAATTTGACCAACTTTTCAGCGACTCTCAGTATCACTTTGTCGACAAGATTTGCCACTACGCGCCACGAGATCATCAATTTATCTATATGAGTGCAACGACCAAGTTTGACCCAGAGCAAATCGAACCCAATACCCTGACCATTCAGGTAGAAGGGCAAAGCTTGGACAATATCCAGCACTTCTATATGGAAGTGGACAAGCGAGAAAAGGTCGAACTCCTCAGAAAACTATCCAATGTCGAAGACTTTCGTGGCCTCGTTTTCTTCAATAGCTTGTCCGACCTAGGGAGCGCTGAAGAAAAACTCCAGTACCGAGAAGTCAGCGCTGTCTCACTTGCTAGTGACGTCAACGTCAAGTTCCGGAAAGTCATTCTGGAACGCTTTAAAGACCATCAGTTGACACTCCTTCTGGCAACAGACTTGGTGGCGCGGGGTATTGATATCGACTCACTAGAATGTGTCGTCAACTATGAAGTCCCTCGAGATGCCGAAACCTACATCCACCGATCTGGGCGTACCGGACGCATGGGCAAAGAAGGCTATGTCATCACCTTGGTTAGCCATCCAGAAGAATTAAAAAGCTTGAAAAAATTAACCCCTGTTCGTCCTTTGATCCTTAAGGGAGCTCAACTCTATATAGGGGAAGAATAAGAAAATCGTTCGTAGCATTACGAACGATTCAGATTGAAGATAAAGTCATTTTTAAAACTTTCCTTAGGTGAGTACGGACGTCAGCGAACTTCGAAGAAGTTCCATGACTAAATTAAGATACAAAGGGCGTCTGCGAATAAAGTCAAAATAGGAAGTTTGACGCAGAATCTTTCGATTCTAGGAGAACTTATCTTTTTGACACAATCCGCAGCCCGTGTTCAATTAGTTTTGAGCCCCTTCGCTCTTTAATTTCCGGGCTCAGGCTAAAACAGTTCCCCAAACTGTTTTACTCTCAAAACTCCCGAGTGCCTGAATCAATAGTGTTTCAGGCACTTTTCTCACAGCGGAAAGTTTTTCATATTTTTAAATAATTAAAAAATAAAAGTCATTTTTTGATAATCATCCAGTTTTTTTATGTAAAACAATAGTTTGTCTATATTCAAAATCGTTCGTAATACTACGAACGATTTTTTTTAATTACGATTGTAATAGAGGCGATGACTTTCCACTTGGTGGTTTAAAAGTTCATCAACCGTGACGATAGTGTAACCTTGCGATTGAAGGTATTCAATCACAGCTGGAAGAGCATTGATCGAAGTTTGGTGAATATCATGCATCAGGATAATTGATCCTGGTTTAACTTGTTTTTTCACCTCTGCTAAGATCGCTTCGGTGTTATGACTCTTCCAATCCAAGGTGTCCACATCCCACATGATAAAGGCTTGATCCACTGCATATTGAATGGCACTATTAATCGAGCCATAAGGAGGACGAGTAATCTTCGTTTGCACTCCTGTCACCTTTTGAATCACTTCTTTGGTATCCATGATTTCTTTTTGGGCTGACTCCAAAGGCAACTTAGTTAAGACAGGGTGGTTCCATGTATGGATCCCGATTTCATGTCCTTCCTGACGGACCCGTTTAGCCACTTCCGGATAGGCAGAGACATTCTTCCCAAGCATAAAGAAAGTCGCTTTAACATGGTACTTGTTGAGGATATCTAGCGCTTGAGGAGTCGTCGATGGATCTGGACCATCATCAAAAGTCAAGGCAACCATCTTAGCGTGTCGTTGGGTTTGGTAGGCCTCATAAGCTTGAAGATCTCCTGGATTCAGGCGAGCAGAATCAATCACATCATAGAGCTTCGAAAGGGGGACATCGAAGGTTTCCATGCCCTCAATAGTAACTGGAAGGGTGATAGAAAGAACCCCTTGATTGTAGGTGAACTGCCAGCTTGCCATATCACTTGCTGAGACAGCCTGTATTAGCTCTTCAATTCGATCTTCCCCTAACTGTAGGAAGACCAGCTGAGAACGCAATTCTGTTAAGAGGGTTTCTTTGGCTAAATCAGCATCCGTAAACAATTGGGAGAATTGGAAGACCGTCCCCTCATCCGTTAGATAAAGGAGGGGAAGTTTGTCGATCCCTTCTTTGATGAACTTACCGTTTTTCCACTTGTACTGGGTCTTCTTCACCTGATAAGGGTGAACCCCGACAAATGGGTCTTCTGAGCGTTCGGTATGGTAGAATAAAAGCTCTTTGGCTTGCTGATTCTTCTTCTCTTCTTGGGGAAGAGAGCCTACGTCAGCCAAAATTCTCTCTTTGACCACTGCGATAGGTTCTTCGTTATTTTTCGGGTAGTAGGCAGCAACATAAGATTGACCGACCATTCCTTTTTGAAGAATGGTATCTTTGTCTTTTTCAACTGCTTCTTCTTCCTGGATTGCTTTGGAAAACTGTTGATTATAATTTTTGATAGCGCGT
The DNA here is from genome assembly GCA_902363395.1 of Streptococcaceae bacterium. Lineage (GTDB taxonomy): Bacteria > Bacillota > Bacilli > Lactobacillales > Streptococcaceae > Streptococcus. Next base: position 1,252,671 of record CABIZZ010000001.1, read on the forward strand.
GCTTCCTCAATCTTCTGATAAGCAAGATAAATCCCCCCGATGAAAAGGAGGTTGAGGAGGATGAGAATAAGTATTTTCAAGTAGGATTTCTTCATACTCTTATTATAGCAATTTTATCACCAAAAAACAGTAGAAAACTCTAGAATCTAGAAAATAAGACCTAAAATATAGTAGGTGAATTAAAGTAGCTCAGTCCTATCTCCTGTAACTCAGTAGTAACCAATTTCAAGCACAAAAAAAGAACAGATGTGGTAACACCTGCTCTTTATCACAAGTTATATGATGCTGATTATAAGGACTTTTCACGAATCACTTCGACTTTGTAGCCATCTGGGTCCACAATAAAGTAATAGTTTGGAAGCGTTCCTGGCAATCCTTTAGGATCTGTTACTTGGTAACCTTTTTCCTTATGCTCCGCATGAAGGGCTTCAAGGTCTGGCGTACTCAAGGCAACATGGGCAAAGCCATCTCCAATGACGTAAGGACCATGATCATAGTTGTAAGTTAATTCCAACTCATAGTCATCCCCTTCTAAACCAAGATAAACAATCGTAAATTTGTATTCAGGAAAATCTTTGCGACGCAATTCCTTAAAACCAAACGCATCTGCATAAAAGGCAATTGATTTTTCTAAATTCTCCACTCGCAAACAAGTGTGTAACATTTTTGAAGCCATATGACACCTCTTTCTTTTTTTACTATTATACACTAGTCAGACGAAAATAGCGATTATTTGAAATAGATGAAAAAGCTGAGGATTCCTCAGCCTAAATTATCGAAAAACTTATGTTATATAAAATAAGCCAAGTTATTCTAAAAAATAAGAACAACTCCTTATTATGAGCGCCATCCATGTAGGTTCTGAAACTTTCCGCCGTGAGAAAAGTGCTTGAAACAGTTATGTTTCAAGCACAGGGGAGTTTTGAAACCTTAGGTTCAAAACTAAGTCATGGAACTTCGTAGAAGTTCGCTGACGTCCCTTCTCACCTTTGGAAAATTTTAGAAGTCTTTTGCTTCATCTAAGTTAAAGATTCCTCAGCTTTACTTGTTTTTCGTTGATTTAGAAGTTGATTTCTTTTTACTGTCTGACTTGGTTGCTAGTTTCACTTCAAAAATAGCACCTTTCGGCTTGTTATCTCGAACAGTAATGGTACCATTAAAGGCTTCTACGATTTGCTTGGCTAAGGATAGGCCTAAACCAAAACCACCCTTTTGACGGGTCCGCGCCTTATCCACTCGGTAGAATCGATCAAATATCCGTTTTTTATCTTCGTCTGCAATCCCTGGTCCATTATCCTCTACCCGAAGATAGAGATAGCGATCCTTGAATTGGGCGACAAACCGTATCTTTCCTTCTTCCTCTGTGTATTTGAGGGCATTGTCATACAAAATAGTCATCAGCTGTTTCAGTAGGACCTTGTCAGACACCAGACTCCTTTCGACCTGATTCTCATACTCGAAGATTTTATCATTTTCCTCGGCAATGATTTCATAATTGGCAAAGGTTTGGTCGAAAAAAGAGGGAGGAATTTCACAAAACTCAGGTTTAATCCCATCATCTCGACGGGCTAAGTTTAAGAGATTGGTCGTCAGTAAGCGCATATTGCGAACCTCATCCAAAGAGGAGGCGATGTTCTCACTGGATTCCATGATCGTTGCCTCTGGTTTTCGAAACAGGGTTTCCAAACGATTTTGCAAAACGGCTAAAGGTGTCCGCAATTCATGAGAAGCATTTTCGACAAAAGCCTTCTGCCGATTCATACTCTCTAAGAGAGGTTTCACACTGATTTTAGCCAGAAAGATACTTGCAAAGAGGGAAATGCCCCAGAAGCAAATCATGACCAAGGCGATTTGGCTCTCGTGTTTTTCACTGGTCTGCTCCAACTGGCTGATATTGGTCATGATCACGGCATATTTCACCCCATCAATATAATCATCGGGATCAATATCCACCAAATAAGCCCGATAGCTTTCCTTCTGCTTATAATGGTTGGTGATTTGAATCTGCTTGATCTTGTTTAAATAGCTGCGACTAAAGGTCACTGTTTTTAGATCCAGAAAACCATTATCCGTCGTCACATTTTCAAATTTATCATTCAAGAGGATGGCTGTACTATTAGAAGTGACCGATGGTCTAGGGCCATCCTCGGGACCAGGTTCATCATCTTCTGGTCGGTTATCATCTGGTTCGTCTCTTCCCATCCCATTTCCTGTACGATTTGCCAAGCTAATAATAGAATAACGATCTTTACTCAGCATCTTTAAATTTTCATCAACCGTTGTATAGAGACTTGACCGCATCACTTGAATAATAATCAAGGTCATGGTTGAGAAAATCAAGGTAAAGAGTCCGAAATAGCGGATGAAATAAGAAAAGTCATCCGCATTAACAGTTTTTTTAATTTTATTGAGCATCTTTCAGAATGTACCCCACGCTACGCAATGTTTGGAGATTTTTTGCAAAGTCTGTTCCTTTTAACTTCTTACGAATCTTAGAAACATACACTTCGACAACCGAAATGGTCGTATCGCTATCAAATCCCCAAAGTCGATCAAAGATTTGTGTTTTTGGCAGGATAACATTTTGATTTTGAAGGAAATAGACCAAAAGATCAAATTCTTTCCCTAATAGCTCCACTTCTTTCCCTTCAACAAGCGTAGAATTTGTCGAAAGATTAACGGTTACATTTCCATAAGATAGGGTATTTTCATTGACCTTACCAGAGCGTTTCAACAATGCTTGGATTCGCATCTTGAGTTCTTCTAGGTAGAATGGCTTGGTCAGGTAGTCATCTGCTCCCAACTCAAACCCATGACCCTTATCGTCCAAACTCTCTTTGGCTGTCATGATCAATACTGGAGTGGAGACACCCTTATCTCTCAATTCTTTCAGAACTTGGAAACCATCTTTTTCAGGGAGCATGAGATCTAGCAAAATGAGGTCATAAATGCCACTTTCAGCCTCGTAAAGGCCTTCGTCTCCATCAAAGACCTGCATGACATCTGCAAAGTCATCTAAAAAATCAAATACTGAATTAGACAGACCAAGGTCGTCTTCGACTAATAGAATCTTAATCATGTGTACTTCTCCTTCTCATTCTTCCACACAGGGATGATGAGTATTTTCTACTCTATTATAACATGACAAGGCCTTATTCAGTAGCATTCAGATAGCGATTCCAACTTTTTTCTTAGCCTGCTGTCCCTGTCTCATCCTTTGATGAATTGTTTGTATTGCTAGACGATTTTTTCGAAGAGGATTTCTTGGAGGACTTTTTATTGGATTTCCCATTTTGTTGGTTGTCTTGTTGACCTTGAGGACCTCCATCTTGTGGTGGTTGGCCATTCCTATTCCCTTGTCCTGGTCCACCGTTTTGGCCATCTTGCGGGGGCATACCGCCTGGTCCTCCACCAAATCCATCTTGTCCTTGACCACCTTCTGGCCCCCCTCCTTGAGGAGGCTGACCATTCATTTGTCCTTGTCCTGGTCCACCATTTTGGCCATTGAAACCTTGAGCATTTGAAGGGCTATTTTGATCCTTGCCCTGGCTATTTTGTCCTTGATGGTTTTGGGCAGGCTGGTTACTATTTTGTGTAGCTACTGCTGCTTGTTGGCGTTGTGGAGTCGTATTGGCTGTCGCCAACATTCCCAAGCCAAATCCACCAGTCATTCCTATGACAAGTCCTCCTGTTGCTGCGGCAGTTACCCACCATTTAGGACTTTTCTTAACGACAATCATTTTTTCAGTTCTTTCTTGCTTCTGTTCATTCGAAGTTTGCATTCTATCATTTCCTTATATTTTTATTTAAACAAGGCCTTTGTTTAGATAAGGATAGTTTACCGATTCTTCCTTAATTGTGACTAAATTTTTTCTTAAACTTTCCTAAAATGAGAAAGGAGACATTTGTCACAGCTGAATAGAGGACTTGACAGGCTTACCTTCTTTTTTGTAGAATAGTTACCATAAAAACAAAGCGAGGTTTACTGTTTTGAAAAAAATAGAATCAATGACATTAATTGCTCTTGGAGCAGCTTTGATTGCTGCCCTATCCCCTTTTACAATCCCACTTGGCCCCATTCCTATCACGCTTCAGACTTTAGCGATTGGATTGATCGCCAGCATCTACCGTCCAAAAGAAGCCACCCTTTCCGTTCTCATTTACCTCCTCTTAGGTGCCATTGGCCTCCCCGTCTTTGCAGGTGGTCACGGAGGCATCAGCTCCTTCTACGGTCCCACTGCTGGTTTCCTTCTCTTCTTCCCTCTTCGAGCTTTGGTGACTTCTATCTTTGCTGGCCAAAAAGGACAACCCATTCGCATCTTCCTTGCTAACGCTTTAGGGGAAGTCGTTCTCTTTATTGGGGGGGCCTTAGGTTTTATGCTCATTACCCACCAGAGTTTGGATCTCACCGTAAAACTGGTCGTCCTACCTTTTGTATTACCAGATTTGATTAAGATGACTTTGACAACGGTTTTCGCAGTTATTCTCTATCGCAATCTCAAACATCTCCCATATTTCAAAAAAGCAAAATAAAAACTCTTAGAGAGGCCTACAAACCTGCAGGTTCCTCTCTAGGAGCTTTTTTCTTTATTTCGTTGCTAGAAGGGCTGTTTCAACCGCTGCTTTCTCCCGATCAATGAGATCGATACGAGCCGCGATTTCTTTGATTCCCATCTTGATATTGCGGCTGATCGCCATATCATCCAATTGAGGCTCAAAGAAGGCCTTGTATTCATTCAAGCGTTCACGGGTCTTGAAACAGTTGGCTGGGTAGATGACAAACTTATCAAAGCTCATATCACCACCGAGTGCTTTCTTGATCCAATCCCAGTTTTCACGCGCCCAAGTCCAAGTTCTACCTTGGGTAAAGTCATCGTGCAAGAAGTTGTAGTACCAGCTCATAGCCAAGTCCTGTGGTTTCACCACATCCTTGTTCTTCCACTCCTTCAATAGAGCTTCCAAAGTTTCCTTATCCTTGGTATAAGAAAGTGCAGCCGCCAACTGGCGTTTAAAGTTTCCATCAACTGTCTTCACATAGGTATCCAGGTATTGTTGGCTAAGCGCCTTGGTTTCCTGGTGCTTGATTTGGTTGACCAAGATTTGCAAGCGGATGGCAGCTGGAAGTTTTTCCAAATCATCGGCATGCGCTTCAAAGATAGCGCTCGCTTGAGCTTTTGCAGCTTCATCATTGGCCTTGATCATATTAGCAATCATTAGCTGACGAACTTTTTCGTCTTCTTCTGTTTCACCAGGCTTAGCTTCTAGACCCAAGCGTTCAAAGTTGTAACGGTTCAAACGTTTCAACAACTCATGGAAGGCCACTTCTGTTTCAGTTCCTTCATCCACAAAGAGATTGATTCCAGCTAAGACGCTCGAAACAGCTGAAACAACCAAGTAGGAACTTTCTTCTGTCAAGTGTTCAATCACTGGCAAGAGGCTTGCATAAGAAATTTGACCACTTTCCGCTAAGAGACGGCGTTCTTGAACTACTTGCAATTTCGAAGTGCTATCCAAGTTAGCAAGTTCAGCAAGGATGTCTTCTAACAATTCCCCACGGTAGTCACTGATATAGTGAGCTGTATTTTCTGTATTGAATCGAAGAGCTCCGCTGTTAGCTACTTTCAAGGCACTGTAGTTTGGAATTTCTAAGACTTCAGTTTCCAAAGTATCTGGAATACCTGTCCAGTTGCTATTCAATGGAACAACCCACTTGCGACCTTTTTCTTCTCTTTCTCCAATAAAGAACTGTTCTTGACGGATAATCAAGGTATCGTTCTCAACAGAAGCTGAGACAACAGGGTATCCTGGTTGCTCCAACCAAGAATCCATAAAGGCTGCCACATCACGACCTGAAGCTTGCCCAAGAGCATCCCAAAGGTCACGACCAATAGTATTGCCGTATTGGTGTTTTTCAAAGTAAATCTTCAATCCTTTACGGAAGGCATCATCGCCTAACCAACGGCGAAGCATGTGCATGAGACGGCTACCCTTAGCGTAAACGATTGCTGGGTCAAAGAGGGTGTTAATCTCGTCAGGGTGTTTGACTTCCACATGGACGGATTGAACGCCATCTGTAGCATCGCGTTTCAAAGCAGCAGGCACACCTGTTGTTTGGAAGTCTTCAAAGATATTCCAGCTTGGTTCGATGGCATCCAAGCTGACATATTCCATCATATTGGCGAAGCTTTCATTCAACCAGAGGTCATCCCACCATTTCATGGTCACGAGGTTTCCGAACCATTGGTGAGCCAACTCGTGAGCCACCACTAAGGCTACTGTTTGACGGCTTTGGGCAGTCGAATTCTCATCCACAAGGAGATAGACTTCACGGTAGGTTACCAAGCCCCAGTTTTCCATCGCTCCTGAAGAGAAGTCTGGAAGGGCGATATGAAGAGATTGAGGGATTGGATACTTCACGCCATAGTAGTCTTCATAAAATTCAATGGCACGAACGGCAATATCCAATGAGAAGTCCAAGTTTTCTAATGGGTGAGCTTTGGTAGAGTAGACACCGACTAGGGTTCCATTCTTGGTCTTAGCTGTCACACCTTGAAGGTCTCCAGCCGCAAAGGCCAAGAGATAAGAAGACATACGTGGAGTCGTATCAAACTTCCAAATACCTGTTTCTTTGCGGTTTTCCACATCGATTTCTGGCATGTTAGAAAGAACGATTTCTCCCTCTTCTTGGTCAAACTTCACAGCCAAATCAAAGGTCGCTTTGGCTTCTGGCTCATCCACACTTGGGAAGGCTTCACGCGCAAAATGGCTCTCAAACTGAGTAGAGATTACTTCCTTCTTCACACCATCTACTGTGTAGTAAGAAGGATAAATTCCTGTCATATTGTCTGTGATTTTACCAGAATAGGTCAAGGTAATCGTTACTTGACCTGGCCCTTCTAATTCGACATAGACTGCTTCATTGTCATCATCCACCGAAAATGGACGGGCTTGACCTGCTACTTCTACAGTTTCGATGATCAAATCCTTTTGGTGAAGAGAGATGCGAGTCTCTTTTGCTTCTCCGCTAATGGTCACTTTCCCTGAGAAAGTTTTACTAGAGCGGTTCAAATCTAAGAATAGATCGTAGTGCTCAGGTACAAATGTATCAATAAAATGTGCAACTGCTTGCATGAGTAACTCCTTCTTCATTTTTTCTCACCTTCTATTCTAACATAAATCCTACTAACTGTAAGGTAAGAGGGGGCAAAACCAGATCTACAAAAAGACAAAAGTCTGAGATCATGACCTCAGACTTTCTTTTCTTATAATTCCACAATTTTTCCAGTTTCGAAGTAGACAACCCACTCACAAATATTTTTAGCGTAATCACCAATACGCTCCAAGTAGTTGATGACTTGGAAGTAGTCACGCCCAGTGATAATCAAGTCAGGATTATGCTTGATTTCTTCTGTTGCCAACTCTTGAATACGATCATAGTACTCATTAATTTTTTCATCGCGAGTTGCTACTTCATAGGCCGTTTCAACATCCCCTTTTAGGTAGAGCTCCAAGGTTGCTTCAACAAAGTCTTTGACTTCTCGACCCATTTTACTGATTTCTTCCTCTACAACCTTACTACGAAGTTCTCCCTTCATACGGATGGTTGCACGAGCGATAGATACCGCATGGTCTCCCATCCGCTCGACGTCAGATACAGCTTTTAAGACTGTCATCACCATCCGAAGGTCCTGAGAAACCGGTTGTTGAAGGGCAATCATCTCAAAGGATTTGCGCTCCAACTTCACTTCATATTCGTTAATCTCTGCATCATCTTCAATTACCTGACGTGCCAGATCACGATCATGAGTGACAAAAGCTCGAACCGTGCGGTTGATCTGGGTCAAGACTTCATTTCCCATGGCATAAAACTGGTTATGAAGCTTTTCTAAATCTTCTTCAAATTGTACACGTAACATTTACTTTCCCTTTCTTATCCAAACTTCCCTGATACATAATCTTCTGTTTCCTTACGAGCAGGGTTCAAGAAGATTTTTGAGGTGTCATCATACTCGATGAGGTCCCCATCCAAGAAAAAGGCCGTTCTATCCGAGATCCGACTGGCTTGTTGCATAGACCGCGTTACCAAAAGCATGGTGTAACGATCCTTCAAGCCATAAAGTGTTTCTTCAATCTTTCCAGCAGAAATCGGATCCAAGGCTGAGGTCGGCTCATCCAAGAGGATAATCTTTGGACTGGTTGCCAATACACGCGCCACACAAACCCGTTGTTGCTGTCCCCCTGAAAGACCAATCGCTGAATCATGGAGACGATCCTTGACCTCATCCCAAATAGAAGCATTTTTCAAAGAGGTTTCGACTGCTTCATCCAAGACTTGCTTGTCCTTTACCCCATTGATCATGAGTCCGTAGGTGACATTGTCATAGATAGACATAGGGAAGGGGTTGGGCTGTTGGAAGACCATCCCGATTTCCTTACGAAGTTCTACTGTATCTGTCCGAGGACTATAGATATTGTGACCATTGTAAATGACTGTTCCTGTTGTTGTCACCTCATGGTTCAAATCTCCCATCCGGTTGATGGCTTTGAGCAAGGTAGACTTCCCAGATCCAGACGGTCCGATTAAAGCCGTGATTTCTTTAGGGGTGAAATCCAGTGACACACTATTCAGTGCCTTTTTCTTATTGTAATAAACCGACAAGTCCTTGACTTGCAAAATTGGTTCTGTCATGTTTTCATCCTTATGTTATTTCAATGTTGCCAAATCCTATCCAAAGTGACCAGACACATAATCGTTGGTCGATTGCAGTTTTGCATTTTGGAAAATGTTGGCTGTTTTATCATACTCGATCAAATCGCCTAGATAGAAGAATCCTGTATAATCGCTAGCACGAGCAGCCTGTTGCATGCTGTGGGTCACGATAATAATGGTATAATCCTTCTTCAACTCCAGCATAGTTTCTTCCAACTGGGCTGTTGCGATAGGGTCTAAGGCTGAAGCCGGCTCATCCATGAGCAAAATCTTCGGTTTAACAGAGATAGCTCGAGCGATACAGAGGCGTTGCTGTTGACCACCAGAGAGGGTCAATGCAGACTTGTGCAAGTCATCCTTGACTTGATCCCAGAGGGCTGCTTGCTTCAAAGATTTTTCGACGATCTCGTCCAAGGCCTTCTTGTCTTTGACACCTGCCCGCTCGTGGGGGAAGGTGATATTGCGGTAGATAGACTTAGCAAAGGGATTTGGTCGTTGAAAGACCATTCCGATATGCTTTCTCATTTCATAGACATTGATATCTGGACGGTTAACGTCAATCCCTTCGTACCAGATCTCCCCAGTCACACGCGCAATATCAATGGTATCGTTCATCCGGTTCAAACTTCTAAGATAGGTAGATTTCCCAGATCCAGAAGGACCGATCAAAGCTGTGATTTTATTCTTCTCAAATTGCATATCCACGCCTTTGATGGATTCATTTGAACCATAGTAGACATGCAAGTCTTTGGTCGAAAGGACCACTTTTTCTTCAGGAAAAGTAATGATATGTTTCTCATCCCAATTGTACTTTGACATTTCTTCTCCTTTTATGCTGAGGTTAATTTCTTATGGAGGTAAGTACCGAGCTTACGCGCTCCAAAGTTGAAAATCAAAATGAAGATCAACAAGACTGCAGCCGATCCAGCGGATACTTCAATCGCATCTGGAATGGTTCCTTCACTATTGACCTTCCAAATGTGGACCGCTAGGGTTTCCGCTTGACGGAAAATAGAGATCGGACTGGTGACACTAAAGAGGTTCCAGTTGCTCCAATCCAAGGCCGGGGCAGACTGACCAGCAGTATAAATCAAGGCCGCTGCTTCCCCAAAGATCCGCCCAGAAGCTAGTACGACACCCGTAATAATACTTGGCAATGCTTCAGGTACCACTACGTGAATCACGGTTTCCCAACGAGAGATTCCAAGCGCAAGGCCGGCTTCCCTTTGTGTATGGTGGACATTCTGCAAACTATCTTCAATGTTTCGTGTCATCTGTGGCAGGTTAAAGACCGTCAAGGCCAAGGCTCCAGAAATAATCGAGAAGCCATATTGGAACTGCACTACAAAGACCAAGTAACCAAAGAGACCGACTACAACCGATGGTAGAGAAGACAAGATCTCAATACAGGTCCGAACTAAATTGGTCAATGGGCCCTTCTTGGCATACTCTGATAAGTAGATCCCTGCCCCTAATGAAAGAGGGAAGGAAATAATCAAGGTAATGACTAAGAGGAAGAAGGAATTATAGAGCTGAATCCCAATCCCTCCACCTGCTTGGTAAGAAGAGGATTTGCTGGTCAAGAAGGTCCAAGACACATGCGGCAACCCTCTAACCAGGATATAGAGAATCAAAGAAGCAAGAATAGTGACAATAATTCCAGCAATTGCATAGAGAACCCCTGTCGCTATCTTATCTATTTTTTTAGCGTGCATAGTTCTTCTTACCTCTTTCTTTCGTGATCAATTTGATAACGCTGTTGAATGCCAAACTCATCAGCAAGAGCACCAAGGCAAGTGACCAGAGAACGTTGTTGTTAACTGTTCCCATAACCGTATTTCCGATACCCATGGTCAAGATAGAGGTCAAGGTGGAAGCTGGCGTTGTTAAAGAATTTGGAACAACCGCTGAGTTTCCGACCACCATCTGAATAGCCAAGGCTTCACCGAAGGCACGGGCCATTCCAAAGACAACTGCTGTAAAAATACCTGAGCGAGCCGCCTTTAAAGTGACATGCCAAATCGTTTGCCAACGAGTCGCTCCCATAGCCATACTCGCTTCCCGATAGTGACGAGGCACTGCCCGTAAGCTGTCTGTTGTCATAAAGGTCACAGTTGGAAGAATCATGACAAAGAGGACAAAGACCCCTGACAAGATCCCAAATCCTGTCCCACCAAAGATGGAACGGACAAATGGAACCACCACTTGCAAACCAATAAATCCGTATACAACAGAAGGAATCCCTACCAACAATTCAATAGCTGGTTGTAAGAGGCGAGCTCCCTTAGGAGAAACTTCTGTCATAAAGACTGCTGCACCGATGGCAAATGGTGTCGCTACCAAGGCAGACAAAAGGGTTACAATGAAGGAACCCAAGATCATTGGCAAAGCCCCAAATTCTTTCCCTGATGGATTCCATGTGGATCCGAAAAGGAAACTAAAGACATTGACCTTGTTGACAAAGAAGGTCGATAATCCCTTTTGGGCTACAAAAATCAAAATCAAAGCTACAACAAAGACAATCAAACTCATACAGCAGAAAGTAATGGTTTTACCAAATTTTTCCAACCGAGAATTATTGGACTTTGCGAGCATTTTTTTTGCTACTTCGTTCATGTTTTACCTAATTCTTCTTATTTCTTCGTAATGTTACCGTCAAGATCACGGCTGACTTTCATATCATTGATTGGGATATAGCCCATCTTACCAACGATTTCCTGCTGGACCTCATCAGTCATCATGTAATCCAAGAATTTCTTAGCCAATTTACTTGGCTCCCCCTTGGTATACATATGTTCGTAAGACCAGATTGGCCAGTTATTGTTTACCACGTTTTCCTTAGTTGGTTCATAACCATTTAACTTCATGGTTTTGACACTATCATCCACATAGGTAAAGGCCAGATAAGAAATAGCACCTGGAGTCTGGGAAACAATATTCTTCACCATTCCATTGGAATCCTGTTCCTGAGCCTGTTTAGGATCTTTCCCATTCATGATGATGGCATCAAACACAGCACGGCTACCAGATCCTACTGCCCGGTTCACGATAGTAATTTCCAAGTCTTCACCACCCAATTGCTTCCAGTTGGTATATTCACCAGTAAAAATCTTACGCAATTGTTCGGTTGTCAAATCGTCTACAGAAATATTCTTATTGGCAATGATAGCTGTTCCCGCTACTGCCACTTGATGGTCTACCAAACTAGAAGCATCGATGCCATCTTTTTCCTCTGCAAAGAGGTCACTATTTCCAATGTCGACAGCTCCTGATTGGACCTGAGACAGACCTGTACCAGATCCTCCCCCTTGGACATTGACAATCTTACCGGGATGTTCTTCTATATAACGATCTACTACCCCTTCAACTAAGGGTTGTAGAGCTGTCGATCCAACAGCTGTAATCGCTTCTCCACGGTCAATCCAAGATGCACAGGCAGATAGAGAAGCTGCAAGTGCTACTGTTGCTAGCCCAAGGACTAGCTTTTTGCATTTATTCAATGTAAGTCTCCTTGAATCATAATCAAATATCGTTTAAATGTTATCTCTAAACACTTGTTATCTTCTAGTATTCTAGCAAGAATCACTCTATTTCCACTATAACATAGAAAGACGGCATTTCCTAATAATTTATCTAAATCTCAAGCCTTTTGGAAAGAAATTTTTCAAAGTCCGTCCCGTTACTTTAGCAAAGCCTAGACCATTGCCTCCAGCTAAGACCTGATACCATCCATTAGTAGAGTCCTGCTCCAGTTGAATGGTCTCCCCAGCTACATACTTGATGAAGTCTTGATCCGATAAACTGACCGCTTTCTTCACTTGATCTGGCTTCAGAGCTAGACCTAAGGCAAAGCTAGGTTCAAAGCGATTTTTCTTGAAGGTTCCAAGGTGCAAGCCATTGCGAGCAATCTTGACCTTTTTCAAATCAGGAAGTCCAGCCGGCAAGAGATAAAGCTGGTCTCCAAAACATTGGTAGAGGCCCTCTAGGTCAATGACCAAGCAATTCTTGGCAAAAGCTTGCCATAACTTCTTCTGCTCAGCCGTTAGATTGGAACGGCCTTCCTTAATCTTCTTGACTTCAGGCTCTCCCTGATAAAGGAATTTAGCAACAAATTGCCCTTCCCCTTTGAAATGATGAGGATACATCCGGGCTGTTTCGGGATGGCCGACCCCTTCTACCATGCCATTGATTTTTTCAATCGGTAGCAATTCCAGCTCATATTCGTCTAAGAGCCAAGAGACAATTTCTTCGTTTTCTTCTGGTGCCCAGGTACAAGTCGAATAAACCAGCTGCCCCCCTGGTGCAAGCATCTTGAGGGCATCTGTTAAGATTTCTCTCTGGAGACCAGCACATTGGGCTGGATAATCAGGATACCAATAGTCCATAGCATCTGGCTGCTTTCGAAACATTCCTTCACCAGAGCATGGTGCGTCCAAAACAATCAAATCAAAATAGGCTGGGAAAACCTTAGCCAAGCGATTGGCTGATTCATTGGTCACCACGACATTACGGGCTCCAAAGCGTTCGACATTCTCGACCAGAATCTTGGAGCGCCCCTTGTGGATTTCATTGGAAACAAGGAGTCCTTGATTGTCTAAATAAGAGAGCAAGTGGGTTGTCTTGCCACCCGGTGCTGCCGCAAGATCCAAGACCTTCATACCTGGTTTTGGATGGGCTACTTGGGCTACCATTTGGGCAGCCGGTTCTTGCGAATAGACCAGTCCAGTGACATGGGCAACGGATTTACCCGACACCTTGCCATAGTAACTCCAAGGCATGCCTGGAATAGGGTCATCTCCACTGATTTGCTCCGCCTTTAATGGATTAGTCCGATAGGCAGATACGGCCGACTCGTCAAAGGTTTGAAAGAAGGCCTCAGCCTCCTCTCCAAGTAGTTGATCATATTTTTCTTTAAATCCTTGAGGAAAGGTCATGCGTGTGTTCCTTTCTTCAAAAAAGGTTGAATCTCATCTAGCTTACAGGTTGGCACCATCATGATGGGCTCCAAGGTCTCATAGTTGGGTTCTTTTCCTTCCAAGGTCAAGACCGAGTAGCCTAGGCACTCGCCCATAATGGCTGCAGCCGCATAATCCCATGGCCAGATATAGCTAAAGTAGCCTAAAATACCACCGGATAATATCTTGGTAAAGCTGATACCAGCACTCCCATAGACCCGAATCCCTAAGCATTCTGCCCCCAAATCCGCCATACCCCAAGCATTGGACTTGAGCATGCCAACATTGGAAGCCACTAATAAATCACCAAGGGGACGATTTTGAAAGGGTTGCAGTTCTTGCTCATTACAAAAGACTCCAAAATCCTTTCCACCAAAAAAGAGATGATCCCGCATGACATCATAAATCAAGCCAAACTGGCCAATCCCTTCTTCAAAATAGGCGACCATAACAGCAAAGTCTTCTTTTTGGGTCACAAAATTATTGGTCCCATCAATGGGATCAATCACCCAGACCTTACCGGAATGAATAGGTGCACGAAGGTCATCCTCTTCCGCAAAAATGTGGTCTTCTGGATAGGCTTCTAAAATCTTGCCAACCAGGGTTGCTTGCACTTCTTGGTCCATTTGAGTCACCAAATCCGTCGGATTTGTTTTGACTGTGATTGCTAGCTGGTCATGCAGGTGTTCTCTAAGATAGCTTCCTGCTTCTTTGACAATGGTCTTAGCAAATTCTAATTTATTGATCAATCGAAAACCATCCTTCCCCTTTTTCTTTCGCAACTTTGGTTGCGCGATAAAGTGAGTAGCCACTGACCTCTTCAAATTCTTTGCCCAGACGCTTTTCTTCGCCAATACTTGGGACAACTTTCTTAAAGGCCTTATAGGCTTCTAGGTAGATGCGGGTATCTGCCTTTTGTTCATAGGCTTGTTCAACCTGATTAAAAAAAGAAAGCACCGAAGCAAGCTCTTCAGTGCTCCACGATAAATCGAGTGGGTAACTATAATTCTTATTCATATTAATGGATCTCCGCTCTTAATGTAGCAGATCTTAACTCTTCCTTACGATATCCTCGAGGGAGAAATGCACGGATTTCATCCTCATTAAAACCAATTTGCATCCGTTTCTTATCTAGAATAATTGGGCGACGCAAAAGACTAGGATTTTCCTCAATCAACTTGATCAAAGCAGAAATCGATAAATCCTCTACATCAACATTTAGCTTCTGAAAAATTTTAGAACGAGTTGAAATAATATCGTCTGTACCGTTCTCAGTTAGAGCTAAAATATTACGCAACTCCTCAGTTGTTAAAGGACTCGTCATAATATTGTGTTCCTTAAAAGGAACCTCATGTTTTTCTAACCAAG
Organism: Streptococcaceae bacterium; assembly: GCA_902363395.1. Classification (GTDB taxonomy): domain Bacteria; phylum Bacillota; class Bacilli; order Lactobacillales; family Streptococcaceae; genus Streptococcus. Next base: position 1,267,704 of record CABIZZ010000001.1, read on the forward strand.
CCCGGGCCTTTCGACAGGATGTACAACTCGGAGACAAAAATAATGTAATCATGTTCTTCTCTTCTTTTTTTGGACACACTTAGCTGACTCTATTATACAAAATTATTCCGCGCTTGCATAGTGATTTTTTAATTTAGACAAAGAAAATTCTCCCCTTAAGGGAGAATTTCTAACAAAAATTATCTGGTCCATTGACGAGCCATGATCTCATCCTGACGCAGTTGCTCGACGAGGGCTTCTACACTGTCAAATTTGACCATTTCTCGAATCTTGTCTAACCAAAAAATCCGAATCGTATGTCCATAAATATCTTTTGAAAAATCAAAGATATTGGCTTCAAAGCGAAGTTCCGTCCCATCAAAGGTCGAGTTTTTCCCTACAGAGGCCATCCCACGGTGACGTTGTCCTAGCACCTCTACTTCGACGACATAAACACCATCTTGAGGGAGATGGGTGCGATCGATCGGTGCCAGATTGGCTGTTGGAAAACCAATAGTACGACCTCGTGCATCCCCATGGACTACAATGCCACGACTGGATAAGGGATACCCCAAAAGATCAGTTGCTTCTTTGACCTGGCCTGATGCAATCGCCTGCCGAATACGAGTTGAGCTGATTTTTTCGCCCTGGTCTAGCACAGGTGGAACGACGATGACTTGACCCTTAAAATAGGTTTCTAGATCACTAGCTACTTTCTTATCGCTACCAAAGCTATAATCAAAGCCTGCCACTAAGACACGCGCCCGAAGTGCTGTTAGGTAGGCCGCAACGAATTCTTGCGCCGTATGAGCCGCAAAATCACTGGTAAAATCAATGAGATATAGATCATCGACTCCAAGTTCTTCCATCCGTTTAAAGCGCTCCTCTGGATTTTGGAGGTGGAGGAGTAATTCTGGCTGGTAACGGGCAAAAGCCAATTTTGGAGATTCTGGAAAGGTCAAAACAGCTACTCGAAGTCCCTGCTCATCGGCAATGATGCGAGCTGTCCGAAAGAGCTCCTGGTGCCCTCGATGGAGACCGTCAAAATAGCCCAAGACAAGAACAGTATCTGCTTGAGCTTTTATTTCTTTTTCACTAGTTACATAACAAATGTTCATAAATTTATTGTAACACACTTTCTGTCAGAAAAACCTTGCGAGGTTTGTAAAGTTCTTCCCTTTTCTCCAAAATGGCTACCAATTTCCCTTGGTAAAACGCAGCTAACTCTCTGGCTTCGCTCTCAACTGGAATAAAGCGTCCCACTTGGACTTCGCCAACTTCTTCAACTGTCAGCTCTACTTTTTCCAGATCCCCGGTTCCAATCTCAAGTGGATGAAGGAAGCTCAAATCTCCTTGAGCTACTTTTTCAACAAGCTCTTCCAGGGTCAGGGCATCATCCAGTGACAAACCGGCAGCACTGGTTCGGGTCAGATGGGACATATGGGCTGCATAGCCTAGCTTTTGGCCCAAATCCACCGACAAGGTCCGGATATAGGTCCCCTTGCTGCATTTGACCCGGAAGCGAAAACGGGCTAGTCCTTCCTCGTAGCTAATCTCACTAGTGCGCGTAAATTCATAAATCGTCACCTGTCGGACAGGCCGTTCCACTTCTTCTCCTGCCCGTGCATATTCATAGAGTTTGCGCCCATTTACCTTGACTGCTGAGTACATAGGCGGTATCTGATCGATCTCTCCCACCATCTGGGCAATCATGCGATCGACCTCTGTTGCATCTAAAGGCACTTCCACTGGGGTCCCCTCAACAACATCCCCGCTGGTATCCTCTGTCGTCGTAGAAAATCCCAAAGTGATTTCTCCCTCGTAGACCTTGCCTTCATCTTGCATAAATTCGACCATCCGGGTCGCCTTGCCAACTGCAATCGGAAGCACTCCCACCACATCAGGATCCAGCGTTCCCCCATGGCCAATCTTCTTGGTACCTAAGATTTTTCTCAGTTTAAAAACCGCATCATGGGACGTCATTCCTGCTTCTTTTTTTAAGTTGATAATACCATTCATGTCTTGCTTTCTAGTTTCCTCTCTTCAGTTGTGGTCAATAAAGTTATATTAACTCGTTCTAGTATCTTTTAAACCATCCTCTCATGCCTTTAATTAGGCTAGTGACACCTTTTTAATATTTCTTTTAATGCAGTATCAATAATAAATCTATAGGTAAATACCCTACTATTCATCTCTATTTCTCCAATTCTTTATGATATTATAAATAGAATGTATCAGAAGAATTACTAATAATAAGAACCAAGAGCGTAATGATACCAAACTGACAACCACAACAAGCAAAGCTGATAAAAAATAAATGATAAACGCCTCTAACTTGGAAGGTCTTCTCCCCTCTGGAAGCATATCTAAATGTTCCTTCGTTAGAGCTGAGCGGTCACTGAATTGATAAAAGTAACGATATCTTGCAGATAAAGAATCAATATCTAAAAAGTCATATCCCCTAATATAATCAACTATATAAAACATCAGTAAACTGTCAATTTCGTCAATATTTTCAGTATAGAGAGAAAAGTTTCTCTTTCCAGCAATTGCAATATTACTTGCAGCATAAACGGCAATCGGAATGCCATCTTTTGTCACAGGTAGAATATCTCCTTTACTACCTGAACCTACACACTTCATTTCATAGTTGTTTAAATTGAATTGAAAAACTCCATGCCAATATGCTTGTTCCCATAAATGATCAAATCTTTCTTCTTCAAAATAAATCAAATCCTTATTTAACCCTCTTGCGACTATTCTTTTTCTTTTAGAAATGTATTCTGATGCTTTCAAGACAAGAATTTCTACATCTTTTGCATATAGACGATAACCTTCCTCTTCTTGAACGATTTCAATTCTTTCAGTCCAATGTTCATCTTCAGGTAATTTTGACTGAAGGATAAATCCTTCTGAGTTTCCACGTAATTGTAATTGTATTTCCATGTTTTACCACCCTATTGATAAGCCCAATCCAAATGGTCCTAGTTTCATTTTTGATCTCCTTTTAAGTAACTGAACAATGATTAACAATCATGACAGGCTCCACACCTTCTCTCACCCGAATAACACTCCCAATCGGTAAAATGGAAACTTTTAATAGCTCAAAGCTTGATATTAAAAATGTATAATCTCTTAATCTACCCCCATTTTTTTCAAATTATATTTGGACATATTTTACATGGCAGATTGAAAGTCTCCTTTTAAACCCCACTTGCATCCCCCGTCGTGGTAGAAAAGCCCAAAGTGGTTTCTCCTTCATAGATTTTGCCTTCATCTTGCATAAATTCGACCATCTGGATCGCTTTTCCAACTGCAATCGGAAGCACTCCCACCACATCAGGATCCAGCATTCCCCCATGACCGATCTTCTTGGTTCCTAGGATTTTTCGCGGTTTAAAGACCACATCATGTGAAGTCATCCCTGCTTCTTTTTTTACATTGATAATTCCGTCTATCTGATTTGCTCTTTCTAGCTCATGTGTGACCACCCTAGTCACCGACCCTTTATTATACCATGAAAATTAAATACATTCTATCAGTTACCAATTAAGTGCGGATAGTTGATTTTACTATATTTTAGGTACTGTCAGATAATGCTCAAACGAATAAAAACGTAGTCAATTACGTAGTCACTCGATTGCCGTTATAACAGAAAATAGAAAAGGCTGAATAAACAACCTTTTTATTTTTTATCTAGCCAATTTGAACCTTACTTACTGTTTCTATACTTAAATCTTCAAATCGCTTCTTTCCGGACCGTAGCCAGGTAATGGCTTTTGGTAAATATTTCATTTCTTTGATCGATATGATATAATCATGGTAGGTCTAAGGTGCTTTCGCCCCAACCTACCAGAGCCTTACTTGAACCGCTTTGCTTTGCGTGGCTTGCGTTCTTTTGGCTCTTTTTTTAATTATTTACAGTAAAAAACGAGACTTCTTGTCCCTGTTTCCTCGTTCTGATGAGCCTTTTAAAAATCCCGTAGCAGATTTCAGACTTTTTAATATGGGTTTGATACAATAGAAAACGAAAGAAGGTGTAACATATGTTAATGTATGATGTTATTGTTATTGGATTTGGTAAAGCTGGTAAAACACTCGCAGCGAAATTATCAAGCCAAGGGAAAAAAGTCGCTCTAATTGAAAAGAGCAAGTCTATGTATGGTGGGACTTGTATCAATATCGCTTGTATTCCAACCAAGACCTTGATTGTTGCCGCAGAAAAAGGCTTGGATTTTGAACAAGCTATGAGCGAAAAAAATGCAGTCACTACTCGTCTCAATGGCAAGAACTACGCAACCATTGCTGGAACGGGTGTAGACATCATCGATGCGGAAGCTCGTTTCCTTTCCAACAAGGTCATCGAAATTCAAGCTGGTGAGGAAAAGGAAGAATTGACAGCTGAGACCATTATTATTAATACTGGTGCGGTGCCAACTATCCTTCCAATCCCAGGACTGGCTGAAAGCAAGTTTGCAGTGGATTCAACCGGTATTCAACGTTTGGAAAATCTACCTAAACGCTTGGGTGTCCTTGGTGGTGGACCAATCGGATTGGAATTTGCCCATCTCTACAATACCCTGGGTAGCCAAGTAACGGTACTAGACGCTTCTGAAGCATTCTTGCCACGGATTGAGCCAAGCATCGCAGCTCTTGCAAAAGGCTACCTTGAAGAAGATGGCATTCAATTCTTGCAAGGCGTTCATACCCAAGAAATCAAAGATGGTGAAGCTAGCTTAACCCTTGTAACCGATAAAGGAGACTTCGAGTTCGATATCCTCCTCTACGCAACAGGACGTAAGCCAAATACAGCTGGTCTTGGTCTTGAGAACACAGACATCCAAGTCACTGATCGTGGAGCGATTCAAGTCAACCGTCATTTGGAAACCAGCGTCCCCGGTGTCTTTGCAGTTGGGGATGTCAATGGTGGTCCTCAGTTCACCTATATGTCCCTCGATGACTTCCGCATCGTCTTCAACTACCTTACAGGAGATGGTAGCTACAATCTCGAAACACGCGGAAACTATGCGACAACACTCTTCATTGCTCCTCCATTGGCCCAAGTCGGCTTGACTGAGCAAGAAGCACGCGACAAAGGACTTCCAGTGGCTGTCAAAGAATTGCCAGTTGCTGCCATGCCACGTGGCCATGTCAATGCAGACCTTCGAGGTGCTTTCAAAGCTGTGGTCAACCCAGAAACCAAAGAAATTCTTGGAGCAACTCTCTTTGGAGAAGCCGCAGGTGAACTCATCAACCTGATCACTATGGCCATGGACAACAAGATCCCTTATACTTACATCGCAAAACAAATCTTTACCCACCCAACTATGGCAGAAAACCTAAACGATCTCTTTGCGATTTAACTAACATAAAAAAGCTGGAAAATTCCAGCTTTTTTAGTTTAAGAATCCACAGACAGCCTCTTGAAATGCTTTATTTTCTTCATACAGAGCATGACCTGAATGCTTAAGAATAAGGAGCTGACAATCCAAAATCGCTGTTGCCAGTTCCTTGGATCCATCCACACCAATCACATCATCTTCAAGCGCACCAAGAACCAAAGTCGGACATTGAATTTCTTTTAAGACCTCAAGGCTATTATGTTCCAGGCAAGACTGGGACTGAATGACAATTCGTTTTTCATCTTTAATTCGACCCAGGCGACCCATAATATTATAAAGGAACCGCCACTTTTGATAGCTCTTTTGTGTGTAGGAGTGCTGTGCAATATCCAGCATGAGATGCTTAAAATTTCCAGATTGACTGAGTTTTTGCCAATACTCAATTCGTTCTCTAGCAAGTTGACTAGGCTTCGCTGTTGTCACAGCTAGGATGAGCTTTTGAACCCTTTCTGGAAAATCTGTAGCTAGCCATTGAGCAATCATTCCACCTTGTGAAATCCCCATGATATAAGCGGTATCTAGGTTTAGTGTCTCCATTGCTTCTGCTACATCTGCTGCCATATCTCGTGTCGTATAGGCCTGCCTCAACTCATTGATTCGAGAAAAAACATAGATTTTATAATGCTTAGCAAGTAGACGATAAGAGAGGGAAAAGAGCTGGGCCTTTCCTTTAACCGTCTGCACCCCATCCCCCAAGCCTGGTATGATAACGAGAGGCTGTTTTCCTTTACCAAAGGTCACATAGTCCATGCTCTTATTGTTAAAATATAAGGTTTTCCCTTTTGTTGAAGACATTACTTCGTTCCCTCTACTATTTTTTCATGATTCATTTATGTTGAGTTTTTAAATGCAAGGCAAAGCCGGCAGTCACTTTTTCAAATCCAACTGCCTGATAAAACTGATGTGCAGCATTTCGTTCAGCGGTTAATCCACTATTTAAAGCCAGTGCCTCAACTCCTTCTTTTACCGCTTGTTTTTTCAATTCATCGATTAGCCTACTAGCAATTCCTTGTCGTCTTGTTTCTTTTGCAACTGACAAAGCTAAAATACGATAGTAAGATCCATCTACTTCAAAAAAGAAGAGCTTTGCATAACCTAAGAAACCTAAAATTTCTCCGTTTCTTTCAGCTAGAAGACAGCCATAATGTGGTTGAGAAAGAATCATTTCTAAACGTCGAGACAGCTTAGAAGCGGTCGTTGGATAGCCCAAGTCTTCGTATAAAGATAGTAGGGCTTCAGCATCTTTCATGGTTGCTTTTCGTATCTGCATAGGATCCTCCTATTCACCCCTCAGTGCTTCAAATTTCGCTTTCATGGTCGGATTTTTGCGGGTCAATTTTTTGACTGATACATCATCCAGCTTATTGTTGGCGAGGCGAAGTTGATTTTCGGATGTGGTGAGGAATTTCTTGACTTCTTCCATCCGCTTGATGGCTTTGTCGATTTCATCGATGGCCTTACCGAAGTTGACGGATGCTGAATTGTAGTTCTTGGCAAAGGCCACCTTGAAGGCGTCTAGGTCTTCTTCAAAGTGGGTGATGTCAATATTTTGATCACGGATAAGCGCTAACTCCTGCTTGTATTTAAGAGAGTTAAGTGCCGCATTGCGTAAGAGACCAATCAACTGGATAAAGAACTGAGGACGAACGACATACATCTTCTCATACTCATGACTGACATCCACAATCCCTGTGTTGAAGTAGTCATTATCAGTTTCTAACATCGATACTAATACAGCATACTCACAGTTTTTTTCCCGACGGTCTTTGTCTAATTCTTTGTAAAAATCAGCGTTCTTATGCTTCTTCTCAGTTCCATCCGCTTCATTTTTCATCTCAAACATGATGGAAATGAATTCTAGCCCATTTTCATCAAAATCACGGAAGATAAAGTCCCCTTTAGACCCACGAGCAGAAACCTTGTTGTCCTTTTCGAAATAAGCGTTTGGAAAGGCAAAGCTACGGACCTTGTTAAACTCACTTTCCGCATACTGCTCCAGACTTTCCCCAATGGCCTTGGTTGATTGTTGGGCCTTGAAGTTCTTATAAAACTCAACCTGTTCATTGGCCGCCTTAAGCTGGGCCTCATAGTTTTGTTTCACCGAAGTCAGAGAAAGCTCGTTTTCTTTTTCTTGTAGAAGGAGCTGATTTTTGACCTGGTCTCTTTCTTTCTCTAGATTAGACAGTGTCTTTTGCAGTTGGTTTTCATGCTCCAAGCGCAAGGTCGCCAGCTGATTCTCAAGTTGTTGAACTTCTTTTTCTTTCTCTAGCAAGTTTTGACTAGCCGTTTGCTCCACCTCTTTTTTAGCCAATTCTTTTTCAGTATCAAACTGTTGAATCTGGTTTTGTAACTGGGCAATTTCTTGGTCCTTCTTGGCTAACTTCTCTTGCTGCTCATTAAGGGCCTTTTGCTCAGCTAAAGCCAACTCTTGCCGAATTCGCTCATGAATTTCCTTGTCAAACTCCGCTGTCCGTACCTGTGACAAGAGCTCGCTGTATTGACTTTCATTGACTATAAAAACTTCCCCACAGTTGGGACACTTGATTTCGTTCATAACATGCCTCTTTCTCTATTCTTAGTATATTATATCATGCCACCTGTAAAATCAAAACCAGCAAGCTAAGCTTGCTGGTTTCAACTGAATATTCATTCCTCTATAGAGACTTTTCTTAGGTGAGGCCGGTCGGCAGCGACTCCCTTTGGGATTCCATACCTTAGATTTGAGCCTTACGTCTCAAATCTACCGAGCACCAGAAACTTATGTGTTTCTGGTGCTTTCCTCACGGCGAAAAGTCTCAACCTATTCTGCACTATTCCCAGAAGTTCTTTTCTTGGAACTTTTTCTTGCAGTAACAAATTAGATCCTCAAGGAGATAGTGCATGTTTATGATCTGAAACAGTACACTTAGCTTACTGGCTTCAGTTTATTTCTTCTCAATCGGAGCGACACTGGCCAAGAGTTTCTTGAGCCCAACTTCTGGGAAGTTGATCTTGAGTTCTTGGGTGTTGCCACTACCAGAGACTTCAAGCACAGTTCCTTCTCCCCACTTCTTGTGAATAGCAATGTCGCCAATAGACCAAGCGACGCTCTCTTTGGCACTAGAACGGTTGCTATTGCCAAAGGGGAGGCTTGAGGACGTGAGCGCACTTGGAGCTGCTTGTCTCTTGCGCTCTTGAAGGGCTTGTGACAGACTCATGCCTTTTCCAAAGGTAGTTCCGCCACCATTGCTATAAGAAGCCTTAAAGCTCGTGTTAGCTGGACGCGCTAATCCTTGGTAGCTTAACAAATCTGAGCTAATTTCATTGATAAAGCGCGTCGGACGGTTGTAGCTGGTCCGCCCAAAGAGCAAACGAGAATTGGCATTGGTCAAGAAGAGAACCTTCTCTGCCCGCGTTATCCCCACGTAAGCCAAACGACGTTCTTCTTCCAACTCATCCGGATCCTCTGCCGCTCGACTAAGAGGAAAGACGTTTTCTTCCATCCCAATCAAGAAGACCACTGGGAATTCCAAACCTTTGGCTGCGTGAAGGGTCATCAAGGTGACTTCTGAGGTCTCTTGCTCTCCATTGTCTGTATCGGCAATCAAGGCTAAGTCGTTCAAGAAACGACTCAAGGTGTCCACACCTGATTCGTCTTCAACAGACTCGCCATTTTCATCAAAATTCTTGGTAACAGATAGGAACTCTTGGATATTCTCGATGCGGGCCTGACTTTCCAGATTTCCCTGATTGGTTAGGGCCGTCATATAGCCTGTCTTGTCAAGGACTTCTTCGACCAACTCTGTAATGGTCATCTGGTCCAATTTTTCTCTCAAATCAAGAATGAGATTGGCAAAGTCCCAGATAGCCTGGGCTGCTTTTCCTTTAATGCCAGAGAGCATGATATTGGCTGAAGCATCCAGAAGTGAGGTCCCTTGCATTTGGGCAAAATCGCGAATCTTATCCACCGTACCTGGACCGATTCCCCTCTTGGGTTCATTGATGATGCGCTCAAAACTGATATTGTCACTGAGATTAGCAATCAAGTTTAAATAAGCAATAACATCCCGAATTTCCTTCCGGCTGTAGAACTTGGTGCCCCCCACCATGGTATAGGGAATGTTGGACTTGAGCAGCGCTTCTTCAATGGTCCGTGACTGGGCATTGGTCCGGTAGAGAACAGCAAAATCACGGTGCTTGTAACCCGCTTCGCGACTGAGCTCTTCAATGGTTTTGGCAACAAAGACCGCTTCATCCTGCTCATCATTGGCCCGGTAATAGACAATCTCTTCCCCGTCAGCATTTTGAGTCCAAAGATTTTTAGGTCGACGATTTTTATTGTTTTTAATGACATCATTGGCTGCTTGCAGGATGGTTTTAGTGGAACGATAATTTTCCTCTAACAAAACGACCTTGGCATCAGGATAATCCTTCTCAAAGTCCAGGATATTCTGCATATCCGCTCCCCGCCAGCCATAAATAGACTGGTCCGCATCCCCAACGACACAGATATTTTTAAAGCGTGAAGCCAAGAGTTTGACCAACTGGTATTGGGCATGATTGGTATCTTGGTACTCATCCACATGGATGTATTGGAACTTCTGCTGGTAATAGGTCAAAACATCAGGATTTTGATCAAAAAGACGCAGGGTCAGCATAATCAAATCATCAAAGTCCACTGCTTCTGACTGCCGGAGTTCCTTTTGGTAAGCCTCATAGCACTTGGCGACGATCTGGGTATACATATCTCCAGCTTGGGCAGCATAGGCTACTTCATCAATCAGGTCATTTTTGGCATTGGAAATAGTCCCCAAGATGGTCCGTTCATTCCATTTCTTAGGATCCAAGTTCAAGGACTTCAAGATTCGCTTCATCAAGGTCCGTTGCTCACCTGGATCGACAATGGTGAAGTTGCGATTGTAGCCAATATGATCCGCATCTCGACGGAGAATACGCACACACATGGAGTGGAAGGTGGCAATCAAGCAATCTTGGGTGGCTGGATTTAGCTGATAAGCCCGCTCCTTCATCTCCCGAGCGGCTTTATTGGTAAAGGTAATGGCTAAAATATTCCAAGGATTGACCATTTTTTCATCGATCAAGTAAGCGATTCGGTGGGTCAAGACACGTGTCTTACCAGAACCAGCCCCCGCCATGATCAAGAGGGGACCTTCTGTCGTTTGGATCGCCTCTGCTTGGCGATCATTCATACTATTCAATAAAGGATTCATCTCATACTCCTCATTCATTCAATCGTTCTATTATACCACATTTTTGTCCTTTCTCCTTTTGAAAACAGTTGGCATCATTTGAATTTTGCACTCAAAAAAGCTATAATAAAGCCTTAAGAAGAACGACTATTTCCTCATCAACAACGATCCAAGTTTGTCCCTTAGGAGGAAATCTACAGAAGTCTGGAGGAGGTCTAAGTGAATCAATCACAAAGTAATTTAAAACTAGCCGAACGTGGAGCCCTGATCAGTATTGTCGCCTACCTGTTTCTTTCCGCTGCTAAATTAGCAACAGGCCATCTTCTTCACTCCTCCAGTTTGGTCGCGGATGGTTTTAATAACTTATCCGATATTATCAGTAACGTCGCCCTTCTCATTGGCATTCGCTTAGCCCGCCAGCCAGCTGACCGCGACCACCGGTTCGGTCATTGGAAGATCGAGGATCTAGCTAGTCTGGTGACGTCCATCATCATGTTTTATGTGGGCTTTGATGTCCTACGAGATACGGTTCAAAAAATCCTCAGCAGGGAAACAACTGTTATTGATCCTTTAGGAGCCATTGTTGGAGTTGGGTCAGCCCTTGTCATGTTTGCGGTCTATCTTCATAACCGCACTTTAGCCAAGAAAGCCCAGTCCAAGGCCCTCAATGCAGCTGCTAAAGATAACCTGTCTGACGTGGTCACTTCTTTAGGAACCTCTGTTGCGATTGGAGCTAGTGCTCTTAACTATCCGATTGTGGACCAATTAGTGGCCATCGTTATTACTTTCTTTATTCTAAAGACAGCCTACGATATTTTCATTGAATCCTCCTTCAGCCTCTCAGATGGATTTGATGAAAGCCTTCTTGATAAATACAAGGCTGCCATTCTAGAATTGCCCAAAGTCAGCCGGGTCAAATCCCAACGGGGACGGACATACGGTAGCAACATCTACCTGGATGTCGTCATCGAAATGAATCCTGACCTTTCTGTTTATGAGAGCCATGCCATTACCGAAGAGGTCGAGCGCCTTCTCAAGGAACAGTTTGGCGTCTTTGATATCGATGTCCATGTGGAGCCAAGTTCTATCCCTGAAGATGAGATTCTGGACAATGTCCTTCTCAAATTAAAGACCTATGAGGAACGCTTGCAAGCTCAGCAAGAGTACCAAACCCTTCTTGCAGACAACTTCACCCTCATTAATGAATTCGGCCAAGAAAGTCACAAAGAGGACCTGGTCCGTTTGCAGGAAGAGCATCAAATTCCCTTTAAGAATTTCGAGATCGAATCCATCAGCCAAAAGACCAAATTGATTCGCTATGAATTACACAACCAGGTTCACACCAGTCTCTGGCGTCGCCATGAACATTGGCAAAAGGTCTTTCACCAAATTACTAGTAAACAAGAAGAATAGATCCCTCTCCCTCAATTTGACCAGAACAAAAAGCTACTGCAATTCCTTTCTGCAGTAGCTTTTTTGTAAGAAAAAATAGCCCTTCCGGACTATTCTTCTTCTTTAATAAAACCAAATTTATTTAGAGGGTACAATCTGAAATCGACAACACCCTCAATCTGATCTGATTGAATATAACCAAATTCACGACTGTCTTTGGTATTGTTGCGATCATCATTTAGGACTAAGTAACTATGACTTGGTACTTTTCCAGCCTTGGTTCCCTTGAGTTCTCTAGAGAAAAAATCATTTGTAAAATAATCGCCACTTGGGGCAGCCAAATGTTTGGTCTTCATCTTGTCCAAATACGGTTCTGCTGTAGCTACACCATTCAGATAAAAGACATCATCCACATAGCTTACCTCATCGCTCTCTATCGCAATGACACGTCCAAGATATTGTTTCTCTTTTACATGATAGAGGACTAAGTCCGTTCGATCAATTTTCCCCTTTTTAGTCGCTAATACTAAATCATCTTTCTTAACGGAGGCATTGGCCATTTGATCAGATACCCACAATGGTTGAAAAACAAATAGGCGCAAAGTAATAAGTACCAAGCCCAATATTCCAATGATGATCATATTCCGAATCAAATCCCTTTTCGACATTCCTATCCCCCCCTTTCAGCTCATTTCATTATACCATTTTATTAGACAATAAAAAAGGCCCACATTCCCAAATTGTCAGAAACTTGCACTAAAAAAACCTTGCCTCCAAGCTTTTACGCTTAGAGAACAAGGTTTGTTCATTGGTTAGATTAACGTACTGTACGGATACGCATTGTGTTTGTACGAACAGCTTCGCCAAGTGGCACACCTGCAACGATAACGATATCGTCACCAGATTGTACAAGACCTGCTTCTACTGCTTTACGTTCTGCGATTTCGAACATATCGTCAGTTGATGATGGAGCATCTGTCAACATTGGGATAACACCCCAGTTCAACATCAATCCACGTTCAGTCAATTCGTCAAATGTCAATGCCAAGATATCAGCATTTGGACGATATTTAGAGATCAAACGTGCTGTGTGACCAGTCTTAGTCAAAGTTACAACCAATTTGATGTCCATTGAGTTTGTAGCATCTTTAACTGCTGAAGCCATAACTTCTGTCTTAGAGTTACGTTCGAATGAATCTGAGTTCAAACGTCCGTATTCATTAAGAAGAGTTTGAGCGTTCTTATCAATTGTAGCCATTGTTGTAACTGACTCAAGTGGGTATTTACCATTCGCAGACTCACCTGAAAGCATAGTTGCGTCAGTTCCGTCGATAACAGCGTTAAATACGTCTGATACTTCTGAACGAGTTGCACGTGGTTTTTCAGTCATTGTTTCAAGCATGTTTGTTGCAGTGATAACAACTTTACCAGCAGCGTTTACTTTAGTGATGATCATTTTTTGGTAAACTGGAACCATTTCGAATGGTACTTCGATACCCATGTCACCACGAGCGATCATGATACCGTCAGCAGCTTCAATGATTTCGTCCAAGTTATCGATACCTTGTTGGTTTTCGATTTTAGCGAACAATTGAACGTGACCGTTACCAGTTTCTTCACAGATAGCACGAACTTCGTTTACGTCTTTTGCAGTACGTACGAATGAGATCGCGATGAAGTTAATACCTTGTTCCAAACCGAAACGAATATCGTCATTATCACGTTCAGCAAGAGCTGGGAAAGGAATTTTAGTATTAGGGATGTTCACACCTTTTTGTTTAGCAATAACACCGTCGTTTTCAACTTCAACGACAAATTCACGAGTTGCATCATCTTTTTCTACAACGCGAAGACCCAATTTACCATCGTCAACCAATACTTGACGACCAACTTCAACGTCATCATAGATGTCAAGAGCACCAGCAACGTTCAAAGCAATCACTTCACGAGTTGATTTGATACCTTGTTTAGTAGCAACACGGATTTTTTCACCAGTTTTGTATGAATACTCTTTAGCTTCACCTTCGAACAATTCAGTACGGATTTCTGGTCCTTTAGTATCAAGAAGGAAACCAACTTTTTTACCTGCAAGTTTTTCTGCAAGTTTAACAGTTGCCATACGTTCACCTTGTTCTTGGTGGTCACCGTGTGAGAAGTTGAAACGGAAAGTGTTAGCTCCTGCTTCAATCAATTTAGCAATGTTTTTAGCTGAAGCTTCAACGTCAAGTTTTTCACCCCAGTATCCATCTTCACCGAATTTTTTACCACCACGGATTTCTACCGCAGGACCTAAGGTTGCAACGATTTTAACACGTTTGTTCATGATTTCTATGACTCCTTTTAAAATACACTGTCTTTTTAGACAAATTTTAACAAATAAATATTAAATAGAAGATAAGCTACGGTTCAACTCTGCAAGGTTCAAGTCAGCCTTGTGAGGGTTGTTCACTTTGATCTTACTGTCTTCAGTTAAGCTAAAGAGAGCTCCTTCTTCTGCACTACCAAGAATTGGGTTTTCCACCATTTGTTCATTGCGGATACCAACAGCTACACCACCGATACCAGCTTTCAACAACTTAACAGCATGTGCTCCCATACGTGAAGCAAGAACACGGTCACGCGCAGTAGGAGATCCACCACGTTGGATATGTCCAAGTTCAGTTACACGAAGATCGCTTGCATCTCCTGCATCTTTCAAGGCTTTACCAAATTCAGCAGCAGACATCACACCTTCAGCAAGAACGATGATGTTGTGTGTACGACCTTTTTCGTAGCCCTTTTTGATACTCTCAACGACATCTTCGATAGCGAAGCCTTCTTCTGGAATGATAATTTCATCCGCACCAGAAGCAATACCAGACCAAAGGGCAATATCCCCGGCATTACGTCCCATTACCTCGATAACGAAAGTACGGTGGTGACTAGACGAAGTATCGCGAATCTTATCAATCGCGTCCATAACAGTTGTAACTGCTGTATCAAACCCGATTGTAAAATCTGTACCAACGATATCATTATCAATTGTCCCAGGAAGTCCTACAGCTGGGAAGCCATGTTCTGTCAAACGCATCGCTCCGTGGTATGATCCATCACCACCGATAACGACGACACCTTCGATTCCATGTTTCTTCAACTGCTCGATCCCTTTTAATTGACCTTCGCGTTCAGCAAATTCAGGATAGCGAGCTGAATGAAGCATCGTTCCACCACGAGAAATAATATCTCCAACTGATGAAGCATCCAATTGATGGATATCACCAGCAACCATACCAGCGTATCCATTATAGATACCAAATACTTCCATTCCTTCAGAAATTGCTTGGCGAACAACTGCACGGATAGCAGCATTCATTCCAGGGGCATCTCCACCACTGGTTAAAACAGCAATACGTTTCATTTCGATATTTGCTCCTTTTTTTCTTTTACATTCTAAATGATTATAACACAAAGAGGCTCAAATTTCTCCTATTTTCCGTAGATTTTATCGATAAATCGTTTTCATAGCAATACTTGCCAGCTCATTTTCTAACTTCTCGTTTTTCTGGACGGAAACTCCTTTTAATTGAATGGTCTTTTTCTCCTCTTCATAGCGAATAACGACAGGATAGGGACCCGGATAGGCCTTTAAGATATCTAAAACTGCCCGGTCCTCTTGGTGATCAAACAATTGAATCCAAAAACGCTGATTGGTGGCTTCTTCTGCTTCCATCAAAATCATTTGGAGACGACCATCTCTAGATTGCACTTTTCCTTTGAGATAGTAATAGCCCTTCTCTCTTATTTTCACACTATACTGGCGATAAGTATCTGGGAAAAGAGTGACATCCATCTTCTTTTGGAGATCGGAAACTTGTAAAAAGGCCATATTTTCCCCATTTTTGGTTCGGATGGTCCGGATCGATTGGACTTCAACTAGAATAGTGGCCTGTTCTCCTTCACTTAAAGAAGCGATTGGTCGAGTCGGTTGGCTACTTGCAGCTACAATTTCCACCAGAGGATGAGGGCTAAGACCGACCCCAATGACCCTCTGCTCCATTTCATACTTCTCCGCCTTGCTATAATCCTCAGCATCCATCCAGGAATAATTAGCTTGACCAAATAAGCTACCCAATTCATCCGCAAAGACAAATAAATTGGGAAGGTTCTGAAGGACTTTTCTGCGATTCTTTTCAAAGCAGTCAAACAAGCCCAATTCTACCAGTGGCGTTAAGAGAGGAAGTTTGTGATACTGGCTAGGCAAGCGCAAGATAAAATTTTCAATGCTCTCAAAGGGACGTTGCTCAATAATCCAATAGGCTAGATCTTTTGGAAGACCTTTGATATTTTTCATTCCTAGATAAATCTTCTGATCTTGGAACTTATCCTTATAAGGAATGGTATTAATGGTCAAAGGAGCTACTTTAAAGTCAAATTGGAGCGCATCGGTCAAGTAATCACTGCTAGAGTAGTTGAGCATAATGTCAAAGAAGACATCTGGATAATGGACTTTAAAGTAAGCCAATTGGAAGGCCAAGGCTGAGTAAGCATAGGCATGGGAACGGTTGAAGCCATAGCCAGCAAATTTTTCCATAATAGCAAAGACTTGCTTGGCTTTTTCTGCACTGTGCCCAAGAGCGACAGCCCCCTTGATAAAGTCATCTTCCATCCGATGCATTTCTGCCACGTTCTTTTTCCCCATAGCCCGTCTGAGGATATCGGCTTTTCCTAGACTAAAGCCAGCAAAGGTCTGGGCCACCTGCATGACTTGCTCCTGATAGAGCATGATGCCATAAGTTGGTGCTAGAATGCCTTCCAAACTAGGATCGATCATATCAACCTTCTCTTTGCCATGCTTGCGTTTGACGAAATTATCAATATAGTCACTAGCCCCAGGCCGGTTCAAAGATGTGGTCGCAACAATTTCTTCAAAACAGTTGGGTTGAACCCGTCTTAATAAACGGATAGCTCCTGCTTGCTCAAACTGGAAGATTCCCTTGGTATTTCCTGCAGCAAACAAAGCAATCGTTTCCGGATCTTCTAGGGGAATATCCTCAATCTTAATATCCTTTTGATATTTTTCCTTTACGGCTTCCTGCATCCGTTGAGCAAAGGTCAAATTTCGGAGTCCTAAGAAGTCCATCTTGAGCAGACCATTTGCCTCAACACCATGGGCATCATATTGGGTCAAATTCATCTCCTCACCCATCTTGATCGGGATTTGATTGGTGAGGTCTTCTCCACTCATGACGACGCCTGCCGCATGAATCGAGGTCTGGCGTGGTTGCCCTTCAATCCTCTTCGCAATTTCAAAGCCCTTCCGGTATTCTGGACGACTTTGGATGGCTTGGCGAAAAGCTAAATTCTTTTCATAAGCGGAAGCCAAGGTATCCCGTAAGCCAATCCGCTTAGTGAGGTTGGTTAACTCATACTCTGGGGTTCCAAATCTCTTAAAAACATCTCGAATGGCTTGTTTGGCTCCAAAAGTTGAGAAGGTCACAATTTGGGCCACATGAGGACTGCGGTAGCGATTTTTAACATACTGGATAAATTTGGGACGATAGACATCTGGAATATCAATATCAATATCAGGCATGGTATAGCGCTCTAAGTTCAGAAAACGCTCAAAGAGGAGATTGTTCTTGACCGGATCAATCCCTGTGATATCTAAGGCGTAGGCTACTAGACTACCAACTGCTGAGCCACGGCCCATCCCCATATAGTAACCTTGGCTTCGACCAAACCGTAATAAATCCCAGACAATCAAAAAGTAGTCATCAAAGCCCATCTGATGGATGACAGCTAATTCATGACGCAAACGCTCTTGGTAAACCGTCTGGTCCAGCCCCTTGCTTCTCAAGCCCTCCTCAGCCAACTCACGTAATTCCTCGACTGCAGGTTTCTCTGGATTAAAGCGGGGAAGCTTCAATTGCGTATCAATCTCATAATGAACAGTCGCAAGGGTCTTCTCTAGATAAGAAATACTATCTGGATAATTATGAGCAAAGGCCCGCTCCAACTCTTCTGGTGGCAGTAACATCATAGAAGTGTCAACAGCTCCTACTTCCTTCAGACTGCAATTATTACGAATGGCGTGGAGCATCTGAAGACTCTCCAAATCACTCATTGAAAAATAGCGGACTGTATGGAGGGGGAAAACAGGACGAGAAAACTGTTTCGCTGGAGTATCCGGAAAGACACCAATCGCAAAGTCTTGGCCCAAGTCTAAATACTCAATCCCTTCAAAATAGGGAACGATAATGGCTAGATCATCCAACAAGTGTTGAAAGGCCGACCAGTCAGTTGTCCCCATCATTTTCATGCTGGAAATCTTGATTAAATGTTTATAACCTACGGTACCTAATGCAAGCAAACGGATAGACAAGGGCCCCGCTGGTAACTCGACTTCCAAATCAAGACCTAGGACAGCCCCAATACCAGCTTTTTGGCACTCTTCTAAAAACTCGTAGGCCCCATATAAATTATCTATATCCATGAGACCGATTTGTTGGTAACCCATTTCTTTGGCACGCTGAATATAGTCTCGAATAGAGACTAAACTGTCCATAAAGGTATAAACCGATTTTGTGTCCAGTTGTGTAATCACCTTGCACTCCTTTTCGTCCGTTCTTACCTTCTATTATACAGGAAATCCGACAAAGAAGACACTCTTACCCCTTGCCAATCCTGCCTAACAAAAAAACAGATCAACTAATCTGCTTTCCTTTCTCTTACGGAAGACATGGGATTCGAACCCACGCACGCTGTTACACGCCTACCGCGTTTCCAACACGGCCTCTTAAGCCTCTTGAGTAATCTTCCAAACTAGTATCCATTATACGGAAAAGCGCTCCTCCTGTCAACAAAAAATTTAGGAATCCCTCACAAGATATCATTGCTTGATAGAATTTAAGGAAACAAAAAACGACAAGGATTTGTCGTTTGCATATATAAAAATGGAGCCGGTGGGAGTCGAACCCACGTCCAAACATCTGCCAACATATTTGTCTACAACCATAGGTTATGTATTGCTTTAACAGCTCCTCGACACATAACTCAAGCCAAGAAACTGCGAGTCTATCAATCTCTTATCAAACTGCTAGACAAAGTTTGATCGTATCTCGCTAAAATTAAGACCTGTCATCAGACGCGAGCAATCCGAATCGGGTCACGCCTGCTGGTTTTTAGGCAGCTAGAGCGTAAGAAGTGTTATTTTTTGCAGTTATATTTAACTGAGCGTTTACGTCGCCACACGAGTCGCAAAATATGCCTCATAATGCCTGTCGAATCCGTAACGACCCCAAAATGATATACTCAAGTGTATCATTTTTTGGATAAAATGGCAAAAGAAAAAGAGGAATTCCTTCCTCTTTCATTCTTATTGTAAGTTCAATTTGAATTTTGTTACATAATGAACGGTAAAGTACATCGCTACAATTTTTAC
This sequence comes from Streptococcaceae bacterium, assembly GCA_902363395.1. Classification (GTDB taxonomy): domain Bacteria; phylum Bacillota; class Bacilli; order Lactobacillales; family Streptococcaceae; genus Streptococcus. Next base: position 1,287,086 of record CABIZZ010000001.1, read on the forward strand.
TAGTTCATAGATATAGGCTGGAACAAAGTTAACAACCAAGACATCACTAAGAGTATCATAATAGCCACTTGACAGATATGAAAGACTGGATAGATCCACTGTAGGGAACATTCTTCCAATGATGCTGAGGACGATCCAAAGAATAAATCCAAAGACAAAGGCCATCACGACACGATTGTTAATAAAGAGTTGACCCAGTGAAATCGCACAGTAAAGCATTAAAATTCCTGAGATGGTTGCTAACAATTGGAAGAACAAGATTTGCCAGAGCAGAGGGGCACCAATACGTCCAAGAAACAGACCAAACAACTCAAAGATATTCTGTTGATGAGCAAGACCGATCACTCCTAAGAAAATAAGCAAAGAAAGGATCAAGCTAATAAAACAGAAGATACTCCAAATCAAAGCAGATGTCGCTTTTGCAAGTAAAACAGTATGAGAGCTAGTTGGCAGGGTCCAGGTCAAATACCCTTCGCGACCAAAAATATTGTTGTAAAAACGACGAATAATAATGATATAGTTGGTCAAGGTCAAGCCAATGTAACCCGCAAAAATGACCAAGACAATAATTCCCCCAATAGTAGAAGCTGTATCTGCTGAATAGCTTGCTGCACCAGTAATGATACTTGAACCTAGCAAACCAGCAAAAATAGAGAGAATAGCAAGCACACCCGAAATAATGAGATACCACTTATAGGTTGCTTTTAATTCATATTTCATTAATTTCCCAAACATAAGAACCTCCTAATACATTCTAAATTGTTCACGGAAGATCTCATCAATCGATTTACCGTATTGGTTGCGAAGAACAGTTGTGTTTTCATGCAACAGAATACGACCTTGATTGATAAAGAGTGCTTCATCCAAGACTTGTTCAACGTCCGCAATCAAGTGGGTTGAAATCAATACAGATGAGTTTGGACGACGATTTTGAATGATGGTTCTAAGAATGTAGTCACGCGCAGCAGGGTCCACTCCACCAATTGGTTCATCGAGAATGTACAAATCCGCTTCACGGCTCATGACCAAAATTAATTGAACTTTTTCTTTATTCCCTTTAGAGAGTTGTTTCAACTTTTGCTCTGGGTGCAATTGTAAATCGTTCAACAATTGATAAGCACGTTGCACATTGAAATCTTTATAGAAGTCTTGGAAGAAACGAAGGGTTTCTGAAATCTTCATATTCTCATCCAAATAAGTTGTATCTGGTAAATAAGAAACGACTTGTTTGGTTTTTGCAGACGGCACTTGGCCATGGATATAGACATTACCAGAAGTTGGTTGCAAAAGCCCATTCACTAATTTGATAATAGTGGTTTTCCCACTTCCGTTTGGTCCTAACAAGCCAATGATACGACCCGGTTGAATATTGACACTAACATCGTATAAGGCAATATGCTTACCATACACTTTTTGAACATGGTCTAAGTAGACCAAAGGGTACTGATTCATAATCTTCTCCTTAATTTAATAATGATTCTATTATAACCTTACTAAGAAGTGATTGCAAGATATAATCGTAAAAGAAGGTAGAATGTTCGTACTATTTGACATCCAAACTATCTTCACTAAAAAAAGAGGAACATCTGTCCCTCCCTTAAAGCAATTTTATTTAATCCCTAGAGCAATTCGCGCATAGCGGCTCATCTTCTCAACCGTCCAAGCTGGATACCAGACCAATTTTACATCGACCTTGGTCACTTCTTCCATTCCTGTTAAGGCATCATAAATCTGATCCGTCAGCAAATCTGCCAATGGGCAACCCATGGTGGTTAGGGTCATATCGATTTCTGTTTCACCAGTTTCACCATCAAACCGAATTTCGTAAACCAAACCAAGGTTGACAATATCTATACCTAATTCAGGATCGATGACCTGCTCTAGATTTTCAAGAATACGGTTTTTAATTTGTTCGATTTCTTCTGTCGTATAACTCATTCTTCACTCCTTCTTCACTCGGTTCATCCCCATGAAGAATATTTTTGTTTACAGCAAGCCCTAGATTCAAAGAGCTCTAGAAAAGGTCCCCCGGACATGGGTCGCTTTTATATTTCTAGGCGACCGTTAAAAATGTCCACTGGACTTGCCTCGCTTTTGAATTTCTTAGCTCGGGTTAAAAATGTCCACTGGACCTTCCTCGCTTCCGAATTTCTGGGCTCGGGTTAAAAAGATCCGCAGGATCTTTTTAATCCTCTATAAAGTCACGTAATGGTTTGCTTCTGCTTGGGTGGCGGAGTTTGCGGAGGGCTTTGGCTTCGATCTGACGGATCCGTTCACGGGTCACGTTGAAGACTTTGCCAACATCTTCCAAGGTCCGCATTTTTCCATCATCGAGACCAAAACGTAAACGAAGCACGTTTTCTTCCCGGTCTGTCAGGGTATCGAGGACTTCATCCAATTGTTCGCGTAGAACCACACGAGTGGTGTAGTCTACTGGATTTTCAATCACTTCGTCTTCAATGAAATCTCCCAAATGGCTATCATCTTCTTCCCCAATTGGGGTTTCGAGAGAAACGGGTTCTTGGGCAATTTTCAAGATTTCACGTACCTTATCTGGCGTCATATCCATGCGTTCAGCGATTTGTTCTGGTGTTGGATCTTGTCCCAATTCTTGCAAGAGATTGCGTTGCTCCCGAACCAATTTGTTAATGGTTTCCACCATGTGAACAGGAATCCGAATGGTACGGGCTTGGTCTGCAATGGCACGAGTGATAGCCTGACGGATCCACCAAGTGGCATAGGTAGAAAACTTGAAGCCTTTTGTATAGTCAAACTTATCAACGGCCTTCATCAAGCCCATATTTCCTTCTTGGATCAAATCCAAGAATTGCATCCCACGACCAACATAGCGTTTCGCAATGGAAACAACCAAACGAAGGTTGGCTTCTGCCAAACGTTGCTTAGCTTCCAAATCCCCTTGTTCCACCAAGATGGCCAATTCTTGCTCTTCTTCATTGGTTAAAAGAGGAACGACCCCAATTTCTTTCAAATACATCCGAACAGGGTCATTGACCTTGGCAGAGTTACTTCCAAGCAATTCCTCATCCGTCAACTCTGGTTCTTCCTCTTCGGTGTTCAAGACACGCGCGCTTGGATTTCCTTCTTTATCCGTGATGGAAATCCCAGCATCCTGAATCCGTTGCAACAAATCATCAATTTCATCGGCATCCAAGGTAAAAGGAATGACCAATTGATCATTGATTTCATCATCTGTTGCAGTACCACTTTTCTTATGACTACGAATAAACTCTGCAATTTGGACATCTAAAGTTGTGATATCTTTTTGTTCTTTCGCCATTCCTACTCCATTCTTCTTTTTTGAGCGATTAGTCGCTCGAGTTCCAATAAAGCCTGATCCGCATCTCCACTGTGAGAGGCGTCTCGGACTTTCTTTCCTATTTGTTGACTTTCTTTACGGAGAAGCTCACGATTTCTCGTTTCTTCCACTTCTTCCAACTCATTCTCCGCTATTTCATCCGGTAAATTTTCTTCTAGCATCAGATACCAAGCTCGTTGCACTTCCTCTGTCTGCTCTGACAAATCCTGCGATGTCACTTCTCCATTTTGACAAAGAAGTTGGTACAAGGTTTGCAAGGCAGGGGTATCAAATGAAAAATCTGTCCGAAGACGATATTCATTCAAAACATAAGGAAAGTCCTTCATCCGATGAAGGAGATGATTCTCCGCCCGGATCAGACGAGGCAGCTGCTTTTGCACAACAGTTGGACTAGCAACTGGAGCCTGCGTCTGGATTGGCCCTTGAGCCTGACGCTGACTCCGCATCTGAAGGCGACTAGCATTAACCGTCTGTTCTACCTGCATATAATCAAAGTCGACCAAGAGATCGGCTAATTTATAAATATAGGTATTCTGTGCCGTTACAGATGGCGTCTGAGCAATTAAGGGAGCCATTTTTTCGACAAATTCAATCTGCGCCTGCAAATTTTCAATATTGTCTGGCTTCCAATAATCCATGAGAAACTCTACGCGACTGAGACGTGTTTTTTCCAATAAGTCCGCCAAAGCCTGAGGAGAATTCTTATTGAGATACTCGTCTGGGTCCATCTGATCAGGAATCTGGACGACCTCTACCTCCTGTTTTTCCAGGACCTCCAAAGCCTTTGCTGTCGCCAGCCTTCCCGCCTTATCCCCATCATAGGCCAAGATAACCTTTTTGGTAAATTTGCTCAGATGAGCCACATGTTCCTGCGTGAGGGCTGTCCCCATAGAAGCAACGGCATTCTCAATCCCAGCTCGGTAGGCTGCGATGACATCCATGAATCCTTCCATCAGATAAAGCTCATGGTTTTTCTTAGCGACCTGCTTGGCCTTGTCCAAATGGTAGAGCTCATAACTCTTGTTAAAAAGGAGCGTAGCGCGGCTGTTCTTGTATTTCCCCTGAGGCTTTGCTCCCTCAGCTGATTCACGCCAGAGTCGACCAGAAAAGGCAATGACTCGACCAGTATCATCCGACAAGGGAAACATGATGCGATCTTGAAACGCATCATACATGGTCCCCCTATCACTAATATGAAATAAACCTGAGTCGGCCAGAATATTTTCTGAAAACTTCCCTGAAACACTCTGAAGCAAATAATTTCCTTCTGCTGGTGCAAGCCCTATTTGAAAATGCCGAAGAACCTCATCATCAAGCCCTCGGTCATACAAGTATTGCCGAGCCTCTTCACCCATCTTTGTCGTCATCAGGATGGCATGATAGAACTTGGCAGCCTCTTGATGTATCTCATAGAAGGGCTGTTTCCCATCTGCTTGTTGGGGCCTAGACTGACTTGGAGGAAGAGTCTGGACACGAATGCCCACCTGATCTCCGACAATTTGAACAGCTTCCATGAAGGAGACACCACGATAGTCTTCAATAAACTTAAAAACATCGCCTGAGCGACCACAACCAAAACAATGATAGAATTGTTTATCCTCGACCACATTGAAAGAAGGGGTCTTTTCACCATGAAAAGGGCAGAGACCTAAAAAGTTTCGTCCTGCCTTTGTCAATTGAACGACTTCTCCGATTACATCTACAATATTCACACTGTTTTTAATTTCTGAAATCAGTTGTTTGTCAACCATAAACAGTGCCTCCATTTTACCATAGAATATCATTAACTATTTTAAACTAATTTTTGTCAATTGTAAATCATCCGCATTGATTTTCACCCGATTTTTCCACATTTTTCCTGAGTTTTGAAAGCCTCCATTTTCCTTAAATCAACTTTTTAAAAAAATTTGAGCATATTTATTGAATACGAAAAAAATTTCAGTTATACTATGCTCTGTAAAAATTTATTATGAAAGGACATATTTAGGATATGTTAAAAGATTTGAAAGCTTTTCTCCTTCGTGGGAATATTGTTGACCTTGCTGTCGCAGTCGTTATCGGAGCTGCATTTGGAGCTATCGTAACATCATTTGTTAACGATATCATCACTCCACTTATTTTGAACCCAGCTATGAAAGCTGCTGGTGTTGAAAAGATTGCACAATTGTCATGGAACGGTGTTGCTTACGGTAGCTTCTTGAGCGCTGTTATCAACTTCCTTGTTGTTGGTACTGTTCTTTTCTTCGTAGTAAAAGCTGCTGAGAAAGCTCAAAACCTTGGTAAAAAAGAGGAAGCTGCTGAAGAAGAAGCTGCTCCTACTCAAGAAGAGTTGCTTGCTGAAATCCGCGACTTGCTTGCAAACAAATAATCAGATAAAAAGATCCGATCTTCTAGCTAGAAGGTCGGGTTTTTTATCTTCAATTTTTCTAGAGAAACAAAAAACAGACCGAAGTCTGTTCTTGTATTCAATTAGAATTTTTTACGTTTACGAGCTGCTTCTGATTTACGTTTACGTTTTACAGAAGGTTTTTCATAGAATTCACGTTTGCGTGTTTCTTGAAGAGTACCAGCTTTAGTAACCGCGCGTTTGAAACGACGAAGAGCATCGTCAAGAGATTCATTCTTACGTACTACTGTTTTTGACATGTTTTTCACTCCCTTCAAGTTCAAGATCTATTCTATTCTACACGGAATTCTGTAGATTGTCAAGAAAAAGTTAAAGGAATTCATCTCTCACCATCATCTTAGCTTCAAAACTGTGCTAGAATTTCAGATTTTGGAAAATCCTTTCATTCATAACGATCATAAAGCTTTGACACTACTTGTTCGAATGCTTCCAATTCCTCCCAATAATTCGTTGGGAGATTGCGAATTCTACTTAGATCATTTGGATCAAAATGATAGACCATATGGCGCAAAATTTGACATTCAATCCAACGTAAGTCTTTCAGTTGCTCAAGACTAACAGAATCCATCCTTTCTAGATACTGACAAAGAGCAACAAGTGCGTCTGAATGAAACTCCTTCTCCTCATGCAAATAATATAGAAAACTAAAATAACCAGCTCTTCTATTATCTTTTATTATATTCCTTTCTTTCATCCCTACTCCTAATAATAAGCATTTACTGACTTAATTCGTCTCTTTTACAATCTTATAAAGAATCCATCGCCCACTCTTCTGACTTGTTAAAAGATTCAGTCCTTTTGACGACAAGAACTTACTAAACTCATCCTCCACTTTGAATTGTGGCAAGAAATAAACTAATTTTTGCCATTCACAAGCTAGCAAAAGCAGTCCATCTGATGTAAGAACTCTTCTTAACTCCGTAAATGAAGTCTCTATATCCTCCCAATGAAAATGCGTTTGAAAGCCTGTTATTAAATCAAACGTTTCATCAGGATAACCTGTCTTTCTAACATCTTTTCGTTCAAACTTAAGGTTTAAACTTTCCGAATCCTTCGCTTCTGAGATAGCAGTTGCTGAACTATCGATTCCTATAACTGTACTTCTTGGATAGATTTCTTTCAAAAAGATACTTGAACGACCGTTTCCTACTCCTACATCTAGTATTCTATGGACATCATTTTTATCCAGTTGTCTGGTTGCCCACACATACATAGGAAAATAAGTATAATTCCAAATTTTCATCATTCCTTTCCCGAGTATTCCTGTAGGATTCTTTGACTGCTGAATTAGATGATGCATTAAGAAATATAAAAATAATAAGCAGATGGTAATAATTATAATTAACAAGCTACTAACTCCTTTATTAAAATAACACAATTAAAGCCCCATAAAAAAACAGACTTAATTATTGTTTCTACACGAAACTTTCTTAAAAAAACACTTTCCGTAATGTCTACGAAAAGTGTTCTGGTCTTACTTATAAAGGAAGGTAAAGAGGGCAATAGCAACGATTGCAGCCAAGATTGGTGCTACAACTGGTACCCAAGCGTACCACCATTTTGAATCTCCCTTGTGTTCACCTAAAACAGATTTTGGAAGGAAAGCGTGAACCAAACGTGGACCAAGGTCACGTGCAGGGTTCAAACCAGGTCCTGTAGGACCACCAAGTGATGTCACCAAAGCCATAACGAGGAATCCAAGTGCCAAGTGAGCCACTCCTAAACCAGGAGCATGTGCTTGTGACAAAGCCAATTTTGCGGCTGTTGAAGAAGCATCAAAAATCCCTCCCTGCTCAGTCGCTGCTCTTTGAGCTAGAGAAGCAACCTCTGCACCAAAGAAGTGTTTTGTCAAGGCAAGTGCACCGAAGAAAAGGACGAATGATCCAGCAAACTCATTGACGAAACCATTGATGGTTGCTGCTTTACGTGATTCTGGAGTTCCTTTATCCAAGCTAGAAATCGTTGAGAATGTTCCCAAGATATTGTTTGGATTTTCAGTTTGAAGGTAGTAAGGACGGTGAGTCGCAACGACAACCAATTGCCCAAACATAGCCCCAAGAAGTTGAGCAACGATGTAGTATAAAACATTTTCCCAAGGGAAGAGTCCGCTAACTGCAAGACCAATCGTAAAGGCAGGGTTGATATGGTTACCAGAAACGTTACCAAACATCAAGGCTGGCATCATAACACCTATTCCGTAGCCAATCGCAATCACGAGCCATCCACTTTGATGCCCCTTGGTACCCTTCAACTCAACGTTTGCAACGGCACCATTTCCTAAAATAATCAATAATGCTGTTGCAATAAATTCGGTCGCAACTTTAACCCAAAAATCAAATTGCATTTTTGAATAATCTCCTTATAAATAAAAATAATAATAATTTATTCTAACAGATTATTGAGGACTTGTAAATAAACCGAACATTATTTTTAAAAAATATATCTCAATCCCCTGATTCATCCTTTTCTATCCTTGTACTTTCTACACTTTCTATTTATCCCCGAATTATGATACAATAGGACTAGTTACACATCACAAAGGAGATCTCATGTCTGAAATCTATGACATTACCATTATTGGTGGTGGCCCTGTTGGGCTTTTTGCTGCCTTCTATGGCCATATGCGTCAAGTAAAAGTGAAATTGATTGATTCCCTTCCTCAATTAGGTGGTCAACCTGCTATTCTCTATCCTGAAAAACGAATCCTGGATGTCCCTGGTTTTACGAACTTAACCGGAGAAGAATTGTCCCAACGGTTGATCGATCAATTAGAAACTTTCGAGACCGACATTTGTTTGAACGAAACTGTTTTGGATATTCTTAAAAACGAGGATCACTTCCTCATTGAAACTAATAAAGACCAGCATTTCAGTCGTGCTGTCATTATTGCGATGGGTGGTGGTGCCTTTAAACCTCGTCCTTTAGAAGTGGATGGGGCTGAAGAATTTGAGAACGTTCACTACCATGTTTCAAATATCCAACAATATGCCGGCAAACAAGTTGCAATTCTAGGAGGAGGAGATTCAGCAGTCGATTGGGCCCTAGCCTTTGAAAAAATCGCACCGACAACTCTGGTCCATCGTCGTGATAATTTCCGCGCTCTCGAACACAGCGTTGAAGAATTAAAGGCTTCGTCCGTCTCTATTCAAACTCCTTATGTTCCTAGCCGTTTAATCGGAGAAAATGGCCGTGCCAGCCATCTGGAAATTAGCAAGGTTAAATCAGATGAAACCCAATTACTCCCCATCGATGAACTCTTTGTCAATTATGGCTTTAAATCATCCGTTGGGAAATTGAAAGAATGGGGCTTGGACCTCCAACGCCATAAAATCCTCGTGAACCGCAAACAAGAGACCAGCCGAGAAGGCATTTACGCTTGCGGCGATTGTTGCTTCTACGAAGGAAAGATCGATTTGATTGCTACTGGATTAGGCGAGGCTCCGACTGCGGTAAATAATGCGATAAACTACATTTATCCAGATAAGAAAGTTCAACCAGTCCATTCGACTAGTTTGTAAGAAAAAACCTTTGAATCATTGATTCAAAGGTTTTTTCTTATAGTTCATCTAGCTCGTCTGCTATCTTATTGATTTTCCGCAAGCGATGATTGACCCCACTTTTGGTTAAGGGAGTTTTCAGGGCATCCGCAATTTGCTGGATGGAATAGTCGGGATTCTGGATTCGAACATAGGCAACTTCCTGGAGCTCGACCGGAAGACCACCTAATCCAATGGTATCCATGATTTTGACGATATTGTTAATGGTCTTCATACTAGCTGTGACCGTCCGCGCAATATTGGCCATTTCAGCATTATTGGCTCGATTGAGATCATTGCGCGCTTCTCGCATGACCTTGACAGACTCAAATTCTTCCAAAGCCTGCTTGGCTTCTACCAAGATAAGGAAATCAATAATATCCTCTGCCCGTTGCAAATAGGTAACGACTCCTTTTTTGCGTTCGATGGTCTTGGCATCTAACAAAAAGTGTTGCATGAGGTTGGCCAAGTCCTGGGCATGGTCAGAATAAACAGAGCTAATTTCTAATTGATAGCGACCAGACTCTGGATCCTTGATGGTCCCACTTGCTAGGAAAGCGCCTCTCAGATAAGCTCGACTCGCTTCATCTTCTTCTAAAATTCTTGGGTCAATCCCCGTCTCAATACCAAAGAAAGAATCTGCTAAGTGCAGGTCTGCAAGAATCTCTTCGACCTTTTCATCAATAGAAACGGTATAAACGCGATTCTTTTTCAAATTAGTTTTTTGGTGGTGACGAATGTCCGATTTGACCTGATAAAATTCTACAATCAATTCGTAGATATGGCGGGCAATCTTAGCATTCTCCGTGGTCAAGGACAAGCTTAAGCCCCCCATACTCAGACCCAAACTACCTGACATCTTAATCAGAGCAGACAACTCACTTTTTTCGAAGCGATGTAGGGTCAAAAGCTCCTCTTTTACTTTAATGGTAAAACTCATTTAATCACCTGTACAATTTGCATCAGTTCATCTACCACAGCTCCTCCATCATGGAAGGCGCCACCGTTTTCCAAGCGAAGGAAATTGCTTGAAATAACTCGGGGAACCTGCGATTTTAGACCTGCAAAATCGTGTTCTACCTGAACCAGGTATTCATCAAAGCGATTCGTGTCCATATATTCTTGAGGGACTTTTTCAATATTGACCAAAACAGTATCAATAAACGGCTTCTTCAAGTGTTTATGAAGGACGGAAACATGGTCACTATCGGTAAAGTGTTCTGTCTCCCCACGTTGGGTCATGATATTGCAGACATAAGCGACCTCTGCTTTTGTCTCAAGCAAGGCCTGACCAATTTCTTCGATCACTAGATTGGGAAGGATCGATGTAAAGAGGGAACCAGGTCCTAAAATCACCAGATCACTTTCTAAAATCGCATCTACTACTTTTCGACTTGCTTTCGGCGTCTCATCGTTATAGGTATTGGTAACATAAACATAATCAATCATGCCCTCATGATTGGCGATTTCACTCTCGCCAGCGACTTCTGTCCCATCCGTAAAGACAGCATGAAGGGTTAATGGTGTATCACTAGAAGGATAGATTTTTCCTGTCGTATGGAAAAACTTGGTCAGTAATTGCATGGCATTATAAGTTGATCCCTGCATTTCAGAAATCCCTGCAATAATCAAATTCCCTAGAGGGTGGCCAGCTAGTGGTCCATCGTCTTCCGCAAAACGATATTGAAAGACTTTTTCATAAAAGCGAGGCATGTCTGACATCGCTACTAGCACATTTCGCAAGTCGCCCGGTGGTGTCAATTGATGAATATTTTTTCGAAGTTCACCAGAACTACCACCATCATCCGCTACTGTTACGATGGCTGTAATTTCAACATCTTTTTTTCGAAGGCTGTCCAAAATGACGGAAATCCCTGTACCGCCTCCGATGACGGTCATCTTTGGTTTTCTCATGAGCGATTCACCGTTTCTTTCCGTCGGTCTTTGTCGCGATGACTCATATTCACCGTCCAATCTTTCGCTAGATCCCGTCCAAGACGAGCTGCAAAGGCTACTGAACGGTGTTGACCACCTGTACAGCCCACTGCAATCGTCAAAACAGATTTCCCTTCCCGTTTGTATGCTGGCAAGATAGGAGCAATCAAATCATAGAGATGGCGATAAAACTCCTCTGATTCTTGATGGTCCATGACATAGTTATAGACATCATCATCCAAGCCCGTTTGATTTCGTAGCTCTGGTTGGTAATAAGGATTCGGTAAGAAACGAACATCAAAGACCAAGTCCGCATCTAAAGGCAAACCATACTTAAAGCCAAAGGACATGACTTCAATCCGAAACTCAGGCTGACTATCTTGTCTAGAGAACTGTTCAGCAATCACTTTACGAAGATTACGAGGAGTTAATTCCGTCGTATCAATGACATTTTGGCTCATGTTTTTGAGCGGAGCCAAAAGTTCCCGTTCCAACGTAATCCCATCCAAGACACGCCCATCAGCTGCGAGTGGGTGACTCCGACGAGTCTCTTTGTAGCGCGCGACCAATTCACTATCGGTCGCATCCAAAAAGAGAATTTTAAAATCAATCCCTTCGTGGTTCTCTAATTCATCCAAAATGGAGCGAATTTCTGAGAAGAAAGACCGGCTCCGCATATCCACAACGAGAGCCAACTTATTATTATCCATCGACAGTTGAATCAGCTCAATAAATTTCGGTAAGAGAGCTGGTGGCATATTGTCGATGGTGAAATAGCCCATATCTTCAAAAGATTGAATGGCTACGGTCTTTCCTGCACCGCTCATTCCTGTCACAATGACCAGTTGAATTGTTTTTTCTGTATCTGTCATCCTAATCACCTTTTCCTTACAAAAAAGGAGGAGACCATCATCTTTCCAGTTGGTCAGTCGATGGCTCTCACTCCAGCATTCTTATTTCCCGAATGCATTCCTCTATTCAGACTATACTTCTGCAATGACTTCAATTTCAACTTTGACGTCGCGTGGCAAGCGAGCCACTTCTACTGCAGAACGTGCTGGAAATTCACTTGAAAATGCTGTTTTGTAGACCTCGTTAAAAGGTACAAAATCATTCATATCACTTAAGAAACAGGTTGTTTTAACCACGTGATCAAAGTCCGTTCCAGCTTCCTCAAGGATAGCAGCAATATTCTTCAATACTTGCTCCGTTTGTTCTTGGATGGTTTCTCCAACAATTTCACCTGTTTCTGGCGAAAGCGGAACTTGCCCACTTGCAAATAAGAGATTGCCCACAATTTTTCCTTGAACATAAGGTCCAATTGCTGCTGGTGCTTTGTCTGTGTGAATTGTTTTTGCCATTTTCTTCTCCTGATTCCTAATTTTCACTGGATGTTGCTAATTTTTCCCGTTCTAACCGTAACTTACGATTGGGATTCAGCTTATTAAAGAGTTCTTCCAATTTTTCTGCATTCCAAACGTCTGCAGCAGAGACAAAATTTCCGTCTTTATCACGAAAGGATATAGGTTTATCTCCCATCTTCTTCTCCTCTTTACATCTAACTAGTCAACAAATTCAAATTCAAATTTACCGATCCGTACGATATCTCCGTCTTTGGCTCCACGCGCGCGGAGAGCTTCATCGACACCCATTCCACGCAATTGACGAGCAAATTTCATGACAGACTCGTCGCGATCAAAATTGGTCATATTGAAGAGCTTCTCTAGCTTATCACCAGACAAGATCCAAGAAGCATCATCATCGCGATTGATCTCGAAGGCTGGTTGGTCCTCATCAAAGCCATAGTAGACTTCTTCTTGTGCCATATCTTCTTCCGTATAGAGCAAGAATTCTGGTGTTTTGTCTAACAAGTCTGCTGTTGCTTCTAACAAGTTGTCCAAACCTTGATGCGCCAAACTAGAGATTGGGAAGATCTGTGGTAATTCATCAAACTCGTCGTAATTGGCGGCCAATTTTTTCTTGAACTCTTTCAAATTTTCCTGGCTCTCGGGCATATCCATCTTATTCGCCACGATAATCTGCGGACGTTCCATCAAGCGAAGGTTATAAGTTTCAAGCTCTTTGTTGATTTGAACGTAATCTTCATAAGGATCGCGTCCTTCACTGCCTGACATATCGATGACATGCAAGATAACACGGGTGCGCTCAATGTGACGGAGGAACTGAGTTCCTAGTCCGATCCCTTGACTAGCTCCTTCGATCAATCCAGGAAGATCTGCGACTGCAAAGGATTCACCTGACGGTGTCCGAACCATGCCCAAGTTTGGAACGATGGTTGTAAAATGATAGGCCCCAATTTTTGGTTTGGCAGAAGTAATGACACTGAGAAGAGTTGATTTCCCTACTGATGGGAAGCCAACCAAACCAACATCTGCCAAGACTTTGAGTTCTAATTCGAGTTCGCGTTCCTGACCCGGTTCCCCATTTTCTGAAATCTCAGGTGCTGGATTTTTAGGAGTGGCAAAACGGATATTCCCGCGTCCTCCACGTCCTCCATGGGCTACAATGTACTCTTGCCCATTTTCAACCAAGTCGGTAATGACCTTACCAGTCTCAGAATCTCGGACAGTCGTTCCTTGGGGAACTCGTACATAGAGATCTTCTGCTCCCCGTCCGTGCATCCCTTTGGTCATTCCCTTTTCCCCATTTTGGGCTTTGAAATGCCGGTTATAGCGGAAGTCCATCAGCGTGCGCAAGCCTTCGTCTACAACGAAAATGACATTGCCTCCACGTCCACCATCACCACCCCAAGGGCCGCCATTGGGAACATATTTTTCACGTCGAAAGGCCACCATGCCATCGCCGCCATTTCCAGCCTTGACCTTAATCTTGGCTGTATCTAAAAACATACTCATAGTTTATCGTTTTCCTTTTATAACCAAGTATCACTTGGTAGTCCCTTAGTAGGATAGTGCACCCAAAGCTGCAGCAAAGATTGCTCCAACCGTTACAATCAACATAATTACAATGACCAACATAGTCAATTTTTCAAAGAAAGTTTTTTTGCGTTTTCCGTTGTCTCCAAAAGCCACGTTTTTTACCTCAATTACAATAAATTCATTAGCCCTATTTTACCACGAATAAGGGCATTTTTCAAACATCCACCTCTAGACGTAAGGGTAGCTTTGGAGGAAATAAATTTTTCAACCTCCACACTTGTTCAAATCCCTTTTCATCTAACTAACAAAAAAGACTGGAAAATTCCAGCCTTTTAATAACGAGTATTATTTGGTTAGCTTCTTAGAGCGTAACACAGTAAAGCCAACCGCACAGCCCAAGATACCGACCAGGAAGATAACAGGCGTCATCTTCTCACCCGTACGAGGAAGGACTTTTTTCTTCCCAGTTTTTGGAATATCATTGCTTTCTATTGTAGTCGGATCGGAAGGTTTTGAGGTCGTTGATGAACTTGGCGAACTTGGTGTCGTAGATGATTCTGGTGTGGTTGTTGAACTTGAAGTCGGTGGCGTTTGTTTTTTCTCACCTAATCCTTCTCCAGAACCTGTTTCCAATCTCACTTCTCGTGTTAAGCTACGTGGCTCAGGGAAATTGGTTGCTGTCCATGTCAAGGTATTATGAACCAAATCGCCAACTTTTGTACCAGGAGCAACTTTGGTAGAGTATTCAATGTACATTGGCCAATTGTAGTTATCCCCAAAGTCAATAGTAAATCCTGTGATCTGACCAGCTTCATTCTTGTCGAAGACAGCTTTTTTACTGAAATTATCTAAAACTGGCAGACTTAAAATATGTGCTTCATTTCTAATGCCACCTTCTACTGGACTAAAGCGAACCGCACGGAAACTACCTTCTACCAGTGTCAAACCATCTCCAAATTGATCCTTAATGACCATGCCACGAAGGATATCTTGACGGGCATTTAAGATAATCCGCCATTTTACAATCGTTGGATCTGTTTGGTCTTGGTAGCCATATTTCATTTCATAGTCACCAGCTTGGCCATCTGTTTTTTCGTAGTTTAATGAAAAATCTGTATTACCAAATTTAAAGGTCAGTGGGGATGTTTTGGTAACAACTTCTGGATCAACTTTCACATCAAAACGTAAAGAAACGCGTTTATTGAGGGGGTGTGAAGCAAAGTAATCGTTAAATGTAACCGTTACGGTCTTGTTTGCCGAATTGACAACAGCTTTCCCGACTGTCTGACCATTTGTTTGGCCTTCTTCTACCACATCAAATTCTAGAGCTGTATAGAAGGTTAATTCTTTAGGCAAAGACAAGGTCAGGGTGTCTCCTGCTTGAATGGATTGTGTATCTGGAAAGGCTACATTGATGGTAGCTGACAATTTTTCATTTGATAAGACTGTAGTTCCATTGGTTACTACTTGGTTGTCCTTGCTTAGGCTTGCTGTTTGCGTATAAGACAGGACTTCTGACGCCTGAATCGTTTGCACAAAAGCCTTCGAAAAGAGGACAGTAGCAACAAGGGCTAGAGACCACATCATTCGACCTAAATATTTCATATTGACCTCCTCAACTCTCACTTTGGAGAGTTTACTTCTTTATTTAGTCTTCAAGACCAATTTCATCTTTGACTACAGCAGCAATTGTATCCACATAGTAATCCACTTCTTCATCAGTCGGAGCTTCTGCCATAACACGAAGAAGAGGTTCAGTACCACTTGGACGCACTAAGATACGGCCATTCCCAGCCATTTCAGCTTCCATTTTTTCAATAATTGCACGAATAGCAGGAACTTCCATCGCCTTATCTTTCATGCTGTTTTCAACACGGATATTGACCAATTTTTGAGGATAGATGGTGACTTCTGATGCAAGGTCTGATAATGTACGACCAGTTTCTTGCATAATCTTGGTCAATTGAACGGCACTCATCTGACCATCTCCAGTAGTATTGTAGTCCATGACAATCACGTGACCAGACTGTTCACCACCTAGATTGTAACCAGACTTCCGCATCTCTTCAACTACATAGCGGTCTCCGACAGCAGTCACAACCTTGTTAATACCCTTGGCATCCAGGGCTTTATGGAAGCCAAGATTGGACATGACGGTCGTTACGATGGTGTTATCTTTTAAGAGACCCTTCTCAGAAAGGTAGGTCCCAATAATGTACATGATTTTATCACCATCGACCAGATCGCCATTTTCATCAACTGCAATCAAACGGTCACTATCACCATCAAAAGCCAAACCAATAGCCGCACCAGATTCTCTGACAGCCTCTTGCAAAGCCTCAGGATGGGTCGAGCCTACTTGGTCATTGATATTGAGACCATTTGGGCTTTCTCCAATAACTGTCAAACGTGCTCCCAAGTCAGCAAAGACTTGACGGGCACTTGTAGATGCTGAACCATTCGCAGCATCCAGAGCCACGTGCATTCCTTCAAGCTGGGTTCCAGTTGAAACTAAGTATTCTTGATACTTACGAAGTCCTTCTGGATAATCCATCACTGTTCCAAGACCTTCCGCACTAGGACGAGGAAGAGTATCAGACTCCGCGTCCAATAAGGCTTCAATCTCTAATTCACGGTCATCATCCAGTTTATAGCCGTCATTCCCAAAGAATTTAATCCCATTGTCTAGAGCTGGATTGTGGCTGGCAGAAATCATGACCCCAGCACTTGCCCCTTCAGAACGAACCAAATAAGCTACACCTGGTGTCGCGATCACACCGAGTTTGTATACTTTAATCCCTACAGATAAGAGACCCGCAACAAGCGCACTTTCCAACATTTCACCAGAAATACGAGTGTCTCGTCCTACGAAAACAAGTGGCGTTTCTTTTTCATGTTGACTGAGGACATACCCTCCGTATCGACCGAGCTTAAAGGCCAACTCTGGTGTCAATTCGACGTTTGCTTCTCCACGGACTCCGTCCGTTCCAAAATATTTACCCATTATGATAATCCTTTCGATGAATCTTTATTAATTGCTATTATTTGATGAGGAACTGGATGACGACGAGCTAGAACTTGTCTGTTTCAACTCAACCTTCATGTATAGTTCTGATGGAGAGATGATGACTGGTAAATCATTTCCCTCGCTATCGACCGCCTTTAAGGAGACGGTTGCCGTGTAGGTATTGTTTAAAAGATCTCCTTCAGGGAAGATGGCTTCTACATGATCAACTTTGGCTAAAGTGTCCTGGTCGCTAGTGACAGAGACCTTATCTTCAGAAAAAGTAACATGTGAGAGACTCCAACCTGGGGCAATTTGTTTGTCTGGTATCGTGACTGAAACATCAAACTTTTTCGTCTTTTTCTTACCAATTTTTGCAGTGACTGTTTGAGGCTCGATGGTTGCAGTTAAACCGGAAGGTAAGCCTTCCACCTTTAAGGTGATTTCATGCTGGCCCTCTTTCAAATTGCTCAGATCGGCTACCACTTTAAATTTACGAGTACTAGCCTGCATTTCTGATGCTAAAGCGACACGATTGGACCCTTTCAGAAAGACGGTCACTTCTGAGCTAATCCCACTGACAAAATATTTACTATCGTTGTATTTTACATCAATCGGAATATTGGTAAGAGTATTGGTATAAGTTTCAGAGCTCACTTGGCGTGCACTACTGTTATTCTGGAAATTAACAGAGGTTGCATTGATGAATAAGAGACTTGAGAAAAAGACGGAGGTCACAATGTAGGCAATTTTTCTTTTTGGAATCATTTAATACGTCCTCCAAAAATTCTTGATTTCAAATCTTTTTTCCCTTGATCTTCTGGAATAATGAAGGAACGCAACTCTTGTTCGAATTCTTCGATACTAAGATCGTGTCTAAAGCTCCCATTTCTCGTGATAGAAATCCCACCCGTTTCTTCCGAAACAACAAAGGTGAAGGCATCACTTACCTCAGACAAGCCGATGGCTGCCCGGTGCCGTGTACCGAACTCTTTTGAAATTCCCGTGCTTTCTGTTAAGGGAAGATAGGCACAAGATACAGCAATTTTATCATTGGTAACAATCACAGCCCCATCATGAAGTGGGGTGTTGGGGATAAAAATATTGATCAATAGTTCACCTGATACATCTGCATCAAGGGGAATACCTGTGGATATGTATTCTTGAAGGGTTCTACTTCCTTGTATCGCAACCAAGGCCCCAATCTTCCGAGGGCTCATATAGGCAACTGCTTTTACATAAGATTGAACCAATTTTTCTTCTGTACTAATCTGGTTGGTTGAGAAAAATTCAGTGGCTCGACCTAATCGTTCTAATCCAGTCCGAATTTCCGGAGAGAAAATCACTACCGTAGCAATGACCCCGTAGGTGATGATTTGGTTGATCAACCAAGAAATGGTCGTTAAACCAATCATATTGGCAATTAACTCAAATAAGAAAAAGGTCAAGACACCACGCACCAAAATCATAATTTTAGTGCCGACAATGGCTTTGATAAAATAATACAATAACCAAGCCACTAGGGCAATGTCAATAAGGTTGACAACCACACTCCAGGGAGTGGGAAATAAACTGGCCCAATACTGGGGATTTGACAGTTGTTGGATGTTCACGATCTCATACCTACCACTTCTCTTCTAGGCTTATCGAACGGCTAACAAATTGTAGAATCTTACTAGCAACAGCAAGGCTTCTATCAAAAGGATAGCGCGTTCAAACCACTCTACATCATTATATCATGTTTCAACAGATTTTTCTGTAACCTTCTGTTGGTTTTTGTGATAAAATATGAATTATGAAGATTAAGACTAGTATGGGGCTTATTGCCGGAAAAATGAGTAGTCACCTCTTGCGTATGCTTGGACGTGGCTCTACACTTCCTGGAAAAATCGCCCTTCAAATTGATAAAGATATTTTACAACACCTGGCCCAGAACTACGAAATTGTAGTCATCACTGGTACGAATGGGAAAACACTAACAACTGCTCTTACTGTTGGCATTCTGCAGGAGGCTTTTGGACCTATCGTGACCAATCCTAGTGGTGCCAATATGATTTCAGGGATTACGACTACTTTCTTGAACGCAAAAGGTTCTTCTGGTCGTCCGATTGCTGTTCTTGAAATTGACGAAGCCAGCCTGTCTCGGATTTGTGACTACATCACACCGACTTTGTTTGTGATCACCAATATCTTCCGCGATCAAATGGACCGCTACGGAGAAATCTACACGACTTATCGGATGATCTTGGATGGGATTAAAAAAGCCCCTCAAGCGACTGTTTTGATGAATGGGGATAGTCCTCTTTTCCATACCCTTCCCCTACCAAATCCCGTTCAATATTTTGGCTTTGAGACTGAAAAAACTGCTCCACAGCTAGCTCATTACAACACAGAAGGTATCGTCTGCCCAGAATGTCATGGCATCTTGACCTACCAGTTGAATACCTATGCGAATCTGGGGGATTACATTTGTGAAAGCTGTGGCTTCCACCGTCCTCCTTTAACAGTCGCTGTCGATGAATTGACTGAGCTGACCAATACTTCTTCTCACTTTAAGATCAACGGAACAAACTACCACATCAATATCGGGGGCCTCTTTAATATTTACAACGCCCTCGCTGCAGTTGCGGTGGCCCATTATTTTGATGTGAGCCCAGACGTCATTAAGCGTGGTTTCGATAAGAGCAAGGCTGTCTTCGGTCGTCAGGAAACCTTTAAGATTGGGGATAAGGAATGTACCCTAGTCCTGATCAAAAATCCGGTTGGAGCTACTCAGGCTATTGAAATGATCAAACTAGCGCCGTATCCCTTCAGCTTGTCTGTGCTTCTCAATGCCAACTATGCAGATGGGATCGATACCAGCTGGATTTGGGATGCGGACTTTGAGCAAATCACCCAGATGGACATCCCAGAGATCAACGCCGGTGGGGTACGCCACTCTGAAATTGCTCGGCGACTTCGGGTCACTGGCTATCCGGCTGACCAGATTACTGAAAATGCAAAATTAGAGGATGTCTTTACCCAGATTAAAGGACAGACTACTTCTCACGCCTATATTTTAGCCACCTATACGGCTATGCTAGAATTCCGTGAATTGCTAGCTCAAGAACACCTGATTGAAAAGGAGATGAATTAATGACTTATACTTCACTACAATCCCCTGATCAGGAAAACTACCAATACGAATTGCGAATTGCCCATCTTTATGGGAATCTGATGAATACATATGGGGATAATGGCAATATCCTCATGCTCAAGTATGTTGCGGAAAAGCTCGGTGCTCGCGTAACTGTGGACATCGTTTCACTCAAAGACCGCTTTGATCCAGACACCTACGATATCGCCTTTTTCGGTGGAGGCCAAGACTACGAACAGACCATTGTATCCGAGGATCTACCAGATAAAAAAGAAGACATCGAACGCTTCATTCATGACGATGGGGTGGTCCTGGCTATCTGTGGCGGCTTTCAGCTTCTAGGCCAGTACTACATTGAGGCTTCTGGTAAACGCATTGAGGGACTTGGTATTATGGGGCATTACACTCTCAACCAAGAAAACAATCGCTATATTGGCGACATCAAGATTCATAATGAAGAGTTCAATGAAACCTACTATGGTTTTGAGAACCACCAAGGTCGGACCTTCTTGGCAGAGGATGAAAAACCGCTAGGTAAGGTCATCTACGGAAATGGGAACAATAAAGAAGATGGTTGCGAAGGGGTTCATTACAAGAACGTCTTTGGGAGCTACTTCCACGGCCCTATCCTCTCTCGCAACGCCAATTTGGCCTATCGCTTGGTGACAACAGCTCTAAAGAAAAAATATGGACAAAACATCGTCTTAGCAACTTACAATGATATCTTAAGCCTTGAAAAAGCAGAAGAATACGCTGATGTGAAAAGCAAGGCTGAATTAGAAGAATAAGGAGACAAAATGAATAAACGAAAACTACAATATGTTGCACTACTGATTGCAGTCTTGCTTATTGCGATTATTTCCTTGGCCAATATGCAAACGGTGACTGTGAACTTTTTGCTGGTCCAATTTAAACTCCCTCTCATCATTTTGATTCTGGTTTGTGTCCTTCTTGGTTCGCTGGTGACTTTCTTAGTCAGCCTTCCAAAAAATTTCTCATTAAAACATGAGTTAAAAACCGCTAAAAAACAACTAGGACAAAAGATGTCCGGTGAAAAAGAAGAAAAAATCAAACAAATCGAAAACTAAAAGCACCAATTGGTGCTTTTTTGATGTAGATAAACTGTTTTTCATAAAACAACCAAGGTGATACTGAAAAAAATATAAGTAGATACTCAATTAGGCTTACTAAAAGTTATACTTAAACTTTCCGCTGTGAGAAAAGTGCCTGAAACACAATTGTTTCAGGCACTCGGGAGTTTTGGAACCTTAGGTCCAAAACTAAGTCATGGAACTTCTTCGAAGTTCGCTGACGTCCGTACTCACCTAAGGAAAGTTTCTAACATAACTTTGTCTTTAATTTGAAATCAATCGATGCTTTTTCATGCTGATTTACCTTCTTTTGATTGCAGTTGCTTGGCGACTACTTGTGCTAGGAGTGAAAAGAGAATGACGCCAACTCCAATCAAGAGAAAGGATTCTACTCGAACACTTGGTAACCAGGTCATCAAGCCTTTAGCGATGGGCATAAAGAGAATGGCTAGGGTAAAAATGGTGCTTAAAACCCTTCCCAGATAGTCTCCTTCTACCTTGGTTTGAACCTGTGTAAAAAAGTGGATATTAAAAATCGTCATAAAGAGTTCACAGACCAAATTTCCAGAAAAGGAAAGAAGATGCGGAAGGGGCAAGCCCATCATGAACACTCCCACTCCTGTTAAAATCAATAAGAAGAGAAGCATCTCCATGCTTGATTTAAATTTATTAGCAATCAAGGCTCCGATGATGGAGCCAATAGCCCCCAACGTTAAGATGGTCGCATAAGCGCCCTTGACCCCGTAGAGTCGATTGGAAAATGGAAGTAAAAACTCAAAAGCTGCAAAAAAGAAATTGACGCTGGAAGCCACCAAGAGAAGGAAGAAAATCTCTTTCTGATGCCAGATATAGTGCAATCCATCCTTGATATCCGAAAAAATATCTTTTCCCGTAAGCCCTTTCTTTTCTTGAACTTTGGCTTCTTCTTTCGGAAGGGATGCCACTAGGACAAAGGCGATGAAAAAGGTCAGTGAATCCAGTAAAAGGGTAGCATGGAGACTGGCAAATTGTAAAACAAGGAAAGAGAACACAGGTGAGCTAACACCGACAACCTGTAAGACCAACTCCAAGCGGGCATTATAGGTCACAATCTCGTCCTTCTCTACGACCTCAGTGATGATGGCTTTGTTGGCCGTACGAGAAAATGCAAAGGCAATGGCCTGAACAATATTGGCAACAATCAGGGCCGCAATCATCCAACGATCGTTCCTGATAAAAGAAATCGCTAAACAAAGGAGACCACACACCAAGTCGGTCGTCATCAAAATCTTGCGACGGGAAAAACGGTCTGAGATCACGCCTCCAAATGGATTAACTAGAATGGAGGTGACAAGTTCAGAAATTTGATAAATCCCCAACACTGTCTTTCCTATAGTCCCCATCGAGGCCAGCCAGACACTGTTCCCATAATCATAGAGCATATTTCCCATTCTATTGATCGCCCCACGAGCAATTAATTGGACTGCATGTCGATTCATAAAAAAACTCCTTCATTTTCTGAAACTATTGTATCAGTTCATGAAAGAGGTTTTTATTTTGTCCCTTATTTGGGAAAAATAATAAATTACAATTTTATAAAAGGATACCTACTGTTCTTTTGATTGAAGCTGCTTAGCTACTAGCTGAGCCAAGAGTGAAAAGAGAATAACTCCAGCTCCAATAAAAAGAAATGATTCTACTCGGACACTTGGCAACCAAGTCATCAAACCTTTGGCGATGGGCATAAAGAGAACAGCCAAAGTATAAATCGTACTCAAGACTCTCCCCAGATAATCATCTTCCACCTTGGTTTGCACTTGAGTAAAAACGTGGATGTCGAAAATGGTCACAAAAAATTCACAGACCAGATTTCCCGAAAAGGAAAGATAAGTCGGAAGAGGCAAGCCCATCATGAACACTCCTACACCTGCCATGATCAGTAAAAACAGGAGAATTTTCATACTTGATGTAATTTTATTGGCAACAAGTGCTCCTAGAATAGATCCAATAGCTCCCAATGTTAAGATGGTCGCATAAGCCCCCTTGCCCCCGTAGAGTCGATTGGAAAATGGAAGTAAAAATTCAAAAGCTGCAAAAAAGAAATTGACGCTAGAAGCCACCAATAAGAGAAAGAAAATGTCTTTCTGATGCCAGATATAGTTTAGTCCATCTTTCATATCCGAAAAAATATCTTTCCCGGTAAACTGTTTCCTCTCTTGAACCTTAGCTTCTTCTTTCGGAAGGAAAGCCACTAGAACAAAGGCAATGAAAAAGGTCAGCGCATCCAGTAAGAGGGTCGCATGAAGACTGGCAAATTGTAGAATTAGGAAAGAAAAAACAGGTGAACTGACACTAACAACCTGTAAGACCAACTCCAGGTGAGCATTATAGGTCACAATCTCATCTTTCTCAACAACCTCTGTGATAATAGCTTTATTGGCAGGTCGAGAAAAACCAAAGGCAATGGCCTGAATAATATTGGCAAAAATCAGGGCCGCAATCATCCAACGATCATTTCTGATAAAAGAAATCGCCATACAAAGGAGACCACAAACCAAGTCGGTCGTCATCAAAATCTTGCGACGAGAAAAACGGTCTGAAATCACCCCTCCAAAAGGATTCACGAGGATCCCTGTCACTAACTCAGAAATTTGATAGATCCCTAATACCGTCTTTCCTATAGTCCCCATCGAGGCCAGCCAGACACTATTCCCATAATCATAGAGCATATTTCCAATTTTGTTAATAGCTCCACGACTAATTAATTGGACCGCATGTCGGTTCATAAAATCTCCTTTATCTCTCCTATTTAGGAACATTCATTTTTTACAAATTTATCAAAGTGTTCTTGATAATAGGCTACCTGCTCTGGCAGTCCTAGCACATCAAAAATATGCATAGCCTCTAGCATTTGCTGACTCCCTTCTTCTGTTTGCTCCTTCTGATAGAGGGCAAATCCCTTGAGGTAGTGAAAGACATTGCGCTCGTAGAGTTTGATGCTCTTGCCGATAATCTTTTCCACATAGGCTTCAAAATAGCTGGCATTTTCGAAAGAACGGTGTTCTAAACAATGCTGGTAACAATTGAGGGCTAGAATCAAGACCAGTTTTCGATGGCGACCAATTTCCTTGTAGAAATCTTCCCGCTCCATCACTTCCCTACCAAGCCGAGTGACATAGTCCACATCATAAAAGCTATAGAGATTGCCAAAGAGGATCAACTCATACATGGTCCATTCTTCCGTTTGAAAGAGGTAATCCGCCACCTTATCCAGATCAGGTTGCTTCATGGTGTAGCTGGCATCTCTCTGGCAAATCAGACCTTGTAGCAGAATCCAGTTCAGCTCAAAATAGAGGGGATTGGTCGAACTTGTAGACTTTTCCAGTTGTTCTCTTTGAAGCCTTTGAAAACCAGCAATATCATTTGCATAGTAAAGCGGAATAATCTGAGCCATCAAGGCGACATGCTCATGGTGTTGAAAATTCCTAGCCTTATCCATAAAATTCTCAATCGTCACATGGATATTGTCTAATATTTCAAAGAAGCGCGACGCAGTCAGATCCGACTCCCCCAATTCAAAACGGGATAATTGAGAGGTCGAGCAGGCTTCTCCTGCAGCTTCTTTCAATGAATAATTTTTACTGATTCGAAATTCACGAAAAACTTTGCCTAAATCTTCCATTTGATTACCACTTAAATTCCTTTAAGTACCTTTCTAACTCTTGCAAGTATCCTTCGTAGAATCCATGTTCTTCTTTAACGGAAACATCTAATTGTCTTAAGTAAGAAATCAGCCAATCAACTAATAGATCATACTGATGAAGAGGTAGGCGTTTCATCTGCTCTTCAACAAAAGAAATGGCCTCTGCAAATCGCTGCTCTTCTAGAACTTGCTGAAGATAGTGAGCCCCATTGATGAGACTTCCTTCCTCATCCTCATACTGCCCCAAATCTAAATTTTGAATCCGTAGGCGCAAAGTTGTACCAATCATGTCGGCTACACCTTTAACCTGCTTCATAAACCAATCATTTTCAGTCGCCATAATGTTCTCCTTATACAAATTAGAAAACTATACTTACTGTGCTAGTTCTTCCCAATCTAGCCTGGCTTCTTCTTGGATGGCGGTCAGCTGGTCCAATTGCTACTGGCTCTCCATGAACTCGCCGGTTTCATTAGTGGCCTGATGCTTCTTTCAACGAATAATTTTTATTGATTCGAAATTCACGAAAAACTTTTCCAAGCTCTTCCATCTATTCCACCTGCTCTGACAGTTCTGCCCACTCTTCCATGACTGCTTCCTGCTGGACGGTTAGTTGGTCAAGGTCGCTCTGGAGTTGTACCAAGTCTTCTGCATCATTGGTGCTATGCATGGTTTCGGTGATGGCTTGGATTTTTTGATCAAGCTCTTCCATCTCTGCTTCCAATTGCTCAATGCGACGGGTGATTTTCCGGAGTTCCTTCTGGTTTTGCTTCTGCAAGTGATAGTCATTGCTGGTGACTTCCTCCGTAGAAGAAACAGGCACAGCTTCTGCTTGTGCTGTTGCAAGAGCCTCTAACTCAGCTTTTTTCTCCAGATAATAATCGTAGTCTCCTAGATAAAGGGTCGAACCTTCTTCCGACAGTTCCAAAACTTGTGTAGCAACCCGATTGATAAAGTAGCGGTCGTGGCTGACAAATAGAAGAGTCCCATCAAAATCAATCAAGGCATTTTCCAGCACTTCCTTGCTATCGATATCCAAGTGGTTGGTTGGCTCATCGAGAATCAAGAAATTGTTATTCTCCATGGACAGCTTGGCCAAGAGCAGACGCGCCCGCTCTCCACCTGACAGCATGCCGACAGTTTTCTTGACATCGTCCCCTGAGAAAAGAAAGGCTCCCAGGCGATTGCGAATTTCTACTTCTGGTGTCAGTTTAAAGTCATTCCAGAGCTCATCCAAGACACTATTGTGAGGGGTTAGTTTACTTTGGGTCTGGTCATAGTAGCCCACCTCGACATTGGCCCCAAAACGGGCTTCCCCCTTGATGAAAGGAATCTGCCCGACGATGGACTTGATAAGAGTAGATTTCCCGATCCCATTTGGTCCGACAATAGCGACCGCATTCATCTTCCGGATATCCAAATTAATTGGCTCTGACAGGATTTGATCGTCATAGCCGACGGCTGCCTCTTCTACTGTCAGGACGACATTGCCCGAGATCTTATCGGAATGGAAGGTCATATGGGCAGACTTAGTCCCAGCTTCCGGCTTGTCTAGGCGCTCCATTTTTTCCAACTGCTTACGACGAGACTGGGCCCGTTTGGTGGTCGACGCCCGGACCAAATTGCGATTAACAAAGTCTTCGAGAGCAGCTATTTCTTTTTGCTGCTTCTCGTAGTTCTTGGCTTCGGTCATCAGTTTTTGCTCTTTTTGCTCCACAAAGCTGGAGTAATTACCGACATAGCGATCTAAAGAATGCTTGGTTAGGTCCAAGGTAATGGTAGCAACTTTATCGAGGAAATAGCGGTCGTGGCTGACAATAAGAAGGGCCCCACTATAGTTGACCAGATAGTTTTCCAACCAGGCAATCGTCTCAATATCCAAGTGGTTGGTCGGCTCGTCCAGTACCAAGAGATTTGGTTTTTCCAAGAGCATCTTGGCCAGAGCGAGACGGGTATTTTGCCCTCCAGACAGCTCTTCAATCTTCATCTGCCACATGGACTCATCGAACTTAAAGCCGTTGAGAATCGCGCGGATGTCAGCTTCATAGGTGAAGCCACCTGCCTGACGGAATTCTTCCGAGAGACGGTCATAGTCCTGCATGAGTTTTTCTAGGTCAGCGCCAGTTGTTTCCCCCATTGCAAGCTCCATCTGCCGCAAGCTTTTCTCCGTCTTTCTGAGATCGTCAAAGACATGGAGCATTTCATCGTAGATGGTATTGGACGACTCAAAGCGGCTATCTTGGGCCAGATAAGAGAGGGAAAGGTCCCGCTTTTTATTAATTTCCCCAGAAGTCGGCTCTTCTTCTCCCACCAAGATTTTTAAGAGCGTCGACTTACCGGCTCCATTCTTTCCAACCAGGGCAATTCGGTCCCGTTCATCTACTTGCAGGCTGATATTATCAAAAAGAACCTCCCCTGCAAAAGAGCGTTCAATTTTATTGGCTTGTAAAATAATCATAGTTTCATTGTACCTTACTTTTGACAAATTGACAATTGAAGAAAAGGCCAAACGCTAGATGCGCTTGACCTGTCCTAACTTTTTAAATCTCTGAGATATTGGAAGCTATTTGACTGTACTGATAGGCTAGGAAAATCCCGATGCCAATCACCAGCAAAAACAAGCCCCATTTGATAACTCCCTTCACTAAGCGAATCACAAGCAGGATTATCATAGAGCCAATCAGCCAAGTAATGGCCGAATGGGAGAAGAAAGCTTGAACAGCTTCCTTATTGTCCCCGAAAAATTGACGGACTCCCTCAGGAGCATAGTTTTCCCAAGCCTGTTGAATGCCTAATTCATTGGAAATTGCTTGACCTTTTTGGGATATCCATAGAAAGATTCCAGAGTTAAACGCGAAGAGTGCCACTTGTTCTGGAAAGGTTCGAATAAGATACAGTATGCGTTTGATCATTCTTACTCCTTGTATAGTTGACGAACAGCCTCAATATCCCTCTCTTGGATGTTATAAAAGGAACCAGCTGCCTGCATGACGGACTCTTCCTCAGTATGGTCCAAACCAATCGCATGGCCTAGTTCATGCTCAGCTGTGTTTACAATTCGCTGATGGGAATAATTGTACTGCTTATTAAGTAGGTAATAGCGATTCAAGCGAACGGTCACCCGTTTGAAACGATTGGTTAAAACATTGGTCTGAGATTCGGCCTCACCCGCTGCAGAAACCGTGCTATCATCCATCTCTGTCAAGAGGATATCGGCCTCTTCTTCACTGGTGACGAGTTGGAAAGTGAAGGCTCCTGTCTGATTCCAAGACTCAAGAGCTTCCTCATAGGCACGGGTAAAGGTCTCATCCATTTCAGGATCTAGATAAACTTTTGCAGTTGCCTGATCCCATCTTGCTCCTGTAGAGGTATGGCCATCTGTTGCTAAGTCCTCTTGAGCAGATGGACTTCCCTGACCCAGTAGAGGACCATCTCGATGAAAGTAAGCATCTACCTGGGTGACAACCGTTTGGGCTGCGCGACTGACCCCATCAATTCCGCTACCGGTTTTGCCACTAAAGAATAAAGCAGCAACCAGCAAAGCAAAACTAAGGGCGAGAGTCCAAAACAAGCCCCAAACAAGGCTCCAAATGGCCCGTATTAGAAAACGAATCATGGCTATAATAGTTCTCACAAGCGCCTCCTTTCCTTTGGGAAGACCTTTGTTTAGGTCTAGAAGACAATAGTATAGCTTCATTTCCTTAAAATAAACTAAAGATTGAAGTCATGAAAAGAAAAAGATCCAGTTGACAGCAAAGCCAACTGAATCCTTTTCATCCTGCTTCTTCTTTTATACGCAACTTAGCGATGCGCTGTTACTTTTCCAGTACGATAATCCAAACTAATCCCACTCTGGACATTTGGAACAAAAACGTTAAACTCTAGACTGTCATCACTCGATTTTGCTTCAATTTGACTACCAACTGGTACCAAATCTTCATCTGAAGCATAGTAGAGTGTCACCCGATAACGGACCCGTTTATTTTTGTCTAGGGCCTTGCGAACAAGGGTTTCATAGTAATTTTGTCCCGTCGAAAAACTATCACGCGCTTGATTGGCCCAAGCTGTTTGAACCGCAATATTTTTAGGATTCGTCATCGAGGCATCAAACCCATCTAAGTTGCCAATCAAGGCATATCCGAGAAGATGTCCCCTATCAACCGCATGGTCATATTCCCCAGCTAAATTGGTTACTTGGTGCCAGCCAGCGGGAGCCCAATCTATGTCCGTCTGTTCTCTCTTTTGGTATTGACGAGTCGCCTTGGTCATCAAAGCGTTGGCAACTGTTGGGATCTCTCGTCCTTTTACAGTCTTTGTCTTGGTATCTGCATAAGGGAGACTAGTAACATCCGCATCCAGATTGGTTTTATTCTGGTTAATGATGAAAGCGCCTGCTTCATTCCATTGAATGTTCTTTCCTAGTTTAGCTCGAACACTATCTGTCAGAACACTCTCCGCTAGTTCCTTACTCGGTGTTGCTTCTTGACTCGAAGTAACAACCGTTTGAACCTGAGAGTGACTTGCGACTGGCTGGGGTTGACTAAAATAATAGCCACCGATGGAGATGGCTGCTGCCACCACCAAGCCAAGTAGAGTTTGTCCCGATTTTTTCATTTTAAGTGGTTTCTTTTGATTACTTGCCACACTGGTTTCCTCTGTTTCTACTGAATGGGAAAGAGCCTGGGATCACGATCTCAAGCTCCTCTTTTTGATAAATAGTTACTTACCTGAAAATTTCTGAAGGATTTCCTTCCAGGTATCTGGCGAGAGAATGGACCAAGGATCCTTTCCATTGCCAATGACACCATATCCAATGACCAAGCCAAGAGCGAAGACAATCGCTAAGATAGTAAGAACCAATAGGACGATTCCCAATTGTTTTCCGATTGCTTTTAATTTAGTTTTCATCATCATCTTCCTTCACACGACGTACATCTGCTCCAAGAGCTACCAATTTCTCATGGAATTTAAAATATCCACGGTCGAGGTGGGTTAACTTGCTCACTTTGGTTTCTCCCTCAGCCACAAGCCCCATTAAAATCAAGGTTGCACTAGCACGCAAGTCTGTCGACATTACTTCAGCCCCTTGTAAGCTAGCTCCACCTTGGATGCGGGCCGTATCTCTCATAATATCTGAATGTAAGCCCATCCGACGCATCTCTTCCAAATGTTGGAAACGATTTTCAAATACCGTTTCAATCATAGTCGATTCACCAGAAGCCATGGCCATCAAAGCAGTAAATTGAGCCTGCATATCTGTAGGGAAGCCTGGATAAGGTAAAGTTTTTACCGTCACTGGTTTCAATTTAGAAACATCTGAGCGAATGCGAATGCCATTCTCTTCTTCCGTTACCTCAACGCCCATTTCTTGCATCTTAGAAAGAAGAGGGCGGTTGTGTTCCCAAATCGCATCCTCGACTAAAACGTCTCCACCTGTCATGGCTGCACCAACCATGAAGGTTCCTGCCTCAATGCGGTCTTGAACGACATTGTGAACCGCTCCATGCAAACGATCCACCCCAACAATTGTCAAGGTTTCTGTCCCAGCTCCACGCACCTTAGCGCCCATCTTATTCAAAAGAGAGGCCAAATCCACAATCTCAGGTTCGCGGGCTGCATTTTCGATAACCGTAGTTCCATCTGCCAAAGTTGCTGCCATCATGATATTTTGGGTGGCACCTACAGATGGGAAATCCATATAGATATGCGCTCCATGAAGACGATCTGCTTTTGCTTCAATATAGCCCGCAGTTTGAGTGATCTTCGCCCCCATAGCTTCCAATCCCTTCAAGTGCAAATCGATTGGACGACTACCAATGGTACATCCACCCGGCATGGAAACTTTGGCATGACCATTCCGAGCCAAGACAGGACCTAATACGACGATCGAAGCCCGCATCTTGCTGACATATTTGTAAGGCGCTTCTTCTGTTAAAGGCTGAGTTGCATCAACGACTACTGTATTGGTCTCTTCATCAAACGTCACTTGAGTGTTCAAGCCACGAACGACATTATTCATGGTAAAGACATCAGATAAAACAGGAACATTGGTCAAAGTCGTTGTTCCTTCACTGGCCAAAACAGTTGTTGCTAAAAGGGGAAGGACAGCATTCTTTGCTCCTTCAATCTTCACAGTTCCAACTAGGCGATTTTGACCACCGTTTACAATAATTTTATCCATACTCGTTATTACTCCATTTCATTCAGTCACGACTACTATCATACCATAAATTCATCAAAAAAGAAGCTAAAAGTTCCCGTTAAACAACTGCCGACTGAATTCATAGATACTGATAAAGAAGCTACTCGTCAAATACCCTAAACTAATACTAATCAATAGAATAAGAAGACGAATTTTCACGGCTGTATCAGCACTTACCTTTAAAAAACGCTCCCACTGAACCACCGTTGAAAGAAGGTGGTAGGCAAAAGAAATAAATAATAGGTGACTGCAAAAAGTAAAAATCATTTGAATCATACCTCTATTATACCATAAGAAAAACTTTCCTTTCATATTCTTTAGATGCAAAAAAAAGAAGTCGATTTAATCAACTTCTTTCTATTTTTATAATCGATTTCCGACATTAATCCGGTTAATAGCTCGTTGAAGGGCAATTTTTGCACGACGCTCCATATCAACAGAATGTTGATCTTTGGCTTCTTCAAGAGCCTTTTCCGCACGCAATTTTGCACGCTCAGCCCGGCTAATATCAATGTCTCGGGCGCGTTCAGCTGAATCCGCTACAATGGTAATGACATTATCCGCTACTTCGATAATCCCACCATTGACTGCAATCCAATCAATATGTTTGTCATCGTCGACACGACGAACCTTGACTTGGTCTACAGCCAAAACCGCAATGGTATTGATATGATGAGGTAAAATCCCTAATTCACCATCAATTGTCTTGACAGATACAAATGCGGCATGATGATCATAAACCAGTCCATCCGGTGTAACGATTTGGACGTTCATTTGACTCATCTTTCACCTCTTCTTAGAATCCCATTTTTTCAGCTTTGGCGATCACATCTTCGATCGATCCAACACCACGGAAAGCATCCTCTGGCAAGTGGTCATATTTCCCATCCAAAATTTCCTTAAAGCCACGAACAGTTTCTGCAACTGGTACATAAGAACCTGGTTGACCAGTAAATTGTTCCGCCACGTTAAAGTTTTGAGACAAGAAGAATTGGATACGACGGGCACGAGCCACCAAGGTCTTTTCATCATCAGACAATTCATCCATCCCCAAGATAGCAATGATATCTTGCAATTCGTGGTAACGTTGAAGGACGCGTTTGACCTCAGAAGCCACTGCATAGTGCTCTTCTCCGACGATATCTGGGGAAAGGGCACGCGAGCTTGATGCCAATGGGTCCACGGCAGGGTAAATCCCTAATTGAACCAATTTACGCTCCAAGTTGGTCGTAGAGTCCAAATGGGCGAAGGCTGTTGCTGGGGCAGGGTCTGTATAGTCATCGGCTGGCACGTAGATGGCCTGGATCGATGTAACAGAACCTTTCTTGGTTGAGGTAATCCGTTCTTGCAATTGACCCATTTCAGTTGCCAAAGTAGGTTGGTAACCAACGGCTGAAGGCATGCGTCCCAAAAGGGCTGATACTTCTGATCCGGCTTGGGTGAAACGGAAGATATTATCGATAAACAAGAGAACGTCTTGACCTTCCACATCACGGAAGTATTCCGCAATGGTCAAACCAGTCAAGGCTACACGCATCCGTGCTCCTGGTGGTTCGTTCATTTGTCCAAAGACCATGGCTGTTTTTTCGATAACGCCAGATTCCTTCATTTCCCAGTACAGGTCATTCCCTTCACGGGTCCGTTCACCAACCCCGGTAAAGACGGAGATCCCACCGTGCTCTTGGGCAATGTTGTGGATCAATTCTTGAATTAAGACGGTCTTCCCAACTCCGGCACCACCGAAGAGGCCGACCTTCCCACCTTTCAGGTAAGGGGCCAAGAGGTCAATGACCTTGATCCCTGTTTCAAGAATTTCTTCTGAAGTAGAAAGCTCATCAAAGGATGGAGCTTTTTTATGAATGGATTCACGAGGAGCATCTTCTGGAAATGCTTCTTCCAAGTCAATGGTATCTCCCAAGACGTTGAAAACACGTCCAAGAGTTTCTTTTCCGACAGGCACAGAGATTGGACGACCAGTGTCCAATACTTCCATCCCACGAGTCAAGCCATCTGTTGATTCCATGGCAATGGTGCGAACGACACCATCCCCAAGTTCAAGAGCTACTTCAAGAACGACTTTTGATTTTTGTTGGTCATTTTTATAGACTACAAGCGCATTATTAATCTCAGGGAGTTTATCGCCCGCAGCAAAAGCTACGTCAACGACAGGACCTACAACCTGAGAAATTTTGCCTAAACTCATGTCATTCTCCTATTCTATTAAGTTTCTAAGCTTGTTCATACATATAAGCAAGCTTATTTTTGTATTGTTAAAATGTGCATCGAATCAACTACTCAAGCGCACTCGCTCCTGCAACAATTTCCGTAATTTCTTGCGTAATGGTTGCCTGACGAGCTCGGTTGTATTGAATGGTCAATTCATCAATTACTTTCTTGGCATTGTCTGTTGCTGTTTGCATGGCCATCATACCAGCAGCATTTTCAGCTGTTTTGGCATCAATGATGGCTCCATAAATCATACTTTCAGCAAACTGTGGAAGCAATTGATCCAAAATCGCATCTCGGTCTGATTCCAACTCCAGATTCAAGATATAATCTTCATCTGCTTCGTTGGGGTCCAAGTCAATGATCGGAAGCATTTGCTCAACCCGCAATTGACTGGTCAAACTATTGACGTGGTGGTTATAACAGACATACAATTCATCAAACAATTCATTTTGATACATTTGGACTGTCTTGTTAATGATCTTCCGCACTTCGTCAAAGCTTGGTTGATCAGCTAGGCCACGTAGTTCATAAACCGGCTGGATGCCTCTTGCTCTAAAGAAATCTGCCCCAATACTTCCAATACAGATGACTTCAAAATCCTCACCTGTTGGATGGTATTCTTCCTTCAATTCCATGACAGACTTGAGAATAGAAGCGTTGTAGCCTCCCACTAGTCCACGGTCAGAAGTGATGACAATATAAGCAGACTTTTTGACAGGCCGACTCTTTAAAAATGGATGGTACTTAGCATTCTCAGCCTCATGTCCATGTAAGAGGTCGGTCAATAGCTTACGAACCTTAGATGCGTAAATTTGGAAGTCCTTGGCAGCTTGCTCAGACTTCCCAAGTTTGGCAGCAGATACCATCTGCATAGCATTTGTAATTTGACTGGTATTCTTTGTCGATGCAATTTTATTTTTGATATCATTTAAAGAAACTGCCATCTGCCACTCCTATTTCTATTTGAAACTTGATTGGTTGACAAAGTCAGTAATCACTGCATCCATTGTTTCTTCACTTGGAAGATCTTTGGTCGTCCGAATGGTTTCAAAGATTTCTGGATGATGCGCTTCTACAAAGGCAAACAATTCCTCTTCAAAGCGAAGGATATCATCAACAGGTACACTATCCAAGAATCCATGTGTCAAAGCATACAAGATGACTACCTGTTTTTCAACAGTTAATGGTTCATGGACTGGTTGCTTCAAGACTTCTACTGTCCGGCGACCACGGTTCAACTTAGCTTGAGTAGCGGCATCCAAATCACTACCAAACTTGGTGAAGGCTTCCAACTCACGGTAAGAAGCTAGGTCAATACGGAGAGTCCCCGCAACCTTCTTCATGGCCTTGATTTGGGCTGATCCACCAACCCGTGACACAGATGATCCCGCGTCAATGGCTGGACGAATTCCTGAGTTAAAGAGGCTATCTTGCAAGAAGATTTGACCATCTGTGATCGAAATTACGTTAGTCGCGATATAAGCAGAAATATCCCCTGCTTGTGTCTCAATGATTGGAAGTGCAGTAATGGAACCACCACCCAATTCATCCGATACTTTCGCAGAACGTTCCAATAAACGGCTGTGAAGGTAGAAGACATCCCCTGGGAAGGCTTCCCGTCCTGGCGGACGACGAAGAAGGAGGGACAATTCACGGTAAGCAACGGCTTGTTTAGACAAATCATCATAGACGATTAAAACGTGTTTGCCATTGTACATAAACTCTTCGGCCATAGCAACCCCTGCATAAGGTGCAAGGAACAAGAGTGGAGATGGTTGTGAGGCTGATGCCGTCACCACAATGGTGTAATCCATGGCTCCATACTTACGAAGTGTTTCTACTTGTGTCCGAACCGTTGATTCTTTTTGTCCAATTGCTACATAGATACAGATCATATCTTGATCCTTTTGGTTCAAGATAGTATCGATGGCAATTGAGGTTTTTCCTGTTTGACGGTCTCCGATGATCAATTCCCGTTGGCCTCGTCCAATCGGAACGAGGGCATCAATGGCTTTCAAACCTGTTTGAAGAGGCTCTGATACAGATTTCCGTTGCATAACACCAGGAGCTGGTGTTTCAACTGGACGGAAGGTATCAGTTACGATTTCTCCCAAGCCATCCACTGGCTGACCAAGAGGATTGACAACCCGACCAATCAAGGCGTCCCCAGCAGGGACTTCCATGATTTTACCAGTCCGACGAATCGAGTCTCCTTCACGAATGTCTGTGAAGTCTCCAAGGATGATAATCCCGACATCTGTCGTTTCCAAGTTTTGCGCCATTCCGTATGAGCCGTTTTCAAAGATCAACAACTCCCCACTCATTGCATTTTCAAGGCCATGAGCACGCGCAATCCCGTCACCAATATAGGTAACGACTCCGGTCTCTGTGACGTCAAAATTTGGCTGGAAATTTTCAATTTGTTGCTTAATTAAAGCGCTGATTTCTTGTGCGTTAATCGCCAAAATTCACACCACTTTCTATTTCAAATTTGCTTTTATGACTTGCAATTGACGTTTGAGACTGGTATCAAGCATCTTGTGATTTGCTGAAACCACAAAACCACCAATCAAATCCGGATCCAGTTCTTCTTTCAGAGAACGAACTTGGATACCAAATTTCTTTTCAATAATAGGGATCAACTTTTCTTTTTGAGCCTGATCCAGTCCGGCAACCGAAGAAACGGTTACTTCGAAACAGTTGCTCAGCTGTTGAATTTGATCCATACTAACTCTGACAATGTCATAAAATAAGGCTTCACGATGATTGAGAATAACCACTTCAATCAAATGGTCTAGTAATGCTGAATCCGAGTTTTGAAAGAGTCGAAGACTCTTCGCTTTCTCTTCATCCTCTACACCGATATGAGCTAAAAATGCAGCAAGGCCTGTTTCTTCAAAAACAGCCTTAATTTGACTTAATTTTTCATAAACGTCATCTTGCTGATTCTTTTCAAATACCAATTGAACAAAAGGCTGGGAATATTTCTCAATTACCATTAATTGCTTTTTGTCCATTAGGCATCTCCTAATTCATTTAGGTAGCGATTGATCAGTTGGCGATGGCCTTCAGAGTCCAACTGTTGGCTTAGCAATTTACCTGCCAAGTTGACGGTTAGGTCTGCGACATCTCCCTTGATACTGTTCATCGCTTCTTCTTTATTTTGCGAAATTTCTAATTGCGCTTTTTCTTTCAAGCGAAGGGCTTCTTGGTTAGCTTCACTGAGAATATGAGCCTTATTTTTTTCGGCTGTTTCCTTAGCCGTTTCAAGAATTGTCGTTGCTTCTTGACGACTACCTGCCAACTCCGCTTCGCGTTTTGCAGCTAGTTCCTCTGCCTTTTTACGGGCCGCCTCTGCTTGGTCAATATCATTGGTAATTTTTTCAGCACGCGCATCCAAAATACTAGTAATATTGCCCCAAGCAAATTTCTTTACTAAAAAGATTAATAAGAGGAAGGAACCAGCGATAAGAATAAAGTCACCAATAATGGTACCAATTGTTAAATCCATCTTCTACTCCTCTACTTACTCTTCCTCACCGTTTATTTTTTTACCTATGTACATGGATGACAACATGGT
Source organism: Streptococcaceae bacterium (assembly GCA_902363395.1). Lineage (GTDB taxonomy): Bacteria > Bacillota > Bacilli > Lactobacillales > Streptococcaceae > Streptococcus. The sequence continues at coordinate 1,324,123 of CABIZZ010000001.1, forward strand.
AAATACATAGGCTTGGATACATGAAATGAAAATCGAAAAGGCTGTCCATAACATGCTTCCAACAAAGGCTGCTGGATACCAATAAAAGGCCAGTTGCGACAAGCTTAGTAACAAAGATGCTAAGACTTCACCAGCAAAAATATTCCCGTAGATCCGAATCGCTAAGGATGCAAAATTCGTTACCTCTTCTAGGAGGTTCATCGGGGTCATAAATCCTGGTGTTGCAAAAGCCTTCAAGTATTCCTTAATGCCTCGGCGACGAATTCCTTCCACATGAGCAATCAGGGTGATCAAAAATGAAAGAGATAGGTCATATCCAAGGTTAGCCGTTGGAGAAGTCCACAAGTTATAACCGTTTGTTGTTTGGACTTTTGCCATCAAGCCAATATTGTTGGCCACCAAGATAAAGAGAAAGAGAGAAAACAAGAACAAAGAATAGTTCTTCATGTAGCGTTCTCCAATGTTTCCCTTGGTAAAACTAATGACAAAATCGTAAATCATCTCAAGAGCATTTTGTTTGCCCTTAGGACGGAGGGTCATTTTGCGACTTGCCCAATAGACAAAAGCAAAGACCATCAAAACAGTTACAAGAGACATGGCAAGTAGGGTCAAATCAAAGGATACTGGTCCAATATTTAGGGTTGGATTCACACTTTCTTCCAAGGTTTGACACCTCCTTTCCTAAATAGAGAAGTCTATTTAATAACGAAGGCCATGGCCAAGGTTACGAAGAAGGTACCTTCGACAAAGGCAACACCAAGAATCAAGAGACTACGCAATTGACCAATAATTTCTGGTTGACGTGATGCAGATTTGAACAGATTGCTCATCATCAAACCTTCCGCAAGTGACACACCAAAACAGGCTAAACAAAGACCTAAAAATGTTAAATTCATGATGAATTCTCCTTAAATAAATTTTACTCCCTTAGTTTACTCCTAAAAGATATAATAGTCAAATGTTTGCTCAGAATGAAAACGTTTTACCACAATTCTGTCACCACTTTTAAAATTCCTCTTACCACTAGCGTTCAAAAGATTCTAATTATCTTTAGACACTTTGTCTATTTTTGTATTTCACACAAATTTATATTATTTTTATCAGAAGAGGAGGCATTATTACCAAGGATAGAAAAAACTCACCTGACGAGCAGATGAGCATTTTCTTCCTATTTAAAAATAGAGGTTTTGAAACTGTCTGTTTGTTGCAGCCATTTCTTAAAGAGTTTTTCTTTCAAGGCAAGGGTATAGTCAAATTTGACAGCACCATTCTTCAAGCTGGCCTGATCTTTTTCAACCGCAGTCGCGAAAGCTTGTTTCAAGTCTTCATAAGTGCTGTAAGTAGTGCCATCCACTTCAATAGACTGAAGTCCATTTTTAGCACTGGTCACAACTTCATTGAAGTAGGCTTTCTTCCAGTCTTCAAGGGTACGGAATGTTCCATCAGAAATCTTTTGAATGATGTAATCATCCCCTAGAGTCGCATGACCTGCTTGTTTGGATTCTTGTTTATACTTGTTTGAAGCATAGCCTAAGAAGCCTTTTTCATAGCCAAAGTAACCCCAGATTCTGAAGGTATTGTGTTTGAAGGACATGGCTCCTGGGGCCCCTTCACTGGTGTTCCCACCATAGATACCAGTCATCATCGGTACAGTCACATAGGCTGAACCAAAGTCAGATGGATTATAGACTCCATTACCAGGACCTCGATTGGTCATGAAGTTGTTGGTGATAAGGTCATCAACTGTATGTAAGGTGATGGCTTTTTCCTCATCACTCAAAGGACGCACCTTATCAAATTGATTCTTGGTGTTTGCCCCTCGGTATTGCTTGTCAACCTTCTTGAACCAAGCATTGTTTAATGCCTGACTGCCTTTGTTGAGGACAGCTTCTCCTTCTAGGTAATCCAGAAGCATGAGGGTGTCGTTATAACCTTTCATGTAGCGATCAATGTCCTCACGTGAGATGAGGTCATTTGGATTGGTATTGTACCATTGGTTTCCATCGTTAGGACGTTCATAGGCCATATTGAGACCTAGGGCCTTGTATTCCCCATTTGGATTGGATAAAGATGGCGTTTGGAGCATGCCTTGGGCAAAGGCTTCAATATCGGTTCCTTCGCGGTGTCTCCAACCACCTAAGTAAACCATGCGGTCATTGACGTGCGTCGTTTCGTGGGTAAAGGCAGAGACCCCAAAGTCACTAATCATATCGGTCACCATGAAGAAGACAGAGTCGTCTTTATAAGGATTTCCGTAAATTCGCGCCACTGCTCCCATGCGCCAATCTGTCGCATGGTAACGATCGGTTGGACCATACAATTCACGGATTGGAGCCACATCTTTGCCATTGTTGGTATGTCCATAGCGATCTGTACTAATGCCCTTGTAGTTTTGGTTATCAAGAACAGGGGTCGGCACCATATTGTTGCTCTTCAAGAGCTGATTGCGAACCTTATCCGTTGCTAGACGTGACCAGAAATCGAGATAATTCTGTTGGCCTTTCGCCACCTTGTCAATTTCCGCTTTGAAGGCATTCCGCTCTGCTTCCGTGTTCTTACCATATTTCTCGAATGAACTATAGGCCATGGTATTGTAGGTTGAAATCAAGAACATATGGGCATCTTTTAAGTTCAAGAGTGGCAAGATCATTTTACCGTGAACATCATTGTTTAAGCCCTCATAGGCTCTATGCTTAGCAGATGCGAACGCTGGATTGGTCGTCTCAGGCTCCACAATATAGACATTGTCTTTGGTTGCTTTGATAAACCAATCGTTCAAGTCTGTCTCTTTTGTGAAGAGTTCCATGTTGTATTGCAAGAAATCATTGAGATTTCCAGAGCGAGTATGCTTAGCAACTACTTCTCGGAAAGCATCATGGGTACGAGTCCCTTTGATGTAGTCTTCTTTTGAACCAATTTCGATCAAGCGGTCTAAAACATCGACATTCTTCCCATAGAAGTCTGGCTTGAACAACATGAGCTGCTTAAGATTGACATCATCAAACTTCACTCCATAATAGCGGTTGAGGTAAGAGAGACCCAAAAGAACAGCGGCCTTGTTGTCATCAACTTTCTTGATAAGGGCCCGTTTAGCAGCCTCATCCGTGTTCAATTGATGGTCTTGGTTTTCAACCAGTTGTTTGACAAAGTGAGTCAGATTGTCCTTGACTTCTTGGAAACTCTCCTCGAGGTAAAGGTTCTTAATAGCATTGACTTTGTTAGGACCTGTTCGACCAAGATGGGTGTAAATTGGATCCGATTGCAATTCGACTGGACTTAATTTTTCAACAATGGCACTAATGAGATCACTACGGTCTTTGTCCACCATATTCGGCGTGTAGACTACTTCACCGAGCTCCGCTACACTGTACTCTTTGACTTGTTTGACCTTAGACTCTTTCGGTGAAATGCTGAAGATATCTTTGGTCTTATCTGCGTAGTGGATCAGGATGTGATCAGCATCAGCTAGTTCCGTGACAAAATCATTGCCCTTCATAGCGGTCACAGACAAAACTTCCTTGGTCAAGAGAGGACTCGTTGCAGCCAGTTTATTCCCTTGGTCGACAATCCATTCTTTGTTGTAGAAAGGTTGCAATTTAGCAATATTGCGGTAAGCTAGCTCACGAGTCGCATCGTAACCAGTGATGGCCTTGTATTGATCGTCTTTGTTAACAAGGTGATTGAGTGTATCTTCAATCGGTTTACTGCTGGTAAATTTATCAGCAGTGATTCCCATTGCATCGATTTTCTGCTCAGCTTCTGCCAGCGAGATGCTAGGGATTTTACGGGAGTTGTTAAAGCTTTTCTTCCCTTCACTCACGCCTTCCACACTGTAATTGCGCTTGGTTCTTGAATAAGTGAAATAATCATCTGCGTCGATATCTGAGTGACCAAAGACCATCTCACCAGTTTTGATTTTCATCATGGTGATGTTGTCTTCAATAGCACCCAAGGCCCAGTTGGTACCCAGCAATCCACCAGACTGAACAGCTTCTTTTAGTTCGATAGAACCTTTAGCAACTGAATTTCTGAGAACCCCTTCTTTACCTACTGTGTGGTTATTTCCACCATTTTGAGAGGAATAAACGAGACCTGCCGCTTTGGCTTTGTTCCCAGTGATTTCAGCATCAACGTAAGCTTTTTCAACAACACCTTTCCAGTTCTCGCCAACAACACCCGCTAGATAGCCACCTTTGTTACCAGCAGCGTGCAGTTTACCGATAAAGGCAACATTGCTGACCTTCCCACTGCCATCAATTTTATTGACGATCCCTGCTACGTCATTGTTCCCAACAACACTTCCTGTTACTTTAACATTTTCAACAGTTGCATTGTTTTTGATGACACCTGCGATTGGGGCTACTCGATCAACTCCAGGCAGGTCAATCGCAACATTTTCAAGCAAGAGATTCTTAACCGAGCCACCTTCGATGTTCCCAAACAGTGGTCGCGTGATATTATGGATGGCAAATGTATTTCCATCCGTACTTTCCAAAATCCCCTTGAAGGCATTAGTCACATAGGATTTCCCTGCTGCTGGCACATTGGCCGCATTCATATTGCTACCAAGCTTAAAGATACCAGTCGGATTGGCTTGCATGGCTTTTACAAGTTCGTTGAAATTGTAGTAGACATCACCTTCATGAGCTTTTGGTTTCGCAATATAGTGGACATAGTCCTCATTGAACTGGTTGTCTGCAGTCCGTTGGACCAAATCTGGAGCTTTGGCTGTTACTTTGTAGAGGGTCGCGCCATCTACCGTCACTTCTTCAATTTTATCAACAGCCAGTTTTGTGACCTTATTATCATGGGTGGTAACCTTTAAGTAATAAGGTTTCACATCTGAAGGTGTTTCTGACAAGAGGCTACGATCGGTCTCAAGGCCTTGGTCATCCACGCTAATCAGACTGGTTTCCTTGATGTTTTTGACTTCAACTTTTTTAAGGTCAAGTCTTAGCGGTTCTTCCTTGAGAACTTCTTTTTCATCCCCATTTCCACGGTCATAGACCATGGTCGTTGCGAGCGTGTAATCCTTGTAGTAGTCTAAGTCTGATAAAGCAGCCGCTAAATCCGTCTCAGAAAGGGCAAAAGTTTTCACCACTTGATCACCCTTCTTCAATACAGCTTGGATAGACTTGATGCTCACACCGTCTGGTTTATCCAAACGATAAGTAGCTTTGGCACTGCGCTTCAATTCTTCCTTATCGACCTGGGTCAAGGTTAAAGTTGGCTTTTCAAGTTCTTTGGTCCCTTGTTGAATGATCCGATCTTGAGCTTGTTCAACTACTCCCTCCGTAACCGTTGGGGCATCCGCAGTTTTAACTCCCTTGATGGTCTTGTAGACCTTGGTGATTTTCTTCTTCCCATTCTTACCGGCTTGAGAAACCCTTTCAGTTCCTTTTAGCAAGGTGGCATCTTGTTCGGTTACCGTCTTAAATGGAATTTCCTCAAACGAAACATCCTCTGTTTGGCCTTCAATAGCCTTAGTCCCACGACTAATTTTTTCTGTCACAGGAGCTTTTACCGTTTCAGTTGTCGTGCTGAGGGGTTCTCCAACTTTCTCGCCATTGACTGTTTTATAAACACGACGAATCTCCTGACTACCAGCCTCGCCTTTCTGAAGAAGGCTTTCTTCATCGGTGTAACGATTGGCGTCCGTTACATACTCTGTTTCATATGGAAGGATTACCGTTTCTGTCTCCGTCACTGTCCCTTCCGTTACTTGATAGGTTGGGTTCTCCGGTTGAATAGGAGCTTCGCCTACATGACCTTCTTCTTGTGTCCCTTTTGCTTCCACCACACCTGTATAGGCTGGATTCTCCGGTTGAACAGGAGCTTCACCCACATGGCCTTCTTCCTGTGTTCCCTTAGCTTCTACTAGGCCTGTATAGGCTGGGTTCTCCGGTTGAACAGGAGCTTCACCCACATGACCTTCTTCCTGAGTTCCCTTTGCTATGACCACTGGGACAGGTTGTGGACTTGGTTGGGCATCTTCTTTTGTCCCGACAGCAAGAATTTGTGAAACTGCTTCTTTAGTAACCTTGCTTTCAACTACCTTGCGAACTTCCTGACCATTTACCGTACTTACTTCTGTAAAAACAGTCTGTTCACCATTTTGTCCAGCTCTTAAAACTGCTGTTTGACCTTTTGCTAAAGTAGGATCTGCTTGTTCTACCGTTTCAAACGGAATAATTTCTGTTGAAACTTCAACATTTGGCTTGTCCACTATAGGGAATGCAGGACCCTCTTCAGGTGTTACCTGAGATAGAGTCTTTCCTTCTGTTGCAGGTTGGGATACTGGCTTCTCTTCCACTCTTACATGAGGTTCTTGGCCCGTAGCTCTTGGATCAACTGGACAACGAAGGTAGCCAACATAGTCATAGCCTTCAATCGGAATGACACCATTGGCTAGTTCTTTACTGCTTGCAATTGAAAGAGTTTGATTGTAGCTTGCTAATTCAATATTTTGCAAGGCTGCGGCATCAATAGATAAGAGCAGACTTTGCCCCATGGAACCAATTAATAGGAGTCCCATTACTTTTTTGCGGTGTTTTTTGGACAGCAAAAGAACTGCTAAAGAGGCAGTCGCTAAACTAAGGCCAGCAATCGCCAATTCGGTCGTCCCTGTTTGTGGCAGTATCCCTTGACTAGGTGTTTTCTTCTTATAGACCAAATAAAAGGTATCTTCATTTTGATATTCTTCAGGAATAGCACGAATCACCTGCGCTTGTTCCTCAGGGGTCAACTCATTTTCCGTGACATACCCCATATGAACTGTCGCTTCTGCCGTGAATTGATCAGCTTGTACAGAAGGCGCTCCTAATACACTCCCTGCAAAAAGAAGGGCTCCAATAGCAACCGGACCCACTCCGACGGATAATTTCCGAATCGAATACTTGGTAATCTTTTCAAAAGCTTGTCTTCTTTGTTTCATCCTATAACTTCCTACATAGTAATATTTGTAAATCATAGGAAGTCTCATTTATTTTTGGAGAAGGTCAGGGCTTTCCCTAAACCAGCTTCCTGTGATTTTTTACCTTTACCTATCTTATCTTTTTTCTCAGCTTTTAGCAACTTATCTTACTCAGATTTCTTCCCTTTTTTTACTTCTTATATTTAAGTAGTGCCTCTTCCTTTCTTCGCAGCAAAAAAACGCCTAGAAATAGGCGTTTTTAGAGATTTATTTTACAAGGACTGATAGAGATCCGCATAGTGTTGACTAGCCGTATCCCAAGAGAAATCACGGCTCATAGCTTCTCTTTGAAGACCGTACCAAGCATTTTTATCATGAGTATAGACTGTCAAAGCTTGATCAACAGCCCAGTTTAACCAATAACCAGATAGGTTGTTAAAGCTAAATCCAGTACCACTGCCATCGATGACATTATAGGCTTGCACTGTATCACGCAGTCCCCCTACCTCGTGAACCAATGGCAAGGTACCGTAGCGCATAGCCATCATTTGAGAAAGTCCACATGGTTCAAATCGGCTTGGCATCAAGAAAACATCCGAAGCAGCATAGATTTCTTGCGCCAACTGCACGTCAAACATGATGTTAGCAGAAAGTTTATCTGGATAAGCTTGACCAAACCAAGCAAAGGCTTGCTCAAAGCCAGGATCTCCTGTACCCAAAAGAACGATTTGGATATCCTTTTGTAGAAGGTTGTGGAGTTCTTCAACCACCACGTCAAAGCCTTTTTGGCGGGTCAAACGAGAGACAATCCCAAACAAGGGAACATCATCACGTACTGGAAGTCCGACACGTTCCTGAAGAGCCCGCTTACTTGCTGCTTTCCCTGATAAATCATCTTTACTGAAATGATAGGTCAAGAGGGGATCTGTCTCAGGATTGTAGAGGTCTGTATCGATTCCATTCACAATCCCCGTTAATTTACCAGATTCCATCCGCAAGATTTGATCGAGTCCGCAACCATATTCAGCCGTCATGATTTCATAACCGTAACTTGGTGAAACAGTGGTCACACGATCAGCATAGAGGATCCCGGCCTTCATCCAGTTCAAGCAATCCTTCCAACGAAGGGTCCCATCTTCATAGCGTTCAAATCCAACTCCAAATAAATCCCACAGCATTCCTGGGTCAAACTGCCCTTGGAACTCTAGATTATGGATGGTCAAGACAGACTTAATACCATTGTAAGCTTGAATCCAACGGTATTTTTCCTTAAGAAGGAAAGGAATCATGGCGGTATGATAATCATGAACATGGATAATATCTGGAATGAAGTCGACTCGTTCCATCATCTCCAGCGTTGCCAATTGGAAGTAGGCAAAGCGCTCGCCATCATCAAAATCTCCGTAGACATGTCCTCTAAAGAAATATTTCTGGTTATCAATAAAATAGAAGGTGACACCATCACGATAGATGCGTTTCACACCAACGTATTCACTTCTCCATCCCACTCTGGTCTCGAAGTGTAGCACATCTTCAACTTGGTCGCCAAATTTCGCCTCTACCATGTCGTAGTAGGGGAGGACGACACGAACATCATGGCCTTTTTTAGCCAAGGATTTAGGGAGTGCTCCAATGACATCTCCCAAGCCCCCTGTTTTTGAGAAAGGAGCTCCTTCAGCTGCAACAAACAATAATTTCATTATCCAATATCCTCTGTAATCACAGCACCTTTTTTAATCACAAGAGGTGCCTCTTTGGTTCCACGAATGGTAACGCCAGTTTCAACTACGACACCCTTGTCAAGAATCGCATGCTCTACGACTGCTCCCTCATGGACAACAACACCTGGGAACAAGAGACTGCTACGAATTTCTGCCCCCTTATGGAGATGAACACGACGAGAAATAACAGAATCATGTACCAAAGCTTCGACAATGCTTCCTGAGGCAAATTGCGAATTCTTGATTTGCGAACCAGCCGCATAGTAAGTTGGCTCTTCGTTTTTCACCTTAGTATAAATCTTTTGATTTGGGGAGAAGAGTGACATGAATTTCTGAGTTTCCAACATGTCAAGATTAGCGCGGTAGTAGGATTCAACAGAGTGAATATTGGCAATATAGCCAGTGTATTCGAATGCGAATGCTCCATATTCAACCGCTAAATCACGTAGGATATAACGCAATTTTTCTGGATGTTCTTTGTGAACCTCTTGCTCCAATTTTTCAATCAACCAAGGAGTATCCACGATAAAGATATCTGTTGACATATTGTAGAGAGCTTCTGGATCTTGACCTTCAAACAATTTTTGACCAGTCACATGATCTGTCTCATCAATATCTAAGATGGCATTTACTTCCGAGATATCTCGTTGATTCATTTTCTTGTAGACCACTGTGATTGGTCTGTCAACGGTATTGTGCAAGTGGAAGACTTGGTTCAAATCAATGTTTACTAAGATATCACAGTTAAGAGCGACTGTCTGGTTCGAACCAGAGCGTTTCAAATAGGTCAAGAGTTGCTCGTAGTATTCTTTACCAACGTTTGAACTTTCTACTGGAGTGTTGTAGATACCGAGATAGTAGTGACTCAAGAGAGTTGACAAGCCCCACTCACGACCAGAGCGAATATGGTCAAAGACGGAACTGATATTTTCTTGCTGGAAGATACCAAATACACTACGAATCCCTGCATTAGCGAGGCTAGAAAGCGGGAAGTCAATCAAGCGATATTTCCCATCAAATGGCAGACTGGCAACAGGACGATGATCTGTCAATGACGACATATCATGGAAGCCTACTGTGTTTCCTAAAATAGCTGAATACTTATCAATCTTCATCTGTTGCTACCCCCACTTTTTCGTTATATCCAACGACTTGTACTTCTTCCGTTCCATCGATGACAACACCTTCTGAAACAACTGCTCCTTCACCGATAATAGCACGTTTAATCACAGCACCTTGACCGATAATGGCACCACTCATGATAACAGAATCTTCAACGACTGCACCTTTACGAACTTGTGCTTCCGTAGACAGGATAGAGCGTTTTACTGTTCCGTCTACCCAGCACCCATCCACTACCAAGGAATCTTCAATATGGGCATGTTCGCCAAAGAAGTTTGGTGGTGAAATCAAGTTACGAGAATAAATCTTCCAGTGACGATCCCGGCTGTCCAAGGCATTGTTTGGATCAATATATTCCATATTCGCTTCCCAGAGAGATTCAATAGTCCCCACGTCTTTCCAATAGCCATTGAATTCATAAGCATAGACACTTTCTCCAGATTCAAGGTAAGTTGGAATAACGTTTTTACCAAAGTCAGACATATCGATATCACTCTTCTCTGCGGCCACTAGCATGTTGCGAAGACGAGACCAGTCAAAAATGTAAATCCCCATAGAAGCTTTTGTTGATTTTGGCTCTGCAGGTTTTTCTTCAAATTCGACAATTCGATTGTTGGCATCCGTATTCATAATTCCGAAACGGCTAGCTTCTTTTAAAGGCACATCCAATACAGCTACTGTAAGGCTGGCATTGTGATCTTTGTGAGACTGAAGCATGTCGTCATAGTCCATCTTGTAGATATGGTCTCCAGAAAGGATCAACACATACTCTGGATTGATGCTATCGATGTAGTCGATGTTTTGGAAAATCGCATGACTTGTTCCTTCAAACCAACGATTTCCTTCACTTGCAGAATAAGGTTGAAGGATAGAAACCCCAGTATTAATACCATCAAGACCCCAACTGGAACCATTTCCAATATGGTTATTTAAGGCAAGCGGTTGATACTGAGTAATCACGCCAACATTGTGGATACCCGAGTTGGCACAGTTGGATAAGGCAAAGTCAATAATACGATAACGTCCCCCAAATTGCACTGCAGGTTTGGCAATGCTTTGAGTGAGTTTTCCAAGGCGAGTTCCTTGCCCACCAGCAAGGATCAGAGCTAGCATTTCATTCTTCATTGATTACTCCTTTTTGGATTGACGAGACCTTCTTCCTACTTCTGAGGAGAGGCACCGTGGCTTCTTCTACAGAGTTAGGAATGGGATCATAGACTGCGATCAGTAGATCACCAACAACTATTTTTTTGTTTTAGACACATTGGAACGAAGTTTTCGTTTCACTTTCCATACACTAGCTCCAAGAGCCGGTAAGGTGAAGGTCAAGGTTTGTGGATAATCTTTCCATAATCCCTCTTGAGTCTTCACTTCCTGGTTGTGCTCTTTCCAGACACCTCCCCATTTCTCTAATTCTGTATTCCAAATTTCTTCATAGACCCCAGCAACAGGGACACCGACTGTAAAGTCCTTGCGCTCTACTGGTGCCATATTAAAGATACAAAGCAGATGATTTCCTTTTTTATCCTTACGAGTAAAGGTCAAGACACTTTGATCTCGGTTATCTGCATCAATAATCTCAATACCATCATAGCTATCATCAATTTCCCAGAGCATCTTATAGTCTTTGTAGAATTGATTGAGCTGTGAAGTAAACTCTTGCATCTTGCGGTTCATCTCATCATCCAGATTGGACCATTCTAGCTGTTCTTCAGACTTCCATTCTAAGAATTGGCCGAACTCTGAACCCATGAAGAGCAATTTCTTGCCTGGGTGACAAATCTGATAGGTCAAGAGGTTTCGCAAGCCAGCGAACTGGTTGTAGCGATCTCCCCACATCTTATGCATGAGACTCTTCTTCCCGTGGACCACTTCATCATGAGAGAATGGCAACAAGAAGTTTTCAGAGAAAACATACATAAAGCTAAAGGTCACCAAGTTGAAATCAAATTTCCGATAAATAGGATCTTCCTCGTAGAAGCGGAGGATATCATTCATCCAACCCATATTCCACTTGTAGTCAAATCCTAAACCACCATACTCTTCTGGACCAGTGATCTTGGTGCCAGATGAACTTTCCTCCGCTGCCATGATGACATCCGGATGTTCTGATTTAATCACAGCATTCATCCGCTTAAGGAAATGAATTCCCTCATAGTTGAGATTTCCACCATCGATATTTGGTGTCCATGGACCACTATCATAGTCTAAGTAAAGCATGTTGCTGACCGCATCGACCCGAATTCCATCCAAATGATAAAACTCAATCCAGAACTTCACACTAGAGATGAGGAAGGATTGGACCTGGTTTTTCCCTAGGTCGAAATTCAAAGCTCCCCAGCCATAGTTGTGGGCACGATGGTGATCCTGGTATTCAAAGGTTGGTGTCCCATCGTAATAAGCCAAGGCATCATCATTGATGGTAAAGTGTCCCGGCACCCAGTCCACAATCACCCCAATGTTATTCAAGTGACAAGCTTCCACGAAATCTTGAAACTCTTCCGGTGTTCCGTAGGTATGCTCTAAGGCAAAGTAACCCATCAATTGATAGCCCCAACTAAGCCCAAGCGGGTGAGCCATCACTGGCATGAACTCCACATGGGTATAGTTCATTTTTACCAAGTAAGGAATCAAGTCTTCCTTCAACTGAGCAAATGAATAGGGACTTCCATCTTCATTTCGTTTCCAAGAACCAGCATGAACTTCATAGATATTTACTGGACGAGATCTAAAGCCAAGTTTTCTCCGTCTGGCCATCCAGAGTCCATCTTTCCATTTCCGTTCCGGAATATCTGTAATAACCGCTCCTGTTCCTGGACGTTTTTCCATGCGAACTGCTAAAGGATCCACCTTCATCAAGCGGTGGCCATTTTGTCTTGTAACATGGAACTTATAGATATCGCCAACTTGAGGTGCAGTTGTAAAAACTTCCCAAACACCAGCTTCGTTTCTTACCATAGGAATTTCATTTTCTTCCCATTGGGTAAAATCACCTACTAGGTGTACTGCCTGAGCATTTGGAGCCCATACACGGAAACTATACCCTTCCACACCATCTACTTGCTCTTTATGAGCCCCTAGATAATGTTGAAGATGAAAGTTCTCCCCGGTTCCAAATGTATACAATGCTTGTTTCGTATCCATTCACTCACCTCTCTCGCTTTTATGTAAGCGCTTCCTAATAGTATTATTCTACTATAAATAGTTGAAATATTCAAGATTTTTTCTTGAATAATACGATGAAAATTTATGAAAATAATTTGAAACTTCCATTTTCTCCCTGAAATTTCCTAAAATATATTCAGAATTGTTCAGTTTTCAAACTATCTTTCTAACATTATACTATAAAAATAATTGTAATTAAAGCTATTTCCGAAAATTTTTAGAAAATTTAGATTTTTTGTTTTGATATAACGACAACAACTCCATTTTTGTTCAGATACTCATTTAAAGATACAAATAGAGGGGTAAAATAAAAAAGCCACCACCTCTTCCAAGGTGATAACTTTTATCAGATTTTTGCATCAATTAGTCTACGTTCACGTATTCTTTAGAAAGTTCAAGCACTTCTTCCATGGTTGAACATTCAGTAAGAGCACGATTAGCGTATTCTTGCATCTTAGCTGTGTCAAGTTTCTTCATCAAGCTACGTGTACGAAGGACAGATGTAGCTGACATTGAGAACTCATCCAAGCCCATTCCGACAAGAAGTGGAACAGCAGTTTGGTCACCGGCCATTTCACCACACATACCAGCCCATTTACCTTCAGCGTGAGCCGCTTTAATCACATTGTTGATCAAACGAAGGATAGATGGGTTATATGGTTGGTAAAGGTATGAAACTTGTTCGTTCATACGGTCAGCAGCCATTGTGTATTGGATCAAGTCGTTTGTACCAATTGAGAAGAAGTCAACTTCTTTGGCGAATTGATCAGCCAACATCGCTGCTGCTGGGATTTCAATCATGATCCCTACTTCGATGTCGTCAGCAACGGCAACACCTTCAGCAACCAATTTCGCTTTTTCTTCTTCCAGAATACCTTTAGCTGTACGGAACTCTGTCAACAATGCAACCATTGGGAACATGATCCGCAATTTACCGTGAACAGATGCACGAAGCAAAGCACGCAATTGTGTACGGAACATTTGGTTACCTGTTTCAGAGATAGAGATACGCAACGCACGGTAACCCAAGAATGGGTTCATTTCTTTAGGAAGATCGAAGTAAGGAAGTTCTTTATCCCCACCGATATCCATTGTACGAACGACAACAGGTTTACCGTTCATACCTTCAAGAACTGCTTTGTATGCTTCGTATTGGTCATCTTCAGTTGGGAAGTCTTGAGAATCCATGTACAAGAATTCAGTACGATAGAGACCAACAGCTTCTGCACCATTTTCGTTCACACCTTCAACGTCTTTAGGTGTACCGATGTTAGCAGCCAACTCGAAGTGTTTGCCATCTGCAGTAACAGTTTTGGCATCTTTCAAAAGAGCCCATTCAGCTTTTTGTTTAGCGTAAGCTTCACCAGCTGCTTTAAATTCAGCGATTTGCTCTTCACTTGGGTTGATAACAACTTCACCAGTAATTCCAGATACAGCCAACACATCACCATCTTTTACAAGATCTGTAATGTTGTTTGTACCAAGAACCGCTGCAATTTCAAGTGTACGCGCCATGATCGCTGAATGACTTGTACGTCCACCAATATTTGTAACAAAGGCTTTAACGAACTGTTTGTTCAATTGAGCGGTATCGGATGGAGTCAAGTCATGCGCAACCACGATTGCTTCTTCATTGATGGTTGCAGGGTTTGGCAATTTCTTACCAAGCAAGTTTGCAAGAACACGTTTGGTCACGTCGCGAATATCTGCTGCACGCTCTTGCATGTATGGGTTATCTTCCATTCCTTCAAAGATGGTGATAAACATGTCTGTGACTTCTTTTAAACCAGCCTCAGCATTCACCTTCTTCGTGCGAATTGTTTCCTTGATTTGACCAACCATTTCAGGGTCAGAAAGAACCATCATGTGAGCATCAAATACTTGTGCTGCTTCCTCACCAAGGCTCGCTACTGCATTCTCCCGAATAAGAGAAAGCTCGTTCTGTGAAGCTTCAAGAGCTGCATCCAAACGAGCTTCTTCTGCATTTGTATCTTCAACTGAGATCGTTTCAAATGACAAGTCGGGTTGAACAAGTAGATATGCCTTAGCAACGGCAACACCATCAGATGCTGCAATTCCTTTAAGCATTTCTGTCATGTTTATGCCAATCCTTCTTTTTCCATTGTTTCAGCGATTGCTGCAAGAGCATCAGCAGCGTCAGCACCTTCAGCTGAGATTACAACGTCAGCTCCTTGACCAACACCAAGGCTCATAACACCCATGATTGATTTCAAGTTAACTGATTTACCTTTGTATTCAAGAGTAATATCTGAAGCAAATTTGCTAGCAGTTTGAACCAACAAAGTTGCTGGACGTGCGTGGATACCTGTTTCTGCCACGATGTGGAAATCTTTAGAAGCCATAGTTTGACTCTCCTTTTAAAATTAGTTTTTGAGTTATCTGTGATAACCCTTACAATTTGCTATTATATCATCTTCTTCATTATTTTTCAAGATTTTTATCACACACTTACTGAAAATACTTACAGGAAGCACTCATTTTTTCTCTTCTTTTAAACTACTTTTTTTACTTTCTTCTATTAAATAAATAGAATTGCTTTCAGGGACACAGTATATAGAATTTTAGGAAAATAGTTCGAATTCCTTTGACTTAAAAAACCTATATTTTATCACGTTTTCCTCAATTTTCACTAATTCTTACAATACTACATATTGTGGTATACTCCGATATAGTTAATTTACGTGCACAATATTTAGTTAAAACTCTTGACAAGGAAAAACCTTTTGTTTATACTAGATACAGATTTATGAATTTAGAGGAGTTAGATCACATTATGGTGACAATTTATTCAAAAAATAATTGCGTTCAATGTAAAATGACCAAACGTTTTTTAGATACCAATCACGTTGAATACCGTGAAATTAATCTAGATGAGCAACCTGAGTTTGTAGACCATGTGAAGAACCTTGGTTTCAACGCTGCACCAGTTATCCAAACGGCAGATGAAGTCTTCTCTGGCTTCCAACCAGCTAAGCTCAAGAAATTATCTTAAAACTATCAAACAGGATCTGATTGGTCTAGGGAATGGAATACTGTAGCTCTCGACTACAGTATTCCCCTAGCCCTTTTACTTGTACAGGGGAGCTTGCCTCCCCTTTGTTTTTGAATTAGAAAAAGGAACATTATGGGATTAAAATCACTTGAAGACGTAACCTACTTCCGTCTTAATAATGAAATCAACCGTCCAGTTAACGGTCAAATCATGCTTCATAAAGATAAAGAAGCCTTGGATGCTTTCTTCAAAGAAAATGTTGTGCCAAATACCATGGCCTTTGATTCAATAACGGATAAAATCAACTACCTTATTGAACACAACTATATCGAAACAGCCTTCATTCAGAAGTACCGTCCTGAATTTTTGGAAGAATTGGCCCAGTTTATCAAAGATCAAAACTTCCAATTCAAGTCCTTCATGGCTGCCTATAAATTCTATAACCAGTATGCTCTGAAAACAAATGATGGAGAGTACTATCTCGAAAGCATGGAAGACCGCGTCTTCTTCAATTCTCTCTACTTTGCGGATGGAAATGAAGAAATTGCGAAAGACATCGCAAATGAAATCATTCACCAACGCTACCAACCGGCTACTCCTTCTTTCTTAAATGCTGGACGTGCCCGCCGTGGGGAATTGGTTTCATGTTTCTTGATCCAGGTAACCGATGATATGAATGCGATCGGACGTTCTATCAACTCTGCCCTTCAACTGTCTCGTATCGGTGGTGGGGTAGGAATTTCCCTCAGCAACCTTCGTGAAGCTGGAGCACCGATCAAGGGCTATGAAGGAGCCGCTTCTGGGGTCGTACCAGTCATGAAACTCTTTGAAGATAGTTTCTCATACTCTAACCAATTGGGACAACGCCAAGGGGCCGGGGTTGTTTACCTCAACGTCTTCCACCCAGACATCATCGCCTTCCTTTCTACTAAGAAAGAAAATGCCGATGAAAAGGTTCGTGTTAAGACCCTTTCACTTGGGGTCGTCGTGCCAGATAAGTTCTACGAATTGGCTCGTAAGAATGAAGAAATGTATCTCTTCAGCCCTTACTCTGTAGAACGTGAATACGGAGTGCCATTCAACTACATCGACATCACTGAAAAATACGATGAGTTGGTTGCTAATCCAAACATCCGCAAGACAAAAATTAAGGCGCGTGATTTGGAAACTGAAATTTCTAAATTGCAACAAGAATCTGGCTATCCTTATGTGGTCAACATCGATACTGCTAACCGGGCAAACCCAGTTGATGGAAAAATCATCATGAGTAACTTGTGTTCAGAGATCCTCCAGGTTCAAGAACCAAGCTTAATCAACGATGCTCAAGAATTCATTAAAATGGGAACTGACGTCTCATGTAACCTTGGTTCAACCAACGTAGTCAACATGATGACCTCACCTGATTTTGGACGTTCGATTCGTGCTATGGTTCGTGCTTTGACCTTCGTCACCGATAGTTCTCATATCGTGGCCGTTCCAACTATTGACCACGGAAACAGCCAAGCGCATACCTTTGGTCTTGGTGCTATGGGACTTCACAGCTACCTTGCGCAACAATTGATCGAGTATGGATCACCTGAGTCTGTTGAGTTCACCAGCATCTACTTCATGCTCATGAACTACTGGACCCTCGTAGAATCCAACAACATCGCGCGTGAACGTGGCGTTACCTTCCACAACTTTGAAAAATCAGACTATGCCAACGGTACTTACTTTGATAAGTACACGACTGGAGAATTTGTACCAAAATCTGATCGCGTCAAAGAACTCTTTAAAGATATCTTTATCCCAAGTGCAGAAGATTGGGCTGAACTGCGTGATAAAGTCAAGGCAGATGGTCTTTACCACCAAAACCGCCTAGCTGTCGCACCAAATGGTTCCATCAGCTACATCAATGACGTATCTGCTTCTATCCACCCAATTACACAACGGATTGAAGAACGACAAGAAAAGAAAATCGGTAAGATCTACTATCCTGCTGCTGGTTTGTCAACAGAAACCATTCCTTACTACACTTCTGCCTATGACATGGATATGCGAAAAGTCATCGATGTCTATGCTGCGGCAACTGAGCACGTAGACCAAGGACTCTCACTGACTCTCTTCATGCGCAGTGATATTCCAAAAGGCCTTTACGAATGGAAAACTGAAAACAAACAAACCACTCGTGACTTGTCTATCCTTCGCAACTACGCCTTTAACAAGGGTATCAAGTCTATCTACTACGTCCGTACCTTTACCGATGATGGTGGAGAAGTTGGCGCGAACCAATGTGAAAGCTGTGTCATCTAAGACACTCTGATCCATTGCTACCAAAAAGTCGGTTCGCCGACTTTTTGTGCGGTATTCTAACAATTGTGTTAGAATAATAATGATTGTATGATCGAATGAATTAGAAAAAGAAAGAGATTTCAAATGGAAACTTACTACAAAGCCATTAACTGGAATGCCATCGAAGATGTCATCGATAAATCTACTTGGGAAAAGCTAACCGAACAATTCTGGTTGGATACACGTATTCCTTTGTCAAACGACTTGGATGACTGGAGAAAATTATCCCTCAAAGAAAAAGACTTGGTTGGTAAAGTCTTTGGTGGATTGACACTCTTGGATACCATGCAATCCGAAACGGGTGTGCAAGCCCTTCGTGCAGATATTCGTACTCCTCATGAAGAAGCTGTCTTTAACAACATCCAATTCATGGAATCTGTCCATGCTAAGTCTTACTCATCTATCTTTTCGACCTTGAATACCAAGTCAGAAATCGAAGAGATTTTCGAATGGACCAACACCAATCCTTTCCTTCAAAAGAAGGCAGAAATCATCAACGAAATCTACCTCAATGGGACTCCCCTTGAAAAGAAAGTCGCCAGCGTTTTCCTTGAAACCTTCCTCTTCTATTCTGGTTTCTTTACACCACTCTACTATCTTGGAAATAACAAGTTGGCTAACGTCGCTGAAATCATCAAGTTGATCATTCGGGACGAATCTGTTCACGGAACCTATATCGGTTACAAGTTCCAACTTGGATTTAACGAATTACCAGAAGAAGAACAAGAAAAACTCAAAGAGTGGATGTATGACCTGCTCTACACCCTCTATGAAAATGAAGAAGGCTACACAGAGAGCCTCTATGATGGTGTGGGCTGGACTGAGGAAGTCAAGACCTTCCTTCGTTACAATGCTAATAAAGCCCTCATGAACTTGGGACAAGATCCACTTTTCCCAGACTCAGCAGATGATGTCAACCCAATCGTCATGAACGGAATCTCAACCGGAACATCCAACCACGACTTCTTCTCTCAAGTCGGAAATGGTTACCTTCTCGGTGAAGTAGAAGCCATGCAGGATAACGACTACAATTACGGATTATAAGACAAAAACCTTTCCAGACGGAAAGGTTTTTTGTTGCAATTTTTTCTAATTGGATCTGCTTCTTTTTTGAAAAAAGAGGTTGGACAAACATCCAACCTCTCCGATTATTACAATTTACCTGCTACGGCATCCAACAATTCTTGGATTTTCGCTTGGTTGCTTCCTCCTGCCATGGCCATGTCTGGTTTACCACCACCACGTCCATCGACGATTGGAGCCAATTCTTTAATGACATTGCCTGCATGGACTTCTTTTGTCTTGCTGGCTACAAGGACATTCACCTTGTCACCGATGGCTGCAACAAGAACAAGTACATCAGAGTAGTCTTTTTGTTTCCAGTTATCCGCAAAGGTACGAAGAGCACCTGCATCTGATACTGAAACTTGGCTGGCAATGTACCGGTGCCCATTTGCTTCTTGAACATTCTTGAAGACATCACCTGCTGCCGCTGCTGTTGCTTTTTCCTTCAATTCTGCATTTTCTTTTTGCAATTGACGAAGTTGCTCTTGAAGTCCTTCAACCTTATGAGGAACTTCCTTGAGTTGAGGGGATTTCAAGGTTGCTGCGACTGCTTTCAGAGCGTCTTCTTGTTCACGATAAGCTTCGAAGGCTTCCTTACCAGTCACTGCCAAGATACGACGAGTTCCTGATCCAATCCCTTCTTCTTTAACAATCTTGAAGAGACCAATTTCAGAAGTATTACCTACGTGGGTACCACCACAAAGCTCAACAGAGTAATCACCGATAGTGACAACACGGACTTCCTTACCGTATTTCTCACCAAAGAGGGCCATCGCTCCCATTTCTTTAGCGGTGTCAATGTCTGTCTCAACAGTTTCCACTGCGATGGCTTCCCAAATCTTCTCATTGACTTGTTGCTCAATAGCACGCAACTCTTCTGGAGTCACAGCTTGGAAGTGAGTGAAGTCAAAGCGTAAGAATTCCACTTCATTAAGTGATCCTGCTTGAGTAGCATGGTGGCCAAGGATATTGTGAAGAGCCGCATGGAGCAAGTGAGTGGCTGTGTGGTTCTTCATGACACGATGACGACGATTGGTATCAATAGCCAAAGTGTATTCTTGGTTCAAAGCAAGTGGCGCAAGAACTTCAACGGTATGAAGTGGTTGGCCATTTGGTGCTTTTTGTACATCTGTTACTGTCGCTACGACGTTTCCTGCAGCATCCATGATCTGACCATGGTCAGCAACTTGTCCACCCATTTCAGCGTAGAAAGGTGTCTCTGCAAAGATCAGTGATGCAGTCCCTTCAGATACAGCTTCTACTTCCGCATTGTCTGCTACGATAGCCACCAATTTAGAAGACAATTGGCTAGCATTGTAGTTAAAGACACTCTCAACAGTGATGTTTTGAAGGGTTTCGTTTTGCATCCCCATTGATCCGCCTTTAACAGCTGAAGCACGCGCACGCTCTTGTTGTTCCTTCATGGCTGCTTCAAAACCTTCACGGTCTACCGTCATACCAGCTTCTTCAGCGATTTCTTCTGTCAACTCTACTGGGAATCCGTATGTATCATAGAGTTTAAAGACATCTTGACCAGCAATGACAGATTGTCCTTTTTCTTTCAAGTCTGCTACGATGCCTTGGGCAAAGTGTTGACCTGAGTGAAGGGTACGAGCAAATGACTCTTCTTCGCTCTTGACGATTTTTTCGATAAAGTCACGTTTTTCAAGCACTTCTGGGTAGTAGCTTTCCATGATTTTTCCAACAGTTGGAACAAGTTTGTAAAGGAAAGGCTCATTGATACCCAATTTTTGACCATGCATAGAGGCACGACGGAGAAGACGACGAAGGACATAGCCACGACCTTCATTTCCAGGAAGAGCACCGTCCCCAATCGCGAATGAAAGCGAACGGATGTGGTCTGCAATCACCTTAAAGCTCATGTTGTCGCCATCTTGGTCGTAGACCTTACCAGATAATTTCTCAACTTCACGAATGATTGGCATGAAGAGGTCTGTTTCAAAGTTTGTCTTGGCACCTTGAATCACCGCTACCAAACGCTCTAAACCAGCGCCCGTATCAATATTTTTGTGTGGCAATTCTTTGTACTCGCTACGAGGTACAGCTGGGTCAGCGTTAAATTGTGACAAGACAATGTTCCATATTTCGATGTAACGGTCGTTTTCGATATCTTCTGCAAGAAGGCGAATACCGATGTTTTCTGGGTCAAATGCTTCCCCGCGGTCAAAGAAGATTTCTGTATCTGGTCCAGAAGGTCCCGCACCGATTTCCCAGAAGTTGTCTTCAATTGGGATCAAGTGACTTGGATCCACGCCCACTTCAATCCAGCGGTTGTATGAATCCTTGTCATCTGGATAATAAGTCATGTAAAGTTTGTCTTTAGGGAAGTCAAACCACTCAGGACTTGTCAAAAGCTCATAAGCCCATGTAATGGCTTCGTCACGGAAGTAATCCCCGATTGAGAAGTTCCCCAACATTTCAAACATAGTATGGTGACGAGCAGTCTTCCCTACATTTTCGATATCGTTGGTACGGATAGCCTTTTGAGCATTGGTAATCCGTGGGTTTTCAGGGATGATAGTCCCGTCAAAGTATTTCTTAAGGGTTGCAACTCCTGAGTTGATCCACAAAAGGGTTGGATCGTTTACTGGAACCAAACTAACAGATGGTTCTACTGAGTGACCTTTGGTCGCCCAGAAATCAAGCCACATTTGGCGGACTTGTGCACTAGATAATTGTTTCATGTTTTCTCCTCTATTTAATGGTTTCTATTGATTGGCTTAGGAGCCATTTTCCATCATTTCTACATAGTCAATGGCAAGACACAAGGAAATCACGAGATTAGCATATTCCTCTTCATAGACGGATACCTGATAAGTCGACGTCAAGGTAAAGACTTGCTTGCTAATCTCTGCAACCAGCTGGTCGCGATCATCCAATAACTTGAAATCCAAATCCCAGATATTGCCTTCGATGCGAAGTCCTAAATTAGAAATATCGTACTTATCACGGAGTAAGGTTAGTTTTTTACGAATGAAAAAACTGGAGCCATCCGCTAATTCTACAGTGAATTGGGGTAAGAGGCTAAAAGGCTTCTTCGTGATATGGCTGACCTTCTGGCCTTCCACATCAAATACCGTAAAGGTTTTGGGAATTTTCAAAAATGAACCTTCTACCTGGTATTCTACCATTCCCAGATCATTTTTGATATCAAAGCGTTCCCCTCCAAGTCGAAACTTTTGTTTGACTAGATACGTTTTCATCAGTTTCCTCCTGCAAATCCATACTAAGTTCTCTCTGCAATGAGAAAGAATCTCCGGTAGAAATGCTGAAAAAAAGACAAGCTCACTAACGAAGGGCGAAAAACCGCGGTACCACCTTCATTCAATGAACTTGTCATTCTTCATTCGATTATGTAATTGTTCCATTGAGTAGCAAAATCATTCCTCTTCCATGGCTCGCACCCCCGCCACTTCTCTGCATCCGATTCTAAATGATTTATTCTCAACTATCTCATTATACAGATAAATACAATGGCCGTCAACTAATATCCTTATTTAGAAGATGAGCTATCTCCTGTTGTTGCACCAATATTTTGCATGTACTGGTTAAAGGTTGCCTTGAAGGCATCATCTTTGACCTTGATATTGGCATTTGACATTGCTTTGGCAATGATGCTACGGATAAAGTTAGCATCATTCTTACGATCTGCGGTCAAAATTTCTTTCAAACGTTTTTCGTATTTCTTCCAGTCAGAACCTTTTTCTTCCTTCTTAGTTACTTTAACGATATAGTAGGCACCAGCGCTTTTTTGACTAGCAGGATCAATCACGACATCTGAAATACCATTTACATCAAGCTTAGATGCTGCTTCCTTGACACGGGTTGGAACAGTTGTTGTTCCAGAGTCAAATTTGATTTCTCCACCCTTTTCTTTGGTGCTAGCATCTGTAGAATTTTCTTTGGCAATTTGTGCAAAGTCAGCGCCTTCAGCTTTTACACTTGCAAGAACTTCATTGGCTTTTTCTTCTGAATCCACTTTGATCACATTTGCAGTGATTTCTGGTGTATAGCTTTCAAAGGCTTTTTTATAAGCTTCGTCTGTCAACTCTTTTGAAATAGCTTGGTCAACCGCATACTCTAACAAAAGGTTACTACGGATTTGTTGTTTGTTGGTTTCTTCTGTCAACCCTTGTTGAGTGAGGTAGCTATTGAAGGCTTCACCCAATTGTTTTTTCTGCTCATCAACTTTTTTCTCAACATCTTTGTCTGAGACTTTTGAGCCGTATTCTTTTTCAAAGACTTTATTAATGGTCATTTGGAAAAGATATTGTTGTGCACCTTGGTTGTGTTTGATTTCATCATAGAAATCACCAACAGTGATCGTGTCACCCTTCATAGTGACGATATCCTTGTCACTGCCACTTTTTGCACAGGCTGCTAGCGTTACAACGGATAAAAGGGTAACTGCTCCAGCTACAAATTTTTTCTTCATCTTTATTTCTCCATTCTAAAATTCACTGCTACTATTTTACCACAAATTCAAAAGGATAACTTAAATAAGACTAAAAGCTACTCTTCTGTCGGCAAAGAAATTTCTTCCTGATTTTTGCGGATCATGAGAATACCGTCACCAAGGGGAATCAGACTGGCCGTCAAGCCAGGATGGTCCAAAGTGGCGTCAAAGAGTCGTTGCAAGCCTCGATAGATGGTGCGTTGTCCACGACGGACTTCCATAATATCACGCGCCACATCTCCCCCTTGGAAGATATCGTCTAAAATCACTACTCCCCCGACTTCCAACCGTTTGAGAACTTCTGGAAGAAAGACGATGTACTTGGACTTAGCCGAATCCATAAAAATCAAGTCAAAGCGTTGCTCGATATGCTCTAGCAGGTCCACTGCGTCACCCTCTAAGAGGGTGATTTGATTACGTTGGTCCAAACGAGCAAAGTTTTCCTTGGCAAAACCAATCATTTCCTCGTTGCGATCAATGGTTGTAATCCTTGCATCAGGCACTTGCTCTGCCATCAAGAGGGCCGAAAAGCCGATCGCCGTCCCAATTTCTAAGATTGACTTGGGTTGCATGGTCTGCAAAAAGAGACGAAAGAAAGCGACCGTTTCATGAGGGATGATGGGAATATTTTCCCGCCGAGCAAATTCTTCTAGCTCTTTTAAAGCATCCGTTACCGGCGCTTGGCGCTCCCGCATGAAGGAGACAATTTCCTCCTTGACAACTGGGCGACGCATATTGTGGTTGGCATTTTTACTGTAAGACTCTACCATC
This sequence comes from Streptococcaceae bacterium, assembly GCA_902363395.1. Classification (GTDB taxonomy): domain Bacteria; phylum Bacillota; class Bacilli; order Lactobacillales; family Streptococcaceae; genus Streptococcus. Next base: position 1,348,701 of record CABIZZ010000001.1, read on the forward strand.
TTAGGCCAATCCTAATTTTTCAACTAAGGCTTCAAATTCATTGAGACGGCGTTCAAAGACTTCAAAGGCTGCATTGAGGTAGTCTTCTTTTTCCATATCCACACCCGCCTTGCGGATCACGTTGAGTGGATAATCCGAATTTCCGGCCTTCAAATACTCTAGGTATTTGTCCTTATCTTCCTGTGTTCCATGAACGATTTTCTCAGCCAAGGCAGAGGCTGCCGCAAAACCAGTTGAATATTGGAAAACATAGTAGTTATAGTAGAAATGAGGAATGCGAGCCCATTCGTATTGGATTTCTGGATTGTCTTCTTTAGAAAGACCATAGTATTTCTCGTTCAAGTCCGCATAGAGCTCATTCAAGAATTCGCTGGTCAAGACTTGTCCTTCTTGATCTGCTTTATGAATGGCATGCTCAAACTCAGCAAACTGGGTTTGACGGAAGACTGTACCACGGAAACCATCCAAGAAGTGGTTGAGAATGGCAAAACGGGTTTCATCATCTTCTACTTCTGCCAACAATTGCTCTGTCAAGATATTTTCATTGGTTGTGGAAGCAATCTCAGCAAGGAAGATAGAATAATCTCCATAGACATAAGGTTGGGTCTCACGGGTATAGCTAGAATGCATACTGTGACCAGTTTCATGCACCAAGGTGAAGAGATTGTCCAATGTATCTTGCCAGTTCAACAACATAAAGGCATTGGTATCGTAAGAACCACCTGAGTAGGCACCTGAGCGTTTCCCTTGGTTGACATGCACGTCGATCCAACGTTCTGTGAAGGCACGCTTCACGCGGGATAGGTAATCATCACCAAGCACCGCTAAAGCTTGCTCAGACTTAGCAAGGGCTTCTTCGTAGGTGAACTTGTAATCAGTAGAAGACAATGGCGTGTAGACATCATACATCTTCAAATCTTCAATTCCCAAGATTTTTGAGCGAAGTTTCACGTACCGTTGTAACAAAGGCAAGTGCTTGTTCACCGCTTCTACCAAGCTATCATAGACGCTCTCTGGGATAAAGTTAGCAGAAAGAGCTGCTTCACGCGCGCTTGAGAATTTGCGAACCTTAGCATTGTAATTGTGGACCTTGACGTTAGTCTGAAGGGTCTTGGCATAAGTATGTTGGTACTGTTCGTAGACACCATACAAGGCTTGGTAAGCTTCTTTACGGACTTGGCGATCCTTCGACTCTACCAAAGAGATATAGTTTCCATGAGTCAACTGTACTTCTTGGCCTTGGTCGTCTTTCACCATTGGGAAGACGATATCGGCATTGTCCAGAATCTCAAAGGTTTCACCTGCCGCAGCAAAGATTTCACCCGCTCCTGCTAGCAATTCTTCTTCTTTTTGAGAAAGGACGTGCTCTTTTGTTTTGAGCAATTTGTCAAAGTAATGAGCATAAGCTTCTAAGGCAGGGACTTCTTTCAAGAAGTTGGCATATTGCTCTTCGGTGATCTCCATAAATTCTGGTTCGTAGAAGGCAAAAGTCTCCCCTAAAAGGCTGTAAAGAGACATGGCTTTTGATTGGAATTCTTGGTATTTGGCTACACGTGTATCCTGATCATTCTTCATATGGGCGTAGACATAAACCTTCTCCAAACGACGGCTCAAGTCCAAATAAACTTCTGTGGTTTCTAATAGGTTGGCTGGAGAAGACAATAAAGAGCCTGCAAAATGGGCAGCATCTTTAATCGCTGCAGCTAAAGCAGTTGCTTCTTCTTCCCAAGCTTGGTCTGTCGCAAAAATGGTCGACAAATCCCATTGGTATTTTTCATCAATTTCATTTCGTTGTTTTACCATTACAAAAATCCTCCAATGTTTCTATTTTATCACATATATTACCATTTGGGGGTATTTGATTCACGGAAATTTAAGCTTTCTAGTTCTGATAAAAACGTGGGGAATAGAGAGTCTGCGTCGCTTTCATTCCGGTTTGGAGATAATATGTCATAAAGTTCTGGTAATAGCTTCCCCAATCTCCCCTAATCTGGATAAAATGGGAAGACTTCAGTGGCCGACAAAGGGGATAAAAGGCTTCCAAGTCCAATTCCAGGAGATGCTTTCCTTTCAGATAGACTTGTTCCTGAAGTGCCATCCATTTAGGATGGAGGTAATACAGCTGTTGACGAAGATAGTCCTTAAACTGTCTGTCTAGAGGGACTGTCATTTGTTGCAAGCTCTGTTGGGCATAAGGCGTCCGCAAAACTTCTAACAGGTTCCCTCCATAAAAAGGAAAATGTTGAGTCCGATAATGAAGACGCCCTCGCAAGTCTTGATGAATGAGATAGTGGAGTCGAACTTCCTGCTTCTCTAGGTCCAACTCCCAGAGATGAAAGCCCCTATTTTGACTAAAATAGACAAAACCTTCTTGCAGAGCAGACAAGCTTTTCTTGAGCCATAAGTTCTTCCCTAACAACCAATAGACCTGATAGCCATTCTTGCGATAGGCATCGCTCCGTTCTTTCAAACGCTCCATAGACAAGGAACTACATTGCACTTCTAAGGCAATCTTTTGATCCGGAAGAAGAACATCCGCAATCTGTTGGAAAGCCTGCAGAGGACTTTCCACTTCAGCTTGGGTGTTTTGCTTGGCCCATTGATAAAGCCCCAGCTTTAACTCCAAATGCTCTGGACTCTCCGTCTCATGATGAAAGGGACAATCCTCTAAACTGATGTGAGCAAAATGAGGACGCATCACGGGCCCTTTCTTTAAGCGGACTTCCTTTCCACACAAGAGACAGAAAAAGGGGCCTTCCTTTTTCATCGGGATCTTCTCCAAACAATTCCAACGCTGTTGCTTTGCATCTGTCGCAATAAACATGTCATCACCTCCACTTATATAATTCGTAACCGAAGACGCTTATATATAGGAGAAAGAAAAAAAGGAGCCCAGCTCCTTGTTGAATGCAGACAAACTATTATTTTTTTTTATAAAACAGCTGGATGATTTTCAAAACATGACTTTCATTTTTTAGTCATTTAAGAAGATGAAAAACTTTCCGCCGTGAGAAAAGTGCCTGAAACAACTGTGTTTCAGGCACTCGGGAGTTTTGAGACCTTAGGCTCAAAACTAAGTCATGGAACTTCGTAGAAGTTCGCTGACGTCCTTACTCACCTAAGGAAAGTTTCTAAAATTACTTTATCTTCAATCTGAAAGGAGCCCAGCTCTTTGTTTAGATATAATCGTTCGTACATGTAAAGCAACTGCTCATCCATCCTAGACGAGACGTTTAAAAACGTCCCTCGCTTATTGACCTGCCTCACTCGTTTTCTCGCCTGATGCTGGATTTGGAGTTTCCGATGATGGAGCAGTCCCATTTTCAGATGCTTCAGCTTGTTTTCGAGCCGTTTCGAATTTTTCAACAATGGTTGCACGAGTAGCTTCGGGGACTTCGGTGTCTTCTGAACCTATCGTATCCATGGATTCATTGAAGCGAGCCTTGCTCGTTTCCATTTTCTCTTTCAAGTCTTTCAGATAGGTCTCATAGGTCTCTTTAGCTGAGCCCGTCAGTGATGCTCCTGCTTCCTCCGAATGAGCAACGGTTCGGTCCATCATCAAAGCATAGAGCGCTTTAAAGTCTCCAACAGTTCTAGCATTTTCAAGTTCCTCATCTGTATACAAAACAAAAGGAGACTCTGAGGATCCTTTTAAGCTAGTCACTTTCTTGCCCTGAGAGGAGGTTGTAGACTTGCCTATCCCCTGAACTGACTTTTCACTGGACGAGGTCCCTTCCTGATTCGAGCAGGCTACTAGCCCAATCACTCCCAGTAAAGCAACTATCGATAACAATATTTTTTTCATTCAATCTCTCCTTTTTTACCTTCCACTACCATTTTAGCATCAAGCTAGGTTACCGTCAATTCATGTATTCTCCCTGAGACTTTCTAAAAAAAGACCAGAGATCAGTTGATCTCCGGTCTATCGATTTATTTGGATGAGGCTCACCTCTCTCTTATCTCCAGATACTTAAAGGTTCATCCACTGTCAGAATCCTAGAAAATATCGGCATCACGTGGACAAGTTCTTCTGTCTCTATAGCTTCTCCAACATGAGGTATAAGAGAGGATACCCTAAGGTAAGAGGGAAATTCTTGCAAGTAGAAAATCCCTCCACTCTTCGCCTTCTTTTGGCTTTTAACCAAAAAGTCCAATGTAACAATCTATTTATTCATCTGAATCAGAATCATCATCGTCTGAATCTTGGCCCACTGGTGACTCTGCTGAGTCTTTAGCAGAGTCGCGAGCATCTTTCAACTGTTCAATAAAGGTTTCACGAAACTCTTTTGGAACTTCCGCATTATCATCTCCATATTTCTCAACCGCTTTGTTAAATGCTTCCTTAGATTTTGCAAGAGTCTCCTTAAGAGAATCTGCCGTTTGAGCAAATGTCTCTTTGGCACTTTCAGGAAGAGATTCCATTGATTCAGTCATCAGGCGATTGGATTCTTCCACGATTTTTGCGTAACACTTTTTAAAATCACCAACTGTTTTTAAGTTTTCAAACTCTTCGTCTGATGGTAATTCATCATTGGTTGTTTGAGAGCTAGTATTAGAAGAAGTCTTTTCTGCCTTAGATGAGCTAGAAGATTTGCTTGTTACCTTTTCTGTCTTCTCAGTAGATGAAGAAGCTTCGGTTTTTGCTTCTTGCTTACCTGAACAAGCTGCAAGCGAAGCAGCTGCCAACAAGGCTGTAGTAGATAAAATCAATTTTTTCATTTGATTACTCCTTTAATATTGATTCGAAACCATTGTATCATCAAATAATTTGACAATCAAATTAATCACTAACTGATGATAGATTGTGAAATCAAATTCGAAAATGGGGGAATAACTAGTCTAGTACTGCTTCTCTCCTCCAGAAAGCAGATGTTCCTTTTGTTCACTACAAAAAAAGATTTCCGTATTTGGAAATCTCAAATTAAAAAAATAGTATTCCTAGAAACTTTCCTTAGGTGAGTACGGACGTCAGCGAACTTCGAAGAAGTTCCATGACTTAGTTTTGGATCTAAGGTTCCAAAACTCCCGAGTGCTAGAAACAGGATGTTTCTAGCACTTTTCTCACAGCGGAAAGTTTTTGATCTTCTTAAATGACTAAAAAATATAAGTCATTCTTTGGTAATCATCCGACTATCTTAAGTAAAAAATAGTTTGTCTTCATTCGAAGATTTCCAAATCTGGAAATCTTTTTATTTTCTCTTATATCTTATGTTAAAGAAAACTCTTAAGAAAATGAAGGGAAGGAAGCAAAAGAGCCACATTGGATCCCAGCCTTTTTGACGACCACTCGTGGACTTCTGATGGGTCGCTTCTACTGCGCTTACAGCCTGCGTTTGCTGAATGGACGGAGAAACAGTTTGCAAGCCATTGGCGATTTGTAGTTGGCCATTTTGAACACTAATCTCTGGATTGGTCCCTCTTTTCACTGTAGCATAGAAGGGTTTGTCTAAGTGATAGGTTTGTCCCTGAATCGTGTGATCCCCCGCAGGCAGCACCTCTTTGTATTCATAATCCTGATATAGTCTTTCAATCAGGGCATTCCCAATGACGTGGCGCAGGCTCTCTGCAATTTCCACATCATAGTTGCCGACTCCCATAATGACTTGAACAAATCGCTGATTTCCACGATTAACCGTCAAGGTGTAATTATAATCTGCTGTCGGACTGGAGCCGGTTTTTAGGCCATCTGCTCCCTTTAGAGAATATCTTCCACCTTCCAAGGAATAATTATAATTTTCATGGGTTTCTTCATAATCTGTACCTTGGAAGAGAGTTATCTTAGCATTTTTAGTATAGTTGAGAATTTCAGGGAACTCGTTAACTATGTGATAAGCCAAAATAGACATATCTCTTGCGGTTGTTTGGTTAATGGCATTTTGATCATAGCGGGTCGGATTATAGTAGCCATCTAAGACTGCAGTTGGGGCACCATTAGGATTGTTCCACTTGGTATTGGTCATTCCAATTTCCTGGGCCCGCTGGTTCATCAAATCCAAGAATTTATCTGGATCTCCTCCCGACACCTTATTGGCAATCATGATGGTCGCAGCACTGGATGAAGGAACAAAAATCATATTTAGGAGGGTCGATACCTTGTATTTAGCACCCGCCACAATGGGACTATTGCTCAACTTCTGATTTTGAGAAATGATCACATCCGTATCCGTCGCTGTAATCAGGGTATCATAATCCAGCTGCCCTTCTTTAATAGCTCTCAGAAGAACATAGACGGACATCAATTTAGCCATACTACCCGAGTCACGAGGAGCATCAATATTATCACCATAAAGAATAGCTCCTGTATGAGCATCAACGACAATATCAGCCTTGGGACGGAAAAATTCATCCACCGAAGTCCCAGATTTTTCTGTGATCGACATGATATCTTCTTGTTGGTAAAGATCATCTGCCTTTGCTAGCATTGGGAAACACAGGCAACCAAGGGAAAGTGTCGCAAATAAGGCACGTTTAAACTTCATTCTCTCTCATTTCTTTCATAAACATCATCGTTCTCCATTATAGCATAAGTCCTTCTATTCACAAACTCTATTTCCTAAACTTTTTACTCCTTCGTGTTCCCAAAGAGACCTGGAGATTTTCCTTTTGGCATCTTTAAAAAGAGACTTAGTAGAAGGACGAGGACTAGGACAGCCACCAAGAAGTAACTCATCATTGAAAATCCTCCGTGATCCACAAAGAAAGCTGCTACCGGTTGCAAGAGAATGGTACCAAGATAGCGCACTCCCTGCACGAGAGCCATGGCTAAGACTAGATCTTTCTTATCCACTTGTTGGGAGATAAAACGCAAGGAGACCATGATCAAGACCATCCCTGTCGTATGCTTAGCCAAGAGGGTGACCATCACTTTTAAGAAGACCGGACTCGGGAGAGCATAGATAAAATACTGGAGCAAGAGGATCCCCACAGGAAGCAAGATTAGTACACGCAAGGGCCAATGGTCCATAAAACGGTCTGAAAAAAAGATGAGAGGCGCTTCTACAACAACAGATATGGCCACAACCGTAGAGGCTATCTGAACAGGAAGGCCACTATCCATCAAGAGAGCTGGAATATAGGTATGGCCAATATTGCCCACACCTGACACAAGCCCCATCAGTAGTAGGAAAAAGAGATAGGGACCATTATGGAGCAAAGGACGGATCGAGACAGCTTCTTTCTGTACCCGATTGGTCTTGGAGATACGGATAGCCCCTAAAGTGAAGAAACTAAGAAGGATCGTGACCAATACACAATAGTATACAGACTGGGGGCTAAGATGAGCATAGAGCCAACCAGCTAGGTGAGCTCCAGCCGCATACCCTAGCGTCCCCCAAACGCGGATTTTTCCAAAAGCATAGGGACTCTGGGTAGCTAAAATCTCCATCATGGGAGCCGTCCCATTTAGACACAGTAATACCAAGCCATAAAAGATCGTCAACCAAAAGAAGTTAGGGGCCCAGATAAAGCCACCCACTCCTGCCATGAGGACTCCTAAGCTCAAGGTCGTGATTTTAACAATACCAAACCGTTCATTGATATAACCAAATAAGGGCTGGGTGAGCATGGATAGGAAAAAGGCCGTCGATACCAAATGAGAGACCTGACTGGCTGAATACTGCTGGCCTATCAAATAGACAGAGATTAAAGTCGTAAAGAGGGCCGTCGACATGAAGTAAAAACTATATAAAAATAAATAAGCAGGATAGGAATTTCGAAATGCTTTCATAAGTTTCCTTTCAACATGAGAAATAAAAGGCAATGACAAAACCCAACTGGATTTCAGTTGAGTTTCGATCAGTTATTTTTTGTAGCGATCCTGAGCCTTGCGCGCACGTCCTTTGCGACGGGCTCTTTCTAAATACAGAATCATAGCGAGAATGAAAATTAGAATCAGAATGACCAGGCTTTCAAGAGGAAAATGGAAGGATTTCTCTCTAGCTGGGGCCGTAGTACTTTGGGAATCCGATTGACTCACCACTACCCCTTCTTTGACTGGAAGTCCATCAGAAATCTTTTCTGATAGGGTCATCAAGCCTGAATCTGCCTCAACCTGTCCATCTTTGACAACGAGTTTTGGATTCTCTTCTCCCTTTTTGACCGTGGCATAGAAAGGTTGATCCAGTGTGTAGGTCTTTCCATCGATCGTCTGAACACCCTTGTCCAACAACTTCTTATAACGATAATCTGCAAAAGCCTTTTCGATCAAGGCATTGCCAAATGGATGTCGATAGTATTCACCATCCTGGTCGGACCAATCACCAACTCCCATGACTACGGAGATAATTCGTTGCTCCCCCCGTTTAGCGGTTGCGATATAGTTAAAAGCACCACGTGGACTCGAACCTGTCTTCAGACCATCTACTCCTTCAAGAGCATATCTAGCTCCTGGCAAGGAATAGTTATAGGTATCAAAAGTCTCCTCATAAGGCGTTCCTTGTTTCACGGTCACCTTAGCCTGATTGGTATAACTAAGGATCTCTGGATATTCTTTCACGAAATGATAGACGAGAATCGCCAAATCTCTTGCAGTTGTCTGGTTGGCCGCATCATTTGGATAGTTATAACTGGTATACAAACCTCGGAAGGTTGAAATGGCCGCTCCACTAGGATTGTTCCAAATGGTATTGGTCATCCCCAACTCCTTGGACTTTTCGTTCATCCGCTGAATAAAAGCGTCAGAATCGTGGTTAGAAAGGAGATTGGCCAACATAATCGTAGCCACATTGGAGGATGGAACAGCCGTCATGGTAATCAATTCAGAGACTGTATAATCCACTCCTGCAACAATGTTATTGTTGGAAATCTCATAGATTTTTGACATGGATTGATCCGCAGCCGTTGCAGTGACAACCGTATCTTTGGTAATTTTTCCCTCTTTCATGGTTTCGAAAAGCAGATACAGGGTCATGAGCTTACTCATACTTGCTGGATCCCGCACTTCATCAATATTGTCTCTCCACAAAACATCCCCGGTATTCGCATCGATGACGAGAGAAGATCTTGGTCGGTTATAGGCCTGCACATGATCATTGGGATACATTTTTTGCGCCATATCCACTAGCTCATCCGCCGCGATCGATAGCGGGCGGAGTAGAGATAGAATGACGATTCCTAAAACGAGCAACTTCTTTTTCAAAATATATTTTCCTCAAATATAGAATTTTATCTTATTGTACCATACTTCAATCTATAAAAAAACCTATCTTTTAGGATATTTCAGATAGGTCTCTCTGTTTCAACTGGTTACAGTAGGCTCAAGGCTGCTTGGTCTGCAATAATCACGACATCTGGATGACCTTGAAGGGCACTCGCTGGTAAACTCTCTGTTTTTGGACCATTAACCGTTCCTGCGATTGCTTGCGCCTTTGATTCTCCATATGCAAAGAGAATGATGGATTTAGCAGCGAGAATGTTTGCAATCCCCATGGAGATGGCTTGAGTTGGCACATCTTCAATTTTTTCAAAGAAACGAGAGTTGGCTTCAATCGTTGATTGATCCAAATGGACCAAATGCGTTTGGCTGTCAAATGGTGTACCTGGTTCGTTAAAACCAATGTGGCCGTTGCGACCGATCCCTAGAATTTGCAGATCTACTGGATGTTGGGCCAAAATTTCATTGTAACGCGCTGTTTCTTCTTCTGCAGTATCTTCGTTTCCTTTTGGAAGATAGCTAACTTTAAACGACTTCTCATTGAATAAATTTTCCTGCATAAAGTAACGATAGGATTGAGGATCTTCTCCCGTCAAGCCGACATACTCATCCAAGTTGACACTGACCATGTCTGAGAAATCCAAATCACTCTCCCGAATCAATTTATAAAACTCAAGTGGACTGCTTCCAGTCGCAAGCCCCAGAGTTTTGGCACCCTGCTCTAACTTTTCTATTAGCAGGTCAAAAGCAACCTGTCCCCCTTCGATTTGATTGGCTACTTCAATAACTTTCATGATAAATCCTCCGTTTATTTCTTATATTCATTATATGGTATAGACCAATTTTTGTCAAGCGCTTTCTTGATGTTAGGAAAGGATTTTTTACCTTTATCCCTTTAAAATTCAGCTAGTGATTTCCTTTGTTTCACTCTTATTTCATGATATAATGGGGAAGGTTAAATGTAAGAAATAGAAGAATTTAGATACAAGGAGAGAACATGAACACGAATGACTTTGATTTCCACCTCCCCGAGGAGTTAATTGCGCAAACTCCACTAGAGAAGCGCGATGCCTCAAAACTACTAATCCTCAATCGACAAACAGGTCAGATGGAAGACCAGCATTTTGACGCCATTATCAATGAATTAGAACCAGGGGATGCTTTGGTCATGAACAATACCCGTGTCCTTCCGGCTCGTCTCCATGGGGTCAAACCGGATACAGGAGGGCATGTGGAGCTTCTTCTCTTAAAAAATATTGAGGGCGATCAATGGGAGGTTCTTGCTAAACCTGCCAAACGTCTCAAAGAGGGAGGGGGCGTCAGCTTTGGCGATGGACGTCTTCAAGCGACCCTAATCAAAAAGCTGGAACACGGAGGATGTATCGTAGAGTTTTCTTACCAAGGAATTTTCCTTGAAGTCTTGGAAAGTCTAGGAGAAATGCCCCTACCACCTTACATCCATGAAAAATTGGAAGATCAGGAACGTTACCAGACAGTCTATGCCAAAGAAAATGGATCTGCCGCAGCTCCTACTGCTGGCCTCCATTTCACACCTGAGCTCTTACAAAAGATCGAAGACAAAGGGGTTCACTTGGTTTATCTCACCCTTCATGTCGGACTAGGTACCTTCCGTCCTGTATCCGTCGATGATCTCGACCAACATGAAATGCATTCCGAATTTTATCAACTCTCAGAAGAAGCCGCCCAAACCCTTCGACAAGTCAAAGCAAGTGGACACCGCATCGTTGCCGTTGGAACTACTTCTATCCGAACATTAGAAACAATTGGCAACAAGTTTAATGGAGAGTTGCAAGCCGACTCTGGTTGGACCAATATCTTTATCAAACCAGGCTATCAGTGGCAGGTTGTCGACGCCTTTTCAACCAACTTCCACTTACCAAAATCAACCTTAGTCATGCTCGTTTCTGCCTTCGCAGGTCGAGAACTCACTCTGGATGCTTATCAGCACGCTATCGACCAAGGCTACCGTTTCTTTAGCTTTGGAGATGCTATGTTTATCAAATAAGGAGAGCCCCTTATGAATAAGATTGAAAGTCGCCACCGCCTGATCCGGTCTATTATTTCAGAAAAGAAAATTCGAACCCAACAAGAATTGCAGGACAGCCTGGAAGCGAACGGCATCATCGTGACCCAGTCAACCCTCTCAAGAGATGTCAAATCCTTGAATCTGGTAAAAATTAACGAAGGGGATAGCTCTTATTATGCCATCAATAGCATTGCCCCATCTCGCTGGGAAAACCGACTGCGTTTTTATATGGAGGATGCCCTCGTCATGCTTCGTCCCGTCCAAAACCAAGTAGTCGTCAAAACCCTACCTGGTCTAGCCCAGTCCTTCGGAGCCATCTTAGATGCCCTTGAATTGCCGCAAATTGTCGCAACTGTCTGTGGGGATGACGTCTGCCTCATCATTTGTGAAGACAATCAGGGAGCTTTGGACTGCTTTGAAAAATTAAAAGAATTCACTCCTCCCTTCTTCTTTAGCAAATAAAAGAAAGAGAGTGGGACAGAAATCGGTAATTCGTTAGAATTCGATTCCGTCGTCCCACCTCCGCACAGTTGAGTAGGGCTGTAAAAGCTGATGAAATCAGCGTAGTAGAGCCCGCTCAACCACTGCGTTTTGCTCGATAATCCAAAGACAATTGAGAGGCTAGGACTTTTGTCCCAGCCTCTTTTTTCTAATCTCTATTAAGCTTCCTTGGCTGCTAATCGTCGAATGGTCTCTGCATAGATTTCCATTGCACGATATAAATCATCCAGTTTAGCTCGTTCATTCGCCTGGTGCTCTGTTTGGAGAGCATCAGGAAAGAGGGCCCCATAAGCCACACAATTTTCCATGGTTCGCGCAAAGGTCGCTCCCCCTGAGGACATAGCTGGGGTCTGATCCCCTGTTTCCTCTTGGTAGACCGCCATCAGAGTACTCACCAATGGACTGTCTAATGGAACGTATAGTGGAGCTACATAATCAAACTCTTCATACTGAAGTTGATAGCTAGCTGCCACCTCACTTAAACGTTTTACCAAGGCCTCCTTATCCGCTAAGACAGGGATCCGAATATCAATCCCGATTTCAGATTGCTGTTCATCAATGGAGAGGGTTGCAATATTGAAGGAAAGAGTACCACTTGGTTCATCTTTAACTTCACCAAAGAGAGCTGCTCCTGTCGCATCTTCCCCAACGGCATCTGCGATAAAGAGAAGGGCTGGATGAGGCTGGATCAAGGAAAGACTTTCAGCTAAGCCTACAATGGCATTGACACCCTCAGCCGCATCCTTAGAGTGTTTAGACAGACCAAGAACGGTTACTGCTCCTGCTTCTTCTGTATACTTCACACCACTTTGCTCGATGACTGGTAAGAGTTCCTCTAAGCGGTCACCCTTATAAGTTGCCTTATCTGGCACCACATTAAGGGCACGACCAGCTTGTAAGGGATGATCCTCCCAGCCTGGTCCATGGAGCTTCACTTGAAGCAAGCCTTTTTCAGCATAGGTTAATGGGAAGGACGAATCTGGAGCAAAGCCAAGATCTGCTTTTTCTTCTATCTGATTGTATCGGTTCATACAGCGCCAGAGAGTTTCCTCGTCTGTACCAAATATAAAGCGAATCCGTTTGGTAAATTCAACTCCTTGGTCGAGTAGGCTCTTAACTGCGTAAAGCGCCGCAAGGGATGGCCCCTTGTCATCCTGTACTCCACGTCCAATCAACCATCCATCTTTCAGAGTCGCCTCAAAAGGTGGCGTCTGCCAATCTTCTAAATCACCGGCTGGAACAACATCCAAGTGACAAAGAACGGCCAGGAGTTCTTCCCCCTGACCGATCTCTGCATATCCATAGTATCCTTCAGGATCTAGATAGGTTTGAAAGCCCATTTCTTGAGCAATTTCTAACGTTTTCTCAAGGACATCTTGGATAGCTTGTCCAAACGGTGTTCCATTTTCGCCTTCGTTTAAAACCGAAGGATAAGAAATCAGAGTCTTTAATGAAGCTAGAAAGTCATCTTTGACTTGATTTGTAATCTCAATTTTCATGGAATCACCTCTTTACTTCTTATAGGAATGGAACGAAAGTTCCGAGAAGAAGGAGGGCAATGGTGATCACAATAACGGCAACAACAAGTTTTGCCATGAATTTCCACCAAGTCGCAATGTTGATACGTCCAAGAGCAAGAGCTCCCATTACGATACCAGAAGTTGGTGCAATCAAGTTCAAGACACCAGATGCAGATTGGTAGGCAGTGATAATCAAGCTAGGACGTACATTGACGAATTCTCCCAATGGAGCCATGATACCCATTGTCGCACTGGCAAGACCAGATGAAGATGGGATCAAGAATGACATTGGCAAGTAGAAGATATAAGTCAAGACGATGAAGACTTGAGAAGATAGACCACTGAGTCCTTGTTTACCCCAGTTAAGGATCGTATCTGTAATCATACCGTTGTTCATGATAACTTGGATACCACGTGCGATCGCTACGATCAAGGCTACGCTGAGCAAGTCAGCTGCACCAGTCATGAATGAAGAAATGATTTGTTCTTCTTTCAATCCGTAGACAATACCAATCAAGATACCCATAAAGGCGAAGAGCATTGCTCCTTCAGGGAAGTACCAAGTACCAAGAGCTGCAGTTGAGCCACCAACAATCTTACCAACTACTGGAAGACTAGTTAACCAAGTGTTAAAGTCTTTAAAGAAGGAAATACCTAAGTCACCCCATGGGATGAAACTCAAGACCATCAAAACAAAGGTCAATACAAAGAGTACAAAGACTTGTTTTTGTTTCTTTGAAAGAGTTGAATTAACATTTTCTTCATCTTCACCAACATTGAAGAATTTCATATCTTCTTCACGAGTTGCATAAGTGAGGGATTTAGTTGGATCTTTTTGAATCTTATCTGCATACTTGTATACAAACCAAGTGCTAAGACCAGTCAAGACAACCCAGAAGATCAAACGAAGGATGATCCCTTCACCAAGACCAACACCTGCAGTTGAAGATGCGATACCGGTTGCAAATGGGTTCAAGGTAGATGCCAAACATCCAATCTGTGAACCAAGCAAGATAATGGCTACCCCAGTCAAGCTATCAAATCCAACGGCCATCATAACTGGCACAAGGAGAGGATAGAAGGCCATGGTTTCTTCACCCATACCATAAGTTGTACCACCAAGGGCAAACAAAGGCATAAGCACCAAAATCAACATTTTTTCGCGACCCTTGTATTTCTTCACGATAGAAGCAATACCAGTGTCTAGCATACCAGTTTCATTGACTACACCAAGGAAACCACCAACCATCAAGATGAAGAAGGCTACGTCGATCGCTGCACTAGTTCCTTTAATCAAAGATCCTTCTTCAGGAGTCGTTCCTAGCATAGCACGAATCGGTGCCATCAATACATCCCAGATACCTTGAGGGTTTTGAGGTTGTGATTTATAAACACCATCGACAAAAGCCCCTGCTGGGATAATCCAAGTCATCACTGCCATAAACGCAATGATGATTAACAATACGGTATAAGATGAAGGCATCTTAAACCCTTTTTTCGCTTTTTCACTCATTTGTTTATCCTCCTAACGCAACAAAGTTTGAGTGAGTCTTTCAAAAGGTTTAACTTTTAGAAAGCGCTTACCTATATGTTTATTTTATCATATTTAAGATTAAAAAACTAGTTTTTCCTAATCTTTTTTAGAAAAAACAAGGGGAGATACTTTGTACAAACTCCTGTAAACATGGGGTTCACTCCCCTCACTCATGTATATGAATTAGTCTTTTACGATAATCGTTCCACTTTCAGACTCAATCAAAGCGCCAAGATTTTCAAGTGAAGTGATGACTGCTTTTCCTTCTGGACGACCATTTACAAAGGCGATGGCAGCTTCTACTTTAGGAAGCATGCTTCCTGGTGCAAATTGATCTTGTTTGATGTACTCTTCCAATTGAGCAACGTTGACATGTTCCAATTTTTCTTGGTCTGGTTTGTTGTAGTTTACAAAGACATAGTCCACACCTGTTAAAACGATGAAGAGGTCTGCTTCTACTAATTCAGCCAAACGTTGAGATGCAAAGTCTTTGTCGATAACGGCTTCAACACCAGTCAAGCTACCATTTGCTTCTTTCACAACTGGGATACCGCCACCACCAGCAGCAACCACGACTTGACCGTCGTTCAATAAGGTACGGATAGTATTGATTTCTTTGATATCCACTGGTTTTGGTGAAGCAACAACTTTACGCCAGCCACGACCAGCATCTTCTTTGAAGGTTGCTCCTGATTTTTCAGCTTCTGCTTTTGCTTCTTCTTCTGAGTAGAATGGACCGATTGGTTTGCTCAAGTTAACGAAAGCTGGGTCGTTCTTATCTACAACGACTTGTGTTACAACGGAAGCAACGTCTTTTTCAATTCCTTCTTCAAGAAGAGCATTTTGAAGAGCGTTTTGAAGCCAGTAGCCAATGCTTCCTTCAGTCATTGCAACCAATGAATCCAACGGGAAAGCTGGGTTCTTTTCAGAATCTGCTGCCAAGTGTTGGAGCAAAAGGTTTCCTACTTGAGGACCATTTCCGTGAGTGATGATCAAGTCATCCCCATTTTTGATTAATTTTACTAAGTGTTTTGCTGTTTCTACAAGTGCTTCTTGTTGAGCTTTTGCAGAAGGATCAGATGAAAGGATAGCGTTTCCTCCCAAAGCAACGACGATTTTTCTTGACATAGATTTTCCCTTTCTATAAAAAATAGGGGCAGGACTAAAGCTAGCAGTCCAGCCCCTATAGCTGTTGGTATACGGTTATAAAGTCTTAAACTTTTGGAATGTACAAGTTACCAAGAGTAGCTGCCATCACCGCTTTAATGGTGTGCATACGGTTTTCAGCTTGGTCAAAGTGACGAGCATATTTGCTGCGGAACACTTCGTCAGTAACTTCCATTTCTTCTACGCCGAATTTTTCAGCAACATCTTTACCATAAACAGTGTTTGTGTCGTGGAAAGCTGGCAAGCAGTGCAAGAAGATCAAGTCTTCGTTATCAGCTTTCTTAACCAATTCCATGTTTACTTGGTAAGGTTTCAAAAGGGCAACGCGTTCTGCAAATTTGTCTTCTTCACCCATAGATACCCAAACGTCAGTGTAAAGTACATCTGCACCTTTTACAGCTTCGTCAGCATCTTCAGTGATCAAGATATGAGCACCACTTTCTTTTGCAAATCCTTCTGCCAATTCAACAATTTCTTGTTCTGGGAAGAGTTCTTTTGGTGAGAAGATGTGTACGTTCACACCAAGGATAGCACCTGTTACAAGAAGGCTGTTTGCAACGTTGTTACGTCCGTCACCACAGTACACAAGTGTCAAACCTTCAAGGCGTCCAAAGTTTTCTTGAACAGTCAAGTAGTCTGCAAGCATTTGAGTTGGGTGCCATTCGTCAGTCAAACCATTCCATACTGGAACACCTGAGAATTCAGCCAATTCTTCAACCATACGTTGGCTGAAACCACGGAATTCAATACCGTCAAACATACGTCCAAGAACTTTAGCAGTATCTTCTGTAGATTCTTTTTTACCAAGTTGGATGTCGTTTGCACCAAGGTATTCTGGGTGAGCACCAAGGTCGATGGCTGCAGTAGTGAAGGCAGCACGAGTACGAGTTGAAGTTTTTTCAAACAAAAGCGCAATGTTTTTACCAGCTAGGTAATGGTGTTGGATGTTGCGTTTTTTAAGATCTTTCAAGTGAGCTGAAAGTCCGATAAGGTATTCTAACTCTGCACGTGTAAAGTCTTTTTCTGCTAAAAAGCTACGTCCTTGGAATACTGAAGTTGTCATTAATTATCTCCTTTTATTATGCATGATCGAATCCTGTCATTCAGTTTAGAGGGCTCAGTTTAGACACTGAGCCCGTCTAACCTGTAGAAGGATGATTAGATTTCTTCACGTTCGAATGGCATTGACATACAACGAGGTCCACCACGACCGCGAACCAATTCACTTCCGCGGATCTTGATCAAACGAAGTCCGTATTCTTCTAATTTCTTGTTGGTAACAGTGTTACGGTCGTATACGACTACCACACCAGGTGCGATTGTAAGAGTATTTGATCCGTCGTTCCATTGTTCACGCGCAGCAGCAACGATGTTGCCATCTCCACATGGAATCAAAGTAACTTTTTCTACACCAAGGTTTTCAGCAAGCAATTCAGCCAAATCACCTTTTTCTTCAACGATCTTCAATTGTTCATTTTCGTAAGTTACAGAGAAGACGCGAAGGTTGCCTTGGATTTCTGGGTGGATTGTAAATTTATCGTAGTCCACCATTGTGAATACTGTATCCAAGTGCATGAATTTACGGTTGTTAGCAAATTCGAAGGCCAATACTTTCTTGAAGCCAACGTTCTTCTTGAAGATGTTTACCAACAATTTTTCGATTGATGCAGCATCTGTACGTTGTGAGATACCAACTGCCAATACATCTTTAGAAAGTACCAACTCATCTCCACCTTCGATACGGGTATCTTCTTCTCGGTTGTAGACAAGTTCAACTTTTCCACCGTAAACTGGGTGGTATTTGAAGATGTATTTACCATACAAAGTTTCACGGTTACGTGTATCAGCGTACATGTGGTTCAATGATACTGCATTACCAATTGTAGCAAATGGGTCACGTGTGAAGTACAAGTTTGGCATTGGGTCGATTGCAAATGGATAGTCAGATTCAACAAGGTCTGTCAATCCTTTTGCTTCTTCAGGAATTTCTGGAAGTTCAGCTTTTTGAACCCCTGCCATTGTTTTTTCAACCAATTCTTGGTTATCTTCAATGCTATGAAGCAATTCACGGATCGCAACTTTTGTTTGGCGTCCACGAATGTTTGCTTCTTCAAGGTATTCTTCGATGAACTGATCGCGAATTTCTGGAGAAGTCAATGACTCAGCAGCCAACTGTTCAAGATAAAGTACTTCGATTCCTTCGTTACGAAGTGCTTCAGCAAATGCGTCGTGTTCTTTTTGAGCATCTTCCAAGAATGGAATATCATCAAAAAGAAGACGTTCAAGATAGTCAGGCATCAAGTTTTCCAACTCTTTACCTGGACGGTGCAAACAAACTTTTTTCAGTTTTCCAATTTCTGAGAAAACATGAATTGGGTGTGTAGACATCTATAGTCCTCCTTTTTTCTTGCGGTTTAGCTTAGCTAATCCCGTTTACATGTTTTATTTTATCACCAACTGGTACCGCTTTCACAACCAATCTTCCATTACGAATGCCAAGAATTTGACGTTTTTTTAAATATTACCCTCGTTTTATGAAAAATGAACCGCTTTCTTTGGATATTTTGCTAAATATATTCTTTTTGTGAGTAAATATTTTTTATTTGATTTTTGAAACTTTTTAACGTTTTTGACAGAAAATAAAAGAAGCCCTACTAGGCTTCTTCTTGAATGTATACAAAGTTTATTTTACATAAAACACCTAGATGATTTTCAAAAAATGACTTTTATTATTTTGTCATTTAAGAAGTTTAAAAACTTTCCGCCGTGAGAAAAGTGCTTGAAACATGATTATTTCAAGCACTCGGGAGTTTTGAAACCTTAGGTTCAAAACTAAGTCATGGAACTTCGTAGAAGTTCGCTGACGTCCGTACTCACCTAAGGAAAGTTTTTCAGAAGCCTTTATCTTCAATCCAAAAGAAGCCCTTATTAGGCTTCTTCAAAACTATCTAAAAAGAATGGAAGATCAAGAAAAGTTAATTTCTTATGTTTGTACTCGATTCGCTCCTCTTCTAGGAGCTTCTTTAACACTTGATTGACGGTTTCCCTCGTCGTCGCAGCTAATCTGGCTAACTCCTTCATGCTCATTGGAAAAGGAATGGTTGGACCAAACTTTTGATAATCCTTACAGAGTAGAGCTAAGGATTGGATCACACGATCACTGGCACTGGCTGCGACCACATTACGAAGTCGCAACTCTTGAAATTCTAATATTTTTGAAAGTTTTCTCGTAATGAAGAGAACTTGTTCCATACTGGACTGGACAATTTCCTCATAAAGCTGAACAGGAATACTGAAGTATTTTACGGTTGTCATGGAAGTGGCTGTATAGTGATAAGTTGAATCTGTAAACATACCACCGTATGGGAAGACAGCTCCTTCTTTAATGTAATCCATATACGAGAAGGTGTCTGAAGAATCAAACTCCTCAATACGGACATAGCCTTCTACCACTAAAAATATCCGATCGCGCTTATCACCAGCAAAAAATAGGATTTGTCCCTTTGGAATTTCTCTATAATGGATTTCTACAGCTAATTTATCAAATTTTTCAACTGGAATTTCAGAGAAAGCTGGATGGGATCGAATCAACTGATAATCTTCTTTTGTAATCATTTCTATTCTTTCTTTAGGTTCTTTAGTTATTATATCATATTTATTCACTGACCTCAAAGAATGTCACCAAGATTTTAACCATGAAACTATATTTTTGTATACAAAAAACCTTCCCAAAACTATCTTGGGAAAGGTTCTAATTTCTTAATTGACATTTACACGGTGCCATTCATTGATCACATAGCAGAGTTGACCAAGTAAATGAAGACCGTAGCCACTGATCTCCGTACTTTCTGGAGTTGTTCCCCCTAGACCAGCTGTAAAAATCGAGATGAGGTAGGGAGTTTGTTCGTAAACGATGGCTTCGACATTGAGTGCTTCTGCTACATAACCAGGTTTTTGCTGAATGACTAAATCTGGTAAATACCGTTTGTAGTATTCATTCGGGAAGGACTCACCGATTAATTCTAGCAAGGTCGCATATTTTTCTTTATGATTCCAAAGATAGTCCAAGACTTGAATATAGTAATCAGAAGTCGTTTTGTTTTCAGGACTAATGGTTTTTATTTCTGCACGGGATTTCCCATATTTTTCATACTTACTGTAGACATTATCCATACCACCAAAGCGGTCGGCCAAGGCATATGCTGGAGTATTTTCTGAATAGACAAGAGAATAACGCTGCATATCTGGAATCGTCATAGCGCCACCAAAGGCAGCTACATAATTATCGTGCTCTCCAAGGTACTCGTAGTAAGTATTGGTAATATCAAATTCATCCGTTAAGTTTAACTTCCCTGCATCGACTTCATCCACGACTAACATATTGAGGGGTAGTTTATAGGTACTTCCAGCTGTCATCGGCTGCAACTCATTCATTGAAAACTGTTGGCCGGTCGCAGGATTTTTGTAGGTAAAGGTAATTTGGGAAGGATCAATACCATATTCAGCCATGTAGTCTTGTACAACTTCTACCAAGCCTTTATTGGCATAATCATAGACAAGACCCAAATTCTCCATGGTTTCACGATCTTGATCTATGACAGCTTGTTTTTCTTCAGGAGTTTTGACACGAGGAGGTTGGAGGGGCTGCATCTCTTCCTTGGACTCAACTGGTTGAGCTGTCGTTTCCTCTTGAGCAAGCGGTGAGGCAGGAGCCTGATAAAGATGGAGGTAAGTTAACGCTCCAACTCCTCCTATACATAGTAAAATTCCCAACACAATCATGATCGATCGAACATTAAATATTTTTTTCATATGAAGTTAATTATAAAAGATTCTCTTTAAAATAACAAGGTGTTTCCGGATCAGAAAACGATTTCTTCTAGAAGAAATTTTTTAGCGATTTCCAGGTCAATCCTTCCTCATTTTCCTAATAGTCCATCCCCTTTTGACTGTCTTATTTCCGCTTAAAGGATCCCATGATCAGTTTTGCCACTTCACGCGCAATGGTACGGAACAAGGAACTGATAAAGGAATCTTTGGCCTTTTCTAAACTAGATTTCCGCGGACGACCCGGACTCCTTTTTTGACTGGCCTTCTCTTCTGCAACTCTGGTCTTTTCTTCCTCTTCCCGCTCCTTTTCCTTCTCTTCTCTAGCAGACTTTTCAGTCAACTTTTCATAAGCTGATTCGTTGTCTACCCGAACAGCATATTTTTGATGGAAAGGAGAGCTGGTCATCAAGGCCAACTGTTCACTCTCGTTTAACAAATCAAAGCTCGATTGTGGAGACAAAATATAAGAGCGTTCTACCACACTTGGTTGTCCCTTTTCATTTAGGAAGGAAATGAGAGCTTCCCCTGTTCCCAACTCCGTCAAGACAGCTTCCGTATCAAATTCTGGGTTTGGTCGGAAGCTTTGAGCAGCAACTTTAATAGCTTTCATTTCTTTTGGTGTATAGGCGCGCAAGGCATGTTGGACACGATTCCCAAGCTGGGCCAATACGGACTCAGGGAGATCTTGAGGATTTTGTGTAATAAAGTAGATCCCTACTCCTTTAGACCGGATAAGGCGAACGACTTGCTCAACTTTTTCAAGGAAGAGCTTGCTCGCATCATTAAACAAGAGGTGGGCTTCATCAAAGAAGAAGACAAATTTTGGTTTTTCTAGATCTCCAACTTCTGGTAAGGTTTCGAACAAACGAGACAACATCCAGATCAGGAAGGTTGAATAAAGCTTAGGGGAGTTGAAAAGACGAGTCGCTGATAGAATGTTGATGTAGCCTCGTCCACTGCTGTCCAATTGCATAAAATCTTGAAGATCCAAGGCAGGCTCTCCGAAGAATTGATCTGCCCCCTCTTGCTCTAGCACTAACAAGCTTCGTTGAATAGCTCCCACTGATTGTTTACTGATATTCCCGTATTGAGCGGAATAATCTGAGGCATGGTCATATACTTCCTTCAAAAGACTCTGCAAATCCTTCAAATCAATCAAAGGCCAATTTTTTTCTTTGGCCAATTTAAAGACGATGGCCAAAATCCCTGTTTGTGTTTCGTTGAGGTCCAACAAGCGCGCTAGCAAAAGAGAGCCCATTCCTTCAATCGTTGCACGGACCGGATGTCCTGCTTGACCAAAGACATCCCATAAGCGAACTGGAAAAGCTTGCGGTTCAAAAGGATCTGTAATACCAAGTAGTTTATAGCGCTCTTCCATCTTTGGAGTCCATTGTCCTGCTTTTGCAAGACCGGAAAGATCTCCCTTGATATCTGCTAGAAACACCGGAATCCCTTGCTGACTTAATTTTTCAGTTATGACTTTTAGGGTCACGGTTTTCCCTGTACCAGTAGCTCCTGCAATTAACCCGTGGCGGTTGAGCATTTTTAGATAAAGTGGCGTATCCACTGCTCCTTTTGTAATCGTAATACTTGTCATTTTCATTCTCCCTTTTGTTGAGGTACAGTTTTTTTCAGAAAAAGTGACACGGCTTCTTTCTTATGTAGGAAGCCTTTCTCCTCACTTTTACATACCCTTCTAGTGTATCATTTTCAGGTATAAACGCAAGAAATATCCCTCCCAAAACAGGAGAATCATTTTACTCTACTTTGATCAATTCGAAAAATAAAAAGCCTGAATCGAGGGCTTCTTTAAGTGACCTCTTGATTCAAACTTTTTTTATTATGAAAGCTTATTTAGCTGCTGCGTATAGCTCGTCTACTTTGTTCCAGTTAATCACTGAGAAGAAAGCTTTGATGTAGTCAGGACGAACGTTGCGGTATTTCACGTAGTATGCATGTTCCCAAACGTCCAATCCCAAGATTGGTTTCTTCCCTTCTGAGATTGGTGTGTCTTGGTTTGCTGTTGAAGTGACTTCAAGCTTCCCTTCTTTGTTCACAACCAACCATGCCCATCCAGAACCGAAACGAGTAGTTGCTGCTGCAGTGAAAGCTGCTTGGAATTCTTCGAATGAACCGAAGGCTTCATCGATTGCTGCTGCAAGTTCTGCTGAAGGAGCTGTCTTTTCAGGAGTCATCAATTCCCAGAAAAGAGTGTGGTTCAAGTGTCCACCACCGTTGTTGATAAGCGCTTGGCGGATATCAGCTGGGATAGATTCTACATCTGCCAACAAAGCTTCAAGGTCTTCACCAATTTCAGGGTGTTTTTCAAGAGCTGCATTTGCATTGTTTACGTAAGTTTGATGGTGTTTATCATGGTGCAAGTGCATTGTTTCAGCATCAATGTATGGTTCCAATGCATCGTATGCGTACGGAAGATCTGGTAAAATAATTGCCATGGAAAATACCTCTATTTCTTTATGTATATAAAAATGATAACGCAATCATCTAATTTATTCAACTATTCTGCTTACACAGATGGATTAGCTAGCTTTAGTACAGCCAAATCAAATAGATAGTCTTTCTCATAAGTTCCCGATTTCATTTGGAAATCGGTATCAATCAAAAGACAAATCGCCTGCTCCAAATAAGCTAGAGAAATCCCTCTACTATCTCTTAGAGCAAATTTGACTTGGTAGGGATTTACTTTTCGACCGGTCAACTCTGATAGGTCTGAAACGATTTGGGATTCTGTCCGTCCCTCTTGCTTCAACAGCTTGACCTGTGTGTAGATGCGGAACTGACTCAATAAAATGGCCAAAAGCTTGATTTCATCCTCTCCTTGCAGCCGAAGATCCTTGACCAAACTACGGGCAGGATCAATTTGTTTCTTTAGGATCATTTGGATCAGATCAAACAGATTATCCTGGAGTGTCTTTGGAATAGCCTCTTCAATATCTGAGATGGTAATGCTTGAGGATCCCTTATAGTTTTTAAGAAACTCCAAGTTTTTCTGAATCTCACTAAAATCAAAGCCAGATTTGATCAAAAGTTGGTCGAAGGCTTGTGAATCAATCGCTAGTCCCAGAGACTTGATCTCTTCCGTGAAATGAGCACGCAACTCCTGCTCTTTTAATTCACTCGCTTCCAGTAACTGGGCATCCCGTTTTAAGAGCTTGACAATTCTTCGCTTGCTATCCAGTTTTCCTTCCGCAATGACAATCAAGCGAGTCGTTTCTAAAGGTGCCGATAAGTATCCTTCAAAGGACTGCAATTCATCATCTGTCAGGTATCTTTTTTTTGCGGTCGTCACATCGACAAAATGATCCAAAATCACTATTTTTTCATCCGCAAAAAATGGAAGGCTGACCAAGTCAAGCTCGACCTCTGAATAAGCTGTTTCCTTCATGTCAAAATAGGAGTAATTCAAATCAGATGAATCGTAGCCTACTTTCTTAAAAAGTTGCTCTTTCATCCACTCAAACTGACCGATGTCATCTCCTGATAGAACCAGGATTGGAGGAAGGTTCTCAGCACTGATTTTTTTAATTGTTTGTAAAGCCTGCATGTTCTGAAGGTACCTCATTCCACTCTCTAAACTGATGCTGGGTCTGTTCCGATTCCATTTTCTTTTCAAGCGGTGCTTTCTCTAGTGGAGTTGGTGGAGCCAAAACAATCTGGGGAATAGCTGAAAAACTGTTGGGATCCATCAAATGGGATGGCATACTTGGTGAAGGGACCACGGGACTCGTCGAAGCAAATACTGGAGAAGCAATCTGGTCCGGTTGTGCAAGTCTAGCACTTGGAAGGACCAAGAGACATGCTAAACAAAGCAAACCAGCAAGAGCTAAGACTAGAAAAATAGAAATAGGAGATAAAAGGTAGAGCAAGATAGGACCTAGAAATAGGAAAACCAAAGACCAATGAAGACCTGCATCTCTCAATCGCCGAACGACTACTGCTTGCTGGGGAACAAAAATAAGATAGAGATAAAGGAGAAAAAAGATGCTGAACCAAGCCGAAACGTCCATCCCGGTCAAGGGAATCACCTCTTCCTCTGATTTCGAATTTGAAAAGAGTAAGACCAATTGGTAAATCCAAAATGGACTTGTAAATAGTAAATGCCAGGCTTGGCTGATCCAAAATTCTTTTCTATCTGATCTTCTTGAAAAATCAGCATATTGCGTCCAAAACAACTGTAATGATTTCATACTTGTAACCTCATTTCCTTGACTTTATCATAGCAATTTTCAAGCTAGAAATCAAACAGCTCCTATCGAACGGTTTCAATCTTCCACTGATTCCAACCTCTAAAACGAATCGCTCCTTGCTGGTCTGTACGAAAAACAGTCATTTGTAACTCTTTGAAACGCTCCAAGGTTTCCTGATGAGGGTGCTGGTAACGATTTTTTTCACCCGCAGATATCAAGGCAATTTTTGCTTGGATTTTCTCTAAGAAGGCAGGGTGAGAAGATCCCTTAGAACCATGGTGGCCTGCTTTTAGCACATCTACGCGCAGTTGAGGATAACGGGCTAACAAGGTCTTTTCCCCTTCTTCTTCTAAATCTCCTGTAAAAAGGAAGGACCACCCATAAAAGCGGCCATAAAGAACAATGGAATCGTTATTACTCCCATCTCCTACTTCTACCGGATAGAGGACTTCTGCACTCCCATCAAAGATCGACAATTGATCACCAGCCTCCAACGTTTTTACCGGTAAGTTCAACCGTTTGAGCAAACGGACAAAAGAGTCTTTTTTTAAGCTCCCCTTGGAAATGTTGATTTCCTTAATACTAACCTTAGTCGCGAGCACTTCCAAATCTCCCATGTGATCTGTGTCAGTATGCGTGAGAATCATATGATCAATCTGGTCAATCCCCCTGCTCTTGAGATAGGGAAGCAGGGTCCGTTCTGCATTGCTAGTAGACCTTCGCTTCTTCCATGCCTCCTTTTGGCCAAAGTCCACTTTTCCTCCTGTATCAATTAGGATGGTTTTCCCACGCCAATCACGTAGCAAAATACTATCACCTTGACCAATATCAATGATGGTAATCTCATTTTCTAAAGGATGCTTCACAAGGGCAAATACAGAGCATACTAAGAGTAGGAACAGGTATCTCCATTTCTTAACCTTGCGCATCTCATAGAGACAAGCTAGCAAGCACAAGAGCAAGATGAAATAATAAATGCTTGGCTGCCCGAAAACCAAGGATTGACTAGTGAAGCTCGCTAGATACTCCATACTTTTTTCCATCCAGACAAAGAAAGGATTCCAGAAGGTCAAGGGATACAGAAAAGAGAGGAGAAAGACGACACTCAGTCCTGGCAACAACAGAAGGTCAAACAAGAGAGAAAAAATAAAGGTTAGAGGAAGGGACCAGGGTTGGTATTCTCCAAAGAAAAAAATGAGAAAAGGAAGAACCCCTAGCGTTAACACTAGACTCTCCTTGATGACTTTTCGGATTCCCTCCTTCTCCTCTTCGGAAGAGGTTAGCGTCAATATAAAGGCGTAGGCGCAGGATAAGAGACCTCCAGCAGTCAACAAGGAGGACGGTAAAAGAAGGAGTAATAAAAGGAGAGTGACTCCCATATTTTCCATTCCTTTGAGCCCATCCTGGGCCAGGAGTTTCTGTAAGAGGCTTCGAACGACCGAAACCGAAAAGCCTGTCATTCCAGCATATAGAAGCGAAAATGGATAGAGGAGGTAGGCAACCTTTTCCTGCTCCAGTCCCAAGCGGAGAAAGAAGCGCCGAAAGGCATCTAGGAAGAAGGCAACCTGCATGCCCGACAAGGCAAACAGATGAATAATCCCCAAGTTCGAATATAACTGGCTCATTTCTTCAAACTCTACATCTAAAAAACCAAAAAGCAAGCCCGTCATGTAGTGACTCATGGGCTGGGGGAAATGCTGGTGAACCCATACAAGGGCCTTTCGCCTCCAACTAGACAGCAGTCCTATGAAATCTCTAGGCTCAGCAGGTCTCTTTTCAAGGATGTGACTGATTTTCAAAAGGTGATAAATACCTTGTGTTTTCAGATAAGCCTGGTAATCAAAGCCCATAAAATTACGCTGTTTTGTCGGTGTTTCCAATTCGCCTTTGATCCGTAATTCTAGCCCCTGATTCAGGTGTTTAAAATAGGCTTGTTCTTCCTCTGACCGAAGCTGGTAGAAAACTTGAAAAGTACGGCTACCTGACTTGGCACGAAAGGATAAAGCATCTCCATTCACCTTGATGGTATCCGGTAAAAGCTGAATGACCCTTGGGACCCTATGATCTCTTGACTCTTGTTTTCCCTGTTCAATCCGGAAAGCAAAACAAAGAGCAAAGAGGGAAAGAAACCCTATGAGGCACAGAAATCGTTTGCCATCGTAACGTCTCCTAAACAAGATGAAGAAGGCCAGAAGGAAGGTTGAAGCGAGCCAGTGTCCCGTGTACATCCAATAATAGAGAGCTAAGACTGGCAGGGTGAGATGAAATGGATGAATGTCGAGGCTTCTAATCCACTGTAACATGCTCTTTTAACTTTTCTAGCGTCTTTTGGCCAATCCCAGAAACATTTTTCAGTTCATCAACAGACTGAAATTTTCCTTTTTCCTCTCGATAAGCAATGATATCTTGGGCTCGCTTTTGACCTATCCCAGAAATCGTCTGTAGTTCTGCTTCTGTTGCCGTATTGAGATTGACCTTTCCATCTTTTGACTGCTTTTCGCCACCGGTCGCCCCAGCAGATGCGGACGCAACAGGCGCTACCTCCTCTCCATTCTTAGCAACATAGACGATGGACTCATCCTCCAATTTTTGCGCTAAGTTGACGGATTGGCTGTTGGCTTCGTCTGTCATCCCTCCTGCTTTTTGGACAGCATCATAGACCCGGCTCCCCACTGGCAGTTCGTAGACCCCTGCTTGTCTGACAGCACCCTTCACATCCACCATGATTTTCTCTTGAGAGGAATCCGTCTTTTCCTCACTCCTCTGTTGAGAGCTAGAAGGGAGGCTGGTGTCTTCCTTAGGAGAAGCCTCCTGATCCACCATTTCTAACTGGGAAATGACAGTTTCCGGTGCTTGTGGAGGTTGCTTAGGCCAAAAGAGAAATACTCCTCCCATTACTAGCCCCACAGCAGCCAAACCTAAAAACAGTTTATATTCCTTGAGCTTCTCAATCCACGTCTCCATAAATACCCCTTTTATTTTTATTATTCGTAAAAAATCGAAGAAATAAAAAAAGAATGTCAAAAATCACATGATTTTTGACATTCTTTTTATCTAGAGTACTGCTTAGTCTTTCCGATGCTTGTCCGGATCCCATACAAAACTAGCGATATAACTAAACAAGAGGGTCAATAGAGCAACAACCAAAACAAATGGCAACAGTAAAAACTTCAACAAACGGATGAGGATAAAAGGTTTCCGGTCATTGCGGAGTGCCTGAGATTCTGCATCTAAACGATCAAACTCAGCCTGGATTCGTCTTGCAACTTCTTCCACTCCCTCATCATTCATTTTTGCAATATCAGAGATATCAATAGGGTGCCCAAAGTTCATGTCAACCCGTTCACAGCTCGCTAATCCTTTCAAAGTCATTGGACCCGTATAAGTGACAGGCATAATACGTACCTTGGCCATCTTGGCAATCACGGCAACTCCACCCTTAACATCCTGAGAATGACGACTTCCACTTGGAAACATAATCAAGGAACGCTTGCTTTTTTTGAGCATATTCACTGGGTATTTAATCGCTGCTGCACCTGGATTTTCACGGTCAATTGGGAAAGCCCCACACATGCGAATCCACCATCCAAAAATCCGATTGGTAAAGAGTTCTTTCTTAGCCATAAAGATAAATTGCTTGGGTTTGGTCGCAAAGGCCATGTAGACAGGATCCCACCAAGTTCGATGAGGAGCTACGAGAATGTAATTTTCCTCTTGACTCGGAATCAGTTCCTTATGATGGTAATGAGCATTTCCATTCAGAACCCATAAAATAAAGGTCACTAAGCCACGTAAATAGGTATAAAACATGCTTTCTCCTTTGATAATTCTCTTGTTTATCCATTATACCTTATCCTTCTCTTCCCCGCAAATCTTTTCAAAAACTGGATGACTCAACAAACCGACTGCATCTAGTCTTTTTCTTAAAAAAATGATATGATGTTTTTATGGAAATGAATGAATTAAAGGGATTAACCCACGAAGAGGTCCGCAAAAAAATACAGCGTGGCCAAACCAACGAATTTAAAGCGAATACCAGTACCAGTACCTGGCAAATCATCAAGCGCAATGTCTTCACCTTGTTTAATGCTTTGAACTTTGTGATCGCACTCGCTTTGGTTGCGGTACAAGCCTGGAGCAACTTGGTCTTTTTTGCAGTCATCTGCTTTAATGCCTTATCCGGAATTGCCACAGAGCTCCGCGCTAAACGGATGATTGACAAATTGAATTTGATGAGTAAGGAGCTCGTCACTGTCATCCGAGCCGGGGAAGAAGAAACCATTGATCCAGAAGAGATTGTCCTTGGTGACCTGATTAAATTATCTGCTGGAGACCAAATTCCAAGTGATGCCATCGTTCAAAAGGGGGTTGCTGAAGCCAACGAAGCCATGCTGACGGGAGAAAGTGACTTGGTTCTCAAGGAAGAGGGAGATGAACTTCTATCCGGTAGCTTCTTAGCGAGTGGTCAGGTCTACGCTCGTGTCCATCGTGTGGGGGCTAATAACTATGCTAATAAATTGATGGTAGAGGCGAAAACTCTCAAACCCATCAACTCCCGCATCCTCTATAATCTCGCAAAAATCTCTAGTTTTACTGGAAAGATTATTATCCCATTTGGAATCGCCCTCTTCTGTGAAGCCTTTTTGATTAAACTGCTTCCAATGAAAGATTCTGTGATTACCTCTTCCACTGCCCTCCTGGGCATGTTGCCAAAAGGGATTGCCCTTCTGACCGTGACCTCTCTCTTGACAGCCGTGATCAAGTTAGGGATGCGCAAGGTCTTGGTCCAAGAGATGTACTCTGTAGAGACTTTGGCTCGGGTCGATACTCTTTGTTTGGATAAGACTGGGACCATCACCCAAGGAAAAATGACCGTCAAAGGCATTCATTCCCTGTCTGAACACTTTTCTGAAGAAACTATCGAAGTCATTCTCGCTGCCTATATGCAAAATTCGGAGGATAACAACCCAACTGCCCAAGCTATCCGCAAAGCA
This sequence comes from Streptococcaceae bacterium, assembly GCA_902363395.1. Classification (GTDB taxonomy): domain Bacteria; phylum Bacillota; class Bacilli; order Lactobacillales; family Streptococcaceae; genus Streptococcus. Next base: position 1,378,653 of record CABIZZ010000001.1, read on the forward strand.
TATGGCGAGTTAGAACACGCTTATACAGCCGAATCAATCATTCCATTTTCAAGTGATCGAAAATGGGGTGCCATGACTCTAACCAACTTGGGAACCGTTTATTTAGGGGCCCCAGAAATGCTCCTCAAAGAAAATCCTCCAGCGGTATTGGAAGCCCAAGCCCATGGATCACGGGTCTTGATCTTAGCTCGCAGTGTGGAAGCCATCGATATGCATGATTTGACTTTGTCAAGTGATGTAGAAGCGATCGCCGTCATTGAAATCCTCGATCCAATCCGTGAAGGGGCTGCCGAAACCTTAGATTATCTTCGCTCCCAGGATGTGGATCTCAAAATCATCTCCGGTGATAATCCAGTCACTGTTTCTTACATTGCTAAGGAAGCTGGTTTTGAAAGCTATGAAAATTATATTGACTGTTCTAAGATTGAAGACGATGAGTTGGTGGACCTAGCTGAAAGTACAGCCATTTTTGGACGGGTTTCTCCTCATCAAAAGAAACTCTTGATTCAAACCCTCAAGGCTGCCGGTCGAACCACTGCCATGACAGGGGACGGGGTCAATGATATCCTAGCCTTACGAGAAGCTGACTGCTCCATCGTGATGGCCGAAGGCGATCCTGCAACTCGTCAAATTGCCAATCTCGTCTTGTTAAACTCAGACTTCAATGATGTTCCAGAAATTCTCTTTGAAGGTCGTCGGGTCGTCAACAACATTGGACGAATTGCTCCTATCTTCTTTATTAAGACGATCTACTCCTTCATTCTGGCGATTATCTGTATCGCAAGCGCCCTTTTGTTTGACATCAACTACTTGTTGATCTTCCCATTTATTCCGATTCAGATTACACTGATTGACCAGTTTGTCGAAGGATTCCCTCCATTTGTCTTGACCTTTGAACGAAACATTAAGCCAGTGGAAAAACACTTCCTCAAACGCTCCTTGCATCTGGCCTTACCAAATGCCTTGATGGTTGTCTTTAGCGTCTTATTTGTTCGTTTATGGGGAGCTCATCATGGCTGGTCTAGCCTGGACATGTCTACCCTTTCCTACTACTTGTTGGGATCTATTGGCTTCTTGTCCGTTATTCGGGCTTGCTTGCCACTTAATATCTGGCGAGGTCTCTTAATTATCTTCTCTGTCTGCGGTTTCTACCTTTCTGCCTTTTACTTGAAAGGTCTGATTGAAATCGGAACATTGACAGCTGTGACCTTCCCAGTCTACCTTGCCTTGATGGCTCTCTTTACGGGAATCTTCATCTTGGCGACTATTTATCAAAAATATGAATTTGATTAAATAACTCTTGGATAAGAGAGTGGGACAGAAATCGGTAATTCGTTAGAATTCGATTTCGTCGTCCCACCTCCGCACAGTTGAGTAGAGCTGTAAAAGCTGATGAAATCAGCGTAGTAGAGCCCACTCAACCACTGCGCCTTGCTTAACAATCCAAAAATAATTGAGAGGCTAGGACTTTTGTCCCAGCCTCTTATTTTTTCTTATCCCTTTCTACGCTTTTCCCCGCCCTCTTTTCATGCTATAATAGAGCCATGAACGATATCGAATTAAAAGACGGCGAACGCGTCAACCAACTATTTTCAAGCGATGTGAAAATCATTCAAAACAGAGAAGTTTTTAGCTATTCTATTGATAGTGTCCTTTTGTCACGTTTTCCCAAGTTGCCCAACCGTGGTCTGATTGTTGATCTTTGTGCTGGCAATGGCGCTGTCGGACTCTTTGCTAGCACGCGCACCAAAGCAACCATCGTTGGAGTAGAGATACAGGAAAGACTAGCGGACATGGCAGAGCGTTCCATCCAATTGAATGGCCTCTCCGACCGCATGTCCATGATTACCGATGATTTAAAAAACTTGCCCCACCATTTCCCTGGTAGTAAAATCGACCTTATCCTCTGCAATCCTCCCTACTTTAAAGTGGACGAGCACTCCAATTTAAATGAGAGCCCTCATTATTTGCTAGCCCGTCACGAGATCACCACCAATTTGGACCAAATTTGTCAAGTGGCCCAACGGACTCTCAAGTCCAATGGCCGACTCGTCATGGTGCATCGTCCGGATCGCTTCTTAGATATCATCGAAACCATGAAACGCTTCAATCTGGCTCCCAAACGGATTCAATTTGTCTATCCCAAGGTTCATAAAGATGCCAACATGCTTCTCATTGAAGCCATTAAAGATGGATCGCGGGATGGTCTAAAAATTCTTCCTCCACTGTTCATCCATGAAGAAGATGGAAGCTATACGCCGGAGATTCATGAGATTTATTATGGAAACTAAAGCATATATGTATGTAGTCCAGTGTGCGGATGGGACCCTCTATACTGGCTACACCACCGATATCGAGCGCCGTATCAAAACTCACAATGCTGGCAAAGGCGCCAAATATACGCGTCCTAGACTTCCTGTGACCTTGATCTACCAGGAGTCTTTTCCCGACAAAAGAGCTGCTATGTCAGCAGAAGCACTTTTTAAACGGAAGAGCCGGGAGGAAAAACTGACCTATATCAAGCATCAACAATCTAAACTAAATCCAGAACAAAAAGACACCTAAATGGTGTACCAATCAACTGTTTGCATGCTAAAAGGAGCTCCCAAGAGCTCCTTTTTTTAATCATCTAAGATTCGTCATTAATTGTCTTTAAAAATGCCCAATTCCCAATGGTTTGGTTTCCATAGTCTAGCACCATAGAATCTAATAGGACGAATTCATTTTTTTCATAGAAGAAGACATTTTGTTGCGTACTAGTAATCAAGCCTAGACGCTTACAACCGTTGGCCTTGACATAAGGTTCAATCCCGTTTTGGAGAAAATGACTACCAACCCCTTGGCCCTGAACAGTTGGGCTTACAGCTAACATCATTAAATACCAGTCGAAGTTTCCGGATTTTTTCAAATGTTGCTCCGAACGCTCTACCAGGTCCAGATATTTCATCAATTTCCAAGGGCTAATGTAACGGAATAACTTGAAAATTCCATTTAGTAAGTAAGAAACCATCGAGAAATCTTTTTGTTGCAAGAGTCCTACAGCTATAATTTCTCCATCTCGTTCAGCAACTATGCAAGTTTCCCCTTTGATGTAGAGCTTGACTAACAAGGTATGCAGTAGCTCAATAAAGGCTGGAAAGTATTCGGGCTTTTTTAAATCTTCTTTAATGACGGTTAAAAATGGATAATTCATAAAAGCATCAGCACAGACTTTTCCAATTAGCTTGTACTCATCTAGCCTTGCTTCTCTATATACGATCCTTTCCATACGCCAACTCCTTCATTCTAATAAAACTATTATACTCTAAAACACTCTTATTTTCGATTGTAATGTGAAATTATCACATAAACCCTTACAAATTAGAAGCCATTTGAATAGTGAATGAAAGCTTAATCAGATTTATGAACATTGGAAACTAATTTTTGATGAATGACGGAACTACTCCTGCATGGAAACAAAAAATAGTCCTTCTAGATTTTTCTAGAAAGACTATTTGATACGTTAGGAACAAAGGAATTAAATACGCTCTTTCCAAGAAGTTGCGACTTGGTCTAAGACTTGGTTAAGCTCTTCAATGTTGCGACGACCTTCGGTACGGAGCCATTCTCGAGCTGCGGCTTCCCCATTCTTGATGTAAGCTTCAACTGATCCTGCCCATGTTGCACGTCCACAGAGGACTCCATTGAAGTTTGCTCCTGCTTCATGCGCAAAGACAAGGGTTTCTTGGAAAAGTTTGGCAGAAACACCGGCACTCAAGTAGATGTATGGAAGGTTGGTTGCTGCTTCTTGTTCTTTAAAGAAGGCAGCAGCTTCTTCACGGCTATGAACGATTTCTCCATCTCCAAAGCCTTCTACGTATTTGACATTGACTGGCACTTCTACTTTCAAAACATCGATGTTGAAGCGTGGGTCTGAGAAGACTTTCATCGCTTCGATAACCTTGCGAGGTTTTACTTTCGCATATTCTACAGAACCGGCGTCCGCAATGGTTTCATCATAAGCCAAGATTTCAAGGAAGAATGGAATTTCTTCTGCAACACATTCTGAACCGATACGTTCGATGTAGGCTTGTTTTTCTTGGTTGAGTTCTTCTGCACTATCCACATCATAGTAGAGCAAGAATTTCACTGCATCTGCACCCTGTTCTTTGATGCGTTTGGCTGACCAAAGGTTGAGGCAGTCTGGCAGACGCTTGGTGCTAGAAGTGTCGTAGCCTGTTTTTTCATAAGCCAACAAGAGACCTGCTTCTGCATCCAAGACCTTAGTCGCTGGAAGGCCATACTCAGGATCCAAGAGCATAGAAGATGCGAATGGCGTCAATTCTTCAGCCACTAAGACCTTCAATTCTTCCATTTGAGCTACTGTTGGTTCTGTGTCTTGGTACTGAGCCATGAGGCGTTTCAAGGCACCACGTTGGTCAAAGGCCAAGGCTGAGATCACACCCTCTTTGGTGCTCAATTTTTCTAAATAGTTGCGTTTTTGTTCTGATAATACCATCTTATACCTCTTTTACAATTATATTCTGATACAAATCATCGTAGTGGGCCATATTGACATGCCCTGTCATCTTTTCTTGGGCATTTAGCATCCCTAGGACCATAGCATGGGTCAAGAGGGCCGCGTCATCTTTTCCGCTACTGAGGGCAGCAGAGATCCCAGCCACGGTTGAATCTCCAGATCCCACTGGATTGACCACTTCAATTTTTGGAATATCGACCTTATAGAAGCTGTCTCCGTGTTTGGCAAAGGCACCATCTCCACCTAAGGAGACGATAATCCATTCGATTCCTTCAAACAGTGGGTCTTTCAAAACTTCTTTTAAGTCCTCAAAATCAGCTGAAACATCCCGTCCTAAGAGTTGAGATAATTCTTCGCGATTGGGTTTAATCACCGTTGGTTTGAATGGTGAGTGAAGGACCGCTTCTAAAGATTTGCCTGATGAATCAAGTACAACCTTGCGTCCTGCTTCTCTTGCAATCTCAATTAGGCTCGCATAATAGTCCACTGGGAGTCCTGTCGGAAGACTCCCTGAAATAGCAATCACATCCGCTGTCGGCATGAGGAGTTTGAAATGATGAAGGAATCCTAAAGCTTCCGTCCGGATAATTTCTGGACCCGCTTCTAAGATTTCTGTTTGATTTCCTTCATGCAAGATGGCGATACAGTTCCGCGTATCTCCCAGGATATCATAGAAGAAGGATTGGACATCTCGTGGAAGATGGGTCTTGATGAATTGACCATTGGTCCCCCCAACAAAACCTGTTGCTCCAACTGTTTCACCGCTCTCAGCTAGGACACGGGTGACATTTAACCCTTTACCACCAGCCGTCTTAGAAACTTCCGACACACGATTCACAGTATCCAACTTTAATTCTTCCAAGGGATAAGAAATATCAATGGAAGGATTCAAGGTGACAGTTAAGATCATAAGCTCACCTCTTAGTCGTGGTATTCACCACGATCCCATTTTTCAAGAAATTCTGTAAAGAAGTCTGCATCCTCTTGGTGATCATTATGGGTTTCCAAATGTTGAATCTTGGCAATCAATTTTTTATTTTCTTCACTTGGTTTGTATTCTGCATGGATGAAAGCTTCAATGATATCACACATGAGCAACTCACCAGTTACTTTTCCACCAAAACCAATGACATTAGCATTAAGTTCTTCTTTTGCATAAAGAGCTGTTGTCATGTCGCGTACCAAGGCTGAACGAATTCCAGGAACCTTGTTAACCGCGTTGTTAATTCCAACGCCAGTTCCACAGATACATACTCCAAGATCAGCTTGACCACTAGCGACTGCTTCTCCGACTTTTTTCCCAAAAATTGGGTAGTGGGTACGCGCATGGTCATAGGTTCCGAAGTCAAGGACTTCATAACCTTTTGATTTCAAAAATTCAGAGACAGCCATTTTTTCATTTGTGACAATATGGTCACATCCAATTGCAATTTTCATTCGTTTACTCCTCCCCTTAGCACATCTTGTTGAGCATATCGACACGGATTTGGTGACGACCGCCATCGTACTTACCGTTTACAAATCCTTTGGCAATATTTTTGGCCAATTGGTCACCCACGATTTGAGCACCCATGGTGATCATGCGAGAATTGTTGTGGCCACGAGTCATATAAGCAGAACGCTCATCTGAAACTTCTGCCGCAACCATTCCTTTAATTTTAGTAGCGACCATGAATGGACCAGCACCATAGGCATCAATGACGATACCAAGATTGTCTTCTGCTTGTTTGACTTCCTTAGCAACAGCCAAGGTCACATCCACAAAGTCTTGCCCTTCTTCTGTCACATCCACTACTTGGAAACCTTCTGCTTCCAAATATTCTTTGACTACTTCTTTTAAGCGGATACCTGCTGCATCCGCACCAATAATAACTGACATATTATGCTCCTTCTTTTAATTCATTTTTCAATCAAATACAGAAACTTCTATATTCAACAACATTATTATCTATAAAATTTCGATTTCAAAACTTAGTTCAGCTGTTTGACCTGCTGGCAAGAGACGAACCTGCTTTTTATATTCCAAATAATCACTCTCTTCAAGGGAAGTGGATAAACCAGACCAAGGTTCTAATGCGATAAATGGCCCTTTATTTGGCGTTGTCCAGATGATCAAGTTTGAAAAATCTGGAAAATGAAGGCTTACTCCTTTTTCGTGCTTTTTAGAGCGGAGGGTCACACTTCTTGATTGTAAACAATCTAAGGTGATGGCATCCTTTTGGAAGAGATCGTAATCGAGTTTTAGGAATTTCTCTTGCTGTAAGAAAGGTGTCCGATCAAAGACATTTAGCAAGCCTGTCTCTGGATAGGATTTAGGAATACTACAGGTCTCTTCTTGTTCGAATTCCAGGTAGTAATCTTCAAACCCTTCATCCTCCAGTAACGGACAATTAAATCCTGGATGGCCACCAACGAAAAAGGGCATGACTCCTTCCTCACCAAGATGGTGAACCCGATAGGTTACTTGAATCTTCTTACCAAGTAATTGATAGGAAATTTCTAATCTGAAATGATAGGGATATTGCTGATACATTTCTTCCGTATCTTCTATCCCAAAAGTCACCCGATCTTCTGTTTGCTCTACCAGCTCAAAGTTTTTCTTGCGAACCAGCCCATGGCGAGGGATCTTCCCAACACCTTGAGGGCGATACAAGGTCGTATCATTTCGAACCGAACCACAGATAGGAAAGAGAACTGGGGCTTGACCACTCCAATACTGTGCATCACCCTGCCAAAGATATTCGATACCATCCTGATCTTTGATAGAGGCCAGCTCACCACCTAACTCCTTGAAACAAACTTCCAGATCATTATTTTTTATAGCTATCCTCATATTACACTCCTTAGCATGTTATTTTAGAGAAAAAACTAGGCTACCCCTCCATATCTGGAAAATTGATACCCTAGTTTTATCAAGTTACATATTTAGGAGCGGATTATTTTGCATTTGCTGCGTATTCTTCGTTACGTTTAATCATTTGTTTTCTGTACCATGCAAAGATTCCAACGTAGAATGCTAAGAAGGCAACAACACCAATGATCAATTTAATATCACCAGTTGTTGCATTACCGATTGTCCAACCGAGCAATTTTTCAACAGGTCCTTCAAGAGTTGAGTGAGTGATCAATTGAGCTTTGTCAACTCCTTCTGGAAAGGCTTTTACACTTTTCGCCAATTCAGTAGCGAATGGTGCGATAAGAGTACCTGAAAGAAGGAAGAGTGGCAACAAGAGTGTTCCAAACACGATCATACGGATCAATTTACCACGTGTTACAACCAACAAAGCTGGAGTCACACCCATAGCAATAATCCCTGCAAGTGGCAAGATACCATTTCCGACATTAGAAAGAAGCACTGCTTCGATCAACATGATTGGTGCAAGTACGTTTGCACAAGCCCAGATTTCAGCACGACCAGCGATAAATGGCCAGTCCAAACCGATATTGAATTTACGTCCTTGAAGACGTTTAGTAGCAACGTTTGTAATACCTTGTGACAATGGTTCTACCGCTGCGATAAACCAAGAACCGATCAATGAGAACAATTCCAAGCAGACACCGGCAGTCAAACCAAGGCTCAACCAACCTTTAATAACCAATTCCCAAGTTTTAGCATCAGCTACATTAGCAACTGGATGTGGAGTACCCATGATACCGATGACGATACCAAGAAGGAAACCGATGAAGAATTTAGATCCCCAGAAACCAATTTTCTTGTTCAATTTAGCTGCGTCAAAGTCGTATTTGTCAAGACCTGGGAAGAATTTGTCAAAGATTTTATCCAAAACCATGATGATTGGGTTCATCATGTAGTTCATGTGAGTTGATGTCATTGGTGAAGAGCTAGGTGCATTCAACAAGTCATCAAATGTTGGTTTCATCAAGTCTGAGTTGATGATCTTCATAATCCCTACGAGGACTACTGCTAGAGTTGCAACTAAGAGGGAAACTCCTGCGCTAACTCCATTTTTATCAGCATACCATTTAATCAAAAGACCTGTGATAGACAAGTGCCAGATATCAAAGATATCGACATCAAGTGTATCTGTTTTCTTCATTGCAAGCATGACAATATTGACAACCAACATAACTAGCAAGAAGTAAAGTGTCCAGGCAGACCCCCAAGTGATGGTAGCAAGTGGTGCCCAACCAACGTCTGTGATATTCAATTGAATACCAGTGTTCTCAACGAATTTTGCAAGAGACGCTGAGAAAGCTCCATTCAACATACCGATGATTGCACCGATACCTGTAAGGGCGATGGCAAGTTTAATACCACCTTCAAGTGCTTTGGAGAATTTCACTCCAAACAAGAGAGCCAATAGAGTTAGGACGATCAACATGATGATCGGTGCACCCATATCTAGAATGGGTTTGAAAAACTTATTGGCAAAATCGATAATGCCATTCATAATAAATCCTCCCGATTTATATTTTTATATTTTACAAAAATTAAGAATGTCAGCAACTCCCATTATAGGAACCGCTTACAAAATACAGATAAACGAATTAGCTTAAGCCGTGTTCTTTGATGGCTGCTTCGATATTGTCATATACCGGAGCGCTCATAGCTGGGATACGGAACAAGATTGGACCAGCTTCAACTACTGGAATACCAGGATCAAAGCCTAAATCTGTTGCAGCGATTGGTGTAAAGATATCATAACCTTTAATCAAGTCTTCATTGACATCTTTTACCATTACCGCATCACATTGTACATCATATCCACGGTTTGAAAGCTCTTCTTCTAGAGCGCTTTTGATTTGGTGGCTTGAGTTAACTCCTGCACCACAGGCAGCTAAAATTTTAATCATTTGAATGACCTCCATTATAAATATATTTAATTGTTACTATTAAGCAATCGCTTCTGTGATATAGCGATATAAGTCTTCTTCAGTTTCCAATTTCGACATGTTTTCAAGATTTCCATTTGTCGTAAAGAAATCCATCAAATGCGCCAAAATGTTTGTTTGGCTGGAACTAGAATTGTTAATGATGAAGAATAAAAGAGAAACTTCTACTTCTTTATCAGGTGCGATCATATTGTGGAAGGTTACCGGATTTTTTAATCGAACAACTACAATATTCTCTGTCAGGTTATGGATGATATCCGTATGAGGAATCGCTACATTCGGAAGATCCTTTCCTAGAAATTCCATATCCAAACCAGTAGGGAACGATTTCTCTCTTTCTTTTAATGCAGCTCGATAAGAATCTGTCACAATCTGACGTTCTTCCAATAAAGTTGCAACCTGGTCAAACAATTCTTCTTGATTCGCAACATCTAGGCAAAAGACTAATTCCCGATTAAACAGTTGATTTAATCCCATCTTTTCACCCCTTCCACTTTTTAAATATCTTTTAATTACATAATAAGTATATCACTATATGAATGCGCTGTCAATTACAATATGTAATTTTTTGTTCTTTTTTGTTTATTTTTTATAGATTTATTTGTAGTCCCCCCTCTATTAAAGGATAGAAAAAAGACCAGAATCTGCTTGAATCCTGGCCGTTTAGCTGTTTCTTTTCTAATTATTACAAAATTTTTGTATAAGAATTGTATTTATCTCGCACTTTTTTAGAGATAGAATGATCGGTAATCACCGCATCTAAATCATCTAGACGGTAAAAAGCATAGAAAGAATAGCTATCAAACTTACTGTTATCTGCTACTACATACTTTTCAATGGCATTGTTAAGAATAATTTTATTGCCATTTCCTTCTTCTTCGTTTGCAGTCATTGCTGTATGGCCGTCGATTCCATTTACTCCGATAAAGGCTTTCGAAACCTTAATTTCCTTTAAGAGCTTATTTGCAAACTGTCCTACAAAGGTCTGTGTCTTGACCCTGTATCGACCTCCCACTAGGATAATGTCATAATTGGGTTGATCTTTTAATTTTTCAAAAATAGGTAGGGAATTGGTTACAATACTGACATGTTTCCCTTCAAGATAATCGCCAATAAAATCTGTAGTGGTTCCAGCTCCAATAAAAATCGTATCGCCTTCATCGATCAAAGCCGCACATTTTTGAGCAATCTCCCTTTTCTCTTCCACGTTCAACATGTTCTTTTCTGTATGGGAGACTTCTGTCAGACTATCCTTGATTTTTCGATGGGCGCCTCCATGTACACGAACCAACAGGCCTTGTTCCTCTAAGTCCATCAAATCCCGTCGAATTGTCATATCGGTGACACCCAAGAGATCGCTTAGATCCTTAACAGAGACCACTTCGTTTTTGTCCAACTCTTGTAAGATTGCTACATGTCTACTCTCTTTCATATGACGTCCTACTTTCCTATTTCTGCTTTCATTATACTATAATAGTGAACATTTTCAATAAGAAACAAACATTTTGTCCAATTTTTTCTATATTAACCACTTATTTTGTTGATCATTTTTGTAGACAAAATTTACTTTTTGTTCACTTTTTTAAAAAAAGTAGATTTTTTTTAGCAAATCTGTTGACAGAACTTATAAAAAGTTGTATTCTTAATATGTTAACAGAATTGATAACGCTACCACATAGTGATAGCAAACGTTTTGTTTACGAATTTCGGTCTCCTTATAAATATACAAGGGTAAACAACTGTTTACCCTTGTATTTTTTATTTATCTCCTTTGTTCCGAATCACAAAGCCTGTTTTCTTCTCGCTTGAAGTATTACGAGGTTTTTTATGATCTTTACGGTAACGCTTCTCTTTGTCAAAGCGATCATTGGAACGACCACCCTTTCGGTAGTCATCACGACGACCATTGCCACGGCGATCACGATCTCGACGGTCATCACCACGTCGTCCACCGCGACCAGACTTGCCTTTTCCGCCAAATCCACCACCAGATGGTTTAAATGGTAATGGTTTCTCACGCGCAATTTCAACTTCTGGAAGACTGTCTGGATCCTGAACTGTCAAGCTAAGGATGTACATGGCCAATTCTTCTGGGCTGAATTCGGCAGCCAATTTACGAGCATCCTTTGCAAATTTGTCGAAATTACCTCGAATAGCTTCATCCGCAAAGTCACGTTCAATTTTCTTGAGTGCAACCTGTTTCTTAGCTTGGAAGGCTTCTTCTGCTGTCGCAGGTTTCAAGCCCTTCATGCGTTTCTTGGTCAAGTTTTCGATGATTTGGAGGTAACCCATCTCATTTGGTGCTACGAAAGTAATCGATTGACCTGACTTCCCAGCACGACCTGTACGGCCAATACGGTGAACATAGCTCTCAGGGTCTTGTGGGATATCATAGTTGTAGACATGGGTTACACCTGAGATATCCAATCCACGAGCCGCTACGTCTGTTGCTACGAGGACATCCAGATTGCCATTTTTGAAATCACGAAGGACACGAAGACGTTTGTTTTGGTCAAGGTCTCCATGAATCCCTTCAGCACGGAAACCACGGATCTTCAGACCACGAGTTAACTCATCTACACGACGTTTGGTACGACCAAATACAATCGCCAGTTCTGGTTGTTCTACGTCCATGAGACGAGTCATGGTGTCAAATTTTTCTTGTTCTTTAACTCGGATATAGTACTGGTCTACCAGTTCAGTTGTCAACTCTTTGGCAGCAATCTTCACATGCTCAGGGTCTTTCATAAATTGAACCCCGATGCGTTTGATAGCTTCAGGCATGGTTGCTGAAAAGAGCAAGGTTTGACGATTCTCTGGGACACGAGAGATGATAGCTTCGATATCCTCAAGGAAGCCCATGTTGAGCATTTCGTCTGCTTCATCCAGGATGAGGGTTTCAATATCTTGTAATTTTAAAGCCTTGCGTTTAATCAAGTCTAGGAGACGACCAGGCGTTCCAACTACGATGTGAGCACCTGATTTAAGAGCCTTGATTTGTTTTTCGATACTTGAACCACCATAAACAGAACGGACTTTTACACCCTTGCTCCGACCAAAGCGGAAAAGCTCTTCCTGACTTTGTACAGCTAATTCACGAGTTGGCGCGATGACCAAAGCTTGAATGGTCTGATCTTCTGTATGGATCTTCTCAAGGGTTGGCAAGCCAAAGGCTGCAGTTTTCCCTGTACCAGTCTGGGCTTGTCCGATAACATCTTTTCCTTCAAGAGCCAAAGGAATGGTTTGCTCTTGAATAGGACTTGCTTCTACAAATCCTGCTTTATCAACTTCTGCTAACAATTCAGCAGATAAGTTCAATTCATTAAATTTCATGTTTTTCTTCTTTCTAAAGATGGTGCGAAGCCATCCTATAGCGCTTAGTTTATACTTTTCTTGTCATGACGTACTTTCAGTTTTCATGAAAGACCGTGTTGCTTCTTTTCCACTAAAGAAAAGTACTGCTTTTTTGCAACCTATCTAGTATACCATAGACCAGGGTTAAAAGATAGTAAAACGAAACAGGTTGAAAAGTTTTTATTGGGTAAACCCTTACAAAGATTCTCTTTCCACCTTCGAATGATTTTTGCGTCCCTTTCCAATTTCTTTTTATATTTGCAATAATAAAAAGGACTAAAAAGTCTCTTCTTTCATTTGAAGCACCTCACAAAAACAGCGTTACAATAAGCTTTCTAAAAATTTTTACTCACAAAAAATCCCCTTTTATTTTGGGATTATTTCCTTGATTTTTAAAATAAAAATATGTATAATGAATTTAGTATCTAGGATATTTCAGTATAATTAAAATGCTTCATTCATTTGACTGATTCAACGATTCAATCCAATTATAAATTGTTTATAATCCACTCAGTACTTTTAAATCTACTCCTACTATTTCCAAGAAGATTTTGTACAGTCGATCACTTGTATCAAAACTGCCTCTTCTTCTTAGGGGAGGCAGAGTTAAAAATGAAGGTTTTTCTGAAATAGCCAAGATACGAAAGAGGTAAGGAATTTCTTCCCTACCTCTCTTTTTTTATCGTTTATGAGCAATCCAGCGCAAGATTCGTGATAAAATCAACCACAAGACGAAGCTAGCGATCGAAATATAAATCCAGGCATTGGGATCGTTTGTAAATGGCAATGGAACGTTCATTCCAAAGAAACCAGTGACAACTGCTAAGACCGCCAAGAGGGCTTCTAAGATGGTCAAGGTTGTCAAATTATCATTCAGATTGTTATTCAGGATATTATTGTAGGAGCTAGACAATTGCTGCAAGACCTGAGAGTTTAACTCTGTCATGGAGACCAACTGCCGAGCTTCGATCATGGCATCATCAAACTGTTCTTTTTCCACATCATCTAATTGACGATAGATCAGGTGAGCCTTGATATGTTCGAGCAACATGCGATTTTGCTTGGCCGCAGATACCAGATAGACCATACCCGTTTCCAAGTCAGAAAGAGCATAAAGGTTCTTACTGGTCGTGGTTTTTCGCAAGAGACGATTGATTTCGTCCTTATGTTTATCCAGACGCTCAATAATTGGATAATAAGCATTGCTGATCATCTCGAGGCCAGCAAATAAAAGTTTAAAGGTAGATAAGCTTTCATGAGCATCGACATAGCGCTCCATTTTTTCGATAACATAGGCATTATCCCGGTTACTGATGGTGACTAGTCGAGGCCCTTGAATAATAAAGGTCATGGGAATAGTTTCATAATATTCCTTTTCCTTTTCCATATCCAATACATTATAGATAAAAGTCACGGTCCCATTTTCACGATTATAATCCATATGGGCACGTTCATTTTTATCCAGTGCATATTCAATGGTTTCTTGATCAATATCATACTTTTGATACAACTGGGAGGTTTCCGCAATTAAGTCAGAATCAATATTAATCCAACTCCGGCCATCTCCTAACTTTCTTTCAACGAACATTTCGTTTCCTCTTTACTTTATCTGCCAGTGCTCCTACCCAATCATCCGTAATCGCTATATGAGTCCTGTCCTCATTCACTAATCAACGCAATACAGCTGCTGCCAAGGCCTGCTGGATTTCGATGACACTATTGTCGCTCTTAAATTGAAGTGTTTCTGATGGTTCTACAGCTGATGAGACCCAGATTTTTAATTCAGCATCCAAATCAAAATGACCAGAAGTTTCTACTGAAAAACGCGAAATAGAACGATAAGGAAGAGATTTATAAGATGTTTTCTTCCCTGTCATCCCTTGTTTGTCCACCAAAATGAGACGGTACTCAGTAAAGACAATCAAGTCACGAATCAAGCTAAAAGCCAGAGTTACCTGCTCTCCTGGAACTAGGATATCCCCTAAATCCTTTTCAACCTTATCGACATCTTTTTGAGAAGCATTGCCCATCAAACCTGCAAAAATACCCATGATTATTTCCTCCACAACTTGTGCATTTTCTATCTTTATAACTATACCATATTTTTTGCGAGTTAAAAAGTTGCAGGAAGTTTTTTTAGATAGTATAATGTAAGAGTCACAAGAGGAGCAATTGCTGAGATTGGCTAGCTTGGATACCAGAGGTGTTCGTTACTAGCCTAAACTCTTACCACCTGATCAGGTTAGGACCTGCGTAGGGATGTGTCTCAAAACAGAATGAAATAGAGAACTTCTATGACATCGTTTTGGTGTGGCAACAAATGAGCCAATCAAAACGATTGGTATAGGAGGGTTTTTTATGTCGAAAACTACGGTTCGACCAATGATTGAGGTCGCTCTCTTAGCGACCATTGCTTATATTTTGGATTTGGTTACTCAACCCATGTCCTTAGGTCCTTGGATTTCTCTATCCTTTAAAATGGTTCCTATCTTTCTCCTCAGTTTCCGCTGGGGCGTCAAGGCCGGTGCCATGGGGGGATTCATCTGGGGACTCTTGCAAGTCGTAACGGGGGAAGCAGCTGGTGGTTGGTTGACTCCAATCCAAGGTTTCTTAGAGTATTTTGTAGCCTTTAGTTTGATTGGACTGAGTGGAACTGTCAAACCTGCCCTTGATAAGGCTATCAGAGATAAAAAACGAGTTCAGACACTCACATATATTACTGTAGGAGTCATCTTGGGTGGATTGGCACGCTACCTCATTCACTACATTGCAGGTGTCATCTTCTGGGGAAGCTATGCTCCAGCTGGCCAAAGTGCCTACATTTATTCTCTTGTTGTGAATAGCTCGTCCTTCTTAGGGGAAACCATTGCTAGCCTCATTGTCTTCTTTATCTTACAAGAATTTTTGGGAAGACTCCTTATTACAGAACAATAATAAGTATTCTTATAAACTTTCCTTATGTGAGAACGGACGTCAGCGAACTTCTACGAAGTTCCATGACTTAGTTTTGAACCTAAGGTTTCAAAACTCCCGAGTTCTAGAAACACTCTTGTTTCTATAACTTTTTTCACAGCGGAAAGTTTCAGTCCTTTCTTTAAAAACACAAAAATATAGAATTATTTTTATTTATTGAACAACCACTTGGTTTTTATGGAAAAAGAAAATTTGTCGATATTCTAAAACCAGCTCGCTTGAGCTGGCTTTTTAATTTATATATACTATTCACCAAAGTGATTCGAGAGACTAGTTAGCTAGGCCGCTTTCTTACTGTTAGATTACGACACTGAGTTTTACAAATCGATTTCATTTGTAAAACTCAGTTAGTGAGGCAGTTAGGCAAGTATTATAGGGCTTGCCGTAGTCTACTTAGATTGCTTTGCAATCAAGTAGACTTACTGAATCACATCTTTTCTTCCAACTCCACATCTGGATACTTGTCCGCAAACCAACGGAGGGCAAAGTCGTTTTCAAAGAGGAAGACTGGCTGGTCAAAGCGGTCCTTAGCCAAGATATTCCGGCTTGAAGACATGCGCTCATCTAAGTCTTCTGGTTTGATCCAGCGAACGGTCTTTTTACCCATTGGGCTCATGACCACTTCGGCATTGTATTCATTTTCCATCCGGTGTTTGAAGACTTCAAACTGGAGTTGCCCGACAGCACCTAACATGTATTCACCTGTTTGGTAGTTGGTATAAAGTTGGATGGCTCCTTCTTGCACCAATTGCTCAATCCCCTTGTGGAAGGATTTTTGCTTCATGACATTCTTAGCCGATACCTTCATGAAGATTTCAGGGGTAAAGGTTGGCAGTGGTTCAAATTCAAACTTGTTTTTGCCCACTGTCAAAGTATCTCCGACCTGATAAGTTCCGGTATCGTAAACCCCGATGATATCTCCCGCTACGGCATTGGTCACATTTTCACGGCTTTCGGCCATAAACTGAGTGACATTTGATAGCTTGGCACCCTTACCAGTACGAGGGAGGTTAACACTCATACCACGCTCAAATTCACCCGATACGATCCGGACAAAGGCGATGCGGTCACGGTGACGAGGGTCCATGTTGGCCTGGATTTTAAAGACAAAGCCCGAGAAATCCTTGTCATAAGGGTCGACAATCTCTCCATCTGTCTTCTTGTGGCCATGTGGTTCTGGAGCAAACTTCAAGAAGGTTTCCAAGAAAGTCTGCACCCCAAAGTTCGTCAACGCTGATCCGAAGAAGACTGGTGTTAATTCACCCGCAAGGATGGCTTCTTCTGAGAATTCATTTCCTGCTTCTTGCAAGAGTTCGATGTCGTCTTTCACTTGTTCGTAGAAAGGATTGTTAGCAAAAAGCTTGTCCCCATCTTCTAGACTAGCAAAACGCTCATCTCCTTTATAGAGCTCCAAGCGTTGGTTATAAAGGTCATAGAGTCCCTCAAAGGCTTTCCCCATCCCAATCGGCCAGTTCATTGGGTAACTTGCAATGCCCAAGACTTCTTCCAATTCTTGCAAGAGATCCAGTGGCTCACGTCCATCACGGTCCAGCTTATTCATAAAAGTAAAGACTGGAATCCCACGGTGTTTAACAACCTCAAATAATTTCTTGGTTTGTGCCTCGATACCCTTGGCAGAGTCCACCACCATGACAGCAGCATCCACTGCCATCAAGGTCCGATAAGTATCTTCTGAAAAGTCCTCGTGCCCCGGTGTATCAAGGATGTTGACCCGTTTGCCATCATAGTCAAACTGCATGACAGATGAAGTTACCGAAATCCCACGTTGCTTCTCAATATCCATCCAGTCAGACTTGGCAAAGTTTCCTGTTTTCTTTCCTTTTACAGTACCAGCTTCCCGAATCTCTCCCCCAAAGTAGAGCAACTGCTCTGTAATCGTCGTTTTACCAGCATCCGGGTGGGAGATGATGGCAAAGGTACGGCGTTTTTTAATTTCGTCAGTTATTGTCATTCTTTCTTCCTCAGTTATTTTTTTAAACGTATTTTTTAGTAAGTAGGATTCTTCTACATTGGTTCTCTCCTTTTACCTTAACTAACCTATTATAGCGGAAATAGAGGCTTTTTTCAATCGTCAGTATAGTTACAAATTAAAAAGCCCGAGTGAGAACTACAATAGTTCTACATCCCAGACTTCATTAAATAACAAGTACTATTAGAAGGCACCAAATCCTCCTCCTCCTCCACCTCCAGAGAAACCACCGCCGTCAAAGCCACCACTGCCATCTGAAGAGTTAATAGAGAAGTTTGAAACACTATAGGAATTATCTGCATAGCCCATTAAAGTAGAGCCATCTAGAAAGGTATTTGAAGAGGATGTTAGCCAAACAAGAGCATCCCAGTCTTCATATGGTAAGGAAATCTGATGATTTTGGAGTACCTGACTCACTTTTTTAGCTTGACCATACAAGGTCGCGTACACCAAAATACGATTCCATAGGACCACACTCTCAAGTTCTGCTTGGTTGAAATTTGGAATACTTTCGATCATATTTCTAAAAGCCATCCATTGGAATTGCGAATCCAAGTTCTCTAAGGATTGTAGATGATCTTCACGGATTTTCACAACAATATAAAATGGAATGAATAACAGAACCAAAAGTAAAATGATCCAAAAATAGAATGAAGATAGGTGTGAACCAAATCCAAATGTTAAGAAACACATGCTCACAAATAAGATCAGTAAGAGCCAAAAATGTAAGGCACAGCCTGTTTTTGAAAAAGCTTCTTCTTTTTCAGATAAGTCTCTAAAATAAGAGGGCAATCCTAATTTTGCAATCTCCTTGTCAACACCTTTTGACAATTGCTGGGCATCTTTTTTTAAAAGCGATTGAACATCACTTCCGACCTTTCGAATTCGATTTCGTTGCGCCTCTGTTTTAGCAGCCCGAAAATCTTTTTTTAGAGCTACTTGATTAATTTTATATTTTGAGAATACCTCGCTGATATTGATTTCCGTTTCTTGATCAAAGATCATGTCAATAAACTTCAATTCAAAATCAGCCAAGCCTTCATGGTGAAGACAGGTCAACCTTTCCCCGTTTTCATCCCTAGTCAAACGAAGATTTCCTCGGTCAATGAGATCTAACATTGTTGCTTGAATGAGATGGTTAAATTTTAATTGACCTTTCTCTCTAAATATCACCATCTGTTCAAAATCAAGTTGATACAGCGCCTTAGCTAGAACTAATGGTGGTAAATTCTGTGGTGGTTCGTATAATCTTACTCCTTTTGCAATCCGACGATTTCTAGTACTGATCATATAGCGAATCCATGGAATAAAAGCTAGGACAAATAAAAGAATCGATACAATTGGCACGACTCTGAGAAACAGTGTCTTGTAGATGAATGTTTTTTGTTGAATGGATCTCTCTTTTTTTAGGAATTTATCTTTTCCATTTTCTTTTTTTATCTTATTAGATTGGCCTCGACGCAGAGCTTCTGTCATGAGCCAGTATGCGTGGAGTTCCAATTTTCCATTCTTTGGGAAGTTCCGTAACTGAATGTGATAGCCAGTCGCAGTCCGGTCAATCTGGGCTGGTGGGTTAAAATAACCGGTATGAGCATACAATTCTCCCTGCTTGGCATCCAAACCATCCACATAAAAATCTAATTTCGCGATATCCTCATCCCCATCTGAAAGAGGGAACCAATTGAGCTCCGCTATATCGGAATACAGGTCTAGAATATGATCAATCTTCCATACAACCTTGATGGTAACTTTGCCTCCAACAATCCTCGAATTGTAGATTTTTAATAGACGACCATCTTCGAGATCCGATTCTTCTACACGAATCTCTCGTTTTTCCCCGTCCACATAAGCTTCAACTTGAGGATTTTCATGGATTTTAAATCCTTTAGGAAGGGGATCTGCACTTCCTAAAGTTACATACTGACCATTGTAGCCAGTATGAAAATCATAGGTAATTTCTTGAGTGAATGTTGCCTGGCTATCTTCCTCCAAGTGCAGGTGTCCCACATAAGACTCGATCGAATACCGGACGTCATCATCTGCCTGAGCAGGACTAACTGTACAAAATAAGCCACACAAGATACCAATGACTAGTAAAAACCTCTTCATTTCAAACTCCTATTAACTAAAAGAAGGTTGAGACTGATTGTCTCAACCTCCTTTTCTTTTTTATCGACTGACTCTTTTTCTAACAGGTCTGCGACTGAAAAATACATTAAAGAGAAGCAAAGCTGCTGCTAGGATGCTGGAAACCACGACATAATTCACCAAGAGACTATCCCCTTTGATAATTGGTGGCCGCGCCATGAGTCCATAATTGCCTCCAGTGACTTGGTTGACTCCCACAAGGAATAAATCCAAGACGAAGGTATAAAGAACAATCTCTCGATTTTTTAAGAGACTCGAATCATAGAATCTCAAGATATAAATCAAGGAATTAACCAAGAGACAGTAATGCCCTAAGAGGAAAGAAAAACTCGTAATATGAGGGAAGGTATAGGGATCAAAGACCGGATAACCCAAGGCAAAGATCGCCCCACTGACTCCCATCAAGGCAAAGAACTGTTTACTCTTCAATCGGTCTGGTAAGAGCAAGACAGCAAACATGGCCAAACGGCAATGGTACAAGGGTAAACTATTGGACCAGGGAAGTTGAAAAGCAAAATACCAGATATAAAGACAGATCAATTGAAATATTTGTAAGTTTCTAAAGATCTTCCGAAATTGTTCATTTTGATAGTAACGTAATGAAGCCCAAACTGCCATTAGGATTAAAAGAACCATGACTCCATACCAAAGGAGCGGTATAACAGGTGGTGCAGTGGATTCAGTTGTAAAAAAATGATGCATAGGATCTCCTTATTAAACGGATTCAGATATTCTCTTTCTTTTCTTACTGGACTTAACGATCGCATTGATCAGGATAAGGGTCCCTGTCATCAGGATGGTCACGATCAAATAGTTGAGCACAAGTCCATGATCACCAAGTACAGGAGGGCGGCGCATAAAGCCATAATTTCCACCTGTTACAAGATTAGCGAGCTGAATAATAGCATTAACCCCAAAAGTCATCTGACAGATTTTCCAGGCATCCCTTGCTTCCACCTGGTAGGATTGAACCAGATAGATCAAGCAATTGGCCAAGAGGGCCCAGTGCCCAAAGACATTGTTGATCGAGGATACGTGAGGAAAAGGATAGGGATAAAAGACGGGATGAACCAAAGCCATGATAGAGCCAAAGACTCCTATCAGGGCAAAATACTGCTTGAAACTTCCCTTAGGAGCCAAGAGAATGATCCACATGGCCATCCGGCTATGATAGAAGGGTAGGCTCTCTGAAAAAGGCAAGCATGCTGCAATATACCAAGCGTTGATAATCAGCAACTGGATCAATTGCCCCCAATACCAAAAGTTTTGATAGCCTTTGGAATAAGCAAATCGAATAGACAGAAGCCCCACCACTACCAATGAGGTCGGCAGCAAGAAATACCAAGCCCCCAATTGAGGAGGAGCCGTTGGTTGACTGGTGAAAAATAAATCCCAAAGAGTCATGTCTTCCTTCCCTCAGCTCATCTAATTTCTATTCCGAACGCGAACCGACAGTCTCTTCAACCATCTTGTATTTGTACTTATAACGTTGGTTGACTAAGAAAATTCCAGCTACCATCACAAAGCTAACCAAGAGGTAGTTTAAGAGAGCACCGTGGTCCCCAATGATTGGTGGACGCCGTAAGAAGCCATAATCTCCTTTCGTCAAAAGGTTGACTAAGAAAATCAAGGCATTCATGCCAAAAGTAATCTTGAAAATTCTCAAGCTGTCTTGTTTTTCAGATTGATAATGATCCTGTAGGTAAATCAAACTATTAGCAAGCAAGGCCCAGTGGCTAAAAATTAGATTCAACACGGTGATATGAGGGAATGGGAAGGGATCAAAGGCTGGATAAACCAGGGCCGCAATCGATCCCAAAACTCCCAAGAGAGCAAAATATTGCTTGATATAGGTCCCTTTAGGGGCAAAGAGAAGCACCAACATGGCCAAGCGGCAATGATAAAAAGGCAAATTATCCGTCAAAGGCATGTGGGCAAGAATATACCAAGCATTGATGGCCAAGACTTGGATCAACTGTGCCCAATACCAAAAGCGTTGGTAGCTTTTAGACTGCGCATATCTGATGGAAAAGTAACCAACCACCAACAAAGAAGCTGGCAGAATGAAATACCAGAGCCCAAACTCAGGCGGGGCTGATTTTTGGTTCGTAAACAATAAATCCCAAAGTGTCATGTTCATATTCCTTTAGTTTATAGATCGTTTTTAATCACAATACAAATCTCGTTTCCCATCATAAACCTCCCAAAGGAAGTTCAATTGTTCTTCTGTATTGCGCTTGGTAGAAAGAGCAGGCATTTTCTCTCTCTCAAAAAATGCAAGATCGGAAATTTCCTGATTCTGTTGAAAACTTCCATCCAGCAATTCACATTCAAATACCAATTTCACATATTGGCGGCTTTGCAATTGGTAGCGATTGGTATCAAATACTGCCAACAAGCGATTGACACGTGCTAAATAGCCCGTTTCTTCTTGGATTTCCTTTAAAATATTTTCTTTAGGAGAATAGCCAACCTCACCAAAACCACCCGGCAAGGCCCAGGTCTCTTCTCCCTGACCTTTCACCAGACAAAGTTTTCCATCTTTGACAATCCAGGCCCTTACATCAATCAAAGGAGTGTCGTAATGGTCTGTCGGACGAAACAAATCCGATAATTCTTGTGAATTCAGATCAGTCGCTTCTCTCACAAGATCCTGTAAAATAGCACGAATATCCTGGTAGCGCTCTTGATCAAATGGATCTTTTGAGAACGCTAAGCCTGTATTAGTGATTGAAATCAAGCGCTGAATGTTCTTTAGCACATTATTACTCGCCATTCTCCAACTCCTCTACCAATTTGGCTAGATTCATAGAATTGCTTCCCTTGATGAGGATTTGGTCCTGCTCTTTTAAGCTTTCCTTGACTTGTTTGACCAGGTCCTCAAATTGATCTTTCTCAGCGGTCTTTTTGAAATAATAGACATGTCCGAGTGGGAACATCTGACTCGCTAATTGAGCCAAGCCCGCAATGTCTTGACCGTAGAAAATAACGGTATCCAAGACATCCGGTGACAGGCTAAGAATCATTTGGTTATGCAGATCAATGGATTGCTCCCCTAGCTCTTTCATATCTGCCAAGACCGCTAGCTTGCGGCCATTTGGATTGGCAGGAATGGTCGAGAAGGTTTCTAAAATTAAGCGCATGGCCGTTGGGTTGGCATTGTAGACATCGGATAGGATATCCGCTCCGTTACTTGCCTTCTTCCATTCTGTGCGGTTCTTAGTAAGCTCTAGGCCTTTAAAGCTTACACGGATGGCTTCTTCACTGACTCCTTCTTTCAAGGCAACATAGGCCGCAATCATGGCATTGGTCGCATTGTATTTACCTGTGACAGGTAAGTCAATAGCATCTGATAAGAAATTCGCTTCAAAGGTTAGGCTGTCCTTGCGTTCCTCCAACTTAGTAATGCTGATGTCTGCTCCTTCCCCAAAGCGCACAAGCTCTTGTTGACTCGGCAAAAAATCCTCGACAATCGGATCGGCCGGCACTAGAAGCAAGCCACCAGCTGGCATCCCATCCGCAATTTGCAATTTCCCTTTAGCAATTTCTTTGCGGTCTTTGAAAAACTCAAGGTGAGCTTCCCCAATGAGGGTTACGATTGCTGCTTTTGGATGCGCAATTTCTGAGAGAAGATGGATATCTCCCAGATGGTCCTGCCCCATTTCAAGGACAAGCTTCTCTGTCTCTTCTGGCATATGGAGAACCGTATAAGGAAGGCCAATCTCGTTATTGTAGTTCCCTTGTGTTTTATAGGTTTTGTAGGTAGTTGACAGCAATTGAGCCAACATATCTTTAGTCGTTGTCTTACCGTTTGAACCGGTAACCGCCAAGACATCTACTTGACTCTTCTCCAATACATACTGGGCTAATTTTTGAAAGGCCGCTAGAACATCATCTACCAACAAATAAGGGTGACCTTCTACTTTTTTTTCAGACAAGGTCGCTACGGCCCCGTTTTCAAAGGCCGTCTCGATGAAATCATGCCCATCACGCGCCCCCTTAAGAGGGACAAAAAGGTCACCAGTCCCAATCAAACGGCTGTCAAATTCCGGCTTGACGAGGGCTACATCTTTAAATTGACTGATATCATTGCGAGCAGCCAGGACACCTGCTACTTCGTGCAAGGTTAGATTCATAGTATTCTCCTCTAAAAAGGGGGAGCAGGAAGAAAATCGACTCCTCATTGAGTTGATTCCATCCCCTACTCCCACTTGGAACAGATTCTTACAGTAAGTGTGCTTCGCGTTTTTCGAAAGTTGCTTTTGCCAACTCAACCAAACGCTCGATCAAATCAGGATAGGACAAGCCCATGTTGTCCCACAACAAAGGATACATAGACCATTGGGTAAAGCCAGGCATGGTATTGAGCTCATTCAAGTAGATGCCCCCATCCTCTGTGTAGAAGAAATCACAACGGGAGAGACCTTTCCCACCAATGGCACGGAAGGCCAATTCGGCATTCTGACGCATGGTCGCAGCAACTTCTGCAGGAATTTCAGCCGGAATCGCCATCGTAATCTTATTATCGATGTATTTGGCTTCATAGTCATAGAAGGCTACATCTTTGACCACCTCACCAGGGAGGGTACTCTTGACATCGTAGTTACCCAACAATCCCACTTCAATTTCACGCGCTACGACACCCTGCTCAACCAGAACACGGCTATCATATTTAAAGGCCAATTCCAAAGATTGACGAAGTTCTGCCTGGTTCTCTGCTTTTGAAATCCCGACACTAGAGCCCATATTAGAAGGCTTGGTAAAGACAGGATAGGTCAATTCTTTTTCGATTAAGGCAATTTTAACTTCTAGGTCATCTCCTTCAAGGACTGCCACATAAGGAACTTGTGGAATCCCTGCAGATTCTAGGACCCGTTTCGTGGTAATCTTGTCCATCGCCACACTAGAAGAAAGGATATCACAACCCACATATGGGAGTTTCAAGACTTCTAGGAAACCTTGAACCGATCCATCTTCTCCCATTGGTCCGTGAAGGACTGGAAAGACAACCGCTCCTTCTTGGTAGATACTGCTCGGAGATACTTTAGCTTCCCAATCAATGGTCTCGTTGGTCATCAAGCGTTCTGTTTCAGCAGGCTTCTCTTCAAAGCTTTGGGTCTTGATGAAGTCTCCCGCCTGAGTAATGAAATAGGTCTCAACAGAATACTTGTCATAATTAATCGCCCGCATGACGCTTTCAGCTGAAAGTACAGACACTTCGCGCTCTGCGCTACGGCCACCATAAAGAAGTACAATTTTTTCTTTTGCCATTGTTTGGTCCTAATCCTTTTTTTAATTTTGTGCTTCCTGATTGACTTGTCAGAAGCACTCCTCACATACGAGTTCGTCCCTCTAGTATACCACACTTTAAAAAGAAAGAAAACGAGAGAGAACACCTAAAAAACAAAAAAACCGGAGGGGTTCCTCCAGTTTTTGTAACCGCTTATAACTCGGTTCGATTTTCAATAGCTCGGAGAAGGGTCACTTCGTCCGCATATTCGATATCAGCTCCGACAGCTAATCCACGTGCCAGGCGGGTCACTTTGATGCCAGCTGGTTTGAGGACGCGTGAGATATACATAGAAGTTGCTTCCCCATCTGCAGTTGCATTGGTCGCCACAATTACTTCTTGGACCTCATGATCCATTAATCGTGTGATCAAGGACTTGAGGTTAATATCATCTGGTCCGACCCCATTCATAGGCGAAATCAAGCCATGAAGGACATGGTAGCGACCGTGGTACTCCTGGATATTCTCCATGGCCGACACATCTCGACTATCTTCTACCACTAAGATGGTCGATGGATCGCGCGTCTCGTCTCGACAAATGGCACACTCTTCTTCATCTGTTAGGTTCCCACAGATGGAACAGTAGCTTAATTCCCGCTTTGCTGACAAGAGATTCTTGGCAAACTCATTGACATCGTCATCACTCATTCCGATGGTATAAAAGGCCAGACGAGTTGCTGTCTTGATCCCAATACCAGGGAGCTTCGAATAACTTTCAATTAATTTTGCGATAGGTGTTGGATAGAGCATAGCTTCCTTTCTAATTCATAGGATGTTTTTGCTGGTAGAGATTGATAATCTCTCTGGTAATACTGTGACTAACAGTCGCTTGGAGATTGGTGTTGTGAGGGAAGACGACTGCCACGGCAATCTGAGGATTTTCAGATGGGGCATAGGCGATGACATTGGTATTTACAGCAGGGGTCCCACCATTTACAAATGTTTCTGCAGTCCCGGTCTTCGCACTGATTGGAACAGCAGCTCCTTCTCCGATGGTTTTACCAGTTGTTAAGCCACTGGTTCCGTATACCACCTGATAAAAACCTTGTTTAATGATAGCTAGATTTTCGGGTGTCAAAGCTACTTGATTGAGTTCTTTTGTTGCAATCTCTTCTTTCAGAGGGCCCAAACCTCCCTTGGCATCATTCTCATAAATTCCTTGGACCAAGTGTGGCGCCACGCGTTTCCCATCGTTGGCAATGGTTGCAACAT
The DNA here is from genome assembly GCA_902363395.1 of Streptococcaceae bacterium. Classification (GTDB taxonomy): domain Bacteria; phylum Bacillota; class Bacilli; order Lactobacillales; family Streptococcaceae; genus Streptococcus. The sequence continues at coordinate 1,404,993 of CABIZZ010000001.1, forward strand.
ATTGAGCCAACTGCATAGGGGTATAGTTATCAAACTGACCAAAGGCGTCTGTTAGGTAATTACCAATCGTGAACTCTTTGGGAACATAGCCCGTTGATTCATTTGGAAGGTCAATTCCCGTCTCTGTTCCCAGACCATAAGAGGCAAAGGTCGATCGCAATTTGTTCATTGCTGGATCCAATTGGTCTGTCTTCAAACTCATGTTTGGCTGATAGGGTTGGCCCATCAAATTAAGAGCTATCTGCACCATATAGGTGTTAGAAGAATATTCCAACGCTTGGACCGCATTGATTTCTTGACTTCCAAACTGCGTGAACCAAGAAGTGATAGGAGCTGAACCAGAAAAGGAGATTGGTTGATCCAATAGGACTTGATTCCCAGAAATCACCCCATTTTCCCATCCTGCTGTCAAAGTCGCTGCTTTCACAACCGATCCTGGAACAAAGACGTTGGTCACTGTCCCTAAAGCGTCAGGAGTCAGGTCTTGCGAACCAGCTTCATGTTTCATCCCCGCCATCGCAAGGATTCTACCCGTTTTTGGATCCAAGGCAACAGCATAGACACCTTCTGAGTAGGTGGCGTTGCCAGCGGCCAATTCTGCCTGGAAGGACTTCTTCAAGATGTCTTCCACTCCTCTTTGGAAATCCAAATCAATGGAAAGCTTGATATTGTTCCCTTTGCTTCCTTTGGAGAGGGTTTCGATCTTTTCGACATTGCCATTCTTATCCAAATGGATTTCTTTTTCAACCCGTTCTCCTTGGAGAACAGACTCATATTGTTTTTCTAAATAAGAAGTTCCGACGCGATCATTTAAGGCATAGCCTTTTTCCAAATAATCATCCACTTCTTCAGCTGGAAGACCGGCTTGCTCTGTCGACACACTACCAACGATGGAAGCCAAGGGACTATCAACCACTTTTCGATCCCAACTCGTAATCACTTCAAATCCTGGAAATTCTTTTAAATGATCTTTGACCGTCGTTACCTGCTCATCGGACATTGGATCGGTCACAATCGTAGCACTAGCAAAGTTTTCAACGGCATTCATTTGGCTAAATAGATAGATGGCCTTCTTTTCTTCTTCTGTATAGCCTAATTTTTCAGTCTCAATACTATCAACAGCATGCTGATAGATAGTTGCTTCTGGAAGTGGGTTGCCGTCCGTATCGATTCGTTCGTCTTTGGGCAACTTGTCCACTACCTCTTTATAGACTTCCGAATTTGCGAGATAAAAGTCGATCTCTTGACGCTTGGTGATTTGGGGATTCGAAACACTTACATAATTCAGAAGAAGCTGAGCTGTTTGACGCATTTCTTCTGCAGTAAACTTATTGCTTCGGGTAAAAGACAAGACCTTCTTGTCAACATTTTCTACCAGAGGCTGACCAGAAGCATCATAAATCTGTCCCCGGAGACTCCCTCTTGTTAAGTGTTTTTTGGTAGCTTTTGCCAATTTTTGTGTATAAAAGCCTTGATGAGTAATCTGCATATACCCTAGTCGAGCAATTAAAATCAAAAAGAGGGTACAGACTATACTGAATAACAAATAAAGTCGTCTAGTAATCCACCGATTATCAAATTTTCTCACCTTAGCATTCGCTTTTTTTGAACGTTTAGATTTTTGCGCCATACCTCTCCTTTCACCTTGATTCTCAGTCCCAGTCCCTAACAAGACATAAAAATAGGATAACTTTAAAGGGAATCTGAGGAATATTTCTATTTTAAACTCAACTTCCATTATAGCACATTTCATCCAGACACGAGTCGCTAGACCAGATAAAATCATCGTTATTCTGAACTCCTTAACAAGCATCCTTTTATACATATGCAGGAGGCATAGCTCTTGACTGCAAAATGGCTCCTTCCTCAAATCACAGGAGACAAGTGATAGGAGATTTTTTGGTATAATAGAAACATCGAAAAAGTTAGTAAAGGAAACGATATGAAACTGATCTCATGGAATATTGACTCATTGAATGCCGCCTTGACGAGTGACTCTGCACGCGCAAAACTCTCTCAAGACGTCCTCCTCACCTTGGTTGCAGAGGATGCGGATATCATTGCCATTCAGGAAACAAAATTATCTGCTAAAGGACCAACAAAAAAACACTTGGAGGTCTTAGCAGAACTTTTCCCTGGATATGAAAATACATGGCGGTCCTCTGTGGAACCAGCCCGTAAAGGCTACGCAGGAACCATGTTCCTCTACAAAAAAGAATTGAAACCGACCGTAACCTTCCCAGAAATCGGTGCTCCTTCTACCATGGACGTCGAAGGTCGGATTATTACCCTTGAATTTGATGACTTCTTTGTGACCCAGGTCTATACTCCGAATGCTGGAGATGGGCTCAAACGCTTGGAAGAACGCCAAATCTGGGATGCCAAATATGCAGACTACTTGGCAGAACTAGACCAGCAAAAGCCAGTTCTGGCAACAGGAGACTACAACGTAGCCCACAAGGAAATCGACTTGGCCAATCCAGCCAGCAACCGTCGTTCCCCAGGCTTTACCGATGAAGAGCGTGCTGGCTTCACTAACTTGCTAGCCAAAGGGTTCACTGATACCTTCCGCCACTTGCATGGGGACCTTCCAGATCAATATACTTGGTGGGCACAACGTAGCAAGACATCTAAAATCAACAACACAGGCTGGAGAATTGACTACTGGCTCACTTCTAACCGCATTGTGGACAAAGTGACTAAATCAGCTATGATTGACTCCGGTGCCCGTCAAGACCATACACCAATTGTCATGGAGATTGATCTTTAAGGAGAAAACAATGGACTATCAAGCTGTCATCCCTGAATTTGTCGTATCGGATATTGAGAAATCGCGTCGCTTCTACTGCGACTTGTTGGGATTCTCTGTCCAATACGAGCGTCCAGAGGAAAAATTTCTCTTCCTTTCGCTTGAAGACTGTCAGCTAATGCTAGAAGAAGGCAAGGAGGAAGAATTAGCCCAACTGACCTATCCTTTCGGTCGCGGTATCAATATTTCCTTTGGCATTGAAGATGTCCCACAGCTCCATCAAAAACTGCTGGAAGCTGACTATCCCATCCATCGTCCGCTGACAAAAAGAGAATTTCGAGTGGGAGATAACTTTATCTATCCCCATGAATTTGCGATTTTGGATCCAGATGGTTATTTCTTAAGATTTAGCGAATAAGAAAAAGGAGGCTATGAACTGCACCCCAAAAGTTAGACAGAAAAAATCTAACTTTTGGGGTGCAGTTCATCTTTAATCTTTTTCTTTTACTAGAGAAAATTTAAAAAACTCAAGAATAGCATTAAATCAGTATTTCCAAAAGTTTTCACTATATGGTGGAATATCTCTATTAGGGCAATTTAAAAATTAGAGATTCATTCTTAGTTTACTGTGCCCGTTTTTTTTTAATAAACATCTACTTTAACCAAAGATGTTCCTTGAGGAGTGTTTATGATAAAATAAGGATTATGGACAAACCATCCAGCTGCAAAAACTATCATTACAGAAAAATGAGAAACCATATTCGGTAAACAAACAGTGTCTTCAAAGACAAGTTAAAGAGAAAATATGACTGATTTTTTTCTAGGATGAAAGGATCAATAGTTTCAGAAGGGAGAAATATGCTAAATATCTTTGTATTAGAAGATGATTTTCTACAACAAACACGTATTGAAACAGCAATCAAGAAATGTATGACAGATCATCATCTAAAGTATAAATACTTAGAGGTATTTGGGAAGCCAACACAATTGTTACAGGCCATCAAAGAGACAGGAAATCACCAATTCTTCTTTTTAGATATTGAAATTAAAGGGGAAGAAAAAAAAGGAATGGAAATTGCGCGGGAGATTCGTGAAAAAGATCCTAGTGCTTCAATCGTATTCGTAACGACTCACTCAGAATTCATGCCCGTTACCTATCGTTATCGCGTCTCCGCTTTGGATTTTATTGATAAAGGATTAAATGATCAGGATTATCAGGAAGCGATCTCATCTGTTTTGATACATGCTGCTGAGAACGTCAATAAAACAATAGGGGAGGATTCCTTCAGCTTTAAATCAGAGCATTCCCAGATTCAAGTCCCTTTCTCAGATATTCTATATTTTGAGACATCTTCGACCGTTCATAAGGTCGTTTTAACAACTAAAAAAGGACACATGGAATTTTATGGTAAAGTCTCAGATATTGCTAAAACCGACAAGCGACTTTACCAAAGTCATCGAGCTTACGTTGTAAATCCAGAGAATGTCGTGCGTATTGATAAAGCAAATCATATTGTTTATTTTGAAAACGATGAATCATGCTTTGTATCACGTTTAAAACTGAAAGGGCTAGTTGAAAAGGTAGATAAAAAATGACTCTAGAGTTTGAAGGAATATTTTTAGTTTCTTGGATATTTAGAATAGTGATTCTATCTTATGTTACTAATCAAAAAATAAATTTATATTATCTTTTACTTCCGTTTATTTTTCTAGGAATTTATATTATAAATTATGATATTGTTTTTTGGGGGGAGATTTTCTTATTGCCCCTGTCATTAATTATTGTTAAGAACAAATTTAATTGGAATTGGTCTCAATATATCTTTTATAGTTTTTTTCCATTTGTCATTTTTGAAATTTTTTCAAATTTTGCTAACTTATACGATCGTTTTTTATTTAGATTATCTGCAGCTCAATGGTATAATTTTTTTTGGTCTTCTTGGATTGACTATTGTCTTGGATTTTTATTTTGCTTTGGATTCTTTAAGTTATTACTGATAGATTTCAAAGTAATAAGTGAAGAATTGAATAGACAAATGAATTTTAAGAAACAGGTCTCATTGTTCTGCTACTCTCTTATATTTTACGTAATGTCAGTATATTTACTTGATAATCTTATACATCTTACAGAACATGGTTATATTGTTAGTTCTATCGATTTTGTATATTTAAGAAGAAATATTTTGATTATATATCTTATTTTTACAATTGGAATTATTTTCAAAATGAATGATCAAGCTAAGAAAAATAAAGAAAAAGAGCTTCAGGAAAGTAAGGATAATCAATTAAAAAATCTTACTTCATATAGTCATCATATTGAATCGCTATATAAAGAAATTAGAAGTTTTCGCCATGATTATACAAATATATTAGTCAGCTTAAATGAATCGATAAAGAAAAGAGATATAGATGGGGTAGAGAGGATCTATAATGCCGTACTGAAAGAGTCTGATAAATCCTTTTACAATAGTCAATACGACATTGCTAAACTTGTTCATTTAAAAAACCTAGCAATGAAATCGGTTGTATCTGCAAAATTGATTGAAGCACAAAATCGAGGAATTGATGTCTCTGTAGAAATAGCTGAGCCTATCGGAACTCCTCAAATAGATTTAGTCGATTTTATTACGATACTATCTGTCTTTTTAGATAATGCCATAGAAGCTGCAGTTAACGCAGAAGCTCCAAGAATTAGTTTTACTTATTTTCAAGAGAATGAAAATAAAATTTTAGTTATCTATAATACCACTGCTGACTATAAGATCCCTACTAAAAATATTTTCCAATATGGAGTCTCAACCAAAGGAGAGGGACGAGGTATCGGTCTTTCTAATGTCAAACAAATCCTTTCCAAATATCCTAAAGTCACTTTAGAAACAAAAAGTATAGATCATGAATTTACTCATGAATTAAAGATGCACGAAGGATAACTTTAAAACTAGAATAAATGGTCTGTTTTTTATAATTCCATTCATTATAAAAAACAGACCATTTATTAGATTGATCATTTCTTTTATTAAATTTGAAATATACTGTTGTGTGTAAGAACTTAGAAAACGAAAACCGAGTTACAATTGTTTAGTGAACTCACCCACATTCTGTTTATGATTATAGTTAGGAGAACTAGCCCATGTTTAATAGATTAACAAGCTCTGTATTTCAGTCTATCTTGAAAAGGAGAGATACGAAGATCTTCTTGTCCTTTTGTCTATTACCTATCCTTGTTCCATTTTTGGCAGGAAATATGGAAGATATGAAAACCGACTATACAAATAGTTTTTTATCTTTCTTTGATATCACTCTTTTAACACAGTATCGTTTAACAATCCCAGTACTCATTTTTTCCATATTGATTTCTTCCGTTTTTAGAGATGAAATTGATAGCAAGATCATGTTTTTATACAAAGATATTAAGCGTTCTAAAATTTTCAACGCAAAAATACTCGGACTATTTTTAGTTTATATCCTCTATTTATTTGGAACTTTTTTTGCAACTTTCATTACTTATTATGGCATTATGTTACCTAGATTTGGAGTTGATTCTAACTTCTTACCTTCAAGCTCGATTTTAGTAGAGAAATCTATCTTGTCAATTCTTTCTGTGGTTTTACTTAATCTTATAACAACCGTCATGGTTGCGATGGTTTCCATTAAATCTAAGACCTTAGTGGCTGTTTTAGTAGGAATCTTCTTCACTTTATTTGCCTTCACAGCTCCCTTACTGATTGGAGTAAAGTATGTGATTCCAACCACTTATGCAAATGCTTTACAAGCAGGTGAGTTCGGTTTAACGCTGTTAATCATCATTGGCTTGTCTTGCATTTACTTCTTACCTAGCTATTTCTCAGCTAGAAAGAATTTTGAAAGAATAGAGTTTTAAAAAGAGCAAGCTGACTCATTTATTATTTATAAAAATCGAAAGGAAACTAGATATGCTAAAAATTGAAAGTATTTCAAAAAAATTTGTTGGGAATGACTTTTATTCACTCAAAGACGTCAATATGGAAATCCATAAGGGGGAGATTGTCGGTTTGATTGGTAGAAATGGTGCGGGTAAATCGACACTCATGAAGCTAATAGCAAAATCACTAAAACCAACTTCTGGACTTATTACCTATAATGGGATCGATATTCATAGTAAAGACAATGTATTAACAGACTTTGGTATTATGATCGATCCAGTATTCTACCCAGAAATGTCCGTTATTGATAACTTAAAATTTTATCTACGTTTACATGGGAAAGAGGAGCTTTTTTCAAATATTGAACCAACTCTGAAATTGGTAGAACTATGGGAAGCTAGAAATAGAAAACCTAAAGGATTTTCTTTTGGTATGAAGCAAAGGACAGCCTTGGCAATTGCTTTGGTTGCCGAACCAGACTTCCTTATTCTAGATGAACCATTCGTTGGACTAGATCCGATTGGTGTTCAGAAATTAATTGATATTTTGAAAAAATGGTCTAATGAGAGACAAATTTCAATGCTTATTTCTAGCCACCAATTAGGAGAGCTAGAAGCCTTGTGTGAACGTTATGTCTATATTGAGGCAGGGCAGTTAGCAGACGCTTTTGACGGTGCAGCTTCTCCTAGTTTGCTTGTGTACTTGAAGGAGACTAAGAATCTTGAAGGGATTCAGTCTTTATTAAGTGATGACGTCATTCTAGAAGGCAGCGTTTTAGACATTTCGACAAACATATCCTCTGAACAGGTTAATGAGATTTTTAAAATATTAGGAAATCATACCTTGATTGAGAAGATAGAGGTGAAAGAGAACCACCTAAAAGAGATCTTTACGAAAGGACAGTAACATATGAAACAAATCTTACCTGCCATTTTCACATCTGTCTGGAAGCGTAAAGAAACCAAGATTTACCTGCTGTTCGTTTTATTTCCAGTTATCTTTCTTCTAGCTTCCTTTTTTGGAAAATCTAATTTCATGCAAATTTCCGTAATAGGAGATAATAGAGTAAGTGGGATAGCCTTTCTAGATATGATGATCAGTTCAGCAGATTCATTTATCTTACCTACTCTTGCAATCTATTTCTTGACAATTTCTGTCTTTAGACGAGAGATAGATGATCATACTATGTTCCTATATAGAGATTTAAGCCGTAAGAACATATTTTTTTCAAAATATCTTAGTTTACTCTCTATTTTAGTACTCTTTTACCTTCTATTTACTTGTGTTTCTACAACAGTCTATTTTACCAGGGTCGTTCAGTTTCCTTTTGCGTCGAATACCTTTTTTGATAACGATTTATCTATTACTTTATCAACTCTAGAGGATATTTTTGGAATCTTTTTAAAAGACATTTTTTCAGTAACTGTCGCCTCTGTGTTATGCCTTTATTTAAAAACAGGCTCAACCATAGTGGTAGCTATTATTTTAACAATTGCAAGCATGATGACTTCCATGATTGGCGGAGGCATTGCAATGCTTTTCCCGAATGGATATAACAGATTGCTTAATGACGACATTTTGTCCACTCCACAAGCATTCTTGGGAGCACTGGGCATTACCATCGTCTATGCCTTTATTCTCCTAATCATTGGTTCTAAAAAGTTTCAAAATTTGGAGTTTTGATGTGACAGGACTTGGCCTGCTACCTATAATCTAATGACGTAGACCTTGTCTACTATGTACGATTGAAAGATACACGTTTCTCTTTATCATCAAAAAAAGATTGGAACTGAACTGCACCCCAAAAGTTAGACAGAAAAAATCTAACTTTTGGGGTGTTTTTATTAAATTAACTTATAAAGATAAAGTTCAGATCTATGAACTTAGAACAAGTGGAAGCTATGTTAAACCAAGCCTTCAGTGAGGATCATTACACAAATACTATTCTCCATAGTGATCAAGGATGGCAGTATCAACATCAGTATTATCATCATTTTTTAGAGGGTAAAGGAATCCAACCGTCCATGTCACGTAAAGGAAACAGTCCAGATAATGGCATGATGGAGTCCTTCTTTGGCATTCTTAAGTCTGAGATGTTTTATGGTTATGAGAAGACCTTTTCACTCACTTGAGCAATTGGAGCAAGCTATTGTAGACTATATTGATTATTACAACAACAAACGCATTAAGGTAAAACTAAAAGGACTTAGTCCTGTACAATACAGAACTAAATCCTTTGGATAAATTAATTGTCTAACTTTTTGGGGTCAGTACACATCAGACCTCGCTTTTTAACTGTCTTTAAAGTTATACAATTGCGGATAGTGATCACATTCAGGATTTTTAGGATGGCAGATAGCCCGTCCAAAATAGATCATGGCCTGATGAGCTGGGAGCCAGCGTTCAGGAGGAAGAACGTCCATGACCCGTTTTTCCACTTCTAATGGTGTTGCTGACTTCTTGACAATGCCATGGTGCTTGCAGATCCGCTCTACATGGGTATCAACGGCAAAGGCAGGAATGCCAAATCCTACACTCATGACCACATTGGCTGTCTTGCGTCCCACTCCAGCTAGGCTCTCTAATTCTTCACGCGTCTGAGGGACTTGGCCATCAAAGTTATCCAACAATTGTTGGGCACATTTTTTGAGAAACTTAGCCTTATTGCGATAGAGACCTAATTTGGAAATATGCTTGGCAATGTCGGCTTCACTGGCGACCGCCATATCCTGAGGAGTTGGGAAAGCCTCAAACAAAGCGGGCGTTGCCTTATTGACCGCTGCGTCCGTCGTTTGGGCAGAAAGCATGACCGCTACTAATAATTCAAAATGGTTGCGAAAATCCAAACTTGGCTTGGCATCTGGAAAGAGGGCGATAATTTCTTCAATCACATGTCGTGCCCGTTTTTTTGATAAAACCATAACATCTCCTTTGTATTACTAGACTTTATTATAGCATGAAGTCCGTCTATTTCTGAAAGAATCGGCTTCAGAAAAGGAAGTAGGACAGAATGAATTTTAAATGATATTCATTCTGTCCCACTTCCTACTTATATTAAAGGCGCCTTAACTCTATTGTTTGTTTTACACCAATCTCTTCAAGAAAGTCATCAAGGTTTGAGCAGATCGCTCGCCAGCCTCTACGATAAATTCATCAAAAGAGATATTGGCCACGTGGTCTGCCGTGTCACTCATAGCCCGAATGACCATAAAAGGACGGCCAGCTGCATGAGCCGCTTGGGCAATAGCTGCCCCTTCCATCTCAACGGCCAAGACTTCTGGGAAATGTTCCCGAATTGTTGCGACTTTTTCTTCACTCGCGATAAAGCTATCTCCTGTTGTAATCAAGCCAACATGTGTGGTTGCAGCTTCTTCTTCCAGAACTTTTTTCATTTCTGATACAAAATAGCGACTGGATTCAAAGTAAAGTGGTTGCCCCGCCATTTGACCATACTTATAGCCAAATGCTGTCACATCCACATCATGATAAGCCAATTTGTCTGCTAGGACGATATCTCCAACAGCCATCCCTGATGCTACGGCACCTGCAGAGCCCGTGTTGATAATGGATTCCACCTTAAAATCGTTGGCTAATACAGCCACACTCATGGCTGACATGACCTTGCCGATACCACTTTCCACCAAGACCACTTCATGGCGACCAATCGATCCTGTATAGTAGACTTTTCCTAAGCGAAGATGTTTTTCTCCGTTCTGCAAAGCTTCCACTAAGATTTTTAACTCTTGTGGCATGGCCGCAATGATTCCAATTTTCATAATTGTCACTCCTTTGGTAGACGCTCCCTATAGGCGCCAGATTGCAAGAATTAACAAGATGAGGAGCAAGATGACCCAAAATAAAATCTTATTTAATTTTGATTGAAAGACCTCATCCTTTTGGTTTTCAATCCGACGGCTCTTGGTCACTGTAGGTTGGACTCTGATCGGAATAGTCTCCTGAGGATAGGAGGTTCCTCGTCCACCATCTACTTCTCTTGAGGTCACCGGCCGTTCATAACCAAAGCCTCTGTTTCCTGTCGGGAGAATTTTTGTCTCATCCTCATCAAAGAGCGGGGGACCAGAGATCGCTTCTCCCCGGTTTGCTCGCTCAATCATTTCATCGGTCAATAAAGGTTTGCCCATCGGTTTCTCCTCTATTCTTTATTTGTTTTGTAGGTGTTTCCAGTATTGAATTGCCATAATGGTTTTGGCATCGCAGATATCACCTCTTTGGATGAGCTCCTCAGCTTCTGCTAAAGTCACCTCAAAAAGCTCCAATGTCTCATCTGCATCTTGAGGGCGAGGATTTTCCACTTTTTTCAAGTTGGTCGCAAAATAGAGTTTGATCCGCTCGTTACAAAATCCAATGGCTGAATAAAAATCATACAACAACTCTAAATCCGCTGTGTAATCAATTTCTTCTTCCAATTCACGCAGAGCAGCTGCTTGAGGATCCGCATTTTCACCCTTTTCCAACTTGCCTGCTGGGATCTCTACAGAAGTTCTCTCGATTGCCTTGCGGTACTGCTTGACCAAAATGGTCTTGCCCTCATCTGTGATCGGTAAAACCGCTACTGCTCCATTATGAAAAATCAAATCACGCTGCGCTTGACCTTTTCCATCGGGTAGTTCCACTTGATCTGTAACTACTTGGAAAATCGGTCCTTGGTAAATCTCCTTGCGCTCAATGGTTTTTTCTTCAAATTGCATGAAAATCTCCTATTTATTTTTAGGATGGTGAGGAAGGCGAGTAGCGTACTCATCCTTATTGACTTGACGGCCACGACCAATCGCAATCGCGTCAGCTGGTACATCCTTGGTAATGGTGGATCCAGCACCGACTAGGGAATTGTCGCCTAACTCAACTGGTGCAATGATGGTCGAATTTGAGCCAACAAAGACATTGTTGCCAATAAGGGTCTTGTATTTATTCTTCCCATCATAGTTGACAGTGATGGTTCCTGCACCAAAGTTGACGTTGCTACCGACTTGGCAGTTACCAATGTAGGTCAGATGACCTGCTTTGGTATTTTCGCCGATAGACGAACCTTTGACTTCGACAAAGTTTCCGATATGGACATCTTTGGCAAGGCTAGAACCTGGTCGAATATGGGCGTATGGCCCTACTGTCACACCATCGGCCACCGTGCTTTCTTCAATCATAGAGTTGGTAATAACAGCACCTGCACCAATCTCACTGTCCACGACATAAGTTCCATTAGTTAAGACTGTTTCAGCCCCAATTTTTGTTTGTCCTTTTAGGGTGACATTGGCTTCGATTTGTACCTCTGGTGCGATTTCGACATCGATATCGATATAGGCCGCATCAGGATTAACAAAGCTCACTCCATTAACCATGTGGACTTGGTTAATGCGACGACGCATGATGCCTTCTGCTGTCGCAAGGGCCACGCGGTCGTTTACCCCAAGGCTTTCATCAAAGTCTTTGAGCGTATAAGCTCCGACTTTTTCACCAGCTTCACGGAAAATTCCAATCACATCTGTGATATAGTATTCACCTTGGGCATTATTAGTATTAATATTCTTTAAGGCTTCAAAGAGACGCGCATTGTCAAAGACATAAGTCCCTGTATTGATTTCCTTGATTTGCTTTTCAAAATCTGTCGCATCTTTTTGCTCGACGATGCGAAGCACTTCCGCATTGTCATTACGAACAATCCGACCATAACCAAATGGATTCGCTGCTTCGGCTGTTAAAATCGTTGCCACATTTTTGTGGTTGATATGAAAATCGATCAAGTGTTTGAGGCTTTCACCCGTAATCAAAGGTGTATCCCCTGCGATGACAAGTGTGTGGCCTTCAAGAGCTTCCAAGACTGGCTCTGCCATCATAACTGCATGACCAGTTCCCAATTGTTCGGTTTGTTTGACAAACTCTGTTTGTCCCGCTAAGACTTGCTCCACCAATTCAGCCTTGTGGCCCACAACCGTTACAGTCTTTTCGGGTGAGATGGCTCCAACACTACGGAAAACATGCTCCAGCATAGAGATTCCAGCAACCTTGTGAAGAACCTTCGGCAAATCTGATTTCATACGGGTACCTTTTCCCGCTGCTAAAATAATGGCATAATTTGGCATATACATTCTCTTTTCTGTACAATATCGCTTACATTATACCATTTTTTGGCCGATTTGAAAAATTGACGTAGATCAAAAAACTCTCCTAAAAGGAGAGCGTATCTACAATGGATAAACCTTACGAAATTCTTCTAAAACAACCTTGCTTTCAGGTGTAAAAGTCAGTCCTGCTTCTCCTAAGCAGGCTTTGAAAAAGTCTTCATGAACCTGACGCCAATAAGGCAGAGATTTGTCTCCTTCCCCTTCTTTGAAGGCATGATCAGCTGACACTTGATGAAAAGGCTGAACGGAAACCTTTGTAACTTCGACGATGCAAACAGCTTGATCTTGACTGTCTAAAATGACATCAAAAGTTCCTTCTTGTGGAAAGGGTTCGTCCTCTACTTCATAGGGATCGTAAGCTGAGGCTGTTGCTGTTTTTTCGCCTTTAAAGACCAGTTCCGCTAAAAGGTCTGAATCCACTCCAAAGGCCCAGGCATCTACCTCATCTCCAATTGTGGGGTTAATTTGCTTGTAGGCATTCCACATTTCTTGAGGTGTCATGGGTTCTCCTTTGTAATTTTTTACTTTCTTCTTTTATATGTTTAAGATGGTCTGGATGGTCAATTTCTAAATCAAAAATCTCTGGAATAGAGCTGTAATGGAGAATACATTCGATACCCATCTGATTCATTTTTTGTATGAAAGAAGTATTCAGATAGCCTGCTACAGCAAAATCAATCTTGTTCTTCCTTGCTTTATCCTGCATCTGTCTCAACATATCTAAAATAATTGGACTTTCCATATCATGCCATTGACTGTTTCTCACAGTCGCAAAAATAAAAGAAGTTAAATCATTCATTCCAACTACAATCTTTGAAATACCAGTTTCCAGTATCCTGTCCAAGTCGAAATAAGCTGATGGTAATTCAATCATCGTGCCGACTTTCCCGGTAAAACCATACTGACGCAATACTGTAATAGCTTGTTTTAATTGTTCGGCATCATTGACAAAAGGAAAAATAACAGACAGATTGGGTTTGGTTTGAAAAACTTCTGTAACAACATTTGTCTCAGCCTGAAATTCATCTGGACACGCCAACAAACGCCTAGTCCCTCTATATCCAAATAAGGGGTGGCGTTCGTCAAAATACTCTTTAGTCCCGTCTAGACTATTTGCTTCTGCATTTGTTAACTCTGAAAAGCGATACCAGACTTCTTCATTTGAGTACAAATGACAAATAGTGTCTAGATAATCTTTCACAAATTGTTGACAACTTGCTAATAAGATGTTTTGATTAAGCTCTCTCAATAAATATTCCCCACGAATCAAGCCGACGTGATGCAATAAATGGGGATAAACTTTTTCAACAATTTTTTCGCCACTAAGAGCTAGTTGATTTTGCATGTTCATTCACCTCGTCTTAAAAGATACAATATCAGATATCATTATACGACACTTTCCTCTAGTTCAAAAGCTTCATAAGGTTCAACTAACTCATATCCTAAAAATTCTGCTACTTTTTTGGAAGCCTCGTTATGAGCATCCCAAAGTGGAAACATATCTCTATTTAAACTCTCTAGAATCATTGCAGCACCAAGCTTTTTAGCAAATCCATTTCCTTGTTTGTCTGGTCTAGTTGCAACTTCCACTTCAACTGCTTCACGGTAAACTAACCCTGAGGAAATCCCAGCAATCACTTCATTATTTTTAAGAATCACAAAGCCAAATCCACCTTTTAAAGCAAAATCCTGGTAGGACTCAAAATCCCCCTGTAAATCTTGTGACCATTCTTCCTCAGAAAGGCAGTTATAAATACGATTATCAATAGGTACAATATTGTAACCTTTCTCTATATGAGTAACTAGATCATTTAGAAATTCAACTTGAAAATTTGCCTTATCCTTAAAAGAATAGCGAGTAAAAGAAATTAACCCACCTTGCCGATGCAGAAAATCTTGCCACTTAGTGTCTTCTGAAATAATAATCTTATAATCTAAACCATATTGCCTAACAAAATCTTCCCAAAATCTGGAATCCAACTCCCCTGCTAGGTATAGAAAATTCCCAATATCATAAAAGCTTGTTGTCCTATCACTGTTTCGATAAACAGTCCCGATTTGAGATTTAAGACCATAGAGAACCATATATTTCTTCCATGTTTTAAATAGTTCCATTATCCCTCTATTTCACCTTCCAATGTCTATAGCTTGTCATGTCCAATTCTGGAAATCCTCGTAACTCTGCCTTCACCTTCAATACTAATGGTGAGGCATTTTCTTCGGTCATCTGCTCAATAGGGACCCAAATTGCATTTGCTGAATCATTGCTTCCATCAAGAATCTCCTGAGGAAGGGATTTTTGAGAACCTTCGAAATCGAGGACTATATCATAGAAGGCCATGATATGATGTACTGCGAAGTCTTGCCCTTCTTCTTGAACCAGCACATCATAAATCCTAGGATTTGAATAACGGCTAAGCGTATAGCCTGTCTCCTCCAGAACCTCTCTCTTGAGGGTTTCTGTCAGCCCCTCACCTGGTTCTTGACTACCACCCGGTAGATCAAAACGATGCTGATAAGGTCCTCTCGTTTTATCAATGCAAAGCAATTTCCCGTCTTGAAGACAGATTCCATATACACCAAAGTGATTTTTGATTTCCATATTCCACTCTTTTCTAAAAGTCAAAGATCGCTAGCTCACCTTATCCCTTAAAAGGAAAGAGGCTATAGATTTCATGTTCCTTGATATACTTCTTCAGTATCTCCATATTCTCTTCAATTTTTGCCTGAATATCTGTCTCTTTACAAGTTGACTCAACAATAAATATGAAGACATCGGTCATAAAAAGCTGTATTAAAGGCATTTTTTACCCCTTACGCATGCAAACATGTGGTAACTCTCTTCTAAGAAGTTCCCTTTGCTTTTGATTTGTTCTTCCCGTTGTTAAAAATCGGAGATGTTTCAGACTCTTCAAGTAGCTAACTGTTGATGCGTAGTTAAAAATAGACGTGTCAACAAAATCTAAAAAACGAAGCTCACTATATGGATGGATAAAATCCAATTCTGGTAATTTTTTATTTGCTGTAAATGAAAGATAGAGCAACTGATTTAAATCCCTTATAAAATCAAAGTCCGGAAACTTTACATCATAATCAAAGTGCAGATAACGCATGCCTTTATGAAAAGAAATGTTCTCTATCGTTTCCAAATTTGTCATAGAAGAAATTCCTAGAGCTTTCACACAATCATTCTGGGGTAAGACGACCTTTCTTACTTTTCTAGCCCCAACTAATAAAATCTTTTCTACTTGTTCATATTTTGAAAAGTCTAGCACATCAGATTTACTTCCCATCAAGTAAATCACCCTCGTATTGCTAGGTAAAGAAAGCTGGTTAAAATCTACATCTTTCAGCATCTCCTCTGGGTTTTCAACAATGTACTTTTGTCTTAATAAGCGATTGATATCAATAAATTCATTATAAGTCAATTTTTCGTCCAATAATGGTGCAATCTCTTCAATAGAATGCAGAGGCTCCATTGCCATTAGATTCTCTCTTTCGGAAAATCCTTTTTTAATGATCTCTAAATATTTATCTAAACTGGTCATCATTCACCTCTTTGCATGAATAAAATGCTTCGTTTTCTATTTTCAACCTAAATCATTTTCCAATGACACCCTGACTAGAAGACTAAATCATCGCTTGTCGCCAAAAGGTTAAATTCACGAATCTTCAGAGTATTTTTTCTAAATAAACTATATCCTGCTTGCTCAATCTCGATCAAAAATGACCTTGACTCTGGCTCTACCCGAAGCGTCTAGATATTGCTCTAGTTTCGTAATAGACTCCTCTGAATCAGACAATTGAACAAACAAATCCCCATTGATGGTCATGACATCCTTTGTCGGTAAAAGCATGAGATTTTCAACACTTGGATCATTCACTATCATTAAGGAAGGGGAATAAATACAGCTTCTGGAGATGTCTAGATTTCCAAATCGTTCCCTAGCAGAAACAAAAATAGATTCCATCCCACCTTGGGCTTTCAGAACAAATTCCCTCTCAAAAAACGCTTCAAAACTGTCGTAGATCTCGATAACATCCATAGTAATCCCATCTAAATAATAAACTTGATGACTTTGAATGTTCCCATCCTTCAATCTATAAGCGAATTGATCTCCAATAGCAGACATACCAAAAAAATAGTAGTCTGATACATAATCTCTCCAGACGTCTTTCCATACCTCATCCGAATTCCAGGAATCTAGCGTAATAGCTTGAGTAGAATCCGTCCCAAACAAGCGATAATAGCCACCATAAAACTCCAAGCCATTGGTCATGGAGAGCAAATCCAGGTGAGCTTGAGGAAACTGTCTGGCTTTGAGTTTTTCTAGTTCAAAAGCTGAGGCCCCACTTTCTTGTATGACCAGATCCTCACAACATTTTAAAAAATTCTTCATTTTCATTTGCTTCTCATCTCTTCATCTTTGGCTTTAGCCAAGCATAAATTCAATAAAGTCTTTTCGATAGGCTTCAGGAAGTTGCTCCTCGATAATAGCCATGATTCCTGTTAAAAAACCTTCTTTATAGTCCGACAAGTCCTCATCAATGTAGATGTCATTCTCAAACTTGGTGATTTCTAGCTTTTTCATCTGACTATAAGTAGACAAGAAAGTAGATAAAGAGGGGCTTAAGCAATAGAGCTTGGAATTCCCAGGAATCTTGCCAAATACAGGACTAAGCTCGCTAGTTAGATCACAAAAAATTGGCTCATCCCCCATCATGTGAGCAAAAACCACATAACTCTCTTTCCAGCTAGTATCCTGCCATCCTTCTGATGCAGCTTCACATAGAGGGAGAGGAATTAGAGCAAGATCATAGGGAGCTCCTCTAAAATAAGCTTCTTCATCAAAGTCTAAATGCTGGTAAAAGTCTTTTACTTGACCAGACAAATCTAGCTTTTCGATATGGAGACAGTCACTAGTAAATACAAGCTCTCCTAAGCCCTTGTTTCTATGATAGACTTCTACAAATTCCTTCAACAAATTGAACATCATTATTAGACTCCTCTCACATTTTTGGGATTATATTTGGCTATTTTCAACTGACGATTACGTATCATTCTGACCGCTAGCGACAGCCTGAGCCCAAATTCGTTCAAATTCCTCTTGACTAATCTTGATCGAGTCTGATAGATCCAACTCATCTTTTCGACCATCATAGAGTAGAAACCCTACTTCTGGAACGTAATCCTGTAGGCAAGAGGAAGCATAAGAGTTCCCATTCAAAACGTTAATTTGTCGACTTGCACGCTGACCAGTAAACTCTGTATAAATAACTCCTAGGCCTGTCATAAACTCACTATTACCATAATAATAATATTCTTTTTCACACATTAGAATCTTCCTTTACCATTTGTCTCTCCAAGAATGGCATTCTTTCCTTTTTGCCTCTTTCATCGACTAATTCTATATTCATTTTCAATTTATAGAATCTACGGGCTCTTAGATTTATTCTCCAAGACTCTCACTTCTACTTTATCCTCCGCTAAATGGAGATCCAGTACTTTTTCCTGGTCTTGAAAGAAAAGTGTCAGGTCTCTGGTAGAAAATTCAGTAGAATAAGAGGGCAAAAAGTCATCCAAAGACTCCATTTGAAACAAGACGTAAACTGGTGAAAACTCCCAAAAAACTAGGATAAACTGACTACTATTGCCAACTAGACTTTGAATTGACCTACTTAGATCTTTAGTCGCAAGGTCAACAGGAACCTCATAAAGGCAAGGAAGCGGAGAGTCTATAGGATTCAACTCCCCAGCATACCAAGCAATTTCTTTAGGTTTATCGGTCAGAAAATGGACATCCTTAATCCCCTTCAACTGATTGATTCGTTTTTCTACTTTTAATAAAGATAATCTCTTTTTTAAGTTACTCATTGTTCTTGCTCCACCATTCTGAAACAGAAATTTTGCTCACAACCTCATTCTCTTTATCCAACAGATATAGGAAGTTACCTTTCGCTTCCAGTCTACCAAGTTTGGCCCCATAATCCATCTCGTGAGCAGAGCAGGATTGAATCAACTGACGGATGCTCTTGTCCTTGTGCTCTATCTTCCAAAACAAATCCACCTTATCCAGCTGATGCTCCACTTGAATGGAATAGGTCGTGGATTGGATCTTCTTTCTTTTCCACTCCCAGCTATTTTCGTAATCGTTTTTCTCTATTTCATTGACTACATCCTCTATCAAGGAGCATGGAATAGAGAGCTCCTGAAACACGCGCTTTACCCCTTTTAACAAGGCCCCTAAGAGCATCTTTTTCTGATCCAATGGACTCGAGCTTTCATAGCTAGAAAAATCAAATAAGACCTGAACAGTATAGACGCCAAGGAGGTTCATGATAGCTGGATTGCTAATCGTATCTACACATTCTACGATGATTTTCCAACAATGCTTGCTCACAACTGGTTTAAAAAGGCGCTCTACCATAGAGGTCATACATTTGGATTCATATACGAACGCTCTTCGAAGGTCTTTCCAATTCTGTCGATAGTCCTTAATTCTAGCTTCCTCGTAAGTTAGCGTAGCTGAGTCCATCAGCTCCTCAATCCTCTGTTGATTTTCCACATAGGGCTTATCTAATTCAAAATACTGTAACTTCATATTCGTGGTCTCGTAGTTTTTTTCTTGTAGAAAGGTCTAGCCTTAGGTCAAGGTCTAATATTTGTGCTCTTTCTTCACTTTTTCCCATAGTCGTGGTGTCCCTCCTAGCAATGGAGGATTGTTTGATCATCCAGAATCTCCGCAAATAAGCTAAGAATACATCTTTAAGTATCAATCTTCACAGGACCAATCTCAGCAATTCTAACTAGGTCAGAAGAACCCGATAATATCACATCATTTTGGTTTATAAAATTGAATTCAACCTTATTCTCTAAAAAGAGCAGTTCCAGTTGTCCCTTAACCTTATGAATCCCCTTAGAATAAAAATGGATTTCATCTAAATTAAAAAACTCTAAATTAATTTTTATGGCATTAAATGCACTTTTCTGCCACTTTTCAGGGAAATTAGTTGGCAAATCAAATAAATAAAAAACAAGATCTAATTTGTAATCGTAACATAATACAGTATCAAGAAATACATTATTCAAGTCCAAATCACCATCAAACAAATGAATAATCTTTTCCTTCCCCACTACTTTTTCAAACCATTTCACAGTATGAACTCCTTTTTAAAAATGAATATAAGTCTTATTTTTAAAAGTTATTGTTTCGCTTTTTAAGGAAGTGACAGCTTCCCTCTTTAAGTAAATTTTAGAATAGACTAACTCTTCTGCCGTCCTTTCCTTTTGTAACGTCATTGATTAAGTCCTTGACGATAGATATATCGAACTGACGAGAAAAGTCAATAATTTTCTGGCGATTCTCTTCTGGATATAGATAAGATGCAGCCAAAATAAATAAAAATGGATTTATGACTTGACCAATATGCTCAAGATATTTAGGATGAGTCACATAAGACATAATTTTGTTAAAATCGTCATCTTTCAGCACAATCTTTCTCTGATATATCGCTGCACAGGCACCTGCAGCTTGAGATGAGTTATTCGATTCCAAGGACTCATAAACGAAAGACAAGTTCTCTGTTTCTGAATTTTCTAGATAAGCAATCGCTACTGCTAGAGAGCGATAGGTTACAGGTGTTGGAATATCTCTCAGCAGTAATGACTTGAGATAGGGGACTTCTTCTGTGCAATCCGTTGCGGCCATGGCGTAGAGTAAGTACATTTGTGATTCCCACGATCTAGGTTTTTCCATCTCGCCTTCCAAGGCTTGATGCAAAAATGGTCCATATCCTTTTAGTTTACCCTTTAAAATTTTTTTCGCAGCTTTTTTTACCAAGGGCGTACGTCCTGAAGTTAACTCATCTACATAGTCCATCTAAAACTCCTTTATTTCATTTGCTTGTCCAGTTCTTCTTCCAATATTCTGTTATAAACTATACTTCCGACACAGGCTTCCCAGTCTAGGTCCTCAACTTCTTCCCTAGAAAAAATCTTAGGTTCCCGCCTACCATCTAGCCAGACCTTCCCAAATTGAAGACCATTTGGGTCTCCCCATTTAAAGGCTAAATCCTTAAAAGGGCTTGGATCAAAATCCACTTGGTGACCAATTATCTGCCAAGACCATACTGGACTTCGATCAAACAAGGTGTAGGAATCTATAATGATGGGCTTACCTATAAATTGAGCACGACTTAGCTCCTCAACTGTTATAGTAGGACTTGCTTGAAAGATATCGAAAAATTGGATGACATGACCAACATTCACTTTTCCAAGGATTTAACCAAATACAAACATTTCCTCCGAAAATTGATAGCAAAAAATATCACCAATTTTAATAAATCGAAGTTTTGTTCTTGGCTTTTCATTCCACTCACGAATCTTTATCTGGGGCAATTTTTTCTCCATAATTAATTTAATTCTATTCCTACTGTTCTTTATTTAAGATATGAAAGAGATCATCTCTTAGAACGATTCCATCGTCTTCTATCAAATAGGCCATGTGCTCCCAGAAGGGCAATTCTTGTTCAAGGGGAGCTTCTAAGGCAAGTACTTGATTCTTCAAGTTTGCTGCAATCTCTTCGACTTCATCTTGCTCAATCTCATAAAACTTTGCTTTCAAAAGAAAGATGCCTGATAGAAAAAGTGAATAAGAGGAAACAAAAGCTTGCAAGGAAGAGTTGACATAAATCCTCGCTTCTTGAAAAACTTCCCTTCCTTCTTGATTGCAAAGTAAGAAGACCTGCCCCTCTTCTCTAATCACAAAGGCACCTAAAAAACACTTGCCAAAAAGCCTATAGCTCTCCTGATTTTTCCTTAGTTCGACTAGTTCGTCGCCTGCTTTGACAAAAGAAAATCCCATTTTGGAGTAATCCTCTAAATATGCCAAAAGGTTGAAACGGACCTCATCCAAACTAAATGGTTTCTCCTCTTTAGGACCTACGCTAAAACCGTACTCCTTCACCAATTCATCGATATTGACTGTCATTTTTCTCCTTATCACTATCAGTCATTGAATACCATTTCTCTAATCGGCCTAGCTAATCATCAAAAGGCATAAAGCTATCATGCTGCTGATAATAATTTAAAGCCTCGACCAAGTCTTGGGGACTTGCATTTGGTTTTTCTTCAAGTGCGACTGCAAGGACATCAATCAACTGCTCTCCATAGTAGACTAGCAGCAGATCTTGCTCCGTCACTTCTGTCGGGTAGACATCAGAGTCTTTCACGACATCCGGATAATCGGATACCCAATAGAGCCTAGCTAGTGCCAGTTCTCCATCCTCCTTGCCATAGAGGCAAA
Organism: Streptococcaceae bacterium; assembly: GCA_902363395.1. Taxonomy (GTDB): domain Bacteria; phylum Bacillota; class Bacilli; order Lactobacillales; family Streptococcaceae; genus Streptococcus. The sequence goes on from CABIZZ010000001.1 coordinate 1,427,089, forward strand.
AATCATCTGATACTAATTGATCTACGCGCACCTGCTCAATTATCTGCTCTAGTGAAAGTTCTTGGTGTTTTCGCATTCCGTCTCCTTTTTAATCTCACTCTTCAACAAAAGAGTTCAAAAATTTCTCAAAAGAAGCCCATTGACCGTAAATCTCTGCTTTTTCTTCTAAAACATAGAAATACACCTTGCCATAATCCTCTGCCCTTAGAGAAAGAGCATAGTTACCCGATCCAGGATCATAGGCAAAATGGAGAAGGTCTGTAGCCCTAAATCCCTCAGGCACAGCCTCATCATCAAACCAGGTAAAAGACTTCCTCATCTCCTCCAGTGAATCAAAGGAATTGAAAGGAAAGAGAAGATGGTCATCGTGGACACCCCTTACTTGGGGCTGGCCACCGTTGTACTTGAGATAAAAATCCATCATAGATTTTGGCAATTTCTTTCCAAGAATCTCCTCAAATTGTAAAAAATCTTCACTTGAAATAGCTGGATCTGTGTCTGTTAATACTAGCATCCCTTCTCCTTTTTTGAGTCTCTCTTTCCATAGTTTGACCTCCATATTACAGGTCCCTTTTAGGCTATCATACCATAAGATTTCCTTTCCATAAAGCTAAAATAGAAAATGAGCCCAGCGGTTTTACTAGACTCATTTCATACTTATCTTTTTTGCTTATTTCATCCCTTACTTCAAACTCCACCCGCCATCAATGGTAAGGATTTGTCCTTGCATAGCGGATGCCTTCCTGCTAGCCAAAAAGAGGCTAACTTCTGCTACTTCTTCTGGCTCAATCCAGCGCTTGATGGGTGTCTCACTGGCTACCCAGTCAGCCAAGCCACCTGGTTCAAAATCCGCTGCGGTCATGCCTGTTTTGACGGCTCCGGGTGCGATGCCAAAGACCTGAACCCCAGCTTCTGCATAATCCAGGGCCAACTGTTTGGTAAATCCCGCTAGAGCATGCTTGGAGGAGGTATAAGCGTGACCGCCTCCACCAGCTAGGCTAGAAGCAATGGAGCACATATTGATGATGATCCCTTGCTTCTTCTCCAACATTTTAGTCAGATAATACCGTGTCAGCTCTACCGGAGTCACATAGTTGATCTCAAAGATCTCCTGAATCTCCTGAGCGCTTTGCTCAAGGAGCGGTTTGTAATCATCTAAAACTCCAGCCGTATTGCACAAGACATCGACCTGGGGACACCAGTCAAAAATCGGCGCCAAATCCAGGGTCAAGTCCCGCTGTAAGAAGTGGAAATCACCTACTAACTGAGGATACGCTCCCTGGTCCACTCCATAGACCTGGTAGCCCTTCTCTAGAAAGAGTCGTGCTTGAGCCAGACCAATCCCGGAACTCACGCCTGTAATCAAGGCCCTTTTAGTCATGGACTTCCACCCAATCTGTCGCTAAAACATCACAAGGAGTTGGACTCCACATGGAGAAACCTTCACCCTCACCAGAGACGTTGATGAGGAAATAAGGTGTCACTTCCAGAGCCACTCCATTTTGCTCGATGGTATCAAAGAGTTGGACATAGTTCTCAGCACCACCCCAACCAGTACGTACATATTTCTTTTTTGCCTTTAGTCCAGGCAAGATTTCTTCAAATGTCATGATCTTCTCCTTTGTTTCATACTCCCTTTCATTATAACAAAAATCAAGCTTTCTCGTTGTTTTTCAACAGCAAAAAGGAGGAGCTTCCTCCCCCCTTTTCACTCTATTCACCATTTTCTGTCTTGTTCTTTTTCAAGGCGCGAATCGTGAACCAATAGTAAATCATCAATCCGATAACGATGATCACCGTCGGCAAAATGATGGTCATGCTGGAATTCTGAATCCCTTGGGCCAAAGTCCAACGATGCAAGAATCCCACTACTAAGAAGGACAGAATAGGAAAGATGAAGGCACGAGCAAACTCTTCTTTCCACTGCCAGAGGATAAGTCCTGCACTAGCCCCTGTCATGATGAAGGTATCCCATGGACTAGGTACCGTCAACCAACCTAGAGTTGGCAAGAAACGGACCCCTACTATTTCACTGATGAAATAGATCCCAAGGACGAGAACGACTGCAACATAGATTGCTTTTTTTGACTTCTCTTCTGCAAAAATGAGGCGACGAAGGAGATAGAATAGTAATCCAACAGCTAAAATACCCATAACACTATCCGTTAGATAGACCAGGGGTTTAAGAACCAGGACTGCTTGAGAGGCAAAATCACTTAAGAGGCGATAAAAAATCACAATTCCCGAGACAATCGCCCCATATTTTAGAACGGAGCGCGTGGATTCTTTAGGCATATTTTCGATGATTTGGTCTGCCATTCCCTTGGGATCCTGTCCAAAATAGTCCTTGGCTGTCAATCCATCACCGCTTGCTTGCGAAAAATCTAGCGCTAGATTATAGACCTGCTCTCTTAATGCTTTCTCCTCATATAAGAAGCCGGCAAAATTGAAATAATCCCAGAGATCTTGGAAATAAGCTTGGTCCTCCTGGCTAAAGGTTTGAACCAAAGCCTGCGTTTCTTCATAATAAATAGCTGATGTCATGATGTTTCCCCCTTTCTTTGGAGACGAAATACAATGAAGGACAAGACTAGTCCTATCAGAGGGAGTAGCCAGCGTAATACATTAGCAGTTCCTGGATTCACAAAACGAACACAGCATCCAGTTACAAAGAAAGTCACACCCATGACCAGTAGGCTAACAGCAAGCCGTCCCTGATTTCTATAGGTCATGATCGTAAATCCAAGAAGAACCAGAAAAGCCAGAACAATCGCCCAACCATCTGGCAAAAGGATACTTCGATTCAGACTCAAATGGTCAGAAAATACGTGCTCTATCCTAGGAGACAGAATCAAACTAATCACACTGATGATAAGAGCCCAAGGCCACTTGATTTCCCCATAGCTCTGCTTGGACCAAAGCCACATCATAAATTGACTGTACACAAAGAAAATGAGTAGATCTAGCAAATATGTTAAGGGAGCAATCACCAGTGGCAGCATCCAGGCAAAATCCATTACAAACCGCATGCCAACGAAAATCGTTCCAAGAATCAAGAATAACCCCACATAAGAACCTAGCCTGCGTCTAGGTAACTCCGAGAGAACTTGGTCCATCATGGCCCTTGGATCCTTTCCAAAATAATCCACTGCCCGATTGCCTTCTTTCTCAGCAACCTTTAAATCGCAAACCATATTGTAGAGCTGCTCCCCCAGTAGCTCATCATCATAAAAATAGGACTTCACTCCAATATAAGCTATCATTTTTTTCATATAGGCTTGATTGTCCTTATTTAGGTGCATCAATTCGGCTGACATTTTTTCTGTATAATCTTCGATCATGCTTCCCCCTCCTTTTTAACGCGTTCTACTTTAACGACCAGATCCTGCCACTGGTTCCAAAATTCCTCTAGGCGCTCTCTTCCTTCCATGGTTAGAGAGAAATATTTGCGATCAGGTCCATCCGGAGAGGGCCTCATCTCTCCTACGATGACTCCCTGCTTCTCTAGCTTCTGAAGCAAGGGATAAACGGTCCCCGCAACGATCTTATCGAAGCCGGTTTCCTTGAGACTTTGGATCAATTCATAGCCATAAATAGATTTTTTTGAAATAATTTCTAAAACACAACCTTCCAGGACACCCTTGAGCAATTGCGACTCTTTCATCCTGCTCCCCCTTTCTATACCGCATCTTTTTAGCTAGTTTGTTTTACATACTAGTCCTTTCATTATTAGTATACTCCTCCTTAGCTAGTTTGTAAAGCATAATAGTTAAAAATACTGCATGAAACTCGATAAATCCGAGCATTATGACTAAATATACAATTATTTTCAAATAAAATTTGCTTTTTATAAAAAAAGGTGTATAATAATACAAAATCTTTATTAAAGGAGATAAGTGATGAAAAAATCTAAACTAGCTTTCCTAGCAGGTGTCACGGTTGCTTCAGCCCTGTTCCTTGCTTCTTGTGGATCATCTGCAAAGTCTTCTCAGACAAACACTTTTTCATACGTGTATAGCACTGATCCAGACTCTTTGAACTACCTCCTTTCAAACCGTTCAACAACAAGTGATGTCACAACTAACTTAGTAGATGGACTTTTTGAAAACGACCAATACGGTAACTTGGTCCCTGCTCTAGCAGAAGATTGGTCTGTTTCTAAGGATGGATTGACTTATACTTACAAACTTCGTAAAGATGCAAAATGGTATGACTCAGAAGGGAACGAATATGCAGACGTCACTGCACAGGACTTCGTCACTTCTCTGAAATACGTAGCAGACAACAAATCAGATGCCCTCTACTTGGTTCAAAACTCAGTAGCCGGCCTGGATGACTATGTCACTGGTAAAAATACGGACTTCTCTAAAGTTGGAGTAAAAGCCGTTGACGACCATACCCTTCAATACACCTTGGCTCAACCTGAGTCTTTCTGGAATTCTAAATTGACAACTTCGACCATGATGCCCGTCAATGAAAAATTCCTCAAGTCTGCAGGTAAAGACTTTGGTAGCGTCAAACCTTCTGGAATCCTCTACAACGGTCCTTACTACTTGAAATCCTTCACTTCAAAATCGTTAATGGAGTTCACTAAGAACGAGAACTACTACGACAAAGACAATGTGAAGATCGATGATATCAAATTGACCTACTTCGATGGTTCTGACCAAGACTACCTAGCTCGTAACTTCTCTGATGGAAACTTAACCACTGCGCGTCTCTTCCCAACGAGCTCAACCTTCAGTACCATTGAGAAAAAATTCAAGGACAATATCGTTTATTCACCGCAAGATGCGACTGTCTACTATGTCTACTTCAACGTAAACCGTCAAAACTACGGTCATACTGAGAAAACAACAGACGACCAGAAGAACCAAACCAAAACAGCTCTTCAAAACAAAAACTTCCGTCAAGCCATCAACTTTGCCCTTGATCGTACTTCTCTAAGTGCCCAATCAAACGGGAAAGATGGGGCTAGCAAAACCCTTCGTACGCTTCTTGTACCTCCAACATTTGTGCAAGTAGACAACAAAGACTTCGGTACTGTTGTTGAAGAAAAACTTGCTGCAACAGGAGATGATTGGAAGGATGTCAGCCTAGCTGATGCACAAGATAGCATGTTCAATGCGGACAAGGCTAAAGCACAATTTGCTAAAGCAAAAGAAGAGCTCCAAGCGCAAGGTGTCCAATTCCCAATCCACATCGACTATGTGGTTGACCAGTCTTCTGCTAGCATTGTGCAACAAGCTGATTCAATGAAAGACTCCATCGAAAAAACATTAGGAAAAGAAAATGTTGTCGTGGATGTTCAGAAATTGTCTACGGAAGATGCGGACAATGCAACCTACTTCGCTCAAAGTCCTGATCAAAAAGACTTTGATATGGATATCGCTGGTTGGGGACCTGACTTCCAAGATCCATCAACTTACTTGGATATCTTCAATCCAGTCGATGGTTCAGCCTTAGCAGGAATGGGAATCAATCCGGCAACTGACCAAGCCCTAATTGAAAAACTAGGTTTGAACGAGTACAAACAACTATTGGATGATGCCAATGCAGAACAATTGGATACCAAAACTCGTTACGAAAAATATGCTGTTGCTCAAGCTTGGTTGACAGACAATGCCTTTGCACTTCCTGTCTACTCTAAAGGTGCTGTTCCTTCTATCACGAAGATTAAACCATTTACAAAAGCCTTCTCCTTGATCGGTATCAAAGACGGTTCTAGCTACTACAAGTACATGGAACTACAAAGTGATACAGTCACAACTGCCGATTACGACAAAGCTTATAAGAATTGGTTGAAAGAAAAAGAAGAATCAAACAAAAAAGCACAAGAAGAACTTGCAAAACACGTGAAATAATCACGATAAAAACACCGGGGATGTAATCCTCGGTGTTTTAAAATGTAGACAAATTGTTTCTTTATATAGAACAAATTAGGAACACATAAATAGTTAAGATAATACATCCAATTAGCTCATTCAAGCATACACTGAAACTTTCCACTGTGAGAAAAGTGCTAGAAACATTCTTGTTTCTAGCACTCGGGAGTTTTGAAACGTTAGATTCAAAACTAAGTCATGGAACTTCCTAGAAGTTCGCTGATGTCCGTACTCACCTAAGGAAAGTTTCAAGGGGAGCTTTATCTTCACCTATTTTCCTAAGCTTCCATCGTATCAAACGCTATCGCACGACAATCTTCCGATAACTTCTAGAAGTTAGAAGAAAGACGAGGACATAAGAGATGAAAAAGACAGCGCAGATAGAAAGAGTTGTTTGAAGAACCAAGCCCGCATTGGTCGCTCCTAAGATGGCTACGATCTTTGCGATCATCTTGTAGGCTACTCCTAGGTATAAGAAAGAGAAGAATAAAGGAAGGAAAAAGACGGTGAGAATCTGTTTGCGAATAGTGGTGCCGGTTTGCTTTTGGTCCAATCCTACTTGTTGCAAGATCACAAAATTATCTCGATCCTCATGACCCTCTGAAATCTGCTTGTAGTAAATCACGAGAACTGTAGCTAATAGAAAGATGACTGATAGGAAAATCCCGATAAAGAGGAGAGTCCCTGCTGTTTCACGCCACTCTTTCTCTATACTGTATCGATCAAATCCACCAAAATAAGTCGCACCATATTGACTCATTTTGTCTGTCGAATACAGCTCTTTGATCAAGCCACTGATGAAATCTTGATTCTCTTTATCTTTTGCAGTAATAGCGAATTCCAAATTTTTATCAACTTTTAGTCCCAGTTGGTTCAAGTCAGGGAGGACAAGGTACAAACCCATTTGATGTTGAAACAGGTCGGATTGAGGGAGTTTTCCTTGGATAAAATTGGATTCTAGTTTTTGTTTAATCGTGAAGGTCTTCCCATTGATTTCTAATTGCGAATCTAATTTTCCTGGATACTGATACCCATAGGCTAGGATTTCATTTTCCCCAAGCTCAACTTTTTGACCCGTCAGTTGCTCGTAAGTCGCCTGATCAAAAAAGTAGACGGTCCCCTCTGTCTTCATCTCCATCTCCTGACCAGCTTCTTGATAGGACTGCTCATACACCTCTAAGCTCCTTCCATCAATCTTTCGAATTTCAGCCGACCAGTATGTTGTCTGTGCCACCTGATAATCTGATAGATTTGTCGCATCGGCTGTTTTCTTAATTTGAGCTTGAACATCCTCAATAACCGATTCTGTCTCAGCATCTGAAGGCATATGCCCCACACTAATCATGTAATCAGAAGGGTAAACAGTATCTAGGTAGTTCTGTCCTCCAATAAAGATATTGAGCGACCCGGTTAAGGTGACCAAGACCATGGTGGAAAGAATACTAATGGTCGCAAGACCCGCTGCATTTTTTCGCATCCGTGCTATTAAGTTGGAGACAGATATAAAATTCTCTGGCTTGTAATAGTAGGATTTCCGACCTTTGAGAAATCTTAAGAAGGTAATAGATCCTGCGTTGAATAAAAGATAAGTCGCCAGAATGACTAAGATGACAGCAATAAAGAATCCTTGAACCGCTGCAACTGGACGCTCAACGGTTAGCGCTATATAAAACGCAATTCCTAAGAGCCCAAGTCCTAAAAGAGTTTGGACCAGCAAGAAGCGTCCCTTCTTCTCTCCTGCTTTTTTCTGTTGCATGAGGTGGAGGGAACTGTAGCGCAAGAGGCGGAAAGAATTCAACAAGAGAATGAGGCCAAAAGCTAAGGCTAACCCAAGTAAAGTGTTAAGAACAGCCCCTATCTGGAAGGTTGATTGAATGACGACTGGTAGCCCCATACATTTTAGGAGCAAGGCAAAAATCAGGCGATCAAATAAGAGCCCCAAACCCAGTCCTACTCCAACTGTGAGAACATAGAAGAAGAGCAATTCCCATAAGGTCATGATGAGGAGATGCTTCTTCTCCATTCCCAGAACACTGTACAAGCCCAGTTCTTTGGAACGATTTTTCATGACAAAGCCATTGGCATAAGCCACCAAAATGATGACGACCAGCTGGACGACGAAACTACCAAAACCAAGAACAGTTCTCGCCGCCCCCCCTCCGTAAGAATCCTCTAAATGAGGGGTAGATGACAAGGCGATAAAACTATAAAGGATCATGGTCGTTAAAATGACAGCCAGGGCAAAGGGGTAATAGAGTTTGCGATTTTGTTTGAGGTTGGAAAGAGCTAATTTACTTGTTAATTTAAACATCACGATCCTCCTTTCCCGCCATGACTGTCAGAGTATCTGAGATTTCTTGGAACATCTGACGCTCTGTCTTTTCCCCACGAAAGATCTGGTTGTAGAGGATCCCGTCCTTGATAAAGAGCACGCGCTTAGCCCTCGCTGCCGCTGCAGTTGAGTGGGTCACCATGAGAATGGTTTGGCCCATGCTGTTGATATCTTCAAAGACATCTAGTAACGCAGCGGAAGACTTGGAATCCAGCGCCCCTGTTGGCTCATCGGCAAGGAGGATTTCTGGTGAGGTAATGATAGCCCGTGCTACAGCCACCCGTTGCTTTTGCCCACCAGAGATTTCGTAAGGGTATTTTTCTAAGAGTTGGTGAATGCCCAACTCCCGACTGACGCTATCGACCTTGCTCATCATTTCCTTGACCGGTCTGCGAGAAAGGACCAGAGGGAGAAGGATATTGTCCTTGACAGACAAGGTATCGAGCAGGTTGAAGTCTTGAAAGACAAAGCCTAGTTTTTCCCGACGAAAGCTTGAGGCATCCTTGTTTTTGATGGTCGAGGTATCGGTGCCATTGAGGTAGACCCGCCCTTCGGTCGGCTGGTCCAGCATGGCTAGGATGTTAAGGAGGGTCGATTTCCCGGACCCTGATTCCCCCATGATGGCGACATACTCACCTTTTTCCACGGTGAAGTGAATATCTTTCAATGCTTCGACTTGCGTTCCTTGAAAGCGGGTTTTGTAGATTTTTTTCACATGTTGTACATCTAATAAGGCCATTTTTATTCTCCATTTCCATCCGATAGCATGATTGACTTCCATAAAACTTTTTACACCTCTATTGTAACCATTTGGAGAGAGATCTACAATAAGCTAACCTTTCATTTTTACCCTGATTTCTTACATTTCTGTAAGGTAATAAAAAACTAGCATCCTTGCCGGAGCTAGTTCCTTCTTATAAGGCTGTGATGGCTGTGATCAAACCAAAGATGATCCCTGGAGCATTGGCTGCAGCAAGTGGGATATCGCGTTCTTTTTTGAAGAGTCCGTAGTAAACCCAAAGACTACAGTTGATGGCTGCCACTAAAGGTTGGACAAAGTTTCCTTTGTGACCAGCGAGGTTATCCATGATTTGTGGGAAGTAAGACACATACATCATCACAGACATAAAGGTCGCAACCCAACCAAGAATTTTCATTTGTTTTTCATTCATTTTCAAAACACCTTTCATTTTTTTGAGTACGCACTATTCTAACGCTTGCCCTCTTAAAATTCAAGTGCTTTTTTTTAAATGTTACCGAACTGTAAAGTGTCACAATCTTGTGATTTTGGATGAAAAATGTTATTTATTAACCCTGATTTTTCTTGTTTCTAACACTATAAAAATAGACACATTGTCTAATTTTGCGTAAATGTAATAGTTTTCAAGTGAAATATCGTGCAATTTTATTGCACAAGACCTTTTCTTCTGGTAAAGTAATATTCGGAGGTAGAAATAAATGAATAAACAAAAAATCAACCAAATCGTTGGCTCGATCGGTGCCTTTATTGGGATTATCGTTTTCGTTGCCTACATCCCACAAATTATTGCTAATTTACAGGGAAATAAGGCCCAACCTTTCCAACCCTTGTCAGCTGCTATTTCTTGCTTGATCTGGGTCATTTATGGTTGGACAAAGGAACCTAAAAAAGACTGGATTTTGATTATTCCGAATTCGGCAGGTGTCATCCTAGGGGGATTGACTTTCCTTACATCACTTTAATAGAAAGCGAACAAAGACTGAACTCTACTGGTTCAGTCTTTTTTGTGTATCCCTTTGAAAAACAAAAACAATCACAGTCGGTTTTCGTACAAAAAAGTCCGCCATGAGCGAGCTTAAAAATTGACAATTCTTTTTCTTTGAATAACCTTAGCTGGACTATTGTACAAAAATATCAAAATGATTTCTGATTATTATTTAGAGTATATTGAAACTTTCCGCTGTGAGAAAAGTGCCTGAAACATAACTGTTTCAGGCACTCGGAATTATTGAGACCTTAGACTCAATAATTAGTCATGGAACTTCTTCGAAGTTCGCTGACGTCCGTACTCACCTAAGGAAAGTTTCTAATTTGATTTGAGCTTCTCTTTACTTATATCTGCACAATCTTACGATAGCTCCGAGAGGTGATCCAAAAGACGATCAGGTAGGTGACGAGAAAGACGGCACAGACACTGAGAGTCACGATGAGGACTTGGCCACTATTGATGACACCGAGCACTTTGAGAATGAGACGAATCATATGATAGGCAAAGGCCAGGTGGACAAAGGCAAAGATGAGGGGAAGGAAGAAGACGGTCCGCACTTGACGGTTGATAGTCCGTTTGACCTCGTTTTCATCAAGCCCCACCTGTTGGAGGATGACGAAGCGGTCACGGTCTTCATAACCTTCCGAGATTTGCTTGTAGTAGATGACGATGACCGTTCCGACCATAAAGATCAGTGACAAGAAAATCCCGATAAAGAAGATGCCACCAAAGAGGCTATTCAACTCTGCCACATCATTGGCCCGGTTGCCTCCATAGACAAATGTTCCTTGGCCCTGTTGACTGCTCAATTCATCGATCATCTTATCATAGCTAGCTGCCAGCTTGAGTTGCTGGTCTTCACCGACATTGACATTGAAGCCACCATAGATATTGGTATAGATGGCAAGATTTGGAAATTGGGCGATAAAGGCTGAGAGATCTGGAACGATTAGGTAATTGAAATCCTCCGTCAGCATGTTATACATGTTGGGCAAGTGATCTGTGATAAAATCCTTGGTCACTTCTTCCTTTACTTGGAAGTCTTGGCCATTGATGGTAAACTGCTTTTGGCCTTTGAGAGCCTCGTTATGAGCAAAGAGGATAACTTGGTTGCCAGTCAGATCGGCCTCTTCTCCTGTCATCTGCTCATAGCTAGCTGCGTCAAAGACCATAAAGACGGTTTTGGGAGTGACGCTGCGTTCGTCAGCTGGATAGACCGTAAAGTCTGTGCCCTTTTGGGATTTGATTCCAAAGTTGGCATAGGTCATCAGGTCACGATTCTTGATTTCAAGCTGGTGCTCAGAAGCAAATTCATCAAATTTCTGATTGATTTGCTCCAGGTCTACCCCTTTTCCTTGGACAGAGAAATCATGAGGAGCCATAATTTTCTTGACCATTTCGCCACCAACATAGATATTGGTCGCAGCAGAGATGGTCACTAGCACCATGGTTGAGAGGATGGCAATAGTCGCAAGTCCCACTGCATTTTTCTTCATGCGATAGATGAGGTTAGAGACCGAGATCATATTGTTGGGTTGGTAATAATAGCCCTTCTTTTTCTTAAGCAGATGCAAGAAGACGGTGATCCCAGCATTAAAGAGCAGGTAGGTTCCGATCATGACCAAGACAACCGCTAGAAAGAAAATCACAATCGCAGACAATGGGTCTTTGACTGACAAAGCCAGGTAGTAGCCAAAACTAAGAGAAACTAAACCCAGGATGGTTTGGGGCCACAAGAAGCGGGATTTCTTTTCACCACTAGCCTTCTCACGCGTCAACTGCAGGGCATTCAAACGGAGAATTCGCCAAGCATTGAGAAAAACTAGGAGGCCAAAGATGAGACCAAAGGTGACAAAGACCAAGATGACAATCCCAGGTTGGAAGGTGGATACCAGCTGGACCTTCATCTTCATGAGTTTCAAGAGAAAGGCAAAGATCAGCTTGTCAAAGAGAGCCCCGATCAACACTCCGCTTGAGATAGTCAAAAAGCCAAAGATCAAGAGTTCCTTGAAAATCATGCTGATGAGATGGCGCTTCTCAAGGCCCAGCATGCTGTAGATCCCCAGTTCCATGGAGCGGTTTTTCATGACGAAGCTATTGGCATAGAGCACAATGATGGCCCCCGCAGCGTTGACCACAAACAGTCCCAAGCCTAGGGTGAAGAGCATGGGAGATCCCCCTCGAAGTTTTGAAATATGGGGATTAAAGGTCAGGGAGTCAAAGAGGTAGGCGATGGTCACTGCGAGAATGACTGCAATCGCAAAGGGATAATAAAGCTTGCGGTTCTTGATCAGATTAGAGCAAGCTAATTTAGTGGTTAATCGAAACATCTACTCCACCTCACTTGCCATGACCGTTAGGGTATCCGAGATTTCTTGGAACATCTGACGCTCTGTCTTTTCCCCGCGGAAGATCTGGTTGTAGAGAATCCCGTCCTTGATAAAGAGCACGCGCTTGGCTCGAGCTGCTGCTGCGGTCGAGTGGGTCACCATGAGAATAGTTTGCCCCATGCTATTGATGTCTTCAAAGACGTCGAGCAACGCAGCAGATGATTTGGAATCTAGCGCCCCTGTTGGCTCATCAGCAAGGAGGATTTCTGGCGAGGTGATGATGGCCCGTGCTACAGCCACCCGTTGTTTTTGCCCACCAGAAATTTCGTAAGGATATTTCTCTAGAAGTTGGTGAATGCCCAACTCTCGACTCACGCTATCGACCTTGCTCATCATTTCCTTGACGGATCTACGAGAGAGGACTAGAGGAAGGAGGATATTATCCTTGACGGATAAGGTGTCGAGCAGGTTGAAGTCTTGAAAGACAAAGCCTAGTTTTTCCCGACGGAAGCTGGAGGCATCCTTGTTCTTGATGGTTGAGGTGTCTATGTTATTTAGGTAGACCCGCCCTTCGGTTGGCTGATCCAGCATAGCTAGGATATTGAGAAGGGTCGATTTCCCAGACCCTGATTCCCCCATGATGGCGACGTATTCCCCTTTTTCAACTGTGAAGTGGATATCCTTTAAGGCTTCAACCTGCGTTCCTTGGAAGCGGGTTTTGTAGATCTTTTTGATATGTTGAACGTCTAGTAATGACATGTTTTTCTCCTTTTACTAGTAGATCAAGAAAAATTCTTGGGTTTGTTGTAGGACTTGACGACCAAATTCCGCCTTTTCCAAATCGGTTTTCTTATTTGGTTTCTTAATCTTCTTGGGTTCCTTCATCCATTTCAAGAGTTTCATTTTCTTGACCTCCTTCATTTGATGAGACTATTGTATAAAAAATAAAAGGTGGTCACCATAACCTAACCTTTCATTTTGAATATTATTTCTTACAGTCTTGTAAGGAACGAACCATGATTCATTTTATTGAAAATCTTCAACTTCTAATTCCATTAAGTCATCAACGCTTTTAGAAACTAGCTTATCAGTCCGAACTGCATGTTTCATCAACATTTTTTCATATATATTTCTAACAAAACGACCATTAGAAAAATTTTCTGTATTTTTTTGGATTTCACTATTTAAATATCTTTCAAGAGAAAGTTTCAACTCATTACTTAACTTATAATCATCCTGACGACATAAATGTTCTAGAATCGTCATTAGTTCTTTGGAAGAATAATCTCCAAACTCAATAAAGTAATTAAATCGAGATTTTAGTCCTTGATTTGATTCAAAAAATTTCTCCATCGGTTTACTATAGCCTGCAACAATGACAACTAAATCATCTCGATAGTCTTCTAAAGCCTTTGTTAATTCTGTTAAACATTCCCTCCCATAGGAATCTGTACTTTCGTTTTCGGTAATACTATACGCTTCATCAATAAAGAGAACTCCTCCCTTGGCCTTTTCAATAACACTTTTTACTTTAAGTGCTGTCTGTCCTTGATAACCAGCAATCAAATCCGTACGTGAAACTTCCGTAAAATGTCCTTTCGTTAACAGACCTAACTGTTTATACATTTTGCCTACAATCCTAGCAACTGTGGTTTTTCCTGTGCCTGGATTGCCTGTAAATGCCATGTGTAAGGTTCGATTTGGAATCTTTAAGCCATTTTCTTTTCTAATTCTCTGGATATTCTGATAGGAAATTAGATTGTTGACTTCTTCCTTGACTTTATCTAAGCCAACTAAATGATTCAACTCATCTTTTAATTTATCAAAGGAAATTTCTTCAGACTTTTGATTTGTCTCTGTGTTCTTGTACTTCGATAGGCTAATATAACCAGAGTACTTTAAAAGTGACTCTGATACCAAATTTGCAGTTGTTGCTACTTTCGTTGAAGCATCCTTTTTTTTAACAACTAGATACTGTAAAATATCGATTACTGATTCTTCAGAATAATCATTTAATAAAAGGGCTATTTTTTCAATAAATTGACCTTTTGATCCTGTTTGAATATCAAATTTTTTTGATATCTCAATTAATTCATCCTGATAACGACTCATTTTGTTACCTCATCAATAAAATGATTAACGTCACAACAGCAAATCCAGTAGCTATGCCTGTCAAAACAAAAGAGGTTAATAGTTTATTCGATAGGATATTTACTTGACTTTTTACAGAATCTAATTCATTCTTTAACTGCGAAATTTCTGAAGATTCATCTTTCATGATACTTGAGGACTTTTCTATCTCCTCAACCCTACTTTCAAGTTGCTCAATAAGAGTGACTAGTTTACTAGAATCAATCTCAGATAGTTGAGCCGATACTTTTTCTTTAAACTGTTTTAAAGCGACTAAGGTGGCCGTTTGTTTATCGATTGCCTTATCAATTCTTTCTTGTTCTATTAAAATCTTTTCATTTGTCTTTTTAATCGCAGAAACAGACGTTAGTATAGCTTGAATATAATCCTTATCCAATGCTTCTAGAGCTTTATATACTTCACCAAATTCTTTAATTAAGTTTTGATCACGATCATAAACATTTGAAAAATACTTCTGAAGTTTTTCAATCAATGAATTTAGTTCTTTCCCCGTCACTCCGTGTTCAGCCCACTCTATTCCAAAGATATCTTCATGTGTACGAACTTTATCAAACTTTAACTCTTTAACATCTTGTTCAGCAAATTGTTTCAATTGTTCCTTTGCTGCATTAAAATCATGATTACTAATCTGTAAATCAAATTCTTTTTCCATAATATCTCCTAATCCATTAGCTCCGCCAATAAGGCATCGATTTCTGTAAATTCATTATCATCTTTTTCTTTTTCCTCAAGTAAGAAAGAAAGTTCATCCTTCATTATTTCTCCCGCTTGACGATGTCGATCTTCCATTTGACTTAAAGACTCCATTTTATCTACCTGCACAAGTGCCATTTCAACCGCATTCATTTGGTCTTGTACAATCAGTTTATCATTGTATTTATCAATTTTTTTATTTGTTAATTCATCAATCTGTTTGTCGACAATCATTTGATCAATTAATTTCAAGACAAATGCACCGGCTATACCAGCTACTGTTGCTCCCATAAATGTCCCGATTAGACCAGACAAACTTCCTAGCAATGGGATTTCTACAGCAAGTGGAGGAAAAATGGATAACAAAGTTGCTCCAATCGCACTACTTAAAACGATCGCTCCAGCAGCCGTTACTCCTGCGACAATAATTTTTCCTATCTCAAGCATTTTAACACTTGTACTCTTATTTTTATTTTCTGGATTTTTTAAATAGTCAATCGCCTCGGTAAGAGATCTCCAACCTTGCTGAATAAAAGTCCAGACCTGCATAAATGTTCCAACTACAGGACCAATGATAGAAGTAGCTAACATCGTAACCATCGATTGCCCAACACCAAGGACATGATGAGAAAGATTAGACATAAAGTTTGAAATAGCTTCCTTTACTTTTGTAATGAAGGTTCCGAAATTCTTCTCTTTTTCACCCAACCAAGAAATAAACTTCTTAACAATCTCTCTCAAAAATTCTGTCAACAATTGAAGTACAGCAGCTTTTAAGGCTTTTCCTGTCACTTTCAAAGCCTCTTTACGTCGTGATTTTTTGCCAGACTGTATGGCAATATTTTTATTCTCATCTTTTCTATTTTTTAGCTCCTCTCTAGCCTCCTGATCATCTTTTTCTAATTGTTTTCTGTCAATATTAAAACGTTCTTCCGACTTCAACCCATTCCTTTCAGAGTTCAAAAACTCTTTCATAGTTTTATCACCCTTGGACATATTTGCAGAAGCATCTAAATCATGTAAATTTTTAGAGCTGTTGGCAAACTCTTTAACTTGCTCTTTAGAGAAAAATGCTGCCATTTCGATATCATTTAATTGTTCTTTAATGGAAACCGTATGATCTTTATGAACAGCCGCGGACCCCATATCTCTTCCCTTATCAAAAAATTTACGAGCGTCTTTCTTTAAAACTCTTTCACCATTTTTATTAGTGGTAAAATTATCCTGCCATTTGTCATATCTTTCTTGATAATTAAACTCTCTATTGTGTGATGCAAATTTCCCTTTTTCAAAATTTTCAGCTGTTTGTATATGTGCTTCTTTTCGTAAATCTAGTTTTTGTCCGTTGTTATCTTTAATAAACTCTTCACCAATTTGGACTGCTAATTGATTTTGAACTTGGTCCCAAATGATGTCTTGAATGGCTTCTTCAAGATACTGGTTATTTTGTAGTTTTTCTCTATCTTCCTCAATTGAAGAAAGTTCATCTAAAATATCATTTAACTCAACTTGAAGACTACTTCTTAGATCTATCAAATTGCCATATTCTAATTCATTATTAGTAATCTTTAATGTTTCATTTTTATTTTCCATAATAATCCCTTTTTAATTAATCCATGACCAACTTCTTTTCTTCAAAACGTATAGCAACAGTCGTGCCTTGGCCAACTTGTGAGGTCATCTGGAGTTGATGCCCTAGCTGGTCTGCAATCTTCTTAGATAGGTAGAGTCCTAATCCAGAAGATTGTTGGGTCAAATGCCCATTGTAGCCAGAAAAGCCTCGCTCAAAGACGCGGAGTATGTCACTATCCTTGATTCCAATCCCACTGTCTTTAATATAAAGGGTCTGGTTTTTGAAATAGATCTCAATCCCGCCAGTGCTGGTATACTTCAGGCTATTCGACAGCAATTGCTCGATGATGACCAAGAGCCACTTGCGATCGGTGATGACTCTAGCATCCAAGTCATGCAGATCCACCGTCAAGCCCTTTTGGATGAAGAAGATGGCATACTTTCGCACGACTTCTTTGACCAAGTCCTCTAGCGACACGCGCTTCAAGACCAGATCATCGTGAAAGCTTTCGAGTCTCAGATACTGGAGGACCACATTGGCATAGGAGTCGATCTTAAAGAGCTCCTGCTCCATTTGCTTTCTCAGATCGCTGTCTTTTATATTTTGAACCAAGAGTTGGCTGGCCGCTATAGGCGTCTTAATCTGGTGGACCCAGAGGGTATAGTAATCCATCAGATCATTGTAGGTCTCTATACTTACTGTAGTCTGCTCCCGCTGGGCTTGCTGACTGGCTGCTAGCTTCTGACTCAAGACCTTTTCTAGAGGGGTCTCAGCTACCCCCTCCCCATAGAGCACTTCCTTCCGATAGGCCTGATACTTAGCCACTGCATCCCAAATGACCAGAAGCAGACTCAAAAAAGCCAAAATTCCCGTTAAGTAAAGAAGAAAATGGCGGTAGCCTTCGAATATATAGGCAAACAAGAGGAGGGAAGAAAGGAGTAAGCCCAACAAATAAAGATAGCGACGATGGGCAAGCAGATAGTGCTTAACAAAAAAGATTCGATTACCCATTGCTCAACCCGTATCCTATCCCTTTTTTCGTTTCGATAAAATGTTCCAGTCCTGCTTCTTCGAGTTTCTTCCGAAGTCTAGCTACATTGACAGATAGGGTGTTATCATCAATAAAGAAATCACTGTTCCACAATTCCTTCATTAAATCATCCCGAGCCACTACACTTCCAGCTTTTTCAAAAAGGATGCGAAGAATTTGAAATTCATTTTTGGTCAAATTAACCACCTCTCCCTCGTAGACCAGATCCATGGATTTGAGATTTAGGATGGCACCCCGGTGTTCTAACAAATCTTGATCAGTTCCAAACTCATAAGAGCGGCGAAGGAGACCCTGAATTTTTGCCAGAAGAACATTGGGATCAAATGGCTTGGTCACATAGTCATCTCCCCCCATATTGATAGCCATGACGATGTCCATAGCTTGATCTCGTGAGGATAAAAACATGATCGGCACTTTGGACACCTTGCGGATCTCCTGGCACCAATGATAGCCATTATAAAGAGGAAGGCCGATATCCATCAAAATCAGATGAGGATTGGTCTGGACAAAGGTGCCCAGTACATCCATAAAATCATCAACTGCAATAACTTCAAAGCCCCACTGCTCCATGATGATCTTCACCTGTTGGCGAATGGTTTCATCATCTTCGACAAGAAGAATTTTATGCATGCTCTTTCCTGCTCTTTCTTACTAGAATGTTACCCTTTCATTATATCAAATTATCCGAGGAGCATACATATTTTTCGACAGCATAGCATAGAGGTCATCAATTTCCTATTTTTACGAAGGTGCTTTTAAGGTATTTTATGCTATACTGAACATACAGATACAAAGGAGAATCCCATGTCCACGATTTTTGATTATCTAGACCATGTCACCTATGATTCCATCTATGATCGCCCCTTTAAGGAACTCGATGTTCTGGCTCTGACGGAGCTGACCTATCTTCCTTTTGATCGGATCGTGCCCCAAGGAGATACGACCAATATTGAAGTCCGCTTGTCTGATGCGACAGATCTGGTCGATCGGACCACCGATTTTATCGTGACGGACCAGCACTTGCAGTTAGTAGATAGCTTGGCCACTTCAAAACGCTTTAAGAATATCAAACTGCTCAACTATGTCGACGAATATGACCCCGATGTTCAGAAACAGTTTGCGGCGATGACTTATCGTCTTACCATGGATGTGTATTTAGTTGTCTTCAGAGGAACGGATGATACCTTGATCGGTTGGAAGGAAGATTTCCACATGACCTACATGGACCATATCCCAGCTCAGAGACGTGCAGCCAGCTACCTACAACATGTCATGAAAGAGTTCCCAAAAGGACGCTTCATGGTAGCCGGACACTCCAAAGGGGGCAATCTCGCAGCCTACGCCTGCTCCTACCTTCCTGATCAGCTGTTCAAACAAGTCGATGCCATTTACTGTTACGACTCACCTGGTCTCAACAAGTCCATTATCAAAACAGAGGGCTACCAACGAATCGCACACCTCATTCATCGCTTTGTCCCACAAGGATCCATTGTCGGCATGATGCTGGAAGTCCCAGAGCCTGCTACGATTGTTAAAAGTCGAGCTTTTGGTGGCTTTGCCCAGCATGACGCCTTTACTTGGATGGTTGAAAAGGATGGATTTGTGACACTGGATCAAACCAGTCCCGATAGCCAGCAGATGGACCAAACCTTAAAACAGTGGGTACAAGAAGTCCCTGATAGCCAACTCAAAAAATTTTTCGATACCTTCTTTGGCCTCTTCTTGGATGCAGGCATTACTTCAATCAATGATTTGATGAACTTGAAAAATTTCTCCAAAATCAAAGATATCTTTCAAAATGCTCAGGACCTAGACCCCACCGAGCGGGAAATGCTGGAACGTCTAGCCAAGCAACTCATCGACACCCGTGTCCAAGCATGGAAAAAATGGCAAACAGTTCCTCGTATCCTGGTTCAAATGGCTGCATTTTTCAAGCGAAAACAAGCGGTCGAAACCACCTCACCACTGCTCCTTGAGCACAAAGAGTAAGTTTAAAGAGACAGGTTGAAGTAAGAAATAATCAACTCCTTCAGCACTTAGTGATAAACAATTGAAGCAAAACAAAAACCCAGGAAATTGAATTTCCTGGGTTTTAAATGTAGACATACTATCACTTTACATAAAACAGCTGGATGATTTTCAAAAAATGACTTTTATTTTTTAGTCATTTAAGAAGATGAAAAACTTTCCGCCGTGAAAAAAGTGCCTGAAACACAGTTGTTTCAGGCACTCGGAATTATTGAGAGTAAAACAGTTTGGGAAACTGTTTTAGCCTGAGCCCAGAAATTAAAGAGCGAAGGGGCTCAATAATTAGTCATGGAACTTCTTCGAAGTTCGCTGACGTCCGTACTCACCTAAGGAAAGTTTTAAAAATGACTTTTCTTCAATCTTATTGACGATAGAAGTATTGATCCGCTGGATAGTTCCCAGCTGATTGGGTAACAACCAAGCGAGGTTTGCTCTTATCTGATTGGTCTCCATCAGGATTTTCAAAACCAATCTTAAAGAGGCCAACTGCCACTCCTGTTTCTCCCACACGTAGATCTACATAAGGAACTTTACTTGTCTTATCCGAGTTCGGCACTGCTTTTAATCTTCCTTGACCTTTCACAGTTCCATCTTCTTGGATGACCATCTCCTGGCCTTTAGCGTTGCGCCATGTCCCTGCCAGACTTGAGAAGTCTCCACTATTGATGGCCGCAATATCAAGGTCTGCGTCCTTCTTAGGTTCTGGGTAGGCTTCCCACCATTTGTCTTGGTAGGCTTGGAAGGAGGCTTGGTGGTAGAAGATGCGTCTCAAAGGCGACACGACCCCATCAGGACCTTGAACATTTTCAGGAATCAAGGTGACAATCAATTCCTGACCAGGAGTTTCTCCACTTGTACCAGCTTGGACAAAATAAACCTGATAGGTCGATCCAGCTTTCTTCGGTTTCTTATCTTTATTGAGGACAAATTGGACATTGCTAGCTCCACTCCAGAAGCTCCATCCCTTATCCTGATCAGAGTAGATAGAAGGGAAGACAGTAGTCCGGTGATTGTAATAATCTTCTGGACTATAGCCATACAACTTAAAGCCAGAATCTGCGATCTGCTTTTCAATCGATTCATTGGAATAACTTCCTGAGAAGGTTGTTAAATCCCCATCCAATACCGCATCATCTGGATTCGTTGATTTGAAGAAATCCTTCTGATTGGCAAAGACCATTTCGTGATCAGGATCATTGTCTGACATAGTTACCGTAATGAGAGGATCCTTATCTGATTGGTATTTAAAGATACGCACAGTGACGGTAAAATCAGTATTCCCATCAGACTTTTTCATCTGGCTACTAGAAACTTTATTGGCACCTTCAACTTTGAAATCTGTTGAGAACGTTGCTGAAACAGCACCATCATCCGTTTGATAATCAATTTTCCAAGATTTCCCATCTTTTTGTATCTTGGCCTTATCACGCGCACTAGAGACATATTCACCAGACAGATCGATAGCTTTTTCCTTAGATGAAGACGAGGTCTTCGAAGTCTGATTGAACTCTTTTTGATGATCCGGTTGAATATTGGAGCTAGAGTAAAGATAGACTCCTCCGATTAGAACCACTGCACTCACAAAAGCGATGATCATCCAAAGATATTTCTTATCTAACTTTTTAATCATTTCAATACCTCCTTGAAATGGTAGTTACCTAATAGTATACCTTAAATTCTATTTAAAGCAAATTTGACTGAAATTCATAAATTTTTTATCGTTTTTCGATACTTTTTTATTGACTTATTTTTTATAAGGAGTATACTATAGGTGAAAAATAAAAAAACTTTAAGGAGGCTTGCGATGAAAAACTCAAAAACCTTAAAAAATGTCATTGAAGTCTTAACGGCTTTCATTTACTTCTGCGGCTTTATGACACTGGCTGCACTGGTCGTCCACCTGCTTTCCCGGATGGGAGTGTTTAAGGATCTTATTCAATCTGGACGCTTGTCCTTTGATGTGAATGGCATCCAACTCTTCCCCAAACATCTGCAACCTCTCTGGCAGTTGCTCTTCCCACTAGCCTCAAGCGCTATTTATATTTTTCTTCTCCTCACTATTCGTAGCTTCCTCCAAAATCTCTGCCAAGAAAAGATCTTTTCTCACTCCAACATTGATCTTTGCAACCGAGCTTGGAAGATCCTCTTGGTTTTGTCTTTTATGTCTGGCACACTTGAAACCAGAGGCGACGCTTATCTCCTTCCCTTCACTTTCCAATTTACCTTTAACACAGGGCTTCTCCTCGCTGTCCCAATTGTTTGGGTCCTTGGAAAAATTCTGGAAAGAGGGATTGAGATTGCCGAAGAAAATGAGCTAACCATTTAAGGAGGGTGCCATGATTATCGTCAATCTAGATGTCATGCTGGCCAAGCGAAAAATGAAATCCAATGAGCTAGCTGACAAAATCGGCATCACCACAGCCAACCTCTCCATTCTCAAGACCGGTAAGGCCAAAGCCATCCGCTTCACTACCCTTGAAGCCATCTGCAAAGAACTCGACTGCCAGCCAGGAGATATCCTGGAATACCGGCCAGATGAATAGGACATGTATTTAAAAATATAATTTGAGACCTTCCTTAGGTTAGGACGGACGGTAGCGAATCCCTTTGGGATTCCATACCTAAGATTTGAGCCCACTATCTCAAATCTTCCGAGAGTCTGAAATGAAAATGTTTCAGACTCTTTTCTCACTGCGGAAGTCTCTATTAACATTCATTACTAATAGGACTCATCTTCTATCCTTGTAAAATTCAATGATGGGATCTATATCAATACAACAAAAGCACTCCCGCGGGAGTGCTTGAGAGCATAGACAATCTGCTCTTCCTTACAAATCAAATAAATTCTCTAAAAAAAATTCATTCGTTAGAATTATTCAATCATCTACTGAAACTTTCCGTCGTGAGAAAAGTGCTAGAAACAATTGTGTTTCTAGCACTCGGGAGTTTTGGAACCTAGGGTCCAAAACTAAGTCATGGAACTTCTTAGAAGTTCGCTGACGTCCGTACTCACCTAAGGAAAGTTTTTTAGATGATTTTTTCTTTGTCTATCGTTTAGCCAATGATGCTTCCATTTGGAACAGATGGATCAACAGTTAAGACTGTTAATTGTTCTCCGTGTTCAGCGGAAAGAATCATGCCTTGGCTGACATATTTCTTCATCATCTTCCGTGGTTTGAGGTTGGCCACGATTTGGAGTTTCTTACCGACCAATTCTTGTTCATTTGGATAGAATTTCGCGATACCAGAGAGGATTTGACGGTCTTCGCCATCTCCTGCATCTAGGCGGAAGCGAAGCAATTTGTCTGATCCTTCGACGCGTTCCACTTCTTTGACTTCTGCTACACGGATTTCAACCTTGTCAAAGTCTTCAAACTTGATCTCGTCTTTTTCAGACTTGAGTTCCACTTCTTCTGGAATCCATTCTTTTTCTTGTGGTTTACCCGCAGTCATTTGAGATTGGATGTAGGCAATTTCTTCTTCCATATCAAGGCGTGGGAAGATTGGCGTTCCTTTGGCAACCACTGTGACATTGTCAGGGAAGCCAGCTAAGGTCAAGTTTTCAAGATCGAAGTCCAAGCCCAAGCCAAGTTGTTCCATGATGGCATTTGAGGTGTTCATCATAAATGGTTGGATCAAGTGAGCCACAACACGGAGGCTAGCTGCCAAGTGAGCCATGACCGCTGCCAATTGTTCCTTGTCACCATCTTCTTTAGCGAGGACCCAAGGCGCTGTCTCATCAATGTACTTGTTGGTACGAGAGATGATGTTCCATACGGCTTCCAAAGCGCGTGGGTAATCCACCGCATTCATTTGCTTGTGGTATTCAGCGATGTTTTCTTCAACCACCTTGGCCAAATCAGCATCAAATGCGGTAACATTTTCGACATAAGCTGGAACTTGACCACCAAAGTATTTGTTGATCATGGCTACCGTCCGGTTAAGGAGATTTCCAAGGTCATTGGCCAATTCATAGTTGATGCGTGCCACGTAGTCTTCTGGTGTAAAAGTCCCATCAGAACCAACTGGAAGGCTACGCATGAGGTAGTAACGAAGTGGATCCAAGCCGAAGCGTTCCACCAACATTTCTGGGTAGATGACATTCCCTTTAGACTTAGACATCTTGCCATCTTTCATAACAAACCAACCATGGGCAATCAAGCGTTCTGGCAATTTGATATCCAACATCATGAGAAGGATTGGCCAGTAGATCGAGTGGAAACGAAGGATGTCTTTTCCGACCATGTGGAAGACTGTTCCGTTCCAGAACTTATCAAAGTTTTCATGATCTTCTTGGCCGTAACCAAGAGCTGTCACGTAGTTAAGAAGGGCATCAATCCATACATAGACCACGTGTTTTGGATTGGATGGAACTGGCACACCCCAGGTAAAGGTGGTCCGAGATACTGCCAAATCTTCCAAACCTGGCTCGATGAAGTTTTTCAACATTTCATTGAGACGGCCATCTGGTGTGATGAAATCTGGTTGGAATTTGAAAAATTCAACCAAACGGTCTTGGTATTTGCTGAGGCGAAGGAAGTAAGATTCTTCAGAAACCCATTCTACTTCGTGTCCTGATGGAGCTACCCCACCGATAACCTTGCCATTCTCATCACGGTATACCTCAGCCAATTGGCTTTCTGTAAAGAACTCTTCATCAGAGACGGAATACCAGCCAGAGTACTCACCTAGGTAGATGTCGTCTTGCGCAAGCAAGCGTTCAAAGACTTGGGCCACCACTTTTTCATGGTAATTGTCTGTCGTACGGATGAATTTATCATATGAGATATCGAGTAATTGCCAGAGTTCTTTCACTCCAACCGCCATCCCATCTACATAAGCTTGCGGTGTAATGCCAGCTTCTTCTGCTTTCTGCTGAATCTTTTGCCCATGCTCATCGAGACCAGTCAGGTAGAAAACATCGTAGTTCATCATGCGTTTGTAACGCGCCAAGACGTCACAGGCGATGGTTGTGTAAGCTGAACCAATATGCAATTTACCAGATGGGTAATAGATAGGGGTTGTGATGTAGAATGATTTTGTCATTTTCTTTTCCTTTCAGGGCTAATGGAACCCAATTTAGTAACACTCTATTATAACATTTTTAGGAGACCCTGAAAACCCAAAACCAGCCAGGATCTAAGGAAGACAAGCAAAAAAGCTGACCGAAGTCAGCTTTCTATAGGTTAACAATTTGAATCCCAAGTACAGTATCATGTGAGTAATATTTAATCAATTAATTCTCAAACACAGTTGAATAATAGAAATAACTCATAATTATGTAAAATACCAATACATAGTTAAACTTTATTGATTTTTTGAATTTAACTGATTTTAATCTTTATTCATTACCTTAATGCGGCTGCTACCATCGTGTGACTTGATGATGGCTAGTTGTTGAGCAATGCCTTCTTTCATGTCGTCCACGTGACTGATGACACCGACCATACGGTTTTCACCGATTTGTTCTAGGACAGTGATAGCCTTGGTGAGGGCTTCCTTATCAAGTGAACCGAAACCTTCGTCGATGAAGAGAGCTTCTACGACAGCACCCTTGCTGGTATTTTGCACAACTTCTGAGAGGGATAGGGCAATAGCCAGTGCGGCGATAAAGGTTTCACCACCAGACAAGGATTTAACGGAGCGTTCACTACCTGTCAACTGGTCATAGACGTTGATATCCAAACCGAAGTGATCACTCGCCCTGCGTCCTTCCTCGCTCAAGACAAAGGAATAGCGGTTATCCGTTAAGAGACCGATATAGTTGGCATTGGCATAGTCCAAGATTTGTTGGAAATACTGACGGATAACATAGACCTCAAGATTGAGACGACCAGTCAGAGCAGTATTTTCTCCCTTAACCACCTTAACCAAATCACTGAGTTCTTGGTGGGCCTTAAAGGCCTCTTGGTTGCTGTCTTGTAGGGTTTTAGCTGCCTGGTAGGTGGCCGTCGCATCCTTAAGTCCCTTCTCCATGACTGAGACCTGAGACAATTGTTTATCGTAACTTTCCTGACTGGTTTGGACCTCTTGTGTTAAAGCGGCCAAATCTGGTTTTGCTTGATTTTGGAGAAGCTCTTGGCCCTTACTAATCTGGGTCTGCAACTCTTGTTTAAGGGTTTGGTAACTTGTCAATTGGGCCTGAAGCTTAGGAATAGCTTGCTCGTTCACTTCAAGTAGCCAAAGCTGAATTTGCTCTAGGTCATCGGTGAGCGCCCCTTCAGCCATAAGCCTTTGGTCTAATTCAGCCGATAAACGCTTCGTTTCTTGGCTGGTCTTTTCTTTAGACTTGGTCAAGCTCTCAAGTTGCCCCTTAATCCCTTGAATATCGGCATGAAGTTGGTTGTAGTCTTCACCATTATCCTTGACTTGCTTATTGTAGAGGTCTAGCTCCTGCTTCGCAAGGGAAATCCGTTTTTGATAAACCTCTACAGACTCCAGCTCTGGATGAGCTTCCTGCAAGTCTTTTAGGCGCTCCTTAGCTTGATCGAGAGCTGCCTTGGCCTCTTGATAGCTCTTAGCCAAATCTGTCGCTTTTTCCTGAGCTTGACCTAACTCCTCTTGATAATGGATACGGTCTGCCTCTTCCTTCTCATAGCGTTTTTGGAGTTCTTGATAATGCTTCTCAACAGCACTCAACAAGGCTTGCCCACGGTCTGCTTCATAGTCCTCTGAAAAGTCAAATTCAAACTGTCCCTTAACCTGCTCTTCGAGTTCTTGATAGTGCTTTTCAAGAGTCAGCTTAACTTTAGCCACTTGATCAAGCAAATCTTGACGTTTAGACTCAACTTCGCTCAAGGTAGCCTGACGATTTGACAAGGTAGCGACTTGCTTTTCTTTTTGCACTTGAAGTTTCTCCACCTGATTCATGAGATCCTTCAAGGCCGCTTCATCAGCCTGTGTCCCATCGACCTTAGGATGATCCAAGGAACCACAGACCATACAGGCCTGTCCATCCTCTAATTCTGCCTGCAACTGGGCAATCATGAGTTGACGACGGGAAGCCAAAGTCGTTCTTAACTTCTCTTCCAATTCATTTAAGATTTCTTGAGCTTGGTCACTATCCAAAGATAAGGTTTGATGACGCTTTTCGGTCTTTGCCAACTCCTGATTCAAGCCCTCAATTTCTTTCAGGTCCTGAGCCAGTTGCTTATCCACACTGTAGCCCACAGATTGTAGGAGTTTTTCAGCCTCATGCAAACTCTCTAAACTAAGACGATTAGCCTCCAAATCTGACAAGGACTGGGAAAGAAGCTCAATCTCTTTCGAAGCCTGCTGATAGGTTTCCTCCAACTGCTTGTAGTTAGCACTGGACCGTTCGATTTTTTCCTGCTCTTGGGCAAGACTCTGGGCATAGATAATAGCCTCTTTCCACGCTTCCAGCTTCTCTTCTTTTTGAAGAATATCCTTAGATTTAGCTGCAAGTTCCTCTTTTTGAGCCTTGACTTCCTTAAAAGCCTGCTCCTTATCCTTTAATTTCTCCTGAGCAATCTCAAGGTCCTGTTCTACTTGCAACAACTGCTTCTGATACTGCTTCAAACTGCTAATAGTTTCCTGCAACCCTTGGGCGAACTGCAATTCCTCCAGATGCGCTTTTGCCTCTGCTTGTTCCTGAGCACCTTCCTCAATTTCCAGACGATAACGCTCCTTGGCTTGCTCCAATTCTTGGAAAATCTTTGCCACATCTTGTGCACTTTGCAAGCTCTTCTGCAGCTTAGCCAAATCCTCATGGGCATCCTTCAAGACGCTTTTCTGCTCTTCAAGATGATCTTGCCGTTGTACCAAAAGTTCTTCAAGACGTGCCAATTTTTCATAAGCTGGTGTTTGGGCCAAGACAGCTAATTCTTCCTCAGACCAAACCTGACTGGCAAAATGGCCCTCTAGTTGAGCCTGGCGCTTCTCCATATCCTTATTGCTCTGACGAAGACGCTCTTCCAAGCTCTTTTGGAAGCGGTCAAAAATACCTGTTCCAAATATTTTCTTCAAAATTTGAGTCTTGGTCTTGGAATCTTCTTTCAAGAAACGACTGAAATCATTTTGCGGAAGTAGGATAATCTGTTTGAACTGCTCGGCATTGAGACCCAAAATTTGCTCAATCTGATCACTCACTTCCTTGATTTTATCCCCGAGCTTTTCGATTTCTTGACCACCAATCTTATCTACAATGACTAGAGAAGCCGTTGCCTTTTGTATGGTCGTTCCACCTCCTCGCTTGCCTCTCTCCTGCTGGAGAACACGTTCAATGCGATAAAGGTGGTTGCCTTGTTGAAAATAGAAAGTCACCTTGGTCAAGTCATCCTCTGGACCAGCAAAGGTCGACCGCATCTCCTCAACATTACGATCACCACTGGTCGTCGCAAACAAGGCCACTGTCATAGCGTCAAAGAGGGTACTCTTACCAGCCCCTGTGTCCCCACCAATCAAAAAGAGGGGAGCGTGGTCGAACTGGGTAAAATTGATAACTTCCTTACGATAAGGTCCAAAATTGGTCAATTCTAACTGGACTGGTCTCATTGTCGGCTCCTTCCAATCTCCTCAAAAATACTTTCCACAAGGGCAGTCTGTCTTTCAGACAAGACATCGCCCCCAGTCACTGTCTGGAAAAAATCAGAAACAATTTCCTGTGGCGACTGCATTTCCAAATCTTTTAAGTGCTGATTAACTGTCAGACTTTCTTCCCTGACATCACCCAAACGACTGAAAGTGATTTCTACAATATCTGTCCCATAAATTTCTTCCAGACGGGCACGCACATTGATCCCCTCTAACTCCTTACGGCTAGACAGTTGAATATCAAAGGCAAACCAAGCCTTTTGACAAGGCTGTTCCCTATAAAATTCAGGTGACATCAAGGTTTCAAAAGGCGCCTGCAAGGTCAAAATCGGCCGTCTAACCTCTAGAGAATGGAAGGTCTGAGACAAGTTGCCAGTCGCATCCAATTCAATAATATAAACACCCTTTTCTTCCTTACGCTTGGCTTCTTTGACATTAAAGGCGACTGGACTGCCTGAATATTGCACGCGCTTGGTCGGACTGGCAAAGCGCGTATGGATATGCCCCAAGGCCACATAATCGAAAGACTTGAAAAGATCACTGGTCACATTGGTCAGGCCACCTACCGTATTGCTGGTTTCAGACAACATCAGTTCTCGAAGACTTTGACCATCTTGGTCATCTTTCTTAGAAACCGCAAAATGCGTCACCAAGATATGGGACTTGTCGGGATCAAAAGCTTTTTCCATATCCTCAAGAATGTAGGCTAAAGCATCACCAATCCCCTGAATCTCCTTATCCTCATCGTCCTTATAATAAATCCGAGCATCAATAGGATCAATAAAGGGTAGGAGGAAAATCTGGCAGTCTCCCAACTCGATAGGCTCAAAAGCCTCCTCCAAACGTGTGCTTAAATGAAGGCCCTGAGGTTGAAAAAAGTCTCGTCCAAAATGCAAGCGTTCAGCTCCATCGTGATTGCCACTGATGGCATAGACGGGAATCTGCTTCTCCAAGACCAAACGTGCCAAAGTCTTATTAAAAAGCTTAATCGCATCTACAGGCGGCACTGCACGGTCGTAAAGATCTCCAGCAATGATGATCCCATCCACCTGTTCGCGAATGGCCAAATCTACTATCTGTTGAAAGGCCCACTCCTGCTCCTCCAACAAAGACCAGCCATTGAGGGTTCGCCCCACATGCCAATCTGACGTATGTAAAAACTTCATGACAGTCTCCTCATTTAATCTTATCCCTATTTTACATTTCCTATTTTAAAGGCAGGAAACTCTTAAATTAATAATCTCTCTTTAATACAAGCAAAAAGAGAGGTCCAACTGGTCCTCTCTCAATATTAGTTTATCATCAACCACTGTAGTTAACAAGAAACCACTTAATCTTGAGTCAAAAGACTCCCTTGGATTTTATTTTCCAAGATAGTATTCTTTTACAACGTTCAATTTTTCGTCAAATTCGAATACCAATGGTGGGAAGTTAGGGATTTCCACATCCATGATTTCGTCGTCTGACAATTGTTTGATGTGTTTTACAAGAGCACGGATTGAGTTACCGTGTGCACCTACGAATACGTTTTTACCATCTTTAAGAGCTGGAGCGATTTTGTCTTCCCAGAATGGAAGGGCACGTTCCAACGTCACTTTCAAGTTTTCAGCATCTGGAATGACTGAGTCGTCAAGTGAAGCGTAACGACGGTCAGTATGAGCTGAGTACTCATCATCACGAGGCATTGCTGGAGGCAATACATCGTATGAACGACGCCAGATGTGAACTTGCTCATCACCAAATTGTTCAGCAGCTTCAGCTTTGTTTTTACCAGTCAAACCACCGTAGTGACGTTCGTTCAAGCGCCATGATTTTTCAACTGGAACCCACAATTGGTCAGAAGCTTCAAGAGCCAAGTTAGTTGTTTTGATCGCACGTTTCAATACTGAAGTGTAAGCTTGGTCAAATTCGATACCAGCTTCTTTGATCAATTTACCAGCGTCGATCGCTTGTTGTGTACCTTTTTCAGACAAATCAACATCAGCCCAACCAGTGAAAAGGTTAGCTTTGTTCCATTCAGACTCACCGTGGCGAGCAAAAACCAATTTTACCATTAGATGGATCTCCTTTTTATTCTCCGAGGTTTCCCCCCGTTTATCTATTTTATTCTACTAGATTTTCAGTAAAAAATCTAGTGGCGACCATAGAAAAGTGCAATTTCTCACAAAAAAGAGCCTGACGGCTCTAGTTTGAAAATGACCAACGTTTATTCTTACATTGAAATAGGTTTATTCTGCCGGTTGCTCCTTCTCTTCTGCTCTTGCATCATCTAAAGGCTGATTTCGTTTATCAACCATCCCACTTAAATGCCACCACTCTCTGAGGATAAAAATCCAATAGAAGGCTTGACAGAAGTAAAATCCCCAATACAAGTGAAGGAAGTCATTTTGGATAGTCAGTGAAAACAAGGTAAAGGTTAGAATAACACTGCAGGCTATAAAGATTAACCATGATTGAA
The DNA here is from genome assembly GCA_902363395.1 of Streptococcaceae bacterium. Taxonomy (GTDB): domain Bacteria; phylum Bacillota; class Bacilli; order Lactobacillales; family Streptococcaceae; genus Streptococcus. Next base: position 1,457,891 of record CABIZZ010000001.1, read on the forward strand.
GGTGAGCCAGAAAGGGATAGCCAACTTTCTTGAGCAGAAATTTGATGAGAATAGCAAAGACTGGTAGTACTAAAAGAAGGATGAGAGAAACCGTGAAATAGGAATGGATGAGACCCTCGAACTCTTTTGCATGGTATAGAGATTTCTTACCGAGAAAGATTGTGAACTGAGATGGATCTTCGTACCTTGCTTTTGATATCATTAAAAAGGGTAAGGTCGATCCGATCAAAACATAGATAAAAAATAAACCAAGTTGCCGTATGAAACTCTGATGATTGCTTCTTTTTTCTTTTGTCATTCTTACCTCCAATCCTCTACTTTACCTTTTTTAATTTCAACAATCTTGCCTACTCGCTCACCATCGATTGCTAGAGAATAATAACCATCAGGTAGACTTGTCTGTTGTAAAACAACCTTCATTTCTTCTGGTAAATCTATGTCTAAGCTATCGAACCGATCGATATGTTTAGGGAGTTCAATTTGTACGTAGATTGCGTCATTTGCCAGTGCATCCTTTAAAGGAAAACCATACCAGCCACCCAATTTCGTACGATTTTCTTTCATCGATCGTTCTTCGTAATCAGTGAACCAAAACACAGATTTACTAAATAAAAGATCATCGGAAATGGACTCTTTCAGGTGAATGCTTGTTCCTTTTAGGTCACTAGCCTGATGGATCTTATTCTGCAATTCGTTTTCCATCTGTTTTCGCTCAGGATGTAATTCTAAGGCTTTTTCAATAATGGGCAGAAAGGGTCTAGAATCCACATCAGAATAAGATACTAAACCACTGATTAAACCTTCATCTTTTGGATTATCTAGTTGAGCGAAATAAGGTATGACCATCTGCTTAAACTGAACAGGTTTCTTCAAAAAAGGAATGGAAATTTCTTTGCCATTTATTTTTTCAGTATACACATAATTCACATCTGGAGCGTCATTTTCTCGTTCCCAAGAAAAGCCTGTAATCTGTATACTCCCATGATAATTTCGACTAGCGTAAAATCCTTTAAGATTCGATTCCAGATTTTTATAAAAACAAAAACCTAGAAGTGCGAAAAAGATTAAAAAAACCAGAAAACTCTTTTTCTTGTCACTCTTCATCTTTTTTAACCTTCCCCTCATCTATTACTTGCTGGAGCTCCTCATCTGTATGAACATATTCCATCTTGCCACTTTTTGTATAGGCAGGTTTTACTGACCAGAAAAAATCAGAGGCATCCGCATATAGATTTTTTATGATTGATTCAGCGTCAGAAAATGTCATATCTTCTTTCAAAACGATTAGGAAGCCATATTTTTTTAATAGCGAAAGTAGTTCGCTATCCTTTACCTTTTTTTCACTAGTAGCAGAGGTTGTACTACTATCACTAGTTTCACTGACTTTCTCTTTTTTATAACGGATCCATGGCAAGTCGATAGAAGTTTTCTCTTCGTCTTCGTAGAAAGTTGGTGTACGATAGTACAAGGAAGACGCGATTTGATGAATTCCACTATAACCATACTGAATGGCTTCTTTCGGACGCTTTTGGCTGACCTCTTGTGTTCGTAGGTTGATAAAGAGATAATCTTCATCAGCTAGGTCCACTCCTACATAGTCATCTTTTCCATCGGAGTACATGATAGAGTCCATTGACCCATTGATGGTAGGATAGCCCTTATCTTGGGCAAGTTTTAAGACATCAATGGTCTGACCCTCCCCATCCTCTTTTCCGAGTTGGTAATAACGGATCTTAAAATATTCTTCTGGATCTTTTTTGTTTTGATCTATTTTACTGAGTTTGGAATCTTGTAGGGCTAAATAGTGGCGACCGATAGCGTAGCCATAACTACTCCAATTTTCATCCACTTTCTCGAAGGATAGCGCTATGATTGGAAGCCCTGTATCCTCTTCATCCAACATTAGATAATTCGTTAACCGTTGCCCTTTGCCGGTATATGTATAATTTCTATCCTTCACAACATAGCTCGCCTCTTTCAAGAAAAAGAAAGACCAGATACCACCAATCATAAAAATGGTTACAGCTGCCAAGGTATACAGGTGCCACATCTTCCAAGAATAGTTTTCCAGCTTTTTCATCTCGTTCTCCTATTGTTTGATTCTAAAAGTTATTATATCATGATTTTTCCTATTTTTCTTTTGCTATCCTAGTGTCGTTATGGCATACAAAAAAAGAGCCTGACGGCTCTAGTTTGAAAATGAAGGAGGTTTATTCTTTCTCTGAGATAACTTTATTTTTCTAAATGCTTCTCTTCAGTAGAGGAATTACGTGTTTCAACCATTTTTCTGATCTCTTTCAAATCACTATTAATATGAAGCCAGTAAATCAATAAAGCAAGATAGACCCCTAGATTCATCGTATATCCGTCTTTTTGAGTTGTAAGAGAAAACACCGCATACAGCAAAATGACAAAACAGGATATAAAAATAAGCAAGGACTGTAAACTGGCTAAAAAAGGATACCCTTTTTTCTCTAAAAAATAATTACTTGCAGAAGCTACAACGGGGAGAAGGAATAACAATACGATGGAGACTGTAAAATAGGAGTTTATAAGGCCATCAAACCGATCCCCAAAAAATATAGAATTACTGTCTCGAAATAGATAAACTGGTGATCTATAGACGGTCAAAAAAGGGAAGACATAAAAACTTAAACAAAGTAAACCATATAATCCAATTTCCCATTTCACACTAAAATTACTAGCTTCTTTTTTTTCTGACATCCTTATGACCTTTCTTTAACTTTGCCATCTTTAATAAATAGCGCTATTCTGCTTGTTTCATCTACAGTATTCAGAGTATAGGCACCATTAGGTAAACCTGTTTTTTCTATCATTTTTTCTAATTCTTCTTGAAATTGAACACTTTCCCGGTCGACTCCTTGAGGCAAGGTAATGTGAACATATATGGCTTCACTTGATAAAGCTTCTCTGATAGGAAAATTATACCAACCTCCAAGAATTGTACGATTATGCTTCATTGATTGGTATTCATACTTTTCAAGCCAACTATTCCGATCGATATACTTTAAATGACTCGACATACTCAGTTTTAACTTGACAGTAGATCCTCTTAAAACACGGTTTTGATCTATTTTTTTCTTTAATTCCTGTTCTAATTTTTTACTTTCAGGGTTTAGCTCTATAGACTTTTCTATAATTGGAGCATAGACACTAACAGGTTCACGAGATTCCCAATAACCTTTAACCAATCCGTAATTTTCCTTCTCATTTAAACCTGCAGAATAGGGAATAATGAACTGTCCAAACTCTAATTCTTTCTTCAAAGGAATGGAAATTTCTTTGCCATTTATTTTTTCAGAATAAGTATAATTAACCTGAATTTCTAATGTGTCTTGAGTTGTAAATGAGAATCCTGTAACCCTAATATCACCTGGGTAATGATGGCTCTGATAAATCCCTTTGATGTTCGACTCCAAATTTTTATAAAAGCAAAAACTAAGGAGTACGAAAAAGATTAAAAAAACTAAACAACTCTTTTTCTTATCACTATTCATCTTTTTTAACCTTTCCCTCATCTACTACGGTCTGTAATTCCTCATCTGAACGAACATATTCTGTCTCTCCACTCTTAGTGAATTCAGAATCAATTTTCCAGACAAAGTCACTTGCATCCGCATATAAATTTCTTATGATTGATTCACCGTCAGAAAATGTCATGTTTTCTTTCAAGACGACTAGGAAGCCATACTTCTTTATTAGCGTAAGGAGTTTACTATCCTTTGCCTTCTTTTCGCTTGTACTAGAAGTATCCGTACTCCTATAGCTAGAGTTTTCCCATTTTTTATAGTGGATCCATGGGAAACTGATATCTGTTTTTTTCTTATCTTCATAGAAATCACCTGTATGATAATTCAAAGAAGCAAGGCGATGATTTCCACTATAACCAAATTGGATGGTTTCTTTCGGACGTCCTTGACTGACCTCTTGTGTTCGAAGGTTGATAAACAGGTAATCATCCTTTGTTACACTGACGCCTACATAGTCATTTTTTCCATCAGAGTACATGATAGAGTCCATCGACCCATTGATGGTAGGATAGCCCTTGTCTTGGGCAAGTTTTAAGACATCAATAAGATGTCCCTCACCATCCTCTTTTCCGAGTTGGTAATAGCGGATCTTAAAATATTCTTCTGAATCTTTTTTGTCTTGATTACTTTTATTAAGCTTGGAATCTTGTAGGGCTAAATAGTGGCGACCAATGACGTAGCTATAGCTGCTCCAATGTTCATCATCTTTCTTGAAGGATAGCGCTATAATTGGTAGTCCCGTATCCTCTTCATCTAGCATTAAATAATCTGTTAACCGTTGCCCTTCCCCAATATAATAATAGTTTCTTTCACTTATGACATAGCTCGCTTCTTTCAAGAAAAAGAAAGAGCAAATGCCACCAATCATAAAAATGGTCATAGCAGCTAAAGCATATACCTGCCACATCTTCCACGAAAAGTTTTCCAGCTTTTTCATCTCGTTCTCCTATTGTTTGATTCCAAAAGTATATTATATCATGATTTTTCCTATTTTTCTTTCGGTATCCTAGTGTCGTCATGACATACAAAAAAGAGCTCAAGGGCTCTAGTTTGAAACTGTATTGCTTCTGCTACCACCTTTAGAGAGCATGTTAGTTCCTAGTTTCATATCCACCTACCAAAGGATGATTACGTCTATACATGATGCCACTTAAAACCCACCACTCTCTGAGGATAAAAATCCAATAGAAGACCTGACAGAGGTAAAATCCCCAATACAGGCGAAGGAGGTCTTTTTGAACGGTCAGAGAAAACATAGTAAAGATTAGAATCAGGCTACAGGCTACAAATATTAACAGGGACTGAAGATGCGCCAGCAAAGGATAGCCCATTTTGTTTAAGAAAAATTGAAAGAAAATAGCCAATACCGGTAGTACTATAAGAATAATGAGGGAAATCGTGAAATAGGAATGGATGAGGCCTTCGAATTCTTTGTCATGGTATAGAGAATGTTTCCCAAAAAAGATCGAAAACTGTGCTGCATCATAAGACCAGGTTTTTGGACGCATAAAAAAAGGTGACGTCAATATGATCAAAATATAGGCAGTAAGTATGCCAAGCTGGCAGGCGACACTCCGATGAAGATTTGCTTTTGCATTTACCATAGCTACTTTCAATCTTTTACCTCCCCATCCCGAATTTCAACAACATGAGATACTCGTTCACTATTGTAGACCAGTCTATACCACCCATCTGGTAGGTCCGTCTTTTTCGACAGTTTCTCCAAATCCGATTTGAAATCATGATTTAAGTCTTGCAATAAACCTCTATTTTCAGGTAAGGAAATTTCTATATAACAGTCACCGGTTGCGATAAAGAGTGCAAATGGAACCTCACACCATCCACCTAGTATTTTTGATTCAGGAAAAGGAATGCCGTTCTTATAGTTGTCCATCAAACTGAAATAATTGTCACCTCGTTTCTTAAAGGGCGAGGAGTTTATTTCAATTGAGGATCCGATAAACGTATCCAACAGGTTCATTTTTTCCTCTAGCTTAGCTTCATAGTAGTGCCGATCAGGACTTAATTCAATGGCCTTTTCTAAAATGGGCAAATAGGCTCTATCATACTCATCATAGGTATTTTCCATTACTTGCTTCTCGGCCACATCGATCTTATTATAATACGGCATCACCAAGTGTTTAAATCTGACTGATTTTTTCAAAGGAATTGAAACTTTTTTTCCTTCAATCGTCTCAGAATAGATAAAATTCACATCCGGACCAGCATTGGGCCGAGTCCAGGAGAAACCAGTAATTTGTATATCACCTCGAAAATTTCTACTAGCATAAAACCCTTTTAGGTACGACTCTAAATTTCTGTAAAAGTAGAACCCTAGAAAAACTAGGAAACAGATAACCACTAGAATGCCTTTCGACCGATCGCTAATCGTCGTCTGGCCCTTCTTTAAATTCTTCTTCAAGTCGACGTTCCATCTCTTTTTCAACTTTTTCCTCCTTTATCACCTCTTGGAACTCTTCCGCATTCTGAATGCTTTCTTCCTGCCCACTTTTTGTGTATGGAGCACCAATGTACCAGCTGAAGTCATCAGCATCAGGAAACAAGCTCTTGATAAGCTTTTTGTATTCCTCCATCGTGATATCCGGTTTAAAAATTAAGAGGTGACGATATTTTTTTAACAAGGTGAAGAGCTTAGTATCCTTCCCCTTCACACGAAAGTCTTCCATTCTCTTTGATGAACTCGAAGAAGTTTCCTCTTCTTCATGCTTATTCTTATAATTATAGCTAATCCAAGGTATGCCTATACTTGTTTGACTTAAAGCTTCACTGTATTGCTCGGTTTCAAAACCTGGTAAATATAGGATTTGATAAAGTCCGCCATAATCAAAACCAACGATCATTGTTGGATCTGTCTCAGCTATTTCTCCCTTGTTCAAATTCACAAATAGGAGCTCATGTGTTGAGACATTGATCCCTACATACTCATCTTTTCCATCTGTAAACATGGTCGTTCGCATGTCGCCCTCAATCGTATCGTAGCCCCTTTCCTGAACCAGTTTTAAGACATCGATGGTATGACCTTCTCCTTTCTCGTACCCTAGTCTATAATAACGAATTCGAAAATACTCATTTGCGTCTTTTTTCTTTTCTTCCCCAGTGAATAGTTTAGAATCTTGCATGGCTATAAATTGATAGCCAACAGTATATCTATGTACGTTATCATTTTCCTTATCTTCTTTCGCAAAAGAAAGGGCTAATAATGGAACGCCGGCCTCCTCTTCGCTGATATGTTGATACTCCAATAACCGTTGGCCTCTTCCAACATACTCATAGTTTCTCTCCCTCACTACATAAGCAGCTTCGTTGAGGTAAGAAATCGTCCAGATACCGCCAATCATTAGAACGGTCACAAGGACAAGGGAAATGATATGCCACCTCTTCCAAGAAAAATTCTCTAGCTTTTCCATCCCATTCTCCTTTAATTTGATCGTAAAAGTACATTATATCATGATTTTTTCTATTTTTCTCTCCGTATTCAATAGCAGCTTTTCGATATAGAAAAAGAGCCTCCTGGCTCCCTTTTCAATTCTTCTACTGCTTCTTCTGGCATTCCGGACAAAGGCCATAAACTGTGGTTTGGCACTTGGTAATGACGTAGCCACTTTTTTCTCTCGCTTCTGCTCTCACATCTGGAACTTCGATATCAATATCATCAATCTTCCCACAAGACTCACAAATCAAATTCAGATGATCGTGTCCCATAAAGTCAAAGTAGGTCGTGGTATCATTGCGTACTTTAATTTCAGAGACAAAGCCTTCTTCAATGAGGACCTTGAGATTGTTATAAACGGTTGCTAGACTCATATTGGGAAAGGCTGGTTTCAAGTCCTGATAGATGGCATCCGCACTTGGATGTTCCTGACTTTTGACAAGATAGGAAAGGACAGCCCGACGCGTCTCTGTAATCCGTACAGATTTTTCACGCAGGTGTTGCAATACATCTTCCACTTTTTCTTGTTGAACGGAATCAAGTGTTAAACAAGCTAGCATGGTCTTTCCCCTTTCTGTCTCTTCTTTAAAACTATTATATCACGAATACCACATTTTGCCTAATTAGAATGTTTGTAAATAAGGAAAAGTGCAGGATTAAATCAGCTCGAATCAAGCTCCTTTACTCCCACACTTTTTTATATCTAATCTTAACTTCCCCAACTAAGTATCCATCTCATAGTTCCTAGTAAAACTTTGACAAAGAGGAACATAAAGAAGAATTCCGCGATAAACCAGAGACCTTTCAGTAGATAAAGAATTGGCTTAATCATGAGCAGAACAAAGATTCCAACAATCCATCTCATGGTCCACCCTCCATTTCTCACTTTTTTCTATTATACTCCTATTTATAGGCCCTGTCTAGAAACTACTCTAAAACAAAAGGTTCCTTCTAGCAAGCTAGAAGGAACCTTTGTAATCACAATTATTTAACTGCGTCTTTAAGAGCTTTACCAGCTTTGAATGCTGGAACTTTAGAAGCAGCGATTTTGATTTCTTTACCAGTTTGTGGGTTGCGACCTTTACGAGCTGCACGTTCACGAACTTCGAAGTTACCGAAACCGATCAATTGAACTTTTTCACCTTTTGAAAGGTATTCTGAAACAGCTGCAAATACAGCGTCAACTGCTGCTGCTGAGTCTTTTTTAGTCAATTCTGTAGCTTCTGCCACTTTTGCGATCAAATCTTGTTTGTTAGCCATTTAACAAATCCTCCAAATTTTTTTAGGTTTTACCCTTAACATCTCTATCATATCTAAAAAATGCTTTTAGGTCAAGTACTAAACTTGTTTTTATCAACATTTATCTAGGAATAAATTCCTTTATTGACGGGCTTCTATGCAAATCGGACAAGAACTGCCCAAGCATCTTCACCAGTGTGGGTTTGAATAATCGAACCTGTTTCCAAAACAGAGATTGGAGTTGCAACCAAAGGCTGTAATTGAGCCTTCATTTGGTTAGCAAAGTCAGGTCCACCAGCATAGGAAATCCCTATCTCAGCGATTTCTTTAGCAGATAAGTCTTGTATCAACTCGTCCAACCATTTTTTAAAGGTTTTCTGTCCGCGCCCTTTAACAATCGGTTGCAATTCATCGTTCTTCATTTCCATGACAACCCGAATGTTCAAAAGGGAACTCAATAAACCAGTTACACGGCCAATCCGGCCTCCTTTCACCAGGTTTTCCAGAGTAGAAACCCCAATGTAAAGTCTAGATTTTTGCTTGACCTCTTCAATGTGGGCTACAATTTCCTCTACGCTAGCTCCTTCTTGAGCCAGTTTCGCTGCTTCTACCACTTGGAACTTCATGGCTTGGTCTGTAAAGCTACTATCGATCACCGTGACATCTGCATTGGCTAAGGTAGCACCTTGACGTGCAGCTTCCACTGTACCAGATAAGGCATGAGACATATGGATCGCAATAATTTGCGCCCCTTCTGCAGCCAAACCTTCGAAGGCTTCTGCAAACACACCTACTGGAGGTTGACTGGTCTTTGGAAGGTTCTTACTGGACTTCATCAACTGAAGGAATTGTCCTTCTGTTAATTCCACATCTGAATAGAGGACACCGTCCACCATAACAGAGAGGGGAACGATGGTAATTCCGTATTTTTCAACAACTTCAGGCTCAATCGTTACGGATGAGTCTGTAACAATTTTTACTTGTGACATAACATTCCTACAATCTTTTCTTAGATATATCCATTCTATTATATCAAATTTTCTAGGCTTTTGTGGGACAAAGTCCTATTTACTTAATCATCGATAGCTGCAAAGCCATCATTGAGCAAAGCAACATCGGCCCTCATTCCACTTTCATCAAAGAGAATGCCATGGAGGACGCCACCATAAACAGCTCCACCATCCATACCAATCTTCCCATCTTCGGTCACCCAGAGTTTTTTGGTTCCAATCTTTTGATCCAAGAGATAGTGGACGGGAGTATGACCAAAAACAATGGTCTTCCCTGTCTGATTGGTCGCTTCATGGAAGGGTTGGCGAATCCAGACTTTCTGATAATCCGTCGTTTCATGCCAATCCGTTAGGGTTAAGTCAAGGCCAGCATGCACAAAAATATAGTGTTCTGTTTCATAGACAAAAGGAAGCGAACGGATGAAAGCAACTAGGTCCCCACAAGTCTCTTGCACGCGCCGAGCATCCTCCACTCCATCTACTGGTGCTGTGAGGGGGCGACCAAGCAAAGAGTTAATCGTGGTATCACCACCATTTCGTCGGTAATGGTCGTAGCGTTCGGTCGGGTTATCAATCCAGGCTAAAAACATGTATTCGTGGTTCCCAGAAAGACAGATTGCCCCTTGCTGTTCGACAAAATCTTTGACCAGTTCGATCACTCTACGACTATTTTCTCCACGGTCTATCAGATCTCCGAGAAAAACCAACTGGGACTGACCATCCCAATGGGTCATCAGTTCCTCTAGCATACCGGCTTTTCCATGAATGTCTCCCACTACGAAATAGCTTTCCATATCGGTTCCTTTCTTCTTAGGACGGCCGTTTTAGCAATTGCTCTGCCTGCATGCGGGCTGCTTCTGTCACATCTTCACCAGCTAGCATCTTAGCGACTTCTTCGACCCGCTCTTCATGACTGAGCAAGCGAACGGTCGAAACCGTTGAATATTCATCGCTCACCTTTTCGATAAAGAATTGGTAATCGGCTACTGCAATGACCTGAGGCAAATGAGAGATTGCTAGCACCTGACCATAACGTCCAATCTTATAAATCTTCGAAGCAATGGCTTGCGCCACCCGACCAGATACACCTGTATCCACCTCGTCAAAGACAATACTGGTCTTACCTTCTTTCCGTGAAAAGGCTGACTTGATGGCCAACATAAGACGGGACAATTCTCCACCTGAGGCGACTTTTACTAAAGGCTTAAAGTCCTCTCCAGGGTTGGTTGAAATATAAAACTCAACCGTTTCGTTTCCTTCCCGATTAAACTTAGATGGGGTAAAACGCACTTGGAAACGGGCTTTTTCCATATAGAGATCCGCCAATTCCTGCTGGATCTCTGCTTCCAGCTCTTGGGCCAAGGCATGACGCCCTTGACTCAGTTCTTTAGCCAAGGCCACCAACTGTCCTTCCATAGACTTGAGTTCTTTCTCTAAGTCTTCAGAGGAGGTGCCTCCTCCTGTTAATAGGCTATATTCCTTGCTAATTTGATCCAGGTAATCAAGGACATCCTTTACCTGACCACCGTACTTACGAGTAATTGAATGGATCAGGTCTAGTCGAACTTCCACCTGCATCAAGCGGTTGCCGTCAAAGTCCAATCCATCTACCAGATCCTCCAAGCGCTTGGTCAAATCCTCCAGAGTATAGTAGTTCTCAGCCAGTTGATCAGACAAGGCCTTGTAGTCTGCATCATACTCTTCGATGCTTTGCAGATCATTCATGGCCGACCGCACATTGCTAAGGCTGGAGAAGTCTTCTGCATCCAGCATGGCATAAGCATTGCTTAGAGTATCTGCAATCATCTTATGGTTGAGCAGGCGTTGCCGTTCTTGCTCTAACTGGACATCTTCATCTAAGGACAGGGCTGCTGCCTCGATTTCCGAAATCTGGTATTCCAACATTTCGATCCGAGCTTGGTTTTCCTGGTTATTTTTTTGGATCTGCAAGACCTGCTTGCGCAAGGCCTTGTAATTCTCAAAGGTCTCTCTATAGGCCTTCTTAGTCGCAAAAAAAGTATCCTCCCCAAAGCTATCCAGCATTGCGATATGCAAGGGAGCCCGCATCAGTTCTTCCTGATCGTGCTGGCCATGAATATCTACCAAATGCTGGCCAACGGCCTTGAGAACGGAGAGGTTAACCATCTGCCCATTGATCCGGCTAACACTCCGACCATTCTGGAAAATTTCTCTGCGAATAATCAACTCCTCTGCCCATTCTAAGCCCTGCTCTTCAAATATCTGCTGAAGGGCAGGGTTTTCGTCAATGGCAAAGAGGCCTTCAATCTCAGCCTTAGGAGCACCGTGACGGATGACATCGGTCGTCGCCCGGCTCCCCAGCATCATATTCATGGCATCGATAATGATGGATTTTCCTGCTCCAGTTTCACCGGTTAAAACCGTCATTCCTGTTTCAAAATTCAGAGCGATTTCTTCAATGATGGCAAAGTTCTTAATTGAAATTTCTAATAGCATCTCTCTCCTACCATTCCATCAATCGTTGTTCGATAAACTGAGCCTTTTCTTCCGAGCGGGCTACAATCAAAATACTATTGTCGTCTGAAATCATGCTAAAGATGATGTCATCAAAATCTTCTTGTAGATGCCGTTTGACTAGATAGGCTGTCCCTGGGACAAGCTTGAGGGTCAAAAAACTCCCCATGCGTTCAAAGGATTGAAGATTATTTTCTGCTAATTTTCCACTATGTTGGACGCGTGGCAATTCATAGACATAGGCTGAACCTTTTAAAGGCGTTTTAATAATCCCCAACTCTTTGATATCTCGGGAAACAGTCGCTTGTGTCGCAGAAATTCCAGCTTCTCTCAGATGTTCGACAATGGCATCCTGAGTACCCACTTTATTTTCTCGGATAAAGCGGCGTATTTTTTCTAATCGGTTTTGTTTACTATTCATGTTTAAAGTCAGTATGGGCTTTTTCGACAACTGCCGCAAACTCTTGCAGTTGAAGACGATCTTGCCCAGTATTTTTTTCTAGATAAAGTAAAAATTCAATATTGCCATGGCCCCCTTGGATCGGTGAATAATACACTCCCAAGACGGAGAAGCCATGTTCTAAGGCAAAGCCTTGAACCTGTTCCAGGACGGACAGATGGACCTTGGCATCCTTGATAATCCCATTTTTCCCAATCTGCTCCCGACCAGCTTCAAACTGGGGTTTGACAAGGGCGACCACCTGGCCTCCCTCTTGTAAAATCCCATGGAGGGCTGGCAAGATGAGGTTGAGGGAAATAAAGCTAACATCAATGCTAGCAAAGCTTGGAGTTTGCTCAAAATCCTCAGACGTCGCATAGCGGAAGTTGAACTGCTCCATCGAGATGACACGAGGATCCTGACGAAGCTTCCAAGCCAACTGATTGGTCCCAACATCAACTGCATAGACCAAGGCAGCCCCATTTTGGAGCATAACATCCGTAAAGCCTCCTGTAGAAGCCCCAATATCCAGTGTGACCTTATCCTGCAGGTCAATCTCAAAAAGGTCCAAGGCCTTTTCTAACTTGAGACCACCGCGACTGACATATTTGAGTTTTTCACCCTTGAGTTTTAATTCTGTCGCTTCATCAATTTTTTCGCCTGGTTTATCAAAGCGCTCGCCATTATGGACCGCAACGACCAGACCAGCCATCACACCGCGTTTGGCCTGCTCCCGGGTTTCAAATAATCTCTGCTTGTAGGCCAGTACGTCAACTCTTTCCTTCGCCATGAATTCTAAGTCTTTCTATAATCTTTTTGATTCCAGTCCCGTCGAAGTCTACCTGCTGAGAGATGCGATCGAGCAAGTCCTCACAGGCGTCTAGCTCCCGGTCCAAATAAGCCTGAGCTCCATCTAGACCAAGGAGGGCAGGATAGGTTGATTTTTCAGCTTGCAGGTCCTTCTGAGGGGTTTTCCCTAAGGAAGCAAAATCAGCAGTCACATCCAAAATATCATCCCGAATCTGGAAGGCCAAGCCTAAATGGAGGCCAATTTCCTCTAAGAGAGTCGCAACAGCTGGCTCAAGCCCTAAGAGGAACCCTGTTGCTTGGAATGGATAGGCGAGCAGTCGCCCGGTCTTATTGGCATGGATGACTTGCAACTGGTCCAAGGTCAGGCTCGCTCCTTCCCCTTCCATATCCAAGACTTGGCCTGCCACCATCCCAGCTGTCCCTGAAGCATCCGATAACAGGGCAATCAGTTGCACCCTGATAGAAGCTGGAAGGTCTGCCTCTGCCACACAGCCAAAGGCATCTAAGAAGAGCGAGTCTCCTGCTAAGATGGCTAGGTCTTCACCAAACTTTTTATGGTTGGTCAATTGACCACGACGATAATCATCGTCATCCATGGCTGGTAAATCATCATGGATCAAGCTTCCCGTATGAATCATTTCAAGAGCGGCTGCCACCTGAAAATGAGCCTCAAGGATAGGAGCATGAAAAGCCTCCAGCAACTCCAATAAGAGCAAAGGTCGGATCCGTTTCCCCCCTGCATGGACTGAATAAAGGATGGATTCTACCAAGCGGGGAGCTATTTGTTTGGCCTCGTAGAAGCCTTCAATCGCTTTTTCAACCCCTTGCAGTTTTTCTTCTAGAATCATACTAGTTCCGTTTCTGAGCCATCTGCTTGCATCACCTTGACCAAGGTCTTTTCAGCCTGATCAAGCGTTTCTTGCAAGTCTTTTGATAGCTTCATTCCTTTCTGAAACTCTGAGATGGCCTCTTCGAGGGGCACTTGCCCACTTTCCAACTTTTGGACAATCGCTTCCAAATCAGCTATATTTTCTTCAAATTTCTTTTCTTTCGACATGCTTTACCTCTACTTCTACTTGCCCATCCCGCATGACTAGCGTCAAGGCATCCTTTTCTTTGATTGTATCCACGCTATCCAAAACCTGATCTCCAGCCTGTACCAAGGCGTAGCCTCTAGCCACGATGCGACTGGTATCCAACATCAAGAGAGCTTCCGATAGGCGCTTGGCATCTGCCACTTTTGTCTGGTAGAGCTCCTTGATTTTCAAGGTCAGCAATCGCTCCATCTGGAGAATCTGGTCTCGATAACGCTCGAGCTGATGCTGTGGTGTTTGAGAGACCAATCGATGGCGGAGTTCTTGTAACTGGCGGCTATTTCTGGTAACCGACTCTGACACAGCCTGTTTCAATCGCAACTGAATCTGATCCAGCTTTTGCAGATAAGAATCGTACAGCCGCTCTGGCTGACGGAAGATGACCGATTGGCTCAATTTTTGCAGGCGTTCCCGATGATAGACTAAGCGGTTGCGCATAGCGGTTGCCATCCGCCCTTCCTGCTTCTGCAAATGATTGAGCAGGTCCAACTTGGTCACAGGCGTTGCCAACTCAGCCGCAGCTGTAGGAGTTGCTGCCCGGCGATCTGCGACAAAGTCTGCCAGAGTAGTATCTGTCTCATGCCCCACACTGGAAATAATGGGAATTCTAGACTCAAAAATAGCCCGCACAACTGGCTCTTCATTAAAGGCCCATAGGTCCTCGATGGAGCCACCACCACGACCGATGATCAAGACATCTAGGTCCGCCCGATCATTGGCCTTTTGGATATTGGTGACAATTTCTTGAGCCGCTCCCTCTCCTTGTACCTTGGTTGGAAAAAGGAGAATCTCCACGCCCGGAAAGCGCCGCGAAACAGTGGTGATAATATCGCGAATAACGGCCCCACTCTGACTGGTAACAACCCCAATTTTCTTGGAGAACTGGGGGATAGCCTGTTTGAACTTCTCTTGAAAAAGGCCTTCTTCTTGAAGTTTCTTTTTCAACTGCTCAAACTGAATGGCTAAAGCGCCGACGCCATCTGGTTCCGCCTTTTCGATGACAATAGAATAACTGCCACTTGGCTCATAGAGTTGGATCCGACCGATGACATTGATCTTCATGCCTTCTTCGAGCTCAAAGCCGAAACTCTTATAAATCCCTGCCCAGACAGTCGCCTGGATCACAGCTTTTTCATCCTTTAAAGAAAAATACTGGTGATTGGGACGCTTACGGAAATTCGAGACCTGACCCGTCAAATAGACCCGCTCTAGATAGGGGTCCTTATCAAATTTTAACTTGAGGTATTTGGTCAGACTGGATACCGATAAATACTCTGACATAGATCCCCTTTCACACGGAAAATTCTAGTATAAATTATACCAAAAATAAGCGGAAAAAGCTGATTCTACCTACGGAAAAAGCCCCAGATTTCATCATCTGAGACTTGATTGTTTATTGGCCTTTGGAAAGGCAAATTTTCCTCATCCATTTTGGAATTTCTTGACTAATCGCGGTCGGTAAAACCACATAGGCATTCTTGCTCAAGTCTTCTGCAATAGCTGAGTGAAGGTGAGTAGCAACTACCACGAGCTCATAGAGGCTAACTTGTGGAAATTGTCCCGCAAAGCCTGCAATCATGCCTGCCAAGGTATCACCCATTCCTCCAGTTGCCTGGTAGGGCCCTCCAACGATTAGTTGGTAATAATCGGCTTGCCCTTGTTGCCAAATCTTGGTCTGGGGACCCTTTTGGACCAGAATACTGGCTGGAGGAAGTTGGGACAGAGACTGCCTTGTTGCTTCTTCCCCTTGGTCTGCAATTGCTAGACCTGACATGGCCTCCCATTCTTTTTGATGCGGAGTAAAGACCAGTTGAGCTGGAGGAAGAGAAAGTCCTAAGCGAGTATAGAGGCTAATGGCTCCACCATCTAGAATGAGCACTTGATGAGGTTGAACTCTTTCAAAAACAAGTTCTACAAGGTGTACCCCTAGCTCATTAGCATTGAGTCCTGGTCCCAATAAAATGACGCCCGCTTTTGCGATTTGCTTAGCCAACAATTCTTGGTCCGTCACAGCAAAAGCCATGGCTTCAGGTAGCTGACTATGGAGGGCAGGGATATTCTCGCGGTCTGTCGCAACCGTGACAAGGCCCGCTCCACTATGAACCGCTGCGAGGGCTGCCATGATAATGGCTCCACCATAGGGATAAGTCCCTCCTATCAAGAGCAGACGCCCATAGTCTCCCTTATAGGAGTCTGACTGACGGCTAAGGATAACTTGTTGCAGCAATGTTTGGTTAACTCTTAACATAAGCGTCCCTTCTTTCTCCCTCTATTTTACCACGTTTAGGCTAAAAAAAGGCAGGAAGCGAAGTTCCTACCTTAAAAATCTTTCTAATCATTCTACAGATACAAACACTGTCCCGAGGCCATCCAAGTTCACCTATTTTTTCAACGCCCGAACAGCTGCCTCATAGGTCTGAGACATGAGCATGGTAATGGTCATAGGACCAACGCCACCTGGAACCGGAGTGATGTGACTAGCCAGAGGAGCTACTTGTTCATAGTCGACGTCTCCACAGAGCTTCCCATTTTCATCACGGTTCATCCCGACATCGATAACGACTGCTCCCTCTTTAACAAAGTCAGCTGTCACAAATTTGGCACGACCGATCGCCACCACTAAGATATCTGCTTTTCTAGCAATTTTTGCCAAATGATGAGTCCGCGAATGGGTCAAGGTCACCGTTGCATTTTTTGCTAGGAGAAGCTGGGCCATCGGTTTCCCCACGATGTTGGAACGGCCAATGACGACTGCATTTTTCCCTTCGACATCGATATCATATTCTCGGAACATTTCCATAATCCCTGCTGGTGTAGAGGGAACCATGACTGGATTTCCTGCCCAAAGATGTCCCATATTGAGAGGATGGAAGCCGTCGACATCCTTATTAGGATCAATAGCTAACAAAACTGCCTCATCGTCAATATGGGCTGGTAGAGGCAACTGGACTAAAATACCATGCCAGACTGGATCCTGATTGTAGCGGTCAATGAGGGCCAACAAGTCCTCTTGGGAAATGTTTTCTGGTACTCGAACCACTTCACTTCGAAATCCTGCTGCCAAAGCTGACCGTTCTTTATTGCGGACATAGACCTGGCTAGCTGGGTTTTCTCCCACCAAAATCACTACCAAGCCTGGGACCTGACCAGTCTCAGCCTTTAAGCGAGCGGTTTTCTCAGCCAATTCCCCTTGCAATTTTACTGCCAAGGCCTTCCCATCAATTACATGTGTCATCTCAATCTCTTTTCTATTCAATATCTTCTCTATTATATCAGATTTGTGAACCTGCTCCTAACACTTCTTGATTAGACAAGGTTATAAGAAGAAACTATAACTATTTTCTTCCAACAAAAAAGAGACTAGATGCTCTAGACTCTTGATTGATACTTCTTAGTACAACAATTCGTAGATCTCCATTGCGATTAAGTCAATGCTATCGAATGTATAGGTCTCACGCGCTTCTACATCACGAAGAGTAAATACTGATCCATTTTCTTCATCATAGTTGTAAGCTACTTCAGCAACTACAACCCCTTCACGTTCAAAATTACGTTTTAAGTTTCCACCGTCTTTCGTCATCGCTTCCAAACGGCTGATAATTCGTACCAAATGTGATTCCATTTTGATTCTCCTATTTACTTTCTACTCTCCTATTTTATCATAAAAGAAGGAGGAAATTCCAATAAAAATCAACTTTTCCGCTATTTTCCTCTTTATTCCATGCCTAAAACCGGACTTCATACTAAATTCTTGCAAACTTTTAGAATACTGCTATAATGAAACTATAAAAGTTTGACTATTTCTGACCAATAGTTTTTACACTTTTTACCCTAGAGAAAGAGGTAAGAGAATGCTTTGTCAAAACTGTAAAATCAATGATTCAACCATTCATCTTTATACGAACGTGAATGGCCACCAACAACAAGTAGACCTTTGCCAGAACTGCTATCAAATTATGAAAACGGATCCTAACAATAGTCTACTCGCAGGATTAAACCAACAAAATCGCGGAGGACGGGATCCTTTTGAAGATTTCTTCAATCAACTAGGAAACTTCCAAGCGCCGCAAGAACCCCAAACCCCTCCGACCCAATCTGGAGGAGGCTATGGTGGTGGAAATGGCTATGGCTCAAATGGGAACGGTCGTTCTTCAGGACCAAGCAGACCCCAAGCTAAACAACAACCAAAGGGCCTCCTAGAAGAGTTTGGAATTAACGTTACTGAAATTGCTCGTCGTGGGGATATCGATCCGGTCATTGGCCGTGACGATGAAATTCTTCGCGTCATTGAAATCCTCAACCGTCGAACCAAGAACAACCCTGTCCTGATTGGGGAACCCGGTGTCGGAAAAACAGCTGTTGTAGAAGGGCTAGCGCAAAAGATTGTCGATGGGGATGTTCCTCACAAATTGCAAGGCAAGGAAGTCATTCGCTTAGACGTTGTCAGCCTCGTTCAAGGAACTGGGATCCGAGGGCAATTTGAAGAGCGCATGCAACAATTGATGGAGGAAATCCGTCGCCGGGAAGATGTGATTTTGTTTATCGATGAGATCCATGAAATTGTCGGTGCCGGATCTGCTGGTGATGGCAATATGGATGCTGGAAATATCCTCAAACCAGCTCTCGCTCGTGGTGAATTGCAATTAGTCGGTGCGACAACCCTCAATGAATACCGAATTATCGAAAAAGATGCCGCCCTTGAACGCCGGATGCAACCCGTTAAGGTCGACGAACCTACAGTGGAAGAAACCATCACCATCCTCAAAGGCATTCAAAAGAAATACGAGGATTACCACCACGTCCACTACACCGATGGTGCAATCGAAGCTGCGGCTCTCCTTTCCAATCGCTATATCCAAGACCGCTTCTTGCCAGACAAGGCCATTGACCTCTTGGACGAAGCCGGCTCTAAGATGAACTTGACCCTCAATTTTGTCGATCCCAAAGTCATTGACCAACGCTTAATTGAAGCCGAAAATCTCAAGGCTCAAGCGACGCGTGATGAAGACTTTGAAAAGGCAGCCTACTTCCGCGACCAAATCGCTAAGTACAAAGAAATGCAAGGGCAACAGGTCACTGACCAAGATACGCCAGTCATTAGCGAAAAGACTATCGAACACATCGTCGAGCAAAAGACTAATATCCCAGTTGGCGATTTGAAAGAAAAAGAACAATCCCAATTGATTAATTTGGCAGCTGACTTGAAGGCTCATGTCATCGGTCAAGATGAGGCTGTTGAAAAAATTGCTAAGGCCATCCGTCGCAACCGGGTAGGACTTGGAACGCCCAACCGTCCAATCGGTAGCTTCCTCTTTGTTGGACCAACTGGTGTCGGGAAGACCGAGTTGTCCAAGCAATTGGCCATCGAACTCTTCGGATCTGCTGACAGTATGATTCGCTTTGATATGAGTGAATATATGGAGAAACATGCCGTTGCCAAATTGGTCGGTGCTCCTCCAGGCTACGTCGGCTATGAAGAAGCAGGCCAGCTGACTGAAAAGGTGCGTCGCAACCCATACTCTCTCATCCTCTTGGATGAGGTCGAAAAGGCCCACCCAGATGTCATGCATATGTTCCTCCAAGTCTTAGACGATGGGCGCTTGACAGATGGACAAGGCCGAACGGTGAGCTTCAAAGATACCATTATCATTATGACTTCCAATGCGGGAACTGGAAAAGCGGAGGCCAACGTCGGCTTTGGGGCAGCTCGTGAAGGTCGTACCAATTCTATCCTAGGTGAACTGGGGAACTTCTTCAGTCCAGAATTCATGAACCGGTTTGACGGCATCATTGAATTCAAAGCCTTGTCTAAGGAAAACCTCCTTCAAATCGTCACTCTCATGTTAGACGATGTCAACCAACGCTTAGCCCACAATGATATCCACCTGGATGTTACCGATAAGGTCAAGGAGAAACTGGTTGACCTAGGCTACGATCCGAAAATGGGGGCACGTCCACTCCGTCGCACCATTCAAGACTATATTGAAGATGCCATTACAGATTACTACCTAGAAAATCCTAGTGAGAAAGATCTGAAGGCTGTCATGACCAGCAATGGGAAGATTTGCATCAAAGGAAAGAGCAAACCTACGAACGAAGCAGAAAAAGGAACTGAATAATCGCATTCAAAAGAGGCTGGGACAAAAGTCCTAGCCTCTCAATTATTTTTGGATTGTTGAGCAAGACGCAGTGGTTGAGTGGGCTCTACTACGCTGATTTCATCAGCTTTTACAGCCCTACTCAACTGTGCGGAGGTGGGACGACGAAATCGAATTCTAACGAATTACCGATTTCTGTCCCACTCTCTTATTTTCATCTCCTACTGCTTTTTATGTCCATCTATGTTATAATGATAAAAAAATAAGAAGCGAGTAACATTATGACCGTTGCAACTTTTGGAACAAAAGAAGAAAATGTTGACTATGTCAATCGTTATGGAGTCTATGCGGTGATTCCAAATCCAGCAAAGGACAAAATCATCCTAGTCCAAGCTCCAAATGGGGCTTGGTTCCTACCAGGTGGTGAAATCGAGGAAGGAGAAGATCATTTCTTGGCACTCGAGCGCGAACTGATTGAAGAGCTGGGCTTCACTGCGACCATCGGCGAGTATTATGGACAAGCAGATGAGTACTTCTACTCCAGTCACCGCGACACCCACTACTACAATCCAGCTTATATCTATGAAGTAACTGACTTTGTAGAAGCTCAAAAGCCACTAGAGGATTTCAATAACATTGCCTGGTTCCCCATTGACGAAGCCATTGAAAAGTTAAAAAGAGGAAGCCATAAATGGGGAATCAAAATGTGGAAATCTGCCCAAAAATTGTAAGCGACTTCTTTCACAAAATAAAAAAAAGTGCTATAATAAATGGAGAAAGAGCTTAGGAGGATCTCACATGAAGCTTATGAATACAACAAATAGTCATGCTAATTTGGTCAAAAGTCAATTAGAAAGTACCGATGCTACCCTTGTTGAGGTCTATTCAGCTGGTAACACCGATGTTATCTTTACTAAAGCTCCTACTCATTACGAATTGCTGATTAGTAACAAACACCGTGCCATTCGTGAAACAGAAGTTGAAAAAATTCGTGAGTTCTTTTTAAAACGCAAGATTGATCTCAAAATCATCGACCAATCCACTATTAAAACGCTCTACTCCGATAAACTGATCGAAATTTCTTTCCCAATTATTTAGTAAGGCCATTCCGCCTTACTTTTTTATTGCCCTGACGATGGACACGATACATCATTCTAGTCACCAAAAAAGAAGTTCCATTATGGAACTTCTTTTGATATCTTTTATTTGGCTTCAAAACCTTCTGCAACTGCGTCTGCAAAGTTTTCTTCAACGATGCTTGCACAGTGATTACAGATGGTTGCATGGTAGTGGCGTTCAGCCGTTGTTGGGTCGATACGACGGCAACGGTCACAAACTTCACCAGCAGCCCGTTCAACTGTGAAAGCTACATCTTCAAAGGCCACTGCAGCTTC
Source organism: Streptococcaceae bacterium (assembly GCA_902363395.1). Taxonomy (GTDB): domain Bacteria; phylum Bacillota; class Bacilli; order Lactobacillales; family Streptococcaceae; genus Streptococcus. The sequence continues at coordinate 1,479,470 of CABIZZ010000001.1, forward strand.
TGGAGCTGGTCCTTCTGCGATGGTCAATTCAGAGACAATCAAGAGTTGTGCTACATTGCTATCAACAGCTCCAAGAAGGGTTTTCACCACTTCGTTTGGATAAACTGTCAAGTGAGCTTCAAGAGATTTACCGATCACTTTTTCATTACGCGCTTCTTCCAAGGCTTTTTGAGCTTGACCACGGAAGTCCATGAAGGCTGACCAAGTATCCAAGATTTCCTCTTGGTTGGCAAAAGTCTGAGCTTCTGGTAATTCTGACAATTGAACGAATTCTTCTGCTTCAAACTCGAGATAAGACCAGATTTCTTCGGCTGTGTGAGGAAGGATTGGTGTCAAGAGTTTGGTGATTTTCACCAAAATATCATAGAAGACTGTTTGCATTTGACGGCGTTCTAGTGACTTAGCTCCTTCAATGTAAACAACATCTTTGGCAAAGTCAAGGTAGAAGGCAGACAAATCAACGTTGATAAAGTTCACCAAGGCCTTGTAGATGGTCAAGAATTCAAAGTTAGCATAAGCATCACGAATGGTCTTGACAAGTTGATTAAAGCGAATGGTCATGTACTTATCAACAGAACGAAGTTCTTCGTAAGCAACTGCATCCTCGGCTGGGTTAAAGTCAGATGTATTGGCAATCAAGAAACGAAGGGTATTCCGGATCTTACGGTAAGTCTCAGACACTTGACTCAAGATATCCATAGAGATACGTACATCGTTGCTTGAATCTACACTGGTTACCCAGAGACGCAAGATTTCAGCACCAAATTGTTTTTCAACATCGCTTGGAGCAATGGTATTTCCAAGAGATTTAGACATCTTCTCACCTTTACCATCCAAAGCAAAACCTTGTGACAAGATTTGTTTGTATGGTGCGACACCATGGTTGGCTACAGATGTGATGAGTGATGAGTTGAACCAACCACGGTATTGGTCTGAACCTTCAAGGTAGAGGTCGGCTGGGTATTTGAGTTCTGGACGGTTCACTACAACACCATTCCATGATGAACCTGAGTCGAACCATACATCCATGATGTCTGTTTCTTTCTTGAACTCACCATTTGGTGAACCTGGATGGGTAAATCCTTCTGGCAAGAGGTCTTTGGCATCCCGTTCCCACCAGATGATGGAACCATGTTCTTCAAAGAGTTGAGCGACATGCTCGATGGTTTCAGCTGTCATGATTGGTGTACCATCTTCAGCGTAGAAGATTGGGAGTGGGACACCCCAAGCACGTTGACGAGAGATAACCCAGTCACCACGGTCACGAATCATATTGTACAGACGGACTTTACCCCACTCTGAGTGGAACTTGACTTTTTCAATTTCATCCAAGATTTCTTGACGGAATTTAGATACAGAAGCAAACCATTGAGGCACAGCACGCCAGATGATTGGTTTTTTCGTACGCCAGTCAAATGGGTAAGAGTGAGAAATTTCTTCTTGAGCAAGAAGGAGGCTACCTAGTTTTTCAATAACTGTTGGCACAACCTTGTCGTAGAATTGACCTTCGAATTCCTCACCAGCATTGGCCATCATGATACCGCGTTCATTGACAGTAACAGCAACTTCGAGACCATTAGCAACACCGACGTTGTAGTCATCCTCACCAAAACCAGGGGCTGTATGGACGATACCTGTACCGGAGTCTGTTGTAACGTGGTCACCAAGGATAACGAGTTCATCTACTGCCGTATCCCATGGGTGTTCTGTCACGATGTGGTTCAATTCTTGACCACGGTAAGTAGCCAACACTTGAACATCCGCCCAACCGAATTTCTCAGATAAGCTGTTCAACAATTCTGAAGCGACCACAAATTTACGAGATTCGCCAGCTGGTTGCACCAAGACATAATCAATATCAGCACCAACTGTCAACCCGCGAGAAGCTGTGATGGTAAATGGAGTTGTTGTCCAAACAACGATGTAAGTATCTGTATCAAGGACACCTTTTCCATCTTTGACCTTGTTGGCATAGTAAAGGGAAGTTGAAACCAAGTCATGGTATTCAATTTCCGCTTCAGCAAGGGCTGACTCTGATGACCATGACCAGTAAACTGGCTTAGCTCCACGGTAGATATAGCCTTTGTTAGCCATCTCACCGAAGACACGGATTTGCGCTGCTTCATAATCAGGCGTCAAAGTTACATAAGGATTTTCCCAGTCACCTGAAACACCCAAACGTTTGAAGTCTTCGCGCTGTTTATCTACTTGAGAAAGAGCGTAGTCACGGCAAAGTTTCAAGTACTCAACCAAGTCCATTTCTTTGCGTTTGACACCTTGTTTAGCCAAGACTTGCTCGATTGGCAAACCGTGTGTATCCCAACCTGGGATGTACGGTGCATAAAAACCTGACATAGACTTAGAACGAACAATGATATCTTTTGAAATCTTGTTCATCGCATGTCCTACGTGGATATTTCCATTGGCATAGGGAGGGCCATCATGCAAGGTGAAATGTGGTTTTCCTTGGTTCAATTCTTGACGACGTTGGTAAAGCTTTGCTTCTTCCCATTCTTTTTGCCAAACTGGCTCTTTTGTAGGCAAACCAGCCCGCATCGGGAACTCTGTTTTCCCTAAATTCAGTGTTTCTTTGAGTTTCATGGTGTCTCCTCTAAAAAATAATCATACAAAATAAAAGACCACGACCTCGCCAAAAAGGACGACAAGTCGTGGTACCACCTTCATTCAAGAAAGAGAATCCTCTCTTTCTCCTCTTTTGTCGCTAACGCTGACCAGCGTTAGTGGTTACTCATTTCACCACTAAGATTTGTAAAAGGATCAATCCTATCAAAGGAAGTACAGGTCTTCCACCATCACCTGCTCGCTAAAACTATTTGATAAGATCACTGTTTTTACAGATTATAAAATTGAAACAGATTCCCGTTGTTCTTCCCCTTCTGGTGCATCAATATCAGCAACTAGAGGAGTTTCTACAACAATTTCATCAATAGAATCTTGATCTACCTGATTTTTTTCTGCTTCTTCCAAAGCCTCTTGAACTTTTTCATTCAATCCTTCAAAAGCTTGAGTCGCAGACAATTCACGGTTTACAGCTTCAATATGTTTTTGCAATTCTTCAATTTCTGCGCGTGAGAATTGACGAGTCAAATCAATTGCTTCATCATCGTAGTTATGATGAACTGTTTCTTCCAAAGCTTTTTCGACTACTTCACGGAAAGCTTCATCACTTGTTTGAATATACATAGCAGTTGGGCGAAGAATTTCATCCCATTCTGGTGTATCAATGATGCTCAATTGGCTTTCGATAGTTGATTTCAAACGTTGGTGGAAGACACGCGTCTTATTCTTCAATTCTTCCGTTTCTACGGCAACTTTCTTGGCATTGTCTGTAGCATGACGAAGAATTTCATTTGCTTTTGCTTTTGCTTCTTCAACTAAATGGTGAGCATCTTGCTCCGCTTGACGAACGATGGTTTCTGAGCGTTCATTTGCCGCATGTTTCACACGTTCTGCTGTATCTTGAGCGATCAATACTGATTGACTCAAAGAGTCTTTCATTTCGTCAAAGTAGTTCAAGCGCTCTTCCAACGCACTAATTTTTGTTTCCAATTCATGATTTTCACGAACTAATTTTTCATAGTCTCGGTAGACCATGTCTTGAAACTCTTCAACTTCTTTAGCATCGTAGCCTCTAAATTTTACATAAAAGCGTTTATCTTTGATTTCTAAAGCTGTAAGTGCCATAGTTCCTCCTTATTTTCTACTGGAAAATACTTCAACCGTTAATTTGTATTTTCCACTTTTTGATAGGCCATTTTCTGATAGTATTTTAAATCGGCCATACTTTCGAACACTAATTAAATCTGCTACTTGGATCATCCGACTAGGATTATCAATAGTGGCATAGTTTACCTTTACCTGGCCAGACTGAACCAATTGAACAGCTACAGACCGAGCAAGTTTAAAGGTAGAAGCTACTAGTTTATCAAGTCGAACACTAGTAACCAATAGGTCTTTGAGTTTGGATGGTTCGTCTACAGTGATTCGTTCTCGACAGTCAATCTCTCGAATCTTCACAGATGCTTTTGCGATCTTCTTAAGATTCTCTTTGAAATAGGAGGAGAAACGTTCATCCACATAGATATGAATCTTCCCTTGTCCAACTAGAATATCTCCAAAAGACTTTCTTTCTATGCCTAATTGATGGAGAAGCGAACCCAAAACTTGAGAGTGACTTAACCGATAAAACTTATCCGGATAGAGAACTTCTAACAGGCTCATTTCAAAATCAGATGCCTCTAACTCATAATAGCTAGGAGCCAGAATCACTCGTGCATATTCTGTAGGATAGATTTCTGCACTTGAAAACACCTGCAAACCATGGTGGGCACCAATTTGTCGTAAAATATCAACCTGATGTGGATTTAAAAAGGAAGTCAGTTCAAAACTATACTGTTGCTCCACCCGAGCTACTAATTCTAGAACTCGATCGATAAAGACGTAGTCTTCTGGACTATAGTGTTGATAAAATCCCTTGGTCATATAAACTGCACCAAAAATTGAAGGACAAACCGTTCCACTACGGATAGAGCAAGTAAGGCAAACATGACTGTAAAGTCTAACCCACCAAATTGCAAAGGAATCTTTCTAAATAGGCTCAAAAATGGTTCGACGATCCGTTGAACCATTTTAGCTAAAGCCGATTCTGATGCATTTGGAAACCAACTAAGCAAAGCATAGATGATTAGTACTAGCTCAAAAACCTGAAAGAAATTTCTAACTAATTGTAGGACAAACATATTAACGATTTCGTTTCATATCAAAGTCATACTCAGCAACTTCGACATCATTTGGAAGGCGAATATCTTCAATATTCACAACAACATTGATTGGTGTTAATAAGTACATAGTACTTGCAACACGACGTAGATTCCCGGCTAATACATAGCGAGCACCATCCAAATAATCCAAACATCTTCTTGCTTGAACTTCAGTCATATATTGGAAGTCAATAAGAATACTTTCGTTTGCCAACAACAAGTCAACAATTTCAGTTGCTTCTTCGTATTTACGAGGATAGCGAACATCAATTGTAATCTTTTCATCTGCAGCAGAACGATTTCGTGCCAACTCTTGTTGACGTTGATGAAGTCGAGTAATATTTTCAGAAGATGATTTTTGAGATGAAGCTGATTCAACCACTGCTGTAGAAGCTACTTGTGGACGACTTGCTGCAACAGGAGTAGGTTTCTGCTCCTTGGCAGCTACCACAGCTTTTTGACGTGGTTTTGATGATGGTTGTACTGGTTTAGGGGATGCTACAGGTTGGCTAGCTCCGACTGCTTGAGCAGGCGCTTCTTGCACATCGTACTCATCTCCATCTTCAGTAAAATAATCAATCAATCGATCAAATCTATCTTTAAATGACATAATTCTTTCCTATTTGAAAAATGAGGTCCCAATTCGCACAAAAGTCGCACCGTTAGCAATCGCCACATCATAATCACGACTCATTCCCATGCTTAACTCTGTAAAGGGCATATTTTTCAACTGTTTCTTTTGTAATTCTTTTTGAAGTTGGTGAGTTGCTGCAAATATGGCTTGCAACTCGTCCTGACTTGCCTCAAAAGGAGCCATCGTCATTAATCCAACAATTTGTAGGTTATCCAAGCCTTCTAGTTCTGGAAGAATCGCATCGAGCTCTTCAGGAGCAAATCCATGCTTGCTTTCCTCTCCAGAAATATTGACTTGTATAAAACATTTAATTGGGTGACTCGCCCTTTTTTGAATTTCTTGGGCAAGCTTCATAGAATCTAAAGCATGGAAGTAATCTACAAAGTTGATAACTTCTTTTACTTTACGACGTTGGAGACTACCGATCAAATGCCAGGTCAGTCCCTCATCTTTTAGAGCTTGGTATTTTTCTAGAAATTTATCAACACGGTTTTCACCGATATGACACACTCCTGTATCAACCAAAGCCTTAGCTTGGTCGATACCAACATACTTAGTAACAGCAATCACATTGACCTGATCCGTGCGATTTGCTGTTTCCATTGCTTGTGCAACCTGCGAGAATATTCGCTCTTTATTTTCAATCAGATTCATTCTTAACGATTACGGAAAAATGGTGGTGTTTCCAACTCATCATCTTCTGAAGAAGAATCTATATAGCGTTCAACTTGACGACCAGCACTAGTATCAGACTGACGTACAATGTTTTCACGACGAATGTCCCAATCTCCAAACGCAGATCCACGAGGTGTTTCTTGTTTGGCACGTGATTGAGGAGTAGGCATTTCGATTTCTTCCTTCAAATCGAATTCGCGATCGAATTGTGGAGTTTGTGGACGTTGTTCACGAGGTCCAGTTTGGTAATAACGTGCTGAACTTGGTGCATGAGATGCAATTCCACTAACTTTTTCAACTTTGTCCTGACGAACACCAGTTGCGACAACCGTTACGCGGATTTCATCTTTCATTGATTCATCAATAGATGTACCGAGCCAAATGTTTACGCCATGACCAGCTGCTTGGTTAACAATTTCAGAAGCTTCTTCTGCTTCAATCAAGGTCATATCCAAACCACCAGTAACGTTGACGATCACATCTTCAGCACCGTCAATGGTTGTTTCAAGGAGTGGTGAGTAGATAGCTTTACGAGCAGCTTCAATGACACGCTCTTCACCATTACCTACACCAATACCCATCAAGGCATTTCCTTTGTTTTCCATAACGGTCTTCACGTCAGCGAAGTCAAGGTTAATCAAGCCTGGGCTTGTGATCAAGTCAGTGATCCCTTGAACCCCTTGGCGAAGGACATTATCTGCTTCGCTCAATGCTTCAAGAAGTGGCGTTTTCTTATCTACAATTTCTAACAAGTTGTTGTTAGAAATGATCAACAAAGTATCAACATGCTCGCGAAGTTCATTGATCCCTTCGATCGCAAAGTTTCCGCGTTTTGTTCCTTCAAATCCGAAAGGACGAGTTACAACGGCTACTGTCAAAGCACCAACAGCTTTGGCAATACGAGCGATGACTGGTGCAGCACCTGTACCAGATCCTCCACCCATCCCTGCAGTGATGAAGACCATGTCTGCACCTTGCAAAGCTTCTGTCAATACTTCTTCACTTTCTTCTGCGGCTTTACGACCAACCTCAGGTTGACCTCCAGCACCCAAACCACGAGTCAACTTAGGACCCAATTGGATAACTGTTTCTGCTTTTGCACTTGAAAGTGCTTGTACGTCTGTGTTTGCTGCGATGAATTCTACACCAGCAACTCCTTCGTCAATCATGCGGTTGATGGCATTACCGCCACCGCCACCGACACCGATTACTTTAATAACTGCACCTTGTGCCGCTGCTGTGTCAAATGAAAATGTCATAAATACTTACACTCCTTAATCAAACATATTACCGATTAAATTCTTCATTCGGTCTGTAAAGGTAGTTTTTTCTTCTTGTTTTTGCTCTTCAACTGGATGTTGTTGCTCGACGTTTACTACAGGCTCAATTTCTTCCGGTACATATGCTGGAACAACTGGTTGCTTTACTGGTCGTTCAAACTGAACTGGTTGCTGACGAAGACGTTGGTCTCCATGTACAGCAGCTTGAGCAAGAATATCTACATCTGTAAGATTTCCAGCATATTCAGACAAGCTAATCACGTGGGCAAAAGCTGGATTGCGGATTCCAATTTGATTTGGAACATACAATTTCACATTTACACCAAAGACTTCTTGTGCCAAGTCTTCAATACCAGGGAGAATAGCGCCACCACCAATGATGACAATTCCTCCAGGCAAATCAAGCAAATGTCTTCTTTCAAGATCTTGTTTGATTTGGTCAAAGATGTGTTTGATCCGAGCTGAAATAATCTCTGCCAAATATTTTTCAGATACTTGGACAGGTTCTACTTCCCCAATCACCTCAACATGGAAGACTTCGTCACCAACTGATGGAACATAAGCTTCTCCATAGTTGAACTTCAAGCCTTCTGCTAATTTTTGAGAAGTCTTTAATACTTTAGAAATATCTTTCGTAACGTAATCGCCACCTTCTTGATAGATATTTGTAAATTGAAGTTCTTGATTCCGAACAGAAGCTACTGTCGTTTGACCTCCACCTAAATCAATGACGGTCGCACCAAACTCACGTTCTCCTTCGTTCAATACAGACTTAATCATTGCAAGTGGTGAAATAATGATGTTCTCAACTTGCAAACCAGCACGTTCAACTGTTTTCCGTAAATTATGGAGGACAGTTCTAGGGCCAGTATACAAGAGACCACGCATTTCCAAACGGATTCCCATCATTCCACGTGGATCGCGGATTCCTTGGAAACCGTCAACTGTGAACTCTTCTGGAATAAAGGTAATGACTTCACGGTCTGGAGTCATACTCTTTGTCAAAGCAGATCTGACAACATTTTCAACATCTGCATCCGTAATTTCTTTTGAATCACTGGTTACAGGAATCATTCCTTGAGTTGCTTCAATTTGAAGAAGGTTTGCTGGCAACCCAACGTTCACAAGATTGATTGAAATTCCTGCTTTTTCTTCTGCTTGGCTTACTGCACTTTTAATCGCATTAGAAGCAGCCTCAATATCAACAATAATTCCATCTTTGACGCCAGCACTTTTCGCATTGCTGACTCCAATTACATTCATTTCTCCATTGACATGTTCTGCCACCAATACTTTTATTGAACTAGTACCGATATCTAAACCTGTAAAAAAGCCGTTTCTAGCCATTACACCAGTCCTCTCTCTTTTGTTTTCCTATACGTCAATTAATAGCTCCATTTTAGTTAGAACTATCCAAATTTCATTATAACACAAAAATGCCCATAGTGGGCATATTTTCTTTATTTATTTCAGATAATTTATGAGGGTTTACTCAGCGGGAACTTCTTCGTGTTGCTCGGTTACGACTGCACTCTCATCAGAATCTGTCGAGTTAGCATCAGCTTCTTCTGTTTTGTTCCCTTCCCCTTCTTCTTTTTCTTTCTTTTCCTGAGCTAAAGTAGCCATTGTTTCTGCATTGTAACTATATATCCCTGCTTCCATATCAATGACACTGTCATCTTCAATCAGCTTGCGAATTTGATGGTAATAAGGCAATTTACGCTTGATCTGAGATACAGGCACTAGGACCTTAGTGCCATCCTTCATGGTCAGCGTCACTAAATCCTTCGTCACCTTGCTCGGTGTCAAGTCCACTGACTCAATTTCATCGCGCACAGAAGATGGTATTTTCCCCAATTGTTTGACGAATTGTCGGACCAATTCTCGATCAGAAAAACGAACGGCTAGGTAAGTCTTAGGAAGCTGATCCGCAGCAATTGGCGTCTCTACCACTTCCCCATTCTCTAAAATGGGATAGTGATCTTCCTCCGTCACATAGTAACCAAAAACCTGGTATTCCTCCACCTGAACCTTAAACGTCGTAGGGAAGGCATAAGTCATCGAAATATCTTTGACCCATGGACTAGCTGCCTTCATATTGGCAAGATAGCGATCCCGATTTAAAAAGGTTGTCAAGGTATAATCCCGGTCTTGGATCTGACTCTTTTCAAACAACAAGGTCTGATCCGCATTTTTATTCCCTGAAAATTCGATGATTTTTTGCTTAGCTAAGGGTGTTAAAAGGTAGGCAGAAAAGACTGCAATCAAGGTACTGATCACCAAAACAGGAATAGCTCGATAGATGTGACGTCTCGCAATCTGACCTTCCTTTTTGGCCTTCTTCGCTAGTTCCTCTTCTTCGAACATTTCTTCTGAAGGCTCTGTTAGGTAGATGATTTTTTCTTCTTCATCATCTTCGTCTATTTCGTCAGGAAGAGTTTCTTGCACTTCCTCCTCAGCCAGATTAGCCTCCTTCTCTTTTTCTTCTTCTGCAGTCTCGGTATCTTGCTCTTCTGCATTTAGATCTTCAGAGGGAGTTTTTTGATTCAGAAGTTCCTGTCTTTCCTTCTCTTCTTGTGCCTTCTTTTCTTTTTCTTCTTGCTCTTCTAATTGTTTTTTCTTTTGATACTCCTGGTTTCGTCTTTGCCATTCAGAGAGCTTGGTTACTTCCTTAGGAGTTTTTTGGTTCTTCTTATCCGTCATTTTTTCCTTTTATTAATTTCTTGATGGACTAGACTGTAAAATTCATCCAAGGAAAGCAATTCATTCGAAGCCTTCATCGCTTGATGATAGCTTTCTGCCCCTTGGAACAGTTTATCCATCGTTTCTTGCAACCGATCCATGCTCAAATCTGGCTCAGCGATGGTTTCTGCATAGCCCTTTTCCACAAAGTATTGAGCATTTTCAATCTGATCTCCCCGACTAGCTTCTTTCCCTAGGGGAACGATGATATGGAGCTTATTCATGGCCAAGAGTTCAAAAATCGTATTGGCACCACCACGGGTCACTACTAGATCTGCCTTTTGGAGCAAAGGAAGATAGTGATCCGTCACGTAATCCACGCGATAAAGATGAGGTGCTTGTTCATTCAAGGAAGAGTCCCCTGTCAAATTAATGACATTGTAGCTTGCCAACAAGGCTTCTCGATGGTTTGTGACAAACTCATTGAACACTCGCGCGCCAGCAGAGCCACCCACAAAGAGGAGGGTTGGCAACTGTGGATCAAATTGAGCAAATACTGCTTCCAATTCTACTGGGATTGGAAGTTGTTCCTGATGAACCTTGGTCACAGCTCCTACATGTTGGGCTTTCACTAGGCTTTTCGGCTGCTCAAAGGTTGTGAACATTTTTGTCGCAAACTTATAAGCAATTTTATTGGCCAAGCCCATGGAACGGTCGGATTCGTGGACCAATACAGGAACAAAACAAAGTCGCGCAGCCACTACCGGAGGAACTGAAACGAAGCCTCCTTTAGAAAACAAAACCTGTGGCCGTACACGAAGCATGATCCAAATCGATTGGAGAATTCCCCAGAAGACCTTGAAGATATCCAACATATTTTGCCAAGAGAAATAACGGCGCAACTTGCCCGTCGCAATCGAATGGAAATGGATGTCCAAGCCAGACTTCAAAATCTCTTGGTGTTCAATCCCTTTCTTGTCTCCAATATAATGAACTTCCCAACCGTCCTCGATGAAGCGAGGGATGAGGAGAAGGTTCAAGGTCACATGCCCAACTGTACCTCCTCCTGTAAATACTATTTTTTTCATATTAATTTTTCAACTCTTCTACTGTTTTAAGGAACTCATCGCCCCGTACTTCAAAATTCGCGTACATATCCCAGCTGGCATTGGCTGGACTAAGTAAGACGATATCACCCGGCTCTGCTAATTCAAAGGCTTTGCGCGTTGCATCTGCCACATCCGTCGCATCTAGATAGGACACACCTGCTTGATCAGCGGCTCGTTTCACCCGTTCAGCAGATTCTCCCAGGATGACCATCTTTTTAAGACCAGTAATATCTGGCACCAATTCATCAAACTCATTGCCTCGGTCCAAGCCACCAGCGATTAAGATGACATGAGCGTTATCAAAGCCAGACAAGGCTTTTTGGGTTGCTAAGATGTTGGTAGACTTACTATCATTGTAGAATTTCACCCCTTCAATCTCAGCTACATACTGCAAGCGGTGCTTCACCCCGCCAAAGGCTGATAAGGTTTCTTGGATAGTTTGATTGTCAATGCCACGAAGTTTGGCCACTGCGATGGTAGCTAAAGCATTTTCTACATTGTGGCTGCCTGGTACTCCAATTTGGTCTGCTCGCATAACGGCTTCACCTCGGAAGTAAAGGACACCATCCTCTAAATATGCTCCGTCTACCTTTTCTTGGGTTGAAAATGGCACCACAGTAGCCTCTGTTTGCTGAGCCAAGTCTTTGGCTAGATCTTGGTTAAAGTTTAGTACCACAAAATCCTTGGCAGTCATATTCTTTTGAATCGCCCATTTTGCAGCTACATAGCCTTCGAAAGATCCGTGGTAATCCAAGTGGGTCGGCATCAGATTGGTAATGACTGCGATTTCTGGGTAAAACGCTTCAATACCCATCAATTGGAAAGAAGACAATTCCATCACCAATGTATCTTTAGCTGTCGCTGTTTGAGCGACTTGACTAGCTGGAAAACCAATATTTCCAGACAAGAGACCATTTTGTCCAGCAGCCGTTAATACTTCTCCAATCATGGTAGTGGTGGTTGTTTTTCCGTTAGAACCAGTGATTCCGATAATGGGCGCTTCTGAAATGAGGTAGGCCAATTCAACTTCGGTCAAAACAGGGATGCCTTTTTCAAGGGCTCGTTCAACCATAGGATTCGTGTAAGGAATTCCAGGGTTCTTCACCATAACTGCAAAGTCTTCATCCAAGAGTTCCAGAGGATGTCCTCCTGTCACAACTTTGATCCCTTCTTCCAGTAAACTTTGGGCTGCAGGATTTTCTTCAAAGGCTTTGCCATCATTCACCGTTACGATAGCTCCTAGGCGATCGAGTAGTCGCGCTGCAGATTCTCCAGACTTAGCCAATCCTAAAACAAGGACTTTTTTATTTTTAAATGTTTCAATGACGTTCATAGCTTTTTTCTCTCCAATTTGTTCACCTTCTATTTTACCCTTTTTTAGACAAATTAAAAAGCCTCAAGACAGCAAAAGAAGCAACACGTATAAAAATGACCTCTTCAGCATCTGTCATAAAAAAAGAGTCGCCATGATTTTCTATCACAACAACTCTATTTTATGGAGACAAGCTCTCCAGTTTATTCTGATTTATCCAGGCGTTTAGAAGACTTGGTCGGCAATCGCGAAATATCAACGAGGGCCAAGTAACCTACAAAAGCGAGGAAGGCGCCCACAAAAAATTCTGAAGGCAATTGGAAAATTTGGAAAATCGCTAAGCAAAGGAGAATGACCAAAGAGACCAGTAAAACGACTAGGGTAACTACATTCAGAGTTCCTCTGATGCTCTTTGGAGCTGCAAAAAGGTAAAAAAGGAGGATCAAAATACCTATAATTAAATAAACCATTTTGTCACTCCTTTCTTATTTCTTATTCAGCTGCAGCTGATTTTTTCTTTTTGTTTGCTTTTTCGCGTTCTGCCTTATTCAAGATTTGTTTACGTAGACGGATTGATTCCGGTGTTACTTCCATGTATTCATCATCGTTCAAGAACTCAAGTGATTCTTCAAGCGTCAAGATACGAGGAGTTTTGATAACCGCTGTTTGGTCCTTAGTAGCGGAACGAACGTTGGTCATTTGTTTCGCCTTGGTGATGTTAACAGTCAAGTCATTTTCACGAGAGTTTTCACCGATGATCATTCCTTCGTAAACCTCAGTACCAGGGTTGACAAAGATAGTACCACGTTCTTCGATAGACATGATAGAGTAGGTTGTTGCCTTACCAGCATCGATAGAAACAAGGGCACCACGGTGACGACCGCCAATTTCTCCTGGAATCAATGGCAAGTATTGGTCGAAGGTATGGTTCATGATCCCGTATCCACGAGTCATTGACAAGAATTCAGTTGAATATCCAATCAAACCACGCGCAGGAACTAGGAAGACCAAACGAGTTTGACCATTACCTGTTGCAATCATATCCAACATTTCACCCTTACGTTCAGAAAGGCTTTGGATGACAGACCCTTGGTATTCTTCCGGAGTATCGATTTGCACACGCTCAAACGGCTCGCACTTCACACCATCAATTTCTTTTACGATAACTTCTGGACGAGATACTTGAAGCTCATAACCTTCACGGCGCATGGTTTCGATAAGTATTGACAAGTGCAATTCCCCACGTCCTGAAACGGTCCATTTATCTGGTGAGTCCGTTGGATCTACACGAAGAGATACGTCTGTTTGCAATTCTGCTTGAAGGCGCTCTTCAACCTTACGAGAAGTCACCCATTTTCCTTCACGACCAGCAAAAGGTGAGTTGTTAACCAAGAAGGTCATTTGAAGAGTTGGTTCATCGATGTGAAGAACTGGAAGAGCTTCAACTGCATCTGTTGGAGTAATGGTTTCCCCAACGAAGATGTCTTCCATACCTGATACAGCAATCAAGTCACCAGCCTTGGCTTCTTGGATTTCACGGCGTTCCAAACCAAAGAAACCGAAGAGTTTTGTGACACGGAAGTTTTTCGTTGTACCGTCAAGTTTAGAAAGGGTAACTTGGTCACCAACTTTTACGGTACCACGGAAGACACGTCCGATACCGATACGACCAACGAAGTCATTGTAGTCAAGAAGAGACACTTGGAATTGAAGGGGCTCATCTGAGTTATCAACTGGAGCTGGGATGTGGTCGATAATGGTGTCAAAGATTGGCGCCATGGTCTTTTCTTGATCTGCTGGATCATCTGACAAGGAAGATGTTCCGTTGATCGCTGATGCATAGACAACTGGGAAGTCAAGTTGGTCATCATCCGCACCAAGCTCGATGAAGAGTTCCAAGACTTCATCAACTACTTCTGCTGGACGAGCCGATGGCTTATCGATTTTGTTAACTACAACGATCGGCACAAGGTCTTGTTCCAAGGCTTTTTTCAATACGAAACGAGTCTGTGGCATGGTTCCTTCGTAGGCATCTACGACCAAAACAACACCGTCAACCATTTTCATGATCCGCTCAACTTCTCCACCGAAGTCCGCGTGTCCTGGTGTGTCCATGATGTTGATACGAGTTCCATTGTAGGCAACTGCTGTATTTTTCGCAAGGATGGTGATTCCACGCTCTTTTTCGATATCGTTTGAGTCCATAGCACGCTCTGCCAACTCTGTACGTGCGTCAAGAGTTTCAGATTGTTTCAACAATTCGTCAACAAGGGTTGTTTTACCGTGGTCGACGTGGGCGATAATCGCGATATTACGGATATCTTCTCTTAATTTTGTCATGATTTCCTCTATTATATTCAAAAATTTATTTTCTAACTGAACGATTATACCACAATTTTAAGCAAATGGCATAACTCAGACAAGTGTAAATGTTTTCATGCTTTCTTTCGAAAATCTTCTTTCTCATTCCCACTCCTAACAACTCTATTCATGAAAATCTTTCACCTCTTTATCCCTTTTCTTCGTCCTTTTTCCGAATACTTGTGCTTCTCTCCATTTCATGCTATCCTGTCTTTTATGAGATTAGATCAATTACTGGCCCACTACCAAATTCCCCGCAAAGAAATCAAACAGAGCCTAGCCAAAAAGCAGATCCTAGTCGACGGACTTGCTGCAACAAAATTATCCCAAAATGTGGATACAGGTCTCCAAGAAGTTCGCTGGAAGGATCGGATTCTTATCGACTGTTCTCATCACTATTTTCTTCTTCATAAACCTCAAGGACTAGTGACGGCTACCAAGGATGTCCAACATCCTACAGTGTTGGATCTCCTCCGAGCAGAAGACCGGACCCCCAAGACCTATCCTATCGGTCGACTGGATCGGGATACGACCGGACTCCTCCTACTCACAGACAATGGACCTCTAGGTTTCCAACTCCTTCATCCCCAATACCATATCGAAAAAGAATACGAGGTAACAGTCAACGGCCCTCTCGAACCCGCTCATATAGAAGAATTTCAAGAAGGAATCACCTTCTTAGATGGGACTAAGTGTAAGCCGGCCAAACTAAAAATCCTTAGCTCCAGCCTTACCGAAAGCCAGGCCCTGGTCACCCTGTCTGAAGGGAAATTTCATCAGGTGAAAAAGATGTTTCTCTCTGTCGGTGTCAAGGTAACTAGCCTAAAGCGAATCAAATTTGGAGATTTTTTATTAGACCCCGACTTAACAACAGGTGATTACCGCCCCTTGAACCAAGAGGAATTGAAAATCATTAAAAACTACTTAGAAAAAAGTGGATAAAACAAAAAAAGCTTTAGTTTTAAAGCTTTTTTGTTTTAGTTAATCCCTGAAAGTTGTGAGATAATTACGATAAACATAACTACAGAAAGCACAATCCCTACGATAGAAAGAATTTTTTCTGTGGTATAGTCTAGTCCAGATTCTCTTTGATTTGAACTAGCCAAGACCAATCCTAGGATACCCAAAATCGGACCTACTAATGGAAATACAAAAGCAAGGATGATAGATAGGATCCCCATAACAAGTGAGGCGTTATTCTTTTCTTGCAATTTCTAGAAACTCCTTAAAGTTAATATCATTTTATGATGGCACATCAAGGATCTTTAGCAAAATGTTCCTTGATCTTAGTTCGTCTTGACTTTCCCATCCCAAGAATCCAAACCATAGGACAAGATATAGATATCTTTATAGCCCTGTTTTTTCAAGAAGAGAGCCGCATTGGTCACACGGGACCCACGACTGTTCTCATAGAGCAAGACTGGTTTATCTTTGCGAAGAGCAGACAGACTCACTTTTAACTGGTTAGAAGGAATATTCCGAGCTCCCAAAATATGCTTAGCGTGGAACTCATTTGGATCACGCAAGTCCACTAATTGGCCTTTGCGGATCAATTCTTCAAACTCTGCATTGTCCACAATTTTTGCTGCCCGACGGATACGGAAGTAATTGTAGCCCATCCAGCCAAACATCCCTAAAACAATCAACCATACTAAAATATTTGTTAAACTCACTTTTCTTTTTCCTCTTCTAAATAACGTAATTCCTGTGCGTGTTCTCTACGTAAGACGGCTTCTGCTTCTAGATAATCCAATTTTTCCATCAGCCCAGCGTCATAGATCCTTTTCAATTCAATCTTCATCAATTCGATGTCGTAAAGTCGTTTTCCGACATAAATGATGATTCCAAATTTTTTCAGAAATTGTTGAACATCGTACAGGGTTTTCATGTGCCTATTCTATCAAATCTTTCAAGTATTTTCAAGATGGCCCCTATTTTATTTACAGGAAAAAATCTCATCCAAACAAAAATGAGCCTCCCAAGCAAGGAAGGCTCGTTTGTTTATTTTCAGATTACAAACCTGGTGCTTGGTCCAATTCAGCGGCAATCATCCAGATATGTTTTTCCAATTCAGCTTTTGCACCAACAAAGATATCGTTGGTCACGTCATCTCCTTCAGCATCTGTGATATCCAAGGCTTTTTGATAAAGACTTACCAAGTAGCGGAAGATAGAAAGGACACGTCCCAAATTTTCTTCCATAGAGCGTTCGAATGAACCTTTTTCTTCTTGGATGTTGCTGTGTTCCAAGAACTCAACCATGCTAGCGTATGGGGCACCACCCAAGGTAATCAAGCGTTCACTCACTTCATCAAGAGTCGCATCCAAGCTTTCCATGTACTCATCCATTTTTGGATGCCATACGAGGAAACCACGGCCACGCATATACCAGTGCACTTGGTGCAAGGCAATATGAGCGACATAAAGATCTGCCACTACTTGATTCAAAACCGCTTTTGTATCGGTTAAACTCTTGCTTCCTTCACTGATTGTTGCAAATGTTGCTACGTCTTTTGCTGCTTCTTTTTTAATTGTTGTCATAACTAAATTCTCCTTTTTTAGAATTATTCTAATTTAGTTATATTATAATCCTTCTAATTAAGAAATGCAAGAGAAAATGCTTAAATAAGAAAAGTTAGAAAATTGTTTCAGTTCTAATCGTTATTAGTCATCGTTTTTACGAATTATATAAGTATGATTAACTTTTATTTTTTTACAGTCGGTGCCTGCATCGCCTCTTTTTTAGGGCTCGTCATCGACCGCTTTCCAGAAAGCTCCATCATCCGTCCAAGAAGCCACTGCGACCAATGTCAGCAGACCTTAAGAGCTCTGGACCTGATTCCTATTCTTTCGCAAGCCCTTTTTCGATTCCGTTGCCGTCACTGCCAAGGTGCCCTTCCTTACTGGTATGCCCTCTTTGAAGCCTGGAGCGGCCTCCTTTTTTTGCTGTGCTATCAGGGCCTTCTTCCCATTCCTCATCTCCTGCTTCTGCTTGGCAGTTGCGTTTTGGCCATCTATGATTTGCGCTCCATGGAGTACCCTCTCCTTCTCTGGCTAATACTCCACGCTCTTTGCCTACTCTTCACCGGCCCTACCCTCTTAATGGGAGTCTTTCTCTTCTTAGGAATTCTATCTTGTCTTTACTCCATTGGCATTGGAGCAGGGGACTTTCTCTTACTGGCTACTTTTTCTTTGACCCTCTCAGCCGTCCAAGTCCTCCTAGTCATGCAAGGGGCTTCCCTCATTGGTCTCCTGGTCTTTCTCTTTAAAAAAGAAAAAGACCGGATTCCTTTTGTTCCCTGTCTTTTTCTGAGTTATCATGCCTTACTGTTTTTTACAATTTTTAGCAGATAAGATTGCTTATTTTGTAGCTTTCGCTTCTAGATAATCTGCAATAGCAGCTACGTCCTTGTCCCCACGTCCAGAAACATTGATGATGATGATCTTGTCTTTATCTAATTGTGGAGCACGTTTAACCGCTTCTGCAATCGCATGGGAACTTTCAATAGCTGGGAGGATCCCTTCTGTCTTACTGAGAAGAAGAAGAGCTTCTACTGCTTCATCATCTGTCGCAGCTACATATTCGACACGACCAGAGTCTTTAAAGAAGGCATGCTCTGGACCAACCCCTGGGTAGTCCAAACCAGCAGAGATTGAGTACACTGGTGCTACTTTCCCATCTTCGCCAAAGACAGCATAGGTCTTCATGCCATCGACAACTCCAACAGTCCCCTTGGTCATGGTCGCTGCGTGCTGATCTGTATCCAATCCATGGCCTGCCGCTTCAACTCCGACCAATTTGACCTCTTCATCACCTACATACTGGGAGAAGGCACCAATGGCATTGGATCCTCCACCGACACAGGCAATCACATAGTCTGGCAAACGACCTTCTTTTTCCAAGATTTGGCGTTTAGATTCTTCACTGATCACCTTTTGGAATTCATGCACAATGGTTGGGTAAGGGTGAGGGCCAACAGCAGAACCCAAAACGTAAAAGGCATCCAGATCCGCCATCCATGCACCAAAAGCAGCATCAACAGCGTCTTTCAAGGTCTTAGTACCTGTTTCAACCGCATGAACGGTTGCCCCCATCATTTCCATACGGAAGACATTGAGACGTTGGCGTTCCACGTCTTCTGCTCCCATGTAGACATCACAGGCCATGCCGAACTTAGCTGCTGCAGCCGCTGTAGCCACACCGTGTTGACCAGCTCCTGTTTCAGCAATCACGCGCGTTTTGCCCATGCGTTTGGCCAAGAGGATTTGCCCCAAGACGTTATTCAATTTATGCGAACCTAGGTGATTCAGGTCTTCGCGCTTCAAATAAATTTTTGCCCCACCTAAATGCTCTGTCAAACTTTCCGCAAAGTAGAGTGGTGTTTCCCGACCAGAGTAATCTTTCAAATAATGTTTGTATTCTGCGATAAATTCTGGGTCATTTTTGTACTGTTCAAAAGTTGCCTCTAATTGATCCAGCAAGTTTTGAATGGGTTCTGGTACGAAAGATCCACCAAATTGTCCGAAATAGCCTTTTGTTTCTGTCATGATTGTGTCCTCTTTTCTATATTTTCAATCCTGTTTATGATTTTTTCTCTCGCTGGCCCTTTGAGCTGCAGTCTCACTGGATTCCTTTGAGATACAAAAAAACTCACACAGAAAAATCTGTGTGAGGACGATTCGATACCGCGGTGCCACCTCTATTGTAGGAAGCTATTCTTTCTCCTACATCTCTGACCTGTCTAACAACAGGGTGCACGATAAGGTGTGCTCACCGAATTTTTATTGTTTCAAATTCATCATCATAAACGCATCAGCCCATTTCAAGATTCACCACTGCTTGTTCGCAATCACCACAAGCTCCCTGGAAGTGAGAAAAACCTCTACTTTTCTGATGTCTTGAAGCTATTATAGCTCCCGCTTCTGACTTTGTCAACCCAAAATTTGAAATCGTATTCAATCGTTCGGATTTTAGATCAAACTATGAGGGGTTGGGCTTGTTCATAGAAGCTTGGAGCCATTTAAAACACAGATAGGCTAGGTAGCCTCCCAGAGTATTGGTCCACAGATCATCTATCTCAAACACCCGATTGAAATCAAACAAGAGGTCTAGCACAATCTGACTAAGCTCGATCCACACACTCATCCCTAGACTAAAGAAAAGGACGCGTTTCCGAGTGCCTAGCCAAGGCCAGAGCCACAGCAGTTGAAAGACCAAAGGAGATAAGAGAAAGATATTGGCTATATTCTGTACAAACACCTTGATCAGCTGGAGCAGACTGGTCACTTGACCTAGGTTGATGAGAGAATTAAAGGGAATCAGTAATACGACTACACGACCAAAATGTTGAATCCCAGGTGTTTCCATCCCTGGTTCAGGTCGCTGGGGAAGAAAACACATGAGGCAGAGCAGGACAAAATAGAAGAAACTGCCACCTAGTAGCAGTTGTCTTCCTTTTTTTGTTAATTGCCCTTCTTCTATCAGCCAGTTGTTACGGTTGAGCTTCTTCAACAATGGCTTTCTCCCGGTCTCTCTTCATCGTATTAGAACGCAATTGTCCACAAGCGGCATCGATATCTGTTCCATGCTCTTGACGAACCACGCAGTTGACTCCATTTTTCTTCAAGGTGTCATAGAAGGCCATCACTCGCTCTCTTGGACTCCGGCTATATTGGTCATGCTCACTAACTGGGTTGTAAGGGATCAAGTTGACATAAGATAGCTTCTTGATCTTTTTGAGGAGTTCTGCCAATTCCAAGGCTTGCTCGACACCATCATTGACTTCGTTGAGCATGATGTACTCGAAGGTCACCCGACGGTTGGTCGTTTCGATATAGTACTCAATGGCCGCAAATAATTTCTCAATCGGGAAGGCCCGGTTGATTTTCATGATGCTAGAACGCAAGTCATTGTTTGGAGCATGAAGGGATACTGCCAAGTTGACCTGAACCCCTTCATTGGCAAAGTCACGAATCTTATGAGCCAAGCCAGACGTTGAAACGGTAATATGACGGGCACCGATAGCCAGCCCCTTGTCATCATTAACCGTACGGACAAAGCTTAAGACATTCTTGTAGTTGTCAAACGGCTCACCAATTCCCATCACAACGATATGGCTGACACGTTCATCTTGTCCACGTTCGTCAAAGTATTTTTGAACCAACATGATTTGGGCAACGATTTCCCCGCTGTTCAAATCGCGTTGCTTCTTGATCAAACCAGATGCACAGAAGGTACAGCCGATGTTGCACCCTACCTGAGTGGTGACACAGACTGACAAGCCATAATGTTGACGCATCAAAACTGTCTCGATCAACATGCCATCTGGCAATTCAAAGAGGTATTTAACAGTCCCATCTGCCGACTCTTGAACGATTCGTTGTTTCAAAGGATTGATCACGAACTGGTCGTTCAAGGTTTCAATCAACTCCTTCGATAGGTTGGTCATTTCTTCAAATGACTGGACGCGTTTCCGATAGAGCCATTCCCAGATTTGGGTCGCTCGAAATTTCTTTTCACCATTTTCTTCTGCCCACTCGATCAGTTCTTGTCGAGTCAAGCCATAAATTGAAGGTTTCATCTTATCTCTTTTCTCTCTTTACTTTTGACGGATGACAAAATGGCGTTCTTGCTCACCCTGTGCATCTTTTTTTCTAGACCGCTGACGGTTCTTTTTCTTTGGTTGAGAAGTCTTTTGTTTTTGCTCTTGTTCACGTTCCCGTGTCTGATTTTTAGAGCGATTCCGGCGATTTTGACGACTGCCACGCTTAGCAGAACGATTCCCCTCTTCCTGTTGTTTAGGAGAAGATTTCTTGTCAAAGGATGCTCGACGAGGTTCTGCATTTTCTAAGACAAAATAAGCACAGCCATAGCTACAGTATTCTAATAAATAATCTTCCAGACGGCTGATTTTCTCTGCATCTGTGACAGGACGATCATCTTTATAGAAGCCACGCAAGCGCAACTGCTCATTGCTCCAATCACCAACAATGTAATCAAACTTGGTTAAAATTTCAGAAAATCGCTGACCAAAAACAGTCGCATCAAAAGCTTCCTTCTCATTTTTCAAGAGCTCAAAGGAGAGGTTTTCTGAACGGATTTGGTCTCCTACCTGATGAAAGACAGGTCCAGGAAATTTATTGTAATTATATAATTCAGGGTCAATCTCTTTTCGCATAGTGTTCCTTCATCAAAATCTATTTACTGTAACACTTTATTTTATCATAAATTTGATGACTTGCGTTAGATTTGACTAGAAAAGAGTTGAAATTCAACATTGAGAGTTTCCCAAAGGAAAAAGAGACAAAGAAAGCAATCTTTGTCTCTATACATGTTCATCAGATGATGAAAGGGGCAAAAAAAGAGTAATTTTGGTATAGCTATTGGCCTTAGAATCAATCTCCATATGATAGGCTTCGCCAAATTGAAGATGCAATCGTTGGTCCACATTGTTCAAGCCAACACCTCCTAAACAAAGAAGGGTTTGGTCTGTTGATCCTGATCGGTCAAAGCCTTGTCCATTGTCAAAAATCGATACGCAGGCGTAGTCTCCACTGACTTCAGTCGTCACTCGAATGAGACCTGGCCGATCGATCTCTTTAATGCCATGGTAAATCGCATTTTCTACTAAGGGCTGGAGCACCAATTTGGGGAGCTGATAGTCGCCCAACCGTTCATCTTCTAGAATTTCATAGTTGAGCTTTTCACCATAACGTTGCTTCTGAATGAAAAGATACTGGCGGACATGGTCAATTTCATCTCTCAGTAGGATTTGTTCCTGGCCTTGGTTGAGAGCCAGTCGAAAATATTGAGCCAGAGACTTAGTGATGTCGACCACGCGCCGACTATCATTAAACTCCGCCATCCAGACAATCGTATCCAAGGTATTATAGAGGAAGTGCGGATTAATCTGAGCCGAAAGTGCCCGTAACTCATAACGCCGCGCGTTTTGCTCCTCTTCCTTAACCTGTTGCATGAGGTTATCGATTTGGTCCAACATGGCATTAAAAGCTTGAGCGAGGTCCACCAATTCTGGAGATCCTTTGGCCGCAGCTCTCACGTGAGCATCTCCTGCTCCAATCCTCAAAATGATAGTCTGAAGGTCTCGTAAGGGTTTGATCCACAAACGCAGAACAAAGCCGATCCCTATTAAACACATGATCAAAGCTAGTAATCCTAGGCCAATAAAAGAGTACAGGAGCTGCGACTGAAGCATCTGAAGTCCTTCAAGTGAAGCCACTCCAATCAAGGTCCAATCACTATTTGGAATCGGAACTTGATAGATAAAATTCTGCCCTCCTTTTGCATAGCCATCTGTAACAGCAATATAGGGCTGCATGGCCTGCATTTCTTGGCTGGAGGAATAGACCGCCTTTTTAGGATGGTAGACAAACTCATGCTTTTGATTAATGATAAAACTAAAGCCTTGTTTCCCTAGTTGCAGGTGATCCAAGTAAGCCTGAAGGCTATCGTAGCCAATATCCAAGCGTACTACTCCAAGATTTTGACCAGTCTGATCAACCACTTCTTGGGTAATAGAAACCACCCATTTTTCTTTTTCCGAAGTCAAGGATTCCTTTCGAGCTGGCGTCAAGACCGGCATGGCTCTTTCCTTAATCGCCTCTTGATACCAACTTTCATTCATCATATCTGAAGAAGTCTGCATACTGATTTTGGAATCTGTCGCTACCAGACGTCCATCCTTGGTCACCAAGACCGCTGAGACCAAGTCCGGATCCGTTTCAATCATCGTTCGCATCAGGTGTTGAACCGTTTCTTGATCCGCACTCCTATCTTGGGCAAATTGGCGAACAGCCTGTTCCTTGCTAAGCACTGTTGTGGTCTGCTTTAATTTTTTTAGATAAGACGTAATAAACTGACTACTTTGGTCGATACTATTTCTTGTCGTCCGCTCCGTTAGCTGGCGGATCGTCCCTGAACTCGTTTGATAGTAAAGGCTACCGATGAGACCAAAAAGTAAGAGAATGAAGAGAAAAAAATAGAGGACCAGCTGAATCAGCAAGGGATATCGTTTCATTCATGCTCTCCTTTTTTGTACTGCCTTGGCGTCACCCCAACAACCTGCTTAAAGCGTTGAGAAAAATAGTTCATATCTTCAAAACCAACCTGATCGGCGATCTCATAAATCTTTAAATCTGTCGTGAGAAGCAAGAGGCGAGCCTTCTTCATTCGCTCTTGGATGAGGTATTCTTGGAAGGGGAGTCCCAATTTTTTCTTGATCAATACACTTAGATAAGAGGGACTGAAACCAAGTTGATAGGCCAAATCCTTCAGGGTTAACTGGGAATCTGCTAAACGAGCATGAATAGCTTCTTCTAAGTCTGTCGAATAACCATGACTGACCAAATCTTCGACTTGTGCCTTTTTTCGCTCTTGATCGAGTTTTCCTTTCACCTTTGCTAGCATCTCTTCAATATCATCTTTTGAAAAAGGCTTCAGCAAATAATCATCTGCACCTAACTTAATGGCTTTCCTCGCAAACTCAAAGTCATCATAACCGGTCAAAAAAATGATATGACAAGACGGAGACTGCTCTTTGACGAGATGGGCCAAATCCAAGCCATTCATTTGTGGCATATTGATATCGGTTAGAAGGATATCGGCTGGTCGATCTTGAAACTTCTCCCAGGCCTCACGGCCATTTTCTGCCTGGTTGATGACGGTCATCCCAAACTGTTCATAATTCACTAGAGAAGTAAGTCCCTGCCGAATCAACTCTTCATCTTCCACAATCATAATCGCGTACATGTCTTTCACCTACTTGTTTTTGCTATACTTATTATAGCAAATTATAGATCGAATTGTCTCAGACATAGTCCAATAAATAACCGTAGCCCCTTTCTTTCATTTCTGCTTTGGGAATGAAAGTAATTGATAAACTATTGATGCAATAGCGAAGGCCGCCTTTTTCCTTGGGACCATCGGTAAAAACATGGCCCAGATGGGAATTTCCCACACGGCTCCGAACTTCTGTCCGAGTCATATTGAAACTCTTATCTTCCTTGTAGGTTGCCACATCCGGACTGATCGGTCGGCTAAAGCTTGGCCAACCACATCCAGAATCAAATTTATCTTTTGAGGAGAAGAGAGGCTCTCCTGTTACGACATCCACATAGATGCCCGCTTCAAACTTATCCCAATAGCGGTTAGAAAAAGCACGCTCTGTATCATTCTCTTGCGTCACTGCATATTCTTCGGGCGATAACTTCTTCTTGATCTCTTCATCGCTCGGTTTTGGATAGCGACTAGCGTCAATAACCGGATAAGAAGCTTGATTCACATCAATGTGACAATAGCCATTCGGATGTTTCTTTAGATAATCCTGGTGGTAGTCCTCAGCCTTGATGAAATTGGTCAGTGGCTCTTTTTCCACTGCTAACGGTTTGTCGTATTTTTTTGATACCTCTTCAAAGACTTGGTTAATAGTTGGAAGATCCTCTTGAGAGACATAATAGATACCTGTTCGGTATTGAGTCCCTTGATCGTTTCCTTGACGATTCTTCGACGTTGGGTCGATAATCCGGAAATAATGCAGGAGCAATTCTTTTAGAGATACCTGCTTGACATTGTAAGTGATGTGAACTGTTTCAGCATGGCCTGTTTGAGGGACTAATTCATACTTGGTCGTTTCTCCCTTTCCATTGGCATAGCCTGATACGGCATCAATCACACCTGGGACACGGGAGAAATATTCCTCTACGCCCCAGAAGCAACCACCAGCCAAATAAATTTCACGCTGATCCTTTGGATCAACCTTTTCATTTGTTTCCTTTTTGGCTACTGGAGTCTGACTCATCGATACTTTTTTGATCTGCTCAGTCGTCGCATCTGATGTATCCAAGGCCATGGATCCTTTGACAAGGAAAAAGATTCCAAAACAAAGCAGGCCCACTAAAAGAACGGAAATGAGTTTCCATTTTGTTTCCATTTTATGTCCTCCTTACTTCATTTCCTTTAGAGTCTGGACAATATCTTCCTTGCTCATATAACCGATATGGGTCTTAGCGAGAGTTCCATCGCTCGCAATAAAGAGAGCAGATGGATAAGAGCGAATCCCATACTCTTTTAACAGCTCCCCTTTACTATCTAGCAAGACTGGGAAATCCTTGTAATCCAAAGACTGGTACCAGTTTTTGAAATCTGCTTCCGATTTTTCACCATTAAAGGTTGGAGCTACAACGGATAAGACCACATAATCCTTACCCTCCTCTGCCTTTGCTAAATCATTTGTGTCGCCTAATGTTGAAAGACAGATTGAGCACCAGGAAGCCCAAAATTTGAGGTAAACTTTCTTTCCCTTGTAATCAGATAAGCGGTAGGTCTTACCGTCTACTCCTTGCAGGCTAAAGTCTTGAACCTTCTTTCCAGCTTGCTCTGAAGATCCCATTGTGGATGTCTGCTTAGTCTCACTTTTGTTGGATGATTCCATTCCTTGGTTAGAGCAAGCCCCCAAAAGTCCAGTACACAAGAATCCTGCAGCTACTAAAGCTAATTTTTTCATCATTATTGCCTCTTTAAACAAGGAGAAAGTCACCCTCAGATGACCTCTCCCTTCTTTCATTCCTTGTCTGATTTCATATCCGATGATTTACTCTTTTCATCTTTCATTTCTGAATCGCTGGATTTCATCTCATCTTTTTTCATATCGTCCTTCATTTCAGAACTGCTGTCAGACATCATAGATGAATCTTTCATGTCTTCTTTTTTCATTTTATCATCGGACATGGATGAATCCTTCATGTCATCCTTCTTCATATCGTCCTTCTTCATCATACTACTATCGTCCGTTTTTTTCATGTCTGAATCCGATTTCTGTCCAGAACAAGCTGCTAAAGTGACGATGCTAAGTGTAGCAATAGAAAGTGCAAGAATTTTTTTCATGATTTTTCTCCTTTAATCATTCAAGATTAGTGAAACAGGGATGCGAGGCTATTAAGATTTCCTAGCATCAGCAAGATACCCATCAAGATGATGAGGGCACCACCAATTTTTTTCAAGGTTCCCATATGGGGCTTGAGTTTAGCAAAATGTTGTAGAACCCAGCTAGAAGCCAAGGCCAAAAGCAAGAAAGGCAGAGCCAAGCCTAATGTATATACCAGCATCAGGAGAGCGCCTTGCAATGCACCATCTCCTCCAGAAGCTGCAATGGCTAAAACAGAGCTCAAAACTGGTCCGACACAAGGGGTCCAACCAAAACTGAAGGTGACCCCTATCAGAAAAGCATTGAAGAATTCATTGCGTTTTTCGTCCTTCTTCAGTTGGATACTCTTTTGTTTTTGGAGTTGCTGAAGATTGATGAGGCCCATCTGATGGATTCCCAATAAGATGACAATCCCTCCTAGTAGGTAACGGAACCAGGGAGCATAAAGCACCTGGCCAAGGGCCCCTGCACCGTATCCTAGAATCAGGAAAACAGTTGATAGACCTGCGATAAAACAAAGAGTCTTCACCAGGCCATACCAAGAAATGTCTCTTCCAAAAATACGCACCGTTTTTTCATGCTCAGAATCCAATAGAATCCCTACATAGACTGGCATCAGTGGCAAAATACACGGGGAGAAAAAGGATAGAACTCCCGCTAAGAATACTGAAATGGAAAACAAACTGGTTTGAATCATTTCACTACCTCCCTTTCTTTCTGACACCAGTATAAAGAAAAAATCCCTCTAAAAATAGAGAGATTGATAAGCAAAAACTTGAATTTAATTAGAAGGTGAATGTTCCCCTCTGCTAACACGATGTCATACGTTCAAGTACGAAATTTGTCAAACAGGCTACTTTAGTTCTTTTTCAAATAGTCAATAGCATCCTGCAAGGTTTTGACAGGGACAATTTTCATCTTGGTCTTAATTTTCTTAGCTGTTTCTACCGCTTCGTCGTAGTTGCTCTTGGCATTCGGATTGTTCTTTTTGACTTCTTCTGTCACCGGATTATCAGGGGCAAAGAAGATTTCAGCACCCGCTCGATCTGCCGCTACGACTTTTTTATCCACTCCACCGATATCTCCGACAGTCCCATCATGGTTAATGGTCCCTGTCCCCGCGATATGGCGTCCCTGACGAAGGTCTGGATCCGCTACTTGGGTATAGATGGACAAACTAAACATCATCCCGGCACTTGGACCACCGATGCCAGCTGTCGCAAATTCAATCGGTACGTCACTCTTCACTTCTGTCCGGTCAATCAAGCTAATTCCAATCCCATTCTTGCCATTGACCAACTTAATAATCTTTCCTTCAGCGGTCTTGGTCTGGCCATCTTCTGTGTAGGTCACTGAAACCTTGTCCCCAATTTTTTGGGAGCCAACATACTCGATGAGCTCTTTTGAGCTCTTGAAGGTCTTGTCATTCACAGCCGTAACCGTGTCCGCAATATTTAGAACGCCTTTGAAGGTAGAGTCTTCTGCCACTTGCATGACATAGACACCGAGGAATTCCATCTCTGTCTCTTTTCCAGCCGTTTTCAGTCCTTGGTATTTGGCAGTATTTTGAGAGGTCTCCATATAAAATTGATTGATCCGGAAAAATTCCTCACTGGAACTGCCACCTGTCATTTCTTTTTCAGAGTAGATATCTGTAAAAGGAGTCACCCAGGCATAGACTATATCCGAGAAGGTCGCTTGCTTGACGGCAACAGTGACAAAATCATACGAACCGGATGCTTCATCATTTTTCTGGTTGACGCGCATCACTTGGCGAATATCTTCTGAACTCCCGGGCATTTCCAGATAGTAGGGCAGGGGAACAAAGAAAGCTAGCAAGGCCAAAATCAGAAGCAAGGTCCCAATAAGGGGCCAGCGATAGGTCCTCCACACACTATCTTTTTTGCGTACAGGTTCAAATGGGCTTTCTGGTAGCTGAGCCCTCTGTTTCTCAAATTCATTCATTCGTTTTATTTCATCTCCTTTATAACACTCTCTGGGACATAGGCACTGACATCCTGCTGGAAGGTCAGCAGCTCGCGGATTCTCGTCGAGCTCAAGGCCTGGTACTGGGGCTGGGCACAGAGATAGATGGTCTCAAGCTCTGGAGCCAGCTGGTGATTGAAGTAGTCCATATTGCTTTCATAGAGGAAGTCCTGACTATTGCGCAGCCCTCGGACCAAACTCGTCACCCCATACCGTCTAGCCACCTCTACTGCCAACTCTGCCTCTGAGGTGATGACTCTTACATTGGGCAAATGAGCCACTGCTTCTGTCACCATGGCTTCCCTTTGCTCAATGGTAAAATAGCCCTTCTTCTCATGATTAAAGAAGATGCCGACATACAAGCGATCAAACAAGCGACTAGCCCGCTCTATCAAATCCAAGTGTCCCAAGGTCATTGGGTCAAATGAACCTGTAAATAATCCGATTTTATCTGACATAAACCGTCACCTTACTAATTCCGTAGATTTTTTCTTTCCAGATTCCTAGACAAGCAATTTCCTCAGGCAAGTCCACTGCCTTGTCTGTCTCACAGACGACCATGACCTCTTCTCCAAGTAAACCACGTTCAGCCAGGGCCTCAATATCGGCTACGATCTGCTCTTTTGCATAGGGAGGATCCAGGAAAATAAGATCAAAGGTCCCCTGCAATTGATTGAGAGCTTGGTGAGCCTCCATCTTCAGCAATTGAAACTTGTGGCTTTCCTTGGTCATTTGGATATTGCTAGCAATAATCCCTTGGGCTCTGCGATCTTTCTCGACCAATACAGCCTGCTCCATCCCCCGAGACACCGCCTCGATGGACAGACCGCCTGAGCCAGCATATAAATCCAAGACCCGACCCCCCTCAAAATAAGGACCGATCATATTAAACATAGCCCCTCTCACCTTATCTGAAGTGGGCCTTGTTGTCTTTCCTTCGAGCGTCTTAAGAGGGCGCCCTCCATAGGTACCTGATACAATCTTCATAGAGATTATTATATCAAAATTTGGATAAAAGATACAAAAACACCCACCTCTCCCATCTGAGATCTGCTTAGATTGCCCCCCTTTCGCTGCTAAAGAAAAATCCTCTCACTTTTCTCTTGAAGTCCGAATTTTTTTTTGCTATACTATACGTAACTTTTAAAACGTTACATAGGAGAACGCAGATGTTTGATGCAAAAAAATTAAAAGACCGGCGACTTGAGCTGGGCCTGACCCAAGCTCAGGTCTACGAATCCTTAGAGATTAGTCGCAAGACCTACTCTAGTTGGGAGAATGGCTTAGCAGAGCCACACGATAAAAACCTCAGGAGGTTGGCCAAGCGCCTATCCGTTAAAGAGGACTACTTTGTCGACAAGAGCTCAGCGCTTTTCACCTACCCTTTACTAACCCCACCCCATCAGAAAAAAGTCGATCTCTTTGCCAGCCAACTCTTAGCAGAGCAAGAAAAGGTCGTCTCTTTGGTCCCTTACCGTGTCCTCTCTATCGACTTGGCAGCTGGACATGGTCATACCTTTTATGACAATGAGACTGACTACGAGACCGTCTATTTTGACCAAGAGATCCAACACGACTTTGCCTCTTGGGTGTCTGGAGATTCTATGGAACCAAGCTATCCAAACGGTTCCGTCGCCTTGATGAAACAGACCGGATTTGACTATGATGGAGCGGTCTATGCCCTCATGTGGAATGGGAAGACCTATATCAAAAAAGTCTATCGAGAAGACGAGGGCCTCCGCCTAGAGTCCATCAACCCAGCCTATGATGACCTCTTTGCTCCCTACGAAGATGAACCAAAAATCGTTGGTATCGTGGTCGGCCACTTCCTCCCTCTGGAGGTCTAGACATGCTCTTTGATTATTCACGTGAGCCCAGGTCTGATATTGCTTTTGTGGATATGAAAAGTTTCTATGCCAGCTGTGAATGCGTCCGCCTCGGGCTCAACCCTTTGACTACTTCTCTTTGTGTCATGAGTCGAAGCGACAATTCTGCTGGCCTTATCTTAGCCAGTTCCCCCGTTTTTAAGCAGGTTTTTGGGAAGAAAAATGTCGGGCGGAGCTATGATCTACCCTTTGATCTCAAGACGAGGAAATTCAATTACTACCTGGCCCGTAAGCAAGGCCTGCCTACGGACCCAGCCTTTGTCCACTATATCGAAAGTTGGGCCAAGCGCACCTTTATCGTGCCCCCTCGCATGAATGCCTATATTCAGGTCAACATGGAAATCCAGCAAGTCTTTCAAGAATTTGCTGCTCCAGATGACATCTACCCCTATTCCATCGATGAGGGTTTTATCGATTTGACCAGCTCTCTCAACTACTTTATTCCTGATCCTCAGCTGGACCGACGCTCCAAGCTAGACCTCCTTTCTGCTCGGATTCAAAAGCGTATTTGGCAGAAAACTGGGATCTATGCTACTGTCGGGATGAGCAATGCCAATCCACTCCTAGCCAAACTGGCTCTGGACAACGAAGCCAAGCACCAGAAAACCATGCGGGCTAACTGGTCTTACGAAGACGTCCCCAGCCGTATCTGGCAGATAAAAAAACTAACTGATTTCTGGGGAATTGGCCATCGAACAGAAAAACGCCTGAACAAACTAGGCATTCACTCCGTCTATGAACTGGCCCAGGCCAATCCAGACCAGCTCAAAAACGAATTTGGAGTCATGGGCGTCCAGCTCTGGTTTCATGCCCATGGGATCGATGAAAGCAATGTCCACCGCCCCTATCAACCAAAGTCTCACGGCCTAGGAAATTCGCAAATCCTTCCCCGTGACTACCACCGCCAAAGCGATATTGAATTAGTCTTTCGGGAGATGGCCGAGCAGGTCGCGATCCGCTTGCGTCGGGAAAAGAAAAAGACCCAATTGGTCTCCATCCACGCTAGTTACTCCAAACAGGAACAGCTCCCCTCCATCCACTGCCAGCGAAAGATTGAGCCGACCAACTCTACCGCTCAATTAGCCAAGGAAGTCATCCAGCTCTTTCGTTCCCACTACCAGGGAGGAGCCATCCGGCAGATCGGAGTCTTTTATGGGAAGCTCGTAGAGGAGAGCTTCCAGCTGATCTCCCTATTTGATGACCCTGAGCAAACTCAAAAAGAAGAGGCCCTCCAAGAGACCATTGACCACATCCGTGACCGCTTTGGCTTTGCTTCTCTACAGAAGGGATCTGCCCTATTAGAAAATTCGCGCGCTCTGGCTCGAAGCAAGCTGACCGGAGGCCACTCTGCAGGAGGTTTAGATGGCTTAGCATGATTGATCGTTCTTATCTCCCCTATCAGTCGGCACGCGACTTCCAAGACCGGGGCATGGCCAAGTGGGCTGGCTTCTTCCTCTCTGAGCATTCGACGGCCTTACAAACAAACCAGCTCTCTCTCGAAGAGCTTCGCCTCCTCTCAAACCAAGAAATCCGTCACCTCCTCGAGCAAGCCTACCAGCAAGAGACCTCCCTCTCCCTCTCTACCCTCCAGGACAATCAAGTCGCCGTCTACTACGGCCAGGTCTATACCTTAAGCCCTTCCGAAGTCCTCATAAAAAATGGCCAGCACTACCACTCTCTCCTTCTTTCGACTATTTTTTCTATTGAACCAGGAGATTCTAGCTATGAAACCAGCCCTGAATAAACACGAACTCCAATTCGATTATTTTTCAGACAACTACCAGCAGTTCGAGCATGATTTTTACCGCTTGGCAACGACTGCGACCCCCTTGGTCTTTTTAGAAGATGACCTGCTCCATTCCATGTCAACAGGCCAGCGCAACTATTTCAGACTCCACCACACCCAGAGTCGCGATCATCGTGACCACTACTTTCACTTTCGCGTCTCCACCCATCCCCAATCCCCACTGACACGGATTTATATCTACCTAGGCCACAGCCTGACCACAGAATACAAAGCAACCTCCTAGAAAACTAGGAGGTTCTTCTATCATGTTGATGAAGAGGTTTTCGCAACCCAACCAATCGCGTCTGCAGGAGGATTGTCCACATCGATCCAGATGAAGTCAATGCCGATTTCACCGTTTTTGAATTTGGAAAGACGGATACCATTGATTTCTAGCTGAGACAATTTCTTACCCGTTAAGATCTCTCTGTCTTTTAACTGAAAGACCCCACGAAGAATCCAATTGCCAAGGATTTCTTGCTTATCAGTTGATTGAATGGCCTTCCCAGCTTCTTGGTTGATATAGGCAGTAATCACATCACCTGATGATAAAAATCGTAGCTTAAAGGTCCGCTCTTCTTTTGGGAGGGCAAGTTTACTCGTACCTGTCTCAAACCTTCCAATCCCTTTACCAAAAAAGTCTGGACGCTCCTCATGGAAATGTTTGGAGTCAGGAAGAGGAATATACACTTCACTGACTGGCCGATACACCAGCTGTTCAATTTCTTTGATTAGTTTTTCATTTCCCGTCTCGTGTACAAAGCGAATCAAGTCCTCGCGAATGGACTTCATCTGGGCTTTTTCTTCCTTGCTAGACCATTTTTTCAAGAGAATTTCTTCCAAAGAGAAGGTCACAAAAGCTAGTTCTTCTGGAGCGAGACTGTCTTTAAATGTTTCCTGAATCTTTAAAATCCGTGGCAAGCGATCCTTTTTGGCCAACTTTGATCCACCATTAAAAGCATTAAAGCCAGAATTTTCTTCTACATTTCCATGTTTGTCTGTAATTGCCCACGACACCGTCTCAAGAATCTCCGAATCACTTTTTTCCGAAGTCAATAAATGAAGGTGTTCAAAAAGATAAAAGGGATCTTCGACATAATTCACATCCCAGGTGTCAACTACAATCTCCTTATTCCTAAAGGTCATATGGAGCTGACTATCTGCAGCCGTGTATTTATAATCATGATGGCCATCTGTAAAACGGAAATTTGTCGGATTGTTCTTGGTTGTCGAGCCTAAAATCTTGAGATGGTCTAGGTCAACCGGCAGATAAGTCGTCTCTCCCACATGGATCTGAGGTTTGTGACCTTTCGAGGTCGGCATCAAGACATGATACACAGCTTCTATGTGACTAGCGTCAGAATGTAATCCCTTTATGAGTGCTTTGGATGATTCAATCCGTTGATTTCGCAAGGTCGCAATCTCACGGGCCAGTTTTTCATAGCGAGCACGATTTTCGTTATCAGCGGTTTCCTTGTCTGGTGAAATATCAGCCTGAAATCGAATTTCACTCAACAGCTCATTCCAAGACTGTGAATCTTTCTTGAACTGAGCAATCTTTTGATCCCCTGAGTCCAAACCAAAGGATTTAATCCCAACCAAATACTTATGTTGCTCATCAACGACAACCGAAGCATCATAGGAGGTATTAGCAATATCCTCACCAACCGCATGAAAAGCTTTTTGGAAAACAGTCTCTTGGAATTTTGAATTGACAATCGGAGCAACATAGCTTTCTCGATCATCAGAATCTTCACCTTCTGCTTTTTGAGAAAATGCTTCACTCAGACTAGCAAAATTGGTAATGAGAGTCTTGTATTTATCCTTTTGTTCTTGTTTTAGGTGTTCCCACATCATTCAATCCTCACTTCTTATTTAAGTATATCAAAAGAAGACTAGTTTTTCACTAGTCCCCTTACTTATATAATTCGTTAAATAATGCTGTAAAACTCAAAATTCCCACGTTTTTTTACCAATCTGAAATAATCTTCATCCGATAAAATTGCAAGCCCATCCTCATAGGAGGCAATCTTCTTCTCTGCTTCCTCATAAGTGGAGACAAAATCTTTCACATAAGACTGACCTTCAAATTGACCATTCATCTTGGTGTAGATAATGGCAAATTTTCCTGAACGATCCAGTTGAGACGGCCCATTGCTCTCATTAAGGGCAAAAGCAATCCGCTCTGCAATGCGTTTAATCACAGGAACAACCACACTGTTTCCAGCTTGTTTGTAGAGCTGACCATTGGAAACTCCCTCAGGGATTTTAAAGGATTTAGGATAGCCTTGAACATTAAAGGTTTCTTTGGGAGTTAACTTCCGAATCTCCCCAGTGTCAGTCAAGATCAATGGAACATTGTGTCCACCTGTTCCCATATTGGCTGTCAAGGTAGGGACTACACCGTTTTTGTTTTCACGGACATACTGACGACGCCATTGATAAACCGTATCTTGACTAGTCACTTCAAACTTCAACTGATCGTAGAAATTTTGTTTCCCTTCTCGATAATAGTAGGCCTCATCAGGCTTGGCACCAAAATCAATGACATCAGCCAAGGTCGTTGTTAGTTTGATTTCCTCTGGGAATTCAAATAAGTCGTAGGCTTCTTTAGTATCAAAACCAACGATATAGATCCGCTCGCGGTTTTGTGGGATATTCCCATAGTCTTTCCCGTTGAGAACCTTCCACTTGATGAAGTAGTTGTTCTCGGTCAAGGCTTCACGAATAACCTTGAAGGTATTGCCGTGGTCATGACCGACCATGTTCTTGACGTTTTCGATAAAAATGGCGCGAGGTTTGCACCCCTCAATCATGCGAAGCAATTCGAAGAAAAGATCGCCACGATCATCATCAAAGCCCTTGCGATAACCCGCAATACTAAAGGCCTGACAAGGGAAACCTCCCATAATCACATCCACGCGCTCAGCCGGAATGTCTTCCGGTTGCACCGCATGAATATCACGACTATCCAAATGCGTATTTGGATAATTTAAACGATAAGTCTGACGCGCATACTTATCAAATTCATTGGCATACACCACTCTGAACTCGTTGGTCTGTTCAAATCCCAACTCAATTCCCCCAACACCTGAGAAGAAAGCTGCAATGTTGTACTTCTCAGGTCG
Organism: Streptococcaceae bacterium; assembly: GCA_902363395.1. Lineage (GTDB taxonomy): Bacteria > Bacillota > Bacilli > Lactobacillales > Streptococcaceae > Streptococcus. The sequence continues at coordinate 1,515,031 of CABIZZ010000001.1, forward strand.
GTTCGAACTTACAGAATTTGTCATGTAGTAACCTGCTTTCTAAAATATTGACTTTTCTAGTATAACATGAATAATTTATTGAGAACAGAGATTCAGCATTTTTTATTTATTCATCAATTCTTCGATTAGAATTCGCGAGCTACCAAACTCATTTTCAAACATTTGATCAATAATATCTAAACAATTATCAGCAACATCATCGCCTTTGTGTTCATCATAAAGCTGTATCATTAACCTAGAAAGATATTCTTCTATTCGTCTATAATAATATGTTTCCAATTTCAATTTATTGTTTTTGCTCACAATATTAGACACTGTTTCAAAAATGATGGTTGTATAATTTGAAATCGATACTTGTTTTTCAAGAGATTCTAAAAAATAATAATATAACTTATCTTTATATTCTGAAGTTAGTAGTTTAAGTATTAAATCTCTATCTTCTTTAATATCCAACAAACCATCCCTGAATAACTGAGGTAAAATTTTTTCTAAATTTGTAATATTCTCACTTAAATAATGAAGTATAATCTTCTTTGATTTCTCTTCATGGTTCTTTACCTTTAAATAATTTATTGCCATCTGGCAAATACCTTCTGCTTGAAGTGCACTTCCACTATAAACAGATGATTCCATTTCTCCTTTATTTAAGTAAATTTCTGTAATCAGAAATGAGGCATTTTTTACAAGTAATGTATCTTTTGAATCGAAAGCTAATTGCAATAAAGATTGAATTCGTTCTTTTTCATCTTCGTATAGTCTAAACAAAATGTAGTTACTATACCAATGAATTATCATCTTTTCATCCGTAAAAATCCCTCTAAATAACTCTCTAGCAAAATCTTTATCTAAATCTAAAATTATATACAGAAGAAAAATAGTATTTAAGCGTACGTAGTCAGTCTTATCATTAGCAAGTGAAATAATAGTATTTTTGAAGTACGAAATGTTTGTTGGTGAATTTTCTATTAGTTTTGTCAAAGCGTGTATTCCATGACCTCTTAAAGTTGAGTATGACTGTTGTAAATAATTTTCCAGAGTTTGATTCTCGTTAAATTTATCAAGAACATCTAAATCAGTTTTCTTAAGATAATAATTAAGCTTTCCAAAAACTTCATCGGACCATCCCATACTTGCGTGTTCCTCTATGACTCGGAAAAAATAATAAAGATTCTCCCAATTATCTTCATTTACAAAATTTAATAGTATGAATTCAAGGTCACTTAAAACAGGGTCTGGAATTTTTTCTAAGTCTACAATTCCACCTAGTAGACCATCTATATAATGTTCATTGATTTTATGATTGGACGATAAGTTTAAAAATAAAGAAACGTATTCTTTAGGATTTTTAGAAACAGCATTTCTAAAATCCCTAGCTAATTCTCTGGGAGAAGACTCAATAAATATTTGCCTCTCACTATCCCATCTACATTTAGTCTCACCTTTTGAACTGATGAGAATATTTCTCCAAGATTTAGCAGAAATATCCTTTCCTTGTAGCGGAGATACTACACTTCCACAATGTGAGCCATAAAAAGAATCAGAAAAACTATTAGATCGTTCTAATACCTTTAGTAATTCGATAGCTTCTTTACTCATTCTGTTTTTCGGTAAAACTGATAGCAATCTATACTGAAAATCTCCCCAAAATGGCCAATAAACCCTATAATCATTTTGAGATTTATTTGTTTCAATTCTCCTTGCTAGTCTTTGTTTAGCCTCAGGTGATACATAATGAATAATTTGTTCTTCAAGTTTATGGTACATTTCTAATGAACATCTTTTTGAGACCTTAGAAATCAATCGTTTGGCTAAAATCAATTTTTCTTCATAACCTTGGGATTTTTCAAAGAGTGTTTTATTAAAATCAATCAATAAGTATTCGATACAATTATCAGAATAACTCTCTGGTAAATTATGCAAAGCATCTAAAATAACTTCATTATAGAGATAATCACCTTTTCCCATATAATTACTATAAGTTTTCAAAAAAATCTCAGGATGTTTCGAAATTAAATATTTATTTGCTTCATTTAATAAATGAAGGTAATATCTTTGTAAGCTATCGCGTTCTTTCAAGGCTAGATTGTATTTAGTTGAATTATTCTCGGAATACTTTCTAAGATAAGGTAATAATATTTGGACGATTTGTATACAATTTTTATCTATGTAATTATGGGAGTTTTCATCGAAATTCTTTGATTCATTATAAAATCTATTGCTATTATCAGAGTCTTGAAATTTATCAAGTAATAAGCAAATCACTTTAATTTTATAATAATTTAAATTTTTATAGTAATCATCATAGAATTCTATATTTTCAATAAAATCACTCCAATAATGTAATCTTAAATTAAAAAAGTTTTCAGAATCATTATTATAGTCACTATAAAAACAACTACGCCATTCGTGCTTATCATCAGAAATTTTTATAGCATTTCTTATAAATTGAGTAGCTTCAGTTGTATAATATGGAGAAATACTGCTTAATAAGTTAATTACTAATGCTTTATTGATATCTAAAAATTTTTGCAACACATCCTTTTTTACTAAAAAATTAACATATGCAGGATGACCACTAATTACCGTTTGGCATAAATGATTTCTATAATTTATATCTTGAATCAGATCTGCTATATAATTTAAAATCTTTTTAGATGGTTCTTGAATACTTCCTAAGATTTCAAAGAAAACATATTTGAAATTAAACCTGACATTATTACTCTTTATTAATTTAGTTCCAAAATCTAAAAAATCTTTTTCTGATTCTTCTAATAATGATTGAAGAAAAATTTGAAATTGATAACGTCTTGTTGGATTCTGTTGAGTTTTATCTCCAATAATTTCATTTATATCGTCATAATTATCGTAGTAATCAAGAATCATTTGCTCTGCAACAAAACAATCTAAGAATGACTGATGAACAAAAGAAACTTTGTTGGAACGCTCTGTTAACATCCCTTGGCTAATTAAATATCGCAGAGCTTTCTCATTACCTATTATTCTTCTCTTACTAAACACGGTTTTACCTGTATCAGCAAATAAATTGACAAGTTTTTCTTTTAATTTATTCAGATCATCTTCACTTAAATCGGCTTCCTGGCATTTTTCTGATAAATCCCTCCACCATTTATCAACTAGGTTATAAGTATTTTTTATTTGATAGTATTCTTCTTTGTAATTAATTTGTTCCCAAATATAAAGATTACTCGGGGTTCTCAACAACTGTCTTAATCTGTTTGGATAATTATGGTATTTACTCCCTAAAATTTCCTCAACCTCATTTTCAAATAATTCATTAACTTCAACTTTATGCCAAGACTCTGCATCATCTTTCGATTTATTTTCAAATAACGCCTTAATTCCGCTATCATTTTCTAAATCATAAGTTCTACAAACAAAAATAATTGAGATTTTATTCTCTCTTTCCAAATTGAGGTTCCGTATCTCTCGAATCAACTCCAAACAAGTCACAAGTGAACTTTTAGAATTTCTTGCTGTCCATCTTAACGCATCTAGTTGATCTAATATAAGAACAACATTATTCTCTTTAGAAAAAGCGTTCAAACAATAACTAATGCTAGCAGGAAATCCTAATTTCTCCCCCCATCCTTGTGCCGTACCCTCAGGAATATAACAATCTAGTTTTAAATCTAAGTGTAAAATATTACTTTTATTACACCAATCAATAATATTTTCTGTTAAACCGCTTTTACCATTCCCAGCTTTACCGTGAATGATAATTGACTTTCCTTCTTGAATATATTTCTTACATTCATCAAATTGTGTGCGAATTTTTAGACCCGAATCCAATGTTTTAAAGCTATTTTTATACTCATCATTTAAAATATGTATTCTAGGCATTATCCTATCATCACGTGCTAAATTTCTGAATTCAATTTTCTCATTTTTAATAAATTTCTCTAAATCCTGAAATGAAAGCCATCTTCCATAAATTTCACCTTGTAAAATTAAATTAATGAATTTTGACTTTATGCTAGTAGCATCACCAATAAAATATTGACTAACCTTATCTTTAATAAATTCTTCATTATCTGGATACGGTTCTTGCCTAATCACCGTTCTACTTAAAAAATCTATAACTTTTCGAATATCTTTTTCCTTAGAAAAACCTAAATATTTAATATAATCGTTCAATAAGCTACTGATTACTGAAGATGTCTGAACCTGATATTCAATGAAATACTGATCATCATCATTAGTTTTAGCCCTATAAATCAAATCAGAGAAACTTATAAACGGTAGTGGACTAACTAATGAAACCTTAACTTGTGGATCCCTTTCTAAATGTCTCCTCCAACTATTAAGAATTCCTCTTTGATTTAAATCCGCAAGAGACCAATTTTCTTTACTAGCATTTCTTCCTTTGCATTGTTGTGCCTCCTTACTCCCATTTCTATATCTTACTAAAACATCCACACGATCAGCTTCGGGACCAATTGGTTCAATTTTTATAGCATCTATTTTTTCAGCTATGATATCAATAAATTTCAAAACAATCCAATTGAACTCATATTTATTACCTAATTTATCTGCTCTTCCACCTATTTCATAAGGCATAAATCTACCTCTCTTTTAATGTATATTTAACATTATTATACAAAAAAACACGGCATTCCGCCGTGTTTCTATGTTTATTTAACCAACTTCTTCATCTCATCAATACGTGCTACGGTCGCATCGTATTTGGCTTGGTAGTCGGCTTGTTTGTCGCGTTCTTTTTGGACGACTTCTGGTTTGGCATTGGCTACGAAGCGTTCATTAGAGAGCTTCTTACCGACCATATCCAGTTCTTTTTGCCATTTAGCCAGTTCCTTATCGAGACGAGCGAGTTCTTCTTCGACATTGAGGAGGTCTGCCAGTGGCAAGTAGATTTCTGCTCCAGTGATGACGCTTGACATCGCGAGTTCAGGTGCAGGGATGTTTGATGCGATTTCCAAGTGTTCTGGATTTGTGAAGCGTTTGATATAGTTAACATTGCTGTTAAAGAAGGCTTCCAAATCGCTATCACTTGTCTTAACAAGAATCGTGATTGGCTTGCTTGGAGCAACGTTTACTTCCGCACGCGCATTACGAACAGCACGGATCAAGTCTTTGAGGCTTTCTACACCAGTGTGGGCAGCAAGGTCTTCAAAGGTTGGGTTAACAGTTGGGTATTCTGCTGTCACGATAGAGCCTTCTGAGATTTGCCCAAAGATTTCCTCTGTCACAAATGGCATGATTGGGTGAAGGAGACGAAGGATCTTGTCCAAAGTGTAAAGGAGAACAGAACGTGTGATGACTTTCTCTTCTTCGTTATCGCTATAAAGGACTTCCTTAGTCAACTCAACGTACCAGTCCGCAAACTCGTCCCAGATGAAGTTGTAGAGGATGTGTCCAGCCACACCGAATTCAAATTTGTCAAAGTTTTCAGTGACTTTTCCGATGGTTTCATTGAGGTTGTGGAGAATCCAGCGGTCAGTAACGTTTCCAGCTTCCTTGTTAACCACTTTTTCAACATTAGCAGTTGCTTGCTCTAGGGTCAAGCCTTCATTGTTCATGAGGATGTAGCGAGAGATGTTCCAGATCTTGTTAATGAAGTTCCATGAAGCATCCATTTTCTCGTAAGAGAAGCGCACGTCTTGCCCTGGTGCAGAACCGTTTGAAAGGAACCAACGAAGGGCATCGGCACCGTATTTCTCAATGACATCCATTGGGTCAATTCCGTTTCCGAGAGATTTCGACATCTTACGTCCCTGCTCGTCACGGATGAGACCGTGAATCAGAACGTTTTGGAATGGCTGACGGCCAGTAAATTCCAATGATTGGAAGATCATACGAGACACCCAGAAGAAGATGATGTCGTAACCTGTTACCAAGGTTGAAGTTGGAAAGTAACGTTTGAAGTCTTCTGAGTCGACATCAGGCCAGCCCATGGTTGAGAATGGCCAAAGGGCTGAACTGAACCAAGTATCCAAGACGTCTTCGTCCTGAGTCCATCCGTCACCTTCTGGAGCTTCTTCACCGACGTACATTTCACCCTCGGCATTGTACCAAGCAGGGATTTGGTGACCCCACCAGAGCTGACGAGAGATTACCCAGTCATGGACATTTTCCATCCATTGAAGGAAGGTATCGTTGAAACGAGGTGGGTAGAATTCTACCTTATCATCTGTATCTTGGTTGGCAATAGCATTTTTAGCCAATTGGTCCATCTTAACGAACCATTGCGTAGACAAGCGTGGCTCGACCACAACACCTGTACGTTCTGAGTGACCAACACTGTGGACACGTTTTTCGATTTTGACGAGGGCACCGATTTCTTCTAACTTGGCAACGACTGCCTTACGAGCTTCGAAACGATCCATACCTGCAAATTCGAAGGCCAAGTCATTCATGGTTCCGTCGTCGTTCATGACGTTAACTTGTGGCAAGTTATGGCGTTGACCAACCAAGAAGTCATTTGGGTCGTGGGCAGGCGTAATTTTCACGACACCAGTACCAAACTCAGGATCTGCGTGTTCATCACCAACGATTGGGATGAGTTTATTAGCGATAGGAAGGATGACGTTTTTACCAATCAAGTCCTTGTAGCGTGGGTCCTCTGGATTGACCGCAACCGCAACGTCCCCAAACATAGTCTCAGGACGAGTAGTCGCCACTTCAAGGGCGCGTGAGCCATCTTCCAGCATGTAGTTCATGTGGTAGAAGGCACCTTCGACATCCTTGTGAATCACCTCGATATCAGAAAGGGCTGTGCGAGCCGCTGGGTCCCAGTTAATGATAAACTCACCACGGTAGATCCAACCTTTCTTGTAAAGGTCCACAAAGACCTTGCGAACGGCTTTTGACAAACCTTCGTCAAGCGTGAAACGCTCGCGAGAGTAGTCAACAGAGAGCCCCATCTTGCCCCATTGTTCCTTGATAGTAGTAGCATATTCGTCTTTCCATTCCCAGACTTTGTCAAGGAATTTTTCACGACCGAGATCGTAACGAGTAATGCCCTCACCACGCAAGCGTTCCTCAACCTTAGCCTGAGTGGCAATCCCAGCGTGGTCCATCCCTGGAAGCCAAAGTGTATCAAAACCTTGCATACGTTTTTGACGGATGATGATATCTTGCAAAGTTGTATCCCAAGCGTGACCGAGGTGGAGTTTTCCAGTTACGTTTGGTGGTGGAATAACGATAGAATAAGGCTTAGCCTTTTTATCGCCTGAAGGCTTAAAAACATCTTCGTCAAGCCATTTTTGGTAACGACCAGCCTCAACCTCGGCTGGATTGTATTTAGGTGAAAGTTCTTTAGACATGTGTGTGTCCTTTCTCTATTGTTTTCATTTTTTCTTGAATCTGCTTTGCGACTTCTTCTGCAGACAGATTCGTATTATCAATTTTCAGGTAGTGGTGAAGACCACTCGGTTGCTTTTGAGAATTAAGTTGATCTGTTTTATCAGTCTCTAAAATTTCTCTTTCAGATACCTCAAAATTCCGTTTCAAGGGTTTGTACTTCAACCGATTCTCCGTTCGATTGCGACGTAAGCGCTCCTCAAGAGACGTTTCTAATTCAACAAAGAGAATCTCTTGATGATACTCATTTAATAAATCTTGAATATCCTTCAAATACATCAGATGGTATTGATTTGAAAAATCAGTTACACCTGTTAAAATCACCGACCGATGATGCCTGGCGCTTGTTCCAAGAAAAGAAAAGGTAACGCTACGAACAAATTCCCACATTTCTTCCGTAAAATCCTGATAGATTTCGAGTGCAAAATCGATGGGTTGATGGTTGAAAAAGAGAGTCGCACCGGTGAGTTTCGAAAGTTCCTGACCTATGGTCATTTTCCCTGCAGCTGGAGCCCCAATGATGAAAACATGCATCAATCCACCTCCCACTCACTCTTCAGCAAGCCGTATCTCAAATCATCACAGCGATTGCCTTGGGCATCTTTGCGATCCCTTATGCGAGCTTCGAGGGTGAAACCAAGCTTCTCAGCGACTCGTTGACTTTGAAGGTTGTACCCAAAGCAAGACAATTCAATCTTGTGAAGTCCCAGTTCTTTAAAAGCCAAATCAATCAAGGCACGCGCTGCTTCTGGCACATAGCCTCGACCCCAATAGTCTGGGTGTAAGGTATAGCCAAGTTCTAGCACATCGTCTTCGTGGCGATGGTTGAAGTCAACAGAGCCGATGATGGTATCAGTCCCTTTGACTACAATGCCGTATCCTGCTGGGAGATTGTCCTTTTCATTGCGCTCGGGAAGGATATGCTCTAGGTAATAAATCTCATCTTCCAAGGTCTTGACGGGTGGAAAACCTGCTGGGTAGGAGACTTCTGGCAAACTGGCGTAAGCATATATGTCCTCTGCATCAGCCACTGTTCGGACTCGTAAGACTAGACGCTCCGTTTCGATTCGTTCTGGTAACTCTGCTCTTGTCATCTTCCCCCCTCGCTTTCTACAAAAAAATCGTCCCTGTCATGAATCTGACAGGGACGAATGTATTAATCCGCGGTACCACCCAATTTCGGGCAACGCCCGCATCTCTCGTCTTTTAAACAAAAAGACATTTTTATTTCAATTTTTCATCCATTAGCAACTAGTTTTGACACATTTGTGGACTTCTCAGCACCGCCACTTTCTGTAAAATGTGGGACTCAAAACACCTCTAACAGGTTCATTTTATCAAGTTTTCCTGGAAATAGCAAGAAATCACAAAGCGATTATTTAAACTTGACACCAAGTTCTTGCAATTTTTTGATAGTAGCTGGGCCGATTCCTTTAAGGGCCAACAACTCTTTCTCTGTCCAGTTTGCGAAGTCCGCAACAGAGCGAATACCTTCATCATAGAATGTTTGCGCACGATCTAGTGCTACACCTTCCAAGCTTGCAGCGAATTCTTCTACTGAAGAAGCTGCTTGTTTCACTTCTTTCGCTACTGCTTTTGCTGCTTTCTCAACTTTCTTAGGTGCTTCTTTAACAGCTGCTCCTACAGTTGCGACAGCTTTTTTCAAAAGATGTCTATTTTGATGTTTGTATTGTTTCGCACGGTTAACGTTCTTCTTTGCCATTTTTCCTCCTACGTATCCAGTGATCAATCCCTAAGGCAACAAGGTTTCATCACCAATATTACTTTCGATAATTCGTTGATGTGTGTTCAACTTTTTTATTGTAACACAATCCCTCGAAAAATCAAGTCATTGCACTATTTTCAGCCCAATCCAGCCAGTAAAAGGCCTTCACAAAGAGCTTTTAATAGGTTCTCTCTCCAAACAAGCCATCTGGAAGATCGTGGAACCCTTTCCCCTCGTGGTAGTTAGCAAACTTCCCTTGAAGGAATTGATAGGCATCCAAGCGACTCTCGTAGCGGATCATAGCTTCCTTGGCCCGCTCGTCCTGATCTTCTTCATAGACCTTCTTGCTTTCTGTCAGGGCCATCTCATTGATCATGACCTGGGTCTTGATCCAGGCCTCAAATTCTTTCATAAATTCTTTTTCGTAGCTCATTCTTACTCCAATCCTCTATAAAATTCACTATCGATCTCCCGATAGGGTTGGATATCCTGGACATATTCCAAGACACCTTGAAAATCTCCTGCTTCATCACGCACTGCCGCATAGGTGACATGGACAAATTTCCCACGTGATTCGGATTTGAACCACATTTCGTACTTGTCTTTTTTCCCTTCTCGAAGCCCCTGCATGATGGCTTTGACCTTCTCCAAATATTTTGGCGGGTGACACAATTCGACATTGCGTCCTACCTGCGACGGCGTCCTTTTGAAGATCATCTCCTCAAAGGGCGCTGCATCATTGTAATACTGGAAGATATCATCCTTATTGACAAAGGTGATCTCCATCGGTAGATGGTTCAAGATCAAATTCGCCTGCTCCACCGATAAAAATCCATGGCCAAAAGCTTGTGGTTGCTGGCGGTCGGAGCTCTCTTCTTTTTTCTTAGGCGTGAAGGTAATGGTCAATTGTCCCTCAGGAGTCTCAATAACCTGACGGTGCTCCTCGCCTCCATCTGAAGAAAGACTGGCCTCACCTGAATCTTCTGACTCTCTTGCTCCTTCTTCCTTGAAGTCCACACGTTTCGGTACCCATTTCTCACTCGGAATGATAATGGCATAGCCATAGGCATCGCTTTCCTCCGAGATGGAGAGCCAATCATCCTGAGTAAAGGCCTCCAGCAAAATCATCAAGAGGATCGATTCTTCCTTGAAGATCATAGCCTCAAACTCTTGTGCAAAGGCTTCAAAGCGCTCTTTGACTTCAGAAATACCAGAATCCGGCAGTTTCTTGGCCGCGTCCATAGTTTTCGCAAAGAGTTCTCGAATCTGGTCATCCACTCCCCACATGACTTTGGGAGGGGAATCATGCCCATAGCGCTCCATAATGGGAAACATCAGCTCTTCTTTGCGACGATAATGCCGGTCAAATTGACCCACCAAGCCCAACTGACGCAAGAGGCCTTTGTGAATCTCCTGGATCATCTCAGGATCCTCCGTCGTCTCATAATTATCCAGCAAGCGACGGACCCGCATCATAGCGGCCCGAAGGGCTAGATTCTCCTGTTTAAAGATCTGAACCGGATGACCTGGATGTTCGGTATCTGCCACTTCGACCCCTTGTACAGCGTTCTTAAAGAGATTAGCATGGACATCGCACAGCTCCATGACATCCTCAAAGGTGATACCTGCATCGGAGTTCATCAGTTCATGCTCCATGAGGGAAATCTCAATCGCAGACACCTCGCTAAAGGTCGCATCAAAGCGCTCTTGGACCGACTCAGGAGAGGCCCCATGATGAAGCTCTAATAAGATGTCTCTCAAGACATGAATTCGTTCATCACTCATTAGTCTAGCCCCACTACTTCATAGCCATTGGCCTCTAGCGTTCGCACAATCTTCTCCATAGGAGTACCTTCTAATTTTGATCCTTGCTTCAAGGAAACCTTGCGCCCAACTGTATTGCGCATGATCGGATTGGCTAAGGGTTTAAAGCCCAACTCCACCAACAAGTCCAATACTTCCGGATGTTGATCAATGACTTGAGCAACGGGAATCGATACATCAATTTTATTGTCCATCTTTCACTCTCACATTCTTCTCTCATCTAAGCTCCTAGGAATCTAACGCTCCTCCTGGGAAAGCTCTTCGGCTCTCTGATTGGCCTTCTCATACATGATTTCCCAAATATCCATTGTTGATTCTTATTCGATTAAGCTTTCTTGACCAATTTCACCACAGCCTCTGTCCGTGCTGTATGAGGAAACATATCCACTGACTGGATGTAGACGACATCATACACCTTGGTCAAGTCCACGAGGTCCCGCGCCAGGGTAGAAACATTACAAGAAACATAGACCATCTTTTGAGGGGCATAGCGCAGCAAGGTGTCAATCAATTGAACCCCCAGTCCTGTCCGTGGCGGGTCCACAATGACTGCATCTGCTCGATAGCCTTCCTTGTACCAACGAGGAATAATTTCCTCAGCCGTCCCAGCTTCATAGTGCGTATTATCAAATCCCATCTGCTTAGCATTGTACTTGGCATCCTCAATCGCTTCAGGGATAATGTCCATCCCCCGGACACTCTTGACCTTGTCCGCAAAGGCAAAACCAATGGTCCCAACCCCGCAGTAGGCATCAATCAAATGATCCTCTGGGGATACATCTAAGGCCTTGACAGCTTCACTATAGAGGACTTCGGTCTGCTCAGGATTCAACTGGTAAAAGGCCCGAGGAGACAAGGAAAATTCATAATCCAAGACCCCTTCTCGAATGGTCTCCTGTCCCCAAATAATCTGTGTCTTCTCTCCATAGATCTCGCTAGATTTGGAGGTATTCAGATTGACTGCCACCGTCACAATTTCAGGGTGTTTTTCTACCAAATCCGCGACCAAGTCTGTTAAATTGATTTGCCGACTTGTCACCACGATCATTTGGACTTGACCAGACTTGCGAGCCCGGCGCACCATGATGGTTCGAACACCCAATTGCTTCCGATCATCTGAAATGGGAATCTGGTAGTAGGTCAATAACTCCGCTACATGGTTAGCGATTTCCTGAATGACCGGATCCTGGACCAGACAGTCCCTTAATTCCACCAAATAATGGGAATTTTGGGCGTACAAACCAGCCTTGACCTGCCCCTTAAATTTACGCGTCTGAAATTGAAGTTTAGCCCGATAATACTGTGGTTTTTCCATCCCAAGCGTCGGATGGATCAGATAATTTTCATAGCCCTTAGGAGCATATTTTTTCAAGGCCTGCTGCAGCAAGTCCGTTTTGAACTCCAACTGCTTGCTGTACTTCAGATGCATGATTTGGCAGCCCCCACAGGTCTCATAGATATCACAGGTTGGCGTTACCCGATACTTGGAAGCCTTGTTGACAGACAAGAGCTTGGCTTCTGCAAAGTTCTTTCGAATCGCAGTAATTTGGCAAAAGACATCTTCGCCCTTTAAAGCCCCAGGCACAAAGACTAAGATCTTCTTGTAAAAGCCAATCCCTTCTCCATTAATTCCCATTCGCTTGATTTTCAAAGGAATTCTTTGTTTAACTTTTAGATTCATATGTCTATTATACCATGTAGTTTCTCATTCGTTTAGAATATGATAGAATTGAAAAGAAAAACAAGGAATTACAGATATTTCTCAATTAGAATACGAATTATATAGAGAGAAAGATTGATCATAACCCCCAAAAAAATCGAAACGAAACAGGAAACCTATGAAAATCACCAAATTAGAAAAGAAAAAACGTCTCTACCTTCTAGAGCTTGATCAAGCCGAATCCCTCTACATTACAGAAGACACCATCGTCCGCTTCATGCTCTCACGAGATAAAGAAATTAGCCAGGAAGAACTCAAGGAAATCCAAACTTTTGCCCAGCTTTCCCATGCTAAGAATTTAGCCCTTTATCACCTTTCTTTTAAGGCCCGTACAGCTCGCGAAGTTCGCGACTACTTAGCCAAGCATAAAATCGACGAATCCACTATTGAAACTGTCATAAACGCCTTAAAAGAAGACAAATGGATCGACGACTTGGCCTATACTCGGGCTATCTTTCAATCCAATCACCTCTCAGGTGACAAGGGCCCCTATCTCCTCAAGCAAAAGCTCATTCAAAAAGGAGTCTCTTCCCACTATATAGATCAGATCACCTCAGAATTTGATTTTTCCGAGGTAGCTCAACGAACTGCCCAAAAATTAGCCAAACAATACGCTAAAAAACTTCCACCAAGAGCCTTAAAAGATAAAATCACTCAAAATCTCATCAATAAAGGCTTTAGTTATGAAGTTGCTAAGCACTCCTATCACCAATTAGACATCGAGCAAGATGAAGAACAAACACTCGACCTGATTATGAAGGAACTAGAAAAACAGCACCAGAAATACTCACGAAAATATGAGGGCTACGAACTCAAACAACGCCTCACTCAAGCACTTGCTCGCAAAGGCTACGACTACTCTGACATTTCTACAGCTCTTCGCGAATTCCTTTAAATAAAAATTCATATGAAAATCCCTTATTTTCATGAAAATATGATACAATATAGAGGATGTACTTAGATTGTAGAAAGTTGGTAAGTTATGAAACTACCTAAAGAAGGCGACTTTATTACAATTCAAAGTTATAAACATGATGGAAGTCTCCACCGAACGTGGCGAGACACCATGGTACTAAAAACTACGGAAAACGCACTGATCGGCGTCAATGATCATACTCTCGTTACAGAGAGCGATGGTAGAAGATGGATTACAAGAGAGCCAGCAATCGTTTACTTTCATAAGAAGTATTGGTTCAATATCATCGCTATGATCCGCGATAATGAAGTGTCCTACTATTGTAATCTAGCCAGTCCATTTTATATGGATCAAGAGGCACTAAAGTATATTGATTATGATCTTGATGTCAAAGTTTTTCCTGGTGGTGATAAGAAACTGCTGGACGTAGAAGAATACGAACAGCACAAACGTAAAATGAACTATTCAGATGACATTGACTTTATCCTAAAAGAAAATGTCAAAATCCTTGTAGATTGGATTAACAGTCAATTAGGTCCTTTCTCTGAGGAATACATCAAAATTTGGTACAACCGTTATGTTGAACTGCGAAATAAATAAAGTTGAAAAGAGCGAAAGCTCTTTTTTTCGAACCTAATACTTGCAATATCCATCTAAAACAAGTACTATGTACTTAATAAAAAGAGGAAGGGAGATACTATGGCGTTTACAAATACTCGAGGTCGCTATGCTAGTTTTGGAGTTATGACCAGTTTACCAGACGATATTATTGATAGTTTCTGGTATGTCATTGACAACTACCTCAAACATGTCTATCCCTTAAACTCCGTTCTAAAATTTGAACTCATCAATCGAAAAGGAAAAACAACTTTACGGTTCAGTCAAAAAGACTTCCCCTTAGAAATTGCAGTTGATTTCCTTATTCCCTTCGACCCCTATTATCCAAGACAAGTCAGAATTGTCGATAATAAGGGACGAGAAACCATCATGCTGATTGACGAATACCAATTGTTATAAAAGAAAAAGGCCACACGGCCTTTTTTTGTTACAAACAAAATAAAAAAGGTCATCTGACCTTTCTACTCTATCGGGAAGACAGGATTCGAACCTGCGACACCTTGGTCCCAAACCAAGTACTCTACCAAGCTGAGCTACTTCCCGAACTAAAGCTTACGCTTTATGCACCCTAGAGGAGTCGAACCTCTAACCGCCTGATTCGTAGTCAGGTACTCTATCCAGTTGAGCTAAGGGTGCTCGTTTCTATTCAATTGCTACACAGTCTTGCGACCATGCACCCTAGAGGAGTCGAACCTCTAACCGCCTGATTCGTAGTCAGGTACTCTATCCAGTTGAGCTAAGGGTGCTTCTTCTCCAACCTAAGTCTATGCCGAG